>NZ_JACICA010000003.1 GCF_014195585.1 Alloprevotella rava | reverse complement strand
AAAAGCAAGCTTTCAATGTCGTTTCCCCTCGACTTGCATGTGTTAAGCCTGTAGCTAGCGTTCATCCTGAGCCAGGATCAAACTCTTCATTGTAAGTATGATTTTGTTCTTTTTTCTGTTTTACTCAGAACGCCGTATCTATAAGAAAATTAACGGTTGATTTCTACAATTCTACCCGAACATGACACATTTCTGCATCTTGTTCTTTCTTTTCTTGTACTTCTCTTCTTAAAAGTTTATGTCAATTCTTTCAAAGATCACAGTTGACAACCACAAGGAGTAACCCCCGTTTCTCGGTTGCGGATGCAAAAGTACTACGAGATTTTGGAATAGCAAAGAGTACGCAGCACTTTTTTTGAAAAAAGTTTTAGAGTGGAGGATTTAAGGGAGGAAACGACCGAATTAATAGGAATTTTTGAAAGATAGTCAGGGATAATTACCATGCAAAAGGCTCGAATGGGACAAATTGAGTGAACAAAAAGGAAAGAGAATATGGACGACAGAGAGGACTCTCGAATCGGAAGGAGAAAGAGATTTGAGAAATTAAAGAAGAGTATCAAAGACGAAGAGGGAGCCGAATGATGGTGAATCATCGATTCTCTTCTTCTAATATCATAGCCTTCAAAAGACAATATAGGGTTGGAGACGCTTAAAATCTTCGGGAGTAAAATGCTCTGAAAGACTCAAATCACGCCAACTTTTAATTGGGCCGAACTTTCTAATATAATTCATTATTTCTTTAACCTGCTCATAATTTAAATATGGATGATGAATAAGTTGCTTAAAAGTACTCTTATTTATATTTAAGGTCTTAACTGAAACATTAGGCGAAACTTCGAACCACTTCTCTATATCCTCAGGTAATCCATCCACCTCCTTAATCTGATTACGCGAAACAAAACCTCCAAGACGCTCACGATAACGACATATCTTAGAAGCATAATAGCTTCCCACTCCCGGAATTCGTTTTAGTTGAGTTGTATCAGCAGCATTAAGATCCATAATTGTAAGTTCCTTATACTTTTGGGGATAGGAGGCACGAATAGAATCGTATCGTCGGCGAGAATCGGAGAATGATTTATCTTCAGAATCTATACGGATATAAGGTTTTAAGCGCTCAAAATCCGCCTTAGTAAGTCCATACAAACGCTTAAAATCTTCCGGAGAACGCCAACGCCCTCCCTTCCGTCTATACTTTAAAGCATTATGTGCCATCCACGGCTTTAAGCCAAGTCGAACAAAGGTTACAGAATCACACGCATTAGGATCAAAAGGAAAAGTCTGCTTTACTACACCACCATTATATTGCGTATAACGCTCTCTATACTGCCCCTCAACGCTATCCTGTTCCATTTGAAAAGAAAGTACAGAAAGGGAATCCTTTGAAGACAACATCTCAGAAGAGATATTAGGTTTTAAGAAATAATATGTCACCCCACAACCGATCAATAACACCAAAGCCAAGGCTATAAAACCCCGACGATCCGCTTCAGGCATCAAACGCCAATACTTCTTACTCATAGATATTGGATTTAGCTAATTGTCGAAGCAAATATAAGGAATCTACATATTGAATCCAAATTATCATTTAGAAGAGGGCGTAAAAGTCTCGTAAGTACCATCATCATAAAAGACACGAATTTCTCTTACTTTCCGAATTCGTTTGTCAATTATATTAACTTCTCTATTCTGTTCTATTTTACTCCTTGTTGCATATGGAGATCGCTCCTGAGGCAAAGACTGTTCAACAGGAGGCTCGGAAAAAAAAAGTCCTAATTCTGGTTGAGAAGAAGAAGTATTCACAAAACTCTGCTCAGGAATCTCTGTCACTGCTTGCGCTGGGACAATAGAAAGGTTACTATCTCCTTCACCAAATAGAAGCCAGTTTATATTTATCTCAGGAAAAGCTTTATGAATTGCCTGAACATGATTATTTGTAGGACGAGTTCTACCAGTAAATATACTTGACAGTGACGCTGCAGAGATTTCTAATTTAGCAGCAAAATCTTGTTGAGACATTTTGGCATCATCCATAATTTGACGAATACGATCCTTCATTTCCATGACATTTTAATCATTTATTAGTATACAAAAAAAGAGAGCAAAACTCATTTTAAAGAGCAGAACCTTTAGCTCTCTCCTAAAAAACGCCCTTTTCTAAGCATTTACAAAAATAAAATCATTTTCTCAAATATGCAACATTTATAAACACAAAAATCAAAACCAGAATTCAAGTATCAAAATTTAAATTCATGTTTTAAAAGTCAAGATTTATACATTTCTATATTACGGCAGTGTTTACATATGTAGTGTGTAGATCTTAAGACTTCTTCTATTTTCTCTAAGAGTACTTCTTTTAAATTATACTTCAAGCAGTTACTAGCATCTATACATCTAAAAATAAAGGAATTTACCTACGATATAAGTAGGCAAGCAGCTTTTGCTCGTATAATACATTAGAAAATAATTATACTTTGCTGGATTTCAATAAATTACAATTAAAAAACAATATTAGATAAACATAAATACATCTTTGCATATTACACATTTTGATTTGTATATCTATATTATTACGTTTCTACATCTTTAATATAAAAGTAAATACAAGAATAGTTTATATTGTTTTGTAAACTCGCAGAGTGAATATACAAATGGATATACACATTTTGAATCCGTAATAAAACTTAACAGGCAATATCTAGAGAAGAAATAAGGCCACTTAGCTCAATTTATTCGTAAACCTAAGGAAGAGATAAAGAATCCACGCTCGAGCGATTCTCAGAGCATAAAAATCACCGTAACTACTTATATATCAACAGATATATACAGAAAAAACATGTATCATATTTGATAGCTGAAAAAATCAAATTTTCTCTATTTTGCTATCTATAAGATAGCAAAATAGAGAAAACAACTAAGAAATAGGTCCTTTTCAGAGATTAAAATAGTAATAGAAACAGGCGATTCACATTTTTGCAAGAGTAGTGAGCCAAAGAAGAAGAGTTGTGCAGAGATTTTGTACATTCTAGAAGAGAAAAAAGTGAAGCGAGAATTAGAGATTCTCGCCTCACTTTTACTGTAAAATCATTAAATAAAATATTGACGAAATAAGTCTTAGTGAAGAATAAAAAAGAGGAGTTCTTTCAGTAGTTCACCAGATGAGATATTACCACTCTCAACTCCTTTTGAGCGAGCATCCGCACGCCGAATCTCCCCTATTATTTGCATCACTTTCACGCCAGAATAATTTGCCATCGCAGGGAGGACACTCTTTCTCACTTGCCATTCCGTTATCCCTAAAAAGGTAGCTACTCCCCTCTCCGATTTATCTGGAGAATAGTAGGACAACATCAAGTTTTGGAAGAATTTGAAGATTGTAGGAATTATTCTATTTATCGGAAACGCTTTTGAATTTTTATCAAAATAATTCGCAATCTGCATAGTCTTTACCACATTCTTTGTAACGAGCGCATCTTGCAACTCATAGACATTGTAATCCTTGCTTATTCCAATATTCTCCGCCACTAAGTCTTTCGACACCTTTTTGCAACCTTCGGGCAAAGCAATACAGAGCTTATCTAATTCGCCAGCCATACGGCTCAAGTCGTTTCCCACATGAGCCGCCATCATTTCTGTAGCATCTGGTTCGATACCCACCTTCTTACGTCGAAGGTAATCTTCTATGAATTTAGGCAACTGAAAATCTTTCAATTTTGGAGAGACAAAAAGAACGCCCATTTTCTCGATGAGAGGCGCCAAGCGTTTGCGACGATCCAGCATTCCATTTTTATAACAGAACACCAAGACCGTTGATAGCTGCGGATGCTTTAGATAGTGCTCCAAGCGTTCCAGTTCTTTTATATTTTGTGCCTCTTTCACCACAACTACCAAGCGTTGTGCCCCCATGGGAAAACCATTGGCAGCATCAATGACATTAAAAATAGTGGTTTCTGCTCCGAAGAGCGTGACAAGATTAAAATCTCTTTCTTCTGGATTCAGCGCAGACTGCACAATAAAATCAGCCAAGCGGTCAATATAATAGCTCTCCTCTCCTTCCAGAAAATAGAGCGGCTTATAATTGCCCGCTTGGATGTCTCTCACAATGGCGTCATAGGAAACTCCTCCTTGATTCTTAGTAGGAAATGCCATCGTTTGTATGTCTATATAATATGTATGTTACCAGTCATATTTCAGGTGGCGCACCGTCTTACGCTGACCGATGATAAGTTTCATCGCCTCAATGCCTATGCGCACATGAGTTTCAGCAAAGTTTGCAGTCACCTTGCGGTCACTCTCGCCCGTCTTAATACCCTCTGCCTCCATGGGGTTGTCAGAAACCAGTAACAAAGCCCCTGTTGGGATATGATTATAGAAACCGCAGGTGAAGAGAGTTGCTGTTTCCATATCGACAGCCATGGCACGCGTTTCGCGCAGATAGTTTTTGAAACGTTCGTCATGTTCCCAAACGCGGCGGTTTGTAGTGTAAACCGTTCCCGTCCAGTAGTCCTGGTTGTTATCGCGCAAGGTTGTCGACACAGCACGCTGCAACATAAAGGCAGGAAGCGAAGGAACTTCAGAAGGGAAATAGTCATTGGAAGTACCCTCACCGCGGATGCCTGCCAGCGGAAGGATATAATCGCCCAACTGCGTTTTCTCAGAAATACCGCCACACTTACCCAAGAACAAGCAAGCACTCGGTTTCACCGCACTCAGCAAGTCCATAATCAGCGCAGCATTCGGACTACCAATTCCGAAATTTATCATTGTGATTCCATTAGCAGTAACAGCACGCATATTAGATGTCGTTTCCTCTACAGGCACACCGCTCAGCTCACAAAACAAATCCACATAATGATTGAAATTGGTCAAAAGGATATGCTCCCCAAAGTCTTCCAGCGACAGACCAGTATAACGCTGGAGCCAATTACTCACGATTTCTTCACGCGTCTTCATACAAATAGTTTTTATACGCATTTTCGGCGGGATACAAAGTTTGTAAATCCGCCGAAATACTTAATTTTGCAATAATTTATTGATTTGCAAAAGTAAGAAAATGATTTCACTTAATCTGCCAAACTTTGATATTAAATTACGCCAGCAAGATAATGGGCAAACTGAAATCTTCGACTTTTTGCGGCAACGCTACATTCGCCTAACCCCTGAAGAATGGGTTAGACAGCATTTCACCCACTTCCTCGTTGAACACAAGCACTATCCTGCAGGGCTCTTGGGCAATGAAGTGAGCCTCAACGTCAACGGCGTTGAGCGACGTTGCGACAGCGTACTCTTCAATCGCGAAGGAGGAAATCCGCGTATGATTATCGAATACAAAGCCCCCAGCATTCGCATCACGCAGAAAGTTTTTACACAAATAAATTCATACAACAGTGTGCTCCACGCCGACTACCTCATCGTATCTAATGGTCTGGATCACTATATTTGCCGCATCAACTATTCTGACCTCAGTATTCTTTTCCTCCCCGAAATTCCCGACTACACAGAACTCCAATAAGTTAATTTGGTTATTTCCTGCTTTCATTTATCTTCCCCCAGACTAAATTAAGACGAAAAAACAAAGTTTTATATAGCAACGATTTACGACTACACGGTCAAAAACCACAAGGAAGTTGATATACCTCTCCGTTCTTACGAAGACGAGGTTTTACTCATTGCCACCACTGCAAAAAATACGGATTCACTCCCCAATACGAAGAACTGAAAAAACTATACGAACGTTTTTGCAGACACGCAATGGTGTGCTGTCAACGAAGCTTATTCCCGTGAATTTGCCCAAGAGGACCTTCTTGATAAACAAGGTTAAGGGTATGACTACATCCCTTTCCAATTCTACTAAACGGTTATAAGAAACAACATTGGGAAACAGATGGCGAAGATGCTTACATACTTTTTCAAGATAGAAATGTTTAAAGCAGCGATAACCAGAAGTGTGGAAAAGAATCATTATCAGCATGACTTCTGCCTTTGACATCGTGGAACTTCGATGATATTTTCTTTTTCCAATAGGTTTTAACGTATATTTTGCCGTCATAGCATCAAAAAACTTGCAGAAGTCGTCTGCCATACAAAAGATTTCTGTAGTTTTGTCTCTGGTGATCATAGCGATTTTTGTTTGTAATTATTTGTATATTAGCATCTTAAATTTACAACAAACTTCGCTAATTACCAATTTTATAGACACTTATAATTCGTCGAACTCACGTTATATCATAGAAGTTACTATATTTGCGCTGTTTTTACGGGAAGGAATGACATTATGGCATAAAAATAAACCTGACAGAGTTGCCGCTTTGCCAGGTCTATTCTACAAAGAAATATTATTATTTCTTCTTTTCTCGCTGAGACAAAGCACTGCCTGCAATACTTTTAGTTCTGTCGCTTGAACGTCCATCCTGCAATGCTTTAGATGCTTTTGTTGCAACTGATTTTGAAGTTACTTTTGCCATAATTCCTCCTTTCTGTCTTTAGTGGCAACATATTTCAAGTTGCCGTTATACATTTGAATAAATCCCATTCCCACTCCCAATAGGGCTGGGATTTATTCGCTAAAATCAAATGTTATATTCCCTGGATTGGTTGATGCAATATTTTTGCAATCATATCCAGATAATCTACCTGCGTTTTTGATTGTTAGCTTTGCCTTTGTTGCTACTCCGTTTTCAGCAATATTCTTTAAATCATACGCTGAAAAATCTTCTGCACTAATGACAATATTTCCACCTGCAGATGCAATGTTCTTTAAATCGTAAGCTGTCATTTTGTAAAATAGAAATAATTATAAAAATCTCATATCTTCAGGTTACAGGGGAAGAAGTCTATAGAAGCCTGTCTACATATCCTCACGGACTTGTTGGCTTAGTAGAGGAGCCAAATTGAATACAAAAGTTGAAACTTCCATTATTTATATTATCACAAATCCTATGCCAAGATTTAACGAATTATACCACTTCTTTACAATTAACCCCAATTCGGTTTAAGAAACGCTCTTTCATAAGTTTCTTAAACCGAATTGGGGTTAAGACCTTATTGACAGAATATAGCGTACAAGGGAGCATCCTTATTCAACAAGTATTCAACTGATAGACTGATCTTTGATAAAAGTAGAGTTACAACTCATTTCCTTGGGGGCTTATTGCCTGATATTATCATGTTTAAAGACTTCTTTTACCATTAATACGACTTAAAAACGGCAACATTGACACTTTTTAGTCAATAAAGTTTATGGAATTAAAATTAATTGCCACCTTTGCATTACCAAAAACTGTCAATGTTGACAGAAATAAGAATTTGCATGATTGAGATAAAAAGAGATAGGTATCTAAAGCTGTTGATAGAAAGTCGTCAGAATGGCTTTATTAAGGTCGTAACAGGAATACGCAGATGTGGCAAGTCATATCTATTGAATGTCTTGTTCTACCACTACTTGTTAGATAATGGGGTGGATGATGACCACCTCATTCGTATTGACCTTGAAGATCGCATGAACAAAGAACTGAGGAATCCAGACACTATGCTCCATTATGTTCATGACAGAATCAAAGACAATAAACTTTATTACATCATTATTGACGAGGTACAGCTGATGGACGAGTTTGTGGATGTGTTGAATAGCTTCCGTCATATTGATAATGCAGATACATACGTAACTGGTAGCAACTCACACTTTCTATCATCCGATATTCCTACAGAGTTCCGCGGCCGTGGCGAGACTATACATGTGAATCCTCTTTCTTTTGCTGAGTTCTATTCTGCTATTGGCGGTGACAAACAAGGCGCATGGCGTGAATATTATACCTATGGCGGTTTGCCTCTCGTTCAGTCTTTTGACACTGAACAAAAGAAAATAAACTATCTAAAGAATTTGTTTGAAACAGTATATTTGGCAGACATCATAGAAAGAAACAAAGTTCAAAACGAGAATGAAATGCGCGAGCTGGTGCTTACAATGGCATCGGCTCTCGGCTCTCCATGCAATCCAACAAAACTCTCTAATACCTTCAAAAGTGTCAAGAAAGTAAATATCTCCAACAAGACCATAGCCAATTATCTGAACTATCTATCAGAATCGTTCGTGCTGAACAAGGCTATACGTTACGACATAAAAGGCAAGAAGTACATTAATACGCTTTCTAAATACTATTTCTCTGATATAGGTTTGAGGAATGCCATTCTCGATATGCGCCAACAAGAAGAAACGCATATCATGGAGAACATCATTTATAATGAACTGATTACACGAGGTTATAGTGTGGACGTTGGGATGGTGGAAATTAGAAAGCCTGATAAAGACGGTAAGTGGTCTCGCACTCAACTCGAAGTGGACTTTATTGCCAGTCTGGGAAGCAAGAAGTATTACGTACAGTCTGCCTTTTCCATTCCAGACAGGGAAAAGGAGATACAAGAATCTCGTTCATTGATGAATATCAATGATTCTTTCAAAAAAATTATCATTGTAAAAGACCATATTATGCCACGTCGCAATGAAGATGGTATATTGACAATCGGTCTTTTCGATTTCTTGCTAAAAGAGGACAGTTTAGACATATAATATAAACGTAAGTTCGACGAATTCACGTTAATCCCCGAATTTCGTTTACTTACAAACTCGCAGTCAAGCTGCTAAAATGAATATTACAATGAGCAAAGCCATTCTTTTTATTTTCTCTGGACTACCAGCGGTTGGCAAGTCCATACTTGCAAAATTTGTAGTAAAAGAGTTTGGAGCTGTTTATCTGCGCATTGATACCATTGAACAAGGCTTGAAAGACTTGTGCCGTATCAATGTTGAGGGAGAAGGCTATCGGTTGGCATATCGTATGGCAGCCGATAATTTGCAATTGGGCAACAATGTCATAGCTGATTGTTGCAACCCTATTGAATTGACAAGGCAAGAATGGGAAGGTGTTGCTGTCAATAACAACTGTCGTTTTGTAAACATTGAGATTATATGCTCAGATAAGGCTGAACACAAAAAGCGTGCAGAACAGAGAAATACAGAAGTAGCAAATATGAAACTCCCTATGTGGAACGATATAGAAAACCGAGAGTATCACGAGTGGCACAAAAGCCGCATCGTCATTGATACGGCAGGAAAGACCATTAAACAATGCCAAGCCGAGCTAAAAGAAAAGGTTGCCCATAGTTTTCGCAAAAAGGAGATGGTCAAGAATATGGAAGTATAGACGATTCGCTGAAAACAACCATCATCGAAAAGCTCTGTTATACAAAACTTGTGTATGACAGAATAAACCGAAAGCTCGAACTTCATCTATCGCCACAAAAAATAGAAAGTTTTATTTCAGACATTATCATGAATACAGACACGAGTCATTTCCTGAAAAAAGGAAAGAACTATTATATAACTAATGATACAGAACATATCCAGTAATGAACGTGGAGTTTTGGAAGAAACATCAAAACACACCGCTATCAGACGCAAAAGCAATGTTAAAAGAAAGCTATCAGCAAGTAATGGAATTGATTGCAACTTTCTCTGACAACGAACTCTTTAACAAGGGCATATTCGATTGGACGGGCACCTCTACACTTGGTTCTTATAGTGTTTCAGCAACCTCCAGCCATTATAATTGGGCGATAAAGAAAATAAAAGTACATATTAAAACACAATAAACTAACGATAGAAACTTTATTAGAAGGCTAATAAAGAAACGTGAAAGATAAGAAAAAAGTATGGAACTACAAACAAAACGTCTGATACTGAGAGCCTGGAAAGAAAGCGATGCTGAAGCATTATACAAATATGCTCGGAATCCAAACGTTGGTCCGATTGCTGGTTGGACACCACATACAAGTGTAGAGAACAGCCGTGAAATTATAAAGGCAGTACTCTCTGCCCCTGAAACCTATGCGGTTGTATTGAAAGAAACAGGCGAAGCTGTCGGCAGCATTGGAATAATGACCGTAAGAAGCGAAATCCACAGTGCAAAGATTGCGAACAACGAGTGTGAAATAGGCTATTGGATTGGTGAGCCCTATTGGGGACAAGGCTTGATTCCCGAAGCCATACGCGAAATACTTCGTCACGCCTTCGAGGATTTGCATCTTTCTTCCGTTTGGTGCGGTTATTACGACGGCAATGAAAAATCGCGTCGTGCACAAGAGAAATGCGGGTTCATATACCATCACACCGAACATAATAAACCCGTTCCCCTGCTTAACGATTTCCGCACTGAACACTTCACAAAAATCAGCCAGCAAGAATGGCGAGCTACCTCCCTCGTCGCCATGAAAGAAGTAGATGTTCACAAAAACAACAAAACATGAAAGAAAAGTCTATCATATCTCATCAAGCCGACGGGCAAACATTCTTGGAAGTCCTTTCAGAAAAACAATTCATCGGCAGTGTGCAAGACGCCTTAGACTTGATAGGTGAATTCTTCGGGCAGTATTACGATGGAATAATAATCCACGAGCATAGTATTTCTCCCCGCTTCTTCGAACTAAAAACAAGACTCGCGGGCGACATCCTTCAAAAGTTCTCTAACTATCACCTTCGCCTTGCCATCGTCGGCGATTGGTCGAAATATACCAGCCATAGTCTCGCCGCTTTCGCTTTCATCGTCGAAAGTAACAGAGGACGCATGGTAAATTTCGCCACCTCGACCGAAGAAGCTGTGGCGTTATTATCGAGGTTTAAGTAAACTACTAAAACAGAAATCGATGCTATCAACCTGTTTTAGAACATTACACACACTAACATTAAAGGGAAAATAAACAATGGAAGATTATTATAAAACAAACAAAGAGGCGTGGAATGCAAGGACAAAGATACACCTGCATTCCTCGTTTTACGACTTGGATAAATTCAAAAAAGAGGTAGAGTCTGTTCCCGACTTGGATTTGTCTTTGCTGGGAGACATTCGGGGAAAGTCTATTCTCCATCTTCAATGTCATTTTGGCATGGATACGCTGTCCCTGTCAAAGATGGGAGCCAATGTCGTGGGGGTGGATTTCTCGGAAGAGGCTATACAAACGGCAAAGTCTTTGAATGAGGAATTAGGACTGAATGCACAATTCTACTGCTGCAACATATACGATGCGCCTTCCGTGCTGAAAGGGCAACAGTTTGATATTGTATATACATCTTACGGTGTTGTTAATTGGTTGCCTGACTTAACCCAATGGGGACATGTAATTTCACAAATGCTGAAAGACTGTGGAAGGTTCGTTATAGTGGAATTTCACCCCGTATTATGGATGTTCAATGAAGATTTTTCTCAAGTCCGATATGCTTATTCGCGCAAAGAACCTTACGTTGTGGAAGAAGCAACCTACACAGATTCGGAAAATGACAATCGGCAAAAGACCGTTACGTGGAATCACGGGCTGGCTGTAGTGCTGAATGGTTTGCTCTGTAATGGTTTGCAGATAAAGTCTTTTGAAGAGTATGATTACTCGCCTTTCAACCTATTCGGGAATATGACAGTTGAAAAGAACGGAACGTTCAAAATCGCAGGAAAGAATGGCGAGATACCGATGCTGTTTTCTGTTGTTGCCGTGAAGCATCCGCAAATACATGGTAGCATGTAGTAAGTCTGTAGTAATAGATATTTCGGCTTCTAACTACGCGCCAACTCTTTTTCATTTACCGTATTACCCATCCTTGTTGTTATATAGTAAGATAACATGAGTTCTGAATTCGTCGAATTCACGTTAATATTAAGACTTTTCCTATAAAGGATGTATTGCGTTAAGCACAAATATCCTTATTGCGTTTGAGAATACAATAAGCCTATCAGCTGACTTCCTTATTGCGTCAGTTGATGCGCTTATTGTAGCGGAGGGGAGAAAAGGGAAAGCTGAAAATGGAAGGATATACCCTCTTATCTGTATATTGTTTTTGTGTTGTCACATCGTCACGTTGTCACATTTTGAGTATAACAAGCTGAAAACGTATATATTACGCGCGTGACAGCAGTGTGACAACAATGTGACAATGAAATTTTGTTGTCACGCTCTTAACCACCTATCTATCAGCACGTTCCCTACTCCGTGACAACGTGACAACAAAAAATGTTTTTTCTTGGGAGGAGGAGGAAAAGAAATAGCTCGGTGTTCACCTACTATCCCCAGAGGGGATACATCATGTTTAACCATGGGTTCACCCTCGGTTAAGCATGGTGCGCCTTCATCGGAGGCGTGAGTTTCTCTATGCTGCTATAATGAGGGCTAACTACAACTCGCTATTAGATATAAAACGGCTCTTTGTTTTTCACTCGTTCGTAGACTTCGGCCAATTCTGTTGCGGCTTTTTTCCATGAAAAGTCCTTCAAACGCTGAGTTTGTCGCTCTAATAGTAAAGTGCGTTGTGCGGAATCAGAGAAAAGAAGTTCCAGTTGCTCGTCTAAATTCGAACTCGTTTCGTCCATATCAAAATAAATAGCGGCATCTTGGGCTATCTCTGGAAAACAACTTTTTCGATTGAGCACTACGGGGCAGCCACCGATATACGCTTCCAAAATGGGAATGCCAAAACCTTCGTAGATGGAGGGAAAGATGAAACACTCGGCATGATGATAGAGCGTGAGAAGTTGCTCATCGGTGGCATGGAAATGAACAATGCGATCGACGAGATCGAGCTCTTGGAAGAACGCCAACTCATCCGCAGAAAACGGTGCTTCCGTACACACCAATTTCAAATCCTGATGGCGCTGCAAGAAAGATTGGAGGTGGCGCACCATGGGGCGAAAATTCTTGTAGGCGGTCCGATGCCCCACAAAAAGAAGATATTTGAAATCGAAAAGAGGAATTTTGCTATATGCCACATCTTCTGGCGCGCCGTGGTAGATCACGGTAATGCGCTCCTCGGGAACGTGCAATAAATCAACCAGATCCCGCTTGGTATTCTCCGAAACCGCAACGATATGAGCGGCGTGCTTCACCAGTTCGCGCTTGCGAGAAACCTGCATATCGCTCTTCTTGAAGAACAATTCGGGAATCATATCGTGAACGGTTAGCACAAAAGGTTTTCCATGAAGATGTTTCATGAAATACATATCGAAAAAGGTGGGGTGGAAAATATCATAATTGCCTTCTTCCAAGCGCTGTATGGCATAGTTCTTATTGATACCCAGCGATGTTTGTTGAGGAAACAAACGGGCAAAGATCTTAAAGAGGTCGTGCTTCAGAGGAAACTTGCGTTGGCAGAGGAAGTTGTTCTTTGTGAGCCGGCACGGACATAGTCCTTCTACGAGCTGTTTGCCATGAAGGTGAACATTATCGCTTTCTCTAACGGCTATCTCTGCATGAATGTTTTCGGGCATATTTGCCACGAGGTTTGCAAAGCAATTGGACACTCCGCCTATTTTCTGAATGTAAAAGGTTTGATAATCAAAGAGTACGTTCATAGTTTCTTTACTCTGAAAGCAGAAAAAAGAGTCCTCTTGCCATCAAAGACAAGAGGACCATAAAAAAAGTATTAAGCTTCAGCCTCGGGCACAGCAGCTTCTTCAGCAGCCTTGCGAGTGGTGCGACGAGCAGAAGTTGCAGAAGACGCTGCACGACGGCGCTTCGGCTTCTCTTCAACAGGTTTTTCAATCTTCACACCTGCCAACTCTGGATCTACGAGGATACGTCCGCAGTATTCACAAACGATGACTTTCTTGTGCATACGAATGTCGAGCTGGCGCTGGGGCGGAATCTTATTGAAGCAACCACCACAAGCATCGCGCTGTACGTAAACAATACCTAAACCATTGCGGCTATTCTTGCGAATACGCTTGAAAGCTCCCAAGAGGCGCGGCTCAATAAGAAGTTCGAGAGATTTTGACTTTTCACGGAGTTTTTCTTCCTCGGCTTTGGTTTCTGTCACGATGTCTTCAAGCTCCGTGCGCTTTGCCGTCAGGTCTTCCGTACGCTCGTTGATGATTGTAGTGCTGGCTTCAATAGAAGCACGGCGTTCCTCAATGGTCTTCTTTGCTTCGTTGATTTTCTTTTCCTGCAACTGCACTTCAAGCTCTTGGAACTCGATTTCTTTGTTGAGCATATCGAACTCGCGATTGTTCTTCACTGCGTCAAGCTGTTGCTTATAGCGAGCAATAGCCTCTTGAGCAGTCTTGATTTTCTCGTGCTTTGCAGCAATGTCGGCCGTCAAAGTTTCAACATCTTCTTCCTGCTTGTTGATACGTGTTTTCAGACCCTCAACTTCGTCTTCAAGATCTTGCACTTCCAAGGGAAGTTCGCCACGCAGTGTCTTGATTTTATCAATCTCCGACAGCGTTGTTTGCAACTGATACAGATTCTTCAGCTTCTGCTCCACGGGCAGTTCAGCGGGATCAATTTTCTTCGCCATAATTGTATATTTATATTTAATGTATTCCTATTATATATATTGTATCGGATTGGTCGCGTTGGTCGTTTCCAGCAGTTCGAGCGTCGGAAATTCCTGCTGGAGCAAGCGATGAAGCAATTCAACCGTGAATTGTTCGCTCTGATAATGGCCCATAATGCCTATCCAGAGTTGCGCATCATGACCGAAATACTGATGATAGTGCATCTCACCTGTCAAGAAAACATCTGCTCCACGCGCTATTGCAGCATCCAGAAGGAAATCTCCAGCGCCGCCACACAACGCAATGCGTTTAACCATGCGCTCGGGGCCTCGATTTGTTTGTAAACAGTCGATGCCAAACGTTTTCTTTACGCGAAGCAGAAAATCCTTTGGAGCTTCAGCCGTAGGAAGTTCTGCAATCACTCCGCTCCCTCCTTCGCTCGTAGGTAGCAAGAAAGAAACGTTTTGCAACCCTAGCTTTTCGGCTATCATCCAGTTGACACCGCCCGCAGCGTTGTCGAGATTGGTGTGAGCAGAATAGATAGCGATATCGTGCTTTATGGCCAAGCGCACGCAACGCTGAACCATATCGCTATCCGACACGCATTTCACGCCACGAAATAAGAGCGGATGATGGCTCACTATGAGTTGGCAGCCTTTTTCGGCAGCTTCCATGATAACGTCTTCAGTGACGTCTAGACACAATAAGACCCTTGACACTTCCACCTCTGTTAATCCAATCTGCAAGCCAGCATTATCGTAGCTTTCTTGCAGCGGCAGGGGCGCGAACTTTTCAAGGGCCTCAGCTACTTGCTTTATTTTCATATTCTGCGTGCAAAATTACAACTTTCTTTTTATTCCTACACCTTTTCTGCTATCAAGAATCATTTTCTACGCCTGAAAGTCATAGAGTCGTACCGAAAACTCACTCTTCTCACCTTACTTCCTGTTCCTGCCTCTCAAAAAGGTGAAAACTTCACACTATTTCTTCTATAATCCCACTAAGTCAGTTTTTTATTTCATTCATTTTGCAATCTCCAGATTACGTTTTAAACATACACTTTTCCATCAAAATAAAGCCTTCTTCTAACTTATCATACATTTTCGTTATATCCATTTTACAATCTGCGTAATAAAAGTATAAAAATAAGCAAAAAGACACTTCCTTCTTGCATACTTCAAAGGAAGTTCATACCTTTGCATCGTCAAACAAGAAAGGAAGTGACACAGGACTATAGAGGTGCGACCTTTCGAGTTGACTGCACACAAATAAAGATGGTGTTAGTAATTGATTAGGTATTAAAAATGTGTGTATGTTTCATAGGTTTTACCTTGAGTAAAAGGTTTGTAGTTTAGGTAACAAGTTAGATGTAGACTCGAAATGAGTCGTGATTGAAGATCCTGTGTGCTTCAATTCACTAAGAAGAAGGGCGGAAGCCCTTTTTTTTATAGCTAAACTGCAAAGAGAAGGTTTAAAATTTTCAATAAAAACAGGAAATTCGAGCAGAGAAGAAAAAAAGAGGAAATCATTTCTACTATTCACTAAAAAATTCTTTTGACACACTTACATCTCACCCCTATAAAAACCAGAACAGGTGCCTTCTCACGAAGACCCCTGTTAGGCGAAAAGTGACAAAGTCACCTTTACAATGTAGTTATCCTAAAAAACTTTTACCAAGAAATAAACTTTCAAATTTCATTAACCATCTCGTGGAGACTGTTGTGCTCTGTTAGCAGCCGTACAAGTTCTTTTGCAGAGGACTTCATATAGCTGCCGCGCAACCAATGAACACAGCCTTCCATTACGTTACCTGGAACATCAATCGGAATTGATACCAGCGACTGGTCACCACGTATGGTTTCTTCTGAGAGTACTGTAACAAACTGCGTATCTCTTACCAGCTGCAAAATAGCAGGGACAGTGTTCAAAACGGCTCGTACATGGTACTTTATGTCCGTTTTACTCAGAAGTACCTCAAATAAATCTCGTGCTTGCATTCCGTGTGTTACTAACACCATATCGAATGGCACTAAATCTTTCAAGGAGACCGTCTTTTTATTCGCTAATGGATGATAGCGGTTGACGATGGCCGAGAGCTTACGCTTAAAAAGCGTTTTAGTCTCTAGGTTTGGATACACTCGTTCTGGCTTAAAAGCCAAAGCCAAATCAATTTGGCGGTTACACAAGCGTTCCATCAGGTGATCCGTCTTTTTGTAGTGAATGTCGAGTTTTACTCCCGGATACAGTTTCATAAACTTTGCGAGCACTGTGGCTAGCATTGATCCAAAACTGTATGACACTCCCACACGGAGCATACCTGCTTTGAGGTTTTGTATGTCGGAGATGTGATCAATGCAAACTTCTGCATCTTGCACTGTCTTCGCCGCATAAGGCAACATCTCTATACCGATTTCTGTCAGTTCTACACCTCGGCTCGTTCTGTCAAAGAGTTGCACTCCCAACTCATTTTCCAACTGGCGGATCTGTTGGGAAAGGGTGCTCTGCGTTATACAGAGATCCTTAGCTGCCTCTGAAACATTGAGACGTTCTGCCACCTTTATGAAATACCGTAATTGGCGTAATTCCATCTTCTTTTAGTCCTCATACACATCAAAATAGCGAAACGATGCTCCGTGAATGGAGCGATGACGCATTTCTGTGCGGAAAAAGCGGAGGGCATTGCAGATCACAAATACCGTTACTATAACGGCGACTGAGATACCAACAATAGCATTTGCCATAACGTTACCTTCTGTTTTCGATTGCAAAAGTACGCTATATTGCAAGCCCCGCAAATGTTTCTATAATCTTTTTATCTATACCTACTATCGTTAAAACCGATAGCTAAATAAAGAAAGCGCGGACATCACAAGTCATTTGGCTTAATTCCTTGCAAAGTCCGCACTTCTTTATATTTGAATTTACTCGTAAATTTCTTTCAACTTTGCAGCGAGTTCTTCTCCGTGAAGATTAGCTGCCACGATTTTACCATCAGGTCCTATCAGCAACGTAGCTGGTATGGAGTTGACGCCATACGTGCGCCCTGCAATCGTATCCCAGTACTTCAAATCGGAGAGATGATGCCAATTCAGCCCTTTGCGCTTAATAGCCCCCACCCAATTCTTATGTTCGCGGTCGAAGCTCAAGCCAACAATGTCGAAACCTTTTGAATGATACTTATCATAGAGTGCCTTCACTTGAGGCATTTCACGCATACAAGGTCCACACCAACTTGCCCAGAAATCAATCAACACATAGTTGCCTTTACCTACATACTCGGAAAGCTTATGCTGAACACCTGCCGTATCGGCCAATTCAATATCGGTAAACATCACGCCTGGTTGCTGACGTTTCCAACCTTCAACACTCGCGCGCAAACGCTTGAGCATCCCCACGTTCATAAAAGAGGCGTTAGAATCGGCATATCGAATGATATCGGCCTTATCCATGCTGTTAAAGTAAGAGCTGATGAAGTAAGCGGGGAATATGGACTGCATATTTGCATCACATATCTTTTTCACATTAGCAACTAGTCCCTCTATCGCCGCCTCATACGCGCTCTCCAAACGTTGCTGTAGTGATTCGGGCATTTCTTTTCCTTCCTCTTGATATTTTCGCACTTCGCTCATCACGCTCTGCATAGCGGCAGAGTTAGACTCAAGTTGCTGAAGCGCGGCAGAGAGTTTTTCGTTTTCGCTCGTACCTGCAAGAACCTTTTTCACAAGATCCACTTTCACATCTCCGTCCAAAACTACGGGAACAGAATACTCTCCATCCTTAGCAAAAAGCATCGCAAAGAGTTTTCCCTGCGCATCGCCTGAAAAGCTAAAGCGGCCATCCTTGACCACCACGCTGTCGGGGGTTTGATCATTCTTCGACTCGAAGTTGTAGAGATACACCTTTTTGAGCTCCTTGGGAACTTGTCCCGTAATAGAATACTTCTGTGCAAAGGTCGGCATGGCTAAAAGCGCAAGTGCCAACGCTGCTATTTTTTTCATATTGATTAGTTTGAATATTACTTTTTGCAAAGGTAATGTTTTTTGGAACATACCAATAGCTTTTACTTTTTTTTATGCAGAGTGCTCTTAAATGGAATTCCGATAAAGCTAATGATGCTGAACGCCTATGCTCTAATAACTGCACACCAGAAAAAAGCGGATACATTTCGCTGAATCTAAATCAGCTCCTTTCACCCCAAACACTTTCCCTGTAGTCATAGTTATATATAAGGACAATTATAAAAATTTATTTAAGCAACTTCTAACTATAACTATCTGCGTTTTTTGAAGATAATTTCCGCAATGATAAGAAACAAGGATTTTCGTCTGATCACAGCAAACGCCCTCAGCCTCATCCCTCTTCAAACACAATAGAAAGGCCTCAAAGCAGAACCATAAGCATCTGTTTTACAGGGTAATAAAGAAGAGCAAAAATACAATAAGGCTGTCAGCTGACATCCTTATTGCGTCAGCTGGCTTCCTTATTGTATCAGCTGACACAATAAGGATATTTTTAGGCCGCTTTAAGAGCTTCTAAAGCCATCCTAAAAAGGGCGTTTCTCTCCCCCTTTTTCCAACGCACAGCCTTATTGTGCCATAACAGAAGAGGAACTAAAAAACTTCGCTTTCGTTTGGGAAAATCGGCAATAATTCTCTAACTTCGCCACAGATATAATAAAACACCATTTCAACTATGGACAGAAGCGACAGCATTGTAATCATACCAACATACAATGAGAAAGAAAACATTGAAAAGATAATCCGAGCCGTCCTTGGCCTCGGTCCACACGCGTTCAACATCCTCGTTATCGACGATGGCTCCCCCGACGGCACCGCCGCCATTGTGAAACGCCTCATGGAAGACGAGTTCAAGGAGCGCCTCTTTATCATAGAGCGCAGCGGCAAACTCGGACTGGGTACGGCCTATATTGCAGGGTTCAAATGGGCTATCGAACAGAAGTACGACTATATCTTTGAGATGGATGCCGACTTCAGCCACGACCCGAAAGACCTGCCGCGACTCTACGAAGCTTGTGCAACGGACGGTGCAGATGTAGCCATCGGTTCGCGCTATGTGAGTGGTGTCAATGTTGTCAACTGGCCGATGGGGCGCGTGCTCATGAGCTACTACGCTTCTAAATATGTACGCACCATCTTGGGCGTGAAGCTCCACGACACAACCGCGGGATTCAAATGTTACCGCCGTCAGGTGCTCGAAACCATAGATCTCGACGCCATCCGCTTCAAGGGCTACGCTTTCCAAATCGAGATGAAATTCACGGCTTATAAGTTGGGTTTCAAAATCAAAGAAGTACCTGTTATTTTCGTCAATCGCTGCGAAGGCACGAGCAAGATGAGTGGCGGCATCTTTGGCGAAGCACTCTTCGGCGTTATGCGCCTGCGTTGGGCAGCAATGACCGGACAAATCAAGCCGAGAAAAAATAAGTAGAAAGCCCCACCAATGGGGCGTTTTGTGGTTTTTGTCATTGCTACAGTTGCAATACGCAATCATCACACTCTTTTCATTTCACAACAGAACTATGCGCAAAAGGATTCAAATAAAGAATGCTATTATTGTTAACGAGGGCCGACAGTTTGTCGGTTCTCTTTTGATAGATAACAACCAGATAGGCCAAATTTTGGAGGGAAAAGACGCCATCCCAGATGAGCCGCCCATGGAAGTGGTGGATGCTGAGGGCTGCTACCTGCTTCCAGGCGTCATTGACGAGCATGTCCACTTCCGTGATCCTGGTCTGACGGAAAAAGCCGACTTCGAAACGGAGAGCTACGCTGCCGCAGCGGGAGGTGTAACCACTGTTTTTGATATGCCTAATACGCTGCCTACCACTACAACTCTCGAAGCTTTCAGCGAAAAATACGACATGGCAGCTACAAAGAGTCATGTCAATTTCGGACTTTATTTTGGTGCTACGCTCAACAATTACGAACTATTGCCACAACTCAAGTGGCGCAGCATTGCTGGCGTGAAACTCTTCATGGGAGCTTCCACGGGAAATATGCTCGTCGACAACAAAAAGGTTCTCCGCTACATTTTTGAGAATGTTCCCACGCTCCTGATGGTCCACTGCGAGGACACGCCCACCATCTCTGCTAACATGACGGCCTACAAAGAGAAATATGGAGCTGATCCTGATATGCGCTATCACGGACTGATCCGTTCTGCCGAGGCGTGCTACAAATCAACGGCTGAAGCAGTGGCTCTGGCGCGAGAATACGGAACACGACTCCACGTGGCTCACATATCCACCGCACGCGAACTGGAGCTATTCAGCCCTACCGATCCGCAAATCACGGCGGAAGTATGCGTTCCACATCTGCTCTTTTGCGATGAAGACTACATCCGATTGGGCAGCCGCATCAAGTGTAACCCATCCATCAAAACACGCGCCGACCGCGATGCCCTGCGCCGTGCGCTCAACGATGGCACTATCTCAACCATCGCTACCGACCATGCGCCTCACCACCTGAGGGATAAAGTGGGCGGAGCAGCACGTGCCACATCGGGAATGCCCATGATACAATTTTCCTTACCAGCCATGCTCAGACTCACCAATGAGGGTGTGCTCAGCATCGAGCGCCTTGTGGAACTCATGTGCCATAATCCAGCCAAGATTTATCAGGTGGAAAATCGCGGTTTCTTGCGCGAAGGCTACAAGGCCGACCTCGTATTGGTGCGTCCCAATAGCCCGTGGACACTTACCCCGAATCAGATTCGCAGCAAGTGCAATTGGAGTCCGTTGGAAGGCCATACCTTCCGTTGGCGTATTGAGAAAACATATTGCAACGGAGACCTTATATATAATAAAGGACACCTCGTGGACGAAAACCTCCACGGATTGCCTGTTAGCTTCTCCCGATGACTAAAGAACTGAAATACTACGCTCATACGCTGGCCGAAGTTATCAACTGGCCGTTCTTCTTCAACGCGTGGAATCTCCAACCTCGCTTTGCGGGCGTGACGGCCGTTCACAACTGCCCAGCTTGCCGACAAGAATGGATCAATAGTTTCCCTGAAGAGGACAGAGCAGCAGCCAAAGAAGCCTCAAAACTATTTGATGACGCCTCACGCATGATCAACCGCCTCGACCGCACGCACAAAGGTTTTGCCCGCTTCGGGCTCTATCCGGCTTGGTCAGAGGAAGAGGATATTATCGTGGAGGATTTTCGAGGGCGATGGAGCATTCCCTTCCTTAGGCAGCAGCACGTTCAGCACGCTGGAGATCCTCACTTGTGCTTGTCCGACTTCATTCGCCCTCGCGAACTCTATATCAAGGACGATATAGCTTCAGTCATGGGCATCTTCTGCGTCTCTTTTCATCGCTCCGATGGTCAAGTGGAGTCGTTTGCTGACGATTATGAGCGCATGCTCTACCAAACAGTCTGCGACCGACTGGCCGAAGCCACGGCCGAGCTGATGCACCGCGATGTGCGCCGCATCTATTGGGGTTACGCTCCCGATGAGCATCTCACACACGAACAAATATGGAATGAAGAATACCAAGGCATACGCCCTGCTGTGGGTTATCCGCAAATACCTGATCAATCCATTATCTTCTTGCTCGACGAGGTTCTAAACTTTGGACGCATCGGTATCCAACTCACGGAGACGGGCATGATGCTGCCGCACGCCTCGGCATGCGGACTGCTCTTCGGCCACCCTAGCACATACTATTTTGGGATTGGACGCATTGGCGAAGATCAGTTCCAAGACTATGCGCGCCGCCGCAATCTCCCTATTCCACAACTACGCAAATTCTTATCACGCAATCTCGAATGATAGCTCGTATTCTTATATTGCTCATTGCCCTACTGACTCTTCCGTCTTGGGGTATAGACCGCCTCGTTTTTCGCAACAAATGGCCGCGCTGGGTACGCTTGCTCTTTGCGCTTCCCCATCTGCTCTTGCTCTTGGCTCTAACATTCATGGCCATCAATGAGAGCTACACCATGACAGCTGATGCCGTGAAAGGTTTTCTGCTTTCCGCCACTCTCTGCCTTGTTGTGCCCGAAACGCTCACCGCCTTATTGTTGCTCATCGGGCGCATAGGGAAGAAGCAGAAGCTCTTTCGACGTAGCATGACCGTTAGCGCGTACCTTGTCGGAGCATTCAGTTTCATACTTATGCTCTATAGTTTCACACTGGGGTATAAGCGCATACAAACGAAACAATTTACGTTTACTCATTCTTCTATTCCGCCACAATTCAAAGGCTACCGCATCGCGCTCATCTCCGACCTCCATCTCGGCACTCTCCGCCACCATCAAGATGTGGTGCAGCAAATCGTCGACAGCATCAATGTGCAACAACCAGATCTTATTATCTTTGTAGGTGACCTGGTGAACTATCACGTTCAAGAGATTGAACCTTTCCGAAACATTCTCAGCCAACTCAAGGCGCGAGATGGCGTGGTGAGCGTCATGGGCAATCACGACTATTTGACTTATTTCCGTTGGAACAACACTGCCGAACGCCTTGCTGCTGTTCGTCAGCTCCAGCAAGAGGAACGCAATATGGGCTGGAAGCTCCTGCTCAACGAAAATCTCATCCTTCATCGCGGCAACGATTCTATTGCAGTCATAGGATTAGAGAATCACGGAAACCGACCAAACTTTCCACGCCGCGCAAAACTACAGCAGGCACGCAAAAACCTTTCGCCCAACTGCTTCCAACTCCTTTTACAACACGACCCCAGCTATTGGGAAGCACAGATTCTACCAAACACCGACATTCCGCTCATGCTTTCTGGTCACACCCACGCCATGCAGCTCCAGATTGGCAAATGGTCACCCGCAGCGTGGTTCTATCCGCAATGGAGCGGTCTTTACCAACAAGGCAATCAAGCTCTCCTTGTCAATCCTGGCGTAGGTGAAGTTCTCCTTCCCTTCCGCTTTGGTGCGTGGCCCGAAATAGACATTATCACCTTAGACTCTCCATTAGCACATTAGCACATTTCCTAATTAGCACATTCCCCAAATGTATCGCATTTACCAACTCCTCATCGTTCTGCCCCTCGGCATTCTTGCCACAATTCTAACCGCACTCGCCACTAGCATTGGATGCATGGTAGGCAATGCTCACTTCTGGGGCTACTATCCTGCAATGCTTTGGGGGCGCTTCATCTGCCGCCTCCTGCTGCTCCCCGTCCGCGTCACTGGTCGCGAACACCTACAAAGCGGTCAGAGCTATGTTTTTGTGGCCAACCACCAAGGCCCGTTCGACATCTTCCTCGTCTATGGTTTCTTGAACCGCAACTTCAAATGGATGATGAAAAAGGCACTCCGCCAACTTCCTCTCATTGGCTACGCCTGCCAGAAAGCCCACCACATCTTCGTTGACAAATCAGGACCGAGTAAAATCAAGGAGACCTACGACCACGCCCGCCAAACGCTACAAGGCGGCACTTCGCTCGTTGTCTTCCCCGAAGGAGCGCGCACTTTCACGGGACACATGGGCATTTTCCGCAAAGGAGCATTCCAACTAGCTGACGAGCTCCAATTACCCGTTGTCCCCATCACTATCAATGGTTCGTTTGACGTGCTCCGCCGCCAGGATGGCTTCAACTTTGTGAAACGCCATCTGCTAGAACTCATCATCCATGCCCCTATCTATCCTTCTGGACAAGGCACACAAGACATCCGCACTATCATGGAGGAAGCTTATCAAACCATCATGAACGACCTTCCTCCCCAATATCAAGGTTATGTTCGCAATGATGATCAATAAAAATGTTTACAGTTAAGAAAAAGAACAAAAGCAAAAAAGTTCACAGAAGTCTTGCACATTCCAAAACTTTGTAATACTTTTGCACTCGCATTCCAAAAGGATTGCACACCAATAACATGGTGCCCATAGTTCAGTTGGTTAGAGCGTCAGATTGTGGTTCTGAATGTCGTGGGTTCGAATCCCACTGGGCACCCAAAGAAAATAAGCGGAAATCTCTTATAAATAAAGGGTTTCCGCTTTTTCTTTATCAAAACTTCTAATAAGAAACTTCTGAATCGTTTCTGAAATATTTCCGAGAAGAAACTACACGCGCAACAGCAAAAAGCACAAATATCCTTATTGCTTTCAGAAATACAATAAGCCTATCAACTGATATCCTTATTCTATCAGCTGACGCCCTTATTAAAATTGGATCATATCAATAAGCAAACCATACATTATGCACCTGTCTCCTCCTTCTCCCCCATCTTATTTTTCTGTTGTCACATCGTCACGTTGTCACACTTACCTGCTAACATCTTGAATATGTTAGTATTACGAGCGTGACAACAGTGTGACAACAAATTAAGAATAAAATTTTGTTGTCACACCATCTAAGTATTTAATAATCAAAAAGTTTTACCTTTTCTGTGACAACGTGACAACAAAATCTCGCTTTTTATAAGGAGAGAGTTATGCAGAGACGTCGTTGTCTACCTTTTGTAGTGCTACAGAATTTATAGAATGGTGATAGAAGTAGATAAACCATATTAATGTAGCAAGTGAATTCCTACATCCACTCTTCAACCGTAGTCCTTACCAAATCTAAAATCATGGCTTTATCTTTAGACTCTATAATTTCTTGTACTTTCTTACCCTTAAATGTTTGATAAACGGACAAACGAATAACAGGAATTCCCTTTATAAGTCCAGTAACATCCCTTAGGAAATCATAAAAGGCACGCTGCCTCCATCTGGAACTACCAGTTCCATTTAAGCATCCATTATCATTACTTTTTATAAACAACTTCTCTGACGAATCGTTTTTCCAATATTTTCCATGCTTACAGCAACAAGATTCGTATTGTGTACAGAACTGCTTATATGAATCCAGAGGGAAACCCTTTATTTCCTGATAAATATTAGAGTTTAAGGTTTGTAATCTATATCTATTGAAATGATTCTCTTCATCCAATTCCAGAATAAACTCAGGAGTTGGAATATCCCACGAACCAAACCTAAATGGAGGTTTTTCAAGAGTTCCTCCTAATTCTTTGTACATACTCTTTACCTCTTCATAAAGATCAGGTGAAAGTAATAACTGACTCTCAGTAAGTTTCGGGTGCTTCTTCTCCCCATACTCTTGCACTACCACCTGCTTTAAGATATCTTCTTTTCTCATTGTTTACATTAAATTAGATTAAACAAAAGAGGAGAATATCAGAATCCCTTCTTTTGTTGTAATATACTTGTTTATGCTTTTACTTCACTTCCTCAAATATATCCTACACTGATTATCAATGAATTACATTCTTATGGTACAAAAATGTCTCCTCAATTTGAGTAGTATTGATTAGAAAACATCTTGGATGTTATCGCCTTGTTGATTATGAACATAATTAAATATCCCCTTTGCTAATCTGAGAATAGAAACAAAAACTAATAGTGCTTTTGTTGCTGTATATTCCTGTGGAAGTAAAAGTCCATGTGCTACATCATTACGAATATTATAGCCAGCCTTTGTATATGTTTGGCTAAACAAAAGAAGATCTTCTTTGGTAAAGATTGATTTTAATGCTTTTGTTTTCAATAATACCTCTAATGTGACAAATTCAGTATTTCCATCTTTGACTTTTACGATTGGTTCTCCTAAATCATTTACTATTAACCGCATTATACCTTCAAACTGCGTCGATAAAAAACTTATGCAGAACCTCCAGTCTGTTTTCTCGCCTGTTACAAATTTTTGATGTTGGATTAAAAACTCGTGAAGACCATCTTCAACCATATCAAATGGCGTAGTTTGGATGCGTTCTTCATTGTGTCCTTTATGAATAACAAAACTGTTAAATCCTATACGGCATAAGTCTTCTTTGAGCGTATCAAAAGAGAATGTATTATTTTTCATCGTTATTGCTAATACTTGTGTGAAAATATAAAAAGCATATTGACGATATTGGAAGTCAAAGAGTTGATGTAATATTATCTCTTCATGCGTACATTGCCTTTTATTATTATATGAGTCAGACTTAACTGCGTGTGTTAATTGAGTATAAATAAATTCTTTTATTTGATTTTGTACTGCTTGATTGAGACGATCAGCACTTAAGCAAAACCAATCAATACCTAAACCACACAGTGCAAGAAAAATATGAAAGTGCTCTCCCTTTGAAAGGGATGCTATTATTTCTTGCATTGCCGCAATCCGTTTTTCATATTCCTCTTTTGTAATTGAATGTGAAAATTTTATATATCTCAATTCACTTTTACTTGCTTCATATTGTAATGTTGCATTTTTCCTTTTCTCCTCATTTTTAGCTTCTTTATATAACCCAATAGCATTAACTAATTTAGAGTTATTATAATGCGGTATTATTATATTTCCATCATCGTATGGAAGTAAATGTGACATCAAGTAATCTCCTTTCAACTCGCAAACTTTCTTTCTTAAAATTCTATTGGATATATGTTTGGAAAAATTCAAAGCAAAGTCTAACAGTCTCTCCTGTATTGTGGAATCTGTCTCACTTTCATAATCTTTCAAGCATAATTTCGTTAAACACTCTTGGTCAAAATCTTTTTTGATGTTGAAAGCAGACTTCTTGTCCTTGTTATATGTTTCAACGAAGTTGTTAAGAATAGCAAGTATACAAAAATGGAAGCAGGGTTTAGTCTTGTTTATTGCTTCATTTACAATATTAACAAGCGTATTCGCTTTGTTATATTGCTTGCATAATGGATATAGAAATTCAAATAATTCTCCAAACTCAAAACCATTATCTTTATCTCCTACAAGATAGAGCTCTCGCATTATTTTTTCAGAATATGAAATAGCATCGAACAAATATTCTTTATCTTTAGACAAATGAAAGATACTGAATGAATAGACACACAGAAGATGAATATTTTTGGTTACTTGTAATCTCTGTGTACAGTATTCGGCAAGTTTCAACTTATTGTCTGTTGATAGAAAAGAAAGGGTATGGCCTTTATAAGAATATAAAAGACAACGCTCCTTATTGAGTGAAACTAAAACACTATTATTTTTTACCTGAAGCGAGTCGAAATATCTATCTACATCTATCGAAATACGATACTCCGTCTCCAATTTACGATATAATTCTTCAGACGATATTACCATTAATCTCCCTACTTATGTTTTCTTCTCACATTCGTTACCTTTCCCAAATGATATTCTGCTTGCCAGACAACCAATCCTTTTCCCTTTTGTCGCGATACGCTGAAGGTTACATGGGTTATCTCTGCCATGCAACTGTCGCCAAAAGGACCCACCGAGAGACGGATGCGTTTGTAAGGGCGCGCTACAAACGGGAAGTGTCCGTCGTTGTATTCATCGGGATGATAGGTGCGCCCCTCAACAGTATGCTTCGGGTCGCAGAGTGGTGTTCCGTGCACGTCGGTGGCAAGATATTTGTTGGCTGTGTAGGCATTGGATATCTCGCGATATTCCGTTTTCTTTGTTCCAGCCACAATCTGATTAAAGAACACTTGCTTGATGCTCAACTTCAGCGTGTCGCTACCTTTGTAAGTGTTAGGGTCTTCTTCCTCCGCGGGTAGCATATCGTGGCCTTTCTCCGTAATCGTAACGTTACTGCCATCGAAGTGTAGTCGTGGCAATCGCTCCACAATGTCAGCTGTTTGCAGGCTTACATTCATCACCGATAACAACAGATTGAAAATATAGCGCGACTCTTCATGCTCTTTGCTCCAAAGGTTGGGGTCGTTCTTGATAAGGCTTTTCTTGTCGATGGTCACAGCATACCGCTCCATTATCCATTCCACCGCACTCTTGCCATTCACCACATACTCGTAAACGCGTGCGGGAATATCGTCAATGCGCAGGTATTCGTTGTAGATAATGGTACCCTGTTCGCCTTTCTTGGGAAAGTGCATCTTGCTTACGGCATAATGTTCGTATTCGTCATCTCCAGCATAGGTGTCGCTGATGGTTACATCGCATGGCTCAACACTTTCGTAATTTAAATGTAGCTCTGCCAACGTCTTGCCCGCATAGTAGAAGTTCATCCACTCCGTTTCGTCCGTAATAATAGGAATGCGAGGTAGCGATTTCTTTAAATCCGATGCAAAGGTTTCACGATAGTCGGGCGAATGCAGCAAACCATAAACATAATAGAATATCATTTCTTTGGTGATTTTCTTATTGCCCACACGATTCCTTACTTCTTTCAACATCCAATCACTGATGCCGTCGTGGCGGATATAGTCACAACTTCCTTTTGTAAACAAACCTTGTTGCTTGTTTTCTTCGTACCAATAGAGAGGGAAGCATTGACCATTAAACATTAGTTGCAAGTCTGGTATTTTATCCGTTATCAACGCCGAGAAACCTTTACTACTGCCAATGCCTGATAAGCAGATGACTAAATTCTTACTTTCAGGAGTTGGGAAGAGTTTTTTGCTCAGTCCGGGGCGTTCAATAAAATTATCATTATAATATAAGTATTGTTTACAGAAAGGGCGGTAAAGACTACTCCTATAATCAGTTTGAGCAGATAATGCAAGCCCTTTGTCTAAATATCTTTTTAGGTTTACGGTCCAACTAATCTTTTGTGGATTAGTGTCAATAAAGTCTTCTATGGATAGATTAGGATTTGTGGTCAAAGCATTCTGGTAGTCTTCGCATTGAGCATTATAAAACTTTATCATTCTTTGCATATTTTGACCGATTGTCTCTTTAGAGAAACTATATACCCAATTATCCCTATTGGAAGCTAAACCGATAGCATACGTCATGAACGCACTCTGCGTTTTCGCATCAAACTTCTTTTCAGGTGCCAACGGTATAAGTTCTGAAAAGCCTTCGTTGCGTTGGTTAATCCAATCGCCGTGTTCGTTAGGCTGAAGTATTGTCCAATTAAGTTTCGGTGAACTAATACTCTTAAAATTATGCACTATCTTTAATTTCTCCTCGCGCGATAGGTAGTCGCCGATGTCGTGATAGTATATTGTAGCACGATTGTCAGCTGTCTGATGAGGTTTCTTGACCAACAATGTAATGGCTATAGGAGTGCGAGAACCCGAACCAAATATTTTTCCTCCTTCTTTTCTTGACAATTCTCCACTGGTTCGTTGGTTTCCCCGCAGATTGAATACATAGATAGCAGAGAACTCGCGCTCTAAACATTTGCGGAAACCATCGTTGGCATTACCGTCTATCCATGCGCCATTGCTGATGAATGCCACTACGCCTCCTTCTTCTTTATTCATGGAAAGACGGTCGGACGCCCATCTAAAGGCTTTAATATAAAGATCGTAAGTAGATTTGTTCAATCCTGCAGCAGACGCTTTTACATAAGTATCAGTAATGCGCTTGTCAAGCATTTCGTAGCTTTGGTTCTGTGCATTATCGTTGGCAGACTTCTGACCGATAGAATAAGGCGGATTGCCTATAATAACACGTATAGGCGCTTTGAGTTGTTGCTCTACATTGGCGCTATTCCCCGCAAACCACGATTTATCAAAAACAGGATCTCGATGTTCTGTGGTTTGGAAGGTATCGGTAAGGCATATATTATTGTAGGGTAAATATTCCGCACGTTGCGTTAGCTCATGGAACACGCTCTCTATATTAACATCGGCAATATAATAAGCCAATAGTACAATCTCATTGCAATGAATTTCGTGCAGATACTTACGCTCAATGTCGGCAGGCAGGATAAGTCCGCTTTGCAGTAGGCGCGTAATGAAAGTTCCTGTACCAGTGAAGGGGTCTAGTATATGCACATTCTCATCGGTTAGTGAGCAATTAAACTCTTTATTCAGAATATCGTTCACCGAGTGTACAATAAAATCGACACATTCTATCGGTGTATAGACAATGCCTAACTTGTCTACCGTTTTAGGGAAAGCCCCCTTAAAGAACTTCTCGTACAGCGTTTTGATGATGGCTTGTTTTCCTTCCAAATTATCAATCGTGCCCACATATTTGCTTACGTTGCTGTAGAAATCCTCAAGCACAGAAGTATCTTTGCTTACTTCTTCGCTTTCTAAGATTTCCAGCATGCGTTGCATGCTTTGGCTTACCGTGTTGTTGGTTGCAAAATGATATTCTTTAAACAAAGCTTCAAACACAGGACGGGTAATCATATGCTGCGCCAACATTTCGATGGTCTGTTCTGCCGTAATCGAAGGATTGAGATTTTGTTGCAACACATGTAGAAAGGTGTCAAACTCTTCTTTGTGTACACCGGTATGAACAAGTTGCCCGATACGATAAATAAACTTCTTGGCAATATCACCTACTTTAGCAGCCCAGTTCTCCCAATACAGTCGGTCGCCAACCTTTTCTACCATTTTGGCATATATGCCATCTTGCAATTCGCCAAATCGAAGTTCGAGTTGGGTGGCCACGTCTTCATTGGAAAGTTGTGCAAGGTCTTTCTCATTGTCATCATGCGTAGGTCGTGCGTCACCTCCAAGCATCTGGAACGAACCCCTTGGCACTCCGGCCACAACAATCTTTGAAGGACGTTCTTTATTCAAACTGATTTTGTTGACCGTAGCATTAAACTGTTCATCGTGCGCACGGAGGGCATTGAGAATATCCCAAACTACCTTAAATCTATCGTTGTTGTCAAGAATAAGATTAGGTTCGGTGTTGGGCGGGACCACTACCGGAATGATAATGTATCCGTATTTCTTTGGTTTTTGAGTTTTAGGGTCTTTAAAACTACGCATCACTCGTCCAACGCTCTGCACTACATCTACTTGGCTATCACGAGCCGACGCGAAGATTACAGCATCAAGTGCCGGCACGTCTACACCTTCAGACAAACAGCGTACATTGCTTAATATACGGCACTGACCATCGGCAATGCTCTCATCCTTCAACCAGTCTATGGCTTCAGCCCTTATCTCGGCACTCATTCCGCCGTCGATATGGCGTGCTTCCACATTTACCACTTGATTACGTTCGCTTTCCTCGACATCGTTTTCTTTATAGTATTTGGCCAATTCGGGGAACTGCTTGGCAAAGTCGGTTGATGCGATGCCACTGGAACGCTTTGAGCGATTGATAGTAGAACAAAATACCACAGCACGTTTCATCATTCCGGGGTCTTCCGCCGCCGTAATCCCTTTGTCTCCTTTGATGCGTTTAGAAAGCGCATTGACACAGCCCACCAGTTTAGAAGCATCATCCAACGTAAGTTCATCGTTGCCTTTGATCTTCGTTTTCATGTCCTCTGACAAATCTTCTTCACTCAACGTCAGCACCAGCACCTTATAATCGGTAAGCAACTTAAGATCAACCGCTTCACCAAACCCGATACGATAAAACTCCTTTCCAAAGAAATCCTCATTATCCATACTCCATAGAAGCATGTCTTTTTCCTTGGCCGTTTCTTTGATGTTAGCATTGTAATAACGTGGCGTTGCCGTCATATACATACGCTTCCGCCCTTGAATAAAGTTATTATCGTGAATCTTTGTGAAATTGCTTTCCTCCTTATACTTGCTCTTTGCACCGGTGGTTCGATGTGCCTCATCGCATACGATCATGTCGAATACACCAAAAGTTCCGTTGGTCTCTTCGAGTATCTGCCGTTGTGCTTCAGCTACCACGTCAATGCTTTGATAAGTGGAAAACACCACAATCAACGCATCACTCTTTCTATATTGCAACAAATGCTTTACAGTAGTAGGAATATTGGTGGTAGCCGGATATGGCATATCTACAATACTGACATCGATGTCTTCATTGAGTTTAGAAGCTTTTGAATCCGAACAAATACATATCGGTTTGATGACGGCAGAAGTGTCGGTCATCCAATTATTTAATCCTTGTCCTAATAAGGCGATGCTCGGCACAAGAAATAAAACAAGTCCTTTTTTGTTGGTCTCCTGTTCAACGATTTTCAGTGAGGTATAAGTCTTACCCGTGCCACATGCCATAATGAGTTTGCCACGATCATGCTCCATGAAATGATTCTGAGCACATTCCATCGCTTTTATTTGATGGGCGCGAGGACTTTTCCCTGGTAATACAGCATTCTGTCCCTGTTGGCCACTATTGAGCTTTTCCCAATCAACCGCAGCGTTTCGCAATTCAAACTGATTGATACGAGTAAAAGGAATGAGCTGATTTTGGATTTTCTGCTCTGCATGAGGATTCCATTTCGATGTCGTTGAAACCCAAATCATTTCGGAAAAAGAAATCTTTTCTTTCGTGTCAGGATGCGTAAATGTGCGTGTTGCTTGTGAAATAAAAGAATCAACTTTAGGCATATCAATAACAGCATCTTCACGATAGCATTTGCATTGGATTGCCCAAAACTCTTTTTGATCAGTCTCTGCAACAAGGTCAATACCCAAATCGTGTGTCCCGAACTCGGCTTTAGCAGGAAATTCATTCCAAAGCCACACTCTTTTTACGGTATTGCTATAACGTGGGTCAGAAAGAAGCCAACGCTGTATCAACTGTTCAAACTTATGCCCTTTTTCTAACTCCGTTGCAGAATATTCACGGAATAAATTTAGTATCTCGTCAAATGTTTTCATTTGTCTTGTTTTCTATGAATACTTATTTACTTTTATTATTTTCAAATGCTATCAATCATTCTGCTCATAATAGTATGAATAATCAATACCTTTCATAAACATTTCTCTGTCATTAATCTGGGATGTGAGAGCTGATTTTACTAAAGACTTGATGTGTGTACTATCAGAAATACTCTCACGCATTGCCGACAGATAATCGTTCTTATCTATCTGACTCCAATCTACACACCGCTTGAGAGAACGCTTAAACATCAGATCAAGCCAAATGCGAGTGCTGCGACCATTACCCTCCATAAAAGGATGGGCTACGTTCATCTCCACGTATTTGTCCATTATCTCATCAAAAGTCGTTTCGGGCATTCGTTCTATTGTTTGCAGAGTTTCGGGGAAGTGCATACAATTAGCAAAGGTAAAACCTCCTTTTGAAATATTCTTCGTACGGATTTGTCCTGCAAAGTCATACAGTCCTCCAAAGAGATAAGCGTGTATTTGTTGTAAACATTTGATTGTACCTGGGTCTACAGTCTTTAAGATACCACTTTCAAAAAGCTGATAAGCCTTTTTCTTGCTCTGTCCGTCAATAGTATTATCACTATAGAGGAACCAGTCAAGAAAGTTCATAGCCTTGGTATTGTTGATATGCTTTGCCAAAAGGGTTACACCCTCTGCATCAAACGTATCTGTCTTATAAGACTTCCCGTCAGAGGCTTTTAGTTTCAGTTGGTTAGTAGCACTAACCAACTGACTATTTTCTTTTCTTAGTTTGGTTTTGAGGTACTTCCAATAGTTCCTCGTCTTTTGGTAATCATCTTGCTCGTTAATCGCAGCAATGATGTCCAGTACAGAGAACCACCACTTACTGTGTTCGTCGTCCCATACTGTTCTTACTTCACGGTCGTTGAAGAAGCGGATTGATTTTCTATGTTGCTCTTTATGCTCTTCCATGATGAAAAAGGTTCTTTGTTTTATAGGAGGTGTTGATCAGAGCTAGCGCGGGGATGGAGGAATCTTGGCCGCGGAAAAGTAGTGCAAGGATGGAGCAGCATTGATTGCAGTGCGCATGAGTCGCAAATATAGTAAATATTTGTAAAGAAAGGTAACCGTAGATTGAAGAAAATTTAGTGCACGCAAAAATCCCAGTAACTGTTGAGAGTTACTGGGATTTACTTATTTTTGATTAGCGTTTTTTAGCACTTTTACTTCACTTCCTCGAAGTCGGCATCTTGGATGTCGTCTTTAGGTTGAGCGCCTTGCTGAGCACCACCTTGGAAACCGGCGTCAGCACCGGGCTGTTGAGCACCACCTGTTTGCTGGTACATTTCTGCACTGGCAGCTTGCCAAGCATCATTGAGCTCTTTGATGGCAGCATCGATGGCGTCGATTTCTTGCGCCTTGTGAGCGTCTTTCAGCTTCTGGAGAGCGGCCTCGATGACAGACTTCTTGTCGGCGGGGAGCTTCTCGCCCAAATCTTTGAGCTGGTTTTCAGTCTGGAAGATCATAGAGTCAGCCTGGTTGAGCTTGTCGATGCGCTCTTTCTCCTTCTTGTCGGCCTCTTCGTTGGCTTGTGCTTCAGCTTTCATGCGGTCGATTTCTTCCTGGCTCAAGCCTGAAGATGCTTCGATGCGGATGGCCTGTTCTTTACCCGTAGCTTTGTCCTTAGCACTTACGTTCAAGATACCGTTGGCGTCGATGTCGAACGTTACTTCAATTTGAGGAATACCGCGGCGAGCGGGAGCGATGCCGGCGAGGTTGAAGCGACCGATGCTCTTGTTCTGAGCGGCCATTGGACGCTCGCCCTGGAGCACGTGGATGGTTACTTCGGGCTGGTTGTCTTCAGCAGTTGAGAACACCTGGCTCTTCTTGCAAGGAATGGTAGCATTGGCTTCAATCAGTTTTGTCATAACGCCACCCATCGTTTCGATACCGAGACTCAGCGGAGTAACGTCGAGGAGAACGATGTCGCCTACACCCTGTTCCTTATTCATAATAGCACCCTGAACAGCAGCACCTACGGCTACTACCTCATCTGGGTTAACGCCCTTGCTGGGTTCTTTGCCGAAGAAGTTCTTCACCATTTCCTGAACGGCAGGAATACGGCTGGAACCACCCACGAGGATCACCTCGTCGATTTCGTTAGTGTTGAGACCTGCACTCTGCAGTGCTTCCTGGCAAGGTACTTTACAATCTTCGATGAGCTGGTGAGATAGTTGCTCAAACTTAGCGCGTGTCAGCGTCTTAACGAGGTGCTTGGGAACACCGCCTACTGGCATGATGTAGGGCAGGTTGATTTCTGTTGTCGTAGTAGAGGACAGCTCAATCTTAGCCTTTTCAGCAGCTTCTTTCAAACGCTGCATCGCCATCGGGTCTTGCGTCAAATCAGCGCCCTCATCATTCTTGAATTCCTCTACCAACCAGTTGATGATAACATGGTCGAAGTCGTCACCACCGAGGTGAGTGTTACCGTTTGTTGAGAGAACTTCAAATACGCCTCCACCCAATTCGAGGATAGAGATATCGAACGTACCACCACCGAGGTCGAATACGGCAATCTTCATGTCCTTCTTAGCCTTGTCCAAACCATAGGCAAGGGCAGCTGCAGTAGGCTCATTCACGATACGCTTTACTTCGAGACCGGCAATCTGGCCAGCTTCTTTCGTTGCCTGGCGCTGAGAATCGGAGAAGTAGGCCGGAACCGTGATTACGGCTTCTTTTACCTCCTGTCCGAGGTAATCCTCAGCTGTTTTCTTCATCTTTTGCAGAATCATCGCACTGATTTCCTGCGGTGTGTACTGGCGGTCGTCAATTTTAACGCGCGGAGTGTTATTTTCACCCTTCACAACCTCGTAGGGCATACGTGAGATTTCCTTTGCCACCTGGTCGTAAGTCTCGCCCATAAAGCGCTTGATAGAATAAACCGTACGCTTCGGGTTGGTGATGGCCTGACGCTTTGCGGGGTCGCCCACTTTGCGTTCGCCACCTTCAACAAATGCTACGATAGAAGGAGTTGTGCGTTTACCTTCACTGTTCGTAATAACGACGGGCTCGTTACCCTCGAAAACGGAAACGCAGCTGTTCGTCGTACCTAAGTCAATACCAATAATCTTTCCCATAATTGTATTTTTTTATTTTTGTTATTATCTAAATTATTAAGGTGTGGTACTTCCACACACCTTTTTGTGATTTGCCTATCTTATTTGCAAGAGGTGTGCCAAAACTGAAGACTGACAGAGAAAAGGGCTTTTTTTATTGCTTTCCTATTAAAGTTGTTGAGAGGAGGGGTAATGGAAATGCCTATATCCTCTCGATTTTCTGCTATTTCAGGTTATTTTGTCCAATGCGTGCTTGCGAATGACGAGCCATGCTCAGACGGCGACACCTTTTTACTCTTTATCTGTGAACAGCTATTGCAAACTGTGCGCCAAAGTAGAAGAGGTGCGTAGCTTCTTTTATGGAATGATACGAAACGATAATGTGCTGGTAAGGGTAATTATACTTTACAGACGACTTTTCCGTTTTAGCGCAGCGTAACTTAATGAAAAGGAGAAAAAGAAGCTGTAAAACATAAAAAAGGAGAGTCGCAATAACGCGCATCTCATTTTTCTTGGAAAACAGACGGGAAATGAGCCGATTTCTTATAATTTCAGTTGTTTTGGCGTGCCGAATGCTTGTGTTTTTCCTTATTCTGTTCGAGAATGCAATAAGGCTGTCAGCTGACTTCCTTATTGTGTCAGTTGATAGCCTTATTGTATTTGCCGATAGGCTTATTGGATGAGCAGGACGAGTCAGAGCTATCTGATGCCCCACTTACTACGATTGGGTTTTGAAGCCATTCTCGCTCCGTTAGAATACGAATTCTGTTTACAATCTTTGTGGCGATTGTCACCACGAAGTTTCTTGCGGTGCGGCAGACTTTCAAGTTGAGTAAGGGGCGTTGGGAGGCGACGGTTTCAACCAATCAGCAAACAGCCCCTTCTCCAAGTGGGGAAGAGGCTGCAAAAGAAGTTTTATTTATTCACAGTTTGATAGAAACTTACAGCTTTTTGCGTCAGTTCTATGTTTTGCTTTTTGAGTAGCGTCTCTTCAAAAGTGCCGTCGGGAAGCGGGCTAACGGCGTATTGCTGCACTTTCCGTACCGGCGAAAGCACCGTGAGAATGTGGTTCTCATAGTAGCCCAAATCTTGATAGGTAGCGAGAAAAGCCCGCTCCTTGAAATTGGGCGAAAGAATATCGTTGCCTGCAAACTGCACCTTGGCAGGGAGGTGGAGCATGGTGAAGAGCGTGGGAATAATGTCGATTTGCGAGCACACCTTGCTAACAGTTTGTGGCTGGATGCGTCCCGGACTGAAGATGAGGCAGGGGATGTGGTATTTCTCCAGCGGTAGCGAGGTTTTCCCTGCGCTCGAAGCACAGTGATCGGCAATGACGATGAACACAGTATTCTTGAACCACGGTTTCTTTGCGGCCTTATTGAGGAAGTCCCCGATGGCATAGTCGGTGTACTTCACCGCAGCGTTGCGAGTATGGGGATTTCCCTCCACGTGTATTTTCTCCGTGGGATAAGTGTAGGGGCGATGGTTGCTCGTTGTCATGAATTGTGCAAAGAACGGTTTCCCCGTTTTCGCGTTGGCATCAAACACTTCCAATCCTTTGTTGAAAATATCCTCATCACAAACGCCCCAAATATTGGCAAAGGTGATATTCTGCTTGGCTATATTGGAGCGATCGATCACCTCGTAGCCATTGTGGGAGAAATAGTCGCCCATGTTGTCAAAATAGCTGTAGCCACCATAGAGAAACTGTGTGGTGTAGCCCAACTTACGGAGCTGATAGCCCACAGAGAGTGCGCCCATGCGGTTGTTCTTCTGCTTGATGACGCTCTCCCCTGCGTGGGGCGGAACGCAAAGCGAAAGAGCTTCCAAGCCTCTTACGGTGCGATTTCCGCAAGCGTAAAGGCTGTCGAAAACAAGGCTCTGCGCCATGAGGCGGTCGATGTAAGGCGTCAGTCCCTCCTTGTTTCCGTAGCGCGTAAGGAAGTCGGCGCTCAAGCTCTCTACCGTGATCAGCACGATATTGCATTTTTCAGCTCCTTGTCCATCCGAGAGTTGCTTCGTCCCGTTGGCATCCAAGCCCGTTTGTTGGCGGTAGAGCGCCTCGCATTGTGCTGGTGGGAGCATCGTGTAGAACTTGTCATACTCCAGTTTGTTGTTCAAGAAAGCCCGCACAAAATCGTAAGCACCATTCTGCTCGATTTGCGTGACATACTGATTGTTGGCATCCAGATTATGTGTCAGTGAGGTAGCTCCAAAGCCCGCGCCAACAAGCACCACAGCCAAAAGCGTTTCAAAGCCAAAGCGGCGGAGACTGTAATTTCCCTCCAACTGGAAACGGCTTTTGCGCACGGCTGCCAAGATGAGACCCAGTGTGGCCAGTAGGAGGACGGCCATTAGGGGCGCAATGGAATAGGACTCCATAATGTTACCGATGACTTCGTTCGTATAGACCAAATAGTCCACAGCGATGAAGTTGTAGCGCACGCCAAATTCCTCCCAGAAGAAGAATTCGCCTGCCGCAACCATAAATAGCAAAAGGATGTAGATGCCCCATGTGAGATAGAGCGTGCAGGCGCGCCATGTTTTGCGTATGCGCGGAATGAAGGCGCGGAGGGAGAAACTCAAGAGTTTCCACCCTAAGAAAATCTGGGCAATGCGCGGAGCACCACCGCCGTACTGGCGGAAAATGGATCCAGGCCAAAAGGCGTAGGCCAATCCAGCAATGAGCAGCAGGCAGATGGAGATGGCTGCGTATTTTTTATACTTGTATTCGTTGAGCCCTACATAGAAAACAAAGAGCGGAACGAGGAGAAGCAGCCCCATACCAAGGTCGGACAAAAAGCCGATGGAGAGACCGCGCAGTATGCCCATTGCCGTGTAGGTGGCATCGGCTGGCGAGAACGCCATGAGCACGATGCGCAGCACAAAGCCAATGATGAGATACAACGACAAGAAGTGGCCGCCAATCAAGTAGAGAGGATTGATTTGCTTGGCTTTCTTCGAAGAGAGAAAGAATGTTTTAAAGTTCATATCGGTGTGTATTGATGTTTTTTTTGGATGAGTTGTATTGAGGTTTTTTCTTTGTACTTATTGCAAAAACCTTATTCCGTGATTTGTTGGAGCAGGCTGAGGGCACGCCCTACCGTAGGCACACTTTTAATAACCATACGGCGTTTGCCCGCACTTTCTTTTAGTTCAGTAGTGCGATAGTTTTGCGCGGCGTACTGAATGAGGCGGTCGAACGTGGAACTCTGATAGAATGGCGAGTCATATTTCGAAACGAAATAAAGTGTCATGCGCCCATTTTTTAGTATTAACCGTTCAGCTCCCACCTTACGACCAAGGCGGCGCAGAGGTACGATGCGCAAGAGTTCCTCGCCTTCGGGCGGCAATGCGCCAAAGCGGTCGGTCATGCGCTGGCGGAAATCCGCAATTTGCTCGTCGGTAGTAAGACCGTCCAGCTCGCGATAGAGCAGCATACGCTCACTGGCTCCCGGCACATAGGTTTCGGGGAAGAACGCATGCAGATCACATTCCACATTGCATTCATCCACAAAGAAATCGCCCGTGAGAGCCGAGTGTTGCAACTCTTCTTTGTACAACTCTGCAAACTCGTCGTTTTTGAGTTCGCTGACCGCTTCTGCCAAAATCTTTTGGTAGGTTTCGTAACCTAAGTCGGCAATAAAACCGCTCTGCTCCGCGCCTAAGAGATTGCCAGCTCCGCGGATGTCGAGATCCTGCATAGCGATGTGTATGCCAGAACCCAAATCGCTAAACTCCTCGATGGCTTGCAGTCGGCGGCGGCTCTCCTCGCTCAAATGCGCCAGAGGTGGCGCTAGGAGGTAGCAAAACGCCTTGCGATCCGAGCGCCCCACGCGGCCGCGCATCTGGTGGAGATCACTCAGCCCGAAATGGTTGGCGGCATCAATGATAATGGTATTGGCATTACTGATGTCGATACCGTTCTCCACGATGGTGGTGGAGATGAGTACGTCGTAATCGTAGTTGGCAAAGCCCAGAATGATTTTCTCTAATTCGGCAGGAGGCATCTGTCCGTGACCGATAGCCACGCGGGCATCGGGCACATATTTCTTAACCAATTCTTTGAGGTTGTTAAGAGCCGAAACGCGGTGAGTAACGATGTAAGTCTGTCCGTTCCGACTCATTTCAAAATTGACGGCATCGGCAATGATTTCGTGACTGAAGGTGTGTACCTCTGTCTGTATCGGGCGGCGGTTGGGCGGTGGCGTTTGGATAACACTAAAGTCGCGCGCGCCCATCAGAGAGAACTGCAAAGTGCGCGGAATGGGTGTGGCCGACATGGTGAGCGTATCTACATTCACTTTCAGCTGGCGGAGTTTCTCCTTGACGGCAACACCGAATTTCTGTTCCTCGTCGATGATGAGAAGCCCAAGGTCTTTGAATTTCACACTTTTGCCGATGAGTTTGTGAGTGCCCACAAGGATGTCGATTTTCCCCTCGGCCAAATCGGTCAAGAGTTCGCGCACCTGTTTCGGCGTACGAGCGCGAGAGAGATAATCCACGCGCACGGGGAAGTTCTTCAAACGTTTCTCAAACGTCTTGAAGTGCTGCAACGCCAAAACGGTTGTAGGCACGAGTACGGCCACTTGTTTTCCATCGGCTGCGGCTTTCATCGCTGCCCGCACGGCAATCTCCGTTTTACCAAAGCCCACATCGCCACAAACCAGACGATCCATTGGTTTCGCACTCTCCATGTCGGCTTTCACTTCTTGCGTCACTTTGAGCTGGTCAGGCGTGTCTTCGTAGACAAAACTGGCTTCCAACTCGTTTTGCAAGTAGGTGTCGGCGCTGTAAGCAAAGCCTTTTTCCTCTTTGCGCTTTGAATAGAGTTTGATGAGGTCGCGAGCAATGTCTTTGATTTTCTTCTTGGTGCGCTCCTTTAATTTTTCCCAAGCTCCCGTGCCCAAGCGGCTCAGTTTGGGGGCTTCGCCCTCGCGCCCCTTGTATTTGGAGAGTTTGTGGAGGGAATGGATGCTCACCAAGACGATGTCGTCGTTTTGGTAGGTCAACTTAATCATCTCCTGCTGCGTACCATCGGCAGCGGGCATACGCACCAATCCGGCAAAGCGTCCCACGCCGTGGTCGATATGTACGATGAAATCGCCCGGCTGAAACTGCATCAGCTCTTTCAGCGTAAGGGCCATCTTGGCGTCGCGGGCGTGGTCGCTCTTTAGGTTGTATTTGTGGAATCGGTCGAATATCTGATGGTCGGTGAAGAAGCACACCTGCAAGTCTTCATCGGAGAAACCCTCGTGCAAAGTTTTCAAAACGGGGGTAAAAAGCGGTGCATCGGCCGATGAAGCGGAGGTCTGCATCGTGGCATCTGTGGGAAGTGAGACCAGAATCTCTGTCAGGCGCTCGTTCTGCTTCCCGCTGTCGGCTGCAATATAAATGCGATAGTGGCGGTCGCGGAAATCGTTGAACGAAGTCTTGACCATCTCGAAGTTCTTATGATAGATGGGCTGCACCTGTGTTTTGAAATGCAGGCGAGCTTTTGGCGCATCGGACGGAGCATTGCCCATTTCGATGCGCTGCAAGGCGAGGAGAGATTTGCTCAGTTCGCGCCCCGACACAAGCAGGCGGTGCTTGTTGAGATCCGTTGCAGGCTCTGTCATTTGAGGAGCACGGATTGATGCCTTTTCTTCTTCGTAAATTTCCCACTCGGGGCGTTCTTTGTTATCCTTTTTCTCGATGTAGGCTTGTTTGGCAAACCCTTCATCAAAAACCTTTTGTATAGTATCAGTAATGAGAACTAAATTCTTCACTACCAGTAAAGCATCCGTTGGAAGATAGTCCGTGAACGGTACTAAATCCGAATCGCCACCTTCCATTTCGGGCACTATGGTAACATCTTTCAAGCGATCTTTAGACAGCTGCGTCTGCACCTCAAACGTACGAATCGTTTCCACATCATCGCCGAAGAAATCGACACGATAAGGATATTCGGAGGAATAGCTGAATACATCCAAGATACTACCGCGTACGGCAAACTCTCCAGGCTCGTAAACGTAGTCCACGCGGCGGAAACCAAGCTCCAGCAGCTGCCGCTCGAGCTGCGGAAGGTCGTAGTTGCCGCCTTCCTGAATCTTGACGGTGCGCGACTCAAACGAAACTTTTGGCGCAACACGTTCGCTCAATGCCTCAGGGTAGGTAACGATAAAAAGATATTGCTCACTTCTGTCCGCTAACGCATTGAGTACCTGCGTGCGAAGCACCTCGTTGGCAGCATCCCGCTGCGCGTATTTCACAGCACGGCGATAGCTGGAAGGAAAGAAGAGCACATTCTTATCGCCCAGCATCTGTGTGAGGTCGTGATAGAAATACCCCGCCTCCTCTTCATCATTGAGCACGAAGAGATAGGGTTTTCCTTTGATGCGTCGGCACGTGAGGGCGGCAAAAACCATGGCGGCAGCTGAGCCGTGAAGCCCGTCGCAAAAAGTGAGTCGCGGACTGCTTTCTCCAATTATTTTAGCCAGTGCTGCTACCTGTGGGTGAGCGGCGTAGAGTGGAAGAATTTCGTTGAGAGTCAAAGTGAGTGGAAATTACTATATTTTCTCAGAGAAATCCGAGCAGGAGAGGAATCTCCCCCCCACTGGAAGAAAAAGTTTTAGCCTCTCCATTCATCGGCTAAAGCCGTCATGGAGGGGAACAGAATATTTGCGCCAGCATCGCGGAGCGTCTCGTTGGAAAGCGGTCCCGTATTGACGGCGATAGTACATATCTGAGCCGCGCGGGCAGCTTGAACGCCTAAGGGCGCATTCTCTACAACAAGTGCTTCCCAAGGCTGAACGCCAGCTTTCTCCAATCCTAAAAGGTACGGATCAGGATGGGGCTTGCCGTGACGGCAGTCTTTGCTCGACACAATATGCTCGGGGTTGAAAAAGCCAGGATAGTGGGTTTGCAGGCGCTCAAGCAATGAGGTCTGTCCGCTTCCCGTCACCACAAGAATCTGAAGGCCAGCATTGCGCACTGCATTGAGCACACGTTCTGCTCCGGGCATATTCTGCGCCATTCCGCATTCGTTGAAGAGTCGGCACTTCTCAGCGTAGATTTCTTCTATCTCCTCTGTCGTAGCCTCTCGTCCCCAGTCGCGACGGGCAAAGCTGTTGATGGTGGAAGCCCCAGTGCGTCCCTCGTTGAGGTAGACATCTTCAGGCGTCACGCCCAAGCGGAAAAGTTGCCCCACTTCTGCCCAACTTTTAGCATGATTAGGCATCGAATCGAAAAGGACTCCATCCATGTCGAAAAGTACGGCTTTTAGCTCAAAACGCTCAAAGCCGCTCTGTTCCAAATAAGCAAAAACAGCCTCGCTGAATTTCTCCGAAAGGAAAGATTCAGGGGCTGTTATATTATTAGATGTATAAGTCATCAGTTATGTACGAGAAATCCCCTCAGCCTTCCTACGTGGGAAGACGAAGGGGACATCTGTGTCTCTCTTACTTGTTCAGACGTTCACGAATAGCTTTGCTCTCTGCCTCATAACCCGGCTTGTTGAGCAGTGCAAACATATTCTTCTTGTAGCTCTCAACGCCCGGTTGGTTGAACGGATTAACACCCAGCAAGTTACCACTAATACCGCACGCTACCTCAAAGAAATAGAGCAACTGACCGATGTAGTACTCTGTCAGTTCGGGTACGCTGATGCGGATATTGGGGACGCCGCCGTCTACGTGAGCCAACTGTGTGCCCAGCTCTGCCATCTTGTTGACTTCGTCCACGCGCTTACCCTCGAGAAAGTTCAGACCGTCGAGATTCTCCTCATCGTGGGGGAAGAGAACTGTGTACTTTGACTTTTCAACAGAAACAACCGTCTCGAAGATGTTGCGTTCGCCTTCCTGAATCCACTGACCCATAGAGTGTAGGTCTGTGGTGAGATCTACAGCAGCGGGGAAAATTCCTTTGTTGTCCTTGCCTTCGCTCTCTCCATAAAGCTGCTTCCACCATTCATTGACGTAGTGGAGCTTTGGTTGATAGTTGGCGAGGATTTCGATATTCTTGCCTGCACGATAGAGCAGGTTGCGAATAGCGGCATATTGTTCTGCAGGATTCTCAGCATAAGGAGCTGTTTGGCAGAGTTTCTCCATGTCTTGAGCACCGCGTACAAGTTCTTCAATATCGAAGCCTGCGCAAGCAATGGGCAGGAGGCCTACGGGAGTGAGCACGCTGAAACGACCGCCAACATTGTCGGGGATCACATAGCTCTTATAGCCTTCTTTGTCGGCCGTTACGCGGGCAGCACCTTTTTTAGCATCGGTCACAGCAACAATAACCTTGCGTGCCTCTTCCTTACCGCGCTGCTCTTCACACTGGCTGCGGAGCAAACGGAAAGTGAGGGCCGTTTCGGTGGTAGTACCCGACTTGCTGATGTTTATAACGCCAAATTTGCGAGTTTTGAGATAAGTGGTGAGTTCGCTCAGATAGTCCTCACTGATATTATTACCAGCAAAGAGAATGCGGGGCGTTAGTTCTTCAAAATTATTTTTCAGACATTCGATAACAGCGCGTGCACCGAGATAAGAACCACCGATACCAGCCACTACGATAGCCTCGCAGTTTTCGCGAAGCGTCTGTGCCGTTGACTTGATGTCGGCCAAAATTTCGGGGGTGATGCTGGAAGGCAGATGCAGCCAACCGAGGAAGTCATTGCCCGGGCAAGTTCCGTTCTCAAGTGATTCGTGAGCCTTCTTTACTTCGGGCCCTAAAGCAGCCACTGCGTCAGTATTCAGAAACTGAGCAGCTTTCGTGATGTCAAGTTTAATTGCGTTCATTGCTCATAAAGTTTTAATTTTCGCTGCAAAGATAATACTTTCTCATCGTACGTGGCTGACAGAGAAATAGTAATGTTTCAAAAAGATAGCCTTATACGATGAACTTTCCTACACTGTGCTCTTCATATCTGCGCACACTTTTCTGCAGTTTGAAAGCTGGTTTGGGAAATTTCAAAGGAGGTAAGGCAGCTCATAAGCAGGCTTTCTGTTAAAAATAAGAACAAGAAAAGTGCATTTTTTTGTTTATTCAGAATACGCAAGAAAAAAGACAGAGGAAAATAGGAGTATTCATATTTAATATAAGGGATAGAATCCATCAATGAATATGCCTATTCTTTTGATTCATCCCCGAATTGCATTGGTGTTATCCTTGAGTCCCACTAACCTCAACCCTCCCGCAAATATCCTTAGTGCGTTTGAAAATACAATAAGGCTGTCAGCTGACAGCCTTATTGCGTCAGCCGACGCCCTTATTGTATTTGTGAGCGCGACAAATAAGGCCGCAACTAAGAGAAAACACACTCCTCTCCCGAGTTTGTTTTTTTGTTGTCACGCCGTCACGTCGTCACAATTTGAGTATAACTAACTGAAAATCTATGGATTGGGTGCGTGACAACAACGTGACAACAAAAATCAAGTTTTTACTGGTAGGAGTGATAATAGAAGCAACAATTTCTATCCACCACCATCAACTGTATCGCACAGCATCCACTTCTGCTCACGCATATCTTTACTCCCTCAACGCTTGCAAAGAGAAAAATAAAGGGTTCATCCCAAAATTGTACTGGTGTTAATGAGTACAGAAAAATACCAACGCAATTCGGGAATGAACCTGAAATAGCCTTTGCAAAAGTAAAATATGATAGTTCTGAAGCTTCAGAGACTTCACTTTTTATTGATTCTTTATATATTCAGAACCGGATGATATCTCGGTTCATCCTATGCATATGAAGAGGTTTAGATAAAAGAGAGACGAGTTTTTATTATATTTGCAAACAAAAGGGATTGAGCATCTGCATAACAGAAAGACCAAGACGAACAACCTAAGACTTAAGTTTCACAATCAAAAAGAGATGATATATGCAAATACTGCTGGCTTGTGCTAAAATAATGAATGCGCAGACTGATACGCAGGTGCCCTGCACCTCGCGCCCACGCTTTGAAGCCGAGGCCGAACGCTTTGCGCTGGAGGTGAGCCAATGGGATGTGGAAGAGGTGAGAAACGCACTGAAATGCAGTCCACAACTGGCGGCAGAGAACCTTTTGCGATATCAGTCGTTCAGAGAAGAGGATGAGAAAATGCCTGCCATTTTGGCCTATTTCGGACAAGCTTACAAACACTTGAAAGCGGCAGAATTTTCGGCCGATGACTTCCGTTTTGCACAAGAACATCTCTTCATTACTTCTTTTCTCTACGGGCTTTTGCGACCGCTCGACCTCATCCACCCCTACCGCATGGAAGGCAAGGTGAAGTTGGAAGCCACCGAAGAACGCACCATGTTTGATTTTTGGAAGCCGCGGCTGACGGAGGAACTCATCCGTGCCGTGCAGTCCGACGATGGAATCCTCGTGCACCTGGCCACGAAGGAGATGGAGCACCTCTTCGATTGGAAGCACGTCAAGAAAGAAGTGCGTGTGATTCAGCCCACGTTCTACATTGAGAAGAACGGCCGCATGGTTTCTCCCGCCATCTATGCCAAGAGTTGCCGCGGGGCGATGACGCGAGAGATTATCAAACAAGCAAGAGACCTGCGCCAGTTAGTCTCCGAGGGAGAAAGCGTGGAAGCATTCCTACAAAGAATTCAAGACGATTTAGACATTCAATTATAACCCCTAAATGCGCTCCGCTTCAAACTACAGGAGAGAGCACTCCCTTCATAGAGAGAAGAAAAGGGGCTTCAATTTTAAACTTACAATTATGGAAATAGGACAAAAGCTGCCGGAAGTGCTGGGCGTAGACCAAGACGGCAAAGAATGGACAATGAGCGAGCTGAGTGGCTCAAAAGTAGTGTTATACATTTACCCACGCGATTCTACACCGGGTTGCACCAATCAGGCCTGCAACCTGCGCGACAATTACGAGCGTTTCCTCGCACAAGGCTATAAGGTACTTGGATGCAGCATTCAAGACGAGAAATCGCACAAGAAGTTTATCGAAAAATATCAACTCCCCTTCCCGCTCATTTGCGACACGGAGAAGCGCCTCGTTGAAGCCCTCGGCGTGTACGGAGAAAAGAAGATGTACGGTCGCACCACAATGGGCGTGTTCCGCACCACGTTTATCACCGATGAACAAGGCGTTATCACGCGTATTATGAGCCCGAAAGAAATCAAGGTGAAAGAGCATTCCGCACAGATATTAGGAGAATAATAAAGTTGTCATATAACTCCATTTACTGTAAAAGAAGCATAAAACAAATTTATCTACATCTTATCTTATCAACATTTTTCGCAGTCTATAGCCTCAAGAGAGGCTCAAAAATCAATTTCTTCGCCTACGATCGAAAAGAACGCCCGTTTTTTGCATCAAAAAAATAGGCCTATTTTCAATTTCTATAGGGCAAATTAAAATTTCTCGCCGAGGAATTTTATTTTCTCGCCGAGGAATTGAAAATACAATAAGGAAATTCTTGGATAGAATAAGGAAATTTTCGGATAGAATAAGGCTGTCAGCTGACAGAATAAGCTAAAAAACGCATTTCTTAGAGAAAAATCCCCCTTTCTTTAGCATTCCGACCAATCAAATTAAGCAAAACAAGCGAACAGGCCGATAAAAAAACACAAAAAAAGGTTGTTTCCGTTTCTAGAACCAGAAAATCGTTTGTAAATTAAAGCTCACAAAAAGAAGAAAGCAACCGTGATAATTTACATCACAGAGTTATTGTTTTGAGAATCGTTCCGTCCAGCAGGCGCACACTGAGATTTCCGTTCTCCAGCGTGCAGAACGTAGCGGGACGCTGTTGCTTCGGGAAAGTGGGACTACCCGTGTTGCAAATCACCCTACCCTGCTCGTCGCGCTCCAGTTTCCACAGATGGGTATGCCCATAAATAAAAACATCGAAACCGGCACGCGGCAAATTCTGTTCACCATACACATGACCGTGAGTCAAGAATATCCGTTGCCCGCCCTCAACAAGCAGCGCATAGTCGCTAAGTATCGGAAAATCGAGCAGCATCTGATCCACCTCGCTATCACAGTTTCCACGAATGGCCACAATGCGATCAGCCAAAGGGTTGAGACGCTCCACAATACCTTTAGGGTCTAAGCCTTCAGGCAAACCATTGCGAGGACCATAATTGATAATGTCGCCCAAGATACAAAGCATATCGTAATGCTCCTTATGGAAGAAATCGAGCACGCGCTCCAAAGCCGGCAGAGAGCCGTGAATATCAGAAACTATTAGATATTTCATACACATAAAAATACAGATGTCGCCTCCTTTTGAGGCTTTCCACCCATGATGAGGTGCAAAACTACAAACTTTTTCACTGATAATAGGCTTATTTCTTCCCTCAACACGTATTTTTGCAGCTAAGTATGGAATTTAGAACGATAGTTGATTTGCCCAAGACAGCCCTAACGGTGACGCCCGCAAGCCGCGTCCTACTGATGGGCTCTTGTTTTGCCGACAGCATAGGTGCTCGCATGAAGGAGGCTCTCCCCGACGGACAAGTGTGTGTCAATCCTTTTGGCGTGCTCTATAATCCTGAGAGCATCCGCATGGCGTTGGAAATTTTGCTGGAAGGCTCTTTGTTCTTTCCAGATTCCTACATCTTCAAGGGGCGCGATGGGCTGTGGCACAGTTGGCTTCATTCAACGCATTTTTCCGCCCAAGAGCGCATTGACTGTAAGCGGAAAATCATGGAGGCTTTTGAGAAGGCATCCAACTTACTGCGTGAAGCCGATATTCTCACCATCACGCTGGGCACTAACCATGCTTACCTGCACCGCACACAAGGCTACGTGGTGGGCAACTGCCACAAAGAGTTGGCCACAACGTTTCAAGAACAAACCATTGACCTCGAAACAATTTGCAACGCCTGGAATCCGCTGCTCGAAGCCTTTAAGCGCGAACTTCCACGGCTGAAAGTGCTCTTCACCATCAGTCCTTATCGCTATGCAAAATATGGTATGCACGGCAACCAACTAGCAAAGTCTACGCTTATGCTGGCTGTCGACCGACTTTGTACGGTCAACGACAACGCGCTCTATTTTCCTGCCTACGAAATCGTGACAGACGAGTTGCGCGATTATCGTTTCTTCGAAGCCGATATGCTGCATCCTTCAGCTCAAGCCTCCGACTATGTTTGGCAGCGTTTCCGCGAATGGACATTCACTTCCGAAACAAGCCGACAAGCACAAACGCTGGAGAAAGAACGCCGCCGAACCGCTCACAAACTCATAGCGACGGATAAGCCGGCAGTAGAAGAACCTCGATTATTTTAGGATAAAAGAAAACAAAATAAAAACGTCTCATAACGGGATAATAATTATGCATTATTCTCTTGAAAAAGTTATTGCGCTCATTGGAGCGCGTCTGTTTGGCCATCACTTGGATGCCCAAATCGACTGGTTGCTGACGGATAGCCGCTCTTTAGCCTTTCCTGAAACTTCTCTCTTTTTCGCCCTGCGCACAAAGCGCAACGACGGACATAAGTACATCGCCGACCTCTACCGCCGCGGTGTGCGCAACTTTGTTGTTGGAACTGTCCCCAATCATTATGAGGAACTCTATCCCGAAGCTAACTTCCTATTGGTTATCTCGCCGCTCAAAGCTCTCCAGCGATTGGCCGAACGCCACCGCGAGGCATTCTCCGTCCCTGTTATTGGCGTGACGGGCAGCAACGGCAAGACGGTTGTTAAGGAATGGCTTTATCAGTTGCTATCTCCCTCCATGGTGGTCACGCGCTCCCCGCGATCCTACAATTCACAAGTGGGAGTGCCGCTTTCCGTTTGCTTGCTCAACGAGCAGAGCCAGATAGGCATCTTCGAAGCAGGCATCAGCCAGCCCGACGAGATGCAAACTTTGCGCGCCATTATCCAACCCACCATTGGCGTAATGACCAATATCGGGCAAGCTCATCAGGAGAATTTTGCCACTATAGAAGAGAAATGCTTGGAGAAGCTGAGTCTTTTCAAAGATACTAATATCCTCATCTACGATGGTGACGATCCCGTGATCTCCGATTGTGTCCAACGCTCGCTCTATACGGGAGATCTATTGGCATGGTCGCGCAAAGATGCTGATAGTCCTCTGTTTATCCACACCATTAAGAAGAATGAAACTTCTACAGAGATAGCCTATGCCTATCTCAAGAAAAACTATGAGATGACGATTCCATTCGTTGACGACGCTTCTATCCAGAACGCTCTCAACGCGCTGGCTGTCTGCCTCTACCTCCACATCAGCCCTTCCGTTATTGCCGAACGCATGAAGAAGCTCGAACCAGTGGCGATGCGCTTGGAAGTAAAGCAGGGCGTAAGAGGCTGCACAATCATCAACGATAGCTACAACAACGATGTAAACTCGCTCGACATCGCACTGGACTTTATGAGTCGCCGCCCCGACCAAAACGGAATGACGCGCACACTTATCCTTAGCGATATCCAGCAGAGCGGAATGAGCAACGAAGAACTCTACGCGAAAGTGGCAGAAATGGTTCACTCGCGCGGCATCGACCGCATCATTGGCGTAGGGCCTCAGATTGCAGCTGCCCACTCCGCGTTTACAATCAAGAAACGCTTCTTCCCTTCTACCTCGGCACTGTTGGAGAGCGGCGTGCTCAACGAGATACAACATGAACTCGTGTTGCTGAAAGGTGCACGTGAATTCAATTTTGAGGAACTCACCGAACTTCTCTCTTTGAAAGTGCACGAGACAACGCTCGAAGTGAACCTCGAAGCCCTTTCGGAGAATCTCAACTTCTACCGCTCGTTCATGAAGCCCGAGACAAAGCTCGTTTGCATGATCAAAGCCTCCGCTTACGGGGCAGGAAGCATCGAGATAGCTAAGACGCTGCAAGACAGAGGGGTTGACTACTTGGCTGTGGCCGTGGCCGACGAGGGCGCAGACCTCCGAAAGGCGGGCATCACGGCTAACATCATCATCATGAACCCCGAGATGTCGTCCTTCAATACGTTGTTCGAATACGATCTTGAGCCGGAGGTTTACAACTTCCGCTTACTCGAAGCACTCATTAAGGCGGCGCGCAAGCAGGGTATTTCTAATTTCCCCGTTCATATTAAACTCGACACGGGCATGCACCGTCTGGGCTTCAATCCTAAGACGGATATGCCACAACTCATTGATCGCCTCAAACACCAGTCGGCGCTCATTCCGCGCTCCGTATTCTCCCATTTCGTAGGTAGCGACAGTCCAAAATTCGATGAGTTCAGCGCACAGCAGTTCCAGCTCTTCGATGAGGGTTCAAAGCAGTTGCAACTGGCTTTCTCCCACAAGATTCTGCGCCACATCTGCAATTCGGCGGGCATAGAGCGTTTCCCGGAGCGCCACCTTGATATGTGCCGCCTCGGCTTGGGCTTGTATGGCATCGACCCTATCGACAATCACGTGATCCATAATCTGTCGTCACTGAAAACTACTATCTTGCAAATTCGCGATGTTGCGCCAGGCGAGACAGTAGGCTACAGTCGGAAAGGCACTATCACGCGACCGAGTCGCATTGCTGCCATCCCCATTGGCTATGCTGACGGCCTCAACCGCCACCTTGGCAACGGTCATTGCTATTGTCTGGTCAACGGGAAGAAGGCTTACTATGTGGGAAACATCTGTATGGATGTGTGTATGATCGATGTCACGGGCATTCCTTGTCATGAGGGCGACAGCGTTGAGATATTTGGCGACAATCTCCCAGTAACAGTGCTGAGCGATGTCTTGCAGACCATTCCGTATGAGGTACTCACAAGTATCAGCGAACGCGTAAAGAGAGTATATTTCCAGTAAAAAAAGAATCAAGATGATAGAGATAGCCCTTCACCAACTTCAGTTCTACGCCTTTCACGGCTGCTTGCCGCAAGAGCGCGTAGTGGGCGGCGACTACACCGTTGATGTGCGCCTCATTCTCCCCGATGCCACCACGGCCATAGAGGAGGACGATTTGAATGGAACGGTCAATTACGCCAGTGTCTATGAGGTTGTGCGTAAAGAAATGGAGCAACCCTCCAACCTCCTTGAGCACGTTTGCGGCCGCATCAACCGCCGCCTGCTCACTACTTTTCCGCTCATCAGTGCCGTCACCCTGACGCTCACCAAAGTAAACCCGCCCATCGGAGCCGCCTGCCTAGGCGCTAGCGTCACGCTAACAACGAAGCGAGAAGAAGCCTAAACCACACTTTTCCAAAGACTAAAACCAAATTTAACACACTTTTTCGAAGATAAAACAAGAAAAATATACACTTTTTCGAAGATACAAAATGAGATTTAGTACATTTTTTCGAAGATAAGCATATAAAACTGCCGCCTATTCTGTTATGAAATAGGCGGCAGTAATTGTATGGTGAGGTATAAGCCTCTTGGTGTTATCCACAACGGCTGGCGCCGCAGTTTTTACAGATCAGACAGCCTTCTTGATAAACAAGACTTTCGTGACCACAGTTAGGGCAAGTGAGACCTTTAGCAGCCGTACCATCTTGTATGTACTTCTTCAAGGCGCGCTCAACACCAGCTTTCCACGTGTTGATGCTCTCGCTCTCCATCTGCATGGAACCGACGAGTTTGATAACATTTTCAATCGGCATACGGTAGCGAAGGATTCCTGAAATCAGTTTGGCATAGTTCCAGAACTCTTTATTGAATTTTTCGGACAGACCTTCTACTGTCGTTTTATAGCCGCGCTTATTCTCAAACTGGAAATCGTAGCGATGAGATCCATCAGAACAATTGGCCTTTATGATGTGTCCTTTTGTCACACTCTTGGGCAGCACGATACCTTCATCGTCGTCCTGTAAACCTGTAAAGATTTCGTAGGGACGTCCATCGAGCAGCCCCACAAATGCCACCCATTTTTCTTTATTATTTTGGAAACGAACAACATCGCACTCCAACACATCGGGACGCTTCTCGACCACTTCAGGAGGTTGGCAAACCTGAGTTTCTTTCTCTTTCTTCTTGCTGACGCTGATCATAACGCCCGATCGACTTCCATCGCGGTAAATCGTACATCCTTTGCAGCCGCTGCGCCAAGCCTGCACATAGAGGCGATCAACAAGAGCCTCATCAACATCGTTCGGGAGATTCACGGTGACAGAGATACTATGGTCCACCCACTTCTGAATGTCACCCTGCATTGAAACCTTCATCAGCCAGTCCACATCGTTTGCCGTGGTCTTGTAGTAAGGTGACTGCGCCACCAACTGGTTGATTTCCTCCTGCGTATAGTTCTTTTCCGTGTCTAAACCATTGGCTTTCATCCACGTGAGGAACTTATGGTGATACACGATATACTCTTCAAAAGCATCGCCGGTTTCGTCCACGAAATCGACACGCACCTTCGGGTCATTAGGATTGACCTTTCGGCGGCGCTTATAGACGGGTAAGAAAACAGGTTCAATACCGCTGGTGGTTTGTGTCATGAGTGATGTCGTCCCCGTGGGAGCTATCGTGAGACAAGCTATATTGCGGCGACCATATTTCACCATGTCTTCATAGAGCTGTGGGTCGGCTTCTTTGATACGAAGGATAAACGGATTTTTCTCTTCACGCTTTGCATCGAAAATCTCGAAATGTCCACGCTCACGAGCCATCGTGACACTGGAGCGATAAGCCTCCAGCGCGAGCGTGCGCTGAACAGCCACAGCCTGGTCCGTTGCTTCCTGAGTGCCATAGCGCAGAGAGAGGGCTGCAAGCATATCGCCCTCGGCTGTGATACCTACGCCCGTGCGTCGGCCCATGCCAGTTTTGCGCTTGATTTTCTCCCAGAGATGTCGCTCTGTTTCTTTGACCTCTTCCGTCTGCGGATCATCGGCGATCTTACTGAGAATCAAATCTATCTTTTCTTGTTCCAAGTCGATAATATCATCCATCAGTCGCTGCGCCTTAGCTGCATGGTCGCGGAACTTTTCAAAGTTGAAAGAAGCCTGCTCTGTAAATGGATTATCTACATAATTATACAGATTGATGGCCAACAATCGACAGCTATCATAGGGGCAGAGCGGGATTTCTCCGCAAGGATTCGTGCTCACCGTACGGAAACCGAGGTCGGCATAGCAGTCGGGGATACTTTCGCGTATGATCGTGTCCCAGAAGAGTACGCCAGGTTCCGCGCTCTTCCATGCGTTGTGAACGATCTTTTGCCAAAGAGCCTGCGCCTCTATTTCTTTGACCACCTTCGGGTCGTTGCTATCAATGGGGTACTGCTGCTGATATTTCTTTCCGGCAACAGCGGCTTCCATAAAAGCATCATCAATTTTCACGCTGACGTTTGCACCCGTGATTTTGCCCTCTTCGGTTTTCGCGTCGATAAAGGCCTCACTGTCGGGATGCTTGATGCTGACGGACAACATCAGTGCACCGCGTCGGCCGTCCTGCGCCACTTCGCGCGTAGAGTTGCTGAAGCGTTCCATAAACGGAACAATACCTGTTGAGGTAAGGGCGGAGTTTTTAACGGGAGAACCCTTCGGACGAATCTGCGAAAGATCGTGACCAACGCCACCGCGACGCTTCATCAGCTGCACCTGCTCTTCGTCTTCCTTCATGATTGCGCCGTAGGAATCTGCATCGCCATCGATGCCTATCACAAAGCAATTGGAAAGGCTCACTACTTGGAACGGATTGCCGATACCAGACATGGGCGAGCCTGCGGGAACAATATAGCGGAAATGGTCGAGAAGCTCAAAGATTTGCTCCACCGACAGCGGATTTTCATACTTATTTTCTATGCGGGCAAGTTCGTTGGCCAAGCGCCAGTGCATATCAGCGGGCGTTTTCTCATAGATATTGCCAAACGAGTCCTTGAGAGCGTATTTATTGACCCACACGCGGGCCGCCAACTCGTCGCCACCAAAATATTCGAGGGACGCTTCAAACGCTTCATCGTAGCTGTAGATTTTTTGTTCCACCTTATGAAGATTTTAGAGAATGTAAATAACGTATTATATAAAGAAGAGGAACATCATCTCTTATCAGTTTCTGGGATAAAACTCTCCTCTCCCTTTTTCGGAATACAAAGCTATATAATCCCACCCACATTTCCAAAAATCTTCGCGTGTATATTTATCTTTTCCATAAAAGTTTTCCAAAACAAAGCAAGCAGACTTTGATTATCAAACACTTACAATCAAAGCCTGCTTAAAAAGTTTCCTATTTTGAAAAGTCTAAGCCGAAAACATCCTTATCAAGTCTCCCAAAACCAAGCACTTACGAATGGAGATTCGGGACTTATCAACAGGTTTTAGCCACAGAGGCGCGCGGTTCAGACAGATACGGACGAACGCTTACTCTTCGTCGTTCTTTGGCTGCATAGCAGCGGTGATTTTCTGCTCTATTTCGTCGCAGAGTTCAGGGTTGTCGCCCAGCAGCTTCTTGAGAGCCTCACGCCCCTGGCAGAGACGCGTTTCTCCATAGCTAAACCAAGAACCGCTCTTTGTGATAACGCCGTATTCAACGCCCAAGTCGGCCACCTCGCCTATATGACTGATACCATTTCCGAAAGTAATTTCAAATTCGGCCTTACGGAAGGGAGGTGCCACCTTATTCTTCACCACCTTCACGCGTACTTGGTTGCCAACAGCTTGGTCTCCGTCCTTCAGCGTCGTTACGCGGCGTATGTCTAAACGCACACTGGCGTAGAATTTCAGTGCGTTACCGCCAGTGGTCGTTTCGGGATTACCGAACATCACACCGATTTTCTCGCGCAACTGATTGATGAAGATACACGTTGTGTTGGTCTTGCTGATAGTCGACGTTAGTTTACGCAACGCTTGGCTCATCAAGCGAGCCTGCAAGCCCACTTTATTATCGCCCATATCGCCTTCTATCTCAGCCTTCGGGGTCAGAGCGGCCACGGAGTCAACAACAACCACATCCACAGCACTCGAACGAATCAGTTGATCCGCAATCTCGAGTGCCTGCTCACCGTTGTCGGGCTGAGAAATCAGCAAATTGTCGATATCAACACCTAATTTCTTTGCATAGAAACGGTCGAAAGCATGCTCTGCATCAATAAAAGCAGCGATGCCGCCTTTCTTCTGTGCCTCAGCAATAGCGTGGATAGCCAGCGTAGTCTTACCAGAACTTTCTGGTCCATAGATCTCAATGATTCGGCCTTTGGGATAACCGCCCACGCCCAATGCAGCATTCAGTGCAACACTTCCCGTTGGAATCACTCCTACATTTTCAATTTTATCATCGCCGAGCTTCATGATAGAGCCTTTACCAAAATCTTTCTCAATCTTGGCCATCGCGGCTTGTAGTGCTTTCAGCTTTTCGCTAGCTGCTGAAGCTTCCAATTCTTCTTTTTTTGCCATATAAGGAAATGAATGTGTGCCCTCACCCAAAGGTCGCATTGTCCTCCCTGCTAAAGGGAATGTTCTGTAACCCATAGCTGCCCCGCCTTTTCGCCCGAAGGGGAAAATTCTGAAGGCCACCCGAAGAGGGCACTCTTTAGTTTATAAGTTAATATCTATATCTGTAGGAATCATCCATGGACAGTTGCCCGCTCCTCTCTACATGAGAGCAATGCGGAGAACTTCCGCAGCAACGACTCCTTAATTATATCCTATAACTCCAGGTCGCCGCCAAAGATTTCATGCCAAGGCAGCCCCTGCTTGTTGAGTTCTTCCATGAAAGGATCTGGATCAAACTCTTCCACGTTGTACACACCGGCTTTCTTCCAAAGTCCTTGCATGAAGAGACATGCACCGATGCAAGCTGGCACACCCGTAGTGTAGCTCACGCCCTGCATACCTGTTTCTTCGTAAGCAGCTTGGTGAGAGCAGTTGTTGTAGACATAGTAAGTTTCTTCCTTACCGTCCTTCAAACCGCGAATACGGCAGCCGATACTTGTCTCGCCGTCGTAGTTAGAACCCAGTTCCTGCGGATTGGGAAGAACGGCCTTTAAGAACTGCAACGGCACAATCTCTTTGCCCTCATAATTGATGGGCTTGATGCTTGCCATACCGATGTCCTGAATCACGCGCAAGTGAGTGAGGTATTCCTGTCCGAAAGTCATCCAGAAACGACCGCGGCGAATCGTGGGGAAGTTGAGCACGAGACTCTCCAATTCTTCGTGGTGGAGGAGGTAGCTCTCCTTCGGCCCTACGTTGGGATAGGTCAGTGTCTTATGGATTTCGAGCGGCTCGGTCTCCACCCATTTTCCGTCCTCATAATAGAGACCTTTCTGCGTAATCTCACGGATATTGATTTCTGGATTGAAGTTAGTGGCAAAAGCCTTGTGATGGTTACCAGCGTTGCAATCAACGATGTCGAGATACTGGATTTCATCGAAATGATGCTTTGCAGCGTAAGCCGTGAAGATGCTCGTCACGCCCGGGTCGAAGCCGCAGCCCAAAATGGCCGTAAGTCCGGCTTTCTCGAAGCGTTCGCGGTAAGCCCACTGCCAGCTGTATTCAAAATGCGCCTCATCTTTCGGCTCGTAGTTGGCCGTGTCCAGATAAGAGCAACCATACTCCAAGCAAGCGTCCATAATGGTCAGATCCTGATAAGGCAGCGCGAGATTCATCACCAAGTCGGGTTTGAAACCTTCAAAGAGGCGCACCAGCTCGGGAGTATTGTCCGCATCCACTTGTGCCGTTTGGAAATTCTTTGCGCGCTCTGCGCCCACTTTTTCTGCTATCGATGCAACGATTGCATCACACTTTGCCAGCGTACGACTGGCTATCATCACGTCAGTAAAGACATCTGCATTCTTAGCAACCTTAATCGCTGCAACAGTAGCAACACCTCCTGCACCGATGATAATGACTCTTCCCATATCGTCTGTTTTTTTGTTGATAAATTATGCGCAAAGATAACTTTTTTCGGTGACATTTTCCAACGCGCTTATTGAAAAAGACGGCCTTCTTTTCTGATACTTTTGAGAAAGCCAACAATCGAGCAACACTCTCATAGCTAAAGCGAAACTCTCTTACTGTCGCTTTCCTTTACATTGGTAAAGGACGAGAAAAGTCTTAATAAATTCAAAACACAAGCTTTCTGCGGAAAATCGGGTGGACTGCGCCAGAAAATGACAGGGAAAAATTGGAAATTTTCTCAAAGATTCTCGTGTTTTCGAGGGAAAAGTCAGCATTTTGTCGGTTTTAGCAGATTAAAAGCCTATTCGTCTCCGCAGATTTCCTTATTCTGTCAGCCGACAGCCTTATTGTGTCAGCTGACGCAATAAGGCTATTCGTGAATATCCTTATCGGACAGGTCAGACAAGTCGGACTGTACTGAGGACTCTTTACTTCAACTTGGATTTCAAGCCATTCTCGGTGCTCTAAAACACGAAAACAATTGACAAGAAAAGGGACTGCACAAGGCAAGCTACAAAAAACGAACTGCACCTAAATTCCTTTGCGGAATAGGGATGCAGTTCGTTGAGAATCATCTAAAGAGAGGGCTGTCGCAAAAGACAGCGCACAATGACTTACTTCATGAGTTTATCGCCACCCTGGATATAGAGTTGGCCTCTCTCCACAGAGCGAAGCTGACGTCCGGAGAGGTCGTAAATAGGAGCAGCATTGCTACTTGTCAGAGCCGTGTTGTGAAGCCCCGTAGTCGCTGATTTTTCAGTCAGCACAAACACTTTCGTTTCATAAGGCTTCAACTGTCCCACGGAGAGTACTCCGCTGATTTCTTTCTCTGCTCCGCTCCAAACATCCTTACTCATGTAGGTCGCCGCAGCGTTCATATAGAGAGCTGAAAGCGGGAGAGCGGGAGGTGTCACCACACTTCCGCCACGATTGACCACAGCCACGGCTTTGCGGCCTTCGGTCAAATCTTTCAGATAAACATCGTAGCCAGTATTGGAAAAGTTCGTCGTGCCCGTACTTAGGCTCTTCATGTATTCAGCTTGCTGACCGAGCGCATCTTGATTGATGGCAATAATGGCAGGGTTCTTCAGCGTAGCCAAGTCGTCGGCTGTGATGAGCGGTTTGGGAAGTGTGCCGGCCGAGCCATTGCTCTCAGCGGCGGGCGTGTTGCGGAAGTCGCAGGAGAGAGAAAGCGGACTGGCAAACATACACCAAAGGCTCATCTGCGAGCGAGCTTGTTCGGCCGTCAGACCTGTGATGACACCGCCGTTCTGCTGATGGCCGACAGTATAGTTACTCGGACCGCCCAAGCCGTGAAGACCGATACACATCATGTCAAGATCGTTGAAGCGGTTAACGCCGGCATACATCCACAGATTGCGTACAACATCTGTTGCACCCAACACACCTGGAAGACCGAAACTACCTATCCAACTTTCGCGTACGTCTGATGTGGCACGCCAACTACTTCCGCCAGCTTCTGCGCCCCATGTCCAGGGTTTGTTGGAACCCCATTCGCAGATATTAAAGACAAAGGGAGTGCGTCCTACACGCGATTCATTGAGACGCTTTACAGCTGCTCCCATCGCCTTATAGCTGGCGAAAGCAGAGTTTTCGCTATTACAGAAGTCGTACTTAAGCATATCAACGCCCCAACTGTCGAAAAGGGCAAGATGTTCTTTTTCAAAACCATAACTACCAGGCTGATATCTTTCGCAAGTCATGCTACCGGCATCACTATAAATACCGATTTTCACTTTAGGATTGACGGCTTGACACGCGGCCTTAAACCCACTGATTCCACTGGGGAATTTGGCAGGATCATAAGTGAGTTTCGATTTATCGCTTTCGGGTTTTGCCCAACAGTCGTCCAGCACGATGGTAGAATAACCTGCATCGATAAGCCCCTTATTCTGCATACCTTCCACTACGGCCAAAATCTTGTCGTGGCTAATGGCGCGGGCAAACCAGTTCCAGGTGAGCCAGCCCATCATTGGTGTGGGCGACTGCAAGTGGCTACTCACCGTGAGGCGCACAGCAACGCTGCTTTCATCGCCGTCGGTAGTTTTCAGTTTCACCACATAATTATACTCGCCTTCTGCCTCGGGAGCTTTGCCATATACATACTTATAGGAATTTCCAACAGTGAGGCGGTCGTCGTAGAGCTTCAGAGTGGTCAGGTTGCCAAAGTCGACGCCCACTACAGTCTCACCTTCGTTGGGTACAATCTTGTGCATAAATTCTTTGCCTGATTCGGAGAATAGCGTTGTGGCACAAGCTAACGAACCGACCGAAGGATCTTCGATGAGCCAAGCACTGTTGCCATCATCAGCACGCCACAAATTGAGAACAACATTTTGGGATACGCCACCCGTAAAGTTCCACGCTGGCGAAGCTCCCGAAATTTCAGAGAGTTCTCCCGGAAAAATGCTGACACTTGCCCCATCGCGACGCAAACGTAGTTGCCACGTTTTTGCCGAAGCCTTGGAGGTTTCCACCGTCACTTTGCTTTCGCTCTGCTGCTTAGCCGTTGAACCGATAGTTGCAGAACTGTAAGAAATCCAAGCTGCACTGGTTTGGTCATATATATAATATTGTCCCAAACGGGCGGCATCTTCAATCAGAAGAAAACGATCGGCGGCCGATTTCTTGGTAACACCCAAAAGGTTTCCTCCGTTTGTCCCGACATAGGCTGCGGGCATCTTGAGCAAATAGAGATATTTCTCTTCCACCGTGGGAGATGCCGTCGGATTGAACAATTGTACGAAATCAACGTTTATTTGGTGGTTGGCATTATCTACCACAAGCGTGTAGACATAACCGCCGCCGCATATCACAGAAACTTCACTCTCATCAACATAAGCTGCGCGGAAATGCGTATCGCCTTGCGCATTCACTCCGCGATACTCCGTGTCGCCCACCTTGATAACAGCATTGGAGGGCATTCCAGCAGAGAATAGTGTCCAGGTATGCTCCACATCGACGGCCGTAAAGGTCCAACGACTACCAGCATCCTTAGATCCGCTATCCTGCCAAAGACCCAAAGAGACATTACCGTCCAAAGGATTGTCAGGACCGATGCCTTTGAACCAGTTCAAATACTTCTCATTGGTACCTCCCGTGGTGTAGGGCTGAATCTGATAGTATCCACCAGCGTAATTATCGAAACGGAAGTAAGCTCCATCGGGTTTTTCAGCCGAAAGTTGAAGGAAGCCCGTCTGATTGTTGTAAGTGGCAGCCTTCATATAGCTCACCCATTTACTTGCCGTTACATTGTAGAGATAGTAGGCATCTGCCTTTCCGTCCACGGCATACATGGCAAAAACTGCGCGGTTGGCTGGCGTAGAAGTAGGTGCTAAATTTTTGTTGACATAGTAGCCCTGACCATTAGCAAGGATGTAACGATGCTCCGGCTTACCAGAAGCAGGCTCCGTCGTACTCCCCTGAATGGCATCTGCCCAGCCAGTCAGCGCGATCAAGCAGAAAATAAGCAAGCACTCAAGTTTCAGTGATAATTTCATAAGGTTTTTATTTGTTTGATGTTAGGTATTTCAAAATTGAATGTTTCCATAAAAGGTAAGAAGGCAGGAAATGAAGCCTACCCCTATCAACGCGATAAAAAGGAGTCGTCCATGCTGCAACTTCCTTATTGCCTTTCGCGCACAAATAAAAAAAGAACAGAGAAGGTGGGGAACGCTGTCGGAAACATTAAACCACTAACGTAGCTAGTCGTTTCGACCATCGCAAGCCTTTGGGAAATCTCCCACCAGCTGCGTCCTCACCTTCTCTGTAATTATCATGCAAATTCGCTTCCTTTGATGCCAAGCGCATTCATCAGCGAATATCCAAGAATTTCCTGCATAAAACCACGACCCGCTACGGGTTCCATGGCGAACAGTGTTATACTTTTTTGTTGCGGGGATTGAGCTATGCAACGCTTGATGGCTGCTGCTGTTTCCTCGCTATCCATATTCCCGACAATCATAAGGCGCTCCGTGGTGGCGGATTTGAGAAGTTCGTCAAGCGTATGGAGAAACATTTCCTCAGAACTACTCAATTCGGGCACGGCTGCACTGTGGAGCGTGAATTCTCCCAGCGAGTCGGTAAAAGCCTTACCGTCGAGGTCGTTGGCATAATGAGCGGGAACAAAATGCTTGAGAGCCTGGTTCTCCTTCTTATGAAGGAAAATCACCTGTATGGCATTGTTGCCCGGTCTGAGCCCTCCGTCAAGCGCCAAGCAGTTCAGCCAGCGTGGCAGATCTGCTTTTGGCAATCGGCGATTGAGCATGCGCTCAAAATTTGCCGTAAGATTCAGCACGACATCATCAACATGATCGGCATCCACAAGGATAACGTTGGTGCTGAAAGTCTGTGCCGCGCGCTCCGATTGAGCACCTGTTTTATTCATTGTCCTCTGTAGCGGCAGCTTCTTCTGCAAATTCCGTTACGCCGGCTTCGATAAGAATATTATACCACTGGACCAATTTGCGCATATCACTAACGTGTACACGATCGCGGTCGTAGTTTGGCAGAGCCGTAGCCATGAAATCGCGCATTTCTGCCTCAGAGGCACGCTTATAATCAATGGACGCTTTCTTACCTTCGGTGGCCTTGAAGATATTTTCAAACACCTGCGTCAGGACTACATCGTCCTCGTCGGTATACATAGAAACATCATTGAGGGAAGTAACGCGGTCACGACCACCTGCCGCAGAGCGCTTCTTATCCAGAATGTTTTCTACGATGAGATTACCATGACCTTGAGCAACAAGGCGGAAAAGACCGGGACGTCCGGAGATAGAGAGAATAGTATCCTTCATTTTCTTTCGTTTATTAAGTCAAAATTTGGTTTGCGAAGATATATATATTTCTGGAATTGGAGAAATTTAGCACTTACTTCTGTTAGCGGTGGCTTCCTTTGAGGCTTCTGCCAACAGCTGCTGGAGAAGGCCGTCGAGGTTGGGCGGAGTAACGCCGTCGTTTGAGATAACAAAATCTGCGCGGGCTATCTTTTCTGATTCGGACATTTGCAGCGCCATCCATTTATGGACTGTTTCGAGCGCAACATTATCGCGCTGCATCACGCGAGAAAGGCGCATGTCATCGGGAGCACTCACCATCACCGTGCGATGGACAAGTTGGTCGAAACCACTCTCGAAAAGGAGCGCACACTCCATAAAAACCAACTCAGCTGCTTGCTGAGCAACCCACGCCTTAAAGGCATTGGCCACGCTGGGCCACACAATCGCATCGACCTGAGCGGCGTTCTCCGCTCCGCGGCAGAGCCAGGCACGGAGGACTGGTTTCTGCAAAGTTCCCTCTGGAGTATAGAGCTCCTCCCCTATCAAAGCCGTCAGCTGCTGCCGCACATCGGCATCGGCAATAATGATGCGCCGCGCTTCCTCATCACAATAGAACACGGGGAAGCCTGCGTCCGCAAGTTGGCGGCAGATATAGCTTTTTCCACTACCTATGCCGCCCGTCACGGCTACACTAAAGGGACGGTTACTCATCGGTTGCTGGAATTTCCTCTATGACATATTCTACATCAGAAGGAGAGATGCGCACCTGCCGAATACCGTTGGGAATAGTTTTCAACTTGAGATGGCAGCGCGGAGTGCGGTTGTTGAGCAAGTCCTCATAGTTGATAACCAGCACAAAGCTCTCGCTCGTAATTTGCTTGTACATAGCCATACCCACTTGGAATGTGACATTTACTTTCGAAGGGAAAGTGCGCAACACCTTTGAGGCCGGAAAATTTACCTGCTGGACTGGCACTTGAACCGTCTTTTCAACCAATCGGTCGACGCCTATTTTCAGTTGGACTTTATTAGGAATAAATTTAACGCCAGGGATAGGCTGAAGATCAACATTCATCGTCGTTGTATCAGAAACGTTGCGCAGATAAACACCTTTGGTGGTCACGGCCGTTAACATATCAAGAATACTGCGACGTGCATACACCGTGACAGAATCAGGTACGGCGTGGATGTATGAAACATAGTAGCGATTGGCCGCTTCTATACTGCCTTTGAAACGGACGGGAACGCGCTTGCGCTCGCCGTAATTAAAATAGAACTCCAGCGATTGTGGGCGCAAGCCCGAAAGAGAAGCGCCTGCTGGCAGTTGGGCTAGAATCTGGCGCGATAGATCGGTGATGGGAATAGTGCCGTAGCCATTACTACCGGCATAAGTGGCAAACTCGACTGTTATGGGAGTTTTTGCACCTCCATACTCATAGGCAAGCTGCCCCCAGCCTTTGTCTGTGACGGAAACATGGATATATTCCGGCAAGTCGGAGGTGATGACCACATTCTTAGGGACATGGACTAGGCGAACAGGCACTTCATAGTCGCGCCGGTAGGAGTCGTTGAGTTTCGTAAATACCCAGAAGGTGGTGCTTAATGCCAAAAAGAACAGAAAGGTCAGAGACTGTTTGTTCCATATTTTAGCGATGCCCAACTTTAGAAATCGCTTTGCTCGAGAGGATATTGCCATCAGAGATTACAGGAATAAGAAAAAAACGAAAAGCTCCCTCCATTTCTCTCTGAAGAGGAGCGCTCCGTTTCCTTGTTGTAAGAGGATGCTGAGCCCTCCCCGTCATGGGGAGATGGAGGGAGCTCTGAGAGGCTCCCCTATTTATCGATTATTGCTAGTACCCTTCGGGATGATAGCACTCTTGTCGAAACGGATTTCTACGCCCGTAGCCACATTGAGAATAATGGTGTTCGTTTCGTCGTCAATGCGCTTGATGGTTCCCTGGATTCCGCCAATCGTTACCACCTCATCGCCAGCTCTCAGAGCATCGCGAAATTTCTGGATTTCCTTCTGCTTCTTGTTTTGCGGGCGAATCATGAAGAAATAAACAATAGCAAACAGCAATCCCATCATGATGAGCATGGACATCATTCCTCCGTCGCCAGCTTGAGCGCCCTGAAGGAGAACTAAGTTTGGAGTAGTCATATAGGTTTTTAAGTTATGGTTTTCAATTTATAAATATATTGTATTCTTTCTTTTTACTTCTGCAGAGCAGAAAAAGAAAAATCGGAGTATCCTTTGGTGCATCTCCCCCGAAGAGGGAGACGCCAGGTTTTTTTACTTCATCAGCTCGCCTTTCTTCTTGAGCGATTTCACCACATGGTCGAGAAGCCCATTGATATAGCCTGCGCTTTTGGGCGTGCTGTAGACTTTAGCAATGTCGAGATACTCGTTGAACGTGACGTTTAGCGGGATTTGCGGGAACGTGAGGATTTCGGCCAGAGCTATCTGCATGATGATGACATCCATGAAAGCCAAGCGGTTGAACTCCCAGTTCTTAGAATTTTCCCGAATAAGCTGGCGAACTTCTTGAGCTCGCTTCAATGTTTCGACGAAAAGAGTTCCAGCAAAGTTTTTATCCTCCACGGCAGCATAGTCGGGGAGAAGTTCTTGCTCAGCAGTACTGTCCTCTTTGAAACGTTTTATGGTTTTCATGACGAAACTATCAACAATCTCTTTATCATCATTCCAATAGAGGCTATGCTCTTCAAGGAGCGAATCAAAGTCCTCATTGTTGCAAACGTAAGTTTTGTAGAGCTTGCGTATCAGTTCGCGATCAGCCTCATAACTAAAATCTTCTTTCGTCAGATAGGCCTGATAGAGATCACTCTCTATCATAGTGGCGTAGAGCTTCTTCACGAAAGCCGGTTCCTCAGGCCATTCTTGTTTTTTCTCTCGGTATTCGCCCAGTGCTTTATTATCAGCCAGCTGCACAAGCAACTTGTTGTCGGCAAACTGCCTATCGGGTGACAGACCGCCTATTTTTGTTCCCAAGCGTTCTGCACGAGCCGCACTCGACTCCGCTCTACGTTCTCCATAAGCTTTCAAATCAACAAGCATGGAAAGGAGATACTTATAGAGTTCATAAGCCTTAGAAAGACTAAACGTCAATTCTTTCTCGGCCACATCTAATGTTTTACCCTCGTTCTGGTAAAACGCATACACTAGCTGAACCACTTTCAGCCTTATCAATTCTCGATTTATCATAATCATCGCTGTGCGGCATTAGAGCCCTAACACGTTTGCAAAGATACAAAATGCGGAGAGAAAAACAAAAAGTTAGAAGTCAAAATCTCCCCACAAAAGCTTCACTTTTCTAAAGAAAGTGCTAAGAGAATACAGAAGCAGGGACAAAGGAAAGTCTTCTCGCCGCGCTTTAGCGGCTCATAAAGCCGCACTTATGGGGACTAACCACGAAGAGAAGGTCTTAAAAATACAAGGCAATAAAGAGACCAACAAATATCTCAAATTTCTTTACAATCAGAGTTAGCAAAATAGAAAAATAAAATAAGGGAAAAGAGGAACAGAATAAGGAAACACTATCTCACACCAAAGCAAAGAAAAGAGCGAAAGAGAAAAACATCTACTCGCAGGCAGACACAAAAGGGCGAAATAAGCCATCAGAACAACACTTGCCTCCCCGCCCCAGGTTTTTACACAAAAGCCCGATAGCAAACAGAAGAAAACAACCGGAAAAATATAGGATTTTCAGGAATTTCCTTATCGTGTCAGCCGACATCCTTATTGCGTTGAGCGGCTTCCTTATTGTGCCACCCGATAGCCTTATTGCGTTTACAGATTTCTTTATTCTATCCGCCACTTTCCTCATAAAAACCATTCTCAAAACTCCATCAAGAGAGGACACAATAAGGATACAAAAAGCGCCACCAATGCGCTATTTCAGTCCATACATAAACAAGTTGGTTTTCATCGCATTCTCGAGGCAATAGAATTACGGAAAGATTTACAAAACACAGAAATAATACTCCGCATCTATATACACGCTGAAAGAAATAAGCCACAGAGCCACTTGGTCATTCGAGAAAGAAATGGTAACTTCGCGGCCGATTCGGAAATTGTCCGAGAGCCCAAACAAAAAGGAAGGCTCCCCGTGCGATGGCGAATTAAGCAATTAATTTAGAGTAACACACTTAAAGACAAACAAAGAAAATGAAACAGATTTCTGTATCTGGTGCAAAGCGCGCCGACTTAGGTAAGAAAGCAACGAAGGCAGCTCGCCGCGAAGGTCTCGTACCCTGCAACCTCTACGGTCAGCAGAAGGACGCTAACGGCAACTCTGTAGCTATCGCTTTCACTATTTCAGAGAAAGAAGCTAACAAGCTTATCTTCACTCCCCACATCTACCTCATTGACATCAAAATTGACGGCGAAGATCACAAGGCTATCCTCCGTGAAGCTCAGTTCCACCCCGTTAAGGACAATATCCTCCACCTCGACTTCCTTGAGGTACACGAAGAGCGTCCCATCGTTATCGGTGTGCCCATCCAGACTAAGGGTCTTGCAGAAGGTGTTCGCGCCGGTGGCCGCTTGACTACGCTGATCCGTAAGATCAACGTGAAGGCTCTCTATCAGGACATCCCTGAGAAGCTCGTTATCGACGTTACGAACCTGCAGCTCGGCAAGAGCATCAAGGTTGGCGAGTTGAGCTTCGATAAGCTCGAACTCGTTACTCCGAAGGATGTGAACGTTGTCAGCGTTAAGATGACACGTGCTGCAATGAGTAGCGCAACCGCTGCTGCTGCCGAGGCTGCTGAGTAAGACCAGCTTTAGCATAGCTCTGTCAGTTACGACAAAGAACATATATTCAAGCCCGGAGCTCCACGAGTTCCGGGCTTTTTCAGACATCCCCACATGAATGTGGGCCTCATCAACAAAGAAAACGATATGAAATACCTAATCGTGGGTCTCGGCAATATCGGAGACGAATACGACGGCACACGCCACAATATAGGTTTCCGCGTGGTCGACGCCCTGGCTAAGTCGGCCGGAATGCAGTTTGAGGACAAACGCTACGGCTTTGTTGGAACGATGCGCGTAAAGAATCAGATGCTCGTTCTGCTAAAGCCGTCCACCTATATGAACGCCAGCGGTGATGCTGTGCGCTACTGGATGAACAAAGAGAATATCCCCTTGGAAAATGTCCTTATCGTGGTGGACGACCTCGCCCTTCCCTTTGGCAAACTCCGCCTGAAGCCCTCCGGTTCGGAGGCTGGACACAACGGTCTGAGAAGCATCACGCAGCAACTGGGTACACAACAGTACGCTCGCCTACGCTTCGGCATCGGCAACGACTATCCTCGCGGTGGACAGGTGGACTTTGTGCTCGGCCAGTTCGGGGCAGAGGATTTGGCCGCTATGGACGAACGCGTCGGCATAGCCTGCGAAACTATCAAGGCCTTTGCACTCAGCGGCATCGACTTTGCAATGAACAATTACAACAAGAAATAAAAATGGAAGCACGATTGGACAAATGGCTCTGGGCAGCCCGCATCTTCAAGACGCGCACTATAGCTGCTGATGCCTGCAAGAATAATCGCGTAAGAATCAATGATGCCGCAGCTAAGCCTGCACGGACTGTGAAGGAGGGCGACATAGTGAGCGTGCGCAAACCGCCAGTGACCTACACGTTTCGCGTAAAACAAGCCATCGAGAAACGCGTGGGAGCAAAGCTCGTGCCCGATGTATTGGAAAACATCACAGACCCGCAACAGTACGAAATGCTCGAAATGAGCCGTATCAGCGGATTTGTTGATCGCGCACGTGGCACAGGTCGGCCTACAAAAAAAGAGCGTCGCGCCATCGATGACTTCATGATGCCTGTTGCCTTTGACGACAGTTTCATGGAAGACGGAGACGATGACTGACGCCCCTTCTTTAGGGAGAAAAAACTTACTGTACTAATACTTTCTGTCCAGCGGTCAGATAGAGACCTGCAGGAATACCGCCGACGGTCTCTACGCTTTGAGTCAGACGAATGGTGCGATAGAGGCGGCCATCAATGGTATAGATTTGTACCATTTGTGGCGCACTGCTACTAAAGGTGATGCTGCCCATTCCGCCTGCTGCACTCACATAAGGCTTATCGGAAACCTGGCGCAGACCAGAGATAGTGGGATCGAAACTATACTTCCTGTCGAGCGCGGGTACGCGAGCCTTTATCCAGTTCTTCATATATTCCACGTCCTTTTGTATTTCGCCGTGGTACATATACCAAGATGAGCCTTCACGCTGATCGGCGCGACTGTCGCTGAAGAGTGTGGCGTATTCGGTGATACGTGCCACTAAACTATCGGCATCTATCTTCTTCGACAAACGGAGTTCGGCATAGCGGTCGGCCAACATTTGCGACCAGTTATGATAAGGACTTTGCTCCAAGCGGTTGTAGTAGGTAAGACCTCCTGTATAACTTCGGCGCACTACTGACCAATCAGCCGTAGGATCTTTCTGGTCATCGTTAGAACCATCCCAGCTACGCCCCCAAGTGGCATCGAGGTCCCAAGGTACTATGGTCAGTTTCTGCCCATTATTTTTCTGCAAGTCATAAAGGGCATAATACATATTCTTTCCGTCATTGTCGTAAGCAAAAAGTAAGTCGAGGAAGAGATAATAATCGCGCAAAACAGGAAGATCCAGATAGGACTCAACACCTTTATCAAATTCTACATCAGAAGAAGTAGCGCAGAAATTGATAGCATTGTAAAGTGGTCCCCAATCAATCTTCTCACCCTTTTCTAAGTCGGGATATTTCAATTCCCAATTACACCAAGAATCATAATAATTGCTGTATCTAGCCGGAGTTCTGCCCGTCGTAGAGGGATAGCCCAACTCGTGACCAAAAAGAACTTCGTAGCTCCATTGTCCTGATTTATAGAGCAAGCTGTGTATAGTGTCGCCTTTCGACTTCTTCAAGCGCAGTTGCTTACGGTCTATCTTCTCGGTCATACAATAAAGGCCGTGGTAGGCACCATTGAGAAACACTTCAACAAATTCGCCTCGAGTGTAGGGTCGAATCTTCTTTTTCTCAAATTGTGCATAATATGGTTCGGTGTGGATATCCTTCCACAGATCGGTAGAAAGGCGATTGCGCATACAAGCCTTATCAATCACCATCGCATCTAGGATCCAATTGTTGTCAGAACGTTTGCCAAGAAATTCTACATCCTTCGATTCACCATTAGCTTCATACAATTTAATGGCATACGACTTCTTCTGATAGTTGGTTGCCGACGCGCCACGAATACGAAAGCCGGCCACGTAGAGAGAATCATAGCCAGTGACACCGGGATCGGTCACGCGAATGGAACCGCGGGTATAAGTGGTCTGATTGGGTGAGGTAACGTTCATTTCGACAATGGGAAGGAACGTCATCTGAAGCGGAACGGAGGCTACCACACTTCCGTTGCGACTCACAACGATAGGATAAGTCTTTCCGCAATCTACGCCGTGAATCGTAATCGTTCCGCCGTCCGACAGCTCTTGTCCATCGAGCGACAGTGTAACACCTGGCTGCGCGGACAACGTTACTGCTGCTGAAAAGTCGCGCCCGTCACGATAGCGTTTACGGACAGAGAAAAAGAAGCGTCCGCCCAGAGTATCGTAGACAAGGTCTTTATTGTTCAAGCGGAGCGTATCTACATAACCAGATAAAGGAGTGCGCAGCGGATCGGACTGCTCATCATCTTTGACTTGACGGCCTTGTTCATCAAAAATCTCGAAATGCCCGTTATCATCTGCATGATAATAAGTACCAACAAGGTAAGAGCCATCAGTACGGCAGTTGATGTACTGCGTTGGAACAGCTTTGTTAGAAATTTCAAAAAAGGAAGTTTTGTACGTCAACTTCCAACGCGCACTGTCGGAAGTGACAGCGTTGCACAGACGAAGGCCTTTAGCCACTTGTTCCTCACGCGTTGGTTCATGATATAGGTATTGCCCCGTTGCAGCATTCTGAAAAGTATAGCCGTTACCATTCTTGCGGATATACCACCAAGCATCTGCCGTTGCCGCCTGGGCATATATGTCATAATATACTAAGGCCGTGCTAGTGTGGTATGTACCTAGTCCTATGCCACCAGTGCCAAACTTTTTACACACCAAACGATAACGCGTCGTTTCATTAAACTGGATTGCCCCCATTGCGGACAGCGCTGCAAAAAAGAGCATAAAGAGTAATACTTTCCTCATATCTTCATCTTTATCAAAGGGATACGTTAAAATTTTAGCTTATTCTACCTAAAAACACATTAAGTCTATTTTGCTACCTATAATTAGCAGCTGCAAATGTAAGTAAAAAAGAAGATAAGATACACTGGCTTGTATTTTTTTCTTATCTTTGCCCGCAAACTGCAACATAAAACAAACCAGAAACAACAATAAAATGAATCTTTTTTTACCTAAGCTAAAGAACCTTCTCACTATGGGGTTCTTTGCTGTTAGTGCATTTTCTGTGCAGGCGCAAACCTATGGCGCAAAACCTAAAGCAGGAAAATGCTACGCTATTTACAATGAGAGTATGCAACTCGTTGTAACCAATTGGGATAACGGTGCTAATGATGCACGACTTTATCTGAACACTTTCGCTGATTGTTCTGCCACAGCGCGCACTTGGCGTTTTGAGCAGCCGGACAATTTAAAAGGAACGGAAAAATATCTTATCATCAGCGACGCTTATAACAGCGCCATAGACATGGCTCTCAATAGTAAGATGTACCCTCTTCAGTGGAGCGCTAACCCAACAAATACAAATCAGCAAATAGAAATAGTTAGTGTGGATACTTCTAACGGTGTCTATCAACTGCGGACACAATATAAAGGTTCTTATTATTATCTGTGTAGCGGCACTAATGATCAGTTAGCTAACAATACCGAAGCAACAGCTGCGGGTACGCGCTTCCGCTTCGCAGAGGTGCCGAGCGTTGTTGCAGAGAAAGAGGAATGGGAAAACGAGAAAATCTTCCGCATCAACAATGAGCCGGCTCACGCCACTTACCTTCCCTACGCTACAACGGCCAAACTGAAAGCTGATACAGAGCGCTTCGCCAAGCCATGGCTTGACCCGACGGGCGCACGCTGGATGTCGCTCAACGGTGTTTGGAATCTGAAATGGCAGGAAGGCACTAACAATCGTCCAGGAGAAGACTTCTACGGCGACAACGTTGATGCATTTGCGTGGGACACTATTTCTGTACCCTCTTGCTTAGAGATGAAGGGCTACGGACAGCCTACGTACATCAACGTGCAGTATCCGTTCAGCGACAATCCTCCTTATATCAATATGAACAGTAATGTTCTCAACTCCGTTGCTTCATATCGCCGCAATTTTGTATTGCCCTCTGAATTTGCAGATCAGCGCGTAGTGCTCCATTTCGATGGTATCTACGGTGCTAGCTATATCTGGGTAAACGGCAAATATGTAGGCTACACGCAGGAGGCCAATAACGTCAGCGAATTTGATGTGACCAACTTCGTGCGCCCAGGAGAAAACAATATCAGTTTGCAGAACATTCGATGGAGCGATGCCTCTTATCTTGAAGGACAAGATATGTGGCACATGACAGGTATACACCGCGATGTGTATCTCTATGCTACACCCAAAACTTACATTCAGGACCACCTCATCACGGCCAATGTACACGCATCTGCACGCACTGCAACGCCAAACGTGTCCATCACCATGGCCAACCCCTCTAAAGTGGCTGGCAACCGCACTGTACGTCTTTCGCTGCTCGACCCCTCTGGTTCTGAAGTGGCTACGCAATCAGCCACCATCACCTTTGCAGCAGGCGACAGCATCAAGCAGAACACCATCAATTTGGGCCAGCTCAGCGGCATCAAACTATGGTCGCCAGACGCTCCTAACCTCTACACGCTCATCGTGAGCCAGCTCAACGGCAGCAACGAAGAGGAAGCGTTTGCCACAAAGTATGGCTTCCGCTCTCTCGAAATCAGAAACGGCCAGTTCTTTGTGAACGGCAACCGTACCTACCTCAAAGGCGTCAACACACAGGACACGCACCCCGTTTTGGGCCGTGCCATCGATGTTGCCACTATGTGGACGGACTTGACGCTTATGAAGAAGGCCAACATCAACACGGTGCGCACCAGCCACTACCCTCGCCAGGCAAAAATGATGGCGATGATGGACCACCTCGGCTTTTACGTTGTGGACGAAGCAGACCTTGAATGCCATAAGAACTGGAATGACAACCTGCGCAACCCGAATGGTGCTATCGCAGGCAAGATCTCTTGGCTGCCACAAATGCAAGACCGCGTGATGAGTATGGTTCGACGCGACTTCAACCACCCTTCAGCCATCATTTGGAGCCTTGGAAACGAATCTAGCGGCTTTAGCAATTTTGAAACAATTCATGGAGTGGTGAAAGCTTTTGATAGCAGTCGCCCCATCCATTATGAAGGAAGTACCAATGATAATACTGCTGGTACGGACATCTGGAGTGTGATGTACAAAGATGTAAATGAGGTACAAAGACTTGCTGGAAACAACTGGCGCAAACAGCCCTATTTCCTCTGCGAATATGCCCATGCGATGGGTAATTCGGTGGGTAATCTCCGTGAATACTGGGACGCCATCATTGGTTCTAACTATGGTCTCGGTGGCTGCATCTGGGACTGGGTAGATCAAAGTATCTACGAAGCCAACGACATCAAAGCCAAAACAACTACTTTGAACGGCTATCCTAAATACATCAGTGGCTACGACAAGCCCGGCCCTCACCAGGGAAACTTCGTGAACAACGGAATTATCAACGCTGACCGCTCATGGAGTGCCGAACTCACGGAAGTGAAAAAGGTGTATCAGTATGTTGACTTCAAGAAGATGGGCAACAAATTATACCGTCTGACAAACAACTATCCGCAGCTGAATCTTAATACCTTCAAACTCGCATGGAAAGTATTGAAGGACGGAGAAACAGTAGAAACGGGAACAACAGCTCTCAACTGCCAGCCACTGCAAACCACAATGGTGAGCGTACCTTATACTACCACACTGGAAACTGCCCACGAATACTTCCTCCAACTCGCACTTTGTGTGAACGAAGCTTCCGATTGGTGCGATGCTGGCTACGAACTGGTAACATTCGAGGATCAATTACAGGCGCGCCCTGCTGCTCTCCCCGTTGTCAGCAACACCACCAACAAGATGCAAATCAAGAAGACCGACTACGATATCACGTTCAACACTGGCAAGAACACAATCGTCTTCACACGCAGTGGCGGCCTTCGCTCTTGGAAGTGTGATGGTCAAAACATCTTTAATCCGGCTCAAGGCCCCGAACTTGCTCACTATCGCTATGTAGAAAACGAAGAACCCTATGGTGGTGCTGAAAACTACAACCAGGCCACTGGCGTTAGCGATAAGACATGGACCATCAATGTGGCTTCCGACAGTCTCTCTGCTACTGTTAAGTACAACGTTCAAGGCAATCGCTGCCCCTATGTCTTTACTTACACTGTCTACGCTAATGGCATTGTCGATTTGGAGGCATCTTTCTCTCCGGTTGTTGCCAACCTCCGCCGCATTGGTATGGGTATGCGCTTCCCCAGCTCATTCGAAAATCTGACCTATTATGCACGTGGTCCTTTGGCCAATTATGTAGACCGCAAGGAAGGTTCTTTCTTCGGACTCTATCAGTCAACTGTCAGCGAGCAGCTCGAAGCTTACGCTCGCCCGCAAAGCACTGGCAACCACGAAGGCTTGCGCTATCTCACCTTGTCCGATGATGAGGGCAACGGCGTCAAAGTGGAAACCGAAGGCCAAGTAGCTTTCTCTGCGCTTCATTATGACGATGCCACGCTGAAGGCTAACCGCCACATGTGGAACTTGCCCACTGGTCAGCGCGATGTCTTTGTTCATTTCGACTATATGCAGAAAGGTCTCGGCAATGGTTCGTGCGGTGCAGGCACACTGAATAAGTATCTCTGCCCCAGCAGTGGCACATACACTTATAAGTTACGTTTCACTCCGCTCAAAGGCCTCGAAACGAGCATTCAAGACATGGCGGTGAACACCAATACTACAGAAACTATCATCCACGATCTCCAGGGCCGTCGCGTAACGAACGCGAGCAAAGGTCTCTATATCGTGAATGGCAAAAAAGTAGCTTTCTAATAACACCTCTTTCGCGGTCAGAATTTCAAACTTCCGACCGACGAACCCACTTAAAGTAAGCAAAGGACTGCTTCCACACAGCTGGAAGCAGTCCCTTTTTGTTGTTTTGTGTTGCCGTTGTGAAATAAAATTACTTTCTTTGCGTTTTGGAAAAAAATAATAACAAACAAAAACATACAACTATAAACCTATGGAACAAAAAGAATTGCTCAACATCGTAGCCAATTTTGACGTAACGGGCAAGGTGCTTGACGTAGCTCCCCTTGGTAACGGACTCATCAACACTACTTACAAAGTCACCACAGAGGGTGAAGCTCCCGACTACGTACTGCAACACATCAACAACCAGATTTTCCCCGACGTTGATATGCTGATGAACAACATCATCCACGTCACCGACCATATCCGCAAAAAGCTGGAGGCCAACAACACAGAGGACATCGAGCGCAAGTGCCTGCGTTTCGTACCTGCAAAGGATGGCAAGTTCTACTACTCCGACGGACAGAAATACTGGCGCATAATGGTTTATATCCCCGATACTACGAGCATGACGGAGGTTACTCCCGAAACGAGTTTCATCGTAGGCGAAACTTTCGGACAGTTCCAGAGCTGGTTGGCAGATATACCCGTAGAACTGGGTGAAACCATTAAGGATTTCCACAATCTCGAATTCCGCCTCCACCAACTCGAAGAAGCTGCTAAGGAGAACCGCAGCGGCCGCGTGGACAATGTGCGCGATCTCATCGAGGCTATTCAAGCACGCGCAGAAGAGATGACAAAAGCCGAACGCTTGCAGCGTGAAGGCAAACTCAAGAAGCGCATCTGCCACTGCGATACGAAAGTCGACAACATTCTCTTCGACAAAGATGGTAAAGTGCTTTGTGTCATCGATCTCGATACGGTGATGCCCAACTTTATCTTCTCTGATTTTGGCGACTACCTACGCTCTGCTGCCAACACGGGTAAAGAGGACGACCCGAACCTGGACAACGTGAATTTCAATATCGAAATCTTCAAGTCGTTCACTAAGGGCTATCTCCGTAGTGCTGGTGTGTTCCTAACTCCCGTTGAGATAGAAAACCTCCCCTACGCCGCAAAACTCTTCCCCTATATGCAAGCAGTGCGTTTCCTTATCGACTACATCAACGGAGATGTATATTACAAAACGCAGTATGCCGACCACAACTTGGTGCGTGCTCGAGCACAGTGGAAGCTCTTTGAGAGCGCCGATCAGCACGAGATTGAAATGAATATCTTCATTAAGCAAATCGTAGGTCAGCGCGGCCCTGCTGGTCAGTACAATAACCTCTTAAACACTTTTCAGGAATAAAAACAAGGCTTCGTGCCTTCACTGTTTTTCTATACAAGGGAATTTCCACAAGTTGGAAGTTCCCTTTTTATATGCTCCATATAGCGCCTTACCGCCCAATAACTTGACAAACGATTTTCTCAACAAAAACTGAGAACGCTCCAATTCCACTCATTTTTAGATGAAGAATGCGCATTCGCGCCTTCGTTTTTCAGAACTTTCCCACCCTGAAGTGGCATTGCAGTATTGTAGGCGCATTTACTTACACCATTCCCCGCAAAATTTCCCTTATTCTATCCGCCAGCGCAATAAGGATGTCAGCCGACGCAATAAGGATATCCGCCAACAGCCTTATTGTATCTGCCGATAGCCTTATACAACGGGTTTGCGCAGATAGAAGCAGAACAGACCGCTTTATCTGCCGCTGATTTTCGCGCAATTCTCGAGGACACAAAACTGCGAAGATTCTTTACGGGGATATACTTCCTTTGGTTTTAAGCCCACGAAAGGACACGAATAAGGCGAATGAGCACGAATTTTCTTCTTAAATCACTGCTCACAGATGAGATATTGAAAAAATAAATTCGTGCCCTTTCGCCCCTTTCGTGAAAATTCGTGGGCCAAAACTCTCCTTTCGCGGCTAAAACAAAGAAACCGCAAACCTTATCCGCAAAAAATTGTACCTTTGTCAGCAAAGTAATCATATACCTTGATAATGTCACACAAAAAAACTTACAAGCCGCAACACAAAGCCCCCGCAAAGCAGACACCAGCAAAGGCCGTGAAGCCTAAAAAACCGTTTTGCTGGAATCCTTTTATCAAAATTAGCGGCTTCGTGTTGTTGTTCGTTTTCTGCACTTTCGTCTATGGCGATGTCTTTGTGCGGGCGCAGCAAGACGCCTTTGTGATGAGCGATGCCATGTCCATGAAGTTTCTCACCGATACGCCCCTCGGTCATCTCTTTTGGTTCGGTCGCTATCTGATGATAGTATTCAAGTCGAAATGGGTGGGAGGTCTCATCCTCTCCGCTCTCCTCACGGCCATCGCCTGCCAGTTGGACGCCATCTTCCGCATCCCTGCCCGCTGGCGGGGCATAGCCTTTCTCCTGCCCATTGCCATCATGGCTTACATTGTTGAAATGGGTACCAACCTCTACTACAAAGCCGAGCCGAGCCGCCTGATGCTCATCCCGTTTATCACACTGGTGGTGCTCTTCGTAGTGACACAAATTATGCGCTTCATCCGCCGTGGCAAAGAGCAGTCCGCGGCAAAAGAGAAAGGTCTGCGCATCGGTATCCTATTGGCCGTGGCAGGCTTCGCTGGTCTCTATGCCGATGCCATGTATCGCCATCAAAACGACATTCTCGGAGCTAAGATGCAGAACAAGATGATGGAGCAAGACTGGGAGGGAATGATCGACGATGCCATGTCGGCGCGCCGCCCCACCCGCATCGTAGCCGCCTACCACGCCATAGCGCTGCTTCGCACCGATCAGCTCTTGGATCGCCTTTTTGAAATTCCTTACGACTACCCCGATGCGGGCCTGAAAAAGGTGGACGGCAGCGAGGAGTACGGACTCCTCCAGGCGGATTGCGACTTTTCCGCCGGACTTGTGCAACCTGCCTACCACTATGCCTTTGAACGCATCGTGATGGACGGCCCTACCACACGCAATCTCAAGCGCTGCGTGCTCTGCGCCATTCTGACTGGCGAGAAAGAGTTGGCCGAGAAATACCTCAACATATTGAAGCATGTTCCGTTTGAGCAAGCTTTTGTGGATCGCTATGAGCCGATGCTCAACAATCCTAAGCTCATCGACGAAGACTTGGAGTTGGCAAGCGTCAAGAAGTTTCTCCCCAAAGAGGATCTTTTCGAACAAAACTATCGCCAGCCTGTGTTCTTGGGCTACAACCTCGGCGTGAACAAAGGCGCCGACGAAACGCTCATCACCTCGGCAGCGGCGTGTCTCTATTCCAAAGACTTGGTGGCGTTGCTCCCGCGCATAAATTTCATGATGCAGAAAGGAATGCCCATTTCTCAAACCATGCAAGAAGCCCTCGCCTGCCTCGCTATCAAAGAAGGCTATCAAGACGTGGCAAAGCAGTTTGGAGTGAACCAAATGATTATGGCCAATCTCCAAGCCTTCATCATGGCGGCCCGCCCCTATACCAAGGATAAGCCAGCCCTACGCGCCAACTTGAAACAGGATTGGTTGGGTACTTATTTCTACTATTATTTCTGCGAAAACAATGAAGGCAATGTGGCCAACAATAATAAGGACAAAGGACAGGTCAACTAAATTGCTCAGCTGAATTATGAAAAAAATATATTGCTTTTTGCTCGCCATCTTTGCCTTTGCTTCCTGCGCCAAGGAGGTGAGTATTCCCAAAAATGCTACTCCCGTGAAGGAGGAGGCAGGTATATACCCCGACTACCGCAACATCACTATTCCGCCCAACATTGCCCCACTCAATTTCCAGGTGACAGCTCCGGGCAACAACTTTGTGGGAGTCATCCAAGGACAGGGCGCGCAACTCGTTGCAGGCGGTAATGAGGATGGAAAACTCCTCCTCGACAGCACTGAATGGCGCAAGCTGCTCACGGCCAACAAGGGCCGCGATTTGAGCGTGGAACTCTATGCTGAGCGAAACGACCTGTGGGTGAGTTTCCCGAAATACGTTATCCATGTGGCCGAAGAACCTATCGACAAATACCTCTCTTATCGCCTCATCGAACCCAGCTATGAGCTCTATCGCCAACTGGGCATCTATCAGCGCGACTTGGAAAATTTCGAACAAACGCCGATTTACGAAAACAATCGCACGTTTGAAGAAAAAGAGAACCATTGCATCAATTGCCACAACTATCAGGCTCACAACACGAAGCGTATGCTCTTCCATGTCCGCGCCGCACACGGCGGAACAATGCTGATAGAAAACGGGAAAATTGAGAAGCTAAATATGAAAACCGACTCTACGCTGGCCAGCACCGTATATCCAACGTGGCACCCAACGCGCAACTGGGTGGTTTTCTCAAGCAACAAGACGGGCCAGGCTTTCCACATGATCAATAAGAATAAGATAGAGGTGGTGGACTATGCCAGCGACCTCGTTTTCTATGATGCGGACAACAACAAGCTCTCAAATATTTTCAAGACCAACGACCATTTCGAAACGTTCCCTTGTTGGGCGCCCGATGGTAAGAAGCTTTACTATTGCGACGCTTATGTGCCAGATTTCAAAGGGCTACCCGACAGTTTGGCTATCAATCGCATTTTGGAACGCCACGACTCTGTACGCTATAATATATATAGTATGACATTCGATGAGCAAACCCGCCGCTTCGGCCCTCCACAACTGGAGGTGAACTGCACAGATATGAGCCTCAGCGCAAGTGTTCCGCGCGTCAGTCCCGATGGGCGATACTTGCTCTTCACCCTCGGAAAATACGGTCAGTTCCACATCTGGCACAAATCGAGCGACCAATGGATCAAGGACTTAAAGACGGGTGAGATTCGCCCGCTCACGGAGGCCAATAGCCCCGATGTCGACAGCTACCACACATGGTCGAGCAACGGCCGCTGGATTGTGTTCAGCAGTCGCCGTATGGACGGCTCGTACACGCGCCCCTTCATTGCTTATTTCGACAAGGAGGGCCGTGCCCACAAAGCCTTCGTCCTGCCACAAGCCGATCCTGAAGAGAACAAACTATTACTCAAGAGTTTCAACGTTCCTGAACTCACACGAACAAAAGTAGAAGTATCAGCCAAAGAGATACGCAACGCCGTTTACGATGATGACCACACTAAAAAAGTGGACTATTCTCCGCTTGGGAAATAACCGCCAAATCTCCACAAGAACCAAGAAAACCTTGTGGAGATTTGCTATTTTTAAGCTCAATTTCCTATAAAAACTTCTTGCAGTTTCTTCTGAACTTTCTTAACTTTGTGCTGCCTATTAAGAGAACTAAAACCTAATTAAAAATAAATGACACTCATAAAATCTATCTCTGGTTTCCGCGGAACTATCGGCGGTCACACTGGAGATACACTTAATCCGCTCGACATTGTAAAGTCCGTGACAGCGTATGCAACCCTCCGTGCTGCAAAAGTTGGCGGAAAAGTACAGAAAAAAATTGTCGTAGGACGCGACGCACGCATTTCAGGCGAAATGGTGAGCCACTGTGTCTGCGGCACTCTTATGGGATTGGGCTTCGATGTAGTCAACATCGGCCTGGCCACTACTCCAACGACAGAAATTGCCGTTCCTGCTGAAAACGCCGTGGGAGGTATCATCCTGACGGCTTCTCACAATCCACGACAGTGGAATGCGCTCAAGCTCCTCAACGAACTCGGAGAATTTATTCCCCCAGCTGAGGCTGCGGAGGTGGTTCGCCTAGCCGACGATGAACATTCTTTTGTCTACGCCGATGTTGATGAGCTCGGAAGCTACGAAGAAAAAGACATCTACGACCAATACCATATTGATATGGTCAAGGGTTTGGAACTGGTAGATGTAGAAGCAATTCGAAACGCTAAGTTCCACGTCTGCCTCGACACTATCAATTCCGTGGGTGGCATTATCCTACCAAAACTTCTCGACCAGCTGGGCGTGACTTATGACATACTAAATGGTGAGCCCAACGGACAATTTGCCCACAATCCCGAACCGCTGCGCAAGAATCTGGATGAGATTTGCAGCGTGATGAAAGAAAAGCACTACGACATCGGTTTTGTTTGTGACCCCGATGTAGACCGCTTGGTTTTCATCCAAGAAGATGGCGAAATGTATGGAGAAGAATACACCCTTGTTACTTGTGCTGACTGGGTTCTCCAACACACGAAAGGAAACACCGTTAGTAATCTCTCGTCCACCCGTGCCCTGCGCGACGTGACGGAGAAAAACGGTGGACAGTATAGTCCTTCTGCTGTCGGCGAGATTAACGTCGTGCTGAAGATGAAGGAAACCAACGCCGTGATCGGCGGCGAGGGAAATGGCGGAATCATCTATCCCGCAGCCCACTATGGCCGCGACACATTAGTTGGTATTGCCTTGATGCTTACCTATATGGCAAAGTCGGGCAAAACGCCTTCACAGCTGAAAGCACAGTATCCGCTCTACGCTATCGCAAAGAACCGCATCGATTTGCAGCCCGAAACTGACCTCGACGCTATTCTATCCGAAGTGAGAAAGGAGTTCGCCAACGAGAACCTTACTGACATCGACGGTCTGAAGATTGATTTCGCCGACAAGTGGGTGCACCTCAGAAAAAGCAATACCGAACCCATCATCCGCATATTCTCAGAGGCACATACCATTGAGGAAGCCGATGCTTTGGGTAAGCGACTCATCGACATCGTTGAGAAAACGGTGAACAAGCAAGCCGCCGGTTCTGACAAAGCTTAAATACAACTTGACGCGAGAAGAATGTCTCTGAAAAGGCATACTTCTCGCGTCGATATGTATATACCCCTCCCTAATTTTAATACTCCTTTCTTTTTATAACTCCCACCTCCCGCTTTATGAAAAAGAAAACCCAAGCTGTAGCTCTGCTCTCATTGCTGCCCATGGCTGCAGCTGCTCAGCGCTACAATATAGTCTACATCATGACCGACGATCATACGGCGCAAATGATGTCTTGTTATGACAAGAGCCATATTTCTACTCCCAACTTAGACCGCATTGCTCGCGACGGCATTAGGTTTGTCAATTCCTACGTGGCTAACTCCCTCTCGGGCCCTTCACGTGCTTGTATGTTGACGGGCAAACATTCTCACAACAACGGCTTCACCAACAACGAGCACGGCATCTTCGACGGATCGCAACAGACCATGCCGAAACTTCTTCAAAAGGCGGGCTACGAGACAGCCCTCATCGGAAAGTGGCACCTTATCAGCCAGCCCACGGGCTTTGACTACTGGAACATCATTCCAGGACAAGGTGATTACTACAACCCCGACTTCATCACAATGAAGAACGAAACCGTACGAGAGAAAGGATACATCACCAACATCATCACGGACAAAAGCATCAACTGGTTAGAGAAGCAGCGCGACAAGTCCAAACCTTTTGCTCTTTTCATCCATCATAAGGCCTGCCACCGTTGTTGGCTGCCCGAACTCAAGTATCTCCGCGAGTACGAGGATAAGACTTTCAAAGTACCCGATACTTTCTACGACGACTACAAAGGCAGAGTCGCAGCAGCAGCTCAGGAAATGAGCATCGCTTCCTCCCACGACATGGACATTGTCTATGATGACAAAATCTATACACCTGGAGCAGCCACGCGCCTAACAGATTCGTACCTCAACATGATTGGACGTATGGATTCACGCGACCGTGCCGACTACGACTGCTTCTATGACAGTATTACAGCCGACTTCGAGCAGCGCAATCTTTCTGGGCACGAGTTGGCCGAATTCAAGTACCAGCGATTCATGCGCGACTACGCCAAAGTGACAAAGTCCCTCGATGATAACGTAGGTAGAGTACTGGATGAGCTCAAACGCCTCAACCTGCTCGATTCAACCCTTGTGGTCTACACTTCCGACCAGGGATTCTACATGGGAGAGCACGGATGGTTCGACAAGCGCTTCATGTACGAGGAGAGCCTTAACACGCCACTCGTTATGCGCCTTCCCGCTGACTTCAAAGGCCGCGGAGAAATCAAAGAGATGGTACAAAACATCGACTATGCCCCAACTTTCCTCGAATTGGCAGGTGCGCCGATTCCGGCCGACATGGATGGCGTTTCCCTTCTGCCGCTGCTGAAAGGACAGCACCCGAAGAACTGGCGCAAGAGTATTTACTACCACTTCTACGAGTATCCTGCGGAACACAGTGTCAAGCGCCATTACGGCGTACGTACGGATCGCTGGAAACTTATTCACTTCTACAACGACATCGACGAATGGGAACTCTTCGACTTGAAGAATGATCCGCACGAACTCAATAATATCTACGGTCAGCCTGGTACGGAGAAAATCACGAAAGAGCTTCGCAAGGAGCTACGCCGCCTACAAGCGCAATACCGTGACCCGATCGAATCGCAACTGAAATAAAGAAATGTGCTAATCCGTGCGATATACCGCTCGCGATTAGCACATTAAAATACAAACAAAATAGTGAAGACAATTTATTTAGCTGGTGGCTGCTTCTGGGGCACTGAGCACTATTTCAAACAGATACACGGAGTGGTTAATACAACCGTGGGCTATGCCAACGGCAATACGGAAAACCCAACTTACGAGGAGGTCTGCTCCGACACAACCCACTTCGTCGAAACCGTAAAGGTGGAATACGACGATAAGAAAGTACCTCTTTTCTTTTTGCTCCGTATGTATTTCCTGACGATCGACCCTACGCAGGTCGACGAACAAGGAGCAGACAAAGGTTCACAGTACAGAACAGGAATCTACTATGAGGACGAGGCTGACAAAGCCATCATAGAGGACGCCGTCGCCGAGGAAAGTTTCGCTTTCTCTGATCCGATTGCCACAGAAGTAATGCCGCTGAAGAATTTCTATGCTGCCGAGGAATATCATCAAGACTACCTCGATAAGAACCCAAGTGGCTACTGCCACATCTCCCCCGAGCTCATCAAAATGGCCCGCGAAACGCAGCGCATCGACAACTAATCCGCCTATTCATAGGCTTCCCATATCAACATCCGCCACTCATTCTGGCGGATGTTTTTTGTATTATTTTGCACGAACCACTGACAAAATGTCACTCTTATTCCATTTGGCGCGGCCTTTGTTTTATTGTATGGCAAAATAATAAAAATAAAAAACTTATGAACTTCGATAATTTCACAATTAAAGCACAAGAAGCCGTACAACAGGCTGTCAACTGCGCACAAAGCGGCGGGCAACAAGCCGTTACGGCTCTGCACCTCTTGGCAGGTATCCTGCAAGTGGGGGAAAACGTCACACAATTTCTTTTCGGTAAGATGGGCGTCAACGCCAATACTTTGCAGCAGGTTGTAGACCGCGAACTCCAAAGTCAGCCCCGTGTGAGTGGCGGCGAGCCTTATCTGGACCGCGATGCCAACGAGGCACTGACTAAGGCAACTGACATTGCCAAGAAAGATGGCGACCAATTCGTGGGCCTCGAGCCTCTCCTGCTCGCCATCCTTCAAACCCAAGGTTTGGCCAGCCAGATGCTGCGCGATGCAGGCGTTACGGAGAACGGTTTGATAGCTGCCACCAAAGAATTGCGCGGTGGACGCAAGGCCGACTCTGCTTCGAGCGAGGACACCTACCAAGCACTGGGCAAATACGCCCGCAACCTCGTGGACGAAGCCCGCACAGGCAAACTCGATCCCGTTATTGGTCGCGACGAGGAGATTCGCCGCGTTCTGCAAATCTTGAGTCGCCGCAGTAAGAATAATCCTATCCTCATCGGCGAACCAGGTACGGGTAAAACAGCCATAGTTGAAGGTCTGGCGCAACGTATCGTTCGTGGCGATGTGCCTGAGAATCTGAAGAACAAGCAGCTTTTCAGTCTTGACATGGGTGCACTGCTGGCTGGTGCCAAATATAAGGGCGAATTTGAGGAACGTCTTAAGAGCGTTGTCAATGAAGTGACCAACTCCAACGGAGAGATTATCCTCTTCATTGATGAAATCCACACCCTTGTAGGCGCGGGCAAAGGCGAGGGAGCCATGGACGCTGCCAATATCCTCAAGCCGGCTCTCTCACGTGGCGAAATCCGAACCATCGGAGCCACCACGCTGGAGGAATACCAGAAGTATTTCGAAAAGGACAAGGCACTCGAACGCCGATTCCAAACCGTGTTGGTGGACGAACCAAGTGTGGAGGATGCCATCAGCATTCTTCGCGGCCTGAAAGAACGTTATGAGAACCACCACAAGGTGCGTATTCAGGACGATGCTCTCATTGCCGCTGCCCAACTCTCTCATCGCTACATCTCCGACCGTTTCCTCCCCGACAAAGCCATAGACCTCATGGACGAGGCTGCCGCAAAACTGCGAATGGAGCGCGACTCCCAACCAGAAGAGCTCGACGAAATCACGCGACGCTTGCGCCAGCTCGAAATTGAAAGGGAGGCCATCAAGCGGGAAAACGACGAGCAGAAACTTGCTGCCCTCAACAAAGAAATTTCCGAATTGGAGGAACGCGAAAAGGACTTCCGCGCAAAGTGGGAAGGCGAACGCGAATTGCTCAACAAGATTCAGGACAATAAGAAACAAATGGAGCAACTCAAGTTTGAGGCCGACCGCGCAGAGCGTGAAGGTAACTACGAGCGAGTTGCTGAAATTCGCTACGGCAAACTAAAGGCCTTGCAGGACGAAATCGACTCTATCCAGGAGCAACTCCATCAGCGCCAAGGCGCAGAAGCTCTTGTCAAAGAAGAAGTGACGCCCGACGATATCGCCGATGTAGTGAGCCGCTGGACGGGAATACCCGTCAGCCGAATGCTGCAAAGCGAGCGCGAAAAACTTGTACACATGGAAGGCGAACTCCACAAACGTGTCATCGGACAGGACGAGGCCATTCAGGCCGTAAGCGATGCTGTTCGCCGCAGTCGGGCAGGTCTGCAAGACCCCAAGCGTCCCATCGGTTCGTTCATCTTCTTGGGCACGACGGGCGTGGGTAAGACGGAGCTGGCAAAGGCTCTTGCCGAATATCTCTTCAACGACGAAACGCTGATGACGCGTATCGATATGTCAGAGTATCAAGAGAAATTCAGCGTTAGTCGCCTTGTGGGTGCGCCTCCGGGCTATGTGGGCTACGAAGAAGGCGGACAACTCACAGAGGCTGTTCGGCGCAAACCCTACTCGGTGGTACTCTTCGACGAGATTGAAAAGGCACATCCCGATGTGTTCAATATCTTGCTGCAAGTGCTCGACGACGGCCGTCTGACCGACAATAAGGGCCGCGTGGTCAACTTTAAGAACACCATCATCATCATGACTTCCAACCTCGGCAGCCAGTTTATCCAACAGAAGTTCGAGGCTATGCGCGGACTTCCCGACGCTAAGCAGGCCAACATCCTTGAGGAAACGAAGAACGAAGTGCTGGAGATGCTGAAGAAGACCATCCGCCCAGAGTTCTTGAACCGCATCGACGACATTATCATGTTCCAGCCGCTCAAGAAGGACGAGATCGAGCTCATCGTTCGCCTGCAAGTGGAAGCCGTCATCCGCCGACTCGCCGAACAGGAGGTGCAGCTCACCGTCACTCCCGATGCCATCGCGCTCATTAGCGAAGCTGGTTTCGACCCTGAGTTTGGTGCGCGTCCCGTGAAGCGTGCGCTCCAGCGGTTGTTGCTCAACGATTTGAGCAAAGCTCTGCTGAGCGGAAGCATTGACAAGAGTCGCCCGATAACGGCACAGGCCGAAGGCGACCACCTCACTTTTGCAAACAACTAAGACTCTATTTCTCTCAAAGCCGCGACAGCAGATACTGTCGCGGCTTTTTATACTTTGTAAAATAATCTCTTACTTTACCTGCGCGAGAATCGCACAAAAATCAGAAAGAAACAGGGAGGGCTGCGAAAGGCTCTGCTTTTTCCGTCCATCCAATAAGGATGCTGACTGACGCAATAAGGCTATCAGCTGACACAATAAGGATGTTGACCGACAGCCTTATTGTATTTTCGAGCAGGAAAAGCAAGCCGATGGAGCAAAAAGAGAAGGAAAAGAGTTGCTGAAGCAAAAAAATGGGCATTTAGAAGAAAAAAATTAGAAAATCGAGCGAAGAAAAAGCTATCTTCGTGAAAAATTGAGGAGAACAGCAGATGAAGCTGCGCTAAAAGGAAAGAAGGCTTTGTCAAGTAATCGGGCTGTTATTCTTTTATAAAAGAAAGCGCCACTCCCCTACTTCGCTGAATCCTCCGAATTGAGTAATTTTGCAACAGAACAAAGAGAATGACCAACATGAATCCTTTAGAAATTATAGACAAATACTACCCCGATGACAACGCCCTCCGGCAATTGCTTATCCACCACAGCCAGCAGGTCACAAAGAAAGCGCTTGAGGTTTGTCGCAAACATCCCGAGCTCCATCTCAACGAAGAACTCGTGCGCAATGGGGCAATGCTCCACGACATCGGAATTTTCTTGACCGATGCACCAGGCATTCATTGTCACGGGCATTACCACTATCTGCTCCATGGTATGTTGGGCGCAGAACTCATGCGCCGAGAGGGGCGCGAAGACCTCGCCCGCATCTGCGAACGCCACACAGGGACAGGCATGACGCGCCAAGCTTTCAGAGAGCGCGGAGTGGAACCTCCCGCCACAGACCTCTGCCCCGAAACGCTGGAGGAACAGGTGATTTGCTATGCCGACAAATTTTTCTCGAAGAGTCATCCCGAACGAGAGCGTACGGTGGAGGACACGGTGAAAAGTCTTGAAAAATTCGGCGACAAAGGTGTAGAAATCTTCCGTAAGTGGGTGGAACAATTCGATTGAGACAGTTGTAGCCGCTGTTAAAAAGAGTGAGAAAACGCCCTAATTCTATTAGAATTAGTATCTTCGCCCACTAAAATTGATCAATCCAGGTGAGAACCTTTATAACGATACTTTTATCGGCGCTGATGGCGTTGTGCGTGGCAGCAGGCATAGAGAGCCATGTCGCAGACAAGCCGAAGCACCCAACAGCGACCGATACCACTCGAACAACTACGCCCGACACGGCACTTATCCGCCAACGCCGTGCACAGATGGACTCGACCTCTCGCGCTACCCAAGCCATCACTATCGATTCCATCCGCACCGACACACTCCGTTCGGACACAGTGCGAAAAAAGCGTGGCGGTTTGGAGAAGCCCGTGGACTTTGCGGCCGAAGACTCTATCGTTTACGATGCCGACACAAAACTGGCGTTTCTCTTCGGCAAAGCGGAGGTGAAATACGAGAATATGACGCTCGATGCGGGCCATATCTCGATGAATATGGACTCGAGCCTTGTCCACGCTAAAGCCATTGTCGATACGGCTGGTGTGCTCGAACAGAAGCCCTCATTCAAGCAAGGTGGCGACGAATATGTGAGCGAGCAGATGAGCTATAACTTCAAGACGAAGAAAGGTTTCATCCAAAACGTCAATACCACACAGGGCAACGGCTTTATCCAGAGCGAACGTTCCAAACGTACGGATGACGGAACGCTGTATTTGGAATCTGCCAAATACACCACTTGTAACGCCAAACACCCCCATTTCTATCTGAAACTATCACGCGCCAAGGTTGTTCCCGGCAAGGAAACTGTCTTTGGCCCGGCCTATCTTGTGGTAGAGGATGTGCCGCTCCCCCTCGGCATACCTTATGGTTTCTTCCCCTTTAACAAAAAATACTCCAGTGGGTTTATCATGCCGAGCTACGGCGATGAGACCGTCCGCGGCTTCTATCTCCGCAACGGCGGATACTACTTTGCGCTCAACGACTACATGGACTTGAAGTTGTTAGGCGAACTCTACACGAAAGGGTCATGGGGCTTGAGTTTGGAGACCAACTATAAAAAACGCTACAAGTATAACGGCAATTTCTACATCTCTTATCTCAACACAGTGGAGGGCGAAAAGAATTTGCCGGACTACATGAAAACAACAAGCCTCAAGGTGCAGTGGAGCCATTCAAAGGACGCTGCTGCAGGCGGCAATACTACGTTCTCCGCTCGCGTTAACTTCGCGTCGGAAAATTATGAGCGTAAGAACCTGGAGAGTATGTACAACCCGCTCTCCTATACGCAGAGCACACGCGCCAGTTCGATAAGTTTTAGCCATCTCTTTTCGGGCATCGGCTTGTCGGTATCTGGTTCTGCCAACCTTACGCAGAACATGCGCGACAGTACGATCACCATGTCGCTCCCCGATTTGAATTTCTCGCTCTCCCGTTTCTATCCGTTCCGCCGCAAGCACCAGGTGGGGAAAGAACGTTGGTACGAAAAAATTTCTATGTCCTACACGGGACAACTCAGCAACTCCATAGCAACGAAAGAGAACAAGCTGCTCCATTCCAACCTCATCAAGGACTGGCGCAATGGTATGCAGCACCGCATCCCTGTTGATGCTACGTTCCAGCTCTTCAAATACATCAACATTTCCCCGAGTTTCTCGTTCAACGATGTGATGTACACCAACCGCATCATGCGAAATTGGGACGCAGCAGCACTGCGCGAAGTGGCAGATACCACCTATGGTTTCTACAATCTCTACAACTGGAATGTTTCTGTAAGTGCCAACACCACTCTCTATGGTTTCTACAAACCTTGGAAAAAGCTTTTCGGCAGTAAAATTGTTGCCATCCGCCATGTCTTTAAGCCCAACGTAAGTTTCAGCTACGCGCCCGACTTCACAACCTCGCGCTACGGCTACGTGCGCCACTATGACAAGACGGATGCCAGTGGCAATGTGGAGAGAGTGCAGTATTCGCCGTACCAAAGCGGCATCTTCGGTTATCCCTCCAGTACAAAGCAGGGAATGGTAACGATGAGCGTTTCCAACAACCTTGAGATGAAGGTCAAGAGCGACAAGGATACAACGGGCTACAAGAAGATTTCGCTCATCGATGAACTTTCAGCTTCGCTCTCCTACAATATGGCGGCAAAAACGCGCCAATGGAGCGACCTGACAACACGCTTGCGTCTGAAACTCTCTAAGAGCTACACCTTCTCCCTCGCTGCACTCTTTGCCACTTACGCCTATGTCTTCGACAATAAGGGTAATGTAGTAGTGGGCGACCGCACCGAATGGAGTCACGGACGCTTCGGACGCTTTCAAGGCATGAGCCAAAACCTCTCCTACACGTTCAACAACCAAACTCTCACAAAGTTGCGCGATCTCTTCTCTGGACGCCGCAGCAACACAATGGAGGAGAAAGACAACGAAAAAGAACAGGACGAGCAAACAGATGTGGAAGATGCCAACATCGACCCCGATTTGTTGGCCACAAAGAAGAAAACAGTTAAGAAAGAAAAGGCCAAGGTCGACAAAGAAGGCTATCTCCGTTTCCAACTGCCGTGGTCGCTCACGCTCTCCTATGGTATCACGATGTTTGAGAATCGCAATAAGCCCATCAACCCGCGCACCATGCGCTATCCTTTTGGCTTTACGCAAACGCTCAATGCCTCGGGCTATCTTCGTATTTCCGATGGTTGGAACATCACTTTCTCCTCTGGCTACGACTTCGAGCAGCATCGCATTTCTATGACAACTGCATCACTTTCTCGCAATCTCCACTGCTTTGAAATGTCGTGTAGCGTAGTGCTCAGGCCCTACTCTTCGTTCAACTTCACCTTCCGTGCCATTGCCAGCGAACTTGCCGATGCTCTCAAATGGGACAAACGCAGCAGCTACTCCAGCAACATTGAATGGTACTAACAAACAACAACTACTAAAACAAAAGGGCTGTTATCAAAGTGCCCCCTACATATATCATTATGAAGAAAATTGTTTTATCCCTATTTGCTCTCGCAGCCCTGAATTGCTCGGCGCAGAGCGTTTCGCAGCGTCTCGAACGCCTCTTTGATGTGGATCAGCAGATTCGTAAAACCGAAACGGTTGATAGCCTTATCGAAGCACAAGACAGCGTGAATCGCGCGGTACTCAAAGAGTTCGTCGCAGACTACAATCCCGACAGTTGTTCGGCTAAAGCCAATAAAGGACTCTACTTGGTTCTGTCCCACTCTCCGCTGGCTTTCCGCCTGCCGATGGCTCACCTCATCGAAAAAGCATGGCAGAAAAAACGCCTGGAAGCCATCTATTATGCGTCCTTCCAAGACGGCATACGATTTGATCAGCTCGAACCGCAAATCTATGGTACACAATTCATGGAGATGAACGGGAAAACGTATCTCTGGCCTGTTGCCGACGTTGACAAACTCGATGAACGCCGTGCTGCATTGGGTTTGCCCACAGAACAAGCCTATATCGACGAACTCTCAAAGCGTCACCCCGAATGGAACTATACATGGGACCGCACGCTCACTATTGAAACCATACTAAACACTCAATAAAAACTCATTTTTCATACGTATGAAACACGTTTCATTGATTCTATCCGTAGTGGCAGCCGGTGTGCTGACCCTTACGAGCTGCAAAAGCGAATTTGAACAGCACATGATGCAGTTTGCACCTATGAAACCCAACATGGTGACTTATGCTGACCAAACATCAGATACCATCCATGTGCTCTCAACAGACGCGTGGAAACTGACAGTCGACGACTCTTGGCTGGCAGTTACCCCCAACGAAATGACACCTAAATACAAAGGTGCTCTTTATAATACGTTGCTCAAATTTGCCTTTACTGCCAATACCAACCGCCTTACGCGCCAAACGTATTTCCATGTGAAGGGTGGACACACCATCAATATGCCCGTGGTTCAAGTGGGCTGGCTCAACATTTCCGCCCCGGCAGCCACCTACAAAGACCTCAACAACGACAAAGTGAACGACAGAGCGTACTACAAGGTTAAACTCGACGCCAAAGCAACGGCTCTGCCTTTCTACTTCACTACTTACACTGACGGTGCAATGGTGCAAACGAACGCTGCGTGGATTCAAGTGCCCACGGCAGCTCAGACAACGGGCTACCACCCCCTTTCGCTCACCATCACGCCTAACACGACCAAGGTTGAGCGAGCTGGACAAATCACGCTGACCTCTGCGGGCATCACCGACACTATTGAAGTGGTGCAGGCAGCCGCCAACTAAACCCACATTCTTACGGCATTCTTCGCCGTCTCCCTTAGCGCGAACCTTTCTTACCTCCCTTGCGTAAACAAGGTTCGCGCACTTTTTTATGTTCACCTTCAAAACTCACCCACAATGAAACACACGCTACTTTTGTTTCTCCTCTTTATCTCGCTCTCCCTTACGGCACAAAATAGCCGCTTCCGAATCATGGAGTACAACGTTGAAAATCTCTTCGACACTATCCACGCGCCTGGCAAACAGGATGTGGACTTCACGCCACAAGGGAAATATCGCTGGACAAGCAGCTTGTACCACGCCAAATTAGGAAAATTGGCCCGCGCCATTGTTGCTGTGGGTGGCGCACTCCCGCCCGACGTCATTGTGCTTTGCGAAGTGGAGAACGACAGCGTTGTCCGCGACCTTTGTCGCCACACATCGCTCTGCCGCTTGGGCTACGAATACATTGTGACCCACAGTGCCGACCGGCGCGGTATCAATGTGGCGGTGCTCTACCAGCCCATGACATTCCGCCCCTTTGAAACCGACACGCTGCGCATTGCCTACCATCCCGCCACCGAAAAGCCCACACGCGATGTGCTGCGCGTAAGCGGACGAGTGGCTTCGGGCGACACGCTCGATATTATGGCCGTCCACTGGCCCAGTCGTGCTGGCGGACAAGAAAAGACCGAGCCTTACCGCATCCGCACTGCGCAACGCATCCGCGCTGCTACCGACAGTTTGATGCTGCACCGCCTGCGCCCTGCCCTTGTTATCACGGGCGATTGCAACGATGAGTTTCACAATCGCAGCCTGAGCGAGGGATTGCGCGCCCTATTGCCCCAACCGCCATTTGCCGACACGTCGCTCTACATCCTTTCGGCCAATCTCAAAGGCCCTGAAGGCATTCGCGGCACTTATAAATTTCGCGGAGAATGGAACCAACTTGACCAATTCGTAGTAAATGGTGCGCTCTTGCAGGCTTCGGAAGGTCTCCGCACCACGCCTTCCAATTGCCAAATTGTCCATTTCCCATTCCTAACCGAGCCAGATCCCAGCGGCGGCCTCAAACCTCGCTACACTTACCTCGGCTCTCACTATCACGGCGGTACTTCCGATCATCTCCCCCTCCTGCTCGACCTCTACGAGTGAGGCAACTTACGACAAACAAAACCTCTGCAATGAATAATAGACCCCAAAAGGCCAAAAACATTTACACAACATTTCCTTATTTCTCTTTTCTCTTTCAAAAAGCCGTATTATCTTTGCATCAGTAACACAAAAACACATAAATGAGCGAACTAATCTTACCTAAAGGCTATAAAGCCCTACTCGGACGCAACGACACCGAGCAGGGCATCAAAGAGATAAAAGAATTTTTCCAAACTAATCTGGCTACGGGGCTAAAGCTGCGCCGCATCACTGGCCCGCTCTTCGTGCAGCGCGGCCTTGGTATCAACGACGATTTGAGCGGTGTGGAGCGTCCCGTCTCTTTCCCTATCAAGGATTTGGGCGACACGCGCGCCGAAGTGGTCCACTCGCTGGCAAAATGGAAGCGACTGATGTTGGCCGACCAACAAGTGCCCGTGGGCTATGGCATATATACCGACATGAATGCTATTCGTGCCGATGAAGAGCTGGATAATCTCCATTCCCTCTACGTTGATCAATGGGACTGGGAACGCTCTATCAACAGAGAGGACCGTACTATCGGCTACCTCAAGAAGACTGTTAAGAACATCTATTATGCTATGCTCCGCACGGAGTTTCTTATCTGCGAACGCTTCCCACAGCTCCGCCCGAGTCTGCCTGAAAAGGTGCATTTTATCCATGCGGAAGAGCTGCGCCAACGCTTTCCTGAACTGGCACCCAAAGAGCGCGAGCATCAGATATGTAAGGAATACGGCGCCGTCTTCATCATCGGCATTGGAGGTCCGTTGGGCGATGGGATGCCCCACGACCTGCGCGCCCCCGACTATGATGACTGGACCAGCATCAACGAGGAAGGAACGGCAGGACTTAATGGCGACTTGCTTTTGTGGTACGACACGCTGGATCGCTCCGTAGAAATCAGTTCGATGGGTATTCGTGTTGACAAAGAGGCCCTACTGCGCCAACTCAAAGCCACAGGAAAGGAAGACCGCCTCGGGCTCTACTTCCACCAACGCTTGATGGACGGCACACTACCTCTCTCCATTGGTGGCGGTATTGGGCAATCGCGCCTCTGCATGATGTATCTGAAGAAAGCGCATATCGGTGAGATTCAAGCCTCTATCTGGCCGGCCGAAATGCGCAAGCAATGTAGCGCCGCAGGCATTCCGCTCATTTGACATCATATCGGTTCTCCCCCACAGCGCGGCGAGAACCGATGATTTTTTTGCTAATTCCAAATAAAGTCTTACTTTTGCAATCGTCTTATAGGACTATGGCTCCGTAGCTCAGTTGAATAGAGCAATGGTTTCCGGTACCATGTGTCATGGGTTTGAGTCCCATCGGAGTCACTTCTTTTTATCCGGCAGGTGAGTTGGAAAGATGTTTCCTTCTCTCCTGCTTTTTTATTATCCAAAAGATACTAATATGAAAAGTTTTCTTTCCCTTGCACTGTTCGCCTTCATGGTGATTTTCACCAGTTGTTCTATTACGCTGAACACTAACGAGAAAAAGCCACAGAAAACAGTTGACCGAACCTTCAATCTGCGAGACTTTCAAAACATCAAGATGGAATCTGTTGCCAACGTCCGCTTCACGCAGGGCAACACCTATAAGGTAACAGCCACGGCCTTCCGCCCTGGTATCGACACAGTGTATGTAAAAGAAAATACACTTTATATCACTACACGGCGAAATTTGAAGAACAACAATTCCCGTTGCACCATTGAAGTGACAGCTCCCAGTTTGAGAAGTCTCGAACAAGAAGGCGTGGGCAATTTCACCTGCCAAGCACTCAACACCAAAGAGTTAGATATTAGCCTCGAAGGCGTGGGCTCTGCCAGCTTTGGCAATGTTAGCTGCACGAGCCTTGAAGTGGACTGCGAAGGCGTAGGCAGTCTTAGCCATAGCAATTTCACCGTTTCGGGCAATGCTTCGTTCGATTTCTCGGGTGTAGGTTCTGGCACATTCTCTGTGAAGAGCAACAACTGCAAGCTGGAGAGCAGTGGCGTGGGTAGTATCACCGCCACTGTCAATTGTAAGAGCGTAGTGGCTAACTGCAGCGGTATAGGCTCTATCACCTTGAAAGGACACACCAACAAACTCAAAAAAACGAACTCCTCCTTGGGAAAAATCAACACGAAAGGATTGGAAGTGAAATAAGAACAGAAAAATAAGCATTTTTCAAAGCTCCCTCCATATCTCCTATGAGTAGCAACGCTCGGTAGCCTCCTATTTGGAGAGCACTGAGCATGCGCATTCACAAGGGATATGGAGGGAATTCTGTAGATAGGCATTAAGGAAAAATATCCTTATTGCGTCAGCTGACACAATAAGGCTGTCAGCTGACATCCTTATTGCATTTTCAAACGCAATAAGGAAAAATAAAGGGCACAGAAGTATAGCTTAAAACTGCTTGGAACAAAAATTTTGTTCACACCAATACGCCAATTCCTCGGCAAGGGGAAATAATGACAGACCTCTATCTGCAAGGGAAAAAGACTTTGCAGATAGTTCAATAATTCCGTCGGTCATTAGTTCGCAAAGAGCTGTTTCTACTTCTTTCTGTGTTCGATCCTCCATTTCTTGAAGAAGTTCTTCCAATGTTGCCGAATCCTTTTTTCCAACTATATGAACAATCCACAATAAGTCCGGTTCGCAAATTCTGGCAAGAACATTGCGAATCGGACATTTTGGGAATTGTGGGTCTACTACCATTCCAATTTTTCGTTCAAAATAATGCCATCACCAGCAGGCGAATCATTTTCAGTAAAACTATTGGCCTTATATTGGATGCAAAGCATGAGCATCTCATCTTTGCCTGTATTCTTCAAGGCACGTTTGCCAGCAGGAGCTACACGAATAATACTACCTTCTGACACGGGGAAGATTTCTCCGTCCACTTGGTACTCGCCCTCACCTTTGAGAATGAAATAGAGTTCTTCGTGGGTCTTGTGGGTGTGTAGGAAGCCACTGTCTTGACCAGGCACTAAGGTTTGAAAAGAAAGCTCACTACCTGTAGCTTGCAAAGCTTGTCCCACAAAGACCTTTCCGGGAATCTCTATATCGCCCAATGGGAGGACATAATCTTTGATACTGCTGAGTTTACCAACATTTACTGCCGTAAAGTTCTCACCTACCTTGATTGTTTCTACTTGTTTCATAATGTCTTTGTTTTTATTAGTTGTTTGTTTTCGTTCTTTGTTTGTTTTGACGATGCAAAGGTATTATGTTTCAAAAGGTTGTACAAGAAGGCACGAAGAGGTCAGTCGGTTACCAAAAAGTAAGTAACATTGAAAACAGAGTTATTGCTGTATTTCATTTTTAAAATAGTTTAACAATGATTTTCTCAAGGCAACAAAGTGTAATAATTACTTTTGTATAGTAATACAATAATTAAACCTAATCATTCAGCAATGAACAGAAATGAATTGCGAGATGCACTCTATCCCAACTGCCCCGTGCGCAACGTCTTGTCAAGGGTAGGCGACAAATGGTCTATGCTGGTACTGTTCACGTTAGAGGCCAACGAAAGACAAAGATTTAAAGAACTACAGCGCAATATCCCCGATATTTCTCAAAAGATGCTGACTGCAACTCTAAAGATGCTGGAGGCCGATGCACTTATCCTGAGAGAGGCTTTCCCAGAAATTCCGCCTCGCGTGGAGTATTCGCTCACCGACAAAGGTAAGAGCCTCTTGCCGCTCATTGATAATTTATTGGTTTGGGCAAGCGAAAATATGGAAGATATAATGGAAGCGCGAAAGAATTATCTATTAAAATAAAAGTTGTTCTTACAAAGAAAGCAGTAAATCCCAGGCATGGTTTTACTGCTTTCTTTGTATTCGCGAATGCTCCAGGCCTCAATATCTCCAGCGCCAATACTTGCGGAGGCGAAAGAGCATGAGGCGGAAGCGGAGGTGCTTACCAAGAATGATGAGAAGGACGGCAACGAGGATGAGCAGTATGCCTACGGCAAGGCGGAGGGAGAAAACTTCGCCAAAGAGGAAGATGCCGATGAAGACAGCAGTGACGGGTTCGAGTGCGCCCATGATGGCCGTTGGCGTAGAGCCTATGTCGTGAACGGCAATGACCATGAACACAAGGGAGAGTACGGTGGGCACTATCGCCATCCAGAAACCCATGAACCAGTGCCAAGGCGTGTGGAGCATCATCAGATGATTTTCAGGACTGACAAACGACCAAACCACGATGGCTAATGTGCAGACGAGCAACACATAGAAAGTGAGCTTCACGGACGACATACGCAGCGAACTCTGGTTGACAACGATGATGTAGAGGGCGTAAGTGAGCGAGGAGAGCAGCACGAGGATGATGCCCATCAAACTAAGCGTGGACTGCCCATCGCCGCGATAGAGCAGAGCTACGCCCACGAGCGACAACAGAATGGAGAGAACCGTGGTTAGCGTTACTTTTTCTTTGAAAAAAAGAGCCATGAGCACGGCCACCATAATGGGATAGACAAACAGCAAGGTCGAGGCGATGCCGGCAGCCATGAAAAGAAAACTCATATAGAGCGAAAGGGCCGAGAAAGCAAAGAGGAGGCCAAGCACAGAGATGATGCAAAACTCTTTCCGAGTGATCCGAAACGATTTTCGCTGCACGAGAAGCAACGCGCCCAGCAGAAGCGTGGCGATGGCAAAGCGATAGAACAGTACACTGGACGAATTGAAGCCGTCGGCATACAAAACGAGTGCGCCAACAGGGTTTGTCCCATAACAGATTGCAGCCAACACGCCGCATATGGTACCTTTTAGTTTGTTGGTCATAATAGTTGTGTAAAAAGAAGGAGGAACTCTTCAGCCCCTCCTTATGGAAAGAAATCCTGCTTCCTTTTGCCAACAGGGATATTATCGGTCTGTTCCTTCCACCATTTCCGAAATCGTTTGCACCATGGAAGATTTCATAAGTTCTTCAATGCTGAGGTGCATACGATAGCGCCAATAGTGGCGAGGATTGGAGGGCAGATTGATACGTTCGGCATCGGCATTGGGATGACGGTGTTCCTCATCAACAGCCAGCCAATCCTGAAGACTCACAATACAGAGCATGGAGGGGCAATTGAGATGACGATAGACAATATCGTTGGCCAACCAGCCGGGCATAGGATGGGGCGCAATACTATCGCGGTAGAGCATCGTATTGTAGTAGGCCTGTGAGCGTTCCATATCTTCGTCCCACCATTGGCGCAAGGTGGGCATATCGTGGGTAGAGATGGTGCTCACGGAGCGGTAAGGATTGGCTGATAGAAGGCCGAAACGAACGTTGGGGTCCTTTGGCATCGACTGTATCTCAAGGCTCAGGATGCGTAGCTCCTGCATGACCCACGCCACACAAGCGGGCACCATACCGAGGTCCTCTGCACAAACGAGCATCCTTGTGGCGTTGACCAGTCGAGGTAGTTTCTTCATCGCCTCGCCATACCAGAACTGATTATTACGACGATAGTAGTAATCATTATAAAGGCGATTGAAAGCAGCCTTATCGGAATCGTAGAGTGCTTCATAAATGAAGGCGAACTGCACAGTAATACGCGGGTGGAATTTGTTGCTATCGTTGCGGTCGCGCACAAAGAGCACGTCGCTGATGAGAGCATAAAGTCCGTCGCGCAACAGGATGTCTTTCTCGCTCGTGCGGCCTTCAAAAGCTGCTTCTACCTTGCGCTGCGTATCATATTCGGGCTTCATTTCCCAAATATCGTCGTGGAGGTGGTTGAGATAAGTGTCCTTGACTTCTTGTGTATGCTCATGGAAGATTCGGTCGAGCACCCAGTCGGCGATGAATGGTTTGGTGAAAAATTCTTCTTGGAAATGGAGACCGTAGGACTCTATTTCTTCCCGCGTCATACCGAGCGAGGGCGCGAACTGTCCGAGCAATCCGTGAACGGCATGGATGGGTATTTCCCAAATACGGAAGAAACCGAGGACATGATCAATGCGGTAGGCATCAAAATACTTCTGCATATTCTGGAAACGGCGAACCCACCAGCGACAGCCATCGGCTATCATAGCATCCCAATTGTAGGTAGGGAAACCCCAGTTCTGTCCATTGACAGAGAAATCGTCGGGCGGAGCACCTGCCTGTCCGTTGAGGTTGAAATAGTTGGGTTCCATCCACACATCGCAGCCGTGGCGATTCACACCTATGGGGATGTCGCCTTTGAGGATGACGCGCTTCTGGCGAGCATAATCGTGGACGGCTGCCATCTGCGTGCTGAGCAAGAACTGTACGTAATAGTAGAACGCCACGTTCTTCCAGGCCGCTGTACTGGAAGTGGAGAGAAATTTCCTTTCTTTCTCGTCCCACACTCTATGATCGGGCCATTGAGAGAAGTCGGCAGTTCCATTCTTGTCGCGGAGATAGCAGTACTGCCCATAAGGCACGAGCCACTGCTCCGTTTCTTGGAAAAACGCCTTAAAGGCTTGGCTCTTCATCACCTTATCGCCTTCCTGAGCAAAGAGTTCGTGGAGATATTCCGTCTTGGCTGCATTGACGCGCTCATAGTCGATTTCGGGCAACGCATTCAGCTCCTTGCGCAGCGCCTCAAAGTGAGCGGCGCGTTTCTTGTCCTTGAGCGCGGGTAACTGGGTGAGGTCGACATACTGCGGGTGGAGAGCAAAGATGCTGATACAGCTATAAGGATAGGAATCGGTCCAACAGTGCGAGATGGTAGTGTCGTTGATGGGCAACACCTGTAGTACGCGTTGACGCGTGGCACTTACGAAATCTATCATCTTGCGCAAATCGCCGAAATCTCCCACGCCGAAACTGCTCTGAGAGCGCAGGGAGAAAACGGGAATGAGCGTTCCTGCCATACGACGGTTGGAGATGGGGAAGAAAGCTTGGTCCAACTCATAGACTACCACATCGCCATCCGCCATCTTAGGAAGCGTGATGATGCGATTCATATCCGTTTCCCAAAATCTAACTTCGGCGCGATCATCTTTGAGCGCCTGCGCCACAAACTTAAATTCGAGTCTACCGTCCGCACACTTATCTGCATCGAGGTCTATGATCCACTCATTGTAGTTGTGCTCAATCATGGGCAGCGCCTTATCTTCTTGCCAATTTCCCAACATTGGCGTAGCTCCCGATAGGGCCAAACGCTCATCGGCACGCAGCTGCGGCGCACGCACTTTGAGACGCACAGTGCGGGCATAATTGTTGCGTTCCACAGCTGCCTTCTCGCGGTGGTTCACACAATCCGTGAAAGCTGAACTATAGAGATAGGAATCCTCGGGAATATCCATCCAACGATCGTAAACTCGATAGCATTTGGCGTGTGTTGCCGAAAGTTCGAGTCGGTGCGTTTCGGCCGTCCATTCCACGGCACGGAGTCCATCGGAAGTCTCAACACTATAAAAATAGTTCAGCACTGAAACATCGCCTTTCAGCTTCAACTGTGCCACCCAATGCAGACCGTCGGGCGTGTGCATAATATATTTCTGGCTATCGCCAACAACGTTCACGTAGAGTTCCTCTCCGTAGGACGTTTTATAGTCTAAATGAAAAATTACTTCCATATATTTTAATGTGCTAATATAACAAATGTGTGATGTGCAAAAGAGAGGATGAGCTACTTCTCTGCTCGAATGAAAGAAACACAGAGAGCGCCGAGACAGAGGAAGATACCAGCCACGAACATCATATTGCTCTGGTGAGAACCAACAAGCGTCAGGACATATCCACTAACGGTCGCGGCAATTATCTGCGGCACACAGATCGTTCCATTGAAGAGACCGAGATATGCACCCATGTGACCGTAACCTTGCAGGGCGTTGGTGACAAATGTAAACGGCATAGCGAGCATGGCAGCCCAACCAGCACCAATCAGAAGGAACGGAACGAAGAGCAGATACTGGTCGTGGATGAACGGCACCATACTAAAACCTATTCCGGCAATCACCAAACTGATGGCATAAGCCACTTTCGTGTTGCGGAAACGGGGCAAGACAAGCGCCCAAGCCACACTTCCCATAGCTTGAACGGCAAAGAGAATACCCACCCAGTTTCCAGCTTCTTGGTAAGCATGCGTACTGGTATCCGTCGTATTCCAAACTGTTTCGGAGATTGCACCTGGCGTATAATTCCACATATAAAGGAAACCAGCCCAACAAAAAAACTGAACAAGGCCTACTTTCCAAAACGTGGCAGGAGCATTCTTCAAGAGCGTCAGCCAGTCGGCCTTTTCCTCTTTCACCTCTTCCTTGGCTTCATTATACTCCGCATACTCAGCAGGTGTCCATTCCTTGACCTTCAAAACCGTGTAAACAACACAGAGAATCAAGATAGCTGCACCTACATAGAACGACCAAATGACTGTATCAGGCACAACGCCCTTGGGAGCTTGGTTCTTCAGTCCTATCCATGCAAAAACGTAAGGAAAGACAAAACCTACCACATTGCCGGCATTACAAAGAAAACTTTGGATGGAATAGGCTCTGGCTTTTTGTTTCTCATTGACCATGTCACCCACCAACATCTTGAAGGGTTGCATAGCCATATTGATGGACGTATCAAGGAGCATCAATGCTATCAAGCCGAAAATCATCGCTCCACCAATGGTGAGACCGAACGAACCCGCATTGGGCAACAAACACATCACGGCTACGGCAAAAGCAGCGCCTACGAAAAGATAGGGAATGCGGCGGCCGAAACGCGTCCACGTTTTGTCGCTCAGCGTACCAATGATGGGCTGGACAAGAAGTCCCATCAGCGGAGGCAGAATCCAAAAGTACCCCAAGCTATGAGGGTCTGCCCCCAGCGTGGCAAAGATGCGTGAGATATTAGCCCCTTGTAGGGCATAAGCAATCTGTACGCCGAAGAATCCAAAACTAAGATTCCAGAGCTTCCAGAAATTCAAATTAGGTTTTTGTTTCATAAAAGATTTAGTTTGTATTTGTTATCCCGAAATACACCAAGAGGAGCAATCAGCATGAGCCGCCGGGGCGTTGCTCTCTACTGATTACTCCTCGGAATGTGTTACTGTGATTCTAATTTTAATACTCTACTTTGTCGCCCTTTTCTTTCCACATTTCAAAAGTTTTAAGTGCTTCGGGACGGAGAAGATTCTCCGACTTCAGACGACGGTCTTTGGGATCTATTTCCAATTCCTTATAAATGAAAGAATCGTCGAAACCAGCATCCGCTGCATCGTCCTTATTGCAAGCATAATACATACGGTCGAGATGTGCCCAATAAATAGCTCCCAAGCACATGGGGCAAGGCTCGCAACTCGTGTAAATGTCGCAGCCACTAAGGTCGAACGTGCCCAACTTTTGTCCGGCAGCGCGGATAGCACTCACTTCGGCGTGCGCCGTAGGGTCGTTGTTGGCTGTAACACGATTGACACCTGTGGCAATAATCTCACCATTTTTTACGATTACGGCACCAAATGGGCCACCACCATTCTTCACATTCTCAGCAGAGAGACGGACAGCCTCTCGCATGAAGTCTATTTTTTCCATTAGTATAAAATCAAGTTGTTTGTAGGCAAAAGTAAGAAATAATTTCTATTTTTGCAAAAAGCATATAAATAAACGTCAAAATATGGATATTGTTCAAAGATTTCTTGAATATACGACATTCGACACGCAATCTGCCGAAGACACGGGTAAGACGCCGAGTACGGACAAGCAACTTGTCTTTGCGCGCTTCCTGCGCGATCAGCTCGAGGAGATTGGTTTGGAAGACATAGAACTGACTGACGAAGGCTATCTCTATGCCACACTCCCAGCCAATACTAAGAAGGACGCCCCCGTGGTAGGTTTCATTGCCCACATGGACACCAGTCCCGACGCCTCGGGAGCTAATATCAAACCGCATATTGTTAAGAACTACGACGGTGGAGATATCGAGTTGGAAAAGGGAGGTCTTGTCACAAGTCCTAAAGTTTTCCCTGAACTCCGCCAACATATCGGTGAAGATCTCATTGTGACCGACGGCCACACCCTGCTGGGTGCTGACGACAAGGCAGGTATTGCCGAAATTGTCCAGGCAATGGTTTATCTCAAGGAACATCCCGAAATCGAGCACGGCAAAATCCGCGTGGGCTTTAATCCCGATGAAGAAATCGGCTTAGGTGCTCACAAGTTCGACGTTGAAAAGTTTGGCTGCGAATGGGCCTACACGATGGACGGCGGCGACATTGGCGAATTGGAATTTGAGAATTTCAACGCCGCTGCAGCAAAAGTAGAAATCAAAGGCGTCAGCGTACACACAGGCTATGCCAAGAACAAAATGGTCAATGCAACGCGCGTTGCCGTAGAGTTCATGAACCTCCTTCCGCAGGACGAAATCCCCGAACAGACAGAGGGATACGAAGGTTTCTACCATTGCCTTGGCATTGAGTCAGGTTGTGAGAAAGCCTCGATGCACTTTATCATTCGCGACCACGATGCTCCGAAATTCGAAGCCCGCAAACGCACTATTAAGGAAGTGGCAGCGCAGCTCAATGAGAAGTATGGCGAAGGCACTGTCAGTATCCACATCCACGATCAATACAAGAACATGAAGGAGATGATAGACCCCGTTTACCACGTAGTGGACATAGCCATCAAGGCCATGGAGGAAGCGGGCGTCAGTCCTCGCATCCAAGCCATCCGAGGCGGAACAGATGGTGCACAACTCTCCTTCCGCGGGCTGCCCTGTCCGAACATCTTCGCCGGTGGGCTCGACTTCCACGGTCCTCACGAGTTCCTCCCCATCCGCAACCTTGAAAAAGCGATGGAAGTAGTAGTGAACATCTGCCGCATCGTGGGCAACTTCAACGAATAAGAAACTTTTCCTCATAGAGCCTCAACCTTTGCTAACAAACAGTTGAGGCTCATTTTTTTTCTTCCTATGTCTGAACTTCCACAACTCGTATCCGATCTTGCACTCATTCTGATTGTAGCCGGAATCACCACCCTTCTTTTTAAGCGCCTCAAGCAGCCCCTCATTCTGGGCTATATTCTGGCCGGCTTTCTCACAGGCCCTCACATGACTTGGGTACCCACCGTGTCCGACACAAGCAGTATCGACACATGGTCGAGTATCGGAGTCATCTTCATCATGTTCACCCTCGGCCTTGAGTTCTCTTTCAAGAAGATTGTGAAAATGGGACTTCGCCCTATCATTGCGGCGGTGAGCGTCATCACGTTTATGATTACGATAGGCTCTCTCGTAGGGCGCAGCTTCGGGTGGAGCCACATGAACAGCCTTTTCTTAGGCGGCATGCTGGCTATGTCGTCCACAACTATCATTTATAAAGCCCTCGACGAGTTAGGCTTGCGACAAAAGAAGTTTGCCAACGTCGTACTGGGCGTACTCATTTTGGAGGACATCTTGGGCATCTTGCTCATGGTGATACTCTCGGCTTTGGCCGTCAGCAGCCAGTTTGAAGGCACAGAACTCCTCGAAAGTTTTTTGAAGCTCGGCTTCTTCCTCGTGCTTTGGTTTGTGGTGGGCATCTTTATTGTTCCGCTCGTTTTACGGCGCAACTCAAAATGGATCGGCAAGGAAACGCTGCTCATCGTAAGCGTGGGCCTGTGTTTCCTCCTTGTAGTTCTCGCCACCAAAGCCGGCTACTCTTCGGCCTTTGGTGCGTTTATGATGGGTAGTATCTTGGCCGAAACCATCGAGGCAGAAAGCATTGAGCGCGTAGTAGCTCCCGTCAAAGACCTCTTTGGTGCCATTTTCTTTGTCAGCGTGGGTATGTTGGTAGATCCCTCTATTCTTGTGGCCTATTGGCAACCCATCGTGGTCATCGTATTGGCCATCATCATCGGGCAGACTCTCTTCGGCTCGCTGAGCTTCCTGCTCTCTGGCCACACGCTCAAAGTGAGTATGCAATGCGGTTTCTCGCTCACCCAAATAGGTGAGTTTTCATTCATCCTTGCCAGCCTTGGCGTCAGCTTAGGCGTGACGAGCAAGTTCCTCTATCCCGTGGTGGTGGCAGTAAGTATCATCACCACTTTCACCACCCCCTACCTCATCAAGTTGGCTGAACCTGCTTATGGGTTCGTACAGCGGCTTTTGCCCCATACTGTCACGCGCCGTTTGGAGCAGCGAGGCGCAGCATTAGAAAAGCAAAAATCTGCACACCCTTGGAAGAAAATGCTGACCAGTCAGCTCATCATCACGGGAGCGTACCTCGTCTTGTCGGCCGCCTTTGTTGCCATCTCGTTCTCCACGGTACTCCCTCTCTCTCGCGGTATCTTTGGCCACTGGGCAGGCAACATCTTGAGCGGCATCATTACCTATGTGGGCGTGAGCATTTTCCTACGCCCCATTGTGACGAAGAAATACTTTTCTCCGCAGGTGGAAGAGTGGCGCAGGGAGCACTCCACGATGAATCTCATTCTCTTCAATATCACTGTGCTTATCCGCTTCGCCATTGCCACTGCTGGAATTTTCTATATCATCGAATTTCTCTGCCCGCTGCGTTGGTACTGGAACGCCCTGTGTGCAGTTGTCCTCACGCTCTCCTTTGTGCTGGAGAAATTTGCCGTCCACAACCATTTCGCGCTGTGGGTGAAACTCATTTCTATCCGCTTAGAGCGTACCTTCACCACCAATCTGCGCTCACGTGAGATACACGCGGCATCGCGCCGTCCAGGCTATGCCAACACGTTGCAAAAGCATGATGTCCACCTCTCCGAACTTGCACTGCCCGAAGACTCATGCTGGGGCGGGAAAACGCTGCGCGAACTCCAACTGGGGCATCGCGACAGTGTGCACGTTGCGGCCATCATCCGCGGCAACAGTCGCATCAATATCCCCGACGGTGAAACCATGCTCTTTCCTTGCGATCGCATAGAGGTGATAGGCGATGACGAGAGCCTCCACAATCTGTCGAAACGAATGAATAGTGAAATTGCAGAGGCCACGCCCAACGATAGGAAGCATCACCTCGACATCGACCATTTCACCATTCACACGGGTTCTCCGCTCTGCGACAAAGACCTCTTCGAGGCAAATATCCGCACGGACTTCCAATGCCTGGTGGTAGGCTTCGACAATGACGACGAAACGAGTAATGCTATCGACCTCCCCTCGGCCGACCGTGTCATCCATGCGGGCGACACCATCTGGCTGGTGGGCGAAAGCGATGATTTGAAACGTCTCCGCCAATACAGCCTCCCGAAAAAAGAAAATCAGGAATAAGAGCAGAAGAGTGTCGGACCAGTCCGACCAGTCTGACCTGTCCGACACTCTTCAAGCCAGCTGGCTCTGACTCAAAAATACAATAAGGCTGTCAGCTGGCTTCCTTATTGTATCAGCTGACGCAATAAGGAAGCCAGCTGACACAATAAGGATATTTTTTGCTACCATCCCCTAAACGCGGTATGGCAGGTATGAAAAAACACGCGTAACTTTGCTTTTTCAAAACATAACAATCATGACATTAAAAGAACTCAATATAGGTCAAACCGGACGGGTGACAGCTGTGGGAGGAGAGGGCGCACTGCGCCAGCACTTCCTCGACATGGGCGTTATTCCAGGGATTGATGTGAAATTAGTGAAATATGCGCCAATGGGCGACCCTATGCAGCTGCTCGTGCAAGGCTACGAACTGACGCTCCGACTGGCAGATGCTGAGAAAATCGATATAGAGCTGCAAGAAAACCCTGAACCTCTGAAGAGCGGACACAACTTCAGCGCCAGCTACGGGCATGAGGAGGCTCACCCGGGCTATGGCGAAATGAACCCGCTGGAGGGGCGCAAGGGCGAACACAAACATATCGTTAACGAGAAAGTGACCTTTGCGCTCTTGGGTAATCAAAACAGCGGAAAAACTACGCTCTTCAACCAACTGACGGGCGCCAATCAGCACGTAGGTAACTTCCCTGGCGTGACAGTAGACCAGAAAACTGGGACTATCAAAGGCCACCCCGAAGCCACCGTTACCGACCTGCCCGGCATCTACTCGCTATCGCCTTACAGCAATGAGGAAATCGTGAGCCGAGAGTTTATTTTCAACGTCCACCCTACTTGCATCATCAACATCGTGGATGCGTCCAACATTGAGCGCAACCTCTACCTGACAATGCAGATTCTGGAACTGGGCATCCCCACTGTCCTGGCGCTCAACATGATGGACGAGGTGCGCAACAACGGCGGAACGATTCTCGTCAATGAGTTGGAAAGTCGCTTGGGCATCCCCGTTATCCCGATTTCAGCACTGAAAAACGAGGGTGTGGCAGAACTCGTGGAACACGCCCTTCATGTGGCAAAATTCAACGAAGGCCCTGCGCGTCAGGACTTCTGCGGTGCTCACGAACACGGAGGTGCGGTGCATCGCGCCATTCACGCCATGACGCATCTCATCTACGACCACGCCGAGAAGGCACAAATTCCGGCACGCTTCGCCGCCACGAAACTCCTCGAAGGCGATGCGCTCGTGAACAAAGCCCTGCAACTGGAGAAAAACGAGGAGGAAATGATGGGACACATACGCCAACAAATGGAGGAAGAGCGCGGACTCGATGCCGCGGCCGCTATTGCCGATATGCGCTACAGCTTCATTCTGTCAGCATGTGCCGACACGGTGGTGAAGCCGCAGGAGAGCAAAGAACACGCCCGCAGCAGGCGCATCGACACCATCCTCACGGGGCGTTGGACAGCCTTTCCAGCCTTTCTCCTCATTATGGCGGGTATCTTCTACATTACTTTCGACCTCCTCGGAACTACACTTCAGGATTGGTTACAAGAGGGTGTCGACTGGTTTACCGAAGTGAGCGATCAAGCCCTTACTGCTTGGAACGTCTCCCCCATTCTCCACGATTTGATCATCCAAGGTGTCTACACGGGTGTGGGCACTGTCGTTAGTTTCTTACCCATCATCATCATTCTTTTCTTCTTCCTTTCCATGCTGGAGGACAGCGGCTATATGGCACGTATAGCCTTCGTCATGGACAAGAGTATGAGAAAGCTTGGCTTGTCTGGGCGAAGCATCGTTCCCCTGCTGATGGGCTTCGGTTGCTCCGTTCCGAGCGTGATGGCAACCCGAACGCTGCCCTCCGAACGCGACCGCCGCATGACGGTGATGCTGACGCCGTTCATGAGTTGCACTGCCAAGCTCCCCATCTATGGTTTCTTCATCGCGGCCTTCTTCCCCCACAACGGCGGCCTTATCATGACGGGGCTTTACCTACTGTCGATCTTGGTGGGTATCATCGTGGCGCTTATCATGAAGAAGATAGCGTTCCGCGGCGAGGCTGTACCATTTGTTATGGAGCTTCCCAACTACCGTTTGCCTGGTGCGCAGAGCGTTTTGCGCCTCATCTGGGACAAGACGAAGGACTTCATCCAGCGCGCCTTTAGCATCATCCTCGTGGCAACAATTCTGATATGGTTTCTCCAGTCGTTCGACTTCGGTCTGAACGCTGTGACCGATTCCGAACAAAGTATGCTGGCGCATATCGCCAATCTGATTGCCCCCATCTTTAGTCCGTTGGGCTTCGGCAACTGGAAGTTTGTTTCTTCCCTCATTGCCGGCTTCATGGCAAAGGAGAGCGTGGTGGCCACCATGACGGTGCTCTTTGGCAACACTACGGGATTCCACGCTGCATTGGCTTTCCCTGCGGCCATCTCCCTGCTCGTCTTCTCTTTGCTCTACACGCCGTGTGTGGCAACAATCGCCACCGTGAAGCAAGAAATGGGGCGCAACTACGCCATTGGTCTTGTGTTCTGGCAAACGGCTATCGCTTGGCTGTGCGCTCTCATAGCCTACGGCCTTGCTCTTTTTATTTTCTAACACATTCGTCGTATGAATCTACAAAGTATTCTCTTGCTACTGCTCATCGTGGCTATCGTGGTGGGCGTGCTGACAAAAAAGATTCTTGAGCATCGGCACAACAAAAAGAAATGTGAAACGTGTCACGCTCAGGGCTGTGCGCTCAAAGAGCTCCTCAACAAGGAATGAGGGCCACAAAGAAAGAAACACTTCGCCATAGAGAGTTGGAATTTCCTCTTAGGCAATAAATACAAATCAACATAAAAAACTCTGTCCGCAACACCTTTAGTGGGTGCTGCGGACTTTTTGTTGGTCAGCACCTATTATATAAAGAAGAAAAATACCCCACAGAAAAATCCACATCCTACAGAAGTATACAAGTAGATTATTCTTCTATATGAATTTCTCAAACAGAAAAAAGCAAAAGCTAAAAAGACCGAAAGGCGCAAAAACTCACTTCTTAAACTAAATAATCCCATTTTGTTAGGCATTATTCATAGTATTTAATATATTTGCCGCAAAATTTTCTATTTATAACTCAAAATCCATTTTGTCATGAGGAGTACTATAGTAGCAATGATGATGCTTCCACTGGCCCTACAAGCGCAAAATATTACGCTGCCGTGGACACAGACGTTCGAAGAGGAATCCGCTTTCGAATGCTTCACAGTGCTTGACGCAAACACAGACGATCAAGCCTTCAAGTTTAATCTCATTTCTCAGGCAGCTTCTTGTTCGCGCACGATACAGGCTGACGACTGGTTGTTCAGTCCTAAGGTAGCGCTCAAAGCTGGTAAGACCTATTCTCTGGCCTTTGTTGTGAGCGGAGAGTCGCAGAATGCAAAGGAAACCTACGAAGTGAAAATCGGTCAAGGCACTACGGTGGACGATATGACTAAGACGCTCGTAGAAGAAAAGGAAGCCCCGGAAGATTTCATTGAGAAAGCTACGGTGACAACCTCTTTCTCTGTTCCTGCCGATGGCGAATACAACATTGGCTGGCACTTCAACACCGCTTTCCAGTTCAACGAAGGTGCGCTGTATATATATAGTATAGAACTCAAGGAACAACTCGCTGCCGGAGCTCCCACAGGCGTAACAAACGCAACGGTTACGCCCGCTGCCAACGGTGGCAACTCTGCCGTTATCAACTTCACCGCGCCCAGCACCGACCAATCGGGCGGCGTTCTCACGAGCTTGACGAAGATTGAAGTTTATCGTGGCGACCAGCTCGTTCATACTTTTGAAAACCCGCTGCCAGGTAGCGCACTGAGCTATACTGACACCAATGTCCCCAATGGTACAACGACCTACAAGCTCGTACCGTCCAACGCACAAGGTCAGGGTTCGGAAGTGAGCGTGAGCGCATTTGTGGGTATTGATGTACCTGCTGCCGTTGCCAAACTCAATCTGACTTATGCCAACGGTAAGGCGCAGCTCGCTTGGGACAAAGTGACAACAGGCGCTAATGGTGCTTATGTGAATCCCGCAAGCATCACCTACACACTGAAGCGTGGAAAATCCACAGAACTTACCTCCACGCTGACGGCTAACACCTATGAGGACACGCCCACAGTGCCTGAACAGCAGGAATTGCTCTACTACAGCATCACGCCGAAGAACGAAGCAGGCGAAGGAAAGGTGACATACTCAAAGATGGTGGTAACGGGTAAGCCCTACACGCTGCCGATGTACGAATCTTTCAAGAATGGTAAGATGTCCAACTTCTGGTTGGTCGACTACAACAATCGTGTTCGTTGGACTCCGCTGGCCGACGAAGGAAGTTTCTCACAAGACGCTGACCGCGGCTTTATCGCTTTCACGCCGATGTTCGACGGAGAATGGTCGCGCTTGGAGAGCGGTTTGATTGATCTTGGCACTGCCAAAGAACCGATGCTGACATTCTACTACAAGACTCACACACAAGCTGAGGACACATTGGTTGTGTCGGTTTCTAAGGACTATGCAGCCCTCGATACCATCAAGGCCATCCCGATGAAGACCACTGTAACGCGTCAGTGGGTAAAGGTGGAGTTGTCTCTGAAGCAGTTTGTGGGCAGCAAATTCATCCAGCTGGCTTTCGACTATAAGGGTCAGAGCAATGCAAGCAATATCTACCTCGACAACATCAGCTTGGTGGATCGCAAGGACAACGACCTCAAGGCAGAGCTTACTGAAGCTCCCGCTCATCTGCGTGTCGACCTCCCCGCATCTGTTGTTGTGAGCGTGACCAATATCGGTGCTACAGATGTCAACGACTATGATGTGGTACTCTACAACGGCGACAAGCGTTTGGTAAGCATGAAGGGCGCTGCCGTTGCTCAAGGTAACAAGGTGGAAAATACGCTAACGTTCACTCCGCAGCGCGACTTAGGCGATGTGGCCAACCTCTACGCAAAGGTGGAATATACAGCTGACCAAGATCTGACGGACAACACGACCGACACGGTTAGCGTCAGCGTGAAATATCCTTCCTACCCCGCAGCAAAACAACTGCAAGCTGTTGCTGGTACAAACAACAAGCTGACATGGGGAACTCCCAACGCACCGCGCACACAGGACGAACCTGTCACTGAAAGCTTCGAAAACTACGACGACTTCACGTACAAGAACATTGGCGACTGGTCGCTCTACGATGTAGACAACCACACCGTTTACGGCTTTAACGAATCCACCTTCCCCGGTATGGGCGACCGCCAGGCATGGACGGTGTTCAACTACTCAGCAACAACTCCTGCCAGCGGTCCAGGTTGGAAGGGACACAGCGGCGACAAGCTGCTCATCTCCTTCGGTGCTCCGCGCGCCGTGACGCAGAACTGGCTCGTTTCTCCCGAACTTCCGGGTAAGGCGCAGACCATCTCGCTCTGGGAAAAGGCATTCAAGGCCGAGAACAACGAGACTTACAGCGTGTACTACTCTACTACGGGCTTCAACCGCGCCGACTTCCAGCTGATTGCTGACGCTCATGTGGTTCCGACAGACTGGGCTAAGGCAGAATACAACCTGCCCGAGGGTGCTAAATACTTTGCTATCGTGGCATCCAGCAAGGATGGTTTCGCCACACTCATTGACGACATCACCTTCTTGCCCGACTCTTCAGCAGCACAACAGCTGACACTCGTGGGCTACAACATCTATCGCGATGGCGTTAAGCTGAACAGCACACCGGTTCAAGGCAATCAGTTCACAGACACTGTGGGCGGTGGACAATATACCTACACCGTAACAGCCGTTTACGACAAGGGCGAATCTCGCTTCTCCAACGCTGCCAAGGTTGGTACAACATCAGGCATCGCAACGACAGAAACTGCAACTACTGCCGATGAGAATGCTCCGCGCTACGACCTCTCTGGCCGCCGCGTTAGCAAGACCTTCAAAGGCCTCTATATCAGCAACGGCAAGAAGCAGATCAACAAATAAGAAAGTCACATTTATTTCTTAATACTCCAACAGCTGCACGGTGACAACACCGTGCAGCTGTTTTCTTTTTCCCTACCATCAGCCTCCCACTCTGACAGCACTGAAAAATACAATAAGGATGCTGGCGGATAGAATAAGGCTGTCAGCTGACACAATAAGGGCGTGAGCTGACAGCCTTATTCTATTTTTCCATCTCTCCCCAATCAGGACGCAGAGAAGAAACAAGGTGGGCAACACGAAGTTAGCCTCTTTTCTCAGCCTATTCCTCTCGATTTCCTCCTCTTCCTTATCAGCAGGAAGGAGCAGAGGAAAGCACACAAAAGAACGTTTCTTTTTGCATTTCCCTGGCTTTACACTACATTTGGGGCATAAAAAGACATTAGAAATGCCTAAGTTTAAGTACTTATCCAAAATAAATTCACCTGCTGACCTTCGAGAGTTGCGCGTTGAGGAACTTCCCGCCGTTTGCGAAGAGTTGCGCACCGACATCATCGAGGAAGTGTCCCACAACCCGGGGCATCTCGCTTCGAGCCTGGGCGTTGTGGAACTCACCGTAGCCCTCCACTATGTGTTCAGCACCCCCTACGACCGCATTGTGTGGGATGTAGGACACCAGGCCTATGGTCATAAAATCTTGACAGGCCGCCGCGACAATTTCTACACCAATCGAAAGCTCAACGGCATTTGTCCGTTCCCCACGCCCACCGAGAGCGAATACGACACATTCACCTGCGGTCATGCTTCCAACTCCATCTCGGCAGCCTTAGGTATGGCCGTGGCTGCGCTGAAGAAGGGCGAAGTGGACCGCCATGTAGTGGCCGTAATCGGCGATGGCTCCATGAGTGGCGGTTTGGCCTTTGAAGGCCTCAACAACACCAGCGACACGCCCAACAATATGCTCATCGTTCTGAACGATAACAACATGAGCATCGACAGTTCCGTGGGCGGCATGAAGGAATACCTGCTGCATCTGCACACGAGCAGCAAGTACAACAGTTTGCGCTTCCGCCTTTCTCGCTTGCTCTACAAATGGGGCTGGCTCAATGAGAACCGCCGGCGTGCCGCCATTCGCTTCAACAACGCCCTGAAGTCGCTGATAGCCAATCAGCAGAACATCTTCGAGGGCATGAATATCCGCTATTTCGGTCCGATGGACGGACACAACGTAATAGAACTCGTACGCACGCTCCGCAGCATCAAAGACATGGGCGGACCGAAGTTACTCCACATTCACACCACCAAAGGCAAGGGTTTAGCCCCCGCCGAAGACGACCCCACCGTTTGGCATGCTCCCGGAAAGTTCGATCCCGACAGCGGTGAGCGCGTGGAGCAGAGTGACGCCAACCAACCGCCCAAATTCCAGGATGTGTTTGGCGAAACCTTGGTGGAACTGGCACAGCAGAATGAGAAAATCATCGGCGTGACGCCCGCCATGCCCACGGGGTGCTCCATGAACATTCTGATGAAAGCCCTCCCCCGCCGCGCCTACGATGTGGGCATTGCCGAAGGCCACGCCATGACCTTCAGCGCGGGGATGGCCAAGGAAGGCATGATTCCGTTCTGCAACATTTACAGCGCCTTCAGTCAGCGCGCTTACGACAACATCATCCACGATGCTGCCATCTTGAATTTGCCCGTAGTGCTCTGTCTGGATCGTGCCGGCATCGTGGGAGCTGACGGACCTACGCATCACGGTGTGTTCGACATGGCCGCGTTGCGTCCCGTCCCTAATCTGACCATCGCCTCGCCCTACGACGAGCAAGAGTTGCGCCGCCTCATGTACACGGCACAGTTGCCCGGCAAGGGAACTTTCGTGATACGCTACCCCCGCGGAAGCGGCCGCCTGACGGACTGGCGCTGTCCGCTGGAGGAGGTGCCCGTTGGCAAAGGGCGCAAAATCAAGGACGGAGCCGATCTGGCCATCGTCAGCATTGGCCCACTCGGCAACACAGCTGCCGATGCCATTGCTGAAGTGGAGAAAGAGACGGATAAGACCATCGCGCTCTACGACCTGCGCTTCCTCAAGCCCCTCGACGAGGAGCTGCTGACAGAAGTGGGCCGTCGCTTCAGCCACATCATCACCATCGAAGACGGAACAAGAGTTGGAGGCATGGGTAGTGCCGTACTCGAGTTTATGGATGACCACGACTTGCCCGCGCGCATCCATCGCCTCGGTTTGCCCGACGAATTTGTGGAGCACGGCAGCGTGGACGAACTCTACCGCATCGTAGGGCTCGACAAGGACAGCATTGTCCGCGAAATAAAAAGAAGATTATAGGAACGCACTTCTCCATGAAAGAGGAGCGCACGACTCATTCTATATAAGATTATGAAAATTATCATTGCCGGTGCAGGCTCAGTAGGAACTCATCTGGCCAAACTTTTCTCGTTGGAGAACCATGACATCACGCTCATTGATGAAGATATGGCCCGACTGATGGACATTGGTAACAACTTCGATATTCTCACCCTCAACGATGACCCATCCTCCATCCATGTGATTCGTGATGCTGGAGCGCGCAATGCAGACCTCTTCATCGCTGTTACTCCCGACGAGGCACACAACCTCACCATTTGCATGCTGGCCAAGCAGTTAGGGGCAAAGCAAACAGTGGCGCGCGTGAACAACCATGAGTACGCGCTCGAGAGCAACCGCGAGCTCTTCAGTCGGACGGGTGTGGACAGCATTATCTATCCCGAAATGGCCGCTGGTAAGGAAATCATGGACAACATCCGCCGCAGCTGGACCCGCCAGTGGATTCCGATGCTCAACGATCAGCTTGTGTTGCTCTGCATCAAAGTGAGAACGGGAGCTAGGATTCTCAACGTGCCGCTTCGCGATATCTCCAAGCCCGACAGCCCCTACCACGTTGTGGCCATCAAGCGTAAAGAGGACACCATCATCCCCCACGGCAACGACTGCCTACTCGACCAGGATGTGGTCTACTTCATGACAACGGAGCTCGAGGCGAGCTACATCAAAGAGATTGCCGGAAAACAGGATTATCCCGATGTGCGCAACGTTTTCTTCTTGGGCGGCGGCAACACCACGGAGAGAGCCTTGGCTTTCCTCCCCGACTATATGCACGCAAAAGTCTTCGAAAGCGACCCGCGCCGCATCGAGCATCTCCAGTCGCTCTATGAGGACAACCGCATCATGTGTATCAACGAAGACGGCCGCAATATCGACCTGCTCGAAGAAGAGGGCATCCATCGGGCACAAGCCTTTGTGGCCACAACCTCGAGCAGTTCGGAGAACGTTTTGAGTTGCTTGAACGCCAAAAAGCTCGGTGTGAGAAAGACTGTGGCTTTGATTGACAATTCCAACTATGTGACGATGGCCCAGAGCCTCGACATCGGTTCTATTATAGACAAAAAAACACTGGCCGCCGACAAAATCTACAACCGCATACTACAGTCGGACGTGACAAACGTGAAAAGCCTCATCATTGCCGCAGCCGATGTGGCGGAACTCGTGGTGAAGGAAGGTTCACGCGCCACGCGCCACCCTGTTCGCGACCTCAATTTGCCTTCCACTCTAACCCTGGGCGGCATGATGCGCAATGGCGTTGGGTCGCTCATCAATGGTATGACACAGTTGCAGGCCGGCGACACGGTGATGGCCTTCTGCATCGAAGGAAGCATCAATAAACTCGGAAAATATTTTAATTAAAACACCCATAGTAATCATGTATTCAGATTTCTTCCTTGGTCTTTTAGTAGGACTCCTTATCGTGCTCTTCATCAGTGGCTACGTGAAGTATTATTGGAACAACCGCAAAGGCGGCACATTGCAGAAACCCATCGAGGAAGCCCTGCGCGAACCCGATGCATGGGAGAGCAAGAAGGCTGCCCTTGAGGAGCAGTATGGTCCCATCACGAAAGAGGTGGTTGTGTCCCACTACATCGATGACGTGAGCGACAACGCGTTCTTCTTCGATGCTTCGCGCACACTCCTCCTTATGAATTTCCCCATCAAGTACGACTCCATCGAGCAATACAGCCTTAGCTTCGACGGCGTTTATGTGCTGAAAGTTTGGGTGGAGGGACTTCCGGGTCACTATCTCACGCAGAGCACCAACAATGCGCAGGCTGCCAACGAACTAAAGGCAGAACTGGCACGCGTGGTGGGCGAAGACAAGCTCTACACCATCACCGAAAAGTGGAACTAAACTTCCTTCTGACACACTAACGGGCGGGGACGACTTCCAGCAAGGAGAGGTATCCTCGCCCCCTTATTTTGCACTTTTTCCGAAAAGGCGTAACTTTGTCGTGGATAGTGCAGGATTTCGTTCGAGGTGTTTCACTAAATGGAACTCCTCGATAGGTCCAAGACAAAACAATATGAACTACAAAATAATCTGGTCCGTCCTCGGACAGTTGCTTTTCCTCGAAGCCGTTCTCCTCTTGGGTACATGGGGCGTGGCTTACATCTACCACGAAGACGCCTTGCTCTCGTTCGGTCTTCCCACCTTTCTCAGCATCCTCGGCGGCATGTTGCTAAAGTTTGCAGGACGAGGATTTGAGAACCGCATGGGGCGGCGCGAGGGCTTCTTGATAGTGAGCTCCACATGGGTCTTGTTCTCCGTGGTGGGCATGCTGCCGTTCCTGCTGAGCGGCACGGAAAGTCGCGTGAGCTGTACATTCTTCGAGGCCATGTCCGGATTCACCACTACGGGGGCCACGGTGCTCAACAACATCGATTCCCTCCCTCATTGCATCAACTTCTGGCGCACCCTGACCCATTGGGTGGGCGGTGTGGGTATCGTGTTCTTCACCATCGCCATTCTGCCAAACATGGGCGTAGGGGAACAGAAACTCTTCTCCGCTGAAGCCTCGGGACTAAACATCGGAAAACTCCATCCACGCATCCGCACCACGGCTCGCTGGATTGGAGGCCTCTATTTCTTCCTCACAATGGCTTGCGCAGTGAGCTTATATTTCGTTGGCATGACTCCGTTCGACGCCATCTGCCACGCGTTCTCCACCATGGGTACGGGAGGTTTCTCCACCCACCAGACGAGCATCGCTTTCTTTGATTCTATACAGATTGAATACGTCCTCATCCTCTTCATGTTCTTTGCCAGCATCAATTTCACGTTGCTGTATCTGGCCATCATAAAACACCGCTGGAAGGATGTATGGAAGGACGGCGAGCTGCGCTGCTTCCTGCTCATCCTCGTTAGTGTGACCGTGGTGGGGGCTCTTGTGCTCCACCTCGTGGACCACCGCCCGTGGGAAACAGCCGTCCGACTCAGCACGTTCCACACCATAGCCATACAGTCGACAACGGGATTCACCACGGAAGACTTCATGCTGTGGCATCCCTCCACCTGGATGTTTGTTGCCTTTATCACGATGGTGGGAGCCTGTGCTGGCAGCACGAGTGGCGGTATCAAATGTATCCGCATCCTCACGATATGGAAAGCCATCGTCAATGAGTTCCGCCTCATCCTTCATCCCCACGCCGTTTTCCCGCTCCGCATCAACAGTCAGCCCCTTCCGCCGGCCGTGGTTCGCAACGTGTTCGTTTTCGTGGCCTGCTATTTCGGCCTCACCTTGTTTGGCTCCATAGCTCTCATGGCGATGGGGCTCAGCATGATGGACTCCGTGAGCTGCTGTATCACTTCGCTCTCCAACGTAGGCCCGGGCTATGGCTACCGCATCGGACCGCTCGATTCTTGGAACGTTCTCCCCGATGCCGCCCTTTGGATCAATTCGTTCCTCATGCTGGCCGGCCGCTTGGAGATCTTCTCGCTGCTCCTCCCGTTCATTCCTGATTTCTGGAGAGACAACTAAAAATAACTATCACATGAAGAAAATTCTCACTGCAATGATGCTTACTGCAACCATGGCTGCTAACAGCCAAACGGCGGGCTTTCGCTACACTGACGAGGCCTTTGCCGACATTCAGATGCTTCGCTACAAAGTGGAAGGCTTCGAGAAGCTGACCCTCCGCCAGAAGACTCTCGTCTACTATCTCAGCGAGGCTGCCCTTCAAGGCCGCGACATCCTCTTCGATCAAAACGGACGCTACAACCTGCGCATACGGCGTATGCTCGAAACAGTCTATACGCAATACCGCGGCGACCGCAACAGCAAGGATTTCCGCGAACTCACCACGTATCTCAAGCGGGTGTGGTTCTCCAGTGGCATCCACCACCATTACGGTTCGGAGAAGTTCCAGCCGGGCTTCTCGGAGAAATGGCTCCGCCAGACTCTGACTGATCTCAACTACTCGCTTGATGAGGAAATCTTCCCCGTCATCTTCAATCCGGAAGTGATGCCCATGCGCGTCAACCAAAAGGACGGCGATGACCTCATCCTCACTTCGGCCGAAAACTACTACGGACCGGGCGTTACGCAGGCTGAAGCGGAAGAGTTCTATACCCAGCGCAAGGCCATCAACGACCCGCACCCCATCATGATGGGCCTTAACAGCCGCTTGGTGAAGGAGGACGGCGAACTCACGGAGCAAGTGTGGCGCGAACACGGCCTCTATGGCTCGGCCATTACGCGCATCATCGATTGTCTGCAAAAGGCTCGCCCCTTCTGCGACACCGAGAAGCAGCAACACGTCATCGACAAGCTCATCGAGTTCTACCGCACCGGCGACCTCTGCACATACGACGCTTGGTCCATCCTTTGGCTCAAAAACACGGAGGACCTCGTGGACTTCACCAACAACTTCACGGAAACTTACGGCGACCCGCTCGGCATGAAAGCCAGCTGGGAAGCTATCGTCAACTTCAAGGACATCGAAGCCACGCGCCGCACCGAAACGCTCAGTGCCAACGCGCAATGGTTTGAGGACCATTCGCCCGTAGATGCTCGCTTCAAGAAGGAGAAAGTGAAAGGCGTGAGCGCAAAGGTCATCACTGCGGCCATCCTCGGCGGCGATCTCTACCCCTCAACGGCCATCGGCATCAACTTGCCCAACTCCGACTGGGTTCGAAAGGAACACGGCTCTAAGTCCGTCACCATCGGCAACCTGACCGATGCCTACAGCAAGGCGGCTCACGGCTCGGGCATGGACAAGGAATTTGTCATCGACGAGGCTACGCGCCAACTCATCAATCGCTATGGCGATATCACGGACGATCTACACACCGACCTCCACGAATGTCTTGGCCATGGCTCGGGAAAACTCCTTCCTGGCACTGACCCCGACTCGCTCAAGGCCTACGGCTCTACCATCGAGGAGGGACGCGCCGACCTCTTCGGCCTCTACTATGTGGCCGACCCGAAAATGACGGAACTTGGTCTTACGCCCGATGCTGAAGCCTACAAAGCGCAGTACTACACCTACATGCAGAACGGCCTGCTCACGCAGCTGGTGCGCATCAAACCGGGCAACAACATTGAGGAAGCTCACATGCGCAACCGCGCCTTCATCGCCCACTGGGCTTACGAGCAGGGCCGCGACAAGAAGGTGGTGGAACTCGTGAAGCGTGGCGGAAAAACCTACGTTCGCATCAACGACTACCCCGCTCTACGCCAGCTCTTCGGCAAACTCTTGGCTGAGGTGCAGCGCATCAAGAGCGAGGGCGACTATGAGGCCGCACGCCAACTCGTGGAGACTTACGGCGTGAAGGTAGACTCGAAGCTCCACAAGGAAATCCTCGATCGCTACAACAAGCTCAACCTCAAACCCTACAAGGGCTTCATCAATCCTGTTTACTCGGCCGTTCGCGACGCACAAGGCAATATCACTGACGTGAAACTCGACTACACCGAGCCTTACGACAAGCAAATGCTCCGCTACAGCCGCGACTACAATACGCTGCCGGATGTGAACGAATAAGCTTTTGGTCGGAGAAATCGGACCAGTCCGACCAGTCTGACCCGTCCGACTTGTCCAACTTGCTCCAAGATTTAGCCAAAAGCCCCTTCACTTTTGCCGAAAATCTCTGAAATTTTTCTCTCGCGCCCCAATATTCTGACGTAAGGAAGAATATTGGGTTTTCTTCTTCTTTTATCTTCTTCTTTTTATAGGGGGTGTGGGGGGAATGTTTTTCTTCTTCGTTTTTCTTCTTCTTGCGATGAGTGACAGATGAGTGACAGATGAGTGCAAGATGAGTGCAAGATGAGTGCAGATGTGTGAGCGATGTGTGAAAGGAGGAGGCACACTGAAGGCGAGAAGCGTGCAAGAGGAAAAGAGGAGAAAGGCTGTTGCCCTACTTTCGAAACGTAGCAAGGAAAAGGAAACTTGAGAGGAACTATTTTTCACAACACGCAGACACACTCCTCCCTCTCTCAACGAGTGAGAAAAAAACGACATTTCTGCAATGAGAAAAGCAGCCGGAAAGAGAACTAAAATTGCGGTAAGATTTTTATACTATTTTTCAATGGTCTTAGATTGTCAAAGAACGCTTCGGAACGGGATATTGCTTCGTTCACACCACAAAGATACAACATTCTCCCTACTCCTGCCAAACATTTCCCCTCCCTTTTCCCACATTTTCTTCCCTCTCCGTCCGCATCCTTATTGCGTCAGCCAGCAGCCTTATTCTATCCCCCAACACCCTTATTCCGTCAGCCAGCGCAATAAGGATATTTTTCATAAAAGGAAAGGTGCGGGAGTTATATTCTTGAAACTTTTCTTGTACCATTTTCAGAGAAGAAAAGCAACTTCTCCGTATATTTGCAAAAAGAAAGGCCTGCTTGAATTATTGGCAGAAAATACATAAACGACTAAAAAACAACAAACTAAAAAACATTCACTCACATGAATAAAAACCTCTTTTTGATGCTCCTGCTCGTGATAGGATTCGTTTCCTGCTCGGAAGAAAACAGCAATGGAGTTCAAGGCGTTCCGTTCCAAGAGAGGGAGAACGGAAAATGGAGTATGATTTCTACGGACAACGGAGAAGTGATTTTTTCCAATGAATTTAAAACCCCAATCACCATGGCCGTTGAGGGCCGTTTCATGACGAAAAACGGAAAAGATTTGTGGGAAATTTACACGGCCGAAAAGAAGCCAAAGAAGATAGGCAAAGAGTATGTGTGGGCCACGTGTTTCCATGATGGCCGCGCTTTAGTGACAGAGCCCAACAAGCCTGTATCCATCATCGACAAGGAGGGCCAGACCGTAAAAGTGCTCGACAAAATCGACAATCAGATTGTGACAGGCGTAGAAGATTTTTCGGAGGGCTACGCAGTCTATAAAACAGCGGGGGACTATTGTGGTGTGATCAATGCGGACGGAAAGTCGGTGATCCCAGCAAAGTATTGCAACATATACAACTGTAGCGATGGGAAATTTGTTGCCATCGACAAGAAATATGAAAAGAACTTTCGAGGTGAAGACGATTCAGATTATTTTTTCACGGTTCTAAACACTTCGGGAAAAAAACTCTGCGACATACAAAGATCCAAATATGAATGGATTGGAGGATTCTTTCAGAGCGGCCTGTTGGACATTTCTGTAAGAAGAAACGGAAAAGAATGCTGGGGACTCATCAATGAGAAAGGAGAAGAGGTAGTAAGACCCACAGAAAAGATTCAAGGTATCGAAGACATCCAGGGGGACAAATTTGTTTACAAACACGATGAGAAATATGGCCTTATGAACTTGAAGGGAGAAACCCTTCTTCGCCCTAAATATGACCTTCTAAGATTAGATGGCGACAATCTAATGGCCAGCATAGATGCGGGAAAAGAGGAAGAAGAATACAGCTACAGTTTTATTGATGAAAAGGGGGAAAAACTTTTCAATAAAGAATTTCCTGAAGCCTTCACTTTCCGCTATTTCGGAGGGAAGTACACCGTTGTGATGATAGCTGACAACAAGTTTGCTCTCATCGACCAGAAGGGGAAAGCCGTGGAAAAGCAACCCAAAATGTGGGATGTAAACTTTAATACAGGGGATAGCTACATACAGAGCGATTCCATGGACATTGATGCCTTTATGGTCGCATTGGGTATTATCCCAAATGGGGTTGACGGACTTACATTCAACACCCCTGTTCAAAAGATTGTGGCTCATTATGCGAAAAATTCCGACAAAGGCGATGCAGAACACCCGGGCACAGATCCCTACTGGTACGATGTGATGGAGGAGTTGAACTACACAAAAGTGTTTAACTCTATCCCCGTGACCATCAGCATCAGTTTCCCTTCTGAAATCAGCCAGCGAATCTACACCGCAGAAGAAATTGATGAAGAAAATGAAACGTGCGCAGGAAGTTCTACGAGCTACGTCTTCAACGACATCAAACCCTCTTCCTTTAGTTTCGACATAAATCTCTCCAACGTCAAACAAAACAAGGTGATATATCTCTACCAAAAAATATGCGCTAAATTCAAGCAGATGGGGCGCATCGTGAAAGAGAACTCCAATGCCACGATCTTTACCATGAACAATGGTTGCACGGCAATTATCGTGAAAGACGAAGAAGGCATCTCTGCCACTTGGGGAAAGAACATCGACCTCTCAAGATTCGACACGGTTAAATACTAAAAAAAGAAAAGGCAGCCTCATATCTGATTAAAACATTTTCCAGACAGCAATAATATTCATACAATAGAGAGGGAATGTCAACATAGGCATTCTCTCTTTTATTGGGTAAAAACAAATAAAGCAACGAGCCAATGCCTTTCGGCATTGGCTCGCTATGAATAGGAGGAAAAGACTATCGGATGATGGTCTTCTTCCCACCGATGATATAGATGCCGGGCAAGAGTCCTTTGAGGGATTCGCCTGCCTTACGAACACAGATGCCGGCAAGGTTGTAGACATCGTACTTGCCTGCAGTTTCACACTCGTCGATGCCTGTTGGGGTATCACCGAAAACGAGTCCCATGCGGGTGGGATTGTTTCCTGTGAGGTGGAAATAGCCGCGGAAACGCCCCATCGGAACATTGGCTGCTGCATCAACATAGTAGACCATATCAGAACTGATGTAGTAGTAGCCATCATTACGTGGTAATACCAGCGGGCTGTAAGTGCCGAGGAAAGCTACATTCTGCTGAACATCCTGTGGCTGACTCGTGGGAGCAACCACCGTGGTTGATTCAATACTATAGAAGGAAGTGCGTGTGGACTTTTCTCCAACACTACTATTGTTGAGACTTCCCACTTGTATGAGATACGGCACGTTGGCTTCCATATTATTGACGATGGAGAAACGCATGTATCCATTGCTAACACCTGTCAGACGGGCCACTACTGTTCCCGTTCCAAAGACATTCGCTGGATTTTGAACAGGACACGGCAAGCAGATAGTGTTCCAAGAATTTTTACGGAACGTGCGTTTGAGTGTCACATTGGCTAGTTCGATGCTGACGGGAAGATATTCGGCATCCTCCAGCATCAGAACGCCTTGTGGCGTGCAGTTCTTGAACACAACATCAACATTGATATCCTTATCAACAGTCAGTTGCGTTTCGTCGGCCTTCACTGTATCGCCTTCAACAACAAAACCAATGAGTGAATAGCCCTCGTTAGCTGTTGCTTTGATATTGACCACTGAACCATAGTCGTAAACTCCCGATCCACAACTCGTAGTGCCTTCTTCGGCCTTGCAGTTCACTCGCAGTTTGTAGGTCTTGGGCTTAAAGACTGCCACAATCTTCTCATCGCGACGAAGTGCATAGTGGAGCGGATTTTCGGACGAGATACGCGTGAAATCTTTTTCCGAACGGGCTGCTGTTGGAGCTTTACTCTTCATTGGGCGAATGCCGCTGCCAGAATTCTGTCCTGAGGATTCCGTTCCCCAATAGTCGAATTCATGCCCCTCACCAGGATTAGCGGTAAGAGTGATTTCATCGCCATATCCCATAGAGCCTTCGCTGGAGTTTTCGGAGCTACTTACTGTTCCTGCTGCTTCACTCGGCCATGCTGAGATATTATAATGCACGAGACCATCCTTGAAGAGCATCCAGCGTACTTGCTGCCCCTCATAACCCCAGAAGCCTTCACGGTCGCGGATACTGTCAGTGTTGACACTCAGCATATAGAATCCGTTCTTCGTCAGGGAGCTGGTGTTGAGGGTGAAAGTAGAATCGTTTTTAGCAGCAATGGGGATCTCAGTGTTCAACTTTGTCCCTTCATACCGCAGTTCGATATCGGCACGTGTAAAGGAAGAAGCATCCACTGGTTTGTTGAAATAAACCGTCAGTTGGTCGATGGGCTTTTCGGCCAGTTGGTCATCGGCTGGAACTGTTCGGATACTGTCAACCACTAATCGCTTCTCTGGTGTAGGCTCAAAGGTAATGACATAGGTCATTGATACGGGGCTACCAGCGTAAGCTACAAGATGGAGGCGATTGTCTCGAACAGGATCGAAGCCATCTTGCATCGTATAGCGAGTTTGCCAGAAATTCTGTGGATCAACATCTTCTCCCGTGGTCTGATTCCTAACACTAACAATCTTTCCTAAACTCTGTGTCGGATCAGGTACAGCAGTATAGAACCATCCCTTTTGCGGCACTGTTAGCTTGAGTTCGAATTTAGAATTTCCGAGACTTTTGAGTGTCGACATATCAGAGACTGGATCAACTGGTTCGTTTGTTCCATCGGAGAGATAGATGCGATCAGGCTGTGAGAGTTCATCTTCCTCATCGTTGACCACCCATCCGCGCCGTTTCTGCGTGCCGACAGAGGCGTTGACGCTATGAATGAGTTCGTGGATAGTTACACGATCCAACAGGCTCAAATCTGGATTTCCATAGCTCGTCACATGGCTGGCGTTCACGTTGTATCCTGTGAAGTGTCCAAGGAGCGAACTTGTCAGGTACCACGTTGCATAAGACGAGGAGTCAGGTGCAATGTTACCAAAGTCTGTAGCAATAGTAGAATCAAGGGCAAGTGCTTGCGGCTGCCCATTAAGGCTGGAAGCTACGATGGCAAAGTTTACATTCTGTCCTTTCGCATTTTCCACCACCTTAGGTTGTTCCTTTAATATACGCACATTGGTGGCCTCTCCTCTACCCTTATTATGGATGAGCACGGAGAATTCTGCCGGCACAACAGGTTCTACAACATCTTTTGTTAGCGGATTATCGCCATAGATATCACGCTGCATAAAGTAGGTAAGGTCGAGTTCGGGTGAAGGTTTCACTTGTAGCTTGACAGGCCAGAGGTTTCGCGAACGACTTTCGCCATCGGCCGTGAAATTCAGTGTTCCACCAAAAGAGTAAGTGGTTACCGTATCGGGAGCTGCATACTTCGTAGGTATAAAGAGTATTGTGGCCACACCTTTCGACTTTCCGCCCAATGTCCACGGCCCTTCCAATGCGCCTGCAAAGCCCGTAATCTTCTCGAAGTTGATCTGCATCTCATGAGATGTAGCCAATTCGCCAAGGAGGTTTGTGGCCGTGACTTTCAGATCAATGTCTTTCAATTCGGTTTCCATGCTGTTTTCAATGGTCAGCGTCCCGCGGAAAGCTTGGCGCGTAAGCACGAGTTTTTGGTCGATTTCGAGCTTTACTTTCGCACAAGTATTAGCGGACTGATTGTCGAAAAATTCCTGTTTGTCCCTATTGGCACTCTTTACAAGTTCTTCCCAGCTGGCAAAGCCTAAATCTACCATAGCTTGTTGGCAAGAATCGAGATGAGCGGTGTACTTATCGAGAATGGTTCGATGCATGTAGTTGTCACTGGTGGCCGCCAAGCCATCAGCTATACGGAAATTATTCTTTATGCGATCCACATAGTGGCGTAGGCGGAAACCCTGTATGTTGGCAACACCATTGGGCATCAATCCCGTCAACTCTGCTTCCAGAGAAGTTTCCGACTGCCCAGGTTGAGCATAGAGAGGAATCTTCAGCGTGTCGACTTGTTCGAGCTTACCCTGAGCGTGTTGTGCCATCAATACAGAATCGATACGATGCAGAGAAGTGGCCAACTGAGGTGTCAAGATATTTAAGATGGAGGTTGTCCCGGAGAACTCATCATAAATAAGACTCGATGTTTTCAGATAGTCGACATAGGGATATGCTTTCTTAGTGTAGGCTCTGAGCTGTTCTGGCATTTCAGGCTTCCCAGAAGGAGCTTTTCGTTCCTGACGAATAAAGGAATTATTATAAATGCCTTTGACACAATTGAGATATTCATCGTAAGGCATTGCTTTTTTTACAAGTTCTGCTAAACAACTGAGGGTTTCCCAATTTCCGCTAAGAATACCATAAGCCATCGCAGAATCTCCTGAGGCTATTGATTGTCCTGTAGCAAAGCATGATTCATACGGAATATCGAAAGGAATACATTCCAACATAGTACAGAGAAGCTTTGCCATACTTTCTACGGAACTTTCAGAGCCAGAAGAATAGCCAGCAGAGGGTAAGTCTTCAGGATTGATTCCTATAAGGTCGGCAGGATCTACATTGTCATTAGAGACATAACCAGCTGTGCTTCCCGGTTTTTTCTTTCCTGTACACTTATATTGATCTGCTGACAGCATCATGATATTTGCTACCCATGCTACTTTCATGTTTTCTCCACAAGGCCATTCATAATTAACCTGTATGCTGGTGGAACAAGGAATGTTATTTTCTACTGGTGCTTGTCGACGCGTGCCAGAAGACGGTGTAGCGTGTGTGACGCGTACAGGAATTGTCTTGCTTTGTCCTGCGCCAAGGGTGATACCGAACACTTCCATCAGTGGCTGGAACGTGAAGCCGTTAACCTTGGGAAGATTTACTCTCACATTCTGAGCTGCGATAAGACCATCGTTACGGAGAAGAATATTGAAAAGCGTTGCACGCCCTTTTTCAATACGATCAAGTGCTACGGTGTCGGGCAGCGTCATGCGCACTACGGGAACAGGCACTTGCGTTTCATAGACCAAAGTGGGCACAATACTATATTCGTCCTCCACTTCTGTTTCTTCCACATCCCAAGTCACGGAAATAGCTTGATAGGAAATTGTAGCCAGAAGTTCTGTTGTTTCTCCTGGACTGACAAGAATGTTTTGCTGATGGTTGCCATGCTTGTCGGCCGTGACATAAAGGCTGTAATACCCTTCATTCAGATTGTCGAAATTGACGCGACCATCGGCATCAGTCTTTCCCTCAACGATAAGAGCTCCTGTGTTGACATCTTTTATCTGTACAGAAGCATTTTCTACATAGGGATGTTCTCCTTCTTTATTACCATAGATGGTATTCTCATCGCGCACACGAACATGGAAGTTTCCTTTGCTTTCGCTCACCACTTTAACATTGAAATGAACGGTTATTCCATTACCGTTAGCACAATTGATGGCAAAACTACCTTTTTGGATAGCGTTGATATCTTTATTGCCAGCTGTGAAGCGAAGCATAACAGTTGTGCTCTCGCCTTTCTTGAGCGACGGAACATCTTGTGGTGTCACAAGACTGATAAAGGATGAAAGCCCCTCGGGAAGAACTATTTTGATGCGTCCCGTCTCGGCTAATCCCGTATTAGATAGTTGGACAGGATAGGTGCGACTCTGATCCTTAGTTACGCTTGTCGTAATATTATCGATATTAGCCACCAATTTAGCGTGGTGCTCACGGGTGTAACAATAGAGCGTGAGCGGAAGTGTTGCTCCTTCTTCGGAAGTTAGTTTCAGCTCTACGCGTTCCCAAGACCTACCGACAGTTCTTTTCTGTCCTGTCAGCGTGTATTGGAATGCTACCGTATTGCTGCCAGACAATTCTGCAATAGGCGTCATTTCCAGCAGATACTCTCCCGCATTAGATGTTATGGTAGGCGTAATATTATGGAGAGACAGACCTGTCATATTCTTTAGCATAATAGAGCCCTGATAGGGTTCTCCCTTGAACACTTCATGCTTGAGGAAATCCTTTGAGGTGCGTTCGAAGCCATAAACATTGAACGTACCCATCTCGTCCGTGAGTTTCTCTCCTGGAATACATACACCATAGCTGAACGAACCACGATAGCCTGTTGGCAAAACATAATTAGTTTCATAGTGTCCAGAAGCATCAGTCTGCACTTCAAGAGCTTGTCTGTCACCATTGAAGATAATATACGGCTCAACGCGCAACTGATTGACATCGCCTGCCCCACTCTTCATTGCTTGTCCTGTCAAGCGGATAGTGTCACCTTCATTATAAACAGCCTTATCGGCAGCAATAGTAAATGTATAGAGAGAAAGAACTTTCAAATCGGCCGCTTCTGACTTGTTGTTGAGATACAGTAGTTCAACAACTTTCTTTCCACTGTTCACCACGGCCGTAATCCGGTAGTCACCCGGCACGTCGGAAGCACGGAAGTGCATCGTCAGCTCGCGTTCAGAAGCAACAGGCAGAGCTTCAGGCAGCGGCATGCTACTGATTTCCTTCCCATCCTGCAGCAGTTGTATGATAACGCCTGCTGGCAATGGAGCAGCACCAATATTCTTCAGCAGTATGGTGGCATCAACGTTGCTTCCTGCATCCACCTGAGTCTTGGAAAGACTCAGGGTACCAAAAGCTGCATCGGGCAGAGTGCGGTCGGAAATCAACATCCAGCAAGAACCTGTACTAAATCCGTTGGCCGTAGCAGTCACGCTAACTGTTCGATCGCCTTCTTGAACACCATTGGCAAGTGCTTTGAAGGTAACAGTGACAGAAGATTGTCCTGCGGGAATCGTTACGCTGGACGGCAGTTCCACATCGGTTCCATCACTTTTCAGCTCTACCGTAAGTGGCGAAGACGTTTCTGTGTTGCGCCTTACGGTTAAGCGAGTGCCCGACTCATCGCCTTCCAACACTGTCGGTTTGGAGGTTGTAACAGAAAGCATCGGGCCGTCATCATCCGTAATCAGAATAGAATCGGAAACAGCACCTTGCTTGTCGCCGATAGCATCACAGTCGCAATCTGTCATATAAACAGCTGCACGAATATGTACCATTCGGTCGCCTTCCTTGTTGTTATTGTCGACCACACCGAGCGGGAAGTGTGCCGTAGTTGTTCCCGGCGGCAACGTAAGCGTTCTTACAGAATAGTAAATATCGCCCTGACTGTCATCGGAAAGCTTCACGGTGATTTTATTGTCCGTCACCTCGCTACGCGTCACCGTACCATAAATGGCTTGTGGTCCAGCATTCTCGCCGACAGTCTTCGGAGTCAGCGTGAGGGAAATAGCAGGCATATCATTATCGTGAAGCAGGAAAAGAACATTTGCTGGAGTATAGCGTTTGGCAGTAGCCGTTAGCTTCACAGTAATGTCATTTGCCGGTAGTTTGTCATCAAGAACCTTGATATCAAAATTAGCCGTTGTAGCCCCTTCGGCAAAAATTACACGCCGAGGAATCGAGAAACGTTCCTGATTTTCAATTGCAAGATTTACGGTAAGTAGTCCGCTAAATAGACGTTCTGCTGTTAGCGTACCATGGATAATATCACCCTCATTATAATCCTGCTTGTCAAGCGTCAACGTAAGGGATGCGAGTTCATCCTCCTCTATGTGAAGCGTATCGCGAACCATTCCATAGCCGTTATTGAGTTCGGAGTTCACGATTAGCAGCATGACATCGTCAGGACTTACAATATCGTCATTAACAGGCTGAACTCCTATATAGGCTCTACTGGTTCCTCGAACAAAAGTAACCTTACCTTCGTCCATCAGTCGCAGACGACCTTCATTTCCGTTGCGATCCGTCACTTTTACTTTGAATGTTTCGGAAAAGGAGATATCACCAGTGCGTCGTAGTTCACAAGCGTAGACACTCGTGCTATTTTCGGGGATCGGTTTCTGATACGGTGTAAGTACAAGATACTTCTTCACGTAAAGCGAGTAATTGTCTGCCGCTGCAGTGTTATTGCCTTGATCGAGAGTTATCTCGCCGCAATCAGCAGCTGGCAGTATCTGTACGATAGGACGAACGTTACCATTGATAGCGGGAAACTCGTCTAACTGTAGCTGCAAAGAACGATTCACAGAAGCACCTTTGGCCAATACTCCCTCATAGGAAGTCATGCCTACATACACTTTGGTTCCATCTTCATTCTGGAGAAAGATTTTCTCCGTCCAGCCAGCAGCGGCAATAGAATCACCTTGGTTTCGAACCGTCCAATTAAAATCGAGAAGATCTTTCGGTGAGGCCTGTGTTTGTGCCACTTTCACATCTGTAGGAACAAGGTCTGGGCGTGGTACTAACTTCACCGTAATAACTCCATCCTTACTACCTGTTGCCACATTCTTTCCGTCACGATCGCTCAGTATGACATTGTGGAGCTTCACGTTGAGTTTTTTACCATTTTCTAAGTTTTCAGGCAGTTTCACAGAGAATGTAGCCAACGCTCCTGAACTTCCTATCAGTTCATTATTGTTAGCACTATAAATAATTACACGATAAGCAAAATCTGAATGGTATTTATAAAAACTCAGCTTTGTTACGGTCATTTCATGCCCCTTTAAGCGAGAAGGGAGCAAGGAGTCGGCCACCGAATGATAAGGCAGCTGAATGTCGAATTGAACAGCCACCACATTGCTGGTGTTCTCCATTTCCACCGGAATGTCGAGACGCTTTCCGGCGGCGTAGTCCATGTCGGGCACTTGCAGAATATTTGTCTGCGCCTGTACCACAAGAGAGCAGAGCATCAGCACTACGAAACTGAAAAAATGTCGGATATTCATAGTCTTATTTTATTTTTTTCTTATAACTTGTAACTTATCACTTAGCTCTCGTCACCTTGTATGTTCGGTTTCCGAGACGAAGCACATAAGTGCCCTTTGGAAGAGAGGTAAAGTGTTCAATATGTGGCTGCCCTTGATAGAGCAAACGGCCGTCAAGAGCATAGATACATAGCACTGTGTCCCCTGAAGCGTCAGCAAAGAGACGGTCTATCTCATTTTGTGAAATCTGATTCAATCCCGTTAGCGTTGAAGCAACGACGGCATCAAGACGTTTAGCATCCAAATTGGTTAATATAACCTTAGACACTGTAGTTCCAGCCGGAAGTTGAACAAAGAGGTCGTGCTGTCCGGGCTGTAGTGTCTGCCCACTGAAAGAATAGAGCAAAACGCGAAGCCCTTCTTCCGTCTGTCGGCAAGCCATCTTCATACCACTAACCGCAGAAGCTTTGCGAAGCTCGTCGGAACTAACACCTTGCAGAGAGAGCTGGATACCCGCCACTTCTTCCGCGTTGACAAGACGGAGCGTGTTACCCTCTATAGCAACTACATTGCAAGCCACTGTGGGTGCAGCAAAGTAAGGACGCGACGGATGCGGCTCTTCGCCCTTCCAGTCCAAAATACGATTGACAGTAACTACTGCATCGCGCACGTCTATCTCTTTGTCCTCATTGGTATCACCCGTCATATAATTGAAAGGAAATTGAGATGAAGAGCTCTCATGAGCACAATAATATATGAGAGATTGCAAATCGATAAGATCCACATTTCTGTCCATATTCACATCACCATCAATCCAGTCCAAGGAGAAATAAAATGGCACATAAGGAGAACCAGTGCAACAAAACGGTTGTGGCGTATTCCGAGGCACTTTAGCAAATTGGTCACTACCAACTTTAAATTTGTCTATGGAAGAGTCGTAAATGAAAGCCGATGGATTAACCATAAGTACAGGTTCATTTTCGTCAAGTATAGTGTAATGATATATTTTATTTTTACGGAAGTTATCCCGACTATAGTCCTGCTTCTCATGATCATAAGTTTGCAGTGTGCTAATTATGGGCTCAAAAGGAGTACCGAGAGCTACCTGCACAACAGGACAAGAATCGGAGACTACAGGGGTTTGTGTATTGGGATCAATAAACTGCCACGAATAATCCAACTCTCTGATCGAAGAATGGATAGGTACAGAAATAGCAGTCAGTTGATTATAGTCGACATAAAGTTTCTCCAGAGCAGGAAAACTATTAGCAAAAGGAGACAAGTCGCCCGTCAGCTGATTGCAAGAGAGAGCTATTGTTTTCAGTACAGGACTGACATTTTGTTCCTTACCTTCCAGCACTTTATTGATACTCCCCCTCAGTTCTCCGTTAGTCAATTCAAGACGAGTCAGTGTAGGCAGCGTGAAGAGTTCTGCAAAGATTTCTCCGCGCAGTTCGGTGTTGTACAACACTATTTCAGTGATATGATCGCCATCCGTTGTCACACCATGCCACTTTCCCTCAAAGCGATCCGGAGAGGAGAGATCCCACTGGTTAGTCCAGTTTTTCCCATCCAATCGGTCATAAATCATCTTGAGCAGTGCAAAATCGACTGCGGCAAGCGTATCGCCCCCAACTGTCACACCGCGAATTTCCTTGAAATCTCTCCACACATCAGTAGCACGGTAAATACTATCACAGCCAGAGGGCACTTCAAGCACACATTTTTTCCGATACGACATACAAGTAGAAGCATCATATTCTGACATCGGTATCGGTTTTGAAACAAAGATGCGGAGCAACTGAAGAGAGTCACATTGGGAAAAGAAATTAAACTTAGCTCCATTCTTATAGACAATATTACGCCCCATAAAGGCTTTGCGTAAAGACTTATTGTTTGCAAAAGCTTCATTGCCGACTTCTGTAACGGAATCAGGAATCTCCACTTCTTTTAAGGCACAATTATCGAAAGCTCTCCATCCTATTTTCTTTAGTGTTTCTGGAAAGCTAACACTGTAGAGGTTTTTGCATTCTGCAAAAGCACTACTTTTAATCTCTGTTACCCCTAATGGAATATCAAAAGTTGAGAGTGTATCACATTGGTAGAAAGTCTTAGAAGGTATCTCCTTCTGATCTGCAGGCCAAACAACCTTTGTTAGCCGCTGACATTTATTAAAGACCTTATCGTAAAATGTTTTAATTCCTTCGGGAAGTTCCACAATGCGCACGCCACTTTCTTCAAAAGCACCAGGTCCCAGAATCTGAACTCCTCTGGGGATGCTGATACTATCAAGTGCGGAAGTTCCTGAAAAAGCATAAGAACCTATGTTGGTAAGTCCCAAAGGCAATTCCGTTATTTGTAGTTTTTTGCAATGTAAGAAAGCACCACTAGATATCTCGCTGATTCCATTGGGCAGATCTATATGTTCCAATTCGATGCAATCTGAAAAAGCATTACGCCCAATCGTTTTAATTCCCGCATGCATCACCACTTCGGTCAATACCGGACATTTATATACAAAATAATCAGGAACTGCCGTCAACGCTGTTGGCACATTGATATGTTCCAGCTTCGAGCATTTTCCAAAAACTCCAATTTCTATCGTATTTATCTGATCTGGAAGTTCCACGCGTTGTAGTCCTGTTTGGCTAAAACAATCTTTTTGAAGCGTAGTCAGTTTCGGATAAGCAGAAAAGTCAAACGACTTCAAGTTCTCACAATATATAAATGCGTCTGTCCCGATAGTCGTCAATTCTGATGACAGATTGACTGTCTCTAATTTTTTACATCCTAAAAACGTACCTTTGGGTATCTCCGTTATTGATACAGGAAGAGTAATAGAGCGCAAACTGTCACAACTAAAGAAAACTTCATCCCCCAGTGTGGAAAGACCTTCTGGGATACTAATATCTGTTAGGTGAGAACATTTGTAGAAAGCCTCCTGCTCAATTGTTTTTAATGTGGAAGGAAGTGTCACCTTTGTCAGTAGCCTACATGCCATGAAAGCACCTTGAGAAATCTGTTCCACTCCTTCTTCTATGATTAGCTCGGGTATTTTCACACAGTTTTCAAATGCATAAAAACATATATTCGTTACCGTACCGGGAATCGTGATAGGAGATGACAGATTACCACAATTAGAAAAAGCTCTATTTTCAAGCACCTCTAAGCGAGAAGGCAACGTCACACGCTCCAAATTTTTACAATGTTCGAAAGTCTCTCTATTAATTACTTTCAGAGCATCGGGCAACTTCACATTTTGCAGATTTTCGCATTTCGAAAAAGCTTCTTGACCAATAGAATTTACAGAGTTAGGAATATCTATTCCTGCCAAGCTGATACAAGAGGTAAAAGCTCCTTTACCTATCTCTTTAAGAGTTGGGTTCAATACAACGCCAGGCAAACTACCACATCCTGAGAAAGCTCCTTCACCAATTTCTTCAACATGAGCAGGAATATCAACCTATTCAGTCAATCCTACTCTTGATACAGCATAAGAGGCAATCTTAATGGCATCAACAGGTAGCTTTAAGCTCCGAAGCTGTGGCATATTGTAAAACATATAATCGCCCACGACATTCGGCTCTGTATTAAAGCTATAGTTGGGATATTTCGCAGGAATTCCACTAGATGTAAATCCCCACATATGATAGCTATCGCCACCGCCCACAATCTGTGCTTGCTGGAGGTCAAGCTTCTGCAAAACTCTTAGTTTTCCGTGAATATAGTCAATATCAGTACCATTGATAGGCCCGCTGACAGTCAGTTCCATCACATTGGTAGCAAGCCCCAAAGCTTCCACCTTCGTCTGGAGTTCGCCTCCCGCCGTTGTCGTCACATCAAACGTCACCGGCATACCCAATGCTATAATGTTCTGCCCACGTATATTATTTTTCCCCTGATACACTGCAACCATTTCAAGAGGAACATATAGATTTATTCCTGTTTTGGGAAAGGAAAAATACTGGCCAAACGGACAAATAGAGCCTGGAAGTATAATTTTTTGCAAAGAAAAACATTGACTAAGACTGTAATTACCAATATTCTTTAAGCTCTTTCCAAAGGTCAATGTATGCAGATTGTAGCAGCATGAGAAAGCATACATATCAACATTCTGTAATGAATCTCCGAAAGTTAACTCCTGCACGCTTGTAGCAAACTTAAAAGCGTTGCTCTCAACTCGCGTTATACGCTCTAAGTTTTTCACATTAGTCAGAGCCTTACATGAATAGAACGCTTCGGAAGTAATGGTGCGAAGTCCATTCCCAAACTCAACAGTCTTCAAACTATCGCAGCTCTGAAAGGCTTTGCTTCCCATGTAACTCAAGGCATCGTTCATTTTTACTTGCCGCAAGTTTTTACAATTAGAGAAAGCCGACATACCTATAGTTTTCACCATTGGAGGCATGATGACCTGCATGATGGAAGAATTATTGAACGCATAATTTCCAATAAAGCGTAGTTTTGTTGCCTGCTCCAACTGAATATCCTTCAAGACTTTACAGTCTTGAAAAGCATTAGAAGCAATAGTGTCTAATTGGCTATTGAGAACTACTTTCTTCAGATTCCGACAGCCATAGAAGCTTTCCTTACCCAGCATATGGATTTTACTCCCCAAGGTCAACTGCCCCAAACTGGAATTAGATTTACAGGCAGATGCTCGAACTTCCGTCACGGGAAATACCTGGCCACCAGCTGCTGTCACCTCATCGGCAATCACTACTGAAGCTGTACCGTCATCTACTGCATACTGGGCAACACCAATAAAAGAAGCTTGCCCGGTCGTAGTATTGCAATAATACCTCAGTAGATTACCATTAGCATCAGATACTTGTACATAATTATTTTGGGCATGGAGCGAACCTGCTGAAAAAAACAGCGTCAACCCCAACAACCCATATAAAATAGAGTAAATTGGTTTCATAATATAGTAAAATGTTATGGTTAAAAACTCGCCAGTCACCTGGCTTTTCCGATGACTCTCTGGATATCAGTCATCGCTCCAAGAGTCTTCATTCCACGTCCAACGGCGTGTGTCAGCAGGTGGATTACCGCCTTCGCTGGCATTACCGCCCCCTGGTAACTTTCCACCTCCGACGGAGCCATCTAAAAGCAGACTCTTTTCTAAAACTATGTCCTGCCATTTGGACAAAGGTTTAAGGTAACTTCTTTTTTTCATTTGCTCTTTTGTTTTTTAGATTTTATAGTTTTCATCTTTTATGTTCGTCAATAGTATATCCTGTCTTACCTTAAAAGCTTGGTTATAATCGGTTTTTGCGAAAAAGTCAAAACAGCATACAATATGGACTACTTGGCAAATATAAAGAAATGCATAAGAACTTACCACTTTTTTTTACTTTTCCTCTCTTTTTCATCATTTTATTCCCAACTAAAGTAAAAAAAAGGGCAAAAGAGCACACAAAGCACTAAGAAAAACACAGAGGAAAAAGTTACTGCTGGAGGCCATCATGCCAAGAAAAAGGGATACCCCCATTTGAAGGAGCATCCCTTTAGTTTTATCTAGCCGAAAAATAAGGTTCGGCAGATGAGTAGGTTGGAAATTCAGTTTAGAACATATACTGAACGCGGGCCTGAAGCACATTGACGTTCTTTTTCTCAAGATCGAAGTTCTTCACCGTCACATAGTGATAGTTCAAACGGAAGGTGACGTGCTTGTTCAAGAAGTAGGAAAGACCTGCGCTGATGTCGCTCATACGGCCAGCCTTGGAAAGGTCAACGCTTGGCATGCCAGCAGCAATAGCTGCCTGATTCTTTGCATAAGCATCGCCATCGCGGAGATTCAGATAACCATAGCCGAGCATCAATTCGAGGTTGTTATTAGAAGGATTGTCAACGCCAGAGCCAGCAAAGTTGTACTTGTAGTTACCTGGGTTCACAATGATACCACGTGCTGAAACGTAGAAACCATCCGTATCGTAGCTATTACCGTCTTCGCGAGCAATGTGCGACCAATAGTACTGGCTGGAGAGCTGGAAGTTGCGGTAGATACCTTGGAACTCAGCTGTAAATTTATTCTCCCAACGTGCATCTGTGAGAGTCAGCCCCGTTGCCACGGTCTTATCCACTACGGTGAGATAGCGTTTGTTGTAAGCAATGGCAGCATGTTTGCCCTTAGAGGTAGCCTCAGCTTGCACACGGTTCCAAGAGAAACCTACATGGAAGCCATAATCCTGAGTCATGATAGGACGCCAAACGCCACGAGCAGCCAACGTGTAGCCCTGACGACCACTCTTGTCGGTACTCTTTGTCAGTGCAGAATTGTCGGCAAACACACCATACTGTCCCCAGAAAGGCTTGTTATAAATAGTGTGCATCACACCAAGGCGGCGGCCCACTTGATACACGTTTCCTTCTGGCTCGTCCATGTATTCTTTCTTAGCAGAGCTGTAAGCAGAAGAGAGACCGAAGGGCACGGTGTAGTAACCGGCACGAAGGAAGTTATTCTTCTGGAAACTATACTGTAAATAAGTATCCTTGAGCGTAAATATCCTTATTGCGTTTGAAAATACAATAAGGATGTCAGCTGACAGAATAAGGCTGTCGGCCGACGCGCTTATTGTATTTCTCCCCTACGCATAGCTGTGCATACCGCCGAGGATATAGTTCACGCCAAAATAGGTCATCACGATGCTGAGGAAAGCCACGAGCATATAGAGGTGGTAGACCATGGGGCGGCGGAAGGTGGGCAGACTCTGCGTGTGGAGCACAACGGCATAAATCATAAAAGTGATGAGTGCCCACGTTTCCTTGGGGTCCCAACTCCAATAAGCCCCCCAACTGATATTGGCCCAAATGGCACCGATGAAGATGCCCAGCCCCATGGTGGTGATAGAGGGATAGAGGAAAAGGCGGCTCAACACCTGCAAGGCTTCTAAGCGTTCGTCGCGCAAATCGCGCTCAGCCTTCGAGATGGCCTTACGCATCAAGAAATGGATGAGAACGGCCGTGAGCGCACAGATGAAAGTGAGCGACAGCAGTGCGTAGCTCATCATGATGATGCTCACATGAATCGAGAGCAGCGGCGAATTGAGCACGGGCATCATAGGGCCAATGGCGGGGTCCATCTGACTGATATGGCTCACCAAGAGGAAGAAACCGCTCAGCAAGAAACCAAAGACGAGGACAATACGAGCTTTGCGATAGGCCACGATGCTCAACAATTCCACAAACCATGCCACAGAGAGCATCGACTCATAGCCGTTGCTCAACGGCACATTGCCGGAAACAATCCAGCGAAGAGCCAGGCTGAAAGTAAGCGTCAAGAACGACACGCCTAAGAGCGCGAGCAGCACATAGTCGGTCTTGCGCGATAGAGCCTTGCCGTCATTTCGCATCAAGCGGCGAATGGTCAAGAACAAGGCCAGAAAACCCAGCGCGAGGTTCGCCATGGCCAAGATGGTGGCGAAAGGTACTACGTTGTAGATGCGCTCGGCCTCTACCTGCATGGGTGTGGGCAGACTCTGGCCTGCATTCTGCTGCTGATAGGAGAGCATTTTGTCGAGCACGTGGTTAGCACTCGACACATCGCCCGAAACAATCTGATCGTAGAGCAAAGGGAAAGCGTTGCGGAAGAAAAGAATGTTCATCTGCCCCAGAGAGGATGGCAGACTATCAGCAGGACTATACCAGATAGTGTTAGCTCCCGCCGTGTGGGGGAAGATGGTGAGCGCACTACCCTCTTGCAAGAACATACACACTTGCAGTTTGGCGTCCATCTCAGCGCAGGCTTTATGGAGGGCATCGGTCTGCCCCTCGGCATACTCATGGGCGTAAGGGCCCAGTATGTAGTTGCCATCGCGGAAGAAGGAATGCACACTCTCATAGTCCGACAATCCAAAATGTTCGCGCAGCTCGCTGCTCTTCACGCGAATGATATGCTCGTTGCGCCATTCGCGGGGGAAGAAAATCCAGCTTGTCAGCACCTGTTCGGGTGTGAGTCCTTCATAGGTACGCTTGCCGTAGAGCTTCTTCACATAATCGCAAGCAAAGGTCTGAACGGGACAAATGCGGTTGTTGTAGTTGATGAAAAGTCGGCCAAACTTATCGGCAGTAGCACGGTCCACCGTGGTGGCTGCCTGGCTCGCAGCGGGCAGGAACGAGGAGAAAGCCACCAGCACAAACATGAGCGCGCCCTTGCGAAGCAGCGGACTCTTGAGAAGGCGGCGGAAAGTGGCCTTCGGCTCAAGGAGCAACCAGAGCAGAGAGAAGAAAAGGAGCGCATACCCTATATAAGTGACGGGCAGCCCCCAAGGGTCGCTGTTCACACTGAGGTAGCTCCCGCGCTCATCGGTGTCGTAGCTGGCTTGATAGAAACGCACGCCGCGATAAGTGTACACTTTGTTCATTGACACTTGTGCGGGCTGATTCTTCGCCCCATCAATAATGACGAAGTTCGTTACATAGTCCGTAGGCGCAAGCGTTCCGGCGGTATTGACCACTTGGAAGCGGTCGAGCCTCACGTAGAAAGGCAGCGTGTGGTGCTCTGTGTCGGTCATCGACGTCATCACGGAATACTGGTTCGTAGGTTGGTCGCCGCGCAGGTGTACCGTGCCTTTGAACGAAGTGACATGGGTGAGCCACGCGCCCAATAGAATCACGACGAAGGAGAGGTGGAGCAAGAGCAAGCCCCACTGCTTCAGTCGGCGTTGCACTATATAGGTAATGCCAGCAGCAGTGAGCAAAGCCCACAAAAGGCTAAACCACCAGCTACCATAGAAGTGCTGATTCACAAAAGTGGTGTCGTAGGTATTTTCAATGATTGTAATGGCAGCTAACAACACTACTATCAGCACATAGAGAGTTATAACTATTTTCTTCAGCATCTCGCGCTATGTTATTTAGATATTGTTTCCACTGTCCTCTCTTAACGCGCCAACAGCAAAAAAATTGTTTCCTCCAGCTTATTCAGAAACACTACGCGCACGCTAAGGAAGCGTATCGTCAGGACAGCAGAACTCCGAAACTCTCTCCCATCAAAACGAGAAGAGGAGTTTCGGAGTTTTTAAGAGTTAGCTAAATTAGATAGCATTGATAAATGCTACAACGGCTTCGCGGTCACTCTTCGACAAACGATAGAACTTCTGCGAAGCAGCGTAAGCATCGCTTTCTTTGCTATATCCGTGCCACATGATGGCTTCTATAACATTCTTAGCACGACAGTCGTGGAGGCGTGAACCTTCACCCGTTTCTTGCGTGGAAAGACCACGCCCCCAGAGCGGAGTAGTACGGCACCAACCAGCGCGAATATCGTTGACCATGTGGAGCTTGTGCTGAACCAAGTCGGTATAAGGCCAGATCACCGTATCATCGTAAGTGGGGAACTTAGCGTTAGGATGTGTAGCCATATAAGCCTTGCTGGCGTTGTCAATCCAGATGTTGTCCTTCTTGATAGTCCAAGAAGGGCGGTGGCAGTTCGTACAGCCCATCTGATAGAAGAGCTTCTTACCACGCTGCACTTCGGGATTGTCCAAATTACGTGCCTTGGGCACACCGAGACCACGGTGCCAAACACCGAAAGCATAGAAGTCCTCATCGGTCATCTCTTCGCGACCGTTCCAAGGTGCTGCATTAACGATATACTTCTCATAGTCGGCGCGCATTTCAGGCGTATTTCTGTTCAGTCCGAGGAGCTTGTTGACAAGCGTCTTGATACTGTCTGTTGAACCGTCGCCATAGTAGGGATGAAGCAGAGAGGAGAAGCTACCGCCTTCCTTCTTGATGCTTTCAATTACATCGGCATCCTCGCTCATGGCCTTAGCCCAAGCAGCGGTAGTGTAGAGGTAGTGACGATCGGAACGGGTCACATTGGTGATGTTCCATATTGCATTACCACCAGGGCCATCGAGCAATGTGGCGCGTGTCATACCGTAGGTAAACTTCTTAATACGCTTCTGACCATCTGCCAGTTTGTACCAAGCGGTAGTAGCCCAGTCGTTAGTAGCGTGATCCCACATGCCGGGGTTCAGCTTTGCGAAGCGAGCCTCGCGCTGGTACTGAACGCGCATAGAGTCCTGACTGATGGCGTCGATAAGGCCTGTACCGTACATACCGATAGTGGACTCGAGGCGCACCTCATAGTTAGTAGGCAGCGGTTTTGTATTGAAGGCCGATTGGGCTATTTGCACATCAGGATAAGAGAGTTCGTAAGTTTCGCCATCGGGAAACTTATTGCCGTGTTCATCCGTTGCATTCTTCCACGTAATAGTGATACCCTTCTCGTCAACAGGTGCTTTGAAGGGGTGCATAGCCTGAGTTTGCGGCATACCCGTTACTTCGGTGATGTAAGAGTTTGCAGCATAGGGTTTGCCGTTTCCGTCGACGCCTGCCGTTGGGTGATAAATCACGAGCAAGTAGCCGTTGCCCATCTTGTTAGCGCGGTACTCTGTTTGACGCTTACCGTGACCGTAAGAAGGGTGACAAAATTCGCAACCGGTACGAACCCAAGCAGGACCAAGTCCCCAGAACGGACGCGTAAAGAGGTTGGCGTTGTGCTCAAAGAAGTTCTCGCCATTCTTAAACGTGAGATCCAAACCTGCCAGTTCAACAGCGGGAGCGGGATTTGAATAGCAACCTTGCTCATTACTGGTGGTTCCTTTCTCACCTCCCGGTAGCCATTCGGCTTGTGAGAACACGGCGAGGGAATCCTTGTGATAAGAAGGTCCTACAGGCGTGTCGGTATTGTCCGTACAGGATGCAGCGGACAATGCAGCGATACCCATCAACAAGTAAGATGATAAATTTCTCATTGTATGTTGTTTTAGCCGCGAACTCCCACCTACCCCGTTTAGGGTAGATGGGTGTTTGCTTTCAGTTGTTAAATGATTCGTTGTCGTTTACTTTTTCTTCTGCTGGATAAATTCGTCAGCTTCTTGGATAGCCTTTGTCAGCTCATCGCAAGCATTGATAGCTGCCAGCACTTGAGCATTCTTGTAGTTGGTCACGAACGGAGCGGGACAAGCTTTGATCTTTGCCTGTGCATCGTTGATAGCTTTCTGCACCTTTGCGCCCAGTTTGGGGTTGTACTTCTTAAAGTAGCTTGCGAAGGACATAGTGCTGCGCTTGCTGGCATCATAACCGCCGTTCCATACATTATTCAGACTCTCGATGTTGTCCCAGAAGTCGGTCAGCGAGTTGTGGGAGAAAGGAGACTCTATATAGTTAGGGTCGGATTCCTTGTTCTCATCGTTCGTGCCGAGACCATAGGGTTTACCCATCTTAGTCTGACCTACCTCGTCAATGATACCTACACAGCCGTGGTCACCACTGAGGATGGCGGACACTGCACCTTTGATAGAGGTGTAGAGACTACCTGGCTGGCCTGCTTTCTTCATGTTTTCGCCATAAGTGATAGTAGAGCTAGGCATCGTAGTCTTTCTCTCCTGTGCTTCGAGGGCTTTCTTGTGAGCTTCCGTACCGCCAGCCCAGCACACTTCCAGTTCGAAGATTGAATACTTCAGGTCGCCAGAAACAGCCACTGAATACTTCAGCTCATCGAGTGCGCTGATGTCCGTGAAGTCAACGCCATCGTTGAAGTTGTCATTACCGCTGGTGAAAGATGCCACCTTACGGGGCGCACCGTCGCGGAAGATAACGAACTCTACAGCGTGGAAACCGAGGAGGTTCTGGTTGAGGTTGTTGTGGGCATACTCGATGTTGGCTTCGTCATCAGAGGTAGTGATGTTCTTCAGCAGGTTGGGGCTTGACAGGAGGTTGTGGAGAGCCGTCAGGTCAAGGGGCCAAGTGTCGATGTGCGGGTCGATGTTGTAGTCGCTGGCAGCACCGAGCAAGAAGGCTTCGCTCTTCTCATAGTCGGCACGCGTAGCTTTCCAGCTCTCACAAGCCTTGTCCACCATAGCTTGGGTGGCCGTACCCTTCTCCACTGCATCGCGGAGAGCTTTCATATGCTCATAGAAAGTCTCTGCATTGCGAGCCATGCTGGCATAGGTGGGATTGATCGTGTTGTCCACGTAAGAACCGAGCACCTTTTGCAGATACATTTCTTCCTCAGTAAGCGTCTGAGTGTGATCGGGATCATCGCTACTGCAAGAATTGAAACCGAGAACGGTTGCGCTAGCTGCTGCGAACAGCAAAGCATACATGAAAATCTTTTTCATTGTTGTGTTATATAAAAGAATTGTTTGTCTGTTGGAATATCACGCGTTCATTAGAGGAAGAAGCCCTCGTAAGCAACGCCGAAATTGAGGCTTGGCTCATTGTTATAGGGCGACTTGAACATACGCACGCCGTAGTCGGCCTTGATAACGATTTGCGGCAACGGATAGTAGTTGAAACCAAAGGTCAGCTTGTTTCTTTCCTCATAGGGATAAGGTGCTTGACGATGGTCGCGGATGTAGGGGTTATAGTAGTCGTAACGACCGAATACATATAGTTTTTTCTCGTTAGCACGCAGTTTGTCGAAGCGCGAGAAGAGGTCGTAGCCAGCTTCAACACCGAGGGCCACAGCGTTCTTACCTACTTCCGAAGAACTGTAAGGGCTAGTCTTTGTGCTACGTCCTGAGAGGGTTTTCACGAAATAGGCATCGGCGAGATGTCCATAAGTGGCCTGAGCGCGCACAATCCAGTTGTATTTATTCAGCGTAAAGTCAACGCTACCTATCGTAACAGCGCCTTTGAGTTTCTCATTGGCATCGTTCATCAGCGTATTATTGATGGAGTGGCCATAGTAGCCGCTCACACCTAAGCGCATACCTGGCATCGCATACCAGTCGAGGCGTGCTGCCACAGCATATTTGCTGGCAGGAGAGAATTCGAACGCGCTGTGAGGACCTTTCTTAATCCAGCCATCACGGTCGAACTGCATCGCGTCAAGTCCCTCGAGGAACTGCACTTCATATTTGAAGTTGCGAAAGTGTCCCCAGAGGCTCACTCCCGTCTGGTGCCATGTGGAGGGCAGGATAGTGTTTTCGCCTTCTGGACGATAGACGGTAAAGAAATTGAGCGGTTCGTGGTGGCTGTTGTTAAGGCCAACGGGCACTACGATATGTCCGGCGCGGAGGTTGAAAGCACGAGAGAAGGATTTCTGCAACCAGAACTGCTCCAGCTCCACTTCGCCGCCTTTCTCGGTCTCTACTTCCCATTCGCCACCTTCTTCGTATTCGCGCTCGTAAGCCGAACCCGTACCGCCATGTTCAAACTCGATTTCTGTACCCATGCTCCAGCCTTTACCGAAGTCGTAGCCCAAATAAACTACAACGTGAGGCAAATCGAAACGTCCGTGACTCTTGCCATTCTTGTATTTCGCAGGATTGGCATAACGATAAACATTGTCACTATAAAAGTTGCGGGAATAAGCCACTTCACCGTATCCGCCAACACTCAAGCGATTCCCCTTCACATGATTCATCACTGAATCGGCAGCATTGACTTGAGCCGAGATAGTCATACTCATACTCAAACCCAAGACGCCTAAAACGAGTTTTAACTTTTCGTTCTTCATCATAAATAATTGTCTGATTACTATTATCGTATATTGAAATCTCGTCCAGACTTGAGCGAGTATCGAATACCATTATATTTTCAGTACAAAAGAACAAAAACGCCTTACCATACCCAATGCCCTAAAAAAGGTAAATAAAGACTAAGAAGCTGGAAAATACAGATATTCTTCCACAAAAACGGAGTCTACACAAAGCCACAGCATAAGGAAACACCTCTTTATAATCACCTCCAAAAATATCCTTATTGCGTTTGAAAATACAATAAGGATGTCAGCTGACACAATAAGGCTACCAGCTGACGCCCTTATTGTATTTACGGCCTTTCTTCATCGCACAGAAAAGGGCAGAAACAGAAAATTCCTCACTTTCGGCTTTTCATCGTATCTTTGCAGTATGGAACTACAAGAACAATTGCGCCAAATCAAGCGCGCACTCCATTCGATGATGAACGGCCCTGTTTCGCAAGCCATGCGCAACAAGGGCTTGACCTATAAAGTAAACTTCGGCGTAGAAAAACCGCGTTTGGAAGAATTTTCCCATGAACTGCCTAAGACTTACGAGCTGGCGGCGGCTCTGTGGAAAGAGAACATTCGCGAATGTCGATTGCTGGCTGGCATGCTGATGCCGGTAGCGGATTTCCCTGCCGACCTTGCGGATGTTTGGGTGGAACAAATCCTCTTCCCCGAGGAGGCTGACAATTTGGTGTTCTATCTACTCTCACGCACTTCCTATGCTTCGGAACGCGCCTTCGTATGGCTGGCCGACGAACGCCCTATGTTCCGCTATGTGGGCTACCAGCTGCTGGGCCGCCTCTTTACCGAAAAGAAAGTGCCCAATCGCCGAGATATGCTGGAATACCTCGACCACACCACCACCGACCTCCGCGCGGACAACACAATGGTGAAGCAAGCTGCCTGGCGCAGCCTGATGAAATTTATGGACTTAGGCATCGGTCAAGAACGCTTGGGAAACCAGGTGTTGGAGAGTGTGGGAATGTAAGAACACTATCCTATCGAAAGTCCCCCTTCTCTTCTCTCACGAGGAGAAGAACTCAGATTTTCCAAACAACAACAAAATCCCTACTCCAATTTGGAGCAGGGATTTTTTAGAAGGTGGAAGCGGTGATTTGCAGGACTGAACAAACCAGCCAAACAAATCCGTCACTTCCGAGAACTCAACGAATGCGAGCGGGCTTTATGGGCTTTATCGGCCGCTTTGGCATATAGAGTTTCACGGGCTTGGCATCTGTGCCCCACTTAGTGGGAGTGGCGCTCATCTCTATTTCCAATACGCCGCCCTCCATGAGTTGCTGGTGGGTGAAGAAAGGCGTCGTGAGAACAACTCCATTGAGGCGCGCGCGGCGAATGTATTTGTTCTGACGGCTGTTGCCGATGGTGCGCACTGTGAACTTGCGATTATTGGGCAGAGAGATGGAAACTTCGCCGAAGATGGGGCGACTGATGGTGTAGACTGGGCGGCCGGGGCAGAACTGGTAGAAGCCCATCGCGTTGAGTAGGTACCAGGCCGACATCTGGCCGCAATCCTCGTTGCCACTTAGGCCGTTCGGGCCGGCATAATACAGGCCGTAGAGGATACTATCACAGAGTTCTTGGGTGCGCCAAGGTGCACGCATATAATTATATAGGAATATAGTGCCATGTCCGGGTTCGTTGCCGTGGGCATACTGGCCAATCATGCCGCTAATATCTGGGCTGACATTGTCGCCTATCATCTGGCTGGACATCGTAAAGAGCGAATCGAGCTTATGGAGCATCTTCTTGCGCCCGCCAAAGAGGGAGGCGAGTCCTTCAGGGTCCTGCGGCACGAACCAAGTCCACTGCCACGCTGTGCCCTCCGTATAATCGTCCATGCGGTGCGTACTGCTCACGGGATTGAATGGTGTGCGCCAATTTCCCTGTGAGTCCTTACCGCGCATGAAGCCTGTTTTAGCATCGAAGTATTGACGATAAGCCTGTCCGAACTGCTGATAGCGGCGCGCATTGGCCGTGTCGCCCACAGCCTCAGCGAGCTGACTGATACACCAATCGTTGTAAGCAAATTCCAAGGCGCGTGCCACGCTCTCACTGGCTTTGTCGAACGGTATGTAGGCTTGCGTATTCTTATAGTATTTGGCCGAAGGTTCGATTTCCTCCATCTTCCAACGCGGGAATACGGAAGCGATGCCCGTGGTGTCGTACTCGGCGCAGCGCAACGCATGGCGGTAGGCGCGCTGAAGGTTGAAATTGTGGTAGCCCTTTGTGTACATATCGGCCACGAGGGACACGTAGTGGTAGCCAATCATGCAAGCCGTCTCGTTGCCTGCCAGCTCCCACTTTGGCACTATTCCCAGCTCGTCGCCCTTGCGGATAAGGCTGCGGATGTAGGCTTCATTGCGCGCGGGGTCGATGATGCTGATGAGCGGATGCAAGGCGCGGTGAGTGTCCCATAAGGAGAATACCGTGTACATCGGATCGTCCTGCAATCCTTGACGCACTTTCAAATCCATACCCAAATAGCGACCGTCGACATCACTGAAGAGCATCGGTTCTAATTGGGCGTGATAAAGAGCCGTATAGAAAATTTGGCGAACAGAATCGGCATTGCCTGCCATATCATTGATCTGTATTTTGCTCAATTCGTCGTTCCAGAGCGCACGTGCAGCAGCGCACGTTCCCTCGAAGTCCCAACCGGGCTGCTCAGAGCGCAGATTGTTGAGCGCGCCGTTACTGTCGACATAAGAGAGAGCCACGCGGCAGAACAACTGCTGCGTATTGGTCGGTACTTCCTTGAAATGGAGCACCAACTTGCAGCAAGGATAGTCGCGGTTAGCATCGTGCACCGTGTCGCGTACTACTTCGTAGGTGAAAGGCTGCGAAAATTCAAACACGCCAAAGATAGGCTGATTATAGGCCCAACCCAACGAGCGGTGGAATACGCGCATCGTGCGGTCGTCCAATTGCTCGTAGTCAAACTCCAGCATATATTGATTCTGGTTGTTATAGTCGAGGTCGAGGATCATACCTGCGTTCTTCCCTTCGGGGTAGGTAAAGCGGTACAGAGCCGTGCGCTCCGTGGATGTTATCTCAGTTTTGATTCCGTAACGTTGGAGAAACACGGAATAGTAGCCAGGCGTTGCTATTTCCTCCTGATGGCTAAATTCAGAAGCAAAAGGACAGCGATATTTTCCGCCTTTCTCGCCCACATGAGCCAAGTCGGCCTTGCCGGTGAAAGGCATCAGCAGAAAATCAGCAAGGTCGGCGCAACCCGTACCACTCAAGCGCGTTTGGGAAAAGCCATTGATGGTTTTGTCTTCATAGTAGTAGCCCGAACAAGCATCCCAGCCATGATGCCGCGTGTCAGGCCCCGGCTGAATCATACCATGCGGAACGACGGCTGCGGGGTGAGTATGGCCGTGTCCGCCCGTACCGATAAACGGATTGACATAGGAAGCCAAATCGACTGTCTGACTCATCGCTGCACCACTCAAAGCGGCAGCAAAAAAGGCTAAAGCTATTTTTTTCATAATCTTGGGATTTTCTTCGCCCCAAAGATAAGGATATTTTTCACTTTCTATCCGCCCTTCTCCGTTTTTAATATATCTCGCAAAACAAAGCTCACCTACAAGAAGAGAAAAGAAGAAAATCAAGTTTTGCAAATTATGGTAACTAAAACAAAGTATTTTTCCCACTCTTTTATTAAAAAAGATTACTGAAGTTTGCAGCCTTCAAAAAAAAGATTTAGTTTCGCTCCATCAATCCGACAGACTTCTGTCTGCCTAAAGCTAAGAAACAGCTCATTAAATTTTTATCATCTAAACATACGCTTATGAAAAGAACTTTACTCCTTTCGGCTCTCGCAGCCTTCGCCCTTACATCTTCGGCTCAGACTCAGCTCCACGAGGTGAGCCTTAGTGGCCGCAACGCAGTGACAACTCTGTCGCTCAACCAGAAAGCTGTGAAAAAAGCAAGAAAGGCTCTCCAAGCCAACAAAGTGGGCGTTCGCATCACTACCGTTACTCCTTCCGCTTTCTACGCACGTCCAGCGGGCTGCTTCTGGGCTGGAGCAAACAACCAGTTTAATGCCTACCAAGGCTACCTCATTGCACCGGCCAATACAGCCCTCGAATTTCAAGGCGTCATGGTGGGAGAGAAATGCAAATGGATGTACCCTGACCCTGCACAAAACCTCACTGAAGATCAACAAGATTACACTTACCTCACAAAGGATATCCATGGCGGCACAGACTCCGTGCTGACCGTTACATATCCAGCTGCTGCGCTACCCGCACCACAACTCATCAGCACGAGCAAGGTGGGTACTTCTCCACTCACAGCTAAGACAAAAGCAGATACATTCTCAGTGGGCAATGTGATTGCTTACGGTGGTCGCGCACTGCGCAGAGAAACGCTTTTCCCCTCTGTAAACTACGACGTACGCCATATGGCAGGTACTGTCAATATCAGCGACTACTTCGGCTTTAACAACGAAAAAGCTAACACCAATATCACCAAAGCTTTCAGTAAGAAATACGGCAACCAAGACCTAAAGCTGACTGCGGCCTATGAGCTCTTCAGGTTCAACAGCAACGCAACGGGTTACATCTTAGGCGGTGAAGCTATGTTCTATTCTGATGGCACGCAAGAAGTGAAGGCTTCTGATGTTGTGGTGGAACTTATTCCACTTGAAAACGGCCGTCCGGCTAACGAGCCCATGCAGGCTCAACTGACAGCCGATAAGGTAACTCTTATCCCCGCACAAGGCCAACAAGCTGCTGTTTATGTGGTTCACTTCTCGGCTAAGGAAGCCATCGCAATCAATCAGAACGTATTGCTTCGTTTGCGTCCTTCCGCAACGAGCACTCAAGCATTCAGCTTAGTACCTATAATCTCCAAAGGAATGTCTGATGGACAAACTGGCTATGGAGCTATTTCTTTCTCCTACAATGGTAAGGACTACAAAGATCTGCCTATCTCCATCAACATCTTCCAGTTTGATAACGATGGTAAATTCCATGCTTTCAACTGGGCTGTTGGTCTTGATTTGACTTACGACCAAAAAGAAGCTAATGCCTATACGGGTATCACAACGCCCAATACTGCGGTTCGCGTATCCAATGCTACTTACGACCTCCAAGGCCGTCGCGTTGAGAACCCCGCTAAGGGCCTTTACATTCAGAACGGCAAGAAAGTTTACGTGAAGTAAACCCCGCGTCGGACTATACAAAAAGAAGCCGCTGCACTCTTCAGGGAGTTGCAGCGGCTTTTGTGTTGCGAGAAGAAAGTCGGGAGTAAAACTTTTAGGGACGGCCGAAAACTTTTCTCACAAAGTTGAAATCGTTCAACCGAATATCGGCGCCGGCCATCACCACAAAGCCCGGTTGGCGCACATTGCCCAAATCGAAGTAGCGCGTTGCGGTGAGGTTCGACATATCCACGTAAGCCGTCCAGTTCTTAGCTGCCCATTTCAGTTTCAGGTCGAGAAGGGCGTGCGTGCCGTAGGGATGAAGCTGTCCCGTACTCTTGTGGTTCTCGTAGACAAGGTAGTTTCCCTCTCTGCGCTGCAAGCGCAAACTCCAGTCTGCACCCAGCTGCTTATATATATTGTGTGAGAGGCGAAGCACCAATTTGTGGCGCAGATACTCCAGTGCATAATTGGATTTGAAATAAGCTGCTCCGTCGCGGCGATGCTGATGGATATAGGCATAGCTCACAGCGAAACGCTCCAACGGCTGATGCCGTCCGAGCAACACGCGGAAGTCGGCATCCATCTGTAGGCTAACGCCCACGTTGTCAAGGTCGAACGAAGTGGCGTGGAACTTATCCGTAGGCGAACGCATCACCCAGTCGATCATGTGGCTACCACGGTTGTAGAAAGCCGAGGCCTGCGCCTTAAAGCCTTTCAGAGCGTAGTCCGCTCCCACACGGAACGAGCTATTCTCTTCGGCTTTCAAATCCTTGTTGCCCTCCTGCGTCGGACTCTTATAGTAGAGATCGGTGAACGTAGGCAATCGCATTGAGCGGTTGAAGCTGGCAAAAAGTTTGAGGCTCTGCATCGGTCGGTAAGCCACATCCACGCCCGGATAGAAACGCAGGCCGCCCCGCACGCTCGTATTGGTTTGTCCCATGATGCCCGCCGAGAAAGTCCAGCGATTCAGCACCAGCGTATGTTCCAAGAAGAGCGACGTGTTGGTGCGATGGTCGCGATGCGTGTAGAAGCTATTGCGCTGCCCGTGGACACGGACAAATTTCGATGAATCGACGGGAAGTCCGAGATTGGAACTTTGTATGTCTTCATAGCGCAACTCCACGCCGAGAAGCGTACGACCAGCGGCCCAATCTGTCCAAGCATTGAGTCCGCTATTCAAAACATTACCGCGATGGAAATTCTCGGCTTTCTTCGTGCCGCGAATCAGCTGAAAATGGTCCACATTGCGTGCCCAGCTAAGTTGCGGGGAGAGATGGATACGCCCGCTCCACTCGCCTTGCAGCGCCACCATGAAGCGGCGCGTAGCCTCCCACTGATTGGGATAGGCAGCGGAGTAGAACGTATTAGCGCCAAAGTCGTTCCACAACGCACTGGTCTGAGATTTCAGCACAAAGCGCGGCAGACGCAGGCGGCCTGTCCAAAACACTTTGTTGGTCATGTAGTCGCCATTTTCAACAGCTCCGTCCGAACGCTGCGTGGAGCGCGACAGCGTCATATCGAAACTTCCCCAATGATGAGAGGAACGCGACTCATTGCGGAACGTGCCATACGAACCGCCTTCTGTCTTCAAATAAAGAGCATCGCCCAGCGGTTTCGTCACAATATTGATGGCACCACTAAAAGCCTGCGAACCGAAGATGCGCGAAGCAGCCCCTTGCAGGATTTCAATGTGATCAATGTCGGAAACATTAACGGGAAAATCGGCCGCATTATGGCCAGTTTGAGGATTATTGATGGGAACGCCGTTCACAAGCAGCGTGATTTGGTCGAAAGTGCCTCCATCAATGCTGATGTCCGTCTGAATACCAAAACCGCCGCGCTGACGGACATCTACACCCGCGGCCAGTTTCAATACGTCGTTCACACTCGTGACCCCCGCAGCCGCAATGTCCGCGCGGCTCAACGTGGTCACCTGACGGGCTGCTACCTGAGCAGCCAGAGGAGCTCGCGAGGCCGTTACCTCGGCGCTGTTCAGCACTACGGTATCGATGCGCCCAGCTGGAATGGGGCGTACATCGGACAACGTAATGGCAGCGGAAGCCGTCGTGATTGTGGCCACACTCAGCACGCCCACCGTCACTTCTCGCTTCAGGACGGAGAAGAGCGCATAAGGCTTGCGGCTGAAGTGGTGGAACACCACCGGCTTGAGCTTCAGTTTAGTTGAATTGTTCATTTGTTTTAGAAAAAATATAGAGGACTTTCCTCTCGCGCCTGCAAAATTAACGCTTTGCCCCGAGCCAGCAAAAGAAGGGCTTACCGAATGGAGAAAAAAACAGGAAGGACTCACTTTCCCAGAGAATAAGCGAGAGCAAAGAAAGGTACATTCGCGCAAGAAGCAATCGCCATGTTGCAAAGAAACAGAACACACGCGACCAATCAGAAAAACACACATAAAAACCTATAAACAAAGCTTTTACACGCACCCACGCATAACACCCACAACCATCTCCCATCAAGGCAAAAATATCCTTATTGTGTCAGCTGACACAATAAGGCTGTCAGCTGACGCCCTTATTGTATTTGAAAATGCAATAAGGATATTTTTCACTCGCTGTAAGGGAGCTTTTAGGAGTATTTATACCGCTCTCTTCCTCTTGCCATTAACGGTATAAAGTCAGCATAGATTATCGCTTCGTCGAATAGAGAAATAAATGTCTGACATTCATCGGTTTTTCTCTGAACAGCAAGTATTTAATCATACTCTAAAGCAAAAAAATCAAATCTTTGAGGGCCGTATCAATACAATTTGAATGCCACTTAACATAAAAAACCAGATGTTAAGACCTCATATATATGTTTCGCAACATATTTTGAGTTATAAATATTATACTTAAAATGCCCCGCAGATTAGTCATAAAACGCTGTAAATCTTTATATTAAAAAGAAAAACAGATAGGTTATAGTATTAGAAAAAATAAAAAACAAAAAATACTCTATTTTTGTGGAATTCTTAAATATAATCAATACCTTTGCATAAATAAATACCTGTTGCATAAATTATAATAACACAGAGAACTATGGCAAACTCCAAAACTATTGACACGGAGAAGTTATCTTATGCTCGAATAAAAGATGACATAGCCGACCAGCTTTTCGTTCGAATCATCCAAAAAATTGGAGTGGAGAAACTTTACCGAGATCCAGATTATTCAGCTCGCCAATTGGCAATTGATCTGAAAACCAACCCGAGATATATCTCAGTGGTGGTGGCCCTACACACGGGTGACAATTACAACGCTCTAGTTAACAACTACCGATTGCGCGATGCCCGCAAGATGCTTTCTAGCCCTCGCTACCGCGACCAATCCGTGGAGGAAATAGGCCTGCACTGCGGTTTTGCCTCTCGTCAGGCTTTCTACTTGGCTTTCCACCGAGAAGAGAAAATGACCCCACGACAATTCCGAGTAAAAGCCCTCGGCACGAAATTAAAAAAGGATTAAGCCCAACAAAGAGGCAATCCTTCCGCTTTATGGCAGAGGACAGGAAAACACGCCTTGGGCAATAACAGAAATCTTTAAATATAAATCAGGTATAGGGGAAGGCTTTCCCCTCCCCTAAATAAGTCTCTTTATACTAAGAAAAGACTATGTTAGATACGCAAGAACGTGAAAAAATCATCCGCTTGGTACGTCATTGGGTTGTACCCGCTATCGGATGCACCGAACCTGTCTGCGTGGCTCTGGCAACAGCAAAAGCTACGGAACTGCTTGGACAACGTCCAGAACGCATTGAAGCACACTTAAGTGCAAACATCCTAAAAAACGCCATGGGAGTAGGCATCCCCAACACCGGCATGGTAGGCCTTCCCATTGCCATTGCTCTCGGAGCCTTGGTTGGAAAGTCTGACTACGGCTTAGAAGTTCTTCGCGATGTCGACACTACGGCTGTAGAAGAAGGAAAGAAATTCATCGCTGAAGAACGCATCCAAATTCATCTCGCTCAAAATGCTTGCGACAAGCTCTATGTCGAAATCTGTGTGACGGCTGCTGACCACTCGGCTACGGCTGTCATAGCCTATGAACACACTCGCTTTACGCTCCTCAAAAAAGACAGAGAAACATTATTAGATGAACAAACACTGCAACAAGGAAATAAAGAGGTAAAGAAAGAAAAATCAGGGCTCTCTCTCAAAAAGGTTTATGAATTTGCAACAACAACTCCCCTTGAGGAAATCCGATTTATAGACGAAGCACGCCTACTCAATGAGAAAGCTGCACAACTCTCGCTGAAAGGTAACTATGGTCATCGATTGGGTAAGATTCTTTCTCGCCCCATTGGGCGTGGCATTATGGGCGACAGCATCTTTTCACACATCATCTCTAGCACATCCTGCGCTTGCGATGCTCGAATGGCGGGAGCAATGATTCCCGTGATGAGCAACAGCGGCAGTGGCAATCAAGGCATATGTGCTACCAATCCCATTGTGGTCTTTGCTCGCGAAAACAACAATACGGAGGAAGAAATGATTCGTGCACTCATGCTCTCGCACCTTACTGTCATATATATAAAGGAACATCTCGGCACGCTTTCGGCTCTCTGTGGTTGCGTGGTGGCTGCTACGGGTTCGAGCTGCGGCATCACTTACTTGATGGGCGGCAACTACCAACAGATTACATACGCGGTTCAAAATATGATTGCCAACCTAACGGGTATGATCTGCGACGGAGCAAAGCCCAGCTGTGCGATGAAGCTCACCACAGGCGTTAGCACCGCCGTGATGTGTGCAATGCTGGCCATGCAGAACGAATATGTCACGAGTGTGGAAGGAATTATCGACGACGATGTGGAACAAAGTATCCGAAACCTCGTTTCTATTGGTGCCAATGCCATGGATGAAACCGACCGCTGCGTGCTCAATATTATGACGCACAAAAAATAATTAGCACCACAAATAAAAAAATAGCTATCCAGACACTTCTTTTTTGGAATGTGTCTGGATATTTTTTTAATTTTGCGTACATATAAACAAAATACTCATATTTATCAATGAAGAAACAAATACTTTACACGTTGGCCTTTGGGCTAACTTTCAGTTCTTCTGTAATGGCGCAGACTGCCCTCTGCGGCAATGGTAGCAAAATGTCTACCCAATTGGAGCGCCTCGTAAAGCAAGCTACTGCGGCAAAAGCTCGCGGAATCAGTGCCTCCCAACCCGAACAGTTCTCCATCCTTATTGATGCGAAGAACGCTGAAGCTTTGGAGAAAGAACTTCAAGCTGAGGGTTTCGATGTAACAGCCATCGATGAAAACATCCTTTCGGCCACACTCACTGCGGCACAAATCCAACAACTCTCTACACGCAACGATGTCAACATCATGCAAGTTTCTAGAAAGTTCCGCCCGCTGCTCAAACAGGCCCGCCACGACATTGGAGCCGACAAAGTGCACGCAGGAACAAACCTCGACACGCCATTTGATGGTACAGGTGTGCTCATCGGTGTGATAGACCAAGGTTTCTATCCCAAGCACTTGGCGTTCACCAACCCAAACAACGAAACCCGCGTGAAGATGTGGTGGAGACGCGGAGCAAAGCCCACAACATCCACTCCCACAACGGTTCTTCCCAACCAGGGCGATGGTCTGCAAGCACAAGGACACGCCACTCACGTTGCTAATATCGCTGGCGGACGCAACCTCGGCAACGATTTGCAGGGTATTGCGCCAGCTGCCGATCTCTACTTCATTTCTTCTTCGTTCGATGAAAAAGAAATGCTGGAGGATGTCCGCGCTATTGCACAATATGCACAGCAAAAAAAACAACCCTTCGTGGTGAACATGAGCTTAGGTGCACAGAGCGGCCCGCACGATGGTAGCACCACTTACGACCGCACAATGGACCGCCTCTTCAAGCGATACAATGGCGTTCTCGTAGCTGCTGCGGGTAACGAAGGCGAAGATCCCATCCACACTTATCATAAATTCACGGCCAATAATCAATCAAAATCATTCCTCGTAAAAACGCCAGAATATCCCAACAACGGAAGTAAAACGCTCCTGATTGGACAATGCTGGGAGACTATTGCAGACGGCCAAAAACACGTAAAATTCCGTCCGTTCTACTATAATAATGGTGCAAAAACATATCTGACAGACAGCCAGATTGCTACGCTCAGCGGAGGCGGTATGGGCATTGATGACGACATCGACCAAAACAATAACAAGCACTTCTTCTCTTTCGTCTTGAATAGTTCTACTATCGAGTCTATCGGAGGTGGTGATGCACAGTTTGGTGTTGAAATCACGGGTCAAAAGGATGCTGAAGTCCACTGCTGGATGGAAGTTGAATATGGTGAGTTTGACAATTCCCAGGGTATTTTCCTCAGAGGCGACAGTAAATATCTGAGTAGCGAAGGTGGTGCTAACGTACCGAGTGCTATTTCCGTTGCAGCCTACACCCTCTCTACGCGTTTCAAAAACGTAGATGGAGGTACTTACACGCTACCGGGTTACACCGCAGGTAAGATTGCGAAATTCTCTAGCCCTGGTCCATGGTTGGGCGACTCTACCATCATGAAGCCCACCATTGCTGCGCCAGGAACTTTCATACTTTCAGCTTTCAACCAATACGACCATAGCCTTGACGATCTGCAGGAAGAAGTGACACACAAACTGGTCATCAACGGAAAGACTTATTACTATGGTGCAATGAACGGAACTTCCATGGCAACACCGGTTGTTACGGGCACGATAGCCCTTTGGATGCAAGCCAATCCTAAGCTGACTTCTGAACAAGTCGTTGAGATTCTCAAGAAAACGGCTCGCCGCGACAGATACACGGGAAATGACACTTGGACTCCTACATTTGGCTACGGAAAACTAGATGTCTACGAAGGACTCAAAATGGCTCTCACTATGAGTAATAGTACGGGTATTAACCGTGTGGAATATACCAACCAGCCCGTCACTATCAACATGAAGCCCGAGGCTTGGAACATTCTCTTCAACAGCGATGAGAACTTTACCCGCATAGCTATTTACAACGTGAGTGGACAACTGCTGAACCAGCGCAACTTGCAAGGCATCAGCCGAGGCCAGGAGGAAACCATCAGCTTGAACGGCTTCCCCGCTGGCGTCTACCTCCTCAACGTTACCACGGCAAATGCCACGGTGAGCAAGAAGGTCGTTGTCAAATAAGTATAAAAACTCTCATAGGCCTCGTCCTTCTGGATGAGGCCTTTTTTATTTCAAGAACACACAGGTATGAACAACTTTGAATTTTATAGCCCTACGGAGTTCGTCTTCGGTAAGAACACGGAAGAACGAACGGGAGAATTGGTGGCACGGTATGGTGGCCGCCACGTATTGCTGGTTTATGGTAGCGAACGCATTGTTCGTACAGGATTGTTAGGCCGAGTGGAGGAATCACTCCGTAAGGCGGGCGTCGACTACACGCTCTTTGGCGGTATCCAACCCAATCCCACGGACACGATGGTCTATGAAGGTATTCGCTTGGGTAAGGAAAAACAGGTCGATATGCTGCTGGCTGTTGGCGGCGGTTCTGTTATCGACACGGCCAAGGCCATTGCTGCCGGACTGGTTTATGATGGCGATTTCTGGGACTTTTATGCAGGTACGGCCATTGTTCAAACCGCACTGCCCGTGGGCGTTGTTCTCACCATTCCGGCTGCGGGTAGTGAGGGCTCGGGCAACTCCGTTATCACACAAGTGAGCACAAACAAAAAGATCAGCCTCCGAACGCCACGCGCCCTGCGTCCGAAGTTTGCTATCATGAACCCCGAACTTACCATGACGCTCCCGCCCTATCAGACAGCGGCCGGTGCGGTCGATATGATGGCACATATCCAAGAGCGTTACTTCACCAATACGCCGCACACCGAAGTGACGGACGCACTGAGTGAGTCGCTACTGCGCACCATCATTGAGGTGACGCCGAAAGTCTTGGCAAGTCCCAACGACTATGATGCGCGCGCTGCCCTGATGTGGTGTGGTACGCTGGCACACACGGGACTCTGCGGGACGGGCAACGAGGAGGACTGGTCGTCACACGCCATTGAGCACGAACTCAGTGCTTTCTATGGTGTCACACATGGTGCAGGATTGGCAGTTATCTTCCCGGCTTGGCTGACATTTATGGCCGACCACAATGTAGATAAAGTGGCCCACTACGCACATAAGGTGTGGAATGTTCCTGCTACGGCCGACAAACGAGCCGATGCGCTTGAAGGCATTGCGCGCTTAAAGGCATTTTTCCACGCAATTGGAATGCCTACAAACATCGCCGAGTTGGGCATCGACAATTTCGACCTGGAACTCATCAATAGCCACCTCCATGTGACCAAAGGCGAATTGGTGGGTAATTTCGTACCGCTCAACGAAAAACACACGCGTCAAATCTACGAATATGCCGTCAGAGGATAACCATTGCTCCCCTGCCCCCACGGATACCATCAAGGGACGGGTGCTCATCATCAATGCTAGTCCGCGCCGCAAAGGACTCATCGCGCAAATGCTGGGAGAAATGCAACGCACGCTGCAAGAAGCGGGTAAAGAGGTGCGTCTCATCCGAACGGCCGACCTACAAATGAGGCATTGCACGGGCTGTATGTACTGCCGCAGTAAGCACGCTTGCTGTCTGCCCGAGGACGATTCCGTGCGAGTGCTGGAGGAACTGCAGGCGTGTGAGCTCCTCGTCATCGGCGCGCCCTGCTATTGGGGCAACATCCCTGGCGAATTAAAAATTCTCTTTGATCGCCTCGTCTACGGAATGATGGACGAAGACAAACATGGTATTCCCATCGGATTGATGAAGGGCAAGCGGGCGGCCATTGTCAGCACCAGCACCACGTTTTGGCCGTTCAACATCTGGTTCCATCAAACGCGCGGCGTGGTGCGAGCCTTGAAAGAAATCCTGAAATGGAGCGGTTTCCGAATCTGTGGAACGCTGGAGCGGGGCGGCACAAAGAAACATCCGCTCACGCCCAAAGACTTGCAACGTGCACGCCGACTGGCGCTCAGAATCATTCGGTGAGAAATCACTAACTTTGCCGCAACAAACAAAAGGATAACGCAATGGATAAAATCAAAAGGATTGCTTTCGATTTCGGAGGAGTCATCATCCGACAGAACCAACAACAGGCCGTGGAACGCTTCAAGCAGATAGGACTCCTCGACGCGGAGGAGCGACTGGGTGCTTACACGCAGCAGGGATTCTTTGGCGAATTGGAAGAAGGAAAGATTACGGCGGAGGACTTCCGCTGGCAACTGAGTTTGCTCATCGGACGTGCCGTGACCATCGAGGATTGTAGCTACGCTTGGCGCGGCTATTGCGACGGACTTCCGCAACGCAATCTTGAAGCCCTGCAGCGCCTTCGCCGCGAGGGCTATGGCCTTTCCATCCTTTCTAATACCAATCCCTTCATGATGGGTTGGGCGTTGAGCCAGGACTTTGACGGCAACGGACATTCCCTTGCCGACTATGTGGACGCGCTCTATCTGAGCTATCAGATGAAGGTGATGAAACCGTCGGCCGAAATCTTCCGCCGCGTGCTCGAAGCTGAAGGCGTACGCCCCGAGGAACTCCTGTTTGTCGACGACTCGCCCCACAACATTTCTGCTGCGCAGGAATTGGGCATAGTCACCTTCCAAGCCGTCAACGGTGAGGATTGGACGACAAAATTGTTCCAACTATTGCGCCTCCCCTAACTTTTTCAGACATATCCCTACATCTAAACGGGGCTGACTGGCCTATGCCGCAGCCCCTTTATTTTTCCCAAAACACAATATGAGCAAAAAAGAATATCGCCGAAAAAACGAGGAATTTCTCGAAGAAATTCGCAAAGAAGAGGGCATCCACGAATTGCCCCACGGCATCTTGTATCGCATCACTAAGTCGGGCGACGGGACGCGCGATGTCGGGCCGCGCTCCATCGTAACGTGCTACTATCGTGGAAGCCTCATCTCGGGCAAGGTGTTTGATGACGCGTGGGAACGTGGCTATCCTGAAGCCTTCCGCGTGAGTGATCTCATCACGGGCTTCCAGATTGCCCTGCGCGCTATGCATGCTGGCGACCGTTGGACGCTCTATATCCCTCACTCTGAGGCTTATGGCACGCGCTCCTCAGGAGATATTCCTGGTTGCTCTACGCTCATCTTCGATTTGGAACTTATAAGTATTTCTTAAAAATTAAAGAATATGTATCAGCTTATTGTAAAACGCATCTATGCGCCGGTTGAGCTAACAGATGGTTATCGCATCCTAACCGACAAACTTTGGCCGCGTGGCATGGCGAAAGAAAAAGCTGCCATCGACTATTGGGCCAAACAGATTTCGCCTACAACGAGTTTGCGCCAATGGTTCAATCATCAGCCGGAACGCTTCCCTGACTTCTCGGAACAATATACGGCCGAACTCAACGCCAACCCCGAAGCTCCGGCCTTTGTTGAGCTCTGCCACGAGCAACTCCTGCAGCACAACGTCACTCTCCTCTATGGTGCTAAAGACGAGCAACACAACCACGCCATCGTCCTGTGCGACTGGCTGAAAAAGCGGTTGTAAAAAAGAAAAAGGAAGTTCTCGAACAGGTCGGACTAGTCTGACCTGTCCAACTAATAAGCAAAGCCCCCTCCTGTTCCCTTTGCGGGAATACTGGAGGGGGCTTTTAGTTACTCCTGTCGGATAATTCCTATCTCAAAAAGCCTTAAACCCTTGTGCTTTCAATTCAAACTCTTGTCCATCGCGTGCCACGAGCTGTGGGCCTAAGGCTTCGCGCGTGATAGAGCCGATAACGGCCACATCGTCCATCGCCGCCACTTTCTCATGGGCGGTAAGTGGCACAGTGAAGAGCAGTTCGTAGTCCTCGCCTCCATTGAGCGCGCAGGTCGTCACATTCAGATTGAGTTCTTCTGCCGTCACAGCCGTCTGATAGTCGAGCGGGATGCGCTCTTCATAGACGCGGCAGCCGCAATGGCTCGCGCGGCAGATGTGGAGCAATTCGCTCGACAGGCCGTCGCTGACGTCCATCATGGCCGTTGGGCGAACGCCAGCAGCGCGCAGGCGTTCCACAATGTCGCGACGGGCTTCGGGCTTGAGGAAACGCTCAAGGAGATATTCGCGTCCTGCAAAATCGGGTTGCGCGGCTTCAGCGTCCTGTGCGGGGCGGCTTTCAAAGACGCGCTTCTCCCGCTCCATCAGTTGGAGTCCCATGTAGGCCGCTCCGAGATTACCGCTCACGCAAATGAGGTCGTTCTCCTTTGCACCACTACGATAAATAACATCGTCGGCTGGTGCTTCACCTATACACGTCAAACTGAGAGCCAGGCCCGTGACACTGCTACAAGTGTCGCCGCCAACGAGATCCACCTGATGACGCTCGCAGGCCAAACGCAGACCTTCATATATTTCCTCGACATTTTCCACAGAGAATCGGCGTCCCAAGGCCATCGACACCACGAGCTGTCGGGGCGTTCCGTTCATGGCATACACATCGGAGAAATTCACTTGCGCGGCTTTGTAACCAAGATGCTTCAGCGGTGTGTAAACAAGGTCGAAGTGGATGCCCTCCATGAGCATATCGCTCGTCACAAGCACTTGCTTGTCGGGATAAGAAAGCACGGCGCAATCATCGCCTACGCCTTTAATGGTCGAAGCATTTTTGTTCTCGAACTTATCCGTCAGATGATGAATCAGCCCAAACTCTCCCAGTTCTGAAATCTGTGTCATGATGATATATAAAAGATAAAAAGCCCCTCCCGAAGTAGGCCGACAATGGGCCACACAGGGAGGGGACTTATGATGTTAGAAATAATAACCCAGACCAATACGAACACCGGCCGTACTGTTATCGCCGAAGTGGCTCAAGCTCATCTTGTAATAAACAGCTGGCTCAATGGTGAGGTAGCGATTGAGGAAGAACGTATAGCCCACCTCTGCTGGAATGTAAAGGTCGGTGCTTCCTTTGGTATGATGTGCCAATTCGGCACCAGCTCCAAGATAGAGACCATTCTGCGTAATGTTGTAGCGAAGACCTGCACCAACAAAGAGATCATCAACGGCTTTCGTATGCTGATAGCCTGCATTGGCGTGGACCATCCAGCGGTCGGCAATATAATAGCCTGCATCCAACTGAAGTCCGAAGCGGAAACGGTCGGCCTTGCTATAAGAGAAACCTAAGTTGGACAGAGAGGCATTGACATACTTAGTACCCTCACGGAACTGCGCATTCGCGCTAACTGCAACGAAAAGCACAAAGAGGAAAGAAATAATCTTTTTCATGTAATTTCTAGTTTAATAAACGCGAAGATACGGTTTTTTCGGAGAAAAAGAGGATTGACGAAAGAAAAAAGGGGAATCATACCTATTCACAGAGCGGTATGGTTCTGTTCGCCTCCATCTTTGGGAGAGAGAATGAGGCAGACAGAAAAGAGAAGAAGCAGCTCTATTTTTGTAAACTATTCTCGCATTCTACCGCCCTGAGAATCGCGCGAAATCCAACTTCGATAAATTGTTTGAAAATATCGCAAGGAGAAGCGTTTGGTTTCCTTATGGGAGCGCATCTGTCGGATAACGAAAACTTCAATTTTGCCAAAAAGTCCCACTTCTCACTATACTTTTCTGTCTTTTCTGACAAAGAAAACCAGGAACATGATAAGAAGCTGCGCAGATTTCCTTATTGTGTCAGCCAGCACAATAAGGATGTCGGCCAGCGCGCTTATGGTATTGGCCAACGCAATAAGGAAAACGATGAAAAGGTAGACACTCGCTTTTCTATTTCAGCAAGAGCGAATGTAAAATAAAAGGACGGTTATAGAAAAACTTAAATTTGCTTAACAATCAAAACTGCCCCATCGTTCGCCGGAGGTTGATTTCCACACAGGGATGCACTTTGCCCGCTTGCTGCATCATGTCGACACCGAGCGGCCCTCGATAGTCCGCACCGAGAATAGAGGGGAGGTGCTGCTGAAGGCTTCGGCGCACTGCTGCGAGCACATCGGGCGAAACGCGCAAGAGTTCGGGCGAAAGATTGGACAGATATTGCCCAGAAGGGGTGGTCTGGAAAACATTGATACCTTCGTAATGGAGTTTTCCATCACAGTAAGAAAATTCCATCGCAAAGTCTTGTTCATGAGCATAAAAAGGCTCTACTTCAATTCCGCCTTGCTCGCGCAAAATCCGATGGACGCGCCCTTGCTGAGCTTCGGTGAGAGAGCCATTGGCTCTAAACACGCCGCGCCCACTACAGCTCCACGGCGATTTCAGTATGACATCTCCCCAGCATTGCAACGCGCGCTCCACATCTTCAAAGGAACTGCAAAACTGCGCATCACCGAAACTTTCTGCCACATCCGTGCGAAGCAAAGGTAGAAGCGTCACGACCGTTTGCCGCGAACTGAGTTGACGAATTCGCTGTATTTGTTCTTCCGAAGGCAACAGGCGTTCTGGCGCACCGGCCCGCAATAACTGATGGCGAAGTAAAGGGTCCCAGCCCCAAGGCTGAATCTCCGTGATAGCATCCCAATCCACAGCTTCGCCAGGAGTCCAGCAAACATCCTCTTCTTTAGCCCACGGAAAGCGTTGTCCCGCAAAACGTTCTGCCTGCAACTGAGCGGCTTTCGAGGGATAATAATAAGGCGAATTAGAGGCCAGGGCCTCATCGTGAGAGGGATTAAAAATGAGGAGTTTCATAGAGAAAAACAAGCATATTTGGGGTGTACTTCCATGCAAAAAGTAGCAGCCAGAAAACACAAGCCAAGGAGGAAAAAATAAGAGTACACAACACCATTGAAACGCCTATGCAGACAATGAGAATCTCCGTGCTGCCACATCATAGACGGCGGAACATTGACGAGAAAATTAGGAACTTCTTTTACAGACTCTTTCATTGTTGAAAAAGGAATACGAAAAAGTCTTGCAAAGATAGCACTTTTCATAAAAAAGTCTTATCTTTGCGGGGAAACATTTATTCTAATTAAGGGGTCTCAGCAGAGACCTATTCATACTACTATGTTATTCAGCAAAGAGACTTACGTTCAGCGCCGCCAAGAACTTCGGAAGCTTGTAGGCGATAGCATCATCTTGCTCTTTGGCAATAATGATGCACCGATGAACTATCCTTCTAACGCCTATAAGTATAGGCAGGATAGCGCGTTCCTCTACTATTTCGCACAGCACCGCGAAGGGCTGGTTGGCGTCATGGATGCCGACACGGACTACGAGGTTCTTTGCGGCAACGAGATTGACATTGACGACATCGTGTGGTACGGTAGCGTACAGTCGGTGAGCGACTTGGCACAGGAAGCAGGAGTTCCCAATCATGCTCCTATGAGCCGTGTGGCCGACATCGTAGACGAAGCCGTCAAACAAGGACGTAAGGTTCATTTCCTCCCGCCCTATCGCTACGATACGCAGATTCAAATCATGGATCTGCTGCATATCCATCCGTCACAACAGCGTGCAGCTGCCTCTCTGCCTCTCATCCAGGCCGTTGTTAAACAACGCAGCAAAAAGACGGCAGAAGAAATCGAAGAGCTCGAACGCGCTGCTGCCATTGGTTATAAAATGCACACAACGGCTATGCGCCTTTGCCGGCCGGGCGTGACGGAGCAATTTATCGGAGGCACTATCGACGGTATTGCTATGGCCTACGGTTCAGTACCTTCGTTCCAGAGCATCGTCACTATGCACGGGGAAATCATGCACGGCAATCCGTCGCCGCGCGCCCTTGAAGCCGGCCGACTTATGCTTTGCGACGCGGGCGCGGAAACTAACGAACACTACTGTTCGGACAATACGCGCACTACCCCAATTAGCGGCCGCTTCACACAGAAGCAGAAAGATATTTACCAGATTGTGGTGGACTGCCACGACTTAGCCCTCAATGTGGCCAAGCCTGGTGTTCGCTGGTGGGATGTACACTTCGATGTGTGCCGACTCATGGCCAACCGACTGAAAGACCTGGGCTTGATGAAAGGCGACACTGAGGCCGCACTCCGCGCAGGGGCTCACGCGCTCTTCCTGCCCCACGGACTGGGCCACATGATGGGCATGGATGTTCACGACATGGAGGGACTGGGACAGACCTACGTTGGTTTCGATGACGAAACTCGACCAAATCTCGACCAATTCGGCACGAATTGTCTGCGCATGGGACGCCGCCTCGAAGAGGGCTTTGTTGTCACCGACGAGCCGGGTATCTATTTCATCCCAGACCTCATCGACCTGTGGCGCTCTCAGCACACATACGACGATTTCATCAACTTCGACAAGGTTGAAGAGTACAAAGACTTCGGCGGAATACGCATCGAAGACGACGTGCTCATTACTGCCGACGGTTGCCGCTTCTTAGGCAAGGACCGCATACCTTACCATGTGGATGAAGTGGAGGAATTCCTCGCTAACAGAGACTAAAACTCTGCTCCAACGCTCCAAAAAATGTGACATCTCAAAGATGCCGCTCAACTAGTGCGGCATTTTCAACACGCACATACAATTAAAATTTATCTTTATATGAACAAAAATCTCCTCATTGCAGCTGTAATGATGCTGCTCCCAGGGACAATGGCTGCTCAAGCAAAGCCAGCAGCGGCCAAGAGTGACACGGTAGAGTTTACCGTAGTGAAAGCCAACCCCATTACCTCAATCAAGGACCAGAATCGTTCAGGTACTTGCTGGGCTTATAGTTCTCTCGGTTTCTTCGAGGCTGAACTTCTCCGTCTCGGTAAGGGCACACACGATTTGTGCGAGAGCTTCGTGGCTTACCATACCTATATGGACCGCGCCGATAAGGCCATCCGTATGCACGGCGATGTAAGCTTCAGCCAAGGTGGTTCTTTCTATGATGTTCTCTATTGCTTCCGTCACTACGGCATTGTTCCTCAAGAAGCTATGCCTTTCCCTGGCAGCCTTTACGGAGATAGCCTCTTCAACTTCAATACGCTCGACGCACAGGCCAGTGCTTACGTTAAATCCATTGCGAATAGCGAAATGAAGAAAATTCCTCTCTCATGGAAATCTACGTTGAGTCATATTTATGCAGGTTATTTCGGTGAACTTCCCAAGACCTTTACTTACAAAGGCAAGAGCTACACGCCGGAAAGCTTCCAGAAGAGCCTCGGACTTAACCTCGATGACTACGTAAGTTTGACAAGCTTCACGCACCATCCTTTCTACAGCAAATTCATTATTGAAGTGCAGGACAACTGGCGCTGGGCAGAGAGCTACAACTTGCCTATAGACGAGTTTATGACGGTGATGGAAAGCGCTGTCCGCAATGGCTACACCTTTGCATGGGGTGCCGATGTCAGCGAAACAGGCTTCAGCCGCAACGGTATTGCAACTGTTCCTGCAAAGTCTTACAAGAACGATTTAACTGGCTCTGATGCTGCTCGCTGGATGGGTACAAACGGCAAGCAGGTGAATCAAGCTGACAGCAAGGACGAGCTGACCATCACGCAGCAACTTCGCCAGACTGCTTACGATAATTGGGAAACTACGGACGACCACGGTATGGTTATCTATGGTCTTGCTAAAGATCCTCAAGGTAAGGAGTATTTCATGGTGAAGAATAGCTGGGGCGAATACGGCCGCTACAAAGGTATCTTCTACGCAAGCAAACCTTACGTTGCCTACAAGACGATGAACATTCTCATCAACAAAAACGCTATCCCCAAGGACATCCGCAAGAAACTCGGTATCTAATCTGCCGACACATATATAAGTATATAAGACCACCTCTTTCAGGGTGGTCTTTTTTGTTGGGCTGGCGGAAAAAGAAATTGGGCTGATGGCTGAAAAATACGGACATTAGACTGACAGAATAAGAAGGAATACGGATTCGAGGACTTTTGCGAGCAGCAATTAAACTTTTTCCGTAACTTCGCTACATCAAATGTCAAACAAAATAATAACAAATACAAAAGGCATACTATGATTGATTCCCTTCTGAAGTTTCTCGACGCATCGCCCGTAAACTTTCTGGCGGTGAAGAACATCGCGGCCGAACTCGATAAGGCTGGTTATCGTCATCTCAACCCTGCCGAGGCTTTGGGCAGTGTAAAAGCTGGAGATCGCTTCTATGTCACCAAAAACGACTCTTCCATCTACGCCTTCCAAATAGGCGCGCGCCCATTGGCCGAAGCTGGTTTCCGCTTGCTTTGTGCCCATTGCGACTCTCCCACGTTCCGCATCAAACCCAATGCTGAAATGACCTGCGAGGGAGGTATTGTAAAACTCAACACAGAGGTCTACGGCGGCCCTATCATGTCTACGTGGTTCGATCGTCCGCTGACGCTTGCAGGTCGCGTAATCCTGCGCGGCAGCGATGCCCTACATCCCCGAACGCTACTCATTCACATTCAGCGCCCCTTGCTGCAAATCAGTAATTTGGCCATTCATTTCAATCGAGAAGTGAACGACGGCATGAAACTCTCTCGGCAGAAGGATGTGCTTCCCCTACTCGGCATCATCAGCGACGAACTGGAACGCGGAAATCTCCTTATGAATGTCATCGTGGAGGAACTGAACAAGCAAGAGCACGTGGACCGCAACGACATCCTCGACTTTGATCTCTACTTGGCCGATACTACCCCCGCGTGCACCTTCGGAGTTCACAACGAGTTTATCTCTTCTGGCCGTCTGGACGACCTTTCTATGTGCTACGCCGGACTGACTGCGCTACTCCACACGCCTGCCACCGACACAACGCAAGTTTTGGCCATCTTCGACAATGAAGAAACAGGCTCACAGACCAAGCAAGGTGCAGGAAGTCCGTTCTTGGCATCGATGCTGAAGCGCATCTGCTTTGCGCAGAGCGGTTCAGAAGAAGCATTCTATCAAGCCATCGAACAAGCATTTATGATTTCGGCCGACAACGCTCATGGTTGGCATCCCAACTACAGCGAGAAGTACGACCCAACAAATCACCCGCAGTTGGGCGGAGGTCCAGTGATCAAGTTCAACGCAGCCCAGAAATACGCCAGCGACGCCGTCACAGCGGCCGTTTTCGCCCGCATTTGCGAGGAAGCAGGCGTACCTTGCCAGCGTTTTGTGAATCATAGCGATGTGGCAGGCGGTAGCACCTTGGGTAACATCCTAGCCTCTTCGCTCCCTCTCCGTGGTGTCGATATGGGCAACGCCGTTTTGGGCATGCACAGTTGTCGCGAAACGGGCAGTGTGGCAGACCACGCATACTGCGTCAAAGCCTTCGAACAATTCTTCGAGATGTAATGATGAAGTAAGTTTTTATAACCATCACTATAATCACTTTAACCACAAACTTTATACAAATATCTGCGACAAACTCTACCTGTAAGAGTTTGTCGCAGGCTTTTTATAAAGGAAAAGCATATTCTAGAAAGAAATAGGAAAAACGGCAGACAAAAATGTTTAACTTCTTTTAAGTGATTTCCCAGGCAAGTTCTTTAAATGTTTGGATTTAATAGGTACATCAACAGTAATGAAAGTTCAATTTTTAACCATAAAAAACAATAAAACAATGGAATTAAAAAACATTTTTAGAACAATGATGGTGGCAGTAAGCTGCCTGGGTGTTGCAGTGTTGACTTCTTGCGATAATGAAGACAACAACAAACTAAAGTTAAGTGTTGCCAAAGTTGATATGGTATCTGGTGCTACAGCCAGAGTGGCTATCAGCAACGGAACGCAACCCTATTCAGTAAGATCTGTAGACGAAAAGGTAGCTACGGTTAAATTAGATAAAAATGTTATGACAATTACGGGTGTGAAAGAAGGCAAAACATCTGTTGTTGTTACGGATAAAAAGAAAATGTCTGCTACTCTGGCTATTAATGTGATGAAACCTCTTGATTTCGACAAGCAACAAGTGGAAGTTGCAGTAGGCAAGGAGGAGACTGTTGTCGTTAAGTCCGGAAAAGCTCCATACACAGCTATGGTGAAAGATAACAAGATTGCTACTGCTATGGTAAAAGATTCCAAAATTATGATTAAAGGCGTCAAGGCTGGAACTACTACTATCAGTGTTCTTGATAAGAATAAGTTAGCCGGAACGGTTGTTGTTACCGTGAAGTAATCTGTTAAATATCCAAAGCGTTGGAGAACGGGGAAATTGGCAACAGTATTTCCCCGTATTTTCCTTAATTTAAAGTTCGTATATTTGTAGCAGAAATAAAAAAAGGAGGAACAAAAATGAAAAGGTTATTATGTTGCGCTTTTGCTCTTGCAGCTTTATTGAGCGCGTTGTCTTTACATTCGTGTACGAAAGACGATGATTTCACTGGCTCTATTAACTATCCCAACGCACTTGTTACGATTAAAACCAACAGTTCTACGGGACAGGTCTATTTTCAGTTGGATGATTCGACAACAGTCCTGCCAACCAACTCGATAAATTTGTCCTATGCAAAGAAGGAGTTGCGTGCTCTGGTGAACTTAAAGATGCAGAACGGGCAGAGTGCCCCTTATTCAAAAAGTGCGTATGTCAACTGGATTGATACAATACGTACAAAGGAAATGGCGCCCAGCTTAGGACAGAAAGACAATGAGACTTATGGGAAAGACCCTGTGGAGATTGTCAAAGATTGGACAACGATAGTGGAAGACGGCTATATCACGCTGCGCTTCCGAACCTATTTTAACAACGGAAAGAAACATGTATTGAATCTTGTCAAAGGAGAAAATCCGTATGAGGTAATACTTCATCATAACGCGATGGGCGATACAAGAGGTCTTATCCGTGATGGTCTGGTAGCATTCAGACTAAGCGATCTTCCAGATACACAAGGGAAGACGGTGGACCTTACATTGAAGTGGCAGTCGTTCTCAGGCATAAAAAGTGTTCGATTCAAATATAAAAGTCGTAAGTAATAGTAACAGGGAAGCCTGTATACCTTTTCATGAGCCTACTATCAGGGTACTACAATAAAGAGCAGCATATTATAAGCCTTTTTGCAAAAGGCGATACCCGTGCTATGGATGTGCTCTATAGCGAGTATGCAGACTTCCTTACCAAAGTATGTTCGCGATATATCGGAAATACGGACGACCTGCACGATGTGCTTCAAGAAGCTTTCATTAAGATATTTACGAAAATTCATACGTTTGAATATCGAGATAAAGGCTCTTTGAAAGCCTGGCTTACAAGGACTGTCATCAATGAGGCTCTCCATTTTCTCAGAGATAATGATGCGCATGCTTTTGTAGATAACGAAGGGGATCTTCCGGATACTGCAGCTGTCGAAGCAGACAGTGGAACAGAACCGGATATAGATAATCTTTCTATACAACAGATAACAGACACAATCCTCCAACTCCCCATTGGCTACAGGACTGTGTTCAATTTATTTGCGATAGAAGGAAAAAGCCATAAGGAAATAGCAGAACTCCTTAAGATAAAACCGGACACGTCCGCGTCGCAGTTTTATAAAGCAAGAAGCATGCTTGCTAAGATGCTGAAAGAACAAATGAAATAGAAAGACAGACTATGAAAAAAGAGTGGCTTGATAAATTGCAGACACGTGTTCAAAACGAGCACGATGTAAAAGCACCTGAAGGTCTTCTCGACGACATCAAAAAAGAGATGGCTCGTCGGGGTGTAGCTCCTGTGCCTCCTACTCGAAAAAAAGCGCAGAGACTATCTTTGTGGCTGTATCGTTCGGTCTCTGTTGCGGCCGTTGTTGCTGTCTGTCTGTATTTGGGCAATATCATTATCGCTCCGTATTCTATGCCGGAACAGATTGCCTCAGTGACTAAAGATAAGGCAAATTCAAACCCAAATCCTTCACTGAACGGATACGCTGCGAGCTACGATACTTCAAACAACAAAGAGACAGCCGAGCATATTTGGAAAAACTCACGAAAGGCTAAAGGGGAAACCTTACTTGCTTATCATTCCGATGCGAATAAAAATGTAGCGCAGATAATTGTCAAGACTAATGAGGGAGACGATAATCACACTCCGCCAGGATGTGTAGAGCCGAGCGCAAAGAACAATACAACTGATTCCTCAACCAAAACACCACAAAAAGGGAGCAATGTTGGAACGTATAGCTATGGATGTACGGATTATTATGTTAAGTCTTCCCGCCTTAGTATTGCAACATCTTATAGCGGCGCAACAGGGACGGCCAACAATGGTGAAAGATTGTTGTTGAGCACAGCAGACCCATACGGCAATTATGACCCTGAATTTTCTGGAGAAAAAGCGAAGTCGGACGAGATAATAACGCAAGTGAAACACCGCCAGCCCATCAAGTTTGGTATTTCTATGCGATACAATCTTAACCGCCATTGGAGCTTGCAAACAGGCCTTACGTACAGTTTTCTCATTTCTGATTTCTCGTTTGGAAAGGGAGCTGGTCGCCACTCGGAAAGACAAACCCTACACTATATCGGTCTGCCAGTGAACGTAAGTTATAGTTTCGTCAAAACAAAGAGATTTAATGCCTATGCAACAGCAGGCGGAGAGATTGAGAAACTTGTGAAAGGCGAATCTAAACAGATTGAGGGGAACGATCCGCAGGAAAAACAGAGCGGCATCTCCATCAAAGAAAATCGTCCAATCTTCTCGCTCAATGCTGCTATTGGAGGAGAATATAGATTCAATAAGGATGTCAGTGCTTATGTTGAGCCTGGCGTGAGTTATCACTTCAACAATGGCAGTTCTGTAAAGAACATCTATAAGGACAAACCTACAAATTTCAATCTCAATATCGGAATCAGAGTAAATTTGAATAAATAAAGAAATTCTACTTCATAAAATCTCTTGAGTTGTAGTGCGTTTCAATATCAGATAAAGTCTGTACACATTTTTGGAACACTCTCACTAATTATCAAACCATCAGACACTAACACGTTAGTGCTTGATTATCCATCAACATAATACAAACGCCTGCGGCGGCTACAAAACGTTTCTTCATTAGAACTCTCATGGTTCTAAACAAGAAGAACCTCTGTATCCGCCGCAGGCGTTTGTGTTAAGTTTTGTAGCTAAAAACAAATCAGTCCGTCACTACAAGTCAAGAAAGAATGCTACTTCACGATGCGATAGTAGTTTTCCTTGCGTGGTTTTGCAGGACGCGGCTCTCCATCTGCATAGCCCAGAGAAAGCGCACCTACTCCGATGAGTCCGTCGGGCAGATCAAGACGACTCATCAGAGCCTTACCCTCATCAGTAGAAAACATCTGCAATTCGCGGTTAATCCAGCACGAACCCAGACCTACTGCATGAGCAGCCAGCATCATATTGCCCAAAACGAGCGATGCATCTTGCAGCGCGTTAGGCCATTGCTCGGGAGCAGAAGCAAAGACCAGGACAATCGTCGGAGCATCATAGTAAGGATTCCCCGTAGTGCCCATCACCTCGGCATTCATCCGGATGAGCTGCGCCTTTATCTCTTCGTTCTGCACAGCCACAATCCAGGGGTCTTGCAAGCCTTTACCCGTGGCCGCATAAGTGCCCGCCTCGAGCACAGCCGTCAGTTCGGCATCTGTGATTTGTTCTGCTTTATACTTCCTTACACTGCGGCGCTCCTTGAGCGCTTTCAACACTTGATTTTCCATATCCGAAAAATTAAAAAAACTGATATATTCATTGGTTTACAAGCACAAAGTTACGCTTTTCCTCCATTTGTTCCACGCCACTCAGTAGAAAGAAAATTCCAAGAAGCATACACTATAAATTCAAAACGATGTATTTTTGCGCAAAAATGCATAAAATGGAAAAAACACGCTGCCAATGGGGCAAAGCTTTAGAGAAAGATTTCTACCGATGCTATCACGATGAAGAATGGGGACTACCTCTTCACGATGACCATAAGCACTACGAATTTCTAGTGCTGGAATGTATGTCATGCGGCTTGAGTTGGGAGTTGATACTCCGCAAACGCGAAATCCTGCGCCGCTGCTTTGCAGAGTTCGATGCTGCCCGAGTGGCTGCCTTCACAGAGGCCGACATGGAGCGCATCATCCAAACGGAAGGCATGATACGCTCACGGCGCAAGGTAAAAGCCATGATCTCCAACGCGCAAGCCTTCCTGAAAGTTCAGCAGGAATTCGGCAGCTTCGACCGCTATATATGGTCGTTCACAAACGGCAAAACCTTTGTCTACCCCTCTCATGCTCACACACCCGCTACTCACAACGCTCTCTCCGACCTTGTGGCCAAAGATTTGAAACAACGCGGTTTCAAATTTGTTGGTACAGTAATCATCTATTCCCACCTCCAAGCCATCGGTATCATCAACGACCACCTGCCCACATGCTTCCGCTTTGCCGAAGTATGCCAACAGGCCGAAATAGAGATGCAGGAGCAATAAAAAACACCCTTTTTACTCTCAAAAAAAGAATCTTAAATATGTTTTATAACATTTTAAGATAAAAAAACGTATCTTTATTTGGTAAAGTAGCAAAAGCGTATGTATGTTTGCATCAAACAAACTGACAAAAGGAAAGGTTCCTTGAAAAAGTCAGCCCTATAACATAAGAGAATAGGACGACTGATACAGTTTTAACCACAAACTACTTACATTATGGAAAACGAAGCTGTAGCGAAGAAAACAATAGGCGAACGCCTTGTTAAACTGGCACAAGACTTCGGCAAACTACTAAAGACGAAGAAATTCTGGTGGGAGCTATTCATCATGACAGCCGGAATGTTCGTTGCATCTATTGCCGTTTATTTCTTTCTCATTCCGAGCAAACTAATTGTGGGGTCTATCACAGGACTTTCGCTGGTGATTGGAAAATTATTTCCAATCCTCTCGGTCGGTAACATTATTTTTGTGATCAACGCCATACTCCTGGTGCTTTCCTTCATACTCATCGGCAATGAGTTTGGGGCGAAAACGGTCTACACAGCCCTCATCCTGGGCCCTTTCATAGACCTGCTCGCATGGCTCTTCCCGGTGCAGGGCTCTCTCTTTTCCACGACCATTACTGGAACGGGGCAAGTCATCGCCAACCCGTGGTTTGATCTCCTTTGCTTTGTGCTCATCTTGAGTGCCTCCCAAGCCATTCTCTTCAGCATCAACGCCTCAACGGGCGGCTTGGATATTTTGGCTAAAATTGTCAATAAATACATGCACATCAACCTCGGCACAGCGGTTAGCATTGCTGGAGGCGCCATTTGCTGTACTGCATTCCTCATCAACGATGTCGGACTGGTCATTATAGGCCTCTTGGGAACATGGATCAACGGCCTCACCGTGACCTACTTTATGGGAGAGATGAGTTCCAAAATCCGTGTTTACATTATCACGGATGAATACGAGAAAATTATCAACTTCGTCACGGGCTATATCCGTCGCGGTGTCACGCTGCAAAGAGTGATTGGTGGCTATAGTAAAAAAGAAAAGATGGAACTCAAAATCATCCTCGACCAAGATGATTATGCCCGTCTGATTGACTTTATGGCCAAGGAAAACATCCAATCCTTCATGTCGGCCGATAAGGTAAGCGCCATCATGGGACTTTGGAACAACAAGCGTGCCCAAGCATTAGGCAGAAAGCAAGCTTGCAAAGAAGAAGAAAACGGATTCAACCATTAAGAACAAATGTGCGGGTGAGCCACGGCTAAAACCCGCCACGCAGCAGATGGGGCAAAACTGCTTCCGCGCATAGGAAAACTTCCGCTTCTCCCCTGCCTGGAGCATCGTCCCTTCCTTCTCGAATATCTCAACTACATATATGCGCACCACTCTCTCTATCCTAACATTCCTTCTCGCCTCTTCGCTCTTCGCGCAAGAGGAGAAGCCCATCAGTCTGCGCCTCGAAGCTCGCGGCGACTATAAGCGAGAATACGTTGATGGGCAGTACCAAAAAGATCCCTCAGGTTTTAAGGGCGAAATTCTTGATGTATACCTGCAAGGCAGTATTGGCCAAAAATTTTCTTATAAATACAGACAACGCCTCAATGGTATCAATCGCGAATACAACTTTTTTGATGCTACAGACTGGCTTTATATGGCCTATTCGCCCAGCGAACGCCTCACGTTTATGGCCGGAAAATGGGTGGTACTAACAGGTTGTTGGGAGTTTGATCCCGCCCCGATAGATGTGTACCAGCTCGGAGAGTTCTGCTACCATTTCCCCTGCTACAACTGGGGCGTCAACGCAATAGTTTCCACCAAGAAAGGCAACGACAAGTTCATTGCACAGGTGTGCGAAAGCCCATTCCGCAGACAATACAAGCAAAAGAACGGAGAAGCAGGCGAGATGTATGCTTTCAACCTCGTATGGTATGGCAACCACGGCTTCTATCACAGTTCATCATCCCTGAACCTAATGGCTTATGCCCCTGGTCGATACATCAGCTACCTTTGCTTGGGCAATCGCTTCAATATCGGCCGTCACATCGAGTGGGACATCGACTTCATGAACCGTGCTGCATCTGGCCAACCGGTATTCTTCCGCGACTGCTCCATTATGAGCCGCTTCGCCTATCGCTTTTCACCGATGGTCAGTGCCTTTGCCAAAGCCAGCTACGATGTGAATCGCACCCACACCGATAAGGATCTCGGACTGAGCCAAGGTACAGAAATCACACGCGTAGGTGCGGGTATGGAATTCTTCCCACTCAAAGACGACCGCATCCGCTTGCACGCCAACTATAGTTATGCGTTCGGACACAACACCACACCCAATGCTGTGGTACGTCCCAAACAATCATATATTGATTTTGGACTAACGTGGAGAATGAAGATACTATAAGTTATTAGATGAGTGAGAAATCTTCAACCTCAAGGAGATTTCTTGATAAAGTTCCCGCACGCTGCCCGACCGCTGCGAAGCCATTCAGACATCGGCGGGGCTTTTAATGCAAGAACATCAAGAAAGACTTCATTGGCTCTTTGAGCCAATGAAGCAGCAACCTTTTTGTAAATGATTCTCTTACTTTCTACGCATGAGAATCGCACAAAATCCAACAACAAATAAAGAGACCAGAACTCTGCTCCTTCTGGCAACAGCAGAAAAGCTCTCTGCCAGCAGATACAATAAGGCTGCCGACAGATACCCTTATTGCGTCAGCTCACAGCCTTATTGCGTCAGCCCACAGCCTTATAGGATTTTTGCACCCAACAAGGCAAAAGCTGGTCAACTTTAGCAAAAGAAAGCCCTGTTTAGTGCTTTCGAACATCAAAAGCAAGGTATTTTTCAAGAAAATTAAGATATGCTGCCATGAATCTGATAAAAACTTCAGCATATCCCCTCTTTCTGAACGCCAGAAGGAGAAACCTCAATGTCAAAATATAAGGCGGTTTTACAGCTCCATTTTCAGAATCTCCACGCCTCTTTCTTTCCGAAACCACAGCCATCACTCCAGCAAGAGGCAGCAGGTATAATCCAACACCTCGGAAAGGCAGGAAGAAAGGCAAGATTGGCGAATTAGGGAAAATATCGTAAATTTGCATTTATAACTTGTATCACAGGTTTTACTATGACTCAACAAGAAACAAATGAAGCCTTCAAGGTTGTCCACCAATCTTTCAGCACACGCGAAGCCATCGACGAGGCCAAACGATGCCTCCACTGCAAAGTGCCACTGTGCCGAAAAGGCTGCCCGATAAACAACAACATACCGGAGTTTATCCACCAGCTCTCGAAAGGGAACATTGGCGACGCCATGGCCATCATCAACGAAACATCGGACCTCCCCGCCATCTGTGGCCGTGTTTGTCCGCACGAGAAACAATGCCAAGGCAGTTGCATACTCAATAAGAAAGGAAACCCCATACAGATTGGGCGACTCGAATCCTTTATTGCCGATTTCGACACGAAGATGCAGTTCAACCGCGAGCGCATCGTGCAGAAAAGTCGCGGCAAGATCGCCGTGATTGGTTCAGGCCCCGCCGGTCTGACGGTGGCGGGCAATCTGGCGCGCAAAGGCTTCTCCGTGACGATTTATGAAGGACAGAAAGATTTAGGAGGCGTGCTGATGTTCGGCATCCCCGAGTATCGTTTGCCCAAAACCGTTGTGCGAGCGGAAATAGAAAAGATAGAGGAGCTGGGCGTAAACTTCATCACCAACACCATGGTGGGAGAAAACGGCCTGACCGTTGATTCGCTCTTCACGCAAGGCTTCGACGCCATTTTCATGGGAACAGGCACGTCCGTCCCTATCGACATGAACGATGTGAAAGGTGCGCGCCTGCGCGGAGTGAACCAAGCCACCTATCTGCTCCACCAAGTCAATGCTTTCAATGAGGGGGCTATCAGCGCGCGCAATGTGCCCATCAAGGCAGGGGAGCGCGTGGGCGTTATCGGAGGTGGAAATGTGGCTATGGACGCTGCCCGCACCGCCATCCGCCTCGGCGCTGATGTCACGATTATCTACCGCCGCACCGATGCCGAGATGCCGGCCATTCGAGCCGAGTACGAAGAGGCTTTGAAAGAGGGAGTGAAATTTTGGTGGAAGTCCACCGCCACGGAGTTTATCGAAGGACGCCGCGGCCGCTTGGGAAGCGTGCGCATCCACAGCGAAGAGGGCGACCGCATTGAGCCGTTCGACCGTATCTTCTTAGCCATTGGTTCGCGCCCCTCAAGCCGCATTGTGACAACTACCGACGGCATCGAAACAGATGAAAAGGGCTATGTCAAAATTGTAGAACGCCCCTACGGCATGACCACTCGCCGCGGCGTTTTCGCAGGAGGTGACGTCGTGCATCGCCCACAAACCGTGGTATTGGCGATGAAAGCCGCACAAGAAGTAGCTTTAGGCATCGAGGAATACGTAAACGCCGTTAAGTTGCTCGAAGAAATCGAGCAAGGAAGCAAATAAAAATTCTGCTCCAGTCCTCCTCTCCATCAGGAGAAAAGCAGGAGCGAAAAGTCAAGATACACCAAGCTAACAATATAAACAGGAGGATAAAAAATGGAAACGAATAACACTACGACGGACACCTTCCTCTTGGAAATACCCAAGGCTGATAGTTCACTACTAAAGTCACTCGTTAAACGAATGGGCTGGACAGTGAAGGCTACAACAAAGCCTACGCCCTACGAACAAGCACTTGACGAGAAAGAGCACGGATGCGTCAATGAGTATGATTCCCCTGAAGAACTGTTCTCCAAAATGGGAATCTGATGGCATACCGACTCTTTACCACACATCAGTTTGAGAAAGACCTCAAACGATGCAAGAAACGGGGGCTACCAATGGAGAAACTGAAAGAGATTATCAGAGAGTTGGTGGCAAGCGGAAGAGTGCCCGGTAAGTTCAAGCCTCACTTGCTCCACGGTAATAGAAACGGTCAATGGGAATGTCATATACAACCCGACTGGCTACTTATCTGGGAACAGAACGATAAAGAACTTACCCTACTCATGCTGAACACAGGAACACACGCCGATTTGTTTGGCAAAACTAAAAGATAACGCCAAGTGGACATGCACTTGGCGTTTTTTATGCCTTTCTTCCCCGTGATTTATAGACATCTGCAAACAGGTATATCGCCCCTGCCGGAAATTCCAAAGACTCCACAAATGCTTCTCCCTTTTCCAACAAGCGTGAGGAACGTTAAAGGAGCAAAGAAAAAGCCTTTATTGATTGTTTATACTGAGTTTTATCATCGAGAAAAAGAAAAAGGGCATATCAGAATCATGATATACCCTTTTATTATTATCCTTTTCTCCAACAAGCCCCTACTTGGTTGAAGCTCCGCATAGGGCGGCTTGTTCGAGTTCTTGAGAGCTTAACTCTTCAGTGCGCGCATGGCATTGAGCACGGCCAAGACCATGACGCCAACATCGGCGAAGACGGCCATCCACATTGTGGCAATGCCGAAAGCAGCAAGGAAGAGCACCAGCACTTTCACACCGATGGCAAACCACGCGTTTTGCATGGCAATGCCCACGGTACGCCGCGCAAGCGCGATGGCCAGTGCCACTTTGGAAGGTTTATCGTCCATGATGACAACATCGGCGGCTTCGATGGCAGCATCTGAACCCAGACCGCCCATAGCCATGCCCACATCGGCACGAGCCAGCACTGGGGCGTCATTCATACCGTCGCCCACAAAAATCAAGCTCTGTCCGTCGGCTTTCGCTTTCAGCAACGCTTCCACCCGTTCCACTTTTTCAGCAGGAAGGAGTTCCGTATGAACTTCATCAAGCGCGAGCTGCTTTGCTACATCCTCACCCACTTCCCGACGGTCGCCCGTCAGCATCACAGTACGGCGCACACCGGCAGCTTTGAGGGCTTCGACAGCCTCGCGAGCATCGCTCTTCACTTCGTCGGAGATAACGATGTGTCCGAAATATTCGCCATCAACTGCCACATGAACAATCGTCCCGACCAATTCGCAGGGCTGGAAACGAACATTGAGTTGCTCCATCATCTTCGTATTGCCCACACAAACCGTCTTACCATTGACAACGGCACGCACGCCCTGCCCGCTCATTTCCTCCACTTGCTCCACGGTGCAACCGTCCTGCTCGTGACTATAAGCCTCGCGCAGCGAAACTGCAATAGGATGCGTTGAGAAACGCTCCACATGAGCGGCAAGATGCAGGAGTTGTTCTTCATCACACTGCTCGGGATGAATCGCCGTCACCTTAAACACACCGCGCGTCAGCGTGCCCGTTTTGTCAAACACCACGGTATCAACTTTAGAAAGGGCATCCATATAGTTTGATCCCTTGATGAGAATGCCGCGACGGGAAGCACCGCCAATGCCGCCAAAGAAAGTAAGCGGAATAGAGATGACGAGGGCGCAGGGACAGGACACCACGAGGAATGTTAAAGCTCGATTGAGCCACACGGGGAATGCCGTGGCGAAATTCTCTGCGAAAAGCGGTGGCAGAAAAGCCAACGCGATGGCTACATAAACCACGATGGGCGTATAGACTTTTGCGAAGCGCGCTATGAAGGTTTCGCTCTTCGATTTGTGCTCGCCAGCATTCTCCACAAGGTCGATAATCTTCGACGCCGTGGATTCGCCAAAAGTTTTCTCAACGCGCACTTTCAACACGCCCGTCAGATTGACAGAGCCAGAGATGATGCTGTCGCCGGAATGGGCCATGCGGGGCACGCTCTCCCCTGTCAGCGCAACGATGTCAAGGGTGGTCTCCCCTTCCAATATGCAACCATCCATGGGCACTCGCTCGCCAGGGCGCACCTCTATGATTTCCCCCACTCCAACGGTTGTCGGCTCAACGGTTTGCACTCCTCCCTCGCGCTCCACATGAGCCACATCGGGACGAATATCCATCAATTCAGCAATTGACTTACGGCTCCTATCTTCAGCATAATGCTCAAAGAGTTCACCCACCTGAAAGAAAAGCATCACAAAGACCGCCTCGGGAAACTCTGTGGCTGCTCCGGGCAAAAAACCAATGGAAAGCGCGCCGAGAGTAGCGATGCTCATGAGTAGGTCCTCATTGAACGGTTCGCGCTCCATGATGCCCTCAATCGCTTCTCCCAGCACATCGTAGCCTGCAACGAGGTAAGGCACGAGAAAAATTAGCAACTGCTGCCACACGGGCAGTTGTACATTGTGGACAATAAGGACGGCCACCACTAACAGCAAGGCCGCAACGATGATCCTAAAAAGTTTGTTGTGTGAATGCATAAGACGCTACCTTTTATTTGTTCTGCTTGCAAAGGTAGGGATAAGGTTTTGCAACTCGGTTGCAAAGTTGCTGGGCAGCTCCCGCTACTTCATCTCTCGAAAAGCCCACCTCACCAGCGGAACGGCCAAAAGGAACGCCAACACATCGCTAACGGCTTGGCAACACTCCACGCCCGTCAGCCCGAAGTAGTGGGGCAAAAGGATAATGAGCGGAACGAAAAACAATCCCTGACGTGCTGCCGCCAAGATATTGGCGCGAATGGTTTTCCGACAAGTCTGCATCAGCATATTCGAGACTGTAAGCATCGCTATGAGGGGGTAAGAAATGATTTGATAGTGGAGCGCAGAAGTGCCCACGGCTATCACCTCTGGGTCGTTGCGGAACAGCGCGATAGCTCCCTTACTAAAGAAAAAGAGAAGTACAGCCCAAAACACGAGGAACACCGTACCTACTTTCAAGCAGAAGTTATACCCCTCTTTGATACGCCCATACAGTTTTGCACCAAAGCAGAAACCACACAGCGGTTGGAAGCCTTGCCCCAGCCCCACCACAACGCTATACACAAACATTGATATGCGATTGACGATGCTCATGGCTGCAATGGCTGCATCGCCATAAGCTCCAGCCGCAAAATTAAGGGCAATGGTGGATACAGCGGCCAAGCCCTGTCGCGAAATAGAGGGAGTGCCGCCTGCCAGTATCTCTTTGACGTAGGCGAAGGAGAAACTGATACGCTTCACGGAGTAGCGGATGATGTTAGGGCTCATGCGCGTCATTCGCAGCATCACGATGAACCCGAAGATATAGCCCACCACCGTTGCGAGGGCTGCACCGGCCACGCCCATACGCAAGCCGAAGATGAAAATAGGGTCGAGCACGCAGTTAAGTACGGCACCGCTCACCATGCCATACATAGAATAGCGCGCATACCCCTGAAAGCGCATTTGGTTGTTGATGCAAAACGAGCCCATCAAGAAAGGCACGCCGAAAAGGGAGATGCCGAGGTAGCTCTCCGTGTAAGGTAAAATCGTGGGCGTACTGCCCAACATTTTAGATATAGGAGTGAGAAAAACAAGACCGAAAACGGCCAACAAAGTACCGCAGCAAAGGGCGTAGAAAAAGGCGGTCGACGCCATACGTTCCGCATGATGACGATCGCGCGCCCCCAACTGACGTGCTATGTAAGTGCCCGAGCCATTACCAAAAAAGAAACTAAAAGCCTGCACCACAAACATGAGGGAAAAGACCACGCCGACAGCCGCCGTCGACTGCGTATCGATCTGCCCCACAAAGAAGGTGTCGACAATGTTGTAGACATTCGTTATCAGCATCGAGATAATAGTAGGCACGGCCAGTGTCCCTATCACCTGGTGAATAGGGCCTTTCGTCAGAAAGGCATAATTATCCGTTACTTTCATCGCCCACAAAGGTACGAAAAACACAATAAAACGCCTGACAGACACCGCCATCCTTCTCTCCCTTCCCCTCATGGGTTTCGCAGAGCTGCCCACTGCCGCATCCGCCTTTTCCCTTCATACGTTCCCCCGTTTTGGCTCGAAATCCATAACTTTGTTGCTCAGAAAGGCTTTGACAGTCGGCAAGATGCGGAATCGAAGCCACTGTTGCCACGTAACAAAAGAACGCTAAATGAAACTCATCGAACTCAAAAGTCTACAACAAGAGGGAGCGGAGATGTTCAGCGCCCTGACTGAAGCACAACTACGCAACCGCCTCGAACCCGACCGCGGCATCTTCATTGTGGAAAGTCCCAAGGTCATCGATGTGGCGTTGCGGGCTGGCTACACCCCCGTGGCTCTTCTCTGCGAACGCCGCCATATCACGGGCGATGCCGCGGATATCATCCGTCGGTGCGGAGACATTCCCGTTTACACAGGGGAGCGCGAACTCCTCGCCGGACTCACGGGCTACAAACTGACGCGCGGTGTGCTCTGCGCCATGCGTCGGCCGCAACCGCGCGCACTTGAGGACGTTTGCCGCAACGCACGGCGCATCGTGGTCATCGACAACGTTGTAGACACCACCAACATAGGGGCGATTTTCCGTTCAGCAGCCGCACTGGGCATCGATGCTGTCCTACTGACGCGCAACTCCTGCGACCCGCTCAATCGGCGAGCGGTGCGCGTGTCGATGGGCTCGGTATTCTTAGTTCCCTGGACCTGGCTCGACGGCCCAATAAGCAGTCTCAACGCCCTCGGCTTCAAAACGGCCGCTATGGCCCTTTCGGACAACTCCATCCCTCTCGATGCGCCCGAACTGAAAGCCATCCCACGCTTGGCCATTATCATGGGCACAGAGGGCGACGGTCTCCCCACAGAAACCATTGTTGCATCGAACTATGTGGTGCGCATCCCGATGTCTCACCAAGTTGATTCGCTCAACGTAGCCGCTGCCGCCGCCGTCACATTTTGGGAGTTGAGAAGCCCCTCCCCCGCGCTGTCTGAATAAAACAAGTTGATGACAAATAAAAAGAAAGTAACAAAGCCCTCATTCTCTCTCGAAAATGAGGGCTTTGCTTAAAATAAGAAGAATTATTATTTCTATTTCAGGGGAGAACTACTTTCTCCAAACCACAAAGGCAGTTGGTAGTTAGAAGAATAAAAAGGATCTACACGCGAGGCTTGTGGATCAGCCGACAAATGTATACCTACTGCATTCCCTTGCGTGTTGCTCGTAAAATAGAGTGCTGATTTACCAAAGAACCAGTTTTCACCATTTAATTTACCACCTAATGCAGGTACATAGAAGTAATCGTTAATATTCGACATTAATGGACGACCATGTACTACAAGGGCATCACCATTCAAATTAGAGAACACTTGTGGTCGTAGATCATTTCCTTGTGGATCTCGCTCATTTAGTTCTGCTACACTAAGACCATTCTCTGCAGCAATAACACTGGCTTTCTTATACCACATTCCTTTACAATAAAGATGTCCCTGCGTAGACCAAATTGATTGAGTGTCCCAATGCGGTGATCCTTTTTCGGCATACCATACCATCAAATTACTATTGGGAGCAAGATTGAATATTTCAGATTCTTCCGCTGTATAATACTCGCTTGCATAATCTTTAGGCGTGAGATTCGCTGTTATATCATAAACATTGTTAGCCAAAAAGAGTTTGCCCACAGGTAAGGTCTTAGTAATGACTCCTTCAACCTTAGTCACTGGGTCTTTGATGTAATAGTCCACAGTGAGCGAGTGCGTACCAGGAGCAATGACCATATAAGCAGCATTTGTTGCTACATCAGTAGCTGTATTAGAGAGAGGGAATCCGTTGGGAAGCGTTGTCCCCAGCGTGGTGAGGGTAATTTCAGTAGCAGCATTAGCCGTAGGCGCAGAGGAGAGACCGGACATTGAGAGGGTATAGTCGCCTGCAATGGCATTATCCGACTTCACTACAATCTTCTTCAGATAGATATTCTGACCAAGTTCAGCGTTCGTAACGCGTGGCAGGAAGCAGAGATAGGCGGCCTTGTGGTTGAGCATAAACTCAAAATGGTCGCCCACACGAGTAGCAGTAGATGTGCCGCAGTCGCCCACCCCACCTATATGTTTGGCGGTGTTGGGAGAGGTCTGGGTCTGAGATGTTGAGATAATCACCTTTTCAGATGTAGCACCTGCTGCAGCACCGGTGTAATACACCTCGTAGGTGTTTTGAGCCGTATATGCACCTGGCACTTTGAACCGTGCCCTGGGTTGAGTTGCAGAGATATTGTTTTCACCACTCTTCTGCAAAGCATTGTTGTCGTCCTTTACATAGATGTTATCACCTGGTTCCCAATAGAAACGACTACCTGCAAGATAATCGTGACCACCCATAGAGGTTCGAGGGGTATACTTCATTAAGCGATTGGGAGACACACTGGAAAAAGAGGTCAGAGCTGAAGAACTGCCACCGTCTGTCCCGTTGCCGCGTTCTATAGGCTCATCGCTTGCGCAACTGCCCATAAAGGCTAACATGCCTGCGGCGAGAATGTTTAGATAGATTTTTGTTTTCATTGTCGTTCGTTCTTAATTTCTTACGTTTCGGATTATTACGTTGTTACTCTTTACAAAAAGAAGGATTCTTAATTCCACAAACTGGAATTGATCCATTCTTTCCGGGTGTCGCCCATAGAGCCGCCCGACTCACCGCTATTGTGCCCATTATCGCCACTATCGCCGAGATCGCCTCCAGAAGTGCCACCATTATGGCCACCTTCGAAGGAACCGCAAAGAGGCCTACCTTCACAGCTCGTGGCTATAGCACACGTTGTGGGCGGCAGGTATGCCCGTCTTCTTAATTGATTCTTGTTCATGTTTTTTTTGGAGTATATTGTTAATTGAATTTTCTATAGTCTTTTCCTATCCTAAAACCTAAAATTGATATTCATCCCTGCTTCTTCTGAACAGAAAAAAACTAAATAAAAGAATATAGAGATTCGGGCAAAGGAACGGTAGAATAGTCCTTTGCCTATAATTACTCTGCGAGCTTCTGCCGAGAGCGGTAATATAGAAAATACTAAATGAAGAGAATATAAGCGGAAGTACGCCTATACTATATACTATACAGAGAGAGAGAGAGAGAGAGAGAGAGAGAGAGAGAGAGAGAGAGTATAAAATTATTTGAAACGGCCAAATAATTCAACACTTTTTTCGCAGAAAAACTTACATCCCACAGCTCTATATATGTATCTTTAGCGGATAAAGAAAGATGATGCAAATTCTTATAATTCTCTAATACGTTCATTCAATGGTAGTTATAGCCAGCCGCAAAAATACAGAAAGTTTTTCGGAAAGGCCAAATAAAAATACAAAAATATAAAAAGAGAGTATTAATATTTACTGAAAAGTTCGGAATGGCTACCAAGTCTTAGCAATTTAATAATGCCTTTGGTTTCGTCCATCCAAATGAGCAGGAAGTCGTTTTCTACATGACATTCCATACAACCTTTGTACTCGCCCAACAAGGAGTGCGGACGATTCTTGCGAGGCACTTTTCCATGTTCGCAAAGATAGCGAAGCACAGCTTTCAGATTCTCAAGTTTCCTTTTTCATGCTTATAGCGCTTCAGCATTTCGAGCAATTCGGCATTCAATCTGAAAGATGCTGGCTTTCTTACTGTCGTAGTATCCATTTTCTTATCCTCTTTGTATGCGAATGTAATATAAAATAAGTGAAAAATCCAAACATTTCAACTGAATATTGATATATATAGCTTTATCCATCGCCGTCTCCTACCAAGAAAAATCCGTTTTTTGTTGTCACGTCGTCACGGAGGAGTAAATCTGCTGATAAACAGATGCTTGCGGGCGTGACAACAAAATATTTGTTGTCACACCGTTGTCACCTTGTTGTCACGCATTCAAACCTTACATTTTCAATTAGTTATAGTCAAAGTGAGACAACGTGACGACGTGACAACAAGAAAAACGAACTCTGGAAAGGAGTGTGTTTTCTCATAGTTGTGGCCTTATTTGTCGCGTTCAAAAATACAATAAGGGCGCTGGCTGACGCAATAAGGATGTCAGCTGACAGCCTTATTGTATTTGCAAACGCAATAAGGAAATTCACGCTGGTGCGTATCGCAAAGAAACTTTGGGGTATGAAAAAGCTCCGCCAAAAGAGTTTCGGTGGAGCTATATATAGGCTTGTTAGTTTTCCGCTTTAAGAAAGAGCTTCATACAGATGTTTTCCTATTGACTACCAAAGAGATATTCAAAAATTTATGCTGTGGAAAACCCTGTGGAAAACTTAGTGGAAAACACTAAAACTTACTGATCACTTCTTTGCAACTTTCCATCAACCAAGTGGGGGTGCTGGTGGCACCACAGATACCTACTGTTTCGGCATTGGTGAACCACTCGCGCTCAATGGCTGCAGGATTGTCGACGATATATGAGCGAGGGTTGACCTGCAGACAGGCATTGTAGAGCATCTTGCCGTTGGAGCTCTTCAATCCGCTTACAAAAATGATAACATCGTGCCGAGCTGCAAAACTACGGATATTGGGCAAACGATTAGCCACTTGGCGACAAATGGTGTCGGCATAATGGAAGTGGGCGGGTTCGAGAATGTGGGTGGTGATATAGTCGATGACTTGATGGAAACCATCGAGCGACATAGTGGTTTGTGAGAACAAATAAATATCGCGATTGAAATCGAGGCGCGCAGCTTCCTCCACACTCTGAATAACAAGGGCGTGTCCCTCGGTTTGTCCCACTAAACCTACAACCTCCGCGTGTCCACGCTTACCGAAGATAACGATTTGAGCTTCGGGCATTTGGGCGTAGACATTTTTTACGCGTTTTTGCAACTGCAACACAACGGGGCAAGTGGCATCCACAAGCGTGATGCGATTTTGCTCTGCTAAGGCATAGGTAGCAGGCGGTTCGCCGTGTGCGCGCAACAGCACTTTGGCATCATGGAGCTGAGAAAAACTGTTGTGATCTATGGTTTCCAGTCCGGCCAAGCGCAATCGTTCCACTTCACGATCGTTGTGGACGATGTCGCCCAAACAATAGAGGCGTTCCTTTCCCTGAAGTTCTGTTTCAGCCTTTTTGATAGCAGTGGTCACACCATGACAGAAACCAGAGTGACTATCAATTTCGATGTTCATAACGGCAGGTTCATTAAAGAGAGGCATGTTTGAAAGCGTCCAACAGCCACTGGCTTTGCTCTTCGCGGGTGAGTGTGGAATTGTCCAAAACCAGTGCATCATCGGCCTGACGCAACGGATTGAGTTCGCGATGGGAGTCGATATAATCGCGCTCCTCCACATTTTTCAGAATCTCATTGAAGTCCACTTGCTGCCCCTTGGCGATGAGTTCGTCGTAGCGGCGGCGCGCCCTCACCTCCGCACTGGCAGTGACAAACACTTTGAGTTCGGCGTTGGGAAACACAGCCGTACCGATGTCGCGACCGTCCATAACGATACCTTTTTCACGCCCCATTTCTTGCTGCTGACGCGTCATGGCAATACGCACAAACGGCAGCGCAGCGATGGGACTCACACGGCTGCTTACCTCCATGCCGCGAATCTCATTCTCTACCACCTCGCCGTTGAGACAAACGAGTGGCAGCCCCGTTGCAGCATCCAACTGGAAGTTGACACGGACCTCTCCCATTGCTGCTTCCAAGGCTGGAGCGTCAATGTCGCTACCGTGGAAGAATCCGCGGCGAAGTGCAAAAAGCGTGACGGCACGATACATCGCACCTGTGTCAACGTAGATATATCCAATCTCTTTTGCCAAGGCTTTTGCCATCGTGCTTTTACCGCATGATGAATGGCCATCTATGGCTACTATTATCTTTTTCATATTATTTATTTCAATTGAAAATGTATGGGCACTGTGACTTGTACTATCGTGACTTTCCCTCCTACCTTTCCAGGTTTCCAGCGTGGCATCTTCTTACATGCCTCCAAGGCTGCAGCGTCGAGTTCGGGGGAGAGTTTGCGAGAAATTTTCGGTTCTGCCACGTTGCCTTTTGCATCTACCAAGAAACATACTTCAAGGTCGCCTTCTTTCTTGGCATCTATCGCGCTCTGCGGATAGGCAACGTTTTCGTCGAAAAACTTTACCAACGCATCAATACCGCCAGGAAATTGCGGCATCTCCTCCACCACTTGGGTGGGTGTGAGCTGGCGGCCCTCATCAGGGAGGTCGTCGCGCTCAGCATTGTGGGCAGTGTCGGGAAGAGCCACCCATTCATCGTCATTGACCGTCAGCGTTTCAGGACCTTCAATACCGAATTTTAGCGGAGGGGGAATATGATCAACAATATCAAACACGGACATTTCATCTCCCTCTGGGCCTTGCCGCCGAGGCACAAAACGTCCGGCTGCTATGGCTTTGATGTTTTTCTCTTGGTTCAACTCGAGCGGTTTGAACTGTGTGAGCCGCTCTATCTCTGTGCTGGCTTGACGAATCTCATAGTTGATATAAGCTACCACAGCCAAAGGGATAGCGGCACAAAGGAGGGCAATGCCCACAACAATAGAAAGTGCCCACGTGAGCCGCCTGCCAGCGTTCTTTCTCATCACGTAAGCACCATAATCCTTATTCCGTCCTTGGAAGATCAGATTACACCATTCCTTTGATAATAATTCGTCTCGAAACACGTTATATAAGGGCAAGTTTTACCCGCTTTGGGATACAAAAGTAGTTCAGATTCCGGGATTTCTCTGTATCTTTGAACACAATTTCAGTTAAAGAATGAAAAAAGGTGTCATCTATATAATATTGTCACTGCTATTACCGCTCGGTTTGCAAGCTCAAGAATCCACATCGTCTTATAATGTACTGAAACTTCCTGTTTCGAGTCATGCTTCAGCCTTGGGCGGCGATAACATTTCCCACGTGGAGGATCGCCCTGATGTGGGGTGGAGCAATCCCGCCTTACTCTCCGGTGTGACGGACTATAGCGTGGGATTCAACTTTATGACATACGGTGCCGGAAGCAAGTATTTAGGCGTTCAAGGCGTTAAGGCCATCGGGCAACGCCATACAGTGGCTCTGATGGGGCAACTGATGGATTATGGAGAGATGAAAGAAACCGACGAACAAGGCAAGATATTGGGAACATTCAGTGCCAATGATATTATACTGGCTATGGGATATAGCTACTTACTCTCCGACCGCTGGGCTGGTGGTGCGAACATCAAAATGGTATGTCCCAGCTACGATAAATATCATGCTTTCGGTTTGGGAGTGGATTTGGGCCTCAACTATTTCGATGAAGAGCGCGACTTCAGTGCTTCCTTTGCGCTGCGCAATGTGGGAGCACAACTCAAAGATTTCCACGAAGGCCAGTCGGGACACTTACCATTTAACATGACTTTCGGCTTTACGAAAGGGTTGGAGTCGCTTCCCGTGAGATTGAATGTGACACTGACCGACTTGACACGTTGGAAGAAAAATTACTATTTCCATGCTTCCGACGAGGGAGAAATGAGCAATATGAAAATGGCACTGAATCATCTCGTTTTAGGTGTGGACATCTTACCCGTTGACTGGCTCTACCTGAGTTTGGGCTACAATGTGCGGCGCGGCAACGAACTAAAATCGGCCGGTGCATCAAAGTGGGCCGGACTCACAGCAGGTATGGGGCTTCAACTCAAACGCCTCAAATTCGGTGCTTCATACGCAAAATATCATGTAGGTTTCTCTTCACTGCAATTCAGCGTGGCCTACAGTCTCGATAATCTATAATCCCTAACAACAACTATGGAAACAATCCTGAACAAAATAGAAGCAGCTCTCGCTGCTATCCCCTATCCTCAACAACCAGAGGGACTCTACGAACCCATCCGCTATGTGCTCTCCATGGGAGGTAAACGCCTGCGCCCGACGCTGACGCTCATGGCTTACGCACTCTACAAGGAGGACACGGAGCGCGCACTCCCCACTGCCATTGGCTTGGAGACATACCACAACCACACGCTGCTGCACGACGACTTGATGGATAAAGCTGATATGCGCCGCGGCAAAGCGACGGTTCATAAGAAGTGGGACGAGAACACGGCCATTCTCTCGGGCGACACCATGCTCATCATGGCGTTTCAGCACATCCTCCACACAGATTGTCACCGCCTACCGGAGGTGCTCAACCTGGCAGCGAGAACGATGCAAGAAATCTGCGAAGGACAACAGTACGACATTAATTTTGAAAACCGTAACGATGTTCGGGAAGAGGAATATATCGAGATGATTCGCCTAAAGACAAGTGTGCTGCTGGCTTGTGCCCTAAAGGCGGGGGCGTTGATAGCCGATGCGCCCAAAGAAGACTGCGAACTGCTCTATCAGTTTGGCGAAAAAATCGGATTGGCATTCCAGTTGCAAGACGACTATCTCGATTGCTACGGTGATCCCGCTGTGTTTGGTAAGCAAATTGGCGGCGACATCTGTTGTGCAAAAAAAACATTCATGCTTATCAATGCTTTCAACCGTGCGAACGATGCGCAGAAAGCAGAAATCAATCGTTTGCTCAACGAGGTGGACGAACGCGAGGAGAAAGTGGCGGGCGTACTGACTCTCTACGATGAATTGGAGATTCCCGCACTCTGCCACGAACGCATGGAAACGCTCTATGCCGAAGCGCGCCGCATCTTCGACTGTCTACCCATTGCCGCAGAGCGTAAACAACCGTTGTGGGACTATGCCGAGAAGTTACTAAGCCGCAAGAAATAGTCTCCAGCTCTGATTCTCACAATATGACATTTATAGATACCCACACACACCTCTATGGCGAAGAGTTCGACGCTGATAGAGCCGAAATGGTGGAGCGTGCTCGTGAGGCAGGGGCAGAGAAACTCCTCTTGCCGAATGTGGATGAAGAGAGCATCGGGAGAATGTTGCAGATGTGCGACGACTTCCCCGACCTTTGTTTGCCAATGATGGGACTGCAACCAGAGGAGCTCCCGGCTGATCCTTGGCCGCTGGTGGAGAAGATGAAACACTTGCTCTACACCACACCCGAGCGCTACTGCGCTGTGGGCGAGGTGGGTATAGATCTGTATTGGGATCAGAGCCGACGCGAGGAACAGATAGAAGTGTTTCGCGAAGAGATTCGTTGGGCTAACGAACTCCGCAAGCCTTTGGTGATTCACGCGCGCAATGCTCATCAAGAAATTGTTACCACGCTTCGAGAAGCAGACGCCTCGCAAATACCTGGCGGTATTTTCCATTGCTTCGGCGGAACAACAGAAGAAGCGCGCGAACTGCTCACCTTCGACGGTTTCTATCTTGGCATTGGTGGCATTGTGACATTCAAGAAAAGTACGCTCCCCGCCGTACTCCACACGTGTGTTCCTCTCAACCGAATTTTGCTCGAGACAGATGCGCCCTATCTCACGCCTGTCCCCCATCGCGGCAAGCGAAATGAAAGCGCATACATCCCGCATATCATCGACAAATTAGCAGAGATTTACGACACCACAACAGAGGAAGTGGCACGCATAACCACAGAAAATGCACGAAATCTTTTTGCAATTTAATAAAAAGTTATCGAACATTTGGCAGTTTCAATAACAATACATATCTTTGCACCCGCAAATAAGCAAGGTGCCTTAGCTCAGTTGGTAGAGCATCGGACTGAAAATCCGTGTGTCCCTGGTTCGATTCCTGGAGGTACCACTTAAAGAGAGAAACTTCGATACTCTCTTCCAAAACAAAAATCGAAGACGGTGCCTTAGCTCAGTTGGTAGAGCATCGGACTGAAAATCCGTGTGTCCCCGGTTCGATTCCTGGAGGTACCACTTATAGAAGCGATATTCCTCACAGAATGTCGCTTTTTTGTTTCTATACATTTTATTCTTTACGATTATGACAGAAAAGAACTCCCCCTTTGGACAGATAAAAATCATATATGTGATGGATCCTTACTGCTCTTGGTGCTACGGTGGATCGCAGAACATTCTTCAGCTTTATAATACCTACCACGATGTGGTCGACTTCGAGTTGTTGCCAGCAGGAATGCTTCGTGACGAACATGAAATGCACTACACGCCACGAATGGAGCGCGCCATACTTCGCTCTATGGAAGCAGTGCAGCGCGATACGGGGCGCAAAATGGGCGAAGGATATCTGCGTGCTCTCAGCGAAGAAGACGCTCTTTGGAACAGTGACGCGTCGTGCCGCGCCATAGAAGCTGTCAAGCGAATAGCTCCCAATAAAGCTTTTGCCTTTGCTGAAGCTCTGCTGACAGCACGTTTCCACAAAGGCCTCCTTTTGGACAATCCCACTCTCTTTGCTGAAATTGGAGAAACTATAGGTATCAATTCTGAAGACCTACTTCGCGAATACCTAAAAGAGGAAGTGAAACAGGCTGCCGAAGAAAGCTACAACCGCGCCAACGACCACGCAGAAATCTACCCCACCCTCATGCTCATCAACGGCACTGACCGCTACAAACTCGAAGAAGGCTATGCTCCATACGAGCTCTTAGAAGAACGCCTCCTAAAGATTCTGACGGGCAAGCCCATTGCAGCGGAGGACACAGAAGAGGACGAGGAAGACGAAGCTCCCCGCCACGGTTGCCACGATGGAGTGTGTTATTTATAGATTTATTCAACAAAATAACACACCTAACTTTCTGTTTTATATCTCCTACATAATTAAGAAACCAGCTTCCACACTCCACGAGAAAGGCAGACGAAGAACACAGAAAATTGTATCACGTCTAATAGGCAACACTTTGTCTATAAAAAATACGTATCTAAGTCTAACCTCCTCTCATTTTTAGATTTTCAAAAAAGTTTTATTTTTCATGCAGTCTTTTAGATATAATCTGCTCCTTTTAATAAAAAGGAAAAGTATATCTATGAAGATAGATGTTAATATAGACGCATGTAAGCAGGGAGAGCAAGAAGCTCTCGGAGATTTATATAAGGCATATTCCAACAAACTAAGGAGAATATGCCAACATTACGTAAAAGATGAAAGCACAGCAGAAGATATTTTACACGATGCTTTCATTATCATCTTTACCTCTATAAAGACACTCAAAGACAATTCAAAATTAGAGGGATGGATGATAACCATTGTCAGAAACCTTTCTCTAAGATACCTTCAAAGCACAGGAAAGGACAACATTCCCCTTTCCTCGTTAGAAACAGAGTTTCTCGGAACAGACAGCGAGGAGACAAAACACATAGATATAGAACTCTTACTATCGGTCATAGAATCCTTACCAGAGGGAAGTAAGGAGATATTCAAACTTTCGGTTTTGGATGGTCTGTCCCACAAAGAAATAGGAAAACTGCTTGGCATCAATCCTCACAGTTCTTCCTCGCAACTGTTTCGCGCAAAGAAATTGTTGCGTGAGATTCTTTCCAACTATTGGGCACTACTTTTATTGCCTATCCTAACACCAATATATATCTATTTCATAAAAAGATACTATTCCACGAAAACTCCTTATGGAATAGCAACAGCCATAGACTTTCGCAAGAAGCAGACACAGATCCAGAGAGAACCAAAAACGGCAAAAACTGAACAAGCAGAAAGTTCCAAATCTTCAAACAATAAAGAGGATAAAAACACTCTTCCTGCAAGAGCTTTTGCACCTCAAGAAAATTCTCTCTCACAGATTAAAACAGACAGCATATCATCCGAAAAAGCAACGCTGCCTTTCTGTGTCGATTCCTTACATCAGTTTTTAGCAAAGAGTATTACAATTAAGGATACGCTCTACCGTATTCCACAGATTCCTGCAAATAAGACCATGGCGTTGAATAGGAATACAAACCTCAATATCAACCACAAGAAGAAAAGCCCATGGACTTTCAACTTTGGTTTTTCTTCAAATACAGGTGCCAATGGAAGCATGTCAAATCTGGGTTATCTGTCAGTAGTGGACTATGCCAACGGTGGGGCAACAGCCAGACTATACACATGGGATGATCTTGAAAACTACTTAACTCGAAACACTGCCTTGATGGACTCTATTGAGAGAGCAAAGATGTCTTGGATTGTTCAGAACAATAAAACAAGCGGAAAAGCATCTTTAGGAGAGAAAGTACACCATTATCGCCCCAAGACCTTTAGTATCTCACTCAGCAAACAGCTAAGCCCTCATTGGACTTTCGGAACGGGTATTACCTACACCAAACTAAAATCTGATTTTGAAAGTGAATATAACAAAGCGAAATTAGTAAAAACCCAAAAGATTGACTACTTGGGCGTACCTTTGCGATTGACCTACCGCATATGGAACAAGGGACGCTTCTGCGCATACACAACAGGAGGCGTAACATTTGAAATGCCCATGAACAGTTCGCTTGACAAGAAGTATATCGTAACGGCTGATTCTTCATTTACTCTAAAAGAGGGAATCAAGCCTCGTTCTCAATGGTCTGCAAACTTAGGCTTTGGCGTGCAATACAAAATATTCAAACCTTTCAGCTTGTATTTAGAACCCAACATGTTCTATTATTTTAGAAACGGCAGCGGCATAGAGACTTACCGAACAAAGCACCCATTCTTCATAACAGTACCTTTCGGGTTGCGACTTACCTGGTAGGCAAAACTCTCTTTTAGTGTGGCTCTCTAAAAGCTATGAAACAATAGTTTTTAGAAGAGCCACACTCTCGTTTCGCTTTCAAAAACACAAGAAAAAGGAGCAAATTAAGCAGTCCCCTATTTTTGTCAAAATAATTCTCAGTCTACAAGGTCGAGAATGGCTTCCAAATCAAAATCTTTACTTACGGTTGATAAGAAGGCCTATTTTTCATAGTACGAAAATAAGCCTATTTTCATTTTCTATAGGCCAAATTTTATTTTCTATAGGGCAAATTTAAATTCCTCGCCGACAAATTTGAAATACAATAAGGAAAATCGCGAACACAATAAGGCTGTCAGCTGACATCTTTATTGTGTCAGCTGACAGAATAAGGAAAAAAAACACCTTTTCGGCATATTCCGACCACTGATTTCATGCAAAATTGGCTCTTCCGCCTCCTTTTTCATCCAGCCATTGAGTGATGCATCGCTAAAACCACTCTATTTTTCTGCCTGAACATACATTTTTCATTAACGCTTTATAACATTCGCTTCTAAAACGCAAAAACCGATTGTCAAATAAAACGAACGAAAACAGACATCTTACGCAGCACCTTATTCTCTACTATCGGCTACCCATCCAAGATAGCAAAACACTGCCATTTATTCTACACCCCTCAACAGTTCAATTAAAATGTTTCTCTTCTGAATATTTAGAAAAATATTACAATTTTATTGCAGTCTTTCTCCTCTTTTCGGCTCTTACTAAATAAATGATAAACCGAAAAAAGAATGTATAGTATCTACGACTACCTCCACAACGGAATAGTTTTTATCAACAATGTAGTACGCAAACAGCACAAAGAGCTTAGTTCGCTAATGATATACTCCACAACAAGCTGCCAGTCTCGCTGTCAACATTGTTCCATTTGGAAGAAACCCATTGAGAATCTAAGTTTAAACGATATAATCAATATCATGAACAGTAAGTGCGTCACAAAACGCACCGTAGTTGGTTTAGAAGGCGGCGAATTTATTCTTCACCCTGAAGCAGACAAAATCTTGAGTTGGTTTGACACACATCATCCTAACTATACATTACTATCCAATTGCCTTGCAGCAAACAAAGTGATTGCTGCTGTGAAAAATCATCGTCCCAAACATCTGTACATATCGCTTGACGGCAACAGAGAAACCTATAAACATATGCGTGGACGCGATGGATATGACAAAGTTATTGAAGTCATTGAAGCGTGTAAAGACATAGTGCCCATTTCCTTGATGTTCTGCCTTTCGCCATGGAATTCGTTCACAGATATGGAGCATGTTATAAACATTGCCCGAAAATATGATATCGATGTACGCATTGGTATTTACAACACGATCTCTTTTTTCGACACAACAAAAGGGCTGATGGAATCCAAAGATAAGAACTTCATCAACCAAATACCAGCCTCCATACATCAAACAGAGGAGAACTTCGATTTTGTTGCCTTGTATGACGAATGGAAGAACAATAAGCTAAAGCTTCGATGTCATAGCATTTTTAGCGAGTTGGTTATTCATTCGAATGGAAATGTCCCTTTATGCCAAAATTTAGATGTAATTTTGGGAAACATTCACGAAAAGACACTTGACGAAATATTTAATTCACGAAAAACCTGCAAAATCCAATGCGAACACTCCAAAGAATGCAACCAATGCTGGATAAACTATCATCGGAAGTATGATATAATCCTATTGAGAAATCTGGAAAGAATCCTGCCCAAACGGCTAATAGAATTGTTTTACGGAAAATATCATTGGACGGATAACAAACATACTACTTACAAAAAACATCTCAAAAAAATAATATCATAAACGAGTATGAGATTTTTAGACAATATCATCGGCAGATATAAGAACATACGCAGCATGAGGGAACTACATCAGACCTATAATCGGCAGTATGCGCTTATAGGTTTTGGCAATCATTGTGTCAGTAATTTATTGCCAATCATGCAGCATCTTCAGCTACCACTGAAATACATCTGTTGCACTTCGGAGAGAAAAGCTGCACTGATTTCTCAAAAGTACAAGGACATAAAAGGAACTACATCACTACAAGAAATCTTGCATGACGAAAGCATTGCTGGAGTTTTTGTAGCCGCCCATCCACAGGCGCATTTTCAGATAGCAAGTGAAGTCATCAAATCCGGAAAATCTTTATTCATAGAGAAACCGCCTTGTAGGGACGAAAGAGAACTAAAGGTTTTAATAGATACTATCAAGAACAACAATTCACAACACACAATTGTCGGACTACAAAGACGCTTTGCCCCCGCCACCCAGATTTTGCAAAAGAGGCTGAAAGGCGAAAACAAACGACATTATCATTATCGTTATCTAACGGGACTATATCCAGAAGGTGACGCCTTACTCGATCTTTTCATTCATCCCCTTGACTATGTCATCTTGCTCTTTGGGCATGCAAAGGTTAAAGTGGCAGATATAATCAACAGTAAAGATGGCGGACAAACTTTATTCCTTATATTAGAACATCAAGAACTTACAGGAATGTTGGAACTTTCAACAGATTATTCCTGGCAGGAAGCACAAGAGCAGCTAAGTATCAGCACGGATAAAGGACTGTATATATTAGATAAAATGGAAAGACTTGATTTCTCTCCAAGACACTCTGCCGTATTAGGAATTCCGTTGGAAAAAGTATTCCGAAACACTTCGGCGCTCGTCAATCTTTACGGAAGGAATGCCTTTGTTCCAACCGTAGGCAATAATCAGCTCGTTGCGCAAGGCTTCTTCTCCGAGATTAAAACTTTTGCCGATACAGTAGAAAACAGATGCAAGAAGACACATTCTTACAATCTGGAAAGCGTCGAACAAGTTTATTCCTTAATAGCCGAAATAAAAGAACACACCAGCAAGAAATAACTCATAATACTTCTATCACCCTGCTTAAAAAAACTGAAAACTTTTGAGTGTCTGACGAATATGGTTAACTTCGCGGCCAATTATAACAACTAAATAGAGAAATTATCTGCATGAAAAGAATTCTTTTAGCGCTGATGATGCTCATCCCAATGGGGATGATGGCTCAGGAAATTGGTAAAAATACGCAAGATACTATTCAAGCTGTCACCAATACGTTCGACTATGTTTGCGAAACGCCCGCAGTTGTGTTCTACATAAATCCCGTTTTAGCTAATTCAGACAAGAATCCTTACATCATTTGGGAAAAGCGCGTACTGACAAAGACTGCTGAAGGTCAGCAGGAGGCTCTACGCATTGCAAAGCTCTGCCCCGACTTAAAAGTGGAGGGAATGACGCACTATTATGTGAAGCAACTCTTCGACGTTAAAAAGAATCGCACAAAAGCTCTCGCCTTCTATTTCTTCAAGGACGATACAGAACTGGGCGACAAGCGCTTTAGTGCCGAAGCTGGGTGGTACGATGTTCAGCCCGAAACCGTTACGGCAATGGAAATGGACTTCGTAAAACGCGCCATGGGAGTTGAATAACTTTTTTAATGTGCTAATGCGGCGCGACAATGCCGCTTAAATGTGCTAATGTGCTAATGACCTAACGGGATACACGGCGTAAGCCACATTAGCACATTAGCACATTTTCTTATTAGCACATTAAACATCCTCTCATCTAAGTTTTATTTCGCAATTGTCGAGACTTTCCACAATTGCAAGGCTTTCCACATGGATACCTTGTCGGCGCAGTTCTTCACCACCCTGCTGGAAAGCTTTCTCAATAATAAAGCCCATACCAGCCAGTGAAGAGCCCGACTGATTAACGAGGTCGAGAACACCTTTTGCCGCATTACCGTTGGCCAAAAAGTCGTCAATGAAAAGCACACGGTCGTTAGGACCAAGAAAACGTTTATCCACTACAATCTCATAAGAACGCCGCTTGGTGAAAGAGAAAACCTCCGTCATCAAGTAGTTGTCCATCGTGCTCGGCACCTTCTTTTTAGCAAACACCACGGGCAGATTGAGCAACGACCCCACCAATATAGCAGGTGCAATACCACTGGCCTCAATCGTCACAATCTTGTTAAACTTTTCGTTAGCAAACAAACGTACAAATTCTATTGCGCACGCCTTCATCAGCGTGGGATCCATCTGATGATTGATAAAGTTATCCACCTTCAGTATGCCCCCTTCCAGGCAATGCCCATCGCGCATAATCCTATCCTTTAACTCCTGCATAATCCTTATTTTTTGTACTTGTATTTTGTGCGAAAATACGGCAAAATACTATACCGTGCACGGATTTACAGAAAAAACTATACTTCCATCGAAATCTATACTCAATAAATCTTTACATTTGCAAGAGCATAAAAAACTAGCCATACAATGGAAGCGCACAGCATTCATAAACTCTTCAACATATTCACGCCGACGCCCAACAAGGACGTCGATTTAGTTCTCTCCAGCGGTGGCGCACGCGGACTGGCACACATCGGAGCCATTCTCGCACTGGAAGAAAGAGGCTATTGCATCCATTCCGTCGCTGGCGCATCCATGGGAGCACTCATTGGCGGCATTTATGCTACGGGCCATTTGGAAGATTTCCGCGAATGGATGCGCACCATCGACCGCCGAAAAATCCTTTCGCTCACGGATTTCTCACTCGGTATTAACCACATTGTCAAGGGCGACCGCATCATCGAAACCATCAAGCAATTCGTTCCCGATACGAATATCGAAACGCTCCCCATCCCTTTCCGCGCCATAGCCACTGACTACAACAGCGGGCGAGAAGTCATCTTCTCCCACGGCAGCCTCTTCCAAGCCATTCGCGCCTCCATATCTATCCCCACCTTTTTCCGCCCCGTTGAAATGGGCCACCGCCTCCTCATCGATGGCGGCATCACCAATCCGCTACCGCTCAACAGAGTGAAGCGCAACAAGAAACACTTGCTCGTAGCCGTCAATGTGAGCGGCCACGACTATGAAGGACAAGTTCAACTCCGTCGAATGGCAAAAAAGCACGACAACTCCAATTTCAGTCCGCGCTCCCTTCTCAATCATTTCTTGTCACAAGATACCTCCTCGAGCGACAACTACGTCACACTCATTTCCCGCACCATATCCATCATGATCAATCGCAATGCGCGCATGGCTTTACAGATGACCCCGCCCGACATTCTCATTGATCTCCCCATGGCTCGCTACAACACGTTCGATTTCCAAAAATCCGAACGCCTCATCCGCCTTGGCTATAAAAAAACGATTGAAGCCATCGAGAAATACGAAGCTGAATAGAAACTCAAACAGAAAAAACGAAAAAAATACCGTTCTACCTCATTGGCGAACGGTATCTTTTTAAAGAGTTTTCAACTCATAAAAACTAGCAATGTTTCACTTGCGTATGGTTAAGTTCTTTGTATTTGCAAAAGTACAATTTTTAGAAAGATTCGGGTAGTTTTCTTTTTATGTTATAAAACATATAAAATTCAGAAACACCCTAATAGAGGCGTTTGTAGCAATTTTTTACGCGCCTATCAAATGATGAAGACGCAGCTTTATTCAAAAAAACTAAAACGATATTTGAAAGTTCTTTCTCGGTTTTGTATATTTGCAATATCGATAGATAACAAAATTTCTTAAGGTAACCGTCGGGGCCGTCGTGAGACAGCGCTGGCGGACCTTTTTTTATGTAAAAACACAAGGACGGCAATCCTCCATTTCTCCCACGCTCCGCCCACTTGCCCAACTCTACGCTTGCTCTTCGCCTATATTGGCAAGCATATAGAACGCTTCTGCGCAAATATCCTTATTGCGTTCACGGATACAATAAGGCTGTCAGCTCACATCCTTATTGCGTCAGCCGACACCCTTATTGTATTTGTGAGCCGGATAAGTAAAGCTAAGAATAAGCGCACACACTCTCCTATATTTTGTTTTTCCGTTGTCACGTCGTCACGTTGTCACACTTTGAGCATAACTAACTGAAAACGTACGGATTATATGCGTGACAACAGTGTGACAACAAATAATTCATTGTCACGCCTGCAAGCATCTGTCTATCAGCATGTTTACTCCTCCGTGACGACGTGACAACAAAAAATGAGTTTTTCTTGGTAGGAGAAGAAGAGCATTCCCCGCTATCAATCTGAGTGCAATCTACCTCTTCACGCTTGCAGTGCGACGCTTCCTGTGCACATAATCTACTCCCTCCTCGCTTCCTTCGAAAATCCGCAACACCCATTGAGAAGGTATTGCGGATAAGAAAAATAGGGCCAGCAAGGAATTGAGCGGAGCTGCTTTTGGATACAAAAGAAGGGCTACAGCCTTATGTTTAGTACCAATCTTCGAGGTTGGCGGTGGCTTCAATTTTGTTTTCCAAACTATCGGGAAGAGCGGAAAAGAAATCGAAACCTGTTAGGCGTTCCACTTCGTCAATGGTATTCACATAATCCCCTTTCGGGCGATTTCCTTTCTCATTTTTATAAATAAATCCGATAGCTTTGGGAGTACCCTTCAAGCACAACACAACTTTGAAAAACGCTTCGGGCACTACCACTTTATGCTCACCAATCCTTTTGTGCTGACGCCGATAAAGCAAAGGGCCACAAACGATATAGATACCGTCCCACGTTTTTGCCCATGCACGGCACTGCATCTCCATTTCGTTCCAATCGCCCGCGTTTAGGTTGTGGTTTTGTGGGCAGATATTGGTGAACAAGAAAGATTCCCGCATGGCTTCAGCATCCCATCTGTTGTCTGCCGCTGGACACATATGCCCACGGTCGTAGCCAGAGCGCATATAATCATAAGTGTCTACACGCGGTGCTGGAATGTCCTCATCTGCTTGAAAAGGATGTCCCTTGCGCGAAGCCGAACCTTCGAGGCGTTGGGGCGTCAGATGCCACGCCACCCAATTGGGGATGCGCATTTCGGGATTGTAAGAAACCACATAGCCCACACGCTGCAAGAGAACAGCCGACAAACTATCGGGAGTGACGACTACGGTGAGCGAATCCAGCACCGAAGCATCCACCGCAGTGGCTGAATCGGCCTCGGCCTTTACATCTTGCAGAATGGGCATTGTTCCTTTTGACCCACGAAGCTGACACGAAGTAAGAGCGAGCGTAGTGAGGATAAGAATAAGTCCTTTCAAAATACGAGTATGTTTCATCCTTTGGTATATAACGTTTTGCAGACGAAGATAGCGATTTCTTTGTAGAGCCTCTTTGCAAACCAAACACTTTTTCCGAAACTTTTGCGCAAGAAAATCTCCAAGCTGACGGAGCAGACAGAGTTCATGAATTTCGGCTATCAGCAAAAAATTTGCTTCCTATCAGAAAAGAACCTATATTTGCCAATGGAGGTTTTCGCAACCTCTGAAAATACTACTGATACTAACTACATCCCCAATTTATACTATGGAGCAGGGAAAAAAAATTATTGAATGCGTCCCCAATTTCAGCGAGGGACGCAACCGAGCAACTATTGATGCCATTGCGCAAGTGATTGCCGGAAGTCGTGGTGTGAAACTTCTCAATGTGGATCCGGGCGAGGCTACGAATCGCACCGTTATCACCTTTGTGGGCGAACCGGAAGCCGTTTGCGAAGCAGCGTTTAAGGCCGTGCGCCGTGCTGCCGAACTCATCGATATGCGGCAACATCATGGAGCACATCCGCGCATGGGAGCTACCGATGTGCTTCCGCTCATCCCCGTTGCAGGCGTCACACTGGAAGAGTGTGCCGAACTGGCGCGCAAACTGGCACAACGCTTGGCGGAAGAACTGGCCATCCCGACCTACTGCTATGAGGCGGCAGCGCTGAAGCCTGAACGCCGCAATCTGGCTGTATGCCGCCAAGGAGAATATGAAGCTCTACCCGACAAACTTAGTGATGCAGCCAAGGCACCCGACTTCGGAGCGCGCCCCTTCGATGAGGGCGTGGCACGCACGGGTTGTACGGCGGTGGGCGCACGCAATTTCCTTATCGCTGTCAATTTCAACCTCAACACGACCTCCACGCGCCGCGCCAACGCCATAGCGTTCGACGTGAGAGAAAAGGGACGACCGATGCGCGAGGGTAACACGCTGACGGGAAAAATTATGAAAGACGCTGATGGGAAAACCATCATGCAACCTGGCACGCTCAAAGCTACAAAAGCCATTGGGTGGTACATCGATGAATACGGCATTGCGCAAGTGTCTATGAATATGACCGATCTCAGCCTCACGCCGCTCCATCGCGCCTTCGAGGAAGTGTGCCGATGTGCACAGAACCGCGGCGTGCGGGTAACGGGAACGGAGATTGTGGGACTTATTCCGAAACAAACGCTCCTCGAAGCAGGTCGCTACTTCTTAGAACGACAAGAACGCTCCACGGGTATTCCAGAGAAAGACATTGTGCAAATAGCCATCCGCTCCATGGGGCTGAACGATCTCAAGCCTTTCCGCCCCGAAGAAAAGGTGATAGAATATATGCTGGAGGCGCAACCCGACACAACACGCTTGGTGGACTTGACGGCGCGCGGTTTTGCAGAAGAAACATCGCGTGAATCTCCCGCACCGGGGGGCGGAACGATTTCAGCCTATATGGGTGCGCTGGGCGCTGCATTGGGAACAATGGTGGCGAATCTCTCTGCCCACAAGCGGGGCTGGGACGAGCGCTGGCAAGAGTTTAGCGCACACGCCGACAAAGGGCAGCAACTCATGGAGCAACTCCTCCTGTTGGTGGACGAAGACACAGAAGCGTTCAACGCCATTATGTCCGCTTTCGGTATGCCGAAGAGGAACGACGAAGAGAAACGCCTGCGCGCCGAAGCCATTCAGCAAGCCACGCTCTACGCCACACAAGTGCCGCTGCGCACTATGAAGGCATCCTACGAGGGTTTTGCTCTCTGCCGCGCCATGGCCGAGACGGGCAACCCTAACAGTGTTTCCGATGCGGGCGTAGGGGCTTTGGCGATTCGTGCTGCAGTGCGCGGTGCGGGACTAAACGTAAAAATCAATGCTGTCTCCCTCCACGATCGTGCTACAGCTGACGCACTGACGGCCGAAGCCGATGAACTCATTCGCAAAGCCGATGCGGAGGAAGCCGCCATTACCGCCATCGTCGAAGCAAAAATCTGCGGCGAATAAATAGCTGACTCCGTGTGCTTCCACCTTATCGAGCACATCGGAAGTTCTTCAATAATCCCAAACGGAAGCGGGGAGTTCCTCGCTGAAAACCTCGCTTCCTCCTCTCTTTCTATCCCTCAAAAAAGAACAACATGGAAAGCATGGATAACAATATAAGTCTCGAACAATTTCAGGCTGACATCCGACAGGGTATCCCTGCCGAACTGCCGGAGCTACCTCCTTACGACACCGACATCAATCACGCGCCGAAGCGCAAAGACATCCTCACCCCCGAGGAGAAACGCTTGGCGCTGCGCAACGCTCTCCGCTATTTTCCAGAGGAACTGCACGCACAGTTAGCTCCCGAATTTGCGGAAGAACTCAAGCAATACGGACGCATATATATGTATCGCTACCGTCCACAGTACGCTATGTATGCTCGCCCCATCAATGAATATCCGCATCGCTCGGAGCAAGCGGCAGCTATCATGCTGATGATTCAGAACAACCTCGATCCGCGTGTGGCTCAACACCCTCACGAGCTGATTACCTATGGCGGAAACGGTGCTGTCTTTCAGAACTGGGCGCAATACCGCCTCGTGATGAAATACCTCAGTGAGATGACCGACGAGCAAACCCTTGTGATGTATTCCGGTCACCCGCTGGGACTCTTCCCCTCCCATCGAGATGCGCCGCGCGTAGTGGTGACAAACGGTATGGTAATCCCCAACTATTCTCGCCCCGACGACTGGGAGCGCAGCAACGCTCTCGGCGTGAGTCAGTACGGTCAAATGACGGCTGGCTCATATATGTATATCGGTCCGCAGGGCATCGTACACGGTACGACTATCACCGTGCTCAACGCAGCGCGCCGAGTGATGGGCGGCAAAGACAAGATGCCGCTTTTCGTTTCATCGGGACTGGGCGGCATGAGTGGTGCACAACCCAAGGCGGGCAACATTGCTGGCGTGGTGAGCGTTGTGGCCGAAATCAACCCGAAGGCGGCAGAAAAACGACACGAACAAGGATGGGTGGACGAACTCCATACATCGCTCAATGAACTCATCCCCGCCATTCGCAAAGCTGTGGAGGAGCGCCGCGTCGTATCTATGGCGTATGTGGGAAATGTTGTCGATCTCTGGGAACGTTTGGCAGATGAAGGCGTTGAAGTGAACTTAGGTTCCGACCAAACGTCGCTCCACAATCCTTGGGCGGGTGGTTACTACCCCGTAGGGCTGACATTGGAGGAGAGCAAGCAGATGATGGCTGACAATCCGCAGCAATTCCGCAAATGCGTGCACGCATCATTGCGCCGACAGGTGGACGCCATCAACCGCTTGACGGAGCGTGGTATGTACTTCTTCGACTACGGCAATGCCTTCTTGTTGCAAGCTTCACGCGCTGAAGCCGATATTCTGCAAGCAGACGGCAGTTTCCGCTATCCTTCCTACGTTCAAGACATTATGGGACCGATGTTCTTCGATTATGGTTTCGGCCCATTCCGCTGGGTGTGCGCTTCGGGCGACCCGCGCGATCTTGAACTGACCGATCGCTTGGCTGCAGAAGTGCTGGAAGCTGAGCGCGCCGAAGCACCTACCGACATTCAGAATCAGCTCGACGACAACATTTTATGGATCAAAGAAGCGGGGCGCAACCACCTCGTGGTGGGTTCACAGGCACGCATTCTCTACGCCGATAGTGAAGGGCGAATGAAGATTGCGTTGGCATTCAATGAAGCCGTGAAGCGGGGCGAACTGCGAGGGCCTGTAGTGCTCGGTAGAGACCATCACGATGTGTCGGGAACAGACTCTCCCTTCCGCGAAACAAGCAACATTTACGACGGCTCTCAATTCTGCGCCGACATGGCTATTCAGAACGTCATTGGCGATAGTTTCCGCGGAGCCACCTGGGTGAGCATCCACAACGGAGGCGGCGTAGGTTGGGGCGAAGTTATCAACGGCGGTTTCGGCATGGTGGTGGACGGTAGCGAAGATGCTGCGCGCCACATTCGCAATATGCTTTTCTGGGACGTGAACAATGGTATCAGTCGCCGAGCTTGGGCGCGCAACAAAGGTTCGATGGATGCTATCCGCCGCGAAATGGAGCGCACGCCACAACTCCGTGTCACAATGCCGCACCTTGTGGACGATGCCGTCATCGATAAGGCGGCTTCCCTCTTCTAACCTCACTCTAAAAAACACAAACATGGAAAAGATTCACGAAATAAGTGCCGAACATCTCTCCTTGGAGAGAGTGGCTGAAATCATATATCACAACTATCAGTTGCGCCTTAGCGAGGATGCTCGCCAGCGCATCGTTCGCTGCCGGAAATATTTGGACGAGAAAATAGCGCGTTCGGAAGTTCCTATCTACGGCGTTACAACGGGCTTCGGCTCACTCTGCAACATCAGCATCAGTAAGCACCAACTCTCCCAACTGCAAATAAACCTCATGATGAGCCATGCCTGCGGCTGTGGCGACCGTGTGCCGCGCGACATTGTACGCATCATGCTTCTCCTCAAGATACAATCCCTCAGCTACGGCTATTCTGGTTGTCAGTTGGTCACCGTGGAGCGCCTCATCGACTTCTTCAATGCAGGCGTTTGTCCGATTGCCTATATGCAAGGTTCGGTGGGTGCATCGGGCGACCTCGTTCCGCTGGCGCATCTCTGCCTGCCGCTCGTGGGTTTGGGCGAAGTAGAGTTTGAGGGACGGCAGATGAGCGGTGCTGAACTGCTGCAACTGAAGCATTGGGAACCCATCGCCTTGGCTTCAAAGGAGGGACTCGCGCTTCTCAATGGTACGCAGAATATGGCGGCGTTCGGCTGCTGGGCTCTCATAAAGGCAAAACAGCTAAGCCAATGGGCGGATTGCATCGCGGCGTTGTCGCTTGATGCCTACAATGGGCGGATAGAAGCGTTCTACCATGCTGTTCATGCGGTGAGACCACACAAAGGCCAACTCGATACGGCTGCTCGCATCTCCCAACTTCTTGCTGGTAGCCAGATCATCAGAAAAGCCAAAACACACGTGCAAGATCCCTATTCGTTCCGCTGCATTCCGCAAGTACACGGAACGGTGAAGGACACCCTCCAGTATGTAGAACACGTTCTCGACACTGAAATCAACGCCGCCACGGACAACCCGACCGTTTGCCCTGACGAAGACCTCGTTATCTCCGCTGGAAACTTCCACGGAGAGCCTATCGCCCTCCCCATGGACTTCCTGACACTGGCCATGTCCGAACTGGCTAATATCTCCGAACGCCGCACCTATAAATTGGTGTCGGGAACACGCGGATTGCCCAGTTTCCTCGTTGCCAATCCAGGAGTAAATAGCGGTTTCATGATAACGCAGTACACGGCAGCCTCCATTGTGAGCCAAAGCAAAGGTTTGTGTATGCCGGCTTCTGCCGATAGCATCCCGACCTCGCAGGGACAAGAAGACCATGTCAGTATGGGAGCGAATGCCGGAACGAAGCTCTACACCGTTTTAAACAATACGGAGCGCGTTTTGGCAATCGAACTCTTCAACGCGGCGCAAGCGCTCGAATTCCGCCGCCCCGAACAGACGTCTCCCGCGCTCGAACGCCTCGTGGCGAACTATCGACAGGTGGTTCCATTTATCAGCGACGATGTCGTGATGTATCCCTACATTGCCAAGTCGGTTGAGTTCCTCCAAACCCAGACTTTGCCCGATACCAACCCTACTCTCTGAAATGAAAACACTGATTCATAAAATAGGCATCCTCGCCGGCATCTTGCCTTCGGGCAAAGAAAAATTGGTCGGCGAGGAAATGCGTTCCATCCAAACGCTCCGCCATGCGTGGCTACTGATTGAAGATGGATTGATAAAAGACTTCGGCGATGGCTCTCCCGTGCCTGCTGACGGCGAATACACATCCATCGACGCCCAGGGCGGTATCGTCATGCCCTCCTATTGTGACCCGCACACTCACATAGTGTATGCTGGCAGTCGCGAACAAGAATTTGAGGACAAGATACGCGGCCTTAGCTATGAGGAAATAGCCCGTCGCGGTGGAGGTATTCTCAATTCGGCCGACCGCTTACACGAGCAAACGGAGGAAGAACTCTTCCTTCAGGCTCAACAGCGACTCAGCGAGATGCGCACGGGCGGAACGGGCAGCGTAGAAATCAAAAGCGGTTACGGACTCAACACGGCAGACGAGCTCAAGATGCTGCGCGTCATCCGCCGCCTGCGGGAAACTTCCCCCCTCGAAATCCGCGCCACCTTCCTTGGTGCACACGCCGTTGGGCGCGCTTATCAGGGCCGACAGAGCGAATATGTCGACCTCGTCATCAATGAGATGATTCCTGAAGTGGGACGAGAGGGTTTGGCCGACTTTATCGATGTTTTCTGCGACGAAGGTTTCTTCACGCCCGAGGAAACAGCGCGCATACTCAAGGCAGGTGCTCACTATGGTTTGCGCCCCAAGATTCACGCCGAAGAGTTGGCCGCTTCGGGAGGTATCGCCGTGGCAGTAGAGCACAACGCTCTCTCCGTCGACCATCTGGAGCGAATGCCCGACAGCGCCATTCCGCTCCTTCAGCAGTCCGATGTCATGCCCACGCTGCTCCCCGGCACGTCCTTTTTCCTCAATATGCCCTACGCTCCCGCTCGCAAACTCATCGACGCAGGCCTCCCCGTGGCACTCGCCACCGATTGGAATCCCGGTTCAACGCCTTCGGGCAGCATGAAGTTTATCCTCTCCTTGGCTTGCATCAAGCAACGCCTACTTCCGGAAGAGGCCATCAACGCCGCCACCATCAACGCCGCCTACGCCATGGGGCTCAGCCAAACTCACGGCAGCATCACCCGCGGCAAGCGGGCAGCTCTTCAGCTCATCAATGCCCCCTCGCTGGCTTATCTCCCCTACGCCTACACCTCCAACCTCGTCCGAGAAGTCATTCTCTAAGGAAGAGCAAGTACTCCCTCTGCCCCTCCCGCAAATATCCTTATAGCGTTTGAAAATACAATAAGGCTGTCAGCTGACATCCTTATTACGTCAGCCCACGCCCTTATTGTATTTGTGAAGGCGACAAATAAGGCCATAACTAAGAGAAAACACTCTCCTCTCCAGAGTTTGTTTTTCTGTTGTCACATCGTCACGTTGTCACACTTCAGGCATAACTAACTGAAAATGTATGGATTGCAGGCGTGACAACGGTGTGACAACAAATATTTTGTTGTCACGCCCGCAAGCATCTGTTTATCAGCGCGTTTACTCCGCCGTGACAACGTGACAACAAAATTCGATTTTTTACTGGTAGGAGTGATAATAGAAGCAACAGTTTCTATCCACTGTCCCCGGCGGGGACACACCATGCGTAACCGCGGGGTGAAGAAACAGCAACTCAGTAAGTGGAGTTGGGCACAGACCTACACACAAACTTTTGACGAGGGGGGCGAGAGAGCAGCAAAGGGAGAACTTCTCGCATGCTCACCCACTGTCCCCGGAGGGGACACACCATGCGTAACCGCGGGTGATGCCCGAAGGGTGAACCCGTGGAGAGAGAGGCTGCCCCAACCTCCGACACCAAAGGTGTCGCACAACATCCACTCCCGCCCACACATCTCTTTATTCCCTCAACGCTTGCAGTGCGACGCCGCCGGCGTCGGAAGTTGGTGATGTCCTCCCTATCCACGGGTTCACCCTCGCGCCGCGCGGGCATCACCCGCGGTTAAGCATGGTGCGCCTCCGCCGGAGGCGTGAGTATCTTTTTCCCTTTAAGCTTTAATTATAGGGGTACGCCGAACAATTTTTATAGCTTTTTGTTCGGCATACCCCTACAAGATTATTTTGTATTTATGCTCTCTCATTTATAGGAGAAAAGCGAGAGAAAATCACAAATACAGAAAAAACAGTGAGGTAAATTTTATTTTGTAGGAACCATATCTTCCCTCCATATTTTTTGTGCTCGAGTACCATTATCATAATGTAGCGTTATGTAATTCTCATAGAAATAAAGGCTTGGGAACCAATATCCTCCGTCAGCAATAGGATCTGCTAATCCTGCAGTATTAGACCAATACAAACCATAGTCGCCCACAACGAGTTCTCCATGCATATAACGACCTAAACAAGGCAGATAGAAATAAGAGTCCTTTTCGCTATCAGTAAGGGGGACATTCGATAGATTTCCAACAACAGTAGGATATTGCACAATTCGCCAATCCTGCCCATCAGGAGCTTTTTCCCAGTCATATCCAGGTATATTAGTGCTTTTTTTCATCCATATACCTTTACAATAGAGATGTCCCATTGTGCTCCACAAGGTTTTATTATCCCAGTGTGGGTCGCCGTTTTGGATATACCATAAGATTGAATTCACATTAGGACAATGCATCATATGCGGATTATGTGCATAATCAGGAGCAAGTCTTGGGGTAAACCAACGGGGATCGGTAGAGACTTTAGGATAATGTGTAATATCAATCTGCCTATGTACTTTGGGTTGATATTGCTCATAGCCTTGCCAATAATGCTGGGGTGAATCCCACATATAATATTTATCATCATAGTCTGTAGGTGTGAGATTCGCAGTAATATCATACACCTTGTTTGCCTCAAACAGTTGGTTAACGGGCAAGGTTTTAGTAATAGCTCCTTCAACTTGGGTCACGGGATCTTTGATATAGTAGTCAACAGTAAGTGAATGCGTACCAGGAGCAATGACCATATAGGCAGCGTTCGTTGCTAATTTCGTAATGGTGGTAGACAAGGGGAAACCCGGTGCAGGAACCTGTACATAGGAGTTGCTGCTGTCATGCCAAGGACCATTTACCATACCTGTTCCCAGCGTGGTAAGGGTGATTTCAGTAGCAGCATTAGCCGTAGGCGCAGAGGAAAGACCGGACATTGAGAGGGTATAGTCGCCTGCAATGGCATTATCCGACTTCACAACAATCTTTGTCAGATAGATATTCTTACCAAGCTCAGCATTTGTAACGCGGGGCAGGAAGCAGAGATAGGCGGCCTTGTGGTTGAGCATAAACTCGAAATGGTCGCCCACACGAGTAGCAGTAGATGTGCCGCAGTCGCCCACCCCACCTATATGTTTGGCGGTGTTGGGAGAGGTCTGGGTCTGAGATGTTGAGATAATCACCTTATCAGATGTAGCACCTGCTGCAGCACCGGTGTAATACACCTCGTAGGTGTTTTGAGCCGTATATGCACCTGGCACTTGGAAGCGTGCCCTGGGTTGAGTTGCAGAGATATTGCTCGTACTGCTCTTCTGCAAAGCATTGTTGTCGTCCTTTACATAGATGTTATCACCTGGTTCCCAATAGAAACGACTACCTGCAAGATAATCGTGACCACCCATAGAGGTACGCGGAGTATACTTCACTAAGCGATTGGGAGACACACTGGAAAAAGAGGTCAGCGCTGAAGAATTATCTGTTTCTTTTCCTTTATTGCGGTCGATGTTTTCATCACCAGCACAGCTTGCCATAAAGGCTAACATGCCTGCGGCGAGAATGTTTAGATAGATTTTTGTTTTCATTGTCGTTCGTTCTTAATTTCTTACGTTTCGGATTATTACTTTGTTACTCTTTACAAAAAGGAGGATTCTCAATCCCACAAACTGGAATTGATCCATTCTTTCCGGGTGTCGCCCATAGAGCCGCCAGACTCACCGCCATTGTGGCCATTATCGCCACTATCGCCGAGATCGCCTCCAGAAGTGCCACCATTATGGCCACCTTCGAAGGAACCGCAAAGAGGCCTACCTTCACAGCTCGTGGCTATAGCACACGTTGTGGGCGGCAGGTATGCCCGTCTTCTTAATTGATTCTTGTTCATGTTTTTTGGGGTATATTGTTAATTGAATTTTCTATAGTCTTTTCCTATCCTAAAACCTAAAATTGATATTCATCTCTGCTGCTTCCGAACAGAAAAAACTAAATAAAAGATATAGAGAGTCGGGCAAAAGAACTGTAGAATGGTCCTTTTGCCTATAATTACTCTGCGAGCTTTTCTCGCGAGCTTTAATATAGAAAAATGAAAGATAAAGAATATAAGCGGAAGTACGCCTATACTATATACTATACAGAGAGAGAGAGAGAGAGAGAGAGAGAGAGAGAGAGAGAGAGTATAAAAATATTTGAAACTGCCAAATAATTCAACACTTTTTTCGCAGAAAAACTTACATCCCACAGCTCTATATATGTATCTTTAGCGGATAAAGAAAGATGATGCAAATTCTTATAATTCTCTAATACGTTCATTCAATGGTAGTTATAGCCAGCCGCAAAAATACAGAAAGTTTTTCGGAAAGGCCAAATAAAAATACAAAAATATATAACGAGCGTATAGAAGAATATAGATTCATCCCCGAATTGCGCTGGTATTGTCTTTACTCATAAATATCAACACAATTCGGGGATGAACCCCAAAAGAACGTTGTCACGTCATATAAGAACTTAGTATATCAAACAATTCTGGTTCTCTGTGATGACGTGACAACAAAAACACAACTTCTTTATTTTATGATCTTTTTCCCGTTAACGATATAGATACCTGACGGCAGCGATGGGAGCAAATCTGACGTGCCTAAGCGCTTTCCTTGCAAGGTATATATATATTTACCTTGTGCCTTCTTCGTCTTGAGAGCGGCAATGGAAGTTGTTGTTTCGGGCTCATAAGTAACCTCTATACTCTTAAACGTAGAGGTCTTTGTAGCCTTAAACATCACCATTGCAGCACGTCCCGTCCATGAAAATTGCTTTTCACTGTCTTCGTCGTCACATTTATAAACGCCACCGGTCTGCGTAATCTCTTCTAAGTCGCATTGATATGAAAGACATTTGAACACGATTTTTGTTATCACCACATTCTCCGGAGCAGTAAAACTCACGGTGTTGTTTGTGTACCATTTGAACTTATCGTCCATTATGCGGTTCCAATACCTTGCGCTTATTTTTTGACAAGAAAGTTTGATGCCATCTTGCTCGAGGATCTTACCATCTTCAATCTTCCCCACTTCGGGATCATCACCCACTGTTGAAGTTTCTATCCCCCATGGGTTAGTTGCAAAATTAAACACGGCAACGCTCTGTGCAAAACTTTCCATACTTAAGAGCGCGATAACTGCTGTTAGTAGATATTTTCTCATTGTTTTATATATTAAAAAATTAAATAAATTATTTTACTACTTTTTTATTTCCTACCACATAAAGGCCCTTTGGTAGTGACGGCCATATTGCTTTCGTACCTAAACGAACGCCTTGCAATGTATATACACCTGCCTTTTGATCTTGTGCTGGTTCAAGGCTATTGATACCCGTTACAATTGTTGCAAAACTGGGAGCACCCCAATACTGAGTGGCTTGATATTGCGCGATGCTGTTTTCGGGCACTACCAAGGTCTTTCCGTTCGGCGTTTTGTTGAACACATTACCTTTCAGAGCAGGCGGCGTTGTGGCATCACAAGTGACTTTCGACAGACTCGAACAATTCACAAGAGCATTCAGACCGATGTTTTTCAATGTAGAGGGAAAGGTTACCTCTGTAAGTGCCGTACAATTTTGGAAGACAAAAGGCTTCAGTTCTTCAACGCCTTCGGGCAGCGTTATCTGTTGCAGAGCTTTGCAACCTTTGAAAGCCTTTTGATTGAGAACGGTGAAACCCTTACGCAACGTAACGGAAGCAAGTGAGGTGCAGTCTTCAAAAGCCGAAGCTCCCAGCAATTCCAGACCTTCAGGAGTTGTGATTTCGAAGAGCGAAGTACAACCATAGAATGCCAGTCCGTCGATTGTCTTTAATCCTTCAGGAAGAGAAACATTGGACAAACCTACACAATTGTGGAAGGCAGAACGCCCAATTTTTGTCACGCTTGCGGGGAAGTTTACCTTTTGCAAAAAACTACATTCGTCAAAAACATTGTTTCCAATCTCGGTAACGCCATTGGGAATGGTAATCTCTTCCAAAGCAGAGCAGCCATTAAATGCTCCGTCGCCAATGCTCTCCAACGATTTCGGCAGAGCGATATTTGCTAATGCCGTACATTTGAAGAACGCACTTTCGCCAATGGCGGTAAGCCCCTCTTTGAGTTGCACATTGTTAAGTTTTCCGCAATACATAAACATATTATTGCCCATGTTTTTGATGGTCGACGGCAAAGAAGCAGCAATCAACGAATGGCAGTTGGAGAAAGCCGCTTCGCCCAATGTTTCTACGCCCTCAGGTATGACAATCGCCTGAAGCGCAGAAGCAAAGAAAGCCTCTTTGCTAATGGTGCGCAACGTAGAGGGAAGAACGATGTTGCGCAACGGAGTTTCGGCAAATGCTTGATAGCCAATCCCCACGATACCTTCTGGCAGAACGATTTGTCGGTCCTCAGGAATAAGTGCAGCGGGCCATGACACCACGACATTGTTTTCTATCTTCACTCCGTTCGGTATAGGCGTTGGCGTTTTGTTTGCCGCCATCAGAGTTTGAAGAGGATAGAATGTTGTTGCTCTTTCTCCTGCAAAAGCAGAAGTAAAGACTGCCGAAGCAGCAAACAACATTGAAAAAAGTAAAGTTTTTTTCATTTTTATAAAATTAAATTTGATCATTTTTTTCTTTGGTTCATCAGTCGTGTGTGGCTTCCCGGTTCTCTTTGCCGTTACCCTTATATATGAGTCGGTGTATCTTACCCCCTACACGATCTTCTTTATAAAGCACCTTTGCTACCGATTTGTTGCTAACATCAACAATGAATATCGACGCACACGCCGTTGGTTCAGCCTTTGAGTCTTCGGCAGCCACATACATGCGATTGGGATTATACGGATTAAAGACAATTGCTTTTACATTGTATTGCTGACCAAGACTGACGTAAGGAGTTGAAGAGAAACTCTTTCCCTCGTAGTTCATAACATAGATATTGCCCGCATGATCGGCATAATAAAGCAATGGGCGCACAGGATTTACGCCAACGGCAGAAGTAGGCAGAATATGCCCCGTGGCATCTATTTCTCCCAACAAACTCTCTTCTGCTTTATTCGCCGTAGGGGCAAAACGGTACACAGTTACTCCATTACCACTTCTGCTGCCTACAAGCAGCGCATGTTTAGGCTCGTAACGGTTATCAGCATTTGCTTCAGCGTAACTACCATCGCACGCCAACAGTACCATCGGCGTAACAGGGCAACTTACTTTTCCCTCTACCATACCACGTATGCCGCCAATATATACAAGATGCTTAGACGCAGTGTCGAAATAAACGCGAAGCATATCCATGGGGTTGGTTATCAAACTGCAAGAGAGGTCAGCAATTTTTGCACCTGCGGGCAGCTGATGACGACGTTTCCCCACAACAAAACGACGCTCGGGTGTCATAAGATAATCTTTCCCGTTGCCGGTGAAATAAACACTTCCGCCCTCTGCGCCCCAAAGTCGGTTTTGCATACCGAAAGGTACAAAGGCGTGATTCGGTGAAAAATCGGTTGCCGTTCCGTCGTAGTCAATCTTGCTTAACACGCTCATCGTACTGGCATTCAAAGCATAGATGCGTCGCGGAGAATCGGTACTTACGATGACTTCAAGACCTCCCGTATCGTCAATATTATTCGGGTTGGTGATACACTCGCCTGTCCAGCAAAGTGCTAATGGCGTTTTACCTAACGAAAGCGTTGGGTTGCTCTCTGCAAAAACATTGCGCACAGCAGGTGCTTCTTGTACGTCGAGAGATTTGTACGCAAGCATGGCGCCGTCTTTTCCCTCGGTAAAGAGTAGTAAGCCTTGGTCGTAGCCAGAATATACATAAAATGTAAAGTCGGCAAACTTAGCCGTTTGATCTTCGGCAATAACCTTCAGCGTACCCGTATGTTTGCCCAATACAGTACATTCATAATCAAGAGAATCTGCCGTGCTCACCTTGTTGTTGTCAATAATCCATTCATAGGTGGTTGTCTGCTTTGTTCCTTCCGAGAAGTTAAGCACTGGCTTAAGCTTCAAATGCGCATTCTGCTTTATGCTGTATGCTTTTTCTATTCCCGTCACAGCAACAAGTTTTGCAGTAGGAGTTTCGACATTGTTAGGTTCTTTATCGCTACATGCCGCGAAAAGTGCTATTAGAAGCGGCAAGGCATAAAGGAAATTGTAAATTTTCTTCATTTTTATATTGTTATTTTGAATTATATTTCACACGTCTTCTATTTTGATTCTAAGTTTGGAATTACACCTCCCAATGCACATCGGGGAAGTTGACGCCCTCCTGCGGATGAGCCTCAAAATACGCCTTCACTTTTTTGAAAATGCGCAGGTATTCGTATTTGCGCTCATTCATCTCTTTTTGAGTGACAGGAGAACCGTTCCACTCGATAAACTTTTGATACTTCTTCTTGTCATATTCGCCCAACCAATATGCCAGTTCTGCCCACCATGTCGGCATATCGAGGCGATTATCAAAAACGAGTTGCATCTTTGACAGCTCGGCAATGATGGGAGGCAATTCGGTCTTTTCGCTGATGCCTATTGCCAACACATAAAAGCTATCTTCGTTCAGATTTCTCCGAAGAATGTTTATGCGGAGCGTGTCGCTTGTTGCGCCAGCAGGTAATATCCGCTCGGTGGAGAATGGCTGGAAATGCACACCTGCTTTTGCTGTTGTTACCGTATCTATCACCTTCAAACGATAGCTTCTTGGTGATGTACTCGCCGAACCAACTGCTGTTAAGGGTATGCGTATCACCGTATCGGCAACGGAATAGGGTAAACTGCCCATGGCGAGACGATAAGAAGCACGTTCAAAACTGATTCCCGATGCGCCTCGAAACGAAAAACTTTCATCCTGCGTGCACGAACAAACATTCAATGCCAACATCGCGTACAGGCATAAATGCCACATTATAGTGTATGCTTTTTTCATTGCGATTCGTATTTTCTTTTTCAGTCTTTATTTTCTTCACTCGCAGGCAGAGGCAGTATGTAAGTTGCATCGTTTGGCTCAAACACTTTACTGTTGAGCCCCTCCATCGGCATTTCGAACCGCTTGTAAGTAAAGAAGATATGTCCTTCTCCCCAGTATTCTTTCTTTATTTCATCCACAAGCACTTGGCGGAAATTTTCTGGTGTATCAATATCTGAAAATGAAAGAGGCTGCAATCCGCGAGCGGTAATCACGGTGTTGAGCGCTTCGAGAGAAGCGTTGCGGTCGGTATCGTACAATGCTTCAGCCAGGATATAATACATCTCGGGTAATCGTATCATGTTTATTCCAGGTATTCTGCCCGCCTGCCACTCTTGCGTCTCTTCATAGTTTTTGTCGTACAGCTTGGTGAAAGCCACAATTGGCCGCCCCCAATTAGTCTGTGTGAAGTATGCCTGAAAACGATAATCGTTGTTGGTTGGGGTAAAAGTAGACGTACTGAACAGACGTTTGTAATTATTTCGCACCATATTACAAGTGGCGGTACTACGCGCTGGATAGAACGCTTGCCGAACATCAAGATAGGCTTTTGGTGCATTGAGCACCCAAACACATTCACTCGTGGCAGCATACCCCATAAAGAGTTGCAACACTTTCTCTTCTTTCACCATCCGGTAAGGCCCTTCCGTCACCTCTTTGGCGTACTTAGCAGCTTCGCTCTTGTTTCCTGCCCAAATATATACTCTTGCTTTAAGAGCCTTTATCGCATAACGACTGACATACATTTCAGCAGGTGTGCGCTTGGCTGACGATGATGCTAACAAACTATCGGCTTTATTTAGGTCGGCAAGTATGTGCTGGTAGCATTCGTCGACGGTGAGTCGTGGCGAAGGTTGCGTACTTGTTTTGGTAACATAGGGAATGGAAAGTTCGTGAGGACGAGAATAGTTCGGAGCAAACAAACGCAACATATCGAAATGTAGCATAGCTCGCAAAGCCAACGCCTCACCTTTATAAGTATCTAAATGCGCAAAATGTTTCCCCTCGGCTTGTTGAAGCAAGTCGTTTATGGTATACACTGCAAAGAACGCCGATTCCCAAATACGATCTATTTGCTTCCTTACGTCAGTGTCGCGATATTGCAAGTCGTAAGTTTTTGTCAGCGTAGTGAGTGCTGCCTCGTGGTCGTTATAATACAACTGCGCAATCTCGTCAACAAATCCGAACGACAATTGGCGGCCGTAAAGATTTGGCTTTGCCAATGTTGCATATATTCCTGTAAGTACGTCCTCGAAACCTTGTTCGTCGGCATACATTTTCTTTCCGTCTATTTGTCCGGGCGTGTCTATATCCACAAATCCGCATCCTTGCAACATTGTTGTTGTAAGAACAAGCGGCAACAATAAAGTGACTATTATATTTCTCATATCTTTACATTCAGTCCTATTTCAAAAACATGTGCGAAAGGATAGGCAAGTCCGCGCTCACGCTTGATGGTGGATAGATAAAAAAACTGCCCCGTAGAAAGCGAGATGCGCGCATCTGCAACGCGGCATACGCGACAAAGGTTGCTCGGAACTTGATATGCCAGCATCAACGATGTACCCTCCAGCACATATTCTTTGGCAACAAATCTCGATGTTGGTGGTGTTGCCTCACGCAAGGCAATGTGCTTAAAAAGTGCCGCATTGCCTGGTTCCCGCCAACGACTGTAAAAAACACGCCTATCTACGTTGGTGAGAGGATCTGCCCCTTCCACTTTTGTGGCAAGCGTACTATTATATAATGTTGCACCTAATCGGTAGTTGAACGCAGCTGTAAGCGAAAAATCTTTCCAGGTTGCCGAAAAGCCCCATGTGCCTTGTACCCTTGGCGAGGTATCGCCCACCACTTGTCGCTCATTATAGTCATAAGTGTAAGTATATTCACCATTTCTTTTGATAAACACCTCTCTACCATTGGCTGGGTTGATACCCGCAGAGCGCATCACTTTGAGAGCCGTGAGCGATTCGCCTTCCGCATAAAGAGGAACGGGCAAACGACTGTTTCCCTGCTTCACGTTGTCGGCATTGCGATTGCGCAGATAGTCGCTTATCTTCACTATTCGGTTACGGTTGTGGCTCATCGTAAGGTAAACATTCAAGCCTAACGGTCTGCCGCTAAAAACGCGCCCTCTAAGCGAGAGTTCAACACCTGCATTGCGTATCTGCCCCAAGTTTTCTTTGCCATTCAAAAAACCTGTGTGAGCAGGTTTGGCAACAGTCATCACCAAATCGTTGGTGGTGTTTAGGTAAGCATCGAAGCTTCCGCTTACACGATCGTCAAATAGCGCAAAGTCGACGCCTGCATTACGCTTCAAGGTGCGTTCCCATCTCAGATGGGTATTTGCCAATGCCGTTGGTACAGCTCCTATCTGGTTGTTGTAAATCAAATCCGAACGATAGCTATATGCCTGCCTTGCTTGATAAGAATGGAAATTCACGTTGCCCACAATGCCTGCGCTGGCTCTAATTTTGAGTAGCGTTACAACGCCATGATTCATGAAGCCTTCTTTGTGCACGTTCCAACCTATGCCCAACATTCCGAAAGGAGCATATTTCTGCTGTGCACCAAATTTAGAAGATCCTTCACGACGAAAAGAAGCGTCTATAAAATAGCGGTTATCATAGACGTACTGCGCATTGATATAGCCGCCCAACATGCGTGCACGATCTCGGTTACCTTGCGGAGTAGACCCTTCGGCAAAAGATTTCGCCATGGAAGCATGATCCACCTTGTCGGACAACAGTCCGGTTGCAATGAATCCATCAGATTTTTGCTCTATGGCTTGAACGTTTGCTCCCAACGTAAGATTGAGCAGGTGCTGCCCATACTTACCCAATGCTTTATTCCATACGGCAAAAATACTGGACGATATATCGGCATGACGACTGTGCAAGATGTCGAAACTCCCCCGCTTTTGCTTTTCCACATACAGAAAGCGTTGCGACAACGGCGAGAAAAAGCTCTCATCATCGGTTTGTGTACTGGTCAATGCTGCCGTGCCCTCTATGCGCAATCCGCCACCAATGTTCCATCGCAGGCGCAGACTATTGCTCATGGTGCGAGCGCTACTATTGATATAGCTGCTCAAACTTTTCTCATAAAGGGGATTGGGCTTTCCAAAAGAAAGTTCGTTGTTTAATACCCCTGCTGCGGTATAGGGGGCATCATAAGGATTAAGCAGCGCATAGTTACTGAAACTACCGTAAGGCACATCGTCGGTCAAGGCGCTTTCCACTCTACCCGTATATTGGATGAAAAGCCGTGTCCAGTCTCCGTACACCAGATTGACATACAATGATGCCGTATGTCGATTGCTCTTTTGCATCAGTCCGTTAGTGCCACTATAGCCTCCCATGAGTCGATAACGAAAAATATCACTACCGCCCATGAACGACAGGTTATGCTGATGTGTTACGCCTGTACGTAGTGGCATACGCAACCAATTGGTATTCACGCCCGCTTTCACACGATCCAGTTTTTCGTAATACACTTTCTGTCGCTCCAAGTCGGTTTGACTACTGCCTTTCAAGTCGCCATAAATACCTGCCATACGCTCGTATTCCAATTTTTCTGCGGCATTGAGCAGACGGTAAGCCGAAAGGTCCGCAACCGACAGTTGGTAACGCCCATCGTAATCAACCTGCAACCGGCCAGCTTTTGTGGGCATCGAAGTAATCACAACCACACCATTGGCCGCTTTAGAACCGTAATATGCAGTAGCAGCGGCATCTTTCAACACCGAAACTTGCTTAATCGACGCAGGCTGCAAACTAAAGATCACGCGCACATCTGTTTCCACTCCATCGAGAATAAACAACGGCAAATTAGTACGATCGCCCTCCACAAAACTACTGCGCCCACGCAAAACCATATCGGGAATATGGTTGGGGTCTGCACCATATTCATTATTGGGTATCAGTTCAAAACCCGGAGTATTGTTCTTGATCATATCCAGCAGGTTCGTATTTGTCTGCCTGATGAGCGTCTCATGGTCTATAACAAAACTCGCCCCCGTATAACTTTCTTTTCGCTTGTTTACATACCCCGTAACAACTGCCTCGCTTATCTTTTCCGCCTGTTCGTTGAGAACAAAATGATAAGTAGTACGACTTTCCGACACTTTCAGCACTGCAGCTTTGTACCCCAGCAACTGAGCAGAAAGTTCAACAGCCGTTGCAGGCAACTTGATAGTGAAAAGGCCTTTTGCATCGGACTGTGTGGTAGCCAACACCTTTTTGCCATCTGTAGCTTTTATAGAAACATGCTCCAAAGGCGTTCCGTCGTCAGCATGCACCACGCCGCTTACCATACCCTTTTGGGCTGAAAGCGGCAAACAGAAAAAAAATAAGACAAGTATATAAAGGCTACTTTGAAAAAAGCAACGAGATATTATCATCACCTAAGTTTGGGTTATTTTGCGGTGCAAAGGAGGCACAATTCCGAAAATAGGACAATACCCTCAAGTGGGTATTTCATAAAGTAACAAATACAGCACAACAGCTATTCCGGACAGCTGGCACTCAGCATCGTGAACGAATCAGCAGAATGAAACAAAAATATTTATATTTTATTTTTTCACATCTGAACAATTAAAATGCTTAAAAGCTTCTGGAGGAGAAGAACAAGCACTACCTGCCCATCCGCAAATATCCTTATAGCGTTTAAAAATACAATAAGGCTGTCAGCTGACATCCTTATTGCGTCAGCCCGCGCCCTTATTGTATTTGTGAGCGCAACAAATAAGACCGCAATTAAGAGAAAACACACTCCTCCCCAGAGTTTGTTTTTTCGTTGTCACGTCGTCACGTTGTCACACTTTGAGCATAACTAACTGAAAATGTATGGATTGCCCCCGTGACAACAGTGTGACAACAAAAAATGTTGTCACACACTTAACTACCTATTTATCAGACTGTTTACGCAGCCGTGACGGCGTGACAACAAAAATTGAGTTTTTACTGGTAGGAGTGATTCAACGATTGCAGTGCGACGCTTGCCAACAAAAATCCGCAATACCGACTTAAAGGTACTGCGGAGAGGACAATTCTATTAGAACATAATATAACGTGAGTTCGACGAATTCACGTTATTTAGGATTTATTCTCCTGTCCAGAGTGGGTAGCCATTGTAGCGGTAGAACCCATCTACATGAATATGGTTATGAATAAAATACATATTATAGGCGTGCACGACATCTGAGGATTGTGGACTCGATAACCAATAATTGCTGGTTACACCTACATTGTAGAGCGTTCCATTAAAGTTAGAGCCTAAAGCTGGAAGATAAAAATAGTGAGTTATATTGACAGGTTTGCCCGAAATTGGCGTATTAACATAAGACATGTGGGTTCTTCGATAATCAATTGCTACGCCAGACGTTGGATCAGTGTAGGATTCTGCATTAAATCCAGAAATTTCAGTTTTCTTTTTAAGCCATATTCCTCCTTTGTATAGATGAGACATCATACTCCATAATGTTTCGCCATCCCAGTGTGGATCACCTTGCATGATATACCAAAATGCTTCATTTACATTAGGACAAGCCTGACAAGAGTGAGAAGCCTGTGTTGCGCCAGCGTCATTCACCCCATTGTACCAGCGAGGGTCGGAATTGTTCTGAGCATAGTTTGAATTTGACTGATCTATCACTGTCGGATAGTCACTTACACCATACCAATATTCCTGCTGTGCGTCCCACATGTAATACTTCCTGTCGCTGTAATCCTTTGGCGTGAGATTGGCGGTCACATCGTACACCTTGTTGGCCTCGTAGTTCTTGCCTACGGGCAGGGTCTTGGTGATGACTCCCTCTACATTGGTCACTGGATCCTTGATGTAATAGTCCACAGTGAGCGAGTGCGTACCTGGAGCTATAACCATATAGGCGGCGTTCGTTGCTAAATTCGTAATGGTGTTAGACAAAGGGAAACCCGGTGCAGATACTTGTGTGTAGATGTTTCTCGTTATGTCCCAAGGACCATTTACCATACCTGTCCCCAGCGTGGTAAGGGTGATTTCATTAGCAGCATTAGCCGTAGGGGCTGATGAAAGGCCGCCCATTGAGAGGGTATAGTCGCCTGCAATGGCATTGTCCGACTTCACTACAATCTTTGTCAGATAGATATTCTTACCAAGTTCAGCGTTCGTAACGCGGGGCAGGAAGCAGAGATAAGCGGCCTTGTGGTTGAGCATAAACTCAAAATGGTCGCCCACACGAGTTGCAGTAGATGTGCCGCAGTCGCCCACTCCGCCTATATGTTTAGCTGTGTTAGGGGCGGTCTGAGTCTGAGTTGTTGAGATGACCACCTTGTCAGAAGTAGCACCTGCTGATGCACCGGTGTAATACACTTCATAGCTGTTTTGAGCCGTATATGCACCAGGCACTTGGAAGCGCGCCGTGGGTTGAGTAGCAGAGATATTGGTCATAGTGCTTTTCTGCAGCGCATTGTTATCGTCCTTTACATAGATTTGATCTCCTGGTTCCCAGTAGAAGTCGCTTCCCGTGAGATATTGGTGACCACCCATAGAGGTACGCGGAGCATACTTCATTAAGCGATTGGAAGATACACAGGAAAAAGCAGTCAGCTCTGAAGAATTATCTGTTTCTTTTCCTTCTGTGTGATCAATGTTTTCATCTCCAGCACAACCTGCCATAAAGGACAGCATTCCTACAGTGAGGAGGTTTAGATAGATTTTGTTTACTTTCATTGTCTCTATTTGTTTATTATTTTGGTTTACTAAAGTTTTTTTACGCATGCTCGTTTTATCTCTATTCTACACTCAAAGAAAGAGAAAGAGCGGATGCTTAATCCCACAAACTGAAACTGCTAGACTGATTCCATTCTCTCCGAGTGTCGCCCATAGAACCGCCCGACTCACCGCTATTGTGACCATTGTTGCCACTATCGCCGAGATCGCCTCCTGAAGTAGAACCATTATGACCACCTTGGAATGAACCGCAGAGCGGCTGCATCTCTGTGCTAATATGCAGCACATAGGACTCGGGCTTGGTGTAGCTCAGTTTTGCTATTTGTCCTTTGTTCATAATAAAAAAATTAAACTTGATATTTTACTAGTTAGTTCTGAATGATTTTTGCGAAAAATACTATTATTACGTTCTTATATCACCTTGCTTGGGGATACAAAAAAAATAAGCAGAGGAAACTCTTGAGAGTCCTTTGCCTATAATTGCCCGCGAGCTTCTGCCGCGAGCTGTAATATAGAAAATACTAAATGAAGAGAATATAAGCGGAAGTACGCCTATATTATAATATACTATACAGAGAGAGAGAGAGAGAGAGAGAGAGAGAGAGAGAGAGAGAGAGTATAAAATTATTTGAAACTGCCAAATAATTCAACACTTTTTTCGCAGAAAAGCTTACATCCCACAGCTCTATATATGTATCTTTAGCGGATAAAGAAAGATGATGCAAATTCTTATAATTCTCTAATACGTTCATTCAATGGTTGTTATAGCCAGCCGCAAAAATACAGAAAGTTTTTCGGAAAGGCCAAATAAAAACACAAAAATATAAAAAGAGAGTATATAAGAATACAGATTCATCCCCGAATTGCACTGGTATTTATGAGTAAAGAAAAATACCAACGCAATTCGAGGATGAACCTCTTATATTTCTATAACATCTGTTTGCAATGGGGCTTTCTGATTATCGATGAAAGTTTGGATTTGCTGAAGCCATTCAGCTTGATTGGCTGTCCCCATCCTGCACCATGATGCACCAAACCAATAGGTCCAAAGTTCACCACTCTTTATTCCGTTCTTTATTCCGACAGCATTGCCAACGATACCGTTTTTCTTATGCCCTGCATCACGAATGAGTCGAGTCGTATCAATGCCTTCGGGATATATCGTAGCAACATATATCTGGAAGTTGTGGCGTTCGGGCGAGTCGGTGGGATCGCAATATGCTATATAATTCTTATTGAAAATGAGGTCGGCAGTATTGTCAGTATGTACAACAACTCCACTAACAGCAGTCATAGGGCGATTAAAACCATCGTACCATACCAAGATGCGGTTGAAACGTGAACCTTTATCGAGCGTTATCACTCGATGCTCCACCACTTCTTGCCCATCAATAATCACTTTGGGATATTCAAGTTCGAAAGTGACACGAAGCGGCCCATTGTCCAAAACCTTATACTCCTTGTATGCCCACGGCATGACAATACTATCTCCAATCATAACGGCAGGTGCTCCGCAACCAAGACTCGGCCCAACTTTGTAACAATCCAACCCGCGACCGTGATCTATATGGTATGACTTACTATTATAAGCCGCATTTGCTGCTACTTTCTGTCCTTTACGCCGCAACTGATCACGCTCCTCGCAAGCCTCACGATGTAGTTGGTAGCGACGGCGGGCGTCCAGTTCTTCAGTTGACTTCACCCACACATCAAAACCGAAAGCCTTCTCTCCGCTGCGCTGCAGCAATGGTCCATAGGCACGGTAAATACAAAGGTCGTTTTCCCATGCTACATCGTCTGCACGCCAATGCGATAAATAACTATCGACATAACGACGAAAGGCCTTTGGTACGCCTGTTTCTACAACAAAGCGAGCTTCGCCATGGGGACGAACCGAGACCTCTACAAGCAACTTACCGTCGTGGGTAAATTGACGGGGAAGCTGCTGATCGTATGAGTCCTTTACAACTATCTGCTCAATCCCCTCCACGCTCAATAACTTACACACCTTAGAAGCATCAAATGCTACAATCTCATGGCGTTGGACATCCGACGTGTTTCTAACAGAAAGCATGACTTTGGAAAAGGCCGCAAGAGAGATGTGCAGAAAAATAAGAAGAAATACTATCCTTTTTGTAGAGAACTTTTTCATATCCATTTTAGACGGCAACATTTGTAAAAGAATACCGCGCTACTTAATATACCTGTAATACTCACAAGCAGCTAACAACATAGCTCCCACACCAAAATTTGCTTGTGAGTCTGCATCAACAATCTGTCCGGAAATTGCACGCTCACCAATAGGCTGCACATAGCCCACCTTGCCATCGGCCTGCACGGCTGTTTCTGATAGATATTGCCATGCTCTATCGATACATTTCTTATAGTCCTTCTTTGCAAGATAACCGTTGTTTACACCCCATAGTATACCATACGCAAAGAATGCTGTACCGCTTGTTTCTGCTCCAGGCGCATGATCGGGATCCAGCATAGAACGAGTCCAATAGCCATCCTTTTGCTGTGTCTTTGCCACGGTGTTGGCAAGACGACAGAACTTATCAACAAAGAACTGATAATGCTTATAATCCTTCGGCATATCTTGTAGAACCTTAGCAAGTCCGGCAAGTACCCAACCATCGCCACGAGCCCAAAAATCCTTTTTCCCATTGATGCTCTTGTGCTTCGGATATACATAACGAGCATCTCGGAAATACAATCCCGTTTCTTCGTCGAACATGATACGATCAGAATAAAGTAGATTCTCGTAAAGTTTGTCGAGGTATTTTGTATCCCCCGTGAGCTGGTACATTTTTGTCATTACCGGCATCACCATATACAGAGCATCACACCACCACCAGTAGTCATCGTTCTTGGAATAAGCTTCATAGTGCATCACTTCCTTTGCACGCTTCACCATGAAATAATTGTCGGCATCAGTGCCACCACTGGCAAGCGCAAGATTATACAGATCGATATATGTTTGGAAACATATCTGCCAATCGCCGAAAAGCACAAACTCTTTGCCCTCACCATAAGTGGCATACTTCCAACGGCGCGGATCAGCCTCAGTTGCTCCACTCCAATTATTATAGTAAGCCCAACGGCGACTGTAATCAAGTTGCTTTTCATCTTTCAACACTTTATACGCCTCCATGTTTCCCGTATGGTAAGCAGCATGATGCCAATGCGCACGCACCTCAGCTTTATGGTTCTGCTGCCAGTAGGTATTTACACGATTTATTAGCTCCTTCACTTGATCGGTTGTCCACGTCTTTGCAGACGAAGGGAACGCCACTATCGCTAATAAAAGAAACAGACATACTTTCTTCATTGCTATTTTATTCATTGCTATTTTATTCATTGCTATTTTATTCATTGCTATTTTATTCATTATTACTTTTTATCATGTTATTTTATTTACGCAATAAGAGAACACTATACCCAAATCGAACCAGAATCCACAAGTGGTGGTTATCGGTCAACTGCTTCGATTCCAATATCGTCCTTCCATAAAATGCCGTTCATAGGAATTTGTCGACAAGGAGCAGGTACGAATATCAGTGCTGGTGCAAATTTATAAAATCCCATGTTTTCTGACGCCTTATTATTCGCATTAACAATAAGAGATTCTTCTCTCAAGATTTTTATCACCCCAAAAGCTGCAAAAAATCATTTCCATTTTTAACTTTCTATTCCCATATTCTCCTTTTATTCATGAAAGCTTCCGACAAACCTTTTTCATTTCAAACTTCACCCTAAAAGAAATATTACACTTTTAGGGGTACTCTTTGCTTTTTCTCATTAAAATAGCGGCAAAAGCCTTACTACACGGCCTCCTCATAAATAAGGATACAACATTTAGAAGAACACTTTTGAGGCATCCTCCACAGTTTTACCTGTTTTATTAGTTCAAAATCCCCATTAGAGGGTATTTAGTATCTCTTAAAATCTCCTCAATTTTGCACTAATTTAATCCACTGATAAAAGATAATGAATTATTAAAACTTAGATTCTCTAAGAAATTCTGCATGATAAGACGGTTCATACTTATGGTTGTGTTGTTTTTCAGCATGGCTCTAACTATATCAGCACAATAGGTTGTCAGTGGCAATCATTTAGGTCCATTCACACGCATCTACATGAACGGAGAGGAAAAAATAGACGCAAAGGATTTCACAACGAAAGTAAGTCAATCCAGCTCTTCCATCAATCTCCATATCGATGCGTTCAAACTGGGGCGTATGCCTGGCAACGTCACCATCAATGCTAACAACATTGTGCTGAATCCTAATGAAACATTTAAAAAAAACTATATTTTGATGAATATCAAGTATCTACTTATTTTCGGCTTCTTCATGTTACTCGCCTCCTGTTCTTCTGATGAGAACTTAGAGAAGAAAGATGCTGCAGAAGCATTGGTGACTGAGACAAAAAACTTCTTAAATGGAGATTTCGTACTCAACACACGCGTTTTGATGAACGGAGTAAATAAAACCTTACTCCCCAAAGGATGCCCCACAAAGGTTAACTTCAGCTGGAATAAACCAAACAAGAACATCTTTACCATTCGGTTAGATGAATTTACAGTGGGACAAATGCCCCTTGTCATCACTTTTGCTTGCGATGCGAAAATTATGCAGCTCACTTCTTGGGAAAAGAATGAGTACAAGGGAGATGGCTGGGTAAAGTTTCAAGGAGTTGACGGCCAGCTTCTTATCAACAACGAAACAAAGAATCCCGTATCGAAAGGCAGTTCAGTGAAAGGCTTCTATAATGTCAAGACACATGAGATTAACTTTATCATTGATTTCAATATGATGAACGTGAGCTCCGAGTGTTTCTTGCAAATTGTTGATAAGAGCCGCACCAACAACTATGAGGCGGAATTTAAGAAGTTCGAAGAAGAACTCGAAGCCTATAAGAAAGAACACGGCTTGTAAGAAGCTAAAGAAAAAGAAATGTCATGAAGGGTAGTGGGAATAAATAATTTTCACTCCCCTTTTTGTGAAGAAGAACGATTATGCAAAAGAAAATCATACTACTTATTCTCTTCTGCTTTGCCTGCTCCATAAATGTTTTGGCAGAGCACAAAGTGAAGGTGACTGTGGTGGAGAAAGGAACACAACATCCCTTAGTGGGTGCACTGGTGAGCTTTTCTACCAACAAAGAACTTACTCATGCTATAAAAGCAGTCACAGACACTGATGGTAAGGCTCTTCTCATTTTGGAAAAAGAAGATATAGCCCACTATTTTTATAAGATAAGTGTAACAGGTTATGTTCCTATCACAGACATTCTCCCACTCGCAGAAAAAGAACTGAAGGTGGAGATGAGCGAGGACGTGATGTATATCAACGGAGCAGTAGTCACAGGCTCCAGAACAGAACGCCCCGTGAAACTCTCACCCATCACCACACAGGTTTTGGGCGGTAAGGCGCTTGTCGATGCTGGATATAGCGATTTACAACACGCCTTGCAACAAGAAACACCGGGCATGAACATCCAGAAAGTGGGCTTCGGCAACGAAATCTCTATGCAGGGACTCGATGCGCGCCATGTCCTGTTCCTCCAAGACGGCGAGCGCATGACGGGCGATATGGCGGGCAACCTCGACTACGAACGCTTCAACCTCCACGCCATCGATCGCGTAGAGATTGTAAAGGGTGCGAGCAGCACGCTCTATGGAAGCCGTGCTTCGGGCGCGGTGATCAACCTCATTTCTAAAAAGGCCACAAAACCGCTCGATATTCAGGCGGGTATGAGATGGGCACAAAGGAATGAGCGCAACTACAAGAATCCTCAGCCCAAGGACTTCCTCTATATGTTTGAGAAAAACAGCGACCGCCCTAACCTGCAAGCGTGGGTTTCGGCAGGTATGAAGCAGGGAGCATTCACCTCACAAACGGATGTGTTGTACAGCGAAAGCGATGCGTTCTATATGTACCAGTCGGAACACGACAAAAAAGTGTACACAAAAGAGGCCAACCCATTCCTCCCCCACGATATCACACTGACAGGTGCGGCCGAACGTTCGCCCATGGGTATTGAAGGTACGGAGCACATCTCTGTGGCGCAGAAGTTCTACTACGAACCCAGCGACAAGCTCTCCTTGCAGGTGTATGGCTCTATGTTTTTCCTCAACTCCTACGATTTGATTCAGGACATGACCTTCTCGCAGAGTCGCGACTTTATGGCAGGAATGAAAGCAAGATACGACGTGAAGAATTGGTTCTCTGTGAACCTAAGTTTGCACGGCGATTTCTACGACCGCTTTAAGCGTCATGAGCGTATCGACGAACGAAAGAAAGTCTACAAAAGTCGTATCCTCGAACCGCGCCTCACGCTAACAAGCACCTACTTTGCCGGACACAGCATGATCTTCGGCGTGGAACACACTACGGACGACCTCACAAGCGACCGCTTTGTTAATCGCAAGATGACCACCCGCTCGCTCCACGAAACAGAATACTTCTTGCAGGACGAGTGGACACCCAACGACCATTGGATGCTTTCCACGGGCGTGCGCACCAACTTCTCCAAAGCGTTCGGCTTCATGTGGATGCCGAAAATTGCGGTGAAGTTCTCCCCCGACAACCATTGGGCTATCCGCGCCAACTATTCTATGGGATATCGCGCACCGAGCATCAAAGAACTCTTCTTCAACTGGGACCACTTGGGTATGTTCCAAATCAGAGGTAGTGAGGAGCTCAAACCAGAAAAGAACAACTATTTCTCCATTGGTGCAGAATACAGCAAAGATCGCTTTTTCATCAACGTGAACGCTTACGGGAATTTCTTCCGCAAAAAGATAGAAGGTATCTGGCACATCTATGATATGCAGTACAACTTCGAATACATCAACCTCAGCAGTCAGCGTATGTTGGGCGTTGAAGCACTTCTGAAATGGCGCATGACGGACAACTTCACGCTCAACGCCACATATAGCTATGTGAATGTGAGCAAGCAGAATGGCATTCAGGTAAATACCACTTCGCCCCATGCTGCAACGGGTAGTCTCGACTATGTTTTCAGTCGCCCCAACTATCGTCTGAAAACCATCTTCAGTGCTTCGCTCATGGGCGAAAAGAAATTCGACGTGCAAGATCGCGTGTGGGTGGAGGAACACAAGAAGAGCTACGATGCATATTTCCGTTGTACGCTCCCCGCCTATGTTTTGTGCAACTTGGCTGTGGTGCAAACTTTCTACAACAAGGTGAAAGTGACGCTGGGTGTTGATAATATCTTCAACCATGTACCTCACACCTTGGGCTCAGGTATCACCATGTTCAACGTACCTGCCACCTGCGGAGCAAGAGGATATATGCAGTTGGAATTTCTCGTCGACGATATTGTAAAATCATTAAAACGTAAGAAATGAGACATTTTCTATTTACCATAATGGCAGCGGCCGCTCTGCTTACCTCCTGCGTGGACTACGATGCTCAACCTTTCACGGGGAAAGAGCTTCCACGAACTACAGGCTACTCCACAGGCGTCACCAATGATTGGCTCTATATCAACCTGCGCACAGGGCAAATGTTCAACCGCAATAAGGTGAACGAAGATATTGCCGAGGGAGAACAGAAAAACCGGCTCGACTGGGACATCGCCTTCTGCGGCTACCGCTTGCGCACCAATAGTGGCACTTCGGGCAACGGACTAGGGGCTGCGGCCGATTTGGGCAAGGGACAGTATGAGAAATGGACTTCTGTGTCGCAACTCCCTTCTGACTTGCAATGGGCAGTAGACGACCACACGGTTTCTATCACCATGTCGCGCAAGGATTGGAACAGATATCTCATCGCTAACCATCTCAACTTTGAAGAAAACCCTTGGTTCGACCCCAACAATGGCCCAGCTACGACGCTAACAGATGCCAACCCCATTTTGGCAAAGGCAATGACCTTTACAGGGCCTCCACCTGTTTATACGCCGTCTTTCCACACTTACATTGTGAGAACTGCCGACGGAAAACGTTATTTCAAATTGCAACTCATCAGTTGGTACAAAGCCAACATTAAAATTGGCGATACAGGAGGGCAAATAAGTTATTATTGTGATGAATTAAAATAAGAACATGGAAACGAAAGTAAAAAAGAATTATTGGGGGAGAACCATCGCTTCCTTTCTCCTCGTTCTCTTCTCTATGCCACTGGGACATGGTTTGATGATTTTGATGGAGAAGTTTATGAGCGAAGGCGCAATGCATGTTGCGGGTTTCATGCTGGGCTTTGTGGGTTTGTGCATGGTCATCATAGGCGTCTTTGTCAAAGGCGACACGCGTCAAACGCTTTGGGGACTCATCGGCGGATTACTGTTCTGGACAGGTTGGGTAGAGTTTCTTTTCCTCTACTACGCGCGCCGCCACGGCGTGAATCCTGAAATCGAGAATGGAGTAGTTGTGACAAAGCCGGAATACCTCATCTTGCCTGCTTCCTTTGGTATGTGGATGATGATGATGGTGATGTACGTCTTCAGCACGCGCAACGGTTGCGACTTCATCACATGGATTCAGAAAGTATGTTTCAAGGACAAACGAAAGGTTATCGTCACGCAACCCATGACGCGCCACACAAGTATCGTCACCTTTATGGAAATCAACATGATTCTTTGGGCGCTCTACTTGCTCTTGATGTTCTGCTACGATAAGAACTTTCTCGGCGATCACCACCCCATCACGTTCCTCGTGGGAATAGGTTGCTTTATCGGTTCCATCTTCATGTTTAAGAATCAACTCAAGTTGGCTTCTTGGGGAGCTAATATCCGTATGTCCATCGCTACGGTCATCATCTTCTGGACGCCCGTAGAGATTTTGGGACGTATAAATTTCTTCCACGAATTTTGGGTAGAGCCCGATAAGTATGCTTTCGAGATGAGTAGCATCCTCGTTGTTTTCATCGCCTTAGGTATCTATCTCTGGCGAAAAGGTGCTGTGAAGAAACGCACTAACGCTCCTCAAACTTCAGCAGAAAAAGAAAATTAAGAGGTACGCTTCTCTGCTCTCTCAGCTAAAGGAGAGCATAAACTGCAAAGAGGATGTAAGCTTTTAATGAGTAAAAAGTGAATTGTACACCTATGTACAGCTGGTTGTACATAGGTGTACAATTTTTCTTTCCTCATTGCGCATCCTTCTCCTCCTCTTCTCTGCTTCTCTACCTCTGGATAAAGCAGAAGATTCATATCTCTGTGATCACTTACAAAAAAGAAGAAAAGAAATGAAAAAGGCTGCTTGGCGCAAGCACCACAAATGGTTCGGACTGATATTGGGTTTCTTCATCATCATGTTCTGCGTGTCGGGACTGGTGTTGAACCATGCTGAACTTTTCTCAAATGTCAATATCAGTCGCTCCGCACTTCCTTCCGACTATCGCTACAAACAGTGGAACGGCGGACTCCTGCGCGGAACTATACGCTGGCAACAGCAGGTGCTTATCTATGGCAATAGCGGCATTTGGCTAACGGATAGCACGGCAGCGTCTGTCACCGATTTCAACCAAGGACTACCCCACGGAGCCGACTTCCGCCAAATTCGCGGAATGGTCACTACGCCCGCTGGCGAAGTCTTTGCGCTGGGGCAGTATGGGCTCTATCGTTTGCAGCCCAATGGGCAATGGAGCGAAGAGGCTCTGCCTCGGGAAGAGGACGAAAAGCTGAGCGACATCACCACACAGGGCGACAGCCTCATCGTGACGGGTCGCTCGCACATCTTCCTGGCTCGCCCTCCTTACGCGAACTTCGCCCGCATCAGTCTGACGAAAGCAGCTAACGACGAAGGTAAAGTATCGCTATTTCGCACCATCTGGTTCTTACACAGTGGGGAGCTTTTCGGAATCGTGGGCGTACTCCTCGTTGATAGTATCGCAATCGTCCTCATTTTCTTAACGCTAACGGGCGTTGTGTACTGGTTTCTCCCCCATTTGAGCAAAGAAAGAGGGCGCTTGCTTCGGCGCAAACTTTCGGCATGGCACAACCACATTGGAAAACTCACCATTGCCCTGACGCTTTTTCTTTGCATCACGGGATGGATGTTGCGCCCACCAGCACTCATAGCTATTGCTTCGGGAAAAATCCCTCCCATCCCCTTCACCACCATGGATAGCAACAATCCTTGGCACGAAAAACTCCGCACGCTGCGCTACGATGCTGATGAGCAGGAATGGTTGCTCTATTCCTCTGAAGGCTTCTTTTCTCTCAAGGATTTACACGCACAACCGCAAGCTCTGACAACGCAACCGCCCGTGAGCGTTATGGGCATCAACGCGCAGGAGAAGGACAGCCAGGGGCAGTGGCTCATCGGCTCTTTCTATGGTATGTTTCGCTGGAACAGAAAACAGGGCACTGTGACCGATTATTTCACGGGGCGCCCCGCCGAACCCATTCGCGGAATCCCCCTTGGGAAAAATGCCGTGGCGGGGTTCACCTCTCACTTCAGCAAATCTCCCATCGTTGTCGACTACTATCACGGCACTCCCGCCCTCCCCATGCCGCCTCGCATGGCTTCCCTCCCCATGTCGCTGCGCAATGTCTGCATAGAAATCCACACTGGCCGCATCTACACCTTCTTAGGCAAAGGCACTCTTTTATACATTTTCCTCATAGGTCTGGCCCTCGCTTGGTGCATTTGGACAGGTTGGAAAATTCGCTACAATAATCATCGGACAAAACACTAATCCCATATATCTCCACCTACAATAATTGTCCTTCCCTCCTCACTACCCGCAGTGAGGGGAAGGACAATTCTGTAAAAATACAATAAGGGCGTCAGCTGACAGCCTTATTGCGTCAGCTGACAGCCTTATTGTATTCTCAAATTCAATAAGGATATTTACGAGTACATATATAGCACTTGTACAACATCTCCAGAAAAGTTTCAAAATGAAGCCTTTTGAGGAATTTCCCTCTTTTTAGTGGGAGCAAAGAGGTTACATACAGATGTTTTCTCTGCCAAATATATGCTTCTGTCCCCGTGATTCTCTCCATACGAACTTGCTTTTTTCTCCCATAAAACCTTATTTTAGTGAACAGCCGTTGCCGAAAACGAATATAAGCTCTAACTTCGCACAAAAGCAAAATAAAGGTAAATATAAAAGCATAAAACTTTGACCAATGAAACTACGTTCTCTTAAATATATCTCTTCCGCACTCATGGCGTTATCCTCACTAACGGCCCATTCCATATACCCAGATTCTGTGCTGCAACAAAAGATGCTGCTTGAAGAACAGGCCTTTCTGGCAAAGATGAAACCAGGATTGCAACACACGCAGATGCTTGCTGTTCGTGCTGCCATGCAAGGCAACGATTCGAACTTACAAAAAATAAGAGAGAGCAGGAATCAAGCACCGACACTACCGGAAAATGTCAAAACGTTTTACCCTTCACCTAACATCTGTTTATTCTCTCCGAAGAAAGCCTCAACGCGCAAACGCCCCATACTGCTCTATCTGCATGGCGGCGGATGGTGTTTTGGCAGCATCAACAGTTGCGCCCGTTTCTGCGCTGCTGTTGCCTTGGAGGCAGATTGTGTTGTGGCCGCGCTCAACTATCGCCTCGCACCGACTCATCCTTTCCCCGCTCCACTCGAAGATTGTCAGCGAGCCATTTCCTTTCTGAAAGCTCATGCGGAGGAGTGGAACTGCGACTCTACACAGATCTCGATTGGAGGAGATAGTGCAGGAGGGAATTTGGCATTGGCAACAACCATGTCTGTTCCCAATATCTTCAAAGTCATTTCTATCTATCCTGTCACAAAACTCTTTACAGAGCAGACGGCTTCGTGGGAAAAGTATGCGAAAGGGTATGGAAATGATGCAGAACTACTTGAGGCATTCAACGAGGCTTATGCCCATCACAACGAAAAGAATCCGCTTGTGTCAGTAGGTTTATGTAGCGACAAAGCATTGAAGGCTTTGCCGCCAGCACTCTTTATCTCTGCTGGTCACGATATTCTGCTGGATCAGACTGCCGACTTTGTCAAACGGTTACAAAAACTGAACCGCCCCGTAACCTATCATATCTACCCAACCGCTTCGCATCTGTTCATAACCGTCTCTGGACAGCCCACAGCATTTGCCGAAGCAGTCAAAACCGTCAGTAATTTCCTAAACGACATCCAATAGAAAAAGAATTTCAACAACGCTCTTTTTATATGTTACCACATATAAAATCCTGAGAGATTGTAGGAAAACACTTGGCTATCACCCTCTTTTCTAACTCTTCAAAAAATGTGTCCGAAAAAAGAAAAAGAGTCAGAAAAAGGCGAATACAGCCGTTGAAAAAAGCATCTGCAAATGCTATGTTAGAACATAGACTTACAGATGCTTTTCTATATTGTGTTGCAGAGGGTGTACCTGCCGCTATTTATACCCCTTGTTCTGTGTCAATTTTCCGTTAAGGTCGAGCACGTTTTGAGGGATGGGGAAGACAGTGAGATAGGCATTGGTATCGAACTCGCCAAAGCGAACGAGATCGTTGCGGCGCCAACCTTCCCACATGAGTTCGAGAAGTCGCTCGGTGAGCAGATTTGTCAGCGTACACGAGCGGAGGGGCATTCCTGCGCGGGCGCGGACGGCATCAAAGGGGGCTGAGCCATCATCGCCATTGCGCACAAGGGCTTCGGCCTGCATGAGTAGCACGTCGGCATAACGATAGAGCACAATGTCGTTATTCTGTAATCTCCCATCGGAATAAGCCTGGCGATCCACTTCATATTTCTTCATGCGTGCACCCGCTGTTTGTTCGTAAGGAGATCCCGTGAGGTTGTCGCGCACTTCAAGCGGATTGTAAACAAGCGGTTTGCCATTGTCGAGCATTACCACCTTGCCGTCCACACTGACCGTATCGGCAAAGAAATCCATCGCCCAACGCGTGTCGAGATTCTCCGTTCCGTAGCCGAAAGCACGAACGGTGGAGAGAGTGGCCGATGTACCGTTTTCGGCATCCATACCAAGGGCTGAACCGTGGGCATAGTGGCGACTGCGGAAGAGATAAAGGAACTGATTGGCATAAAGAAGCTTGTCCATCGGAATGACAAAAATGTTTTCAGCTGAAGTTTCGTTCTGAACGGAGAAGTTCTTCGCTGGATCGGCTTCAAGACCATAGCCCGCCGCCGTGAGTTTCTCGCAATAAGCTATAGCAGCCTGCCAAGCATTCAGTTTATGCCCATCAACCTGGAAGAACAAACCACTCCCCGAAGGGCGATGCGCATCCGTCCAATCGTCGTCGGCATAAATTTCCGCATTGAGATAGAGTTTTGCCAAAAGGAACCACACCACAGGCTTCGTCACTCGCCCATAGTTTGCCCCCACATAGTTGCTCCGCTCCATAGAGAGATTGGGCAGAGCAGCATTGAGCTCGTTCAGGATAAAGGCGTAAGTTGCGCTGCGCTCTGTTTGCCCCGTTGTTTCAGGAGTTTCGGAATAGCTGGTCACAAGTGGTACACGTCCGAAGAGGTCCATAATGTAGAAATAGTACATTGCCCGAATGGCGCGCACCTCCGCCGTATAGCTCTCATACTGCGCAGATGTCAGCACATTGCGATTGCGGTCTATTTTATAAAGCGAACGATTGCAGAGCATGACCACCTTGTAAAGATAATTCCAAGTGTTTTGCAGCGGCTCTTCCGAATCTGTCCACTGGTGGGTGTGCAGACGTTGCCAGAAACCACCATCATACCAGTCGCCGCCGCGAATGGGTAGCATTTGTTCGTCCGTCGTCAGCGAATTGAAGTCGTAAACGCCGCGCGGCGTCCCCATCAATCCCTGACTATCTTGGTTTCCTCCGATATAGTTGTACAAATTGTTCACAAGATGAAGCTCCACGCCAGCAGCCGTGGCGTAAGCATCCTTTTCTGTCAGCTGCCCTTTGGGATCTTCACTGAGGCATCCCGTCAGCAGCAGGCAAAGTGCTATGGTAAAGAGCGATTTCTTCATAATCAGAACTGTATTGAAAGTCCGAAACTATAGGTGCGATAAATGGGATAAGTGCGTTTGTCGTCAATGCCGATAGTGCTATTGACGGCATAGCTATTGATCATGGGCGTCAGTCCGCTGTAGCTCGTTATCGTGGCGAGATTGTTCACCGACATAGAGATGCGCAAACTGCTGATATAGCGCGACCACTGCTGCACGGGGATGTTCCACCCCACCGTCAGGTAGTCGAAATTGAGATAGTTTCCGCTCTCCAACCAGTAGTCGGAAGCTATCTGGTCGGTAATGTTGGCCGCAGGCGCTTTCGCCATCACGTTGTAGTAAGGGAAGCTGGTCATGTTCATGTAGGTCAGCGCTGTGCCGTTGTATATCTTATGCCCGAACGCGCCATTCATTTGCAGCGCCACATCGAAGTTTTTGTAGCGGAAACTAATGTTCGAGCCGAGCGTCATCTTTGGCGTGGCTTGTCCAGCAATGTAGCGGTCGCCGCTGTCGGAAAGGTCTATTTTTCCATCCTTATTTAAGTCGGCGATATCATAAGCATAACTACCATCAGCGCGCTTCACAAGACCTTTACAATGGGGCAGATAGAAAACACCCAAGGGTTGTCCGATAATTTGATAAACAATATTGTTGTCGCCACCGTGGAAGCCGGCACCGTTCAAGCCTCCAATGGGCGTCACCGTAGAGGCCGACAAATAGCGTCCTTGATAGTTTCCACTCAGCGATAGGAGTTTGTTTTTCTGGAACGACACGTTGACATTGATGTTCAGTTCCATATCCTTGCGCTGCAAAGGGGTGACGCCAAGCCCAAATTCAAAACCGCTATTGCTCATAGAGCCAAGATTCGCCAGCATTTGCGGATAAACGAAAGGAGGTACGGGCACATCGTACATATAGAGCATATCACGCGTACGAGAGTAGTAGTACTCCGCCGTCAGCACCACGCGGTTTTTCCAAAAGCCCATATCAGCTCCCACATTGAAGGAACTGCGCGTTTCCCACTTCAAATCGGGGTTGGCATTGGAGAGGATGCCAAACGTGGTGGCGGGTGTGCCTTTCCAAGAAATCACCCCAACGGGATTGAGCAGGAGGAGCGAATTATAGGAGCGTATGCCGCCCGTATTGCCCGAAAGACCATAGCCGGAGCGCAGTTTGAACGTATTGAACCACGCTGTGCGCATTTGGGGAAGCGTATTGAGCACGTCCCACGTTGCCGACACGGAGGGGAAGAAGCCCCATTTGTTGCCCGAACCAAAAATGGAAGAACCGTCGGCACGGATGTTGCCCGTCAGCGTGAACAAATCGCGGTATCCATATTCGGCTTGTGCCATAAAGGAGGTGGTATTTGTATTTTCATAGCTACTGCCTGTGCCGCCATAGGGGCGCAGACTGCCAGCTGCCAGATTGTCGAAACCGAATTCGTTACTGGTGAAGCCTTTCACGGTGGTGTAGAAATCACGCTGTTCGAGTTTTTGCAATTCGGCAAAGAAGAGCGCACTCAGTGCATGACGGCCAAAGGTGTGACTCCAACGCGCTTCCAGATTGCCCAACCAGTCTTCGCTCTTGAGTTCGGAGCGATAGGCCTGCCCTTGTGCCCACAACCAGGTGGGGAGATACTGCCCGTTGGAAGAGGAGTTGTAGGAATAAGAGCCAAAAGCCGAGAGGCTCACATCTTTCGACAGGCGCGCTGTCAGTCGGAGATGGGTGTTAAAATTCAGGAGCTTATCCTTGTCTTGTTCATTAAGGAGCGCGCCTGGCGGTACGATTTGTGAGGCTTGCGAATTGCGATCCCAACCGCCTGAAGCCTTAGGGGCATAGTCGAGGGTGGGATTCTGCGCGGCTGTGGAGTAGAAGAGTTTTTGCACGTCAAAGATATTGTCCTTCTGCATCGAGGTGCCGAAGAGTCCCATGTCGATTTGTAGCAATCCATCGAAGGCGCGTTGCATCAAATCGACCTTTGCGGCAAAATTGTTGCTGCCATGAAGGCGAATGATAGAATTATGGTCCATGCGCGCCAAGGAGGCTCGATAGTTGGAATTCTCACTGCCCCCACTGAACGCTAAATGATGATTTTGGATAAAACCTGTGCGCGTGATGGCGCGCTGAAAGTCGGTGTTGAATCCACCGTCTGGAATTGTCAGTCCGAGGCGTGCCACTTCGCTCCGATACTGCGCGGCTGTGAGCATCGGAAGGGTTTTATAGACGGATTCCAGTCCCAGATTGGTATCGTAGGAGATATGGAAATGATTGCCCGCGCCTTTCTTCGTCGTCACCTGTATGACGCCCGAAGCTCCGCGCGAACCGTAGGGGGCGGTCTCTGCTGCGTTTTTCAAGATGGCGAAACTCTCAATATCGGCGGGGAAGATACTATTGAGCGCGGAGAGGTCGCTATATACCCCATCGATAATCACCAAGGGATCGTTACCTCCCGTTAGAGAAGTAGTACCGCGCACGCGTACCGAGGAGAGCATTGCCATGCGGTCAGCACCGCTCGAGGCAATATTCACACCTGCCGCCTGCCCACTGAGTGCCTCCAGCGGAGTACCCACTAAGCCTTTGTTCATGCGGTCGCGGGTGATGACATCTGCCGAACCTTTCTGACCGAACAATATACTATCTGTGTACAACTGCGGAATGGTGGTCTGTGCCACGGCAGAGACTCCTAACATTTCCGACATCAATAACAAAAACAACAACTTCCTTTTCATGCGTTCCTGTTTTTAGAGGGGTTACAAACTATCCTGAAGAGACCGACTGTTTTCTCGTCTATATCCTTTCTTTTGCGAAAATACGAAATTTCTCAACAAAATACACAGAAGCCTTAGTCAATGTGCAAATAAAGAGAAACTAAAAATAGTAGTGCGAGATATTATAGGTCCGAGTCCTTTCATGGAAAGGGGATGTTGCACAGAATGAGTTGAAGGATATAAGCTCTCTCTCTTCCACCAGAGAAACTGCTCGATTTCGTTGTCATGTTGTCACGTTGTCACTATGAAGTAAACACGCTGATATATAATTGTTTAAGTGCGTGACAATGAATTTCGCCATTGATTTTGTTGTCACACTGTTGTCACGCGCACAATACGCACATTTCCAATCCGTTATAGCAAAAACGTGACAACGTGACGACGTGACAACACGAAAACAAAACAGGAGGAGGAGCAAGTTTCCTCTTCGTTTCAGTCTTCCTTATTATTTGCTCCGCTACAATAAGGGCGTCGGCTGACGCAATAAGGGTGTCAGCTGACAGCCTTATTGTATTCTCAAACACAATAAGGATATGGACGATGATATATATAATATACTTTTTCCCTCTCCAGGATTTTTCCCCATAAATGAACGGAATAAAGAAAAACGAGGTACAAGTGGAGAGAGAAAGCCCTTCGTTTTCTTGTACCTCGTTTTGAGTATTTTTTAGAACGGGCAGTAGTGCCCATCTAAATTGTCCAAATTTTAAGCCTCATAGCCATATCGTGCGCAGGCTCCCAGTTCCTCTTCGATGCGAATGAGCTGGTTGTATTTAGCCATACGATCGGTGCGACTCATACTACCTGTTTTAATCTGTCCAGAGTTGGTAGCCACAGCGATGTCGGCAATCGTTGTGTCCTCCGTCTCGCCCGAGCGGTGAGAAGTTACGGAAGTGTAGCCGTGGCGATGGGCCATCTCGATGGCTTCGAGGGTTTCGGTGAGCGAACCAATCTGGTTGACCTTGATCAGGATAGAGTTACCCGCGCCGAGTTCGATACCCTTCTTCAAGAAACGTGTGTTGGTGACGAAGAGGTCATCGCCCACAAGCTGGCAGCGGTTGCCAATGGCAGCAGTGAGCTTCTTCCAGCCTTCCCAGTCGTTCTGATCCAGACCGTCCTCAATAGAGTCGATAGGATACTTGGTGATGAGTTCTTCGAGATAAGCAATCTGTTCGTCATCGGAAAGTTCCTTGCCGTTCGGGTCTTTGGGCATACCGTTAGAAAGTTGCTTGTAGTTGTAATAGTACTTACCATCGCGAACAGAGGCAAACTCGCTCGCTGCGCAGTCCATAGCGATGCGGATGTCCTTGCCTGGTTCGTAGCCGGCGTTGCGAATGGCGTCGACAATGCTCTGCAGGGCGTCTTCAATGCCGTCGAGAGCTGGTGCGAAACCACCTTCGTCGCCCACAGCCGTGGAGAGGCCACGCTTCTTGAGGTCCTTCTGCAATGCGTGGAACACTTCAGCGCCCATGCGGATAGCTTCCTTCTCAGAACTTGCACCTACCGGGCGAATCATGAATTCTTGGAAGGCGATGGGAGCATCACTATGAGCGCCACCATTGATAATGTTCATCATCGGAACAGGGAGTACATAGGTGTTGGTACCACCAATGTAGCGATAGAGCGGCATATTCAGTGCTTTGGCCGCCGTTTGAGCCACGGCCAAACTCACGCCCAAAATGGCATTAGCACCCAGGTTGCTCTTCGTCGGTGTACCGTCGAGATCAAGCATCTTATAGTCGATGGCGCGCTGATTGAGCACATTGTCGCCACGAAGCGCGGGAGCAATGATGTTATTGACATTCTCAACAGCCTTCAGAACGCCCTTACCGCCATAGCGAGCCTTGTCGCCATCGCGAAGTTCGAGTGCTTCGTTTTCACCCGTAGAAGCACCAGAGGGAACACTGGCGCGACCCATTACACCGTTTTCGAGTGTCACTTCTACCTCTATCGTGGGATTACCTCTTGAGTCGAGGATTTCTCTTGCGTGGATTTTTTCAATTTTCATTGTTTCTTTTGTTTTTAACAAGGGGCGGGAGACGATTTTGCAAGTTACTTCGTACGAGATGCTGACTGAAGGAGAAAGCTCCTCCCCAACGTTCGTCCCTTGTATCTTGTTGTCGTCCCCCTCGTGTCTACCCTCGTATCATTGTAATAATCATTTTGAAGGGGCGTTCTGCTTTTACGCTGTGACGTGCCCCGCTGGGAATGATGAAGCTCTCGCCGGCTTTGATGCGATTGTCCGTGCCTTCAACGTTGAGTAGCATCTCGCCATCAGTCACTTGGATGAAGGCATCGAAAGGTGCGAGGTGTTCGGAGAGACCTTGGCCTTCGTCAAAACTAAACAGTGTTACGCTGCCAGCATTGCTGTGTACCAATTCCTTACTTACTACGCCACCTTCTGCATAGTCTACCAAATCGTTTGCTACGAAAATCTTACCTTTTTCAAACTTTGCCATAATAAAAATGTGTTTGTGAGTTACGGGACCAGCCCTTTATTCGTTCCGCAAGCGGAATCTTCCTTCTGACAAACTCCTTGAACAAAAGGAATGCCGAACAGGAAGGGCTGTTAGGTCGGGTAACAAATGTGCCCAGCTAAGCTTCGGGAAGAGATTAGGCCAATTGGCCCTTGATTTCCTCCAGCCAGTTGGCGATGCGCTCGTCGTTGTCCTCGTTGATATCGAGAGCCAAGCCTACGAACTTACCATCAACAACGGCCTCAGAATCTACATAGTTGTAGGTTGAAGCATCAACAGCACCCACCAGTTTAGCACCACTGTTAGCCACTGCATTGTAGAGCTCGATCAGTGCGCCACAGAAGGTGTCGCCGTAGCTTTCAGCGTCGCCACAGCCGTAGAGAGCGATTGTCTTATCTGCCAAATTGGCTTGTTTCAGCACTTCGAGGCCATCGTACCAGTCGTCCTGAACTTCGCCAGCGCCCCAAGTGGAAGAGCCAAGCAGCAGGTTGTCATATTCTTCGAGCAAAGCTGCATCCACTTCTGATACATTCTTAACATCGGCTCCTAACTTGTTGGCAATGTCTTCTGCAATGCCCTCGAGAGTTCCGGTGCTGGAACCAAACACCACTAATGTCTTCTTCATAATTTTCTTTGTTATTTTCTTTAATGAATATATTTCTAAACTTTCATTTCTTTTGGTGGTTGCAAAATTACGCAAAGCCTTTCCTGTCTCAACTACCCCTTTCGCGGTATAATACTCCTCCTATCTTGTTTCCTCCACCTTAAACCTCCCAACACCTTTGAAAATGAAATCCCCATGCTTTGGCGCGCGAATCAGTGTCCCCTGTTCTATTTTGGGCCAAATCAACTAAATTTCAAAAAAATATAAAATAAATGCCTTTTCCCTTTGTTGTATCCAAAAATACCTTTATCTTTGCACCGCTTTTCGACTAAAAGCCATCGCGTCAAGCGACTGAAAGGAGAGATGGTAGAGTGGTCGATTACAGCGGTCTTGAAAACCGCCGTGCTGAGAGGCACCGGGGGTTCGAATCCCTCTCTCTCCGCTAATAGGCTTCAAAAGGACTTCACAAAGGTTGTCAATTTAGCCTTCAAAAATTAGCTAATCGTTGTAAAATCAAGGTTTTACAACGATTTTTCTTTGTATATACCTCTATCGCCTGACGGCATAACCCTATGTTTTGACAGTCATTATTCGGTCAAATTCTGCTACATAAACTGCTACACAAAAATTGTAGCAATAAAAAATGTAGCAGTGACGGAATTCTGAATACCATTTTGACGGCATCAATTCTTTCTGTTTCAGTATGTTATATATTAACTTTGCAGCCGAGTGCTACACAAAAGAATGATGCATTATGAGAACAAATTTCAAGGTATCCTTCTACCTACGCTCAAACTATGAGAACAAAGAAGGAAAGTCGCCTGTAATGCTCCGTGTATTCCTTAACGGAGAAATGGCAAATTTTGGCTCTACGAAAATTTTCGTGGATAAGACAATGTGGAATAATGCCACAAGCCGGCTTAAAGGTAGGACGGCAGAAAGCTTGTCCGTCAATGCCGCATTGGACTCTATTTCCACTACATTGAATGGAATTTACCGCAAGTTTGAGGATGACGAGTCCCTGTCATTGGAGAAAATCCGTTCTTTCTTTATAGGAAAAGACAGGGAGTACACAACTTTCCTCCCGGTATTCGACAAGTTCAACGAAGACATCAAGCAGCGTGTCGGACACACCATCAGCAAAGACAGTCTGCAAAAGTACAGTGTTTTGAGAAGACATTTCTCAGAGTTCCTTATCCATAAATATGGAAGAAAGGATATAGGACTGACAGAATTCACACCATCCGTGGTACAAGACTTTGAGTTATATCTGAGTACTGTGGCAGGCTGCGCTTACAATACGTCGGTCAAGAAAATGAAGGCTCTCAAAACCGTAACCATATATGCACAAAAGCGTGGCTATCTCCTTCACGACCCCTTTCTCAATCATCGTTTCCACTTGGAGCCGGTAAACCGTGGTTTCCTCACGGACGAAGAAATCATGAAGATAGCCAACAAGGATTTCGGCATCCAGCGTTTGGAACTGGTAAGGGACGTTTTCATCTTCTCTTGCTTTACAGGGCTGGCATACATTGACGTGTCCAATCTCACACCGGACAACATCGTCACGCTCGATGACAAGCAGTGGATTATGACCAAAAGGCAGAAAACAAGCGTGGAAACAAATGTCCTACTTCTCGATATTCCGAAGCGCATCATTGCAAAGTATAGTGGAAAGACCTATCGGGACGGCAAACTATTCCCCATACTGACGAATCAGAAGACTAATGCGTATTTGAAAGAAATAGCCGACCTTTGCGGTGTCAAGAAGAACCTGACCTTTCACCTTGCCCGGCATACATTTGCCACCATGTCTTTGAGTAAGGGCGTTCCGATGGAAAGTGTGTCGAAGATGCTGGGACATACCAACATAAAGACCACACAGATTTATGCTCGCATCACCAACAAGAAGATTGAGCATGACATGGAACAGCTTGCCGACAAACTCGGTAAGTTCAACAAGGCAATGGGAATCCGATAATATAATAATGTATAACCCTAAACCAAGAAGATTATGACAACTAAGAAAGAACTATCCTACTTCCGTCTGAAGTTAGAGAACTACCTCAGTGAGCATTTCCCCGAAATGCTGAGTGACAAACCATTCATAACGGCAAGAGCCGATGAAGCCCTTACTACCTACTGTGATGCAATGGCACAAGGATTCTCTCACCCAGAGGCAGAGGTAATGGCAAGCGAAGTGTTATACCAAGGTTTGCATTTTTCCAAGTACGACACCCTTGTTTCAGTTTTAGAGAATGAGTTTGAAAAAGAACTCCCTTCTCCTCTTCCCGAAAGACTATCCCCGATACTCCTGAAGAACAAGGCTGTGCAAAGCGTTTTCGACAAGTATGAACTCACGGACGATTTTGGCGCAAGTCCTGAGTATGAGAAACTCTACACCGAACTGACAGGGACAATCGTTCTGCTTATCGAGGTTAATGGTCTGCCAACAGTCGATAGTGAGAACATGACTTGATGTAACACCATCGGGAGCTTTTGTAGTGTCAAGAGCCAAGATAACTATTCTTCCCCACACACCAAGAGTTTGGGCAAACACTTGGCTTTGTGAGGCAGAATATCTTGTTATTGCTCTTGAACTATTAAAAGCTCCGATATGAATATAAACATCATGAATCAAGACGTTCACACACCTGCCTTCATCAAGGCAGACGCATCGAACAAAACCGACAATATCAAGCAGCAGCCGAATTCTCCCAAGCAAGTCCGCCGCTTCGGTTGGACACGCTTCATCGAACTCGCTATCCTGCTTTCCGTCGTTATCGGTGCCATTTGGCTTATCTCGAAGATGGTAACGCCGCAAGTCGTAACTGCCGTCTCTGTCATTGCAGGTTTTCTGATACTACGCTTTATAGTCAGGGTAATTCTAAAAGTGACAATTACGCTGCTGAGCATTCTCTTCTGGCTGGCAATTCTCTGTGCCATCCTGCTTTGCGTGCTTTGAGAAGCACGGCTCTGTAATACCTTTCATTTATCGTTCATCAGGTGGTTATCTCGCATATTGAGATAGCCACCTTTTCTATTTTCCACTACGAGCGTTGCACTTTTGCTTCTTTTCCTATGCTCCACGATATGCGATGACAAGGAGACGGATGCTGTTCCCTTTTTATCCGCAAAGGTAGTACGGGGCTTGTGGCTTTCTCAAGGTCTTAAGCCTTTGGTTTGTCTGGAAAATCTCCACACCTACGGGTTGTATTTTCCGCCAAAACCTTGTGCAAGCCCGCCCCGCCACCTCTTTTTTGCTACAAAAAGGAATCAGCATACTCCGATCTTTGGACGCATAAAAAAAATGTCGCTATGGATAAGCAAAAAGTAAATACAACATCTTCGATGAACAGCAAAGGATATAGCTCCTCCTCTCATTACCGCATTAACCCTGTGGCTGAAAAAAGTGAGCAAGTGTTACGCACCCGACAGAACAAGCCTAAGAGCCTACCTATATGGACGCATCAATCAAATTGTAGAAATTCCTAAATATTAAAGAACTATGAAAGGAACAGAACATTTTACACGGACGATTACAGAGTATCTCAACCAGCGTGCAGCGACAGACCCCTTGTTTGCCCCCAACTTGATGAAGCCTAACAAGAACATAGAAGATTGTGTAACCTACATCTTAAACGAGGTGAAGAAAAGCGGTTGCAATGGTTTCGACGACGATGAAATCTATTCTATGGCAGTGCATTTTTTCGATGAGGATAATATCGACATCGGCAAACCCCTTGATTGCCATGTGGCGGTAAACCATGTGGTACAGCTCACGGACGAGGAAAAGGCAGAAGCACGCAGACAAGCCATCGAGCAGTACCAACGCGAACAGCTTGCCAAGATGCGTAGCCACAGCGAGCGTACCAAGAAAGCGGAAAACAAGGTTGTGCAACCCTCCTTATTCGATTAAGCCTATGAAACCGAGAAACAAATTTGAAAAGGCGGTTTTGGGGCAAAGCAAGCATCTTCGCCCGATAACCAAGACACAAAGCAAGTGGGCTTTCCGTGAGTGCATAGACCACTTTGCCTACCGCTTGCCAAAAGGTCGTACTACTTGTATGGATTGTGGGCATAGTTGGGTAATGGACAAACAGAGAGAAACTTGCACTTGCACGGTTTGCAGGGCAAAGTTGCAGGTCAAGGAAACCTACGAACGCAAGTTGCAGCAGAAGCAGTATTTCACCCTACTTACCACATGTGGAGAGTTTCAAGTATTGCGTATGTTCCTACTTATTGTGGGTATGGAGAAAGGTTACAAAGCACAAACTTCCATAATTGAGATTGGGCAATATTGGTGGAATATGCAAGGACGAAAAGCAGTGGTTGCCATACAGAGGGTATTGGGACACTATGTTGATACCTTTTCCTATTATAGCCCTATGGCAATCCGCAACGATAACGAAGCCTACCAATATGCAGCCTATTCGCAGATATATCCTAAATTCAAGGTTACAGACACACTCCGCAGGAATGGATTTGAGGATGATTTTCACGATATAGCCCCGACAATATTCATTCCTGCATTGCTTTCTGACAGCCGGGCTGAAACATTGATGAAAGCAGGACGAATGGAGCATTTACGCTATTTCCTCAACAACAATTCGACATTTGACGCTTGTTGGCAGTCCTACAAAGTTGCCACTCGCAACGGCTATGAGATAGAGGATATTTCTCTATGGTGCGACTATGTGGATATGCTCCGCAGATTGAATAAAGACATACACAGCCCGAAGTATGTTTGCCCCACCGACCTGCATAGGGAACACGACCTAAGACAAAGCGAACTCCGCAGACAAAGGGAAAAGGAAGAAAAGGCGGCGAAACGCAAAAAGGCAATGGAGGAAGAGAAGCGTTTCCACGAACTCAAATCCAAGTTCTTCGGTATCTGTTTCACGGACGGCACAATCCAAGTTCACGTATTGGAGAGTGTGCAGGAACATTTGGAGGAAGGAGTATCAATGCACCATTGCGTGTTCGACAATGCTTACTATCTCAAAGAAAACTCGCTTATCCTTTCGGCAACCATTGAGGGCAGACGGATAGAAACGATTGAGGTCAATCTGGACACGCTCAAAGTGGTGCAAAGTCGTGGAGTGTGCAACAAGAATACGGAGTATCACGAACAGATAGTGAACCTTGTTAATGCTAATCGAGAACTAATAAGCCGAAGAATGAAAGCAACTGCATGAAGTATGAACCATTAAAATATCAGAGATATGAAAACAGAGATAGAAAACATCATCTATAACTACACGGACGAGATACCGCATATTCTCATCAGGGTTATCAATGCGATAACCCTATCCGACAATGAGGAAGAGTTAAGGACGGCAATAGGCAAAATAGCCGAAGAAACGGAACTTGACAAGTTTTTCGCCTATGGTTATGGCGCACATCACTTTTGGCTCACACACCGCAAGTTATCCAATGGAGAGCCAAAGCAGTACAGATTATTAAAGGTTGAATTTTAAGATTAGGAATGATGAAGAAACAGAGATTTTTAGTCTATACGGAATATGTTTTTGACGGCGTATTCGATGTGGTTGCCGAGAGCAAGGAGGAAGCACGGCAGAAAGTCCTACAAAATTGTGGGTTGGCTATGGGTGGAAGCATTCACAGCACTTTGCCCGATGATGAGATAAATTGGGCTTTCGATATACACCCTAACAGACGAATAGACAAAATAACGAAAGTGTAGAAACAGCACCTTGAATAAGACCAAGAGCCACGCAAACCGAAAATTTGCGTGGCTTCTTTTCTTTGTCTTTGAGCGAACAGGCGACCAAAGCAAAGAAGCAAAAGAAAGTCGCAGGGAAATTATATTTCATATTTGCTAAGGAAGAAAGAACAAGGCTAACTCCACACGTCTCTGCTTCACCAATCTTTTGCCCCTGCATCGGCAAAAGGATACATACTCACGACAAATTTTTCGTAACCAGCCTCTATCTTTCTCTTGGGTTGCCTACCGTAACCAAGTAGTCGCTTCACGCCCACACTGTAGGAAAGCAAGGTAAGCAGTAAAGCATCCTTGCCGTTACCATTGCTGTTTTTATAGACAGTGTATTCTCAATATCTTCTACCTTATCCACAATGATGTTCTGTGATTCCCAATCCACATACATGGAGGATGTTCGAAATAAAAATCATTATTATTGGCGATTGCAGAGACGAAGCAGATATCGTACTTTTGCAAAATAAGAAATGAACATTCTTGATAAGAAGATGATGGCAAACAGACAGAGCAATTCCTACCAAAGGATGATGGAACATTACGACGACCTATTGACCGGACGGAAGTGGTGGTCAAGGATATATATGCGATTTATTTGGAACGAAGACACTAATCTCTTGGCTCGGAAAGTGCTTGATCTCATACCGGACGATTTTCGGGGACGACTGCTTGACGTGCCTGTCGGCACTGCCATTTTCACCGCCGAGAAGTATCGCCGGATGAAAGATGCCGAGATCGTTGGTTTGGACTATTCGGAAGAAATGATAGCCATTGCGGCTTTGCGGAAAGAGACAGAGGAGATAGCCAACCTGTCTTTGGAGCAAGGAGATGTCGGAGAACTTCCCTATGCCAACGAGATCTTCGACTGCGTACTGTCGATGAACGGCTTTCAGGCTTTCCCAGAGAAAGAAAAAGCCTTTGCCGAGATTTTCCGCGTGCTGAAACCCGGCGGTTGCTTCTGCGGCTGCTTTTATGTCAAGGGCGAACGCCGATTGGCTGATTTATTTGTTAAGAAAGTCATGGAAAGAAAAGGATTTTTCCACCCTCCATACGACACCTTCGCTGAAGCCGAAAGCCGACTTCGGAGTATGTATGGCGATGACGTGCTGACAGAAAAAATGGCTTCCGTCTGCTTGTTCCGCTGCGTGAAACCACAAAGAGAAAGCACTGAAAACGAACAATAACCCCAAAACATAAGACTATGAGCGTAACAAAAATCATCGACGAAGAAAACATCACCATCGTACAAGGAGTCAACGGCATTCTGCTACATCAGGAAGGGTGGATGAAAGAAAAGAATGAAAGAAAAGGCTAAGCAAGAGGATAACCTATCCATCAACTCTTGATAAGGAATCTCTCTTTGAAAGTATAGTTGTATCCTACAAAAGAGCCTTCAAATTAGAGCTAAACTCTTACCAAGTCTGTTGCGTGGATGGATAGATGTATCAAGGTATATAAAACATGGCAAACTCCACTTGCCTCCGTTTCACCAATCCTTTCAAAACTTTTCCCTTGTATCGGCAGAATGAAACATACTCTTGATAAAAGTTCCTGTTTCCAGCCTCAATTTTTCGCAGCAACCTACTTTTGGGGTACTTGCCATAACCAAGCAATCTCCCCACGCCCACATTATAGGCAAGTAGGCTGAGTAGCAGCGCATCCTTACCATAGTCTTTGAAGTGTTCAAAGCATTTCCATAGGTCAGCACGGAGCAGAGAGTCTGCCTGCCGTTCCGTCATATCCGCCGTGAAGTGCTCTCCTGGTTGCAACTGATGACCATACCCTACATAAGGAAAATCCTTCGGCTTATTATGAAGTCCCTCAAAGTATTTAACAACAACTACACCACGTTCGAAAGGAGACAAGTCTGCCAACCGCACCCTGCGCTGGGCAAGGATGGGCTGGCAGAATAAACATAAAATAAAGAATAAAGCAAAGTGTTTAGTTGTTCGCATCTTTCAATACTTTGGTAACTGTTGCGGAGAACTTTTCCTTATTTTCCGCCTTTTCGTTGTTGAAACTGAAAGTCAGTTGCTGCACCCTGCCGAAGTTATCTTCCACATACACGTCAATGGTCTGGCGGTCGGCTGACAGCGAGGTGTAGTATAAGCGGAACACATCCTTCGTCAGCGGATAACGGTCGTTAGGCTTGAAAACCGTACCATTATCATTTCTTAGCAAGCCCTTGCCGTCAGACTGGAAATAACGTATCGTATAGCGAGTGTCAGCAAACTCACCGCCCCGCTTCAGCGTGCAGCGTATCTCAGCCGTCTGTCCCTTTATGATGTCCTTCTGAACCGGCATTGTCTCCACCGTAAACGGATAAGACTGCTGAACATCCAAATCCCTATCACAAGCAGATAGGCAAAACACGGCAAGGGTCAGCACACCCATTATCCATATCGAACTTAATATTTTCTTTTTCATTTTCTATTCTTGCTTAAAGATTAAACCTAAGTCCTGCTGAAACAGCCGGACGGAAACGATGCACGTCCGATCCAAAGAGGAAACGTCCCTGTGCCTTTACAAGAAAGAGCACCCTGTCCGTCAGAAACACTTCCACCGAACCATGCACGGCACCGCCATAGACAAAGCGGGAGCGGTCGAGCAGTGTCGCCCCATCGGGCAGCAGCTTCTTGTCCTCATTCAGTTGCTCATAGCCACCCAAGGCGGATATACCACCATAGAGAAACACGTTTTTACCTCTGTCGGAGAGAACAGGGTGCATATAGCCCACCTGCAAGAGAGCATCCTTGAGTTTTACGTTATAACTTCTGTACGGCATATTCTGCTGTTCATACTCTGCCATAACAAAGGTATAATTCTCACGACCCAAATATCGGGTGAGTGATGCTCCCATACCGAAATTGTCAGCAGCAAGGAACTTTTCACCCTTGATAAGCGGAACACTCCCTACGACCTCTACGCCCCTTTGCTTGGGTATCAGTCGCTGTGCCTGCGATGGCAAGCTAAAAGCCATTGCCACCGCTGCACAAACCGATAAAATGATTTTCTTCTTCATAATGTCTACCATTTCAGTTTGAGGTTATCAATCTTTTTTGCCAGTTGTAGGTCTTCTGCCGTTACATGGAAGGTCAGCGTGCGACCGCCATTTCTCTCATAAAGTGTCACTTCAAGCTGCTTGTCCTCTGCAAGAGAAAACTGCTCGAGCGCAAACACAGCGTGTTCACTACCCATGCCACGCACCTGCATCACCTGATGATAGGCACGAAGCGGCTGCAATACCTGCTCCTGAATGGCAGTGCGCTTTGCCATCTTCTTATCTACCACCTTGAATGTGATGAAGTCCACCGAATATGGCATATTCGTGCCGTTTTCCATACGAGTGTGGAAATACAGCAAGCCGTTATGGGCATACAAGCCACGCAGCAGGAACTTCATGCCGAACTGCTGCGCACCGATATGCTTTATGCTGCGTCTGTCATTCTGGTAGATGGTCTGCATCATCAGTTTTACTAATACGGGCGACTCGTTGCCAAGTTCCTTAAAGTAAATATCAGAGCGATTGCTTGGCAGCCTGCCTTCTGTTGTAGAGAGAAAGTCTTTCATCTCGATACTTAACTTTTCCGGTTCATCGGCATATTTTACATTAAAAGCGTAAAATGAGCCGTCCTCACAGATGACACTCATATTGGTTTCCGTCTCAAAGTCCTTCACTGAAGCCTTTACACGTAGTACGTTCTCAGCATCCTCCGCCTTCCCTGCGATGATGTTCTGTGAACCCAAGTCTACATAGCGGATGGCAGAAGGGAAGATAAGATGCACGGTCTTGTCAAAGGTAACGTCAAGACCATACGGCAGAACGACACGCCCCTTTGGTATGGCACGGCTCATACCTTGAAAGAGTTCGCCCGAAGTAAGCGGACGGCTTGGTGTCAGACCATCATTGTTTTCCTGTGCTGTGGCTGTTGCTCCCACCATGGTAAGCATAGCCATTGATAAAATAAATTTCTTCATTGTTCCTTTTTTATTTGATGTTATTTTTTACTTATCATTTTCGATTGTTTTATTTGGACTGAACCAAGAAAAGGCGGTAGCCACCCTTGAGCGTTACCTTGACGGTGCGCAGTTTCTTCTGAAGCAGCTGACTTGCACCCTGCATCACCCCACGGGCAGCCTCGGAGATAATCTGGTCCTTGGCAGAGGAAGCGAAGGTAAAGGATGTACCCATTGAACCGCCGATGTTCGCCCCGACTTCCTTAAGCGCATTGATGTCCTCCGAACCTGGTATATACACACCCTCCTGTCCGTCCATGTCGTATGCCGAGAGCTTGACGCCTATGATATGTCCGTCCACCTCAATGCTTTTGACAAGCAGGTGCATACGGTTACCTTCTATCTTGGCGACGGCTATCAGTCGGCTTTGTCGTGGAATACGCAAGCCCTGCACTTTGGCACTTTCAAGCAGACGGAGCACGACATTATCGCCCTCTTTGAGCGTCGTTGTCCTGTCCACCACCACTTTGAGTGTGTTGCGCATCGTGGGTGCAGCCGTGCTTGCGAGCGAATGGAAGCCCAAGTTGCGTGCTTTCGTGCCATACTCCTTGATGAAGTCAGCGTCGCTCATCGGCTGCCCCAGTGAGGACACTACCTGTTTGCGTTCCGCCAAGATTTCCATTGCAGGCAAGTCGGCCGAACCTCCGCTTATATTACTGCCCATACTCTGACCTTTGTTCGTTGACGTTTGCCCTTTACCCTCGGTAAAGTCATTACCCAAAGATGGTGGAACGGCAGAAGCCTTGGGAAGATACTTCGCTGCCATCTGATAGCCCTTTTCCATCAAGGCAAGCTGCCGTTTCTCTTCATTGTCCTCCTTGCTGTCTTTGGCAGAGAGTTCCTTTTTAAGGTTATCAATCTCCGAGCGCAGGGCTTCACGCTCCTGCTCGTGCGGGTCGGGAGCGTAAAAGGAGTTCAAGAGGCGATTGTTCTCCTCATAGCGATGCATGGAGCTTTCTATCTTTGCCGTAGAAGCAGCCGTCTCTGCACGCTGCGCCTCTGATGGAGCAGTGTCCTGCGCGAAATAGTCCGACAGTCTGCCCATCTCCTCGCGGGTCTGTTCCTCCTCGTGTGCCTTGTCGCCTAATTCATAGGCTTTGAGCTTGTTTTCGGTGAGCTTTTCTGTCGTTGCCTGCGGGATACTGTCATTGAGTCCCTGCTCCGCTGCAGTCTTATCCTTGCCCGAAGGTGCGAAGATAAACCACATCGAGAGGGCAAACAGCAGTCCCAGTCCTCCGAAGACCAAGCCTTTCTTCATTTGTTCTTTCTGTTTATTATCCATTTTCCTTGATTGTTTGATGATGTTGTAGGTAAAAATTGCCGTGTAACTCATGTAAAGTGCTGTCCGTCCGTATCGGACTGTCCGTCAGCTTTCCCGTGGGGATGGGTAGTTTCTCCTTCTTTGGAGGAAGGAAGAACTGCGCTATCATCCAAAGCGAGCAGAGCAGATAGATGAAACTCAGCCCATAGACGATTTCCTTTCTCTGCCTTATCGTGAGCCGTTCACACCGATGGCGGAGCCACAGGTGAAAGCGCAGATAGTGACGTGAGAGTAAAAAGTTTCTTTTCCTTGCCATAGCCTTATCGTTTATAAGTCTGTATGTCCCTGTTCTCCTTGACGAGGAAGTTCTCCATCAGGAAGCCTTGCGGGTTGTTGTCCGAACGGACAGAGTTCTGCAGCGTGCAGGTCGTAACAAGACTGCGCTCTGTAACGTTGCTCTGACGGACGATAAACTCCCGTGCATAAGTCGTTACCGTATAAGGGTAAGTATTGAAGTTGCAGTGGATAGAGTCCACCTCTATGCGCTGATTGACATTGCCCGATATGGCACGGTTATAATAGCCCTTCTCTGCCAAGTCCTTGTAATAGTTGAAAGCCGACTTGTCACACAGTACGAAGGCACGTTCCATGTTCTTCTCAATGGCATCCTTGTCAGGCGCAATGGTGAAGAACAGCTCATGGAAGCGACGTACATGCTCTCTTGCCTCTACGGGACGGTTTCGACTTGCATCCTGACTGAGGGCAAGCATGAGCGACTTTCCCTGGTCAAGCACATAGATTTTCTCCCGCTGCTCCTTAGCGAAACTGTACGAGGCATAGACGGCATAACCGCTTATCGCCACGCAGACGATGGCAAAGACAAAGGCGTAGAGCCTTATCTGTCTGAATGAGGTCTCGATATTACCAAGTGATTTGAATTCCATTTCTTTTTCCTTTTATAGCTGTTGATTAATTAAGCATAGTTGCTTGATTTCTATTTTCCTTTGAGCAGCGCACCCTTGATACGTCCACCGACATTGCCGATAACCGACCCGGCACCTGCTGCGGCATATCGTCCGCCCGTGTAGGCACTTTGTGCACCGCGCTGTGCAGCTTGATTGACATTGCGACCATAAGAGCCGATACCGCCTCCTGCTTCGATAATCCAGCCTGCAACGGTGGGAACGCAGAAGTAACCCACGATACCGATAAGGAAGAAGACGATGTAGTACCACGTCCCCGAATCAGGCAGGTAGTTGGGGTCACTGAGCGCTTCGATGTCCTTCTGTACCATCAGCACCTGTATCTTCGTAAGCAGTGCCGTAAGGATAGAACTGACAGGCAGCCACAGGTAGACAGAGATATAGCGTGAGAACCAAGCCGTGAGCGAACCTGCAAGACCGTCCCATACGGCTATGCCGAAGACAATCGGGCCGAGGATGGAAAGGACGATGAGCATGAACGTGCGCAGCGTGTCGATGATAAGCCCTGCGGCATGGAACAGCAGCTCCATGAGGTCGTGCACCATTTTCATCACCCACTGCTTGGTCTGATAGGCAGCACGCTCGGCATACATACCCGCTATCGTCACGGCATCTTCAGGTCCGATGATACCCATTTCCTCTATCTTTTGGTCGAACTTCTCGTTGGATACCAAGTAGGCTGTTTCGGGATTGCGCAGGTAGGCTTCCTCCTGCAGACGGTTACGCTTGGCGGTAAGCTCCGCCAAGTTGGTCTCCTGCTGATGCACCATGCTTTCCGTTCCCTGCACTACGGGCGAGAGAACGGCATTCATCGTACCCAGTACGACTGTCGGGAAGAACATGATGCAGAAACCCAAGACAAAGGGACGGAGAAGGGGAAAGACGTCTATCGCCTCGGCACGGGCTATGGAAGCCCATACCCGAAGGGCAATATAAAAGAGTGCACCCAAGCCCGCAATACCCTTGGCAATGCCCGTCATCTGGGCACAGAGCGGCATCATCTCATCATAGGTGGAGCGGAGCAGCTCATGTAAACTGGCAAAATCCATAAGCAAAAGTTTTTTATGAAAGTTCTTTTTTATTCTGTAGATTTACCAATACCTGCTTGCCGTATTACCATAGAGCGCCTTGACAGAAGCAAGGTTGTTCTTTTCCCTTGCACGCACGTAGCTTACGGAAATATTTTTCCTTGTGTAGTAGGACACGAGCGAACGGTTTTCCCTAAGCGTGGTATAAATACGGTCGATTGCCTGCATGCGCTCGTGGTCGTTCATCGAGAGGACACCCGACTTGACGATGGACTTTAGTTCCTTGAGACTCTCACCGCTCTGCTCCAAGAGCTTGGCATAGCCCGAAGCCATCGCAGCGAGCTCCGAAGGGCGGAAGTTCTTGTCCGAGAGCATTTTCTTATACGAGGTAACATAAATCTCCGAGATGTCGCCCACCATCAGGATACACTCCTTGACCTTGTAGGCATCCCCGATGAGATTGTTCACCTTCTTTAAGGCATCGTAATACTTCTTGGTGTCGTTGTAGAGTTTCTCCACTTCCTTGAACCCGTCCAAGGTGTTCTTCACCGTCTTGGAGGCGGTGGCAATCTCCTTGACCGAATTGACGATGTTGCCCGCGAAGTTACCGGGATCGGTTACTACCCACTGTGCGTGGGCTTTTCCGCTGAATAAAAGGACGGTGCCCATCAGCAGCATTAAAATTCTTGTTTTCATTGTTCTTTTTGTTTATGATGTAAATACTATGTTTGTCTGAATGTCCACTAAGGGATGTCTATTCAGCTTGCTGTTTTATATAGATAAGTTGGACAAGTTAGTCCAAGTATTTGGACACGACTGTCTAATTGATTGGACACGTTTGTCCAATTGTTTATCTACGTTTGGAGCATTATTTGTCTACGTTTGGCTAAACCAACATATCCTTTATATGTCTTGTCCGATTAACGATTTCGTGCAGCCCGTTTCTCTTGTGCAAGCTGACGAATAGCCGTTTCGATATCCCCACCAAGCTGTGCCGCCCTGTTCATCACCTCCACCTTCTCGGTTTCCTCCGTGGTGTAGGTCAGATATTCCTCCATGCTCACTTCCGTAGCATAGACAGCACTCTGCATACCGCCCAGCCCTATCCACACTTCCTTGTAGAGCCGGTTCGGGTCGTTGTTCTGGTTGATGGATAGTATCTGGCTCTTTTCCTTTTCCGAAAGACCGAGCATCGCCTGTATGCCGTCGAACTTAGTCATGTACTTGCGCTGGTCGAGCAGTATCTTGCAGTCGGAGTTGTTGATGATACTTTCCTTGACAATGGGCGACTGGATGATATCGTCCACTTCCTGCGTCACGACAATGGCTTCCCCGAAATACTTTCTGACAGTCTTATACAAATATTTTATATAGTCCGCCATGTTTGCCGAAGCGATGGCTTTCCACGCTTCCTCAATGAGAATCATCTTGCGGATACCCTTTAATCGGCGCATCTTGTTGATGAAGGCTTCCATGATGATAATCGTTACCACAGGAAAGAGGTCTTTATTATCCTTCACTTGGTCAATCTCGAAGACGATGAAGCGTTTGGAGAGCAGGTCAATATTCTTGTCCGAGTTCAGCAGGAAATCATAACGACCGCCACGATAGTATTGCTTCAATGTAGTTAAGAGGTTGTTAATATTGAAGTCCGAGAGCGTTACCTTGATGTCACGCTTTTCCATATCCTTGCGGTACACGTCCCGCAGATACTCATAGAAGGTATTAAAACAGGGCGTAACGCTGTGATTTGCACATATCAGTTCGATATAGGAGTTTACGGCTGAACCAAGTTCGCCAGCTTCGGTCTTTGTGATATGCTCATCGGCACTCTTCCAAAGGGTCAGTAAGAGCGTGCAGATACTTTCCCGCTTTTCCACATCGAAGAAGTAATCATCGGTGTAGAAAGGATTGAAGGAAATCGGACTTTCATTCGTATAGGTGAAATACACACCGTCCTCGCCTTTGGTCTTGCGGTGAATAAGCTCACACAATCCTTGATATGAGTTACCCGTATCGACCAAGAGGACGTGCGCCCCCTGCTCGTAATACTGGCGTACCATGTGGTTGGTAAAGAAACTCTTGCCGCTGCCCGAGGGCCCTAAGATGAACTTATTCCTATTCGTGATGACGCCTTTTTTCATAGGCAGGTCGGAGATGTCCAAGTGGACAGGCTTTCCCGATAGGCGGTCGGCCATCTTGATACCGAAGGGAGAGAGCGAATCCTTGTAGTTCGTCTCTGCCGTAAAGAAACAGAGGGCAGGCTCGATGAAAGTATAGAATGACTCTTCTGCGGGAAAGTCTGCCGCATTGCCGGGAATACCCGCCCAGTAGAGCGTTGCCGCATCAATGGTGTTGTGGCGAGGGTGGCATTCCATAAGAGCAAGTGCTGAACCCACGTCATTCTTGATCTGGCGAAGTTCTTCCTTATCGCTACTCCATGCCAGCACGTTGAAGTGGGCACGGATGGAGGTCAGTCCCTGTGAGTGGGCGATATTGAGATACTCCTGTATCCATTCCTCGTTGATTTGGTTGCTACGGCTGTAGCGTGCCAGCGAGTGCATATTCCTTGCCTGCTTCTCAAAGCGTTCCAAGTTGGCATCGCTGTCCTCGATGAAGAGATACTGGTTATAGATATGGTTGCAGGGCAACATCAGACCCACGGGAGAGGCAAAGGAAAGACGACAATCGCTCCTGTCTGTTGATAGTCGCTCATACCGACTATCCGTACTGACCGTTGTAGGCAGGTCATCCGTGTCGGAGAGTGTGTGTAGACAAAGCATATTGTCGCCCACACGCACAAGGTCTGCGCCCAGACGGATGTCCTCCAATGAAGCATGTCCCTCTTCAGAAAGGGAGAAGTAACGGTCAAGCAGACCGCCCTTTTCATTTGTGCCAACTAACTCGTCTTCAGTCATGCGGACAATCCTTATCTGCTCGGTATCATTGATGATACGCTCGAACTGGTCTACGGCTTCCATAAACTTCATCACCTCCTCCTTGTTGGTGATTTCCTTGGGTAACAGGTGTCCACGGCAGAGTGAAGAGAAGTTGCTCTGCTGTGCCATGCGCTGCTTGTTGGTCTTGGTAAGGAAGAGATAGACTGAATGGTGGAGATACGGACGTTCGTTGAAATGCCGTTCAGAGGAACGGGCAAGGAAGCTCAGTCCGCCATCGGAGAGCTTTCCTTGATAGTCCTCCTTGATGAACCAGTCCTGCTTGTGTACGATGCTGTAATTGGGTAGCACCTTGATTGCCTTATGCCAGGCAGAGTGCATTGCTTCGTATTCTGTAGAGGTGACGGTAAAGAGTTCGGGCAGCTCCACACGGAAAGCCACCGTGATGTCAGCATCTTTGCTCACCAGACAGCCCTGCTCTATGGAGAGCAGTGGAAACTTAGATTCCAAGGTGGTTATCTTGCTTTTATTTCTCATTTCTTCGCTTTCTTTGGTTGAAAGTTACGGATAAGGTGGCAGACCGTACGGCGGTTCACAAGGTAGCGTGGATGCATACGCACTGCTCCTTTCTTCATCAGTCCGTACTGCCCGTACTTTCTGTTCATGGTGAACGTTTGCCACACCACTATGGTGGCACCCACTACACCTATGACAAGACAGGCTATCTGACTGATGCCGCAGAGATAGAGAATGACCACGAGAATGAAGACTGCCAGCAGCCCTCCTGCAAAGAGGAAGAGGTACTGCGCCTTCAAGCCCTTGAACTCTACCGTCCGGCCTACACCCTTGTTGATTTCAAATGCAGCCATCGCCTTACAGGAAGAAACTTCTCAGGATAGTGGCAGCCACAATCAAGAAGATACACGCACCGAACCAAGAGGCTGCGGTCTTGCTCGTATCGGGGTCACCACTTGAGAACTTGTTGTACACTTTAATGCCTCCAATCAGACCTACCACGGCTCCGATGGCATAGATAAGCTTTGTTCCGGGATCAAAATAGCTTGTTACCATCTTTGTGGCTTCATTGATACCCGCCATGCCGTTGCCCTGTGCGTATGCTCCTACGGCAGTGATAGCCATCAGGAGTAGCATTGTGATTTTCTTTTTGTTGTTCATTGTTCTTTTTATTTTAAGTTGTTAAATGAATTGTTTTCTTTTAGATAGAGGTGGTAAGGGGTGGCTCGGTTTTATCGTATGACAGATATGGGATGATTGTTTTACTTTTGAGCCACCCCTCGAACACTGTACAATATGAACAAAAACACTAGTTTTACAGATAGTATGAAAGTGGACGCTCGTCATCTTCCGAAGCATCGCTGTTGCTGCTCTCTACGTTTAAGTTCGTTTCAAAGTCAGAAGAAGAGCTAATATTACTTTCCTCTAATTCCGCTTCTTCCGCTTTGCGAATGGCAGCAAGTAGCTTTTGATGGTCTTTCTCCTGCTTGAGCGTTGCCTCCTTGATATAGTCCATAAGCTGCGTGCCCCATATGCTTTGCAGCATATTCTGCACCTCTGCTTCGTTTTCCTCATCAAGCGCATCGTCATTCTTGTGCCAGCCGGTAATACGGACTACTTCCCTTGCAAGAATAGCGGAGGGTGAGACTTCGGGTAAAGCAGCGTCAGCGATTTGCAGCTCTTCACGAACGATGCTGTCTTCGTCAGATTCGTCCATTGTGTAGTTAACCTGCAGCTCGTTGTCCTCTTCCATGCCTTCCGCATCTTCTGTTTCTTCGGGCACCAGTGAGTTTTCCGCTGCAAAGGTATTGGGATTATCGGCTGGATTTTCAGTTGAGGAAACAGCGGGAACTTTGGAGATAGACGGGGAAACGAAAGGTTTACTCCTGCCCACCAAAAGATGGCGGGCATTGTCAATCTGCTCTTGGGAAACAGAAGGCTTTGGACGTTCGCCTTGCCTGTTTCCTTTCCGGTTCGGGTTGTTTTCCCCCGATTGGGTTGTAGAGTCTTGGAACAGCCTCCAGAGAAATGCGATGCCGAGAGCTATCCATGCTATACCCAGCAAAAGCAATACGCCTAACAATAAATTGATTATCATAAGTCTATGGTTTTATCGCGCCTGCGCTGTGAGGCGGTATGGTTCAACAAATCCTGATACGTTTTCAAATGATCGAGAAGGATATTCTCAATATATCCCGTGATGGAAGCCTCCGATCTGATGTCGTTCAGCACATCACGCAGTATCTGGAGTATCTCAGTATGGATACTGAAGCCCGACTTGTTGCGCCCGTTGCGGACACCCGTCAGAAATCGCTGTTCGTATTCAGGAAAGTCCATTGCTGGGGAAGAATCCTTCGTTCTGGCATTTCTCTTTCTTTTCGAGGGCGGCGCTGTTTTGGCATTGTTGCCATTAAACGAAGTTTCTTCCGGTATTTCCTCCTGTTCGTCAATTTTAGAAAGAGAGGCACTTGCATCTTCTTCCACAGAGTCTGAATCATCATCCAAATCAATGGGGTCGTCAAAGTCTGGTGTGTTTTCCTCTGTGCGCTTCTTGACACCAATGTCTGCCATCTCCTCCAATTTCGCTTGAAGCAGCTCTTCACGTTGCTCTTTCAGTGATTTCATACGCCGTTCTCAGTTTTCAGGTTGAGTTTCTCCATGACCTCCTTTACCCACTCATCCACTCCGGTCTGAGGGCGGAGAGCAGGTGCAGGGGGCAGGTAGGAGCAGCGGAATACACCTTTGACACCCCCTTGTGCCAATTCCCTGCTGAATCGGACGGAATTATAGATACGGGTATCGAAAATCGGCAGTCCCTGTTCCTCAGCATTCTGACTGAACAGGTCGATGACCGTGGTACTGGCACTGCGGTTGATTTTGTTCCAAAGCAGGAAGAAGTCCTGAATACGTGAGCCTTCGAAACCGATGCCCAAGTCCCTGATTGTCTTGGCGTATGCAAAACTCGATGCCAGCGACTGTGGGTCGGCTTCTATAGGTGAGATGATGTAGTCCATCGTAATGGACAAATCCATCATGGCACTGGTAAGGGCATGACCAGGAAAGTCAAAGATAATCAGTTGCGGTGCCGTCTTCATTTTGTGCAGGTATTTCATGACATCGGAAACGGCTCTTTCTGGTTTGCTTCTGATGATATGATACGATTTCTTGCCGTAGCGGGACAGGCGCTCGTGAAGTTCCTTGCCCAGTTCGGGTGAGGACTCGATGAGGTCTCTGTCGCGTTCGCGGAGTTTGTAGAAAGATTCCTGCGTACCGTCGCAATCCACGACGGCAAGGGAGATGTTCTTCTCGTAGTACAGAATGGATGCCAGCACTTCGGCAAGACTGCTTTTGCCCACTCCTCCTTTCTGTGAGGCGAAACCCAGATAGATGGGATTGTTTTTTTTCTTTTCCATATTCATAGTCGGTTGTTACTTATGTTATAAGTTGATGTATATCTTGACTGACAAGTCATGTCATATTTGTTGTTGAAACCATATTTTTGACTCGACCTAAAAGTCTGGTTTTGACCCAGCTCAATTTTGACTCAGCTCAAAAACATAAAACCCTCCGCAGTTCAAACCTTTCTTGACTGAGATTTTTGAAGTTGAAATCATTATTTTGGACTCTTCATCCATATAGGTTTCAAGCTGTCTTTCAACTGAATCTGCTTGCAAAATAACAAGGTTTTATCCTAAGTTTCAACTACCTGTGAAGTACAGGGAGATGCAAGGAAAAAGAGTGAATATCATTGATAATGAGATATTTGAAAATCCGCCGTAACTTTGCAGGCGAGAATAATACATGGAGGTAATATCCCGAAGCAGACACCCCAAAAGGGTGAATACTTCAATCGTATCAACTCTTGATATTGGCAAGGTGTGTCTTTGTAACACAAACCGCCGTTTGTACCACAAAGACCCTTGCCCCGAAGGGGGATGAATTACTCCAAAGTCGTAATTAAGAAAACAGAACAGATATGAAAAAGGAAACGAAACATGGTTCAGAACGAAAACAAGCAGAAAAGCCCCATTGGGACAACTGGCATGTACGGTTGCCCAACCCGAAAGACCAGCAACGAGCGATTGATCTCTTTCAGCGTTCAGGCGCAGAAACCAAGTCGGATTTCGTACGCACTCGCATTCTTGGAGAGAGTTTCAAGGTGATTACGGTGGACAAATCCGCCGTGGAATATTACCGAAAGCTCTCTGAATTGACAGCACAAATCCATAAGATTGGCGTGCTCTATAACCAGACCGTACGTGCCATCAACAGCTATCACAGCATAAAGACTGCACAGATTATGCTTGAGAAGTTGGAGAAATTGTCGGCTCAAATCATTGCCTTGCAAGAGCAGGCTATCAATCTAACCATTGATTATAGAAAGAAGAAGTATTGAGAATTTAGTTAGAAAAATGATAGCAAAAATTTCAGCAACGGAGAACCTCGGAGGAGCACTCGGCTACAACTTCAAAAAGGTGGAAAAAGGAGAAGCGAATATTCTTCTTGCCGCTGAATTGTATCAGAGCAAGGAAGGACGTTATACGATGGAGGACGTGCTTGCTGATATGGAGGCATTGATACCGAAGAACTGCCGTACCAAGAAAACGGTGTTCCACTGTTCGCTCAATCCGCACCCGGACGAGAAACTATCCGATGAAAGGCTCACACAGATAGCCAGGGAGTATATGGAGGCACTCGGCTACGGCAAGCAACCCTATATCGTGTTCAAGCACAACGACATCGCCCGTGAGCATATACACATCGTGTCGCTTCGGGTGGATAGTGAAGGAAAGAAAATCAATGACAGATTTGAAAAGCGAAGGAGCAAGCAGATTACCGATGCCTTGGAGAGAAAGTATAACCTTATTCCGAGTTCAAAGGTTACTGAGAAAGCAGTAGCAGAAACGCCCAAGGTGGATACCATAAAAGGGAATATCAAGGAGCAGGTGGCAAGCGTTGTCCGCATGGTGCTGAAACATTATAAGTTTTGTTCATTAGGAGAACTGAACGCCATTCTGAGCAAATATAACCTTGCCGTAGAAGAAGTAAAGACGGAGTTTCGGGGAAAGAAATACGATGGACTGGTCTATGTTCCGACTGATGATAAGGGAGGCAAAATAAGTACACCCATCAACGCATCGGACATCGGTCGTGGTGTGGGCTATACTGCCGTACAGAACAGAATACAGAAGTCGAAACAAAACGTCAAACCACTGATACCAACCATCAGGAACAAAGTGTTACAAACTATGCGTACCTCTCCCAATACGGAGAAAGAGCTTCGGCAAAGATTGGAGGAACAAGGCTTGCGTGTGGTAATCCGAAAGAATGATAATGGAAGAATTTACGGCATTACCTTTATTGATGACGAGCAGGGTGTTGCACTCAATGGTTCCAGATTGGGCAAGGGATATGCCGCCAATATATTCAATGGTTATTTCTCCAATCCTGCCCATAACCCATTCTTGGACGAAACGCTGTATGGCAGACCTTCTGCCCGTTTGGAACAATCGGCAACTGTCCAGCCTTTACAATCCAATGCAGAAGAAGGGGATAACCTTATCGATGAACTTATCGAGGACATGGTGGGTGACTCTTTCACATCTACGGGCAACGATGATTGGAAAGAAGCGGCTTGGCAACGTAAACTCCGCAGACAAAATAAGGTAAATCTTAAACGCAGAAAGCGCTAAGTACACTGTTCAAATTATATTCAAAAACTTTTCAAATAGTATTCAAACGATATTCTAAATAAAACTGCAATGGCACAAGAAGATGATTTAAGGGCATTGGGTAAAGTTATGGACTTTATGCGGGGTATATCGGTGATATTCCTCTTGATTAACTGTTATTGGTTCTGCTATGAGGCTTTCCATACATGGCACTTTACAATAGCTATAGTGGACAAGATTCTGATGAATTTCCAACGCACGGCGGGCTTGTTCTCGTCCATACTTTGGACGAAACTCTTTTGTGTGGTATTCCTTGCACTGTCCTGTTTGGGAACAAAAGGCGTGAAGGAAGAGAAAATCACGTGGCCAAAGATTTGGACGGTGCTTTTCGCAGGTTTTGTGTTCTTCTTTCTCAACTGGTGGCTCTTAGCATTGCCCATCGGCAAAATTGGTGCAGCTACGCTATATATCTTCACGCTGTCCGTTGGTTATATCTGTCTGCTGATGGGTGGCGTATGGATGAGCCGACTGCTCAAAAACAACTTGATGGACGATGTATTCAATACGGAGAACGAGAGTTTCATGCAGGAAACACGATTGATGGAGAATGAATACTCGGTAAATCTTCCTACACGCTTCTATTACAAAAAGAAGTGGAACAAAGGCTGGATTAACGTGGTCAATCCATTTCGTGCCTCGATGGTGCTGGGCACTCCGGGGTCGGGTAAATCCTACGCCATTGTGAACAACTATATCAAGCAACAGATTCGGAAAGGCTTTGCCATGTATATCTATGATTACAAGTTTCCCGACCTTTCCGAGATTGCTTACAATCATCTGCTTCGGCATTTGGATGCTTATAAGGTGAAACCGCAGTTTTATGTCATCAACTTCGATGATCCGAGAAAGTCGCATCGTTGCAACCCCATTAATCCAGCATTTATGACGGATATATCGGATGCCTATGAGAGTGCCTACACCATCATGCTCAATCTGAACCGCTCGTGGATACAAAAGCAGGGAGACTTCTTTGTGGAGTCACCGATTATCTTGCTGGCAGCCATCATCTGGTTTCTGAAAATCTATGAGAATGGGAAGTATTGCACTTTTCCTCACGCCATAGAGTTTCTGAACAGACCCTATGCACAGATATTTCCGATACTCACTTCCTACGATGAACTAGCCAATTATCTTTCTCCCTTTATGGACGCTTGGGAGGGCGGAGCACAGGATCAGTTGCAGGGGCAGATAGCCAGTGCCAAGATACCGCTTTCACGTATGATTTCTCCTGCTCTCTATTGGGTAATGACGGGTGATGATTTCTCACTCGACATCAATAACCCTAATGAGCCGAAAGTCCTTGTTGTTGGTAATAATCCCGACCGCCAGAACATCTATTCAGTGGCACTCGGTCTGTATAACAGTCGTATCGTGAAACTCATCAACAAGAAAAAACAACTCAAATCCTCGGTGATTATAGACGAGTTGCCTACCATTTACTTTCGTGGTTTGGATAATCTTATTGCCACAGCCCGAAGCAATAAGGTGGCGGTGTGCCTTGGTTTTCAGGATTTCTCGCAGCTTACCCGTGATTATGGTGATAAGGAGAGCAAAGTGATACAGAACACAGTAGGTAATGTGTTCAGTGGGCAGGTGGTAGGAGAAACGGCCAAGACGCTTTCAGAGCGTTTCGGCAAGGTGTTACAACAACGACAATCCATGACCATTAATCGTAATGACAAATCGACCTCTATCTCCACACAGATGGACAGCCTTATCCCGGCTTCCAAAATCAGCAACCTCACGCAGGGCATGTTTGTCGGTGCCGTATCCGACAACTTCGATGAGCGCATCGACCAAAAGATTTTTCATGCAGAGATAGTAGTTGATAGTGCCAAGGTATCGGCAGAAATGAAAGCCTATCAACCAATCCCTATAATCGCAGACTTTACAAACGAAGACGGCTTCGACAATCTCAAAGAGACTATCGAAGCCAACTATAAACGTGTCAAACAAGAGATTATCTCACTTGTGGAATCGGAGAAGGAACGCATCAAGGCCGACCCGGCTCTTGCTCACTTGTCTAAGGAGTAGACCGTTTGCCAACCGATGTCTCAAAGCATCTGTTCTTTGCAAAGGTTTCCGAGAAAAGTTACCTTACTATTGGGAATAGAAAGATATATGTTCGAGAGAACATCTTTCGGACTGTATGTGTACGTCATTTTCTTTAATTATCAAAAGGGCGTGGCACCTGTTATGCACCACGCCCTCGATAAAAATGGATTTAATCATCCCACAGCGATTTCGAGCGACAAATCGGAGCAGCATAGCCCTCATCTTCCTCCTCATCGTCGTCGCCAAAGAAATTATTACCTTTCGAGAGTGCAGGCCCCGTGGCGGGGTCTTCACTGATGCCCACGCTGATGGAGCCGGTGAGGATAGAGTTTTCTAATGTGATGGGTACCACTTTGATTTCCGGTTTGATGTAATTGTTCATTTTTTATTAATTAACTGTTTGTTTTAAATCATCGGGGGGAGCACACCGCCCGTTTCCGTGGGATTCGGAACGTGATGAATCACGCCCCTGCGGCGTGCCGCACCCCCGATGAAGAGAGACTTCTTTTTTTATTTCACTACCACCTTTCGACCGTTGACAATATACACACCGGCGGGAATCTGTCGGCGCACGCTGTCGTCGAGGCGGTCGGCCACGCGGCGGCCTTGCAGGTCATATACCGGACCGTTCTTCCCGTCGGTCGCACCGTCTGTCGTGCCGTAGATGCCGGTGGTCTCGCCGTCGAAGACGATGGAGAGCCGCTTGGCACCCTCATGGCTGTTGTAGCTGATGTAGGCGCGGTAGGCAGGCACCGTGACGGAGGGGTTGTCGGACGTTACCTTGTGGAACAGGCCGTCGGCCTGCAGGATGTAGGCGTGATCGGAAGTGAGCCACCAGTTCACCACGTCATGCACCGCACCCTTGAAGTAGTAGTTGCCGGCAGATAGGACGATGCTGCTAAGGTCGGCCTTCACCTGCAGGTTCTCTCCGCCGAGCTGTGGCGTGCCGTCGGCCACGAGCAGGTAGGGCCTGTAGGCTCCGAGCGTGCCGTTTACCTCCTTGAAGTGCACCGCGGTGCGGCTTTCCTGTCTGTCGGCAAGGGTGTAGGCCTTGAAGCCCTGCACGGGCAGCTCGTAGGGCAGGCAGAGCGTGGCCTTGCCGGCGGCGAGGGTGCGGTCGTAGGTAGCCTTCGTGGCGGTGAAGTCGAGCCCGATGGGCAGCGACTGTCCGTCGGTGAGGCGGAAGTCGTCGCACGTCCAGCCGTTGTTCTCCTTGTTATAATACACATAGTTCGGCTTCGCCTTGTCGGTCTCGCGGTAAAGGCCCGGCCACTCGCCCAGCACCTGTGCCCAGTGGCAGCTGTCGGTGCGGTCGCCCTGTAGCTTATAGGCCACTTCGCCGCTCTCGAGCTGCTTCTCGGTTATCCGCTCGCCCTGCGTGTTGGCGAAAGGGTTGAGGTAGTAGCAGTTGTTGAGCGTGGGGTTCGGGGCGAAGGTGTAGCCGCCTTTGGAATTGTTCGTGCCGGTGTAGAGGCAGTTGTTGAAGGTGCAGGTGGCGTCGTCGTATTGGCCACATACGAAACCGCCCATGCCCTGCCTGCTGTTGTCGGTGGTGCCATTGAGATCGCCGGACACGATGCAGTCTTTGAAGGTGATTTTGCCTTCGCTGTATGCCGAGAGTACCATTCCTGCGGCGCAGTTGGAGCTGTTCGTGTTGCCGTTAGTGATTTTCACATCGCTGACGCAGCCCGAGAAAGTGGTGTTGCCATCCGCATTCAAAGCAAATACGCCCAAAGGCTCGCTGTCGGACGTCATCTGCCCCGTTACGCGCAGGTTCTTGATGGTGGCATTTGTTACAGAGGGGAACAGCGCGACGTAGGTCTCACTGCCGTAAACGTTCCAATCGATCGTGATGGTGTGCCCCTGTCCGTCGAAGGTGCCGGAATAGCCGGTGTTCTCGCTGCCTATTTTCAGGATCTCCGTGCCGAGGTTAAGGTCGGCGGTGAGCTTGGCGTTGAGTTTTCCCTCCCCGGACAATACGAGGTCGCCGAACTTCTTCCAGTCTTCTTTCGTGGCGATGCTGATGTCTTTGAAGACCACGTTTGCCACCACGGTGGTATCGCCGGTAACGGTAGAGGACGCCGAGAAGTCGCCCTCAAAGCTGAGCGCGTAGGTAATGTTGGGAGCGTAGTCAGCGCCGAGCAGCTCCTGCACGGTGGGCAGGCTGACGTGCCCGCCGCGGTTGGCGTAACGCATGGCCTTCACCTTGCCGTTGAGGGTGAACTTCACCTCGTACACCTGTTTTGCAGCCTCGGCGGTGAGTTGCGGAATGGTGTCCGTTCCGAGCACCTGTCCCCACACGGTTTCCTCGCGCGTGCCCTGCAACTTATGAGCCACATAGCCGTTCTTGAGCTGCGCCTTGGTTGCCTGTTCGCCCTGCAGCTTGCCGCAGGCGTTGAGGTAGTGGCAGTTGTTGAGGGTGAGGGTAGCCTTGTCGTCAGAGTCCGAGGCAAAGGTGTAGCCTCCGCTGGCGTTGTTCGTGCCGGCGTAGAGGCAGTTGTTCATGATGCAGCTGCCGTGCTGGATAAATACGAAGCCGCCCATGCCTTTCTTGCCCTTGTCGGTCGTGGCGTTGATCGAGCCCTTGACGAGGCAGTCGCTGATGGTAACGCGGCCACTGGAGTATATATAGCAAATCAGGCCCGCCGCGTCGCATGAGGATTTGTCGTAGCTGGTCGTGAGGTTCACATTGCTCACGCAGCCCGTAACGGTGTTTTCGCCAGTCGCTTCGTCGATCAATCCTGACAGGTAGTAACCGTTCGACCGGATGGTTCCTTCGGTGCGCAGGTTCTTGATGGTGGCGCCCTTCACTCTCCCGAAGGGGGCGACGTCGTTGGTCGAGCCGGCATCCCAGTTGACGGTGAGCACGTGGTTCTGCCCGTCGAACGTGCCGCCATAAGGACTATTGGAAGTTCCCACCTTCGCGATGTCCTCGCCGAGGTCGACGTCCTTGGTCATCTTGGCATCAACGGTGTTCTGTCCGCTGCCTACGATGTCGCAGAACGCCTTCCAGTCAGCCTTCGACGCGATTTCGTAGTAGTCTTTTTTGTTGAAGGTTACTGCCACGGTCCGGTCGGTGTTGACGGTGGTTGAGCCGTTGAAGCCGCCCTCAAAGGCGATGGCATAATAATGATGAGGGTTGTAGCCCGTGCCTAAGAGGTCTTTTGCGGTAAAGGTGGGCAGACCGCCGTGGATGCTCTGCCCGTTGGTGGCATAGCGCGTTGCCTTCACCTCGCCGTTGTAGACGAACTTTACCTCGTACACCCGTTTCGTGGCGTCGGTGGTGGGCAGCGGCTCGTTGTCCGTGCCGAGGGTCTGTCCCCAGACGTTTTCGGTGCGGTCGCCTTGCAACTTCTTTGTCACCTCGCCGCTCTTGAGCTGCTCGGCGGTTACCTGCTTGCCCTGCGCTTTGCCGCAGGTGTTGAGGTAGTAGCAGTCGGTGAAGGTGGCGCTGATGCCGTGTTCCGTGCCGAAGGTGTAGCTGTCGTTGGGGGCGTTGTTCTTGCCGACGTAGAGGCAGCGAGTCAGCGTGTAGGTGCCATTATTAGAAAGGACAAAGCCGGCCATCATTCTCTCGCTTTCATCCGCATTGTCGGTGATGCTGCCTTTGACGAGGCAGTCGGTGATTTGAACCGAGGCACCGCTGGTTACAACTTGAACCATGCCCGCGGCTCTGGATGCATCCGAACCACTGCCCCCCGTGATGTCCACGTCGCTGATGCAGCCCGTGAGGGTGGTGGTGCCAAAGGCTGCATAAACCATTCCGGACAAGTAGTCACCCTTCGTCGTGATCTTCCCTTGGGTGCGCAGGTTCTTGATCGTGGCGTCCTTCACATACTTGAAGGGGGCTATATCGTTTCTGGAGCCGGCATCCCAGTTGAACGAGAGCGTATGTCCCTGTCCGTCGAACGTGCCGGTGTAATAGAAATAGTTATATAGCCAGGGGAATAGAGGTCTTTTGTTCCTGCCATCACGATCTCCTCGCCGAGGTCCACGTCCTTTGTCAGCTTGGCGTTGAGGGTGGTCTGTCCGCTGTTCACCCGATTGCAAAACGCTTTCCAGTCTTCTTTCGAGGCAATCGTAATGGTCTCGCTCTCGTTTCCGGAGCCGCCCTGCGCCCACGTCGGCATCGTCAGCACGAGGGCAAGCAAGAAGAGGCTGAGCCTCTGAATGATGTTTTGTTGTTTCATATTGAATTTGAAATTAAAAAAATAAATATTCTTTTGGTTATCGGGGGCGTGGCGTAGTTACTACGTTTTCCGGAAGACTTCCTTGTATATTTCTGTCTGTTCCCGATTACGTCGTACAAGATGGTTGATCGTATCTTTGGAAAGGGAATCCAAAAGATGCTTATGCGCCAAGCCGTCAAACGGTTCTTCAAACGGACGGAGATAAGACAGCTTTTCCTTTCGCGTGGAGATTTCGGTGAACTTTTTATCCATATCGAGTGAAAAGCCGATGATGAATTCTCCGCTTTCATTTCTTAAAATATATACCCAACAGTTGTTTTTCATTTGCCATAATCTCATTTTCTTTATGAATAACTCTTTTTGCTAATTATGAATTAAATATATTTCTACTTTCTCATTTTCTCATTTCGCATTCCTTTCTGCTGAATTTCGCATGCCTAATGGTGCTCTTCTGAGCAATTCCACAAGAAAAATCTTTGCGAGAGCAGCAAAAGATGATGCAAAAATAACATAAAGAGAATTGTTATTTTAAGGATTATGACAGAAAAGAGCATTTTAAAGGTATTTCCGCCCCCTAAAAACCTTAATCACCCCCTAAAAACACTTAATAAAAGCTTGGTAAAGAGAAAATAAAAACGTATCTTTGCAGTCGTTATAAAAAGTAAAAACGGTAACAATGATCATTCATTTTCTCACAGAAAAGGTATCGGCATTCCTACGGTCGCGCACTACAAACACCATTGAGCGGCACCGCGTCATCGTGTATTTGCTCCACTCTGTACTCGTTGTTACCGTCATCTCCTTGCAGTTCATGGGGCTTGGAGGTTCGCAGGAAGCGTTGCCCCAGACGATGAGCGGCATCCATCTGGCGATGTGCCTCCTTTCGCTGTCGCTCTACCTCACGCGGCGGCTGACGCTTTCCAAGGCTTTTTCACTCGTGGCGCTCGTGGCACAGTGTACCATCGCCGTGCGCTTCTTTTATTTCGCTACGGTGCGCCCCGACCATTTTCTGCAGCTCATCCTCGTCAATCAGATAGCGTCGTTGCTGGCAGTCTTTTTCCTTGTGATAAGTTTTGTCCGGTTTACTCCCTTTATCGTCTCCGCCATCAGTGTGATTGGCTATGGTTGTGTGTCTGCCTATCTTGATGAGCCTTCTCTTTGGTGCCTGTTCGGTTTCTTTTTCTTCGTGCAGTTTTTCCTCTGTGCGCTGGGCGAACTGCTGCGACACAATGTGATGAGCGTGTCGAAAGAGAATACCGACCTGCACCATCGTGAGACGGCACTGATGCACGCCGTCAGGCTGAACAGACGGGAAATAGAAGCATATCTGCGCATGAGCGGAAACGACCACCCCTCACCCGAGGACACCGACCGCCTGTTTTCCATGCTCAAGCCGACATCGCAACGGAACCTCGTCAACGCCGTGCGCCTGCATCTGAAAAAACACTTGATGGATGACTGCGATCTGGGGCACCACTTTCCCTGTCTGACTAAATCAGAAACGGATGTGTGCCGCCTCATTCTCGCGGGAAAGAAGCGGAGCGAAATCGGCCTACTACTCGACAAAACCGAAAACAACGTCGACGTGACGCGTAACCACATCCGCAAGAAACTCAATGTACCTACTGACCAAGACTTGCAGAAATTTCTCATCAATTTATTGATAGAAAAAGAATATTCGAAAAAGGAGGAAATAAATAAATAAGTTCCTCTACCGGAAACGTTCATATTTATTTATAACATGCCATTATCCGCTTTCCATACAGATTCGGATGATGGCTTCTTGTTTTTTCCCTGTATTTCCCGCTTTTCCCAAAAGTTTTCCAATCTCTTCATATACCTATAATTTAGCTGCTTGATAACAGTATTCATCATTAAAATTATCAAGCAATGGAATCAAACAGCAATGACAACTATGTGCTGGTCTTGGAAGACCGCACGGAAGTGAAGAACGAGCAGGAAGCGGGCAAACTTTCTGTTGTATCGGGTATTGACGACAAGGGAAACCTCAAGACCACAGAGGCTACCGCTGCCAATCAGGCAGCGTTCTTGAAGTTCAACAACAAGGACGGACTTCTGAAGAACTTCATGACCAACTTCCTCAAACAGTTCAATAACCCGACTCATTTCGGGTTGTACAAGGTCGTGGCAGACAATGTGGAGCAAGGCGTGGACAACCTGCGCACCATGCTGCAAAGCCGTGAAAAGCCCGAAAGCAAACAGCAACTAGCAGAGATGAGCATTCCCTTTGGGGACTATCTGCCCCAGCAGAAGAATGCCACCACTATCGATCCTGAAAAGGTGGATTGGAAGATGCTCGGCAATCTCGGTCTTTCCCGTGAACGATTGGAGCAGAGTGGAGAATTGGAAAAGATGCTCAATTGGCAGAAGAGCAATCTCATTACAATTGCTGTTCCTATCGGCGACACCACCATCTACACTGAAGCACGCCTTGCGTTCCGTACGGACGATAACGGCAATATCGGTTTGGCTATTCATCCTCTGAGAAAAGAGCCACAGCTTGACTTTCCCTATATGGGCTACAAGTTCTCTCCCGAAGAAAAGGAGCAACTCCTCACTACGGGTAATCTGGGCAAGACCATCGAGGTAACACCCAAGAACGCCGAACCTTTCTCTGCATACGTTTCTATTGACCCGCAAACGAATGAAATCATCGCCCTGCGTGCCGACCGTGTGAACATCCCTAAGGAGATCAAGGGCGTAACGCTCTCTGATGCCCAGTACAAAGATCTTGTGGAAGGCAAAGCTGTGAAGGTGGAAGGCATGACCGCCAAGAGCGGCAAGTCTTTCAACGCCACGCTTCAGGTCAATGCCGAGAAGAAAGGCATTGAGTTTATCTTTGACAGCAACCGTGGATTTAAGGAACGGCAGCAGCAGACACAGCAGCAAGGCGTACCACATAAGCTCTGCGGCTTGGAGCTGTCAGATAAACAGCGTGAAGCCTTGGATAGCGGTCGTACACTATATCTAAAGAATATGGTGGACAAACAGGGACAATCATTCAACGCCTATGTCCGCATGGACAAGGAGCAGAACCGCCCACGTTTTTACAAGTGGAATCCTGACAAGAAGCAGGAAACCGGCAAGGAAAAGGTGGTTGCCGTAGCCGAAGAACACAAAACGCAGGTAGCTGTCAATAACCACGGCAAGACGAATGAAGCTACCAAGAATGTGAAAGAGCCCTTGAAGACGGGACAGACACAGCCTACTGTCGAGCAGAAGCAAAAGCAGGACGAAAACAAACAAAAGAAGTCCCGTGGACGTAAGATGTAACCCTTAATTCTATTATCGACTATGACAACTTGTATTATTGCCGAGAAACCCTCGGTAGCCAGAGACATTGCCCGCATTGTCGGAGCAAACAGCAGACAGGACGGATATATGGAGGGTAACGGGTATCTCGTTACTTGGGCAATGGGACACCTCATCGCCCTTGCCATGCCCGAAACCTACGGTTTTTCTGCCTATAAAGCTGAGGAGCTGCCCATCCGTCCCAATCCTTTTCAGTTAGTGGTACGACAAGTACGTAAGGACAAGGAGTATATATCTGATCCAGCAGCACTAAAACAGCTCAAGGTGATACGATCCTGTTTTGATAAGGCAGACCGCATCATCGTCGCCACCGATGCAGGCAGGGAGGGTGAACTGATATTCAGATGGATTTATGCACATCTAGGTTGCCGAAAGCCTTTCTACCGCCTTTGGATTTCCTCGCTCACGGACAAAGCTATCCGTGAGGGCATGGCAAATCTCAAGTCAGGGAACCATTACGACAGTCTCTATTATTCCGCCAAGGCAAGAAGCGAAGCCGACTGGCTCGTGGGAATCAATGCGAGCCGTGCCCTTTCCATTGCCCGCAGGGGAGGCTATTCGTTGGGACGGGTACAGACTCCAACCCTCACTATGGTCTGCCGTCGGTACATAGAGAACCGTGATTTTTCTTCCGTGCCTTATTGGAAACTCTCCGCCCTGATGGAGAAAGAGGGCGTGTCGCTGAAAGCCATTGGCATTACCGACTATGAGAGTGAAGCATCGGCACAGACTGCCCTCGCTACGCTTCGCAGTCAGAGCCGGCTTAAAGTTGAATCGGTCACAAGACGGGTTGATGAGCATGGGCGAATAAAGGTAACGCATACATCGCCACCACTCTTGTACGACCTTACTGCCTTGCAGAAGGAAGCCAACAGACGCCACGGCTTTTCAGCAGACAAGACCCTCTCAATTGCTCAGAGCCTCTATGAGAAGAAAATCACGACCTATCCCCGTACAGGCAGCCGATACATCAGCGAGGATGTCTTTGAGGAAGTACCCGCCCTGCTCCACAAGATAGGTAAGCCCCTATCCAATCCGCTTAACCGCCACTCGGTGGACAACGCTAAGATAACCGACCACCACGCTATTATCCCCACGGGAGAAACACCTTCCGGCTTATTGGCGGATGAAGCAATCCTATATAATATGGTGGTAACCCGTTTTATCGAAGCCTTTTCGCCTGACTCCGAGGAAGAACGTATGCAGGTGCTGTTCACGGACGGCACCAACACCTTTACTTGGAAAGCATGCCGACAAATCTCCTTGGGCTGGAAAGCCGTGCAGAAAGAAGTCAAATCAGATGACGAGGAAGAGTTACTTGCCACATTGCCCAATTTAACAGAGGGTGAACTCCTACCACTTCTCAATGCCGAGATTACCGAACACAAGACCAAGTCGAAACCGCTCTATACCGAAGCCACCCTGCTCTCCGCTATGGAGAACGCAGGCAAGGAAGTGGAGGATGCAGAAAGCAAGAAGGCAATGGCGGAATGCGGTATTGGCACACCTGCTACAAGAGCCAATATCATCGAAACGCTCATCCTCCGTGATTATATCCGCAGGGACAGGAAATCCATCATCCCGACAGAGAAAGGCCTGGCAGTCTATGAGATTGTCAAGGACAAGAAGATTGCCAATGCGGAGATGACAGGTAGCTGGGAACTGGCTCTTGCCGCTATCGAGGCAGGTCAGATGCCGGCAGAGAAGTTTGCGAAAGGCATTAACTCATACGTTGGCACCATCTGCGAAGAGCTCCTTGCCCTTTCCCCACAGGTACAAAAGTCCTATCCCACCTACCGCTGTCCCAAGTGCGGACAGCAGAGTGTGGGTATTTATGCTAAGGTAGCAAAATGTCGGAACGAGGGTTGCGACTTCCACGTCTTCCGTGAGATCTGTGGCACGCTGCTTACAGAGGACAATATCCGGGACTTGATAACCACAGGACGAACACCCGTCCTCAATGGCTTGACCAGCAAGGCCGGTAAGAAGTTCAACGCCCGTCTGGTGCTGAATGAAGAATATACCACATCCTTTGTATTTGAAAATAAGAAAGGAAAACAACGAGGGAGATAATCCCGACAGAAACAGAGAGGAACAGATATAGATCGGGAGATACAAGTACTACCTGCCGACCTTTTTACCTCCACTTTATTAAAAGAAAACACTATGGCATACAATAAGAAAGAAGTCCTGCAAGCCAACACGGAAGCTATCCGTGTGGTCTTGCGCCTGGAGAAAGAACGCCGCGAAGCCACCGAAGCTGAGAAAAGTATCTTGCGGAACTATCAGGGTTTCGGTGGCTTGAAATGTGTACTCAACCGCACAGACAATCCCGATGATATACGCTATTGGAGCAAGTCAGAGCAGAATCTCTTTGAACCTACCCAACAGCTCAAGCAGATGATTTATCGAGAAGCCGTAGATGCCAACACCGCCAAGCGGTATTGGGAGAGCATCAAGGCAAGCGTACTGACCTCCTTCTATACTGATACCCGTATTGTCACCGCCATTGCCGATGCTCTCACTTCTGTAAATGTACCCATACGTCGATGTTTGGATCCTTCGGCTGGCATGGGAGCATTTGCTGAGACCTTTGCAAGGCAAGCGGGAGTTGTAGATGCAATGGAAAAGGACCTACTCACTGCCCGCATCAGCCAAGCCCTGCACCCTTATGGCAAAGGTAACATTTTCGTTCACAACGAGCCTTTTGAAGCCATTGGAGAGCTGGAAGACAAAGACAAATACGACCTTATTACAAGTAATATTCCTTTCGGTGATTTTATGGTCTATGACCGAGAATACAGCAAAGGCAAGGACACTCTTAAACGTGAGTCCACACGTGCCATTCACAATTACTTCTTCGTGAAAGGTCTGGACTGCATCAAGGAAGGTGGAATTTTGGCATTCATCACTTCACAGGGTGTTTTGGACAGTCCTCGCAATGAAGCCATACGTCGTTATCTCATGCAGAACAGCCGCCTTATCTCCGCTCTCCGACTGCCATCGGGTATGTTTTCAGACAATGCAGGAACGGACGTGGGCAGTGACCTCATCGTCCTGCAGAAGCAGACTGGTAAAGAAATCAGCAAGGGCATTGAGCAGCAGTTCGTAGAAACCGTTTCTGTTCCCAAGGAAGAAGGCTCTTCTGTCGTCTTCAAGCATAACTCACTTTTTGTAGGAGATTGGAAGGACGTTTCTCATCGCACCGTTGCCACAGAGCGCATAATGGGTACAGATCCTTATGGAAGACCTGCATGGGAGTATCGGTTCTCAGGAGGGATTGAGGAAATGGCAGAAAGTCTCCGAACACAACTCTCCCTTGAAATGGGACAACGTATCGACCGTAAGCTATATGAGACCGGTATACCGATGACAGAGGCAGAGCGAGAGGCAGAAGCGGAGAAACAGCTTCGCAAGTTGGGTATTACCATAATTCGGGAAGAAGAAACAGAGAAGACAAAGACTGAAGACAAGGGTATAAACGATGCCTATAACCTTATGCCCGACAGTATTAGGAAACAGTTGCCAAAACTTTACAGCACGGAAAAGGAACTCATTGGCGATAAGGTTGCCTATGCACGCTATTTCTTCCCTATGGGAGCATACACAGCCTATCTTCTGGAATATGATCCTAAGAGCCGCATTGGTTTCGGTGCTGTCACGATGGGTTACGGCTGGGAACTTGGCAATATGTCCCTCGATGAGATGGAAGGCGTGAAGGTAAGAGGACTGGGGATTGAACGTGACCTGTACTTCTCTCCTAAGAAACTGCACGAAATTGCAGAGTTGGAAGAAATCGTCAGGGGACAATATACCAAAGAAGAAGTGGTGGCAGAGGAAATCAAGGAAGAATTGGCAACAAAGACAGAAACAGAAAATAAGGTTAAGGAAACTGTAACCATTGCTTCTGAGAACGATACGCAGATAATGGAAAATACCGTTCATAGCGGAGAGACAATCCCATTACAGCCGTCATCATCAGAGTCTGCCCCACAACAATTAGTATCAGAACAGCCTTCCATAACTGTTGAACCTGCTCCCGAAGGCGTACCCGCCTTGACACTTCATCATCAATACGAGCAGGAACCACAAGAAATCCGTACGGATATTGAAGCTCCGAGAGAGATGAACGGGCAGACGATATTCTTTGACGACGATCATCATCCGGTGGTGGACAATAACATAGAAGACATCGGACAACCGGAGCAGCTGTCACTTTTTGCCCCGGAGGAATACAGCCTTTGGACAAGAGAAGTTACCCGTATGAACCATGAAATCAAGAATAATTCAGGAACTTCACAGGCACGCCGTCCTATAACACAAACTGCTCCCCAGAAACCATCGGAGTTCAAAATGCAAAAGGCAGCGACCTCTCCTCAATGGCGTACCCGTAGTAGCAGGAAAGCAGCTTCTTCCTCCCCACGTGAGCCGTCACTTTTCGACTTTATGAACGAAGCCGAGGAGCGCAAGCCGCAGCCGATAGCGGAAGTCAGAAAGGAGTTTGACGCTTCACCGCGCCCTTTTCTCTCTTCGCCGGACTCTCACCTGAGAGACGGCTCCATTGTCGTGCAGAAAGGGCAGATAGGGTTTCTTTCTGACTTAAAGCGACATCCGACCTTTAACCCGATGGACTTGCCGTATGCGCAGCTTTCCCGCCTCAAAGCCTATATCGAGATACGGGAGTGCTATCATCGTCTCTATGACTACGAGGCAGAGAACCATGCAGAAGACAGGGAAGACCGCAGCAGACTCAATCACCTGTATAATGACTATGTTGCACGCTGGGGCTACTTCAATCAGAAGACGAACACCGACATCATCAAGATGGATGCTACAGGCGTGGAAATGCTGTTCTTGGAACGTTCTGAAAACGGCAAATATATCAAGGCGGACATTTTCGACCATCCGACGGCATTTGCCACCACCGAACTGACCATTGCCGCAGACCCGATGGAGGCATTGGGTGCATCGCTCAACAAGTACGGCACGGTGGAACCTGACTACATGAGTTCGCTTTTACCTGATATGGAGGAAAGCGACATCATTTCTTCCTTGGAAGGTCGCATCTATTTCAATCCCGAAGAGAATGCCTACGAGGTTGCGGACAAGTTCATTTCGGGCAATGTAATAGAAAAGGCGGAACGTATCGAATCGTGGCTCTTGGACCATCCCGACCACGAAGAGGCTAAGCAGAGCCTTGCTGCCCTACGTGCAGCCACGCCAACACCCATTCCATTTGTAGACCTTGACTTCAATCTCGGTGAACGCTGGATACCCTCAAAGGTCTATGGCAGGTTCGCCTCGGAGTTTTTCGGGACGGATATTAGCGTATCTTACCATTCCAACATGGACGAGTACAGCATTGTATGTGACCATAAAAATGCCAATATCTGGCACAAGTATGCCGTACAGGGTGAGTTCCGCCGTTATGACGGTATCAATCTCCTGAAGCATGCCCTGCACAATACCATTCCCGACATCAACAAGAGCAAGGAAGTGACGGACAAGGTTACGGGAGAGACCAAGACCATTAAAGTCAGGGACGGACATGCCATCCAGATGGCGAATGCCAAGATTGAGGAAATCAGACAGGGCTTTGTCGATTGGCTCGGACGCACACCCGATACCTTCAAACAACAACTCTCCGACAGGTACAACCGCCTTTTCAACTGTTTTGTGCGACCAAACTTTGACGGTACGCACCAAACGTTTCCCGACCTTGACCTGAAAAGGTTGGGTATTGCTGACCTCTACAAAAGTCAGAAGGATGCGGTATGGATGCTCAAAACCAATGGCGGCGGTATATGTGACCACGAGGTGGGTGCCGGCAAGACGCTCATCATGTGTACGGCTGCCTACGAGATGAAGCGATTGGGACTGGCAAACAAACCGATGATTATCGGGCTGAAAGCAAATGTATTCGACATTGCCGATACCTTTAGGAAAGCTTATCCCAATGCAAGGATCCTATATCCGGGCAAGAACGATTTCAGCAAGCAGAACCGTCAACGCATTTTCAACGACATCAAGAACAACGACTGGGACTGCATCATACTCACGCACGAACAGTTCGGTATGATACCGCAGGCATTGGAGATACAGGAGGCTATCCTGCAGAAGGAGATGGACTCCGTGGAGGAGAACCTTGAAGTCCTGCGACTGCAGGGAGCGGACATCTCCCGTGGTATGCTCAAAGGATTGGAGAAGCGCAAGCAGACGCTTGAAGCGAAGCTGCAGAACATACAGGACAGCATCGCCGAGAGAAAAGACGATACCGTGGACTTCAAGATGATGGGTATTGACCACCTCTTTGTCGATGAAAGCCACCAATTCAAGAACCTGATGTTCAACACACGCCACGACCGTGTGTCGGGCTTGGGCAATCCCGACGGTTCACAGCGTGCCTTAAATATGCTCTTTGCCATCCGCACCATACAGGAGCGTTCCGGTAAGGACTTGGGGGCAACTTTTCTTTCGGGAACTACTATTTCCAATAGCCTGACAGAGTTGTATCTTCTGTTCAAGTATCTCCGTCCGCAGGCTTTGGAAAAGCAGGGTATCAACAGTTTTGATGCTTGGGCAGCAGTCTTTGCCAAGAAATCTACTGACTATGAGTTCTCCATCACAAACGATATCATTCAGAAAGAGCGGTTCCGCACCTTTATCAAAGTGCCGGAGCTTGCCTCGTTCTATGCGGAGATTTGCGACTTTCGCACAGCCAAGGACATCGGTATCGACCGCCCCGAGAAGAACGAGATACTGCATAACATACCGCCCACGCCCGAGCAGGAGGTTTTTATCGGCAAGTTGATGGAGTTTGCCAAGAGTGGCGATGCCACTCTCTTGGGACGAGCACCTCTGAGTGAGAGCGAGGAAAGGGCAAAAATGCTCATCGCAACGGATTACGCCCGCAAGATGAGCCTTGATTTACGCATGATTGATGAAAATGCTTACTCAGATCATATCGACAACAAGGCAAGTCACTGTGCCAAAATGCTCAATGACTATTACCAAAAGTACGATGCACAGAAAGGAACGCAGTTTGTTTTCTCAGACTTGGGTACTTACAAGCCTGGTGGAGACTTCAATATCTATTCGGAAATCAAGAGAAAGTTGGTAGAAGACTATCATATTCCATCTTATGAGATACGCTTCATTCAGGAGTGCAAGAACGAGAAAGCAAAGAAGGCAATGGTAGATGCGATGAACCGTGGTGATATTCGCATTATCTTCGGTTCTACGTCCATGTTGGGCACAGGTGTGAATGCCCAGCAGCGGGCAGTAGCGGTCCATCAACTTGACACGCCGTGGCGACCATCGGACTTAGAGCAGCGTAACGGGCGTGCCATCCGTAAAGGTAATCTTGTTGCCAAGGAGTTTGCCGACAACAAGGTCGATGTGATTATTTATGCCGTGGAACGCTCGTTGGACAGTTACAAGTTCAACCTGCTGCACAACAAGCAGCTTTTCATCAACCAGTTAAAGACGAACACTTTAGGGAGCCGTACCATTGACGAGGGATCGATGGACGAGGACAGCGGTATGAACTTTTCAGAATATGTAGCAGTACTTTCAGGCAATACCGACCTTTTGGAAAAAGCAAGATTGGATAAGAAGATTACCACCTTGGAATCAGAGCGCAAGAACTTTCTCCGTGAGCGTGATGCCGCAACGGGCAAGCTGGCAGAGATTGAGAGTTCCGTGTCTTTCCATACAGACAAAGTCAAGGAGGCACAGTCTGACTTGGCTCTCTTTGAGAAGCGTGTGGAGCGTGATGAGGAAGGTGTGCCTATCAATAAGCTGACTATCAAAGGTGTGGAAGACAGCACCGATATCAAGGCCATTGCTGCACGTCTGCAGGAAATAGACGAGAAAGCACGCACCAAGGGGGAATACAACAAAATCGGTGAGATTTATGGCTTTTCTATTATGGTTAAGACGGAGAGCACTTCCAAGGACTTGTTTGATTGCTCTGTAAATCGTTTCTTTGTGAAGGGGCAGGAGAGTATCTACTATACCTATAATAACGGTAAGCTGGCATCCGATCCGAAACTTGCTTGCCAGAACTTTATCAATGCCTTGGAGCGTATCCCGAAGGTAATAGAGTCGCACGAAAAGGAGATGGAAAAGGTCGCAGCCAATAAAGACGTTTACACCAACATTGCGGGCAGCTCTTGGAAAAAGGAAGAAGAGCTTCGCACGCTCAAAGGCGAGGCAGCCGAACTGGATAGGCGAATTGCACTTACCCTTGCTCCACCGGAGGAGGAAAAAGAGGATATAGGGCAAGAGGCACAGCATGGTGCCATACAGCAAAGTAAATCAGTAGATGATATATCAGAACCCCGTTCTTATAAGAATTCATTCTCAAAAAACACAGACAACATACCTTTGCCCACATCTCCCAAGAACAATAGTCAGCAGAATGTATCCGACAACAATGACATTACGAGCAAAGTTATTATCTCAAAACCAAAGTGGAAGATGTAGAATGTCTTATTGTATCGAAAAGCGCCAAGTACTTGAAATAAAGTGTTTGACGCTTTTGAGAAACCGTATCAGAGAATTTGACAGATTCATTGTATAATTTCTATTCTGACAACAGAGCTGTCGTCATCTACCAATGTTGGAGGTGTCTGCTCTTTATGATGAAAACAATGGGGAATATCATGAACTTTGTAATAGCCATCACTACAAAGCAGCAGAGAATCACCCATGTTCAATGGCAAACGTTGAACCTGAATGGGGTTTCTAAAACCTCTTCCCGCAATGCAAGTTGTCAGATAAGTGTCTGCTCCTTGCATAATGGTATCATCGTTTGTTAGTTGAGTTACTTCTCCTTGTTTGTCTCGATAGTATAGGCGCACATCTCCCAAAGATGTGTAGAAGAGCATAGCATCACTGATATATACAAGAAGTAAAGCCGAACCCATCTTGGATTTCTTCTCCTTGCAAAAAGCAGCCAAACGCTCATCAGCATATTTGATGCTCCTGAGGATATGTTCCGTACAATCAATTATATCGGTTTTTACAAAATATTCTGAGATAGCTTCGCAAACAATTTTTGAAGCACTTTCCGGCAACGACAAACCACTCATCCCATCTGCAAGTAGAATGAGTGTTGCTCCATTAGGCAATTCTCGTTGGAGAATGTAATCTCCATTTTCTTTACCAGCCGGAATACTTAAGCTTTCAATCTGAATCTTCACCATGCAAAACTTTATCAAATACGGCAATCATTTTTTGAAATGCGAGGAGCAGTTTCTCATAAGAAAAAACACTGCTACTATCTATAACCTGTTGTATCAGCCTGCTATTTTCTCTTTTCTCTATCTCATTCCGCAGACATTGCTCATAGTGGAAAAGATGCTCTTTTGATAGAAATCCGACAATGTCATAAGCAAGCCAATAAGCTCCGACAACAATCTCATCAAAGTCTTCCCAATCATACACTTCTGCATGCAAGTTCCTATTCAAGTTAGCAATGAAATAGTTTTCCAGAATGAATGCCATATCTACGGCATCTTTATTCGTTTGGATATTCCTGTCTAACCAAGCATTGAACTTCAATACAAATAATCCATGCAACGATGCTATCTTGATGTCGAATTCATTGTCAATCGTTACGGTAATAGCACCACTCAGCACATCAGCAAACCCCTTAACGGACATAGCTATATCCTCCTCAGGAGGCCAGTATATGTATCCATCTTCTCTTTCTATATCTCCGTATGGTACTATGTCCATTTCGTAGTCGCCATCATAGAACCGTTGATACATCTGTCCGTCTTTTTGAAACCCTTGTGCTAATAATGCCCGCTTAATCTCTTCGAATGCATCCCAATCGGGAATGGCTATGGCGAGGTCTAAATCCCTCGTCTTTCTCCCTGAACTTATACCTACTAACTGCCGAATTAAAATATCTCGCGCAGTAGCCCCGATAACAAAGAAATCCTGCCCAATCTCAGCAAAACAATGACTGACTTTTCTTAGCAGTTCAACCAACAGGGGGTTGCCAATCTTCTTACTCGAAATCTGAAAGTTCATCTTTTAATAATTTATTTGCAGCTTCAATACAACGGCTGTCTCCGCTACTTACTAAATCGGCATATATCAAAATGCAGGGCATTACATCGCCTTTCCAAAACTTCTGATATACATAAATAACTCCTTCGGTAGTCCGTGTTGCGCCAGTCTTCATCAGATTGGAGAAAGATGTCTCTGTATAGAGTTCAAAAAGTTCCGGAGTAAGGTAACCATTCAATAAATTAGATGCACACTCTCCACCCCATAACATACCATTTGGCAATGCTATTTCTTCCCATTTTTCTTTTTGTTCCGGTGTCCGAAAATCCAGCTGCTTCAACAGCAACTTGGGCTTTAATATCTGATGATAGTTTTCCGACCATAAATCGAGCAAAAGACGACGTTTTTTCAGAACTCTTTTCTTCTGAGTTACGAGAATAAACTTACGGACTTCCAATTCATCAATCACATTTTTGACAGTACCTATCGAAACTCCACTATACTCCTTGATTTCCCGAAAAGATTTGCCCACATTCTCAGGAGCTTGCAAGAGATAAAAGATTACCTTCAGGCCTGCTTCTTGGAATATAGGATAGTTTTTGTTGTTATTCACAGGGGCTTTCTCCCCTGTGTGAGAAAGGTGGAATATCACTTTCCTGCCCTTCGTGTACTGTATATTGTAGTTACCTGCCGTGTCAGCAAAGTTAAGTTCCATTTTACGCAAAGTTCCATAGACAGATGGCTGTACATATCTTGCAACCAATATGACAGGTCCCTTGTAAGTCCCCATACAGCTCTTTGATTTTTCTTCAATGCGCAGGATATTTGTTCCATTTATCTCATTTTCAACAAGGCATCGGAACTCTATGCCCATAATTCTGACGTATTGTTCCATCGAAGGCGTTTCCGGCTGAAGCGCATCGATTATGACATCTTGAGAATCCTCCCACTGTCTCCTTATCGCACTAACCGCCTGATCTATAATCTGTATTCCGTACATATCTTGTTCAATATTTATAGTCGTTCAATAGGATTGAACACTGCAAAGATAGTGAACAAAAATCAAACTGCAAATTTTTTCGTTCATTATTTAATGCTTGTTCAACAAAATTGAACAAGCATTAAATAATGAACGGGTGCCTACCAGTTCCCTTGTTTCCGTAGCATTTCATCTATCTCTTTCCGAAGGAAAAGTAATCTGCCATTGGCTTTAAGATAAGGAATTTTTCCAGCCCAAACCCAGTTGTAAATGGTCTTTTGTTCCACCTTCAAAATTTTGGAGACATCTATGATATCCAAGTATTCGGGTTTCAATGGAGGGTGAATGGTCGTATCTACTTCTTGTTCCCGTAGGACAAGCAGACGGTCGAGCTTGTCTTCCATATTCTTCAGTTTATCAAACAGGCGTTTCTGCCATGTATCTTCTGGCTGTTGATCTAAGTATGGCATAATTCTCCTTTTTGATAATTCCCACTTGTATCTCGTATCAAAATACGCTGCTCTTTCATATAGGCAATATATTTCTTTGCGGTCCTGTCCTTGATTTCCATCTCTCGCATCAGAACCTCACAAAGTTCTTGGTAAGTGAGCTTGAAAGAATTTCGGAAGGCTTCTTTGACAACGCCAATAAGCTCATCAGTCTTGCGCTTTTCCTTGTCCTCCTTGGACTTCTCACCACGATAGACGTGCATGTCTTCTTCCTTGTCCCAGCCGAAAAGCATCATCGGTACGTCCAACGGACTTCCGTCACGGACTTTCAATGCCTTCACCACCGAATACTCTGGATTGTCATCTTTCTCAATAGAGAGAATGCCTGCTGCTTTACGTTGAAGTTCCGAGCCGATATGTCCCCGAAGTTTGATGCCGTTCGGCACGAAGTGCAATACGCAGATAATACAAGTATTGTATATCCCTGCCAAGCGGTAAAGTTCGTCAACAATGGCTATACTTTCCGTTTCATCGTTCGCAGAACGTATCAGATCAGCAATACCATCAATGACAACGAGGTGTATTCCACCATGCTTGTGATGGAACAAGTCCATACTTTCACGGATAAGTTTCAAGCGGTCCTTACGAGAGAGTGAGGCAAGGTAGAGTGAATGGTAAAACTTCGGTACTGCCGTCAATGAAGCCCGGCGCAATGTCTTGCCCAGATTCTTGTGCAGTTGAGCCTCGGACTGTTCTGTGTCATAATGTAGGACTGCCAAGTCTTTGGGATTGGCGGTAATCTCCAATCCCAAGGTTTTCTCTATCGGCAGCCGTTTATTCCCCAAAGCTCCGGCAAGGATGGCTCCTACATAGTTGCTCTTGCCCGTACCCTCACCTCCGGTAATGCAGAACAGATTGTCCTGCGTTCCCAAAGGGACACCATTCACAGCCACCACAGTCTTGGAAATATCCGGTGGATTGTCGTAGTCAATCTCACAGGAGCGAAGCATCATCATGGTTTGGCTATATAGGTCTGTAAACATCTTGGCAAGCAGTTCTTTCAGTTCCTTCGCCCCGTTGCCTAAGGCAAAGAAATCAGAAATGTCCTTTTCCGCCTTGGTTCCACTAAGTGGGAGTGTAAGATTCAATACCTTGTATTCTGCCAAATGTTCAGCTTGTCTATGCGCTTCCCGTACACCCGTCTCATCTGCATCATACAAGAGAATGATATGCCGAAAGCGAAGTTGAAGGCTCTCTATGATGCTTTCCGGTATTTGTGCCGTTTCACTGTTGAAGCAGATTGCATTGAACCCGTGCGCATACAACGAGAGCACATCTTTTTCCCCACCTGTAATGAAGAGCATATCTCCTTTGGTGGGAATCTGCTCCATGCCGAAACAATAGGTCATAGGCATCCGCCCGCCATAGAGAAAGCGGATTTTCGGACTGTGAGGGCGATATATCTTGACATAGCCATTTCCAATATAGGCGAATATCGGTTCTGTCGGCGAACTGTGAAGCTCAAACTTCTTACCTTCGGCTGATACGCTATCATACCGTTTAAGACTCCGTACACGAAAAAGCCGAAGTGTATCTTCATGGATACCATAATGCGCCCAATAGTTCATCAGTCCATCGTCAAAAGGCTGTATCTCAAAACTGTATGGACGTTCTTCCGTACACTTGGTTATATCAGCCTTAGGAGTGGGAACGATAGTTCTTTTATATGATAACGTGATATGGTTGCTATGCTTTTCACCATCACATAAAGAATACAATCCAAGTTCTTGTACAATAGTTTCCAAGACTTCGGGAAAACTTGTTTTCAGGTTCAAGTTACGGAGGGTTGCCACAAACCAGAAGCAATCCCCTGAATAGGTGGTATCGCCATGATCATAGAATTTGTAAGAAGAAGTTTTCCTGTCGTAGTAGATATGGCAGGAAGCCCGTCTGTCGTCATAGAAGGGGCTTCGGAAGTTGCGATGAAGGTTTACCTCAAAGCCGAGGAAATGGGAAAACACATTCAGACCTCCCTGTGTAAGCAAAAGAATCTGTTCCTTTTCTATCATAGTTGTCGGTTTTTAGGATTAAGACATGAACTTATGATGAGATTGTCCTTAAAACGGTTGAGCCGACCAAGAACCTCGTCGTTTCTCATGCCTGAGACACGGAGTCGGTTACATTTCGTGGCTATCACGATAGACTTGAAGAAGTAGCGTACATCGCCACCCTCCGTGTAGCGATACCGTACCAACTGTTTCTTGCGCCAGCGATAAAGGGTGGACTCTGAAACATTCAGAGTCCCGATAAGATCTTTGGTTGTCATCTCCAGCTCGTCATCTATATCTTGGATAAGATGAGAAGTGCGCTCAACATACCGCTCTATTCGGTTGAGCCTGTCTATCAGTTCCTGATAGGCTTGGCTTTCTACTGCGATTATTTCCATCCGCCTTTATAATTTGGTTTGTAAAATAATGTGTTGCGGCCCAAGCTCCTTTACAAGATCTATAATTCTGTCGTAGGATTCCTTGTCAAACACTTCGATACTCATCTGAGCGAGTGGAAGCGGTCTTGCCTGTTGTCTTTGTGCAATAGATGCAAGCAGGTCGAGTTCATCCCATCCCAATACCTTGGCATAACTGTAAGTTTGTGAGGTGGTCATCGACACAGCTCCAGTTTCCCATCGTGAAATGGTACTTGAGCTAACATTCAGTTTTCCAGCGACATACTCTTGTGAGTAACCTTCAAGCTCTCGCTTTTCCTTTAGGGTTTTGTGCAACTGTTTCATATGTATAAAGTTACAAAGACACCTAAATTTGAGCAACCCGCTACATTCAAATGTTTACACCCCATGCAAGGTGGCTTGCATTAGGTGCAGATGAATATGATGAGCGATGTCGGCATGGGATGATTTAATTGGTTTGTTTTCTATAATTCATAAACGGAAATACATTGTAAGAACAATCATTCCAGAACAAAATCAAATAATTTTGAGAAAATCCCTCCAGTGCAAGGTGCAAGTCCCCTTATATATAGGGGCTTGCACCTTGCACTGGAAAGTGTAGCAGTAAAATTTCTAAATATTTATGGCACAAAGATTTGGAGGTTAGTACAATTTTATATACCTTTGTACTCAAGAAAAGAGAGCAGTTGTGCTTTCATAAGGTAGTCAGAATGGTAGTCATTAGGCGGTCAAAATACTGCTACAAAAATGCTACACTACTGATTTGTCAAAATTGATAGGACATTTAATTACAACGAGTTAGCAGAGTTTGGTTCACAAACCTCTCTCTCCGCAAACAAGGGTGTAAATCAATGAGTTACGTGATTTACACCCTTTATTACACCCAAAAACTTCATTGTCTTAGAAAACTTATCGCATTTTTTTTTACAATATTCGTTTGTATTCGTGAAAGTAATAACTATCACACATACAAATATGATTTACGGATATATTAGAGTAAGCAGCGATAAGCAAACAGTGGAAAATCAACGCTTCGAAATTAGCAATTTTTGTGAGTATCAAAATCTTTCAATTGATGACTGGATTGAAGAAACCATCAGTGGCACAAAGAACTATACCAAACGGCAGCTGGGAAATCTGTTGAAGAAAATAAACAAGAACGATATTATTATTTGTAGCGAGCTATCACGTCTTGGCAGGAATCTCTTTATGATTATGGAAATACTGAATATCTGCATGACTAAGGAATGCAGAGTCTGGACTATCAAAGACAACTATCGCCTTGGGGATGATATTCAGAGCAAAGTTCTCGCTTTTGCATTCGGACTATCGGCAGAGATTGAGCGTAACCTTATCAGCCAACGCACAAAAGAAGCGTTGGCGAGAAAGAAAGCAGAGGGTATTGTGCTGGGACGACGTAAGGGCAGTAAAAATAAGAAACACAAATTGGATAACAAAGAAATGCTGATAAAAAAGAGTTTGGAAAGAGGTATATCTAAAACAGATTTAGCCCATAAACTAAAAGTCAGTCGCAATACACTTTATTTATTTCTACAACGAACTAATCTGTCGGACTAATATGAAGAACAGATTAATGGATGTGCATGATAAAATTATGCGCAAGAGAAGTATCATAGAAACTATCAATGATATGTTGAAGAACGTTGCACAGATAGTTCACACGCGCCATAGAAGTATCTCTAATTTCATCGTTAACCTTTTAGCTGGCATAGCTGCGTATGCTTTCTACGACACCAAACCTTCCATCAATATGGAGTTTGAGATGGGAGAAACAGAGAAAGCGAAACAGTTGACTCTATTCTAAAAACTTTTTGTGAAACACTTTTCTTTCGGTCGAGAATAAAGATCGAAAGGAGAAACTGTGCATTATTAATACCAAAATAGAAAGACTTCCTTAAACTGAATTGGAGTTAATAAGTTCTTTTGCGGTGTCAGAGCCGTTCAAAAGGGATTCCGAAGGCTTACCAAACATCATAAAGACAATTCAACATCAATGTACAATATGCTCTGTACTGGAAAAGGTTGAAAGTTCTGTTTATTAAATTATCTTTTGGTTGACAGCTCCTGAACTTAATTTTAGAGGAGGTTTCAAATATTTTTCGTCAGAATATTTGGTTATGTGTATTAGTGGAGAAACAAATAGGGTACTAAATTTACCTGATACTTTAATATTTTCTTAATTTTGTTATGTCCTCTTTCTGTACAGGAAAAGGAGTAATCCAAATTTATAAACGGGAAAAAGGAATACCTAAAATGGAAATAGTAGATATTAATAGTCTTAAAAAACAAATAGTTAGAGAACTTAATTCTAAAAAACTATCTGAAGTTTTACCTTCCATAATTGATCTTGCTCAAAGGGTCGGAGATATGACATTGAAGCAATTGTGTGTAAATGAACTTTATGGATATGATGCAAATGTTGAGGTGCCAGAATATAGAAAGATACCTGTAATTTTTTATGATAAAGATGGAAATGAAATTAGACGTTATCCAACGGGAAGTGTACTTTCCTTGAATGAAGCTATGCAATCTGAGTATTATCCATTTAGAGGGGCTATTGAAGAGATGGAAAAAATGATAATTGATTGTGGTATACGGCAATTTATTGTCTTAAAAACTCCATTTGAATTTATAATCAATGGTAAAGTTTTTACAGCGTATAGTTTTGAATATTTTGCAAACCAAATAGTACCATATGTTTCAAGCGTAAAAAAGAGAATGAATCAGGCTATTGATAATATATTCTTTATAGAATCCTTTCAAGACGATAACTCATTGAAATCTTTACACAAAGAGGTTCTTAAAACTTCCTCAAAATTGTTTATAGATGGGTATTATAGACAGGCTGTTTTAGATTCAGCTATAGGCTTGATTAATCGAGTAAAACAGAAATCTTTGTGTTATAAATTGGATAATACTCCACTTATGCAGACTGTTTTTTCACCCAATAAACCTATTTTAGAGATTGCTAAAAATAAAGACATTCAGCAAGGATTTATGTGGTTATTTTCAGGAGCCGTAATGGCGCTTAGGAATGCTAATGCACATAACTTAAATTGTCTAATTACAAGAGAAGAGTGTCTTGAACAACTCTACTTTATAAGCCATTTACATAGATTGCTTGATAGTTCTAAATTAAAACCTATGTAATTATATATTTCCCTAACTTATGAAGTACATGAAATGAGCTTCTTGATATATGTATTTATAAATATATTAGAATCGTCTCTTTTGTATGGCTTCTAAATTCAACGGATGAGCGTTCTCTATAGGCATTCGTTGTTTCTTGTATATGCGCGTTGAGTTATTATGAATTCCTGTATTCCGAGGGGGAAATTCCGGTGGCGTTTTTGAAGTATTTCCCCATGAAGCTCTGGTTGGGGAAGTTCAGTTTTTGAGCCACTTCTTTGACGGAGAGTTCGGGGTTGAGGAGTAAGGCTTTTATTTCGAGCACTACCATGTTGGTGATCCATTGCCCTGCGGTGCGTCCGCTCACGGATTTCACCACTTCGGAGAAGTATTTTGCGGAGAGACAGAGTTGTTCGCTATACCATTGCACACTGCGTTCTCGGCAGCAGTTTTCTTGCACCAAGTGGAGGAATTTGTTGAAAATATCGTAGCTACGCATAGAGGCCTCATCGGGTTTTCCTACGCGCACTTGCAGCATATTGCAGACATCAAAATAGAAAAGGCGCAAGAGAGCCAGTGCGGCTTCGGTATGGTAGGTGTAATTCACATCGCTCATGCGCTCAAGGAAGAGCGTGAGGGTGTCGGCAAGTCTCGATTGCTCTTTCTCAGTGAGATGGATGATGGGATTGTTGTAGAGGTAGAGCAGATTGGGCCAAAGGTTTTGCATTCCTACAAAACTCTCGCGGCAATAATTCTGCGACGCTATAATGATGCGCCCCATGAAGTCCTCGCTAGGCTTTGTTTCCGCGATGGTAAGTTCGTTAAGCCCCACAATGAGATCGCCTGGTTTTACATTATAGGAGGTATCATTGATGGTTATTTCTACAGTTCCTTGTTTGCAATACACGAAGAACATGAAGCCTAGTTGTAGCGACTTTTCTTTGAAGTCTATTTCATGGAATTTATCTATAAAAAATAGATTCCCATCTGTGCCTGGTACTTCATACGATGAATAGTGCCGGATATCGTTTAAGTTTATTTGTTTAATCCCTGTCATAAAAGTAATCCTACAAACTGTGTGTCAAAAGTGCAAATAAAATTTCAGACTTGCAAAAAATATGCGTAAAAATAGACAAATGATTACAGAAAGAAGTGTATTGTTCTAAAACTGATTTGCAGAACTTAGTGAAAGCGTTGATGGTGTAGGCCGTTGCATCCACGCTTGCAGTGCATCCACGCTGGCGCTAAGTTTTTCATATCTGAATCACTTTTCCAAACATTTTCTGGAGGAAAAGGAGAACAGTTTTCATAAATATCCTTATTGCGTTTTCAGATACAATAAGGGAGTCAACTGATATCCTTATTGCGTCAGCTGACGCGCTTATTGTAGCGAAGGAGGCACGAGGGAAGGCGGAATTTAGAAGAAGTCTTCCTCTCTCCTATATGTTGCTTTTTTGTTGTCACGTTGTCACGTCGTCACGTTGTCACGTTCAGCTGTTAAGCTGTTGAAAATGTTTGAGTTATATGTGTGACAACAGCGTGACAACAAAAAAGGAATAGATATTTGTTGTCACACCCCATAAGTCTCTGTCAGTCAGTTTGTTTTGCCCATGTGTGACAACGTGACAACAAAATTCAACATTTTTACTGGTAGGAGTAGATGTGTAATCCCCCACTATTGCATGATTGCCTGTCTCTCATTGATACTTGCAGTGCTTCCAATTTCGTGCAGGCTTCCCGATCCATGTGTGGCTTAACGCTCAGTAATTATCAATGCAAGAATACTTAAGAATGATAGTAACTTTCAAATTTCTTATATTTGCGGTGCAAATAGTTTTTCTATAAAAGATTGGTGCTTATACGCGCTTTTTAGAACGCTATATTGCTGCGAACATGATACGGAAGCTGAACAACAGCAGAAACAAATGTGCGTTTGGATCTTATGCCTGTTGCTCGAAGAAGAAGCTGTCATGGTTTACCTTTATTTACGAATAAAATCTATTTGATATGTTAGTACGAAAGCTTATATTATTTCTCTGCTTATTTGTTGTTTCTTTTGCTGAGGCGGTAGCTCAATCTGCTTTCGCGCCTTTCCCAAAAGCTTCCGACGCTTATTGGCGCAATCAGGTGCCGAAAGCGATGCGCCAGGACTATATCCGATTGGGCAAGAAATATCAATTGGCAACTTGGGAGAGTATTCCAGATTCTGCGTTTGCCGAGTTTCGCAAAAATGGTAATCGCACCAATTATGAAGCCTCTTGTTTTCTGCGTCGGCGTCAGTTTGCTTGCCTCGTAATGGCAGAGATAATGGAGTATCGGGGGCGTTTCATGCCAGAAATCTGCAAGGGGTTGCATTATTTTCTTGATAAAGAACCATGGTGGGGAGTGCCGGCTCATTACCCCAAAGCTCATCCCGACTCTTCCAAGCAAGTGGTAGATCTCTTCAATGCCGAAACATCTTCTATGCTTGCATGGTCATTGTATATGCTTGGCGAAGAGATTGACAACGTAGAGAAAGGATTGACAGAGCGAACATACAGCGAGATAAGGCGTCGTTTCCTCCGTCCTACGGTGACAGAGAAACAGAGTTGGATGCGGAAAGTTAACAACTGGAATTCTTGGATAACGAGCAACTTCCTTGCAACAAGTCTTATTTGTGAACCATCGGGCTCAAACGAACTCCATAGGGCATTGGATGTAAGCGAGGCGTGTTTGCGTCTTTTCCTCAAAGGCTATCCCGATGATGGTGGATGTGAAGAGGGGGCGGGTTATTGGGATCGTGCCAGTGCCTCGTTTTTTGAATCGTTGTGGATGCTCCGTGCTGCCGCATCTACGATGCTGCCTACTGACCACCGATATGTTCTCACACCAGCAGAAGAGGAGAAAGTGGCAGCAATGGGGCGTTTCATTTCTACAATGCACATCGGCAACCTCTCTTTCGTCAATTTTTCAGATGCTAAGGTACACAACGTTCCCAATATCAATATCATGTTCCCATACGGTGCTTGGCTCAACAGTAGCCACAGTACTCAACCTGCTCTGCAGAAAGTGGGACTTCAATTGATGCAGTTTGCTGCTTATGTAGCTAATCAATACGATTATTACAGAAAACCCTCTACTCTCTTTCTTAAAACGGGCTGTTGGCCAACATTGGGACGAGAGCTGATGCTCCTTTCCATGCTTCCTCAGCTTCGCAAGAGTAAAGCATTGCAGCCGCAAACAAAGGAGGCCTATCTTCAGAATTTGCAGATAATGGTAGCTGGCAATCGCAATTGGCTCGTTGCAGCAAAAGGGGGAACGAATGGCGAGAGCCATAATCACAACGATGTCGGTTCGTTTGTCGTCTATCGTAAAGCAAAGCCCGTAATCATAGACCTTGGGCGCGATATTTATACAGCGCAAACGTTCAGCTCGCGGCGCTATGAATTGATAAACAACCGTTCTATGTATCACAACGTGCCCCTCATCAATGGTGTGGAACAACACAGCGGATTGCAATACCATGCTACCGATGTACAGCACACAGTTAGCGACTCTGCTTCCATCTTTACGCTTGACATTGCCAACGCATATCCCAAGGAAGCAGGAGTATCAAAATGGCAACGTACTGTGATGTTGAACAAAAAGAGAAATCGAGTAGAGGTGTCGGAGCATTACCAGGCTCATGATGTAATCATCACTTTGATGTGTTATGGTTGTCCTGCAATGCAAAAGAATGGACAATTGCTGCTCGCTGATGGAGTTAAACTTGTGTATGACGCTGATAAAACAACTGTTGCGTGGCAGAAAGTCGTCATGCCCGAGGGGATGATGAAAAAGCAATGGGACGATAACGTGTATCGCATAGAGCTAAAACCGAAAACGGAGGTGAGCGATATAGAATATCGGTTTGAATGTACTCCATAAAATGGAACAAAGAGCTGCATTAAAACAAATAAGTTCTTATGTCCCAACAACTATATACCGCTTTTTTCCTACCTCAAAGCGTGTATTTTACAGCTCACAACTTCTCCGTATCTTTGCATAAGAAAAATAAAGAGAAGAAATATGACAACTGATATTATATGGGGAATACTCATCCCCCTCTTAGGTACAACGCTGGGCGCCACCTTTGTGTTTTTGCTCCGAAAAGAATTGAGTCTTTCTGTCAACCGCATGCTCACGGGCTTTGCCGCTGGCGTGATGGTGGCGGCCTCTGTGTGGAGTCTGCTCATCCCCGCCATCGAGCAAAGTAGCCAGATGGGGCGATGGTCCTTTGTTCCTGCTGTCATCGGCTTTTGGGCAGGCATCCTTTTTCTGTTGCTGCTCGACAAAATCATCCCCCACCTCCATGCGGGAGCCGTTGCGCCGGAAGGTCCGAAAAGCCATTTGCAGCGTACCACAATGATGGTACTTGCCGTCGTACTTCACAACATCCCCGAAGGTATGGCCGTGGGAGCTATCTATTCCGGACTCTTAGGCGGCTCAAGCAGCGTGACGGCGGCAGGGGCTCTGACGCTCTCCATCGGTATTGCCATCCAGAACGTGCCCGAGGGAGCTATCATCTCGATGCCGCTGAAGAGTGCGGGAATGGGCAAGCCGAAAGCCTTCCTTATGGGCTTCCTCTCGGGCGTGGTAGAACCCATTGCGGCCGTCCTTGTGCTCGTGGCTACAAGTGTTTTGCTCCCCGTTCTCCCCTATACGCTGGCCTTTGCGGCGGGAGCCATGATCTATGTCGTAGTGGAAGAGCTGATTCCGGAAATGTCGGAAGGGCCTCACTCCAACATCGGCACCATCTTCTTTGCCGTGGGCTTCAGTGTGATGATGATGCTTGATGTGGCATTGGGATAAACATTAGACAAACAGCAGAAAAATGATACTACGACGGAAATACCCTTTTAAGGAGAGCACCTGGAAAGAACAATTACTATACGCTTTCATCGTTTTCCTTATTCTCTATTTGCTGCGCCCCTTTGGGCTGGCAGCTGCCAAGAGCAACATTTTGCTACCGTGCCTTGCGTCGGGCCTCATCACCTTTCTCCTCGAACTGGTGCACACTTCCGTTGCGCGACAGGTGATGAAGCGCAAAACGAAATGGACAATCCTCGATGCCAGCATCGCCACGATTCTGCTCGTCGTCTTTATCGGCGTGGGGAATTTCGCCTTTTGGAGCTTCTATTTCGGGGCGAGCCTGCTCAATTTCTCCTTGCTCTTTTCCTTCCTCTACTGGACGTTCATCATTGGTCTTTTCATCACGTTCATCTCCATAGGCATTAGCTACAACCGCCTACTGCGAACAGAACTCGCTTCTATGCTCAACAAAACGGCGGAGCAGCAAACCGACATCCGCGTGAGTATCCGCGATGCAGCTGTGAGGGGACAAGCTCTGGAGTTACCCATCAATGATTTCCTCTTTGCCGAATCAATCCGAAACGACATCGTTGTCCACTACAAGCGGCAAGACACCGTTGCCACCCAAACGTTCCGACTGACCATTGCAGAACTCATGCAGCAACTCCCCTACGACAATGTCTTTCAGTGTCACCGTTCCTTTGTTGTCAATCTCAACAACATCACGAACGCCAAGGGCAATTCCAACGGCTATGTCCTCACGCTCTCTCCAGCCCAAGAGGCCGTACCCGTATCGCGCTCCTATGTGGCGAAGCTCAAAACGTTCTTATAAAAACAGAGAAAGAAAATCGGATTTATCAACTCAAAGATAGGTCCGTTTTTTTGATACTTATCCGCAGAAACAACTTAGTTGTTCGTCCCAAAAACTCTTCGTTCGTCCCACGCAGTAGTTATTTCTCCCAAAAAGTGGTTGTGCGTCACAACTATTTGCGCGCTACTTTTTCCTTACATAGTTTTGTTGCAGAAAATCGAACAGATACGGTCGTTTCTCCTTCGATCCCCTTTCACTAATGTTCCACTAAAAAAACAACAAAACTTATGAAAACTATCATTTCAAACCTCGCCATCGCCTTGTTCTTTATTACAAGCATGAGTTTCTCCGCTTCAGCTCAAACCACCAAGGAAAAACCGCTCGACATGAAGCAGCAAATCAGCGCTTGCCTTAGTCAGATGCAAGCTCCCACGCCCGAAAACCTGCTCAACTGCATTGCACAGATGGAGCAAATAGAGGTACAGTTCCCCGACAGTGTACAACCAAAGTACCAAGCGGCGCGCCTCTGCCTCATCTTTGCTGTGATGAATCCCCAAAACGACCAGGCCGATGGCCTCACCAAAGCGGCCAACCAACGCATCAGCCAACTCCGACGGATGAAAGCCGCTGCGCCCTCCGATGTTTACACACTGCAAGGCTTCTACCTCACTGCGCTCATCGTGAAAGACCCGATGAAAGAAGGCCCTGTCTATTATCGCGACGCACTCGACTGCTTCGACAAAGCGCTACAGCTCGACCCTAACAACGCGTTTGCCCGACAACTCAAAGCGCGCTTTGTGGAAGAAGCGAATCGGATTACGGGAACGAAATAAAAACACGTCGGACTGGTTGCCATCATCAGCGCGTTGCTGAATGGTTCAACCAGTCCGACAGTTTTTCTTTGGGCTTTTTCTGCTTTTCTTTCTTGTGCGGAAAAATCCGCTTAGTCATGGATAAGATAGCAGTATCAGAAGCGTCCTAAAAGTCTATTTTCACATCGACGCCTACTTGCAAAGGGCGCGTATATTGCGCATAGCGGCGCGACATTGAGACAAAGGACATTTCGCGATAATGGGCCTTTGTCAGATTCCTCGCCCAGAAATCAACACTCACCTTGCCGGCTAACTCCACTCCCGCATGGGCATTGAGCACTGCATGGAACGGACTGCTAAACGTGTTGGCCTCGTCCCACCAAATACGCCCCGCGCCCACCATTCCTGCCCCAACCGTGAAGGCCTCAAAGAAAGCGTGCGACAAAGGCTGGCGGAAGTCGGCCGAAGCCGCCAGCGTATGTTCGGGCGCATAGGGAACAAAATTGCCTTTATAGTCCGTGACGTGCGTTTCGCCTTTGGCAACACCGAGAAAATACTGTGTGAAAGTGCTATGTGCCCACCCATAGGAGGTTTGCAGGCTCAGGCGGTTATCGAGGAGGGAGGAGCGCACACTAAGCTCCACTCCGTATGTCCGGCTCCGCCCTGCATTCACAATTTCGCGCCCCAAACCGCTGGGCGAAAAGCGCGCCATCTGCAAGTGGTGGGTGCTCATGAGAAAAGCAGCGGCATCCAGTTGCAGCGCACCCTCGAAGAGCGTGAGATGTGTGCCCACCTCGTGGTTCCAACTATATTCGGGCTTATAAGCCAATGAGGACACGCTCACCTCTCCAGGCATATTGGCGGCTATCACACCGCTCATGCCGCCAATGGCCCTTTCTCGGCTCTCGTCCGTCAGCCCTGGAAGCGTTTGCAGCGTAGCGATACTGTAGTCGCGCACTTGCCCCATGATGTTTCTGCGCAGGATATTTTGCGAAAGGTCACTGTAGTTCTCCAGATTGTAGCCACCGCTGCGATAGCCCTTGCTCACGGCCCAATAAACATTTCCGATGCCGCTGCACAAATCATACTGCAATGCCACCTTCGGCACGAGCTGCCAACTCCCATGATGGCTTTTCCCCGCAAGTCCCGCCTCGCTCGTGAAGGTGCGATTGATGTCGAGCCCAAACATAGGCATTTGGAGCTGGAAGAGATAGTTGTAGGGACGAGAGGGAGAATGGAGCGTCAGCGCATGATGGTCGTAGTCGAGGCGAAGACCGGCTGTGAACGACAAGCCCTCAAGGAGAAAATGGTGGAAAGTGGACTGATGGAACAGGGCCACATTCATCCCCGGCGTTTTCAATAAGGCGTCAAATGGTAAATGGGAGTCGGTGAATCGCAAAGTAATGAAACTCGGAATCACGGTGCGGAACGTTGAATTGAGGAAGTCGACTCCTTCTGCATAGAAATTGACGGGGCAAGTGGTACGCTTATTCTCGTAGAGGAAGAATGCCCCCGTGGTCCACGCCCAGTTCCGCCCGTTGCTGCCTTTGAAGTTCAATTCCTCGCTCACGCTGTTCATCCGCTGCCGCTGCTCAAGGGAGAAGATGTCCGCACGGACGTAGTCTTGATCCATAAACAGGCGGTCGCGGAGATGGAGGTAGGAAGTAATGGCCGAAAAGGTGAACTTCTTGGCTTTATACTCTACGTTGAGTCCCGTATGAAAGAGTCCGCGGCGATAGCTGCTTTGGCGGTTTTGGGAAATGCTGTTGAGAAGATGCGGATAAGGCTCAGAGCTGGTGGTTGAACCGAGATAGTAGTAAGAATTACTATCCTCATCGCTATAAAAATAAGCCGAACTAAAATCGAAGCGCAGGCGTTCGTTGGCACGCCAAACAGCTCGAAGGCGACCTCCGCCCTCGTTGTTGCCATCAGCCTTGCGCCCTGTCGTCGTATTGCGGAAGAAACCAGCATTGCCAGCATAAAGCCCACTCAGCGAGAGATCCAGCCCCTTGGCAGGATGGAGAAAAGTGGTGGCACTGATGCGCCGCCCCGTATCTGGACCAGATGCTCCCAAGCGTACGGTCGTGCCGTGGTGGCGCGAGGGGTCGGCCGTGAACACACGCATCAAACCGCTCATCGAACCGCGCCCGTAGAGCGTCCCCTGCGGTCCGCGCAAGAGGTCGATGCGGTCAATGTCGAGAAAAGAAAAGTCGTAGCTGGCTTTATCCGCAAAGGGAATATTGTCAACATAAAGTCCCACGGCGGGCGTATTGATGCGCGACCCCACACCACGCACATAAATGGCACTCGTAAAGCGCGAACCATAGTTGGGCATATACACATTGGGCGCAAAAGCCGATAGATTTTTCACAGCCTCAATGTGGTGAAAGGCCATCTCCTTTGTGCCAAACACAGAAGCCGAGATGGGCTGGTGTCGAAAGGCCGCGTGCTCTTTGGGAGAAGCCACAACGACAGCTTCCTCAATATCGTACACGCGCGAAGTATCCACAGGAGTGTCTTCCATAATGCCCGCGCTGGCTGTTAGCGGAAATACCAACGCGCCAAGCAGCAGTTTTTTATGCTTCATTTTAAATTGTTATTTTATTTTGCCGGCAAAGTTACGCTTTTACTTACGCGCTCGAAATCCTTATTTATAGGGACAAGAAACAGCTTAATGCTGCCGAAACATGCCTTTTTCCATCTTTTTTACACACTAAGACAATAAAATATAGTGACTACTACGCGATAAATTCCTAACTTTGCCAACATAGCTTTTCAAAAGGAAAAACAATGAAAGATAGTTATAAAGAAGCAGACCGTATGTACGACGTTCTGTGCGACGAACACCATCTCTTCCAGATGCTAAGTCGCTTCGGAATACCTCTGGGCTTCGGCGAGAAAAATGTGCGCGAAGTGTGCAAGGAGAGTAATGTCGATGTCACTACGTTCTTGGCCGTGGCCAACTACGTTAAAGTGGGGCCAGAAGTAGCCTCTTATTATGTAGATAAAGTTAGCGCGGCTGCCCTTACGGACTATCTCAAGCGTGCCCACTCCTATTTCCTCGATTTCCAACTCCCTGACATTCGCCGACGCTTGGTGAGTTCCATCAACTGCTCCGATGCCAACGAAGTGGCTTTCCTCATCCTTCAATTCTTCGATGAGTTCATGCGCGACGTTCGCCACCACATGGAGGCAGAGAACAACAAGATGTTCAAGAGTGTAGACCGATTGTTGCAGGGCGGCTCTATTTCCGACACACAATTTTTGCAGTTTGCTCGCTCCAACGAGAACTTCAACCACAAACTACAAGAACTAAAGAACCTCATCATTAAATACTACAAAGGCGACGGGCCTAACGAACTGCTCAACATGGTTCTTTTCGATCTCTTCAACTGTGAGGAGGATCTCCAGCTGCATCGCGGCGTTGAAAACGACCTTTTCCTCCCTGCTGTAGAACTCTTGATGGAACGAACCAAGGGACAGCCGATCCAGAAGAACGAGAACGATGAGGCACTCTCCGAACGTGAACGCGAAATTGTCATTTGTATTGCGCGCGGCATGAGCAACAAGGACGTTGCGGACAAACTCTTCATTTCTGTCAATACAGTCCTGACCCACCGCAAGAACATATTCCGAAAACTCGACATTCATTCTATCTCCGGCCTTACTATTTACGCCGTAGTGAATGGCCTTATCACGCTCGACGAGATTCGAGATAGGAAATAAAACATTCCTCCTCCCCTTCTTTTCGCAAAGGAAAGAAGGGGATTCGTTTATCCTTTCGCCAGAAGTCTCTCACCCACCAGAGAAACACTGAAAGAAAGCCACCAGCACCCTCTTCATTGTCAAACAGATTCTTATTTTACGAAGCCAAGAATCGCTTCTTTTGCAATGACAAATAAGAGCGGCAATCCCCTTCGCCCACCTTGCCGAGAACGCAATAAGGATATTCGCAGATACAATAAGGCTGTCGGCTGGCTTCCTTATTGTGTCGGCCCACGCCCTTATTCTGTCGGCCGACAGCTTTATTGCATTTTCACGCCACAGAAGGAGGTAGAATGAAACATTTAGGAAAGGAAACGGCTTTTTTATGTTGTAAAGCAGTTTTTCAAAGCTATTTTCCCAGAAAAATATCTGAGGAGAAAATAACTAAACCCCATTCACCAGTAAGAGCCACGATTTCGCGCTCCAGAAGGAGAAAGCAAATTGTCAAACAATCGGGCGATAAATAAAAAACATCCGACTGGTTGACCAGTCGGACTATTCTGCGAAATAGAATGATAAAATCAGGGAAAAGGCAGCTGCGCACAGAGATGCAAGCTGTTTAGATTTTCTCCAGCAGTTCGGGCGCGAAAGTAAGTGTGGCAACAGAAACGAGCGTGGGGATTGTGACCACCACCATCTTATTGCGCTTACCCTGCACCTTTACGAAGATGCCCTCCACACCATCGAAGTCGCCACCGTGAATACGCACGCGGTCGCCGCGCTCAAAGTCTATTTCTTCCGGACGGAAGTAGAGCACCTCTTCTTCAGCTCCTGCCACTCGCTGAAAGGCGGCCATGTCGTCGTCGGGTACGATGATGCGCCGATTGCGCCCGTCTTGTCGCATACAGAGATACTGCAAGATGCGACTGCGCTCCTTCACTTCCTGCATACGCACCTCCGAGGCACGCACAAAGATGAGGTTGCTGATGGCGGGAATGCGCTGGCGCATTTTTCGCCCTGCGTAAGTGCGCACCACAGTCTTCATCGGCACAAAGTTCTCAACGCCCCAGCCATCCAGCATTTGCTTGACTTTCATCGAGCGGTTGTAAACGGCCGACATCGCCCACCACCGAAGCTCTTCCTTCGCGGTAGCTACGGGCATATTTGTCGCTGTGAGAATTTTCTCTTTTTGTTCCATCATGAGCATAGTATGGACGGCAAAAATACAATTTATATCACTTTGACTCACCTTTTTATCTCGATTTTTTCAGCAAAAAGGCAGCAAATGTCTAATCCTGCTCGGCAGAAATTAAGGCACAAAAGACAAACACAATAACTGCCAGGAAGGACAGAAGCGAGAGATTTTTCCCTCGTTGAGGAGCTAAGCGAAATTTTAATGAAGGAAAGTTTTGAGGTGCGCTAAAGTCGTCGTAACTTCGCTGCTGCAATTTCAAAATCATCATCCCCTATGATTCTTTTTTTCAGAACAAAGGAAAAAAGCGTGATTGCCACCGATGTGGATCACAAGCTCACGCCTGACGAAGTGAACGAACTCTGCTGGCTCTATGGCGACGCCGAAGTGCTAACAGACGAAAGCCTGACAGGCCAATATGTTGGGCCGCGCCGCGAAATGGTCACACCGTGGAGTACGAATGCCGTAGAGATTACTCAGAATATGGGTCTCCGCGGCATTTCTCGTATAGAGGAGTACTTCCCCGTGACAGGCAAGGATGCCGACCACGACCCGATGCTTCAGCGCCTCTACGATGGCCTCAACCAGGACATCTTCACCATCCACCATCAGCCGGCGCCCATCGAGTATGTAGAAAATCTCGAAGCCTACAATGAGCAGGAAGGTTTGGCGCTCAGCTCCGAAGAGATTGGCTACCTCCATCACGTGGAAGAACAACTGGGACGCAAACTTACCGACTCGGAGGTGTTCGGCTTTGCCCAAATCAACAGCGAGCACTGCCGCCACAAAATTTTCGGCGGTACATTTATCATCGACGGAAAGGAGCGCGAATCGTCGCTCTTCAACCTCATCAAAAAGACAACAAAGGAAAATCCGCATAAGATTATCTCGGCCTACAAGGACAACGTGGCATTTGCCAAAGGCCCTGTTGTGGAACAGTTTGCACCAGCAGATCATTCCACGAGCGATTATTTCATCATTCGCGACATTGAGAGTGTCATTTCTCTCAAAGCCGAAACTCACAACTTCCCCACTACCGTTGAACCCTTCAACGGAGCTGCCACAGGAACGGGAGGAGAAATCCGCGACCGCATGGGCGGTGGCGTTGGCTCTTGGCCTTTGGCCGGCACGGCTGTTTATATGACAGCCTATTCGCGCTTGGATGGCGGTCGGCCCTGGGAGGATGTGCTCCCGGTGCGCCAATGGCTCTATCAATCGCCCGAACAAATCCTTATCAAGGCTTCGAATGGTGCTTCCGATTTCGGCAATAAATTCGGTCAGCCGCTGATTGCGGGTTCGGTGCTCACCTTTGAGCATCAGGAAAACAACGAGAAATACGGTTACGACAAAGTGATTATGTTGGCCGGCGGTGTGGGCTACGGCACCAAACGAGATTGCCTCAAAGGTACGCCGGAGAAAGGCAACAAAGTGGTGGTTGTCGGTGGCGACAATTATCGCATCGGTTTGGGCGGCGGTAGTGTCAGCTCCGTTGATACGGGTCGCTACTCCTCCGGTATAGAACTCAACGCCATTCAGCGAGCTAATCCCGAAATGCAGAAGCGCGCCAACAACCTTGTCCGTGCGCTTTGCGAAGAGGAGGTAAACCCCGTTGTTTCGATCCACGACCACGGCTCGGCAGGTCATGTGAACTGTCTCTCCGAATTGGTGGAGGAATGTGGCGGACAAATCGACATGGCGAAACTCCCCATTGGCGACACGACCCTCTCGGCTAAGGAAATCATCGCCAACGAGAGCCAGGAGCGCATGGGCCTCCTCATCGACCAGAAACATCTCGACCATGTGCGCAAGATTGCGGAACGCGAACGCGCACCAATGTATGTGGTGGGCGAGACTACGGGCGATGCTCATTTCAGCTTCGTACAGGCCGATGGTGTTCGTCCGTTCGATCTCGATGTAGCTCAAATGTTTGGCCATTCGCCCAAGACGGTCATGGTGGACGAAACTGTTGTTCGCCACTACGAAGATGCCACCTACGAGGTGCGTCATCTCAACGAATATCTCAACAATGTGCTCCAGTTGGAGGCGGTGGCTTGCAAGGACTGGCTCACAAACAAAGTGGATCGTTCGGTAACGGGCAAGATTGCGCGCCAGCAATGTCAGGGCGAACTGCAACTGTCGTTGAGCGACTGCGGCGTGGTGGCTCTCGACTACCGCGGGCATAAGGGTATCGCTACTGCGCTGGGTCATGCGCCGCAAGCCGGACTGGCCAACCCTGCTGCGGGCAGTGTGCTCTCTGTGGCCGAATCGCTCACCAATATCGTATGGGCACCTCTCTCTGAAAGCCTCGACAGCGTGTCCCTCTCGGCCAACTGGATGTGGCCTTGCCGCTCACAGAAGGGCGAGGATGCTCGTCTCTACGAAGGTGTGCAGGCTCTGTCCGACTTCTGTTGCGCGCTGCAAATCAATGTGCCCACGGGTAAGGATAGTCTTTCGCTCTCACAGCAATACCCCAATGGTGAGAAAATCATTTCTCCGGGTACGGTCATCGTGAGTGCTGGCGGCGAGGTGAGCGATGTTCGCAAAGTGGTTTCTCCCGTTGTTCAGAACAACCCGAAGACTTCGCTCTATCACATTGATTTCAGTTTCGACGACCTGCGCCTCGGCGGTTCGGCTTTTGCCCAAACGCTGAAGAAGGTGGGTAGCGATGTGCCCACGGTGAAGAATCCCGAATACTTCCGCGATGCTTTCAACGCCGTTCAGCAATTGGTGGAGAAAGGCCTCATCGTGGCGGGTCACGACATTAGTGCGGGCGGTCTCATCACCTGCTTGCTCGAGATGTGCTTTGCCAACACGGAGGGCGGACTTGAGATCGACCTCGACAACTTTAAGTGCGACGACCTCATCAAGGTGCTCTTCGCCGAGAACCCTGGTGTGGTGGTGCAGGTGAGCAATGCCAACAAGGCGGCCTTTAAGAAAGTGCTCGACGAAGCCGGCGTGGCATACGTCAAACTGGGACAACCCACCGACGAACGCCACATTTTGGCCACAAAGGATGGTGCTACTTATCAGTTTGGTATCGACTACCTCCGCGATGTTTGGTACGAAACGTCCTATATCCTCGACACGAAACAGAGTTTCAACGGCTGTGCGCGTAAACGCTATGAGAACTACAAGCAACAACCGATTGAGTTTAACATTGTTCAGCCCAACTGGAAGGGCACATTTGAGAGCCTCGGCATCACGCCCGAACGCCGCACGCCTACGGACATCCGCGCTGCCATCATCCGCGAGAAAGGAACGAACGGTGAGCGCGAAATGGCCTACTCCTTATATCTGGCGGGCTTCGACGTAAAGGACGTGATGATGACCGACCTCATCAGCGGCCGCGAAACCCTCGACGATATCAACATGATTGTGTTCTGCGGCGGTTTCTCCAACTCCGATGTGCTCGGCTCAGCGAAAGGCTGGGCGGGAGCTTTCCTCTACAATCCCAAAGCAAAGGCAGCACTTGATCGCTTCTATGCCCGTGAGGACACCTTGAGTTTGGGCGTTTGCAATGGTTGCCAATTGATGGTGGAACTCAACCTCATCAACCCCGAACACAAGCAGCGCGCCCGTATGCTTCACAACGACAGCCACAAGTTTGAGAGTGCTTTCCTCGGCGTTACTGTCCCTACCAACCGCAGCGTGATGTTTGGCAGCCTCAGCGGCGACCGCCTCGGCATCTGGGTGGCACACGGCGAAGGCAAATTCTCATTACCCGAAGCAGAGGACAAGTACAACGTTGTCTTGAAGTACAGCTACGACGAATACCCCGGCAATCCCAACGGTAGCGATTATAGCGTAGCAGGTATCTGCTCTGCTGATGGTCGCCACCTGGCCATGATGCCGCACCTCGAACGCTCTTGCTTCCCCTGGCAGTGTGGCACTTATCCCGAGCCACGCCGCACCGACGAGGTCACTCCTTGGGTGGAAGCCTTCGTGAATGCTCGCAAATGGATTGAAGAGCGCAAATAAGCCCTCCCTTCCATTTCTCAACACAATAAAAATGCGGAAATCCCTCAAAAAGATTTCCGCATTTTTCTATTCCATAATGGGTCGGTAGAAGAAGAAAATTGCCTCCACGAATAGACATTTGGTAGTGTCTCAAAGACTTGAGCGCAAATATCCTTATTGCGTTTGAGCATACAATAAGCGCATCAGCTGATAGGCTTATTCCGTCAGTCGACGCGCTTATTGTAGCGGAGGGGGCAAAAGAGGAAGCTGAATATGGGCAGACTCTCTCTCCTCTCCAGATATTGTTTTTGTGTTGTCACATCGTTACGTTGTCACATTTTAGGGGTAAAGCGCTGAAACGGTTTGTGTTATACGCGTAACAACAGTGTGACAATAAAAATATTGTTGTCACGCGCCTGACTTATTGTATATCTGCGCATTATTTCATCCGTGACAACGTGACAACAAATTTCATGTTTTCGCTGGTAGAGAAGAGAAGCAATTCCCGCGCTCTCTGCGTGATTGTTTTTGTCCTTCCACGCTTGCAGTGCGACGCTTCCTGCATCGGAGTCCTCTCTGTCCACTTCCCCACGGGTTCACCCTCGCCCTCGCTCGAGCATCACCCACGGGAGAAGAAACATTTCCGATCTCCGACACCAGCGGTGTCGCACATAAACAAAAACCGAGAGATTTTAGTATTCTTAGAAAATTTTGTGCTAAATTGTAATATTTTATATTTGCTGTCAATTCGTACATGTTAAATAAAAACAAGCACAATCCCATACATCCATTTCTAACAAAAGGATCATGTTGATTCCTCAGCCGATTTGCTTCACTAGCAATTATGTGGTCTATATATATTTATTCGTCATAAGTTCTTTTTATATCTTCATGTTCATAATGTTCTTCAACTTTATACTCTTCTGCTTTTAATTTGCCAAATCTCCAACGCAGACTAAGTTGGAATGAAGCGTGGAAACTACGGTCGCTCGTCCTACTGTAAAAGTTTGTGCTTTCACTCGTGCGCACAGACTCATAGTATACAGGTATGAAACTATTTGCTTCAGCACTGATCGTAATGTGTCTCTTCGCAAAACTCTTGTATACACCTATTGTATAATAGAAGTTTTCCTTTCCCTTTCCTTGCATATAGATATAAGGCGTGTTATATCCTCCACTGACAGAGAGATCAAAGTTATGTGACAATTCTTGCTCAAAAGACGCATTGACTGCAAACGTGCACCCCTTATTGCGTTTATAATATGCGTTTTGTGTGTAATTCGTATAAAAAAGTTTAGTGTCCACCTGCATCCATGTGGTACGCGTGATTTTGGAAGATCCACTTATCTGTGTCAGATTTTCATAACGCTTTCCGATATTATCAAACGTTATATTAAGTACAGAATTATTCAAAAATGAGTGTTGTAAAATCAAGTCTTTCGCAAAGGAATGTGTTGAAGATACATATAGATTGAAATTCCCTATTCTAAGATTGGATGATAAGGAGAGCGATTGGCTGGTCTGAGGTTTAAGGTTAGGATTACCATATGAGACCTGCCCTGGGACATTTGTATAGACATAAGGATTTAGGGCTTTGATGTCTGGCACTTGCCTGCCCATTGCATACGACAAACGAAAACTGGTCTTTCCATTAAGTGCATACGTTACATCTGCGTGTGGAGTAATCAGCTGATGATTTGCTGAAAACGAATTTTTCAGCAATGGCTGCTTCGAGAAATTCCGCATGAAAACATACGTAGTACCCGCATTGAGGCTTATCTTGTCTTTTGTATAACCGTAACCTGCGTTCAACTCATTTGATAGTTGCCAATACTTATATTCGCTCCTGTCTGTTTTGGTATAGGGAACAGTATTGGGATCGAAGTTGTAGGATTGATCCTGCGAAACTCCATTTCCTTCATCACGATAGCGCAAGACTTCTTCCACACGAAACTGATGGGAATGAAATTTACGGCGGTAAAGTACATTCAGCGTATGCCATTTCTCATAACGAGATGTTCGCTCCTGATTATTAAAGAAATCCTTCACGTAGCTCGGTTTCACATATTCCAAAGAGGAGAAGGCTCCGAAAGTGTGAGTTTTCACTGGACGATAATAGAAGTCGTACCCAATGAAGAATTTGCCACGTTCAGCATTTTCCCCAAAGAGTTGTTCATAATCCAAGGATACATTATATTCAGCATCTCGATCCGCCTTATAATCCTGCTCATATTTATACCGATAAGTCTGCACAGCAGCAGCATTTTCCGCATGGCTATCCGTTGTAGACTTGCTATGGGGATTCGATTTCAGCATTGCGCTGGCAAAAACAGAAAGCAATTTTAGAGGAGTGATTTCATAAGACAAATTCATCTCTAAATTATTCAGATCTACTTTATATCCTGACTCTTTTGTTTCGCGTCCCGTGTAATATAGGTCTTGATTGGCATATCGCCATTCCTCCAATTTCTGCTTATTGTCATGGCTCCACATCCAAGTGTTGTAATAAGAGAAAGAGAATCCGAACTTTCTATGCTTGGTAAACAAATATGCTCCATTCCGCCAACTGGCGTCAGACAAAGTAGAACTACCAAGACCACGATAGCCTAACAAGCGTCCCTTAGTAACAAAGTTGACTTGCAACGTTTCCTGTCCACTCATATTCCGTATTATACGCACTTCAATACGTTTCAAATATTTGGAATCCAGTGTTTCCAACACATCATGAACGTTGCCTGACAATGATTGATCTTGTGCGCCATTCACCAAGTACTCTATTGGCCATCCTCCTACAGAGCGGACTGTCCCGTTACGCTCCACGTTCAGTAATGGAGCATTACGAAATGCTTCATAACTGTTCTTCCCTATCAGAGAAGAATCCGAACTTACATTGTAGATCATGGCATCCGGACGTGTTGTATATAGAGGTCTTTTTCCACTTACAATTGCCTCGTTCAACCATTTCGACATTATACTATCTTGACTCTGAGCCACACATATAGATGGCAAAAATAGTAAAAAGAGAATCGTGTATCTTTTTACATGGATAAAGTCAGTCTTCATAATAGAAATCTTTATAGAAGTTTGGGGCATTGGGGCAACGTGGATCAGGGTAATCCCATTGCTCTGCACCATATGCCATAAGTACTAATTTCCAACAAAGCAATTAATCCCATACCAATTATATTGTACGTTCAAAAGATCGTTCAGTGAAATCTAAATCACATTTCAATCAACCTACAAGATTGCATGTAACATAGCAATTATGTTTTGTATTCCATGCTAACAAATAATTAAACTAACATTATTTAACTGTATAATTAACTTACACAGGTTATAGTAAACAAATATTAACTATATGTTACGTGAGGATTTGACCGTCACAGAAATACATGGATATCTTCAATTTAGTTGAAACTCAAGTTATACTGGGAAATCGCAGAAAAAAAATGAGACCACTGTCCGTCCAGCCATACTTAGGGTCGTGTGCACTTTAGGCTTGAGAATCTAAGCAAGTCTATTTCTGGAAACTTGGAGCGATCTCGATAGAAGTTGAGATAACCAGTATCTTTGAATTTCTTTTCATAGATATTTACCCGTAATAATCTTCGGACATTTATCGAAGACAAGTACAAGGTGGAAGATTTGTCTTTCTCGCAACTTACAGAAAATTTCATTTATGATTTCAGGGACTACTACTTGAACAAATTAGGGTTTCAGGAAAGTAGTTTCTATGCAGTTGCATCCCAAATAAAGACCGTATGCAGGTTGGCATACCGTGAAGGATTGGCTGACACCTTATTATTTGCTAATGTAAAGATAGCAAGAGGTGATAAGAAACTCCCAAAGGCACTTGACAGACGTTCACTTGACAAACTAATGAATACCCACTTCGGAGAGTTGGAGGAAGAAATGGAAACAGCAAGGGATTTGTTTGTTTTTGCCTGTCATACAGGTGCAGCCTATTGTGATTTAATGGGATTAAGTAAGACACATCTTGTCCGTGATGATGAGGAAAATCTTTGGATGAAGTTCAATAGGAAGAAGACAGGTGTACTTTGCCGTATTAAGTTGTTGCCCGAAGCGATTAGGATAATAGAGAAGTATCGAGGCGAAGAAAGGGAAAGACTGCTGCCACAGATGAAGTATGCCACCTATCAGTCGTATCTTAAAGCATTGCGCCTTAGAGAGGGTATAGCCTTTCCCTTTACCACGCATACGGCAAAGCATAGGCAATTCTATAAATGTCAAATAATCAACTGATTATATTGTTTATCAATAAAGGGAGGTAACGATAAGGAAACCAGCGAGCTTCTATACTCTACCTTGTTTTGCCATTTCAAAGAACCACTTTGTTTGTTGCAAAGATAAGAGTATATCGTGAGAAAAAAGAATTTTCTCTGAGTTATTTTCGTAAAGCTGTCCATTGGGGCTGCTTTTTGTTTTCCGGGTATTCTATTCTTATGATAAATGTAGTCTCCGAAGGCTGCGTTTTCTGTTTTCGCCCTGCTTCTCTGTCTGCAAATCCTCTACTTATGCCCATATATCATGTCGGGATCGGTTGTTCGTTGTCAGCGGCAAAGGTAGTTCTGGGCTTTTACGGACAAAAAAGGTCGAGGCGGCAAGCCGTTTAGACGACAATCTCCACACTTCCATTTCATTGCAGGTAGTATTCTCGCCGTAAAACCTTGTTTGTCCTAAGCCCTACCTTTTTACGCCACTGAAACGAAAACGACCGACCCGACGGAAAGACGCAAAAAAGGTCGGATATGCGAGAAGCAGGTAAAAAGGAAATGGAAACTCAACTCCCTCTCCTCTGGAATCCGCATAAAATCAGACAAGATGATTTATTCTGAAGTAAGGATGGAACAGGTAACCGTTCAAGAAGAACAGACGGAGCAAAGAAATCCCGATGAGAAACACCTCGTTACTTTTGACAGTGAGTTGAGACGGCTCAAAAGTAACAAAAAGCCATTATCAAATACTCATATTCCTTTTAATCACTAAAAGGAAGTCTTTGGTAAAATTCCAGCCAATGCCCGTCAAGGTCTTCAAAGGTAAGTAACTTTCCATAAGGTTCTGTTCTTATTTCTCCGATCGTCTTTACTCCTTTGTTCTTTAATTCCTCATATATAAGTTCGATGTCATCAATTTCAAACATAATTCTTGTTTTGCTTGCAACTACATCACCTTTGTGTGCCGGTCTTTGAAGAATGGCAAATGAGGTTTCTCCAAAATTAAATTCAATCCAATCTCTATCTATCAGTTTGACCTCAAAGCCCATGTCCTGATAAAATTGTTTGGATCTCTGCAAATCACTCACATAAATCCAACATGCGTATATCTTTCTCGGTTTCATTCTTTTGATATTATTGATGTTTGATTTTCAGCAGACCGAAGAACGAAGTTATCTCTTGAATATCCACAAGTTTCAAATGGGATTTTTCCAGTGTTGTTTTCAAATCTTCGATTGAGTGAAACCAATATTCAGGAGGAGTGTCCTCTTTCATGTCCTGCCAAGTATAGATATGTCCCTCTTGCAGATATGGCTTGATATGATTTTCATACACTTCTTTCGGGGTGGTATGTTCCAACAGATAGCGATAGACTTCATTGAACTTTTCGGGAGATGCGTCAGGATCGAACAAGATGATTTCATCTGCCATTATCATTTCGCCATCTGTTTTCAGCACCTGCTTCACGGCTTCAAACAGTCTTTCCTGCTCATTCCATTCCATTTGATGCAGAACGAGAGAGGAAATGATTAAATCCACGCTTTCTGCCGACAGTTCCAAATTTTGAATGCTACCACACTGAAACGAAACATTGTCATAGTGCTTATAAGCATCCTTTGCCTGTGCAATATTCTCTTGGCTCGTATCTATTCCGAGAACGGATAAAAAATGAGGAACGAATGGTTGCAGGGATTTTCCCCAGCCACACCCCAAATCCAACAATCTATCTCCATTCTTAACACTTGCAAACTCAAACATCCGTTCGCTCAATGCTTATGTGGACTCAAATGTGTCTCTGCCGTCAGGACTAATTGTTCTTTTGATATATACGGATAAGTTCTTCTCCCAATTCTTTTCCATATGAAATTATTTGTTATCTCACAAATCCGTTTTTGTAGAAATCGTACCAAGCATCTATCTGTTCGGGACTGTTTGCTTCCAATAACAAAAGCATCTCACGAGTGAATTCCAAATGTCCTACACCGTTTGCCGTAACAATGTTCTTGTCACTGACAGCTTGTGCTTCCACATAATTCTTCGCATTAGTGTAACCGGTAGCACCCCATTTTTTGAGTTGATCGAGACCGTTGCCCGTATGCTTTACGTTGTTCAGGAAACCGTGCGAACATAGAAACGAAGCTCCGTTACATATCGCTCCTACGATTTTCCCTTTATCCAAAGCCTCTTGAATCAATGGGACGACAAGTTTTGCTTCGGGGGAATCCCAACGGTTGCCGCCGATAAGTACCAAGGCTGCATAATCTTTCGGCATATTCTCGAAAGAATAATCGGGCAATGTTCTGAAACCTCCGATGGAACGGACGGCATCTGATGTCGGGGCAACGGTATGCACTTCATACTTGATTTCACCTCCCGGTATCACACCCACATGAAGAGCCGTGGAGAGAAATGCCCCTTCCCAATCTGTGTATTCATTCAATAAGATAAATAAAACTTTCTGTTTCATAATAAATTCATTTATTTTATTTTCTCTCTGCCGTTACTTTCGCCACAGTTTGCCACTCGCCGTTTTCGGTCATTCGCTCTTTTCTCCACAGAAAAGAAGAAGTCGCTATATCAGAGACCCCAATTCGGGATAAGCAGTTCTTCTTTTTCCTCAAAAGAAGTTTCAATAAAAGCCCAAAAAGAGGATTATTTTTCGTATATTTGTTGTTGAT
>NZ_JACICA010000002.1 GCF_014195585.1 Alloprevotella rava | reverse complement strand
ATCAACAACAAATATACGAAAAATAATCCTCTTTTTGGGCTTTTATTGAAACTTCTTTTGAGGAAAAAGAAGAACTGCTTATCCCGAATTGGGGTTATTTGAAACGGCACATATAAGACTTGAATGTCCGTATCGGGTTAATCAGAAGGATTGGAAGCCTACATTCATTCCATTTGTCAAGGCAAGAATGAGAATCGAAACGCTGTTTTCACAACTTACAGACCAGTTTTTAGTCATAAGAAACTATGCTAAGATAACAAACGGTCTGTTTGACAGAATCATTAGCAAAATCAGCGCACTTACCGTGCTACAATATGTAAATTTCATCAATAACAAGCCTATCGGCAGAATTAAGTATGCGCTAAATTAATTCCGCCAATGGGTTTAATAAAGCAAAAAATACATATAATGGCTTTCATTAGGTAGCAACAAGTGTCTCACTGAAAGCGTAGAGAGAGCATTCTCCGTCTCTCCTCCACCAAGAAAAAACTCGTTTTTTTGTTGTCACGTTGTCACGCAGGATGGAAGATGCTGATAGACAGAAGCTTATGGGCGTGACAACGAAAAAATAAACTCTTGGGAGGGGGAGTGGGTATAATAAGCGCGTAAGCAGAGAACCTTGTGGGATTCCCAAACGCAATAAGGGCGTGAGCGGACAGAATAAGGGTGCAAGCGGAGAGCCTTATTGCATCTCCAAATGCAATAAGGGCGAGCGGAGAAGGCAATAAGGATACGGACGATGCAGCTGATTATATTTTCAGATCCCCTCTATAAAAAGTTTGGGGACATCTTTGGAAGCTCCAGTGAGGATATAAACAACGGTTTTTTTACATTACTAAAGGGAGAGAAAACTTCAGTGAAGTTTCTGAAAAGCTTCACTGAATGAAAAATTTTAAGAGCTATTCGCATTTTTAGTGGGAGCTGTCAACGCGGAAGATGCGGCAAGATGGAGGGGTGAGGCAGTAAAAATCCGCAACACTTGGTTGAACGGTGTTGCGGATAGAGCTAAATGGGCTGTTCGGCAATGTGGCGAACAGCTTATACTTTCTTATCAATCCTGCGTGAGGATGCGGCGCGCGTTTTCTATACGCTCTGCTGTGGGCGATGGCACGCCCTCGAGGGTATAGGGGATGTTGCGTTGCTTCCATTTGAAAAGTCCCAGCGAATGATAGGGTAACACATCGATGCGCTGGATGTTTTGGAGCGGGCGCAGGAAGTGGCGAAGCTCCGTGAGGTAATCGTCGTTGTCGGTAATACCCGGCACAAGGACATGACGCACCCAGATGGGTTTTCCAATCTCGGAGAGATAGCGCGCACAATCCAAGATATTCTCATTGGGATGGCGCGTGAGTTTCTGATGCTCCAGTGAATTGATATGTTTGATGTCGAGCAAGAGCAAGTCAGTATAGTCCATCAGCTTCTGGAATTTGCTGAAGAAAGGCTCTCGCCGGGTGAACGGTTGTCCGCAGGTGTCGATACAGGTGTGTATGCCGCGCTCCTTCGCCTTTTGGAAAAGCTCCGTCAGGAAGTCGATTTGGAGCAGCGGTTCTCCACCGCTTACGGTGATGCCGCCATCTTTCCCCCAATAGGAGCGATAGCGTTCGGCTTTGGCGAGGAGCTCTTCGGCGGTCATCTCCTGCCCCTGTCCAACTTCCCACGTGTCGGGATTCTGGCAATAGCGGCAGCGCATACCACAACCTTGAAAAAAAATGATGAAACGGATGCCTGGTCCGTCAACCGAGCCGAAAGATTCCGTAGAATGAATATGACCTGTCATATAATGATAAAGCCAAGCCCCCTCCACCTCTCTCGTATCAAGAGGAGTGTCCAGTTTTGCTTCGAACTCATCCGATCTATCCGATCAGTTGGAGGCTCAAACAAGAGGTTCTGGACACCCCCTCTCATGAGGGAGATGGAAGGGACTTTCCCTTTTCTGTTAGTTTACAAATTCTCGTGTGCGTGGCGCGCAATAACGTCGAGCTGCTGCTCGCGAGTGAGGTCGATGAACTTCACTGCATATCCGCTCACACGGATGGTGAAGTTGGCATATTCTTCCTTCTCGGGATGCTCCATAGCATCGCGCAGTTTGTCGACACCAAAGACATTCACGTTGAGGTGGTGCGCACCGCGGTCGAAATAACCGTCCATTACGCCAACCAGCGTGTTGGAGCGTTCCTCATCATTCTGTCCCAGTGCACCCGGATTGATGGTCTGCGTGTTAGAAATACCATCGAGGGCATACTCATAAGGCAGTTTTGCCACAGAGTTGAGAGAAGCGAGCAAACCATTCTTTTCTGCACCGTAAGAGGGGTTGGCACCTGGAGCCAACGGCGTGCCGGCAGCGCGGCCATCAGGCATTGCACCAGTATATTTACCGTAAACCACGTTAGAAGTAATGGTCAGGATGCTCGTTGTAGCCTCTGAGTTACGGTAAGTATGGAATTTGCGAATCTTCTTCATGAATGTCTTGAGCAACCAAACAGCGATTTCGTCAGCACGTTCGTCGTCGTTGCCATAGCGAGGATAGTCGCCCTCGGTCTTATATTCGATAGCGAAGCCTTCCTCATCGCGGACAGCCGTTACCTTGGCATATTTGATAGCACAGATAGAATCGACTACGTGGCTAAAGCCAGCGATACCCGTTGCGAAGGTTCGGCGCACGTTGGTATCGATGAGTGCCATCTCAGCAGCCTCGTAGAAATACTTATCGTGCATGTAATGGATGAGGTTCAGCGTCTTCACATAAACACCTGCCAACCATTCCATCATATCTTCAAAGCGAGGCATGAACTCTTCGTAGGTAATCACGTCGCTCGTGATGGGGCGGTAAGCTGGACCGCACTGCTCGCGGCTCTTGGTGTCTACACCGCCGTTGATAGCATAGAGAAGACACTTGGCCAAGTTGGCACGCGCGCCGAAGAACTGCATTTCCTTACCAGTTTGAGTGGCACTCACGCAGCAGCAGATGCTGTAGTCGTCGCCCCAAACAGGACGCATCACGTCGTCGTTCTCATACTGGATAGAACTGGTTACTACAGAAATCTTAGCAGCATAGTGCTTGAAACCCTGTGGCAGGCGTGAAGAATAGAGCACCGTGAGGTTGGGCTCGGGAGAAGGACCCATGTTCTCCAGCGTGTGGAGGAAACGGAAGTCGTTCTTCGTCACCATGGAGCGGCCGTCCATGCCCATACCTGCTACCTCAAGCGTAGCCCAAACGGGGTCGCCACTGAAGAGCTGGTTGTAGGAAGGAATGCGGGCGAACTTCACCATGCGGAACTTCATCACAAGGTGGTCGATGAGCTCCTGAGCATCGGACTCCGTCAGCGTGCCTTCCTTGAAGTCGCGCTCAAAATAGATGTCGAGGAACGTAGAAATACGGCCCACTGACATAGCAGCACCGTTCTGTGTCTTGATGGCACCGAGATAGCCGAAGTAGAGCCACTGCACTGCCTCGCGGCCGTTAGCAGCGGGGCGGGAGATGTCGAAACCATACTCAGCGGCCATTTCCTTGAGACCATTGAGGGCGCGAATCTGCATAGATACTTCCTCGCGCAGACGCACTACCTCGTCGATCATATCGCGGTCGCCCATGTTTTCCAAGTCGGCTCTTTTTTCAGCCACCAGGAAGTCGATACCATAGAGAGCCACGCGGCGATAGTCGCCCACGATGCGGCCACGACCATAAGAGTCGGGCAGACCCGTAAGAATATGATTGTGGCGAACGCGGCGCATCTCCGTGGTGTAAGCATCAAACACGCCATCGTTATGTGTCTTCACATATTTGGTGAAAATATCGTGGAGTTGTTGAGAAGGCTGATAGCCGTAAGTGGTGCAAGCCTGCTCGGCCATTTTGATACCACCGTAGGGCATGAAAGCACGCTTGAGCGGCTTGTCGGTTTGCAAGCCCACAACTTTCTCCAGTTCCTTCGTGCCTTCGCCAATGTAAGAAGGGGGATAGGCCGTGAGAGAAGAAACCACCTCGGTTTCCATGTCGAGTACACCGTCTTTAGCGCGCTCCTGCTTTTGCAGTTCTTTGAGCATACCCCAAAGCTTATCGGTAGCCTCTGTTGGGCCAGCAAGGAAGTCCTCTGCACCGTTATAGGGAGTGTAGTTTTTCTGGATAAAGTCTCTTAGGTCTACTTCTGAAGTCCATTGTCCTTCAGCAAAACCTCTCCATTCATTTCTCATAATTGTTGTCGTTATGGGTTATGTAATATGTTTTCGCTTTTGCCCAGCTCTCTAAACAAGTGTCATGCCGCTGCATGGCTCGATCACAAATGTATCCGACACAAGGTAGAGCGCTTCCAAGGGCACTGCAAAATTACACATTAATAGGACCTTTTGTGCTATTTTTATCTGGAATAAAGCTTATCATTCCTATGTTCTGATTCATTTTAACCCTTTTGCGGTAGTGCGCTCACTGTAAATGATACTTGCAAATTGCAATTTGTAGGATAGCAAAACCATTCTTTATTATTGGTGCATTCAGTATCCCCCGTTGTGGGTAGGAGACGATAAAGAGCGAGAGGGAGAGAACGATTCCCCAAATACGCATAAAAAACCGCCCGATTACTTGACATCGAGCGGTTTTCTTTTTGCGCGAGAAAATGCGCCTTTTAGCCATCCGCGCGCGGATTCTACTTACCTGCTTCTCCGCTTTTCGCAATGACAGCTCAGTTCTATACTTCAAAAGTCCTAAAAAACTGAGATTTCCAACAAAAATGGAGATTTTTAGCTTCATCCTCTTCGTCCGTACAATAAGGGCATCCGCCAACTTCCTTATTGCGCCAACCGACACAATAAGCCCGTCGGCCGACAGCTTTATTGTAGCGATGCGCGAGAGGCTTCGCCAGTCTCAGCAGAAGATGGCGCGATGGATTTTGAGGCATTCTCGGAAGAAGGAAAGTAAGAAATTCGTTGATATTTTTAGCCCACGAATATTCGCGAAAGAGGCGAATGGGCACGAAAAAGGAATCTCCCCTCTGTTAACCTATATTAGGATTGGCAGAGGGGAGATAGAAATCAGGCTAAGAACTTCTGGAGATCTTCATCGACGGTAGAGATGGTGCCCAAACCAAACTTCTCGATGAGAATCTTACGCACATTCTCCGACATGAAGGCGGGGAGCGTTGGACCTACATGGATGTTGCGCACTCCGAGGTAGAGAAGCGAGAGCAACACGATGACAGCTTTCTGCTCATACCAAGCGATGTTGAACACAATGGGGAGGTCGTTGATATCGGCCGCTCCAAAAATCTCTTTCAGTTTGAGAGCTACCAGTGCCCAAGAGTAGGAGTCGTTACACTGGCCTGCATCGAGCACGCGAGGAATACCGTTGATATCGCCAAGGTTGAGCTTGTTGTATTTATACTTGGCACAGCCGCTGGTGAGAATCACGCAATCTTTGGGGAGTGCTTCGGCAAATTCGGTGTAGTAGTTGCGGTTTTTCATACGTCCGTCGCAACCGCTCATCACAAAGAATTTGCGGATAGCACCACTCTTGACAGCTTCCACGATTTTATCGGCCAAGGCGAACACTTGGGCGTGGGCAAAACCACCTACAATCTCGCCGTGCTCTATCTCCGTAGGTGCTTGGCACTGCTTGGCCATCTCGATAACCTCGGAGAAGTCCTTGTGGCCGTTAGCATCGGGCAAGATGTGTTTCCAACCAGGATAACCGGTGGAATTGGTAGTGAAAACACGATCCTTATAATTGGCGTTGGGCAGTGGCGGTACAATGCAGTTGGTAGTAAATACTATCGGGCCATTGAACGTACTGAATTCTTCTTTTTGACGCCACCATGCGTTGCCATAATTACCCACGAGGTGCTTATATTTCTTGAGTTCTGGATAGTAATTGCCAGGGAGCATTTCGCCATGGGTGTAGACATCAATGCCCGTCCCTTCAGTTTGCTCGAGGAGTTCTTTGAGGTCGCGCAGGTCATGCCCCGTGATGAGAATACCAGGACGGTTGCCCACTCCGATATTGACACGAGAGATTTCGGGATTACCATACGCAGCGGTGTTGGCCTTGTCGAGCAACGCCATAGCAGGAACACCATATTCGCCCACGCGAAGCACGAGCGTATAGAGCGCATCGGCCGTGGCATCGGGGTTGGTGATGTCGTAAAGAGCTTCGCTCATAAATGCGATAAGGCTATTGTCGCGATGTCCCAAGCGGGAAGCGTGTTCATAATAGGCTGCTATTCCTTTGAGGCCGAGCACTACGATTTCTTTCATAGAACGGATATCCTCATTGGGTATGCGCAGAATGGTCTGACGGAGTCCCTCAGCATAATAGTCCTTGCGGCTACCAGTCCATGTAACTTCAGCCCAGTTGGGGAGTTCCACACCGTTTTGTTCAGCCAAGCCGATGAGTTGTTGCTTGAGGAGAAGGCCTGTATCGACCTTTGCCATGATACTTTCATCATCGAAATTGGCACAGCTGATAGTGGCAAAAAGCGCGTCGACGATGAAATCGCCCACGGCCTGCTCAGTGGTTACGCCAGCAGTGCGGAGCAAATGATCGATAGAACCCACACCGCGAGCAACGGCAATGAGGAGGTCCATATAAGTAGAGGTCTGTGGGAGTTTACCACACACGCCGCGAAGCGTACAGCCTGTACCTTTCACGGTTTCTTGACACTGATAACAAAACATTTGAGATTCCATACTTCAGAATAATTTAAATAGTTATGCGTTAATGGGCGCAAAAATACGGAACCCTCATCCGGGCAATGGTAACAAATGTTATCTGCGTGTAGAATTTTAGTTTTTTTAGTACTGAGATAAGGTGATGGCTCACCAGCTTACGCCCGATAAGCCACTTAAGAGGCGGACAAATCAGAGTTTGCTGCGGTCCACGATGCGGATGGTTTTTCCCTCTACGCGTATGGCTCCTTCCTCTTCGAGCGTGGCTAAGACGCGGAGGAGGGAGAACTTCTGTATGCCAAAGGAGTCGGCAATCTGCTGACGAGAGCGCGTGAGGGTGATGACCTCCGACTGCTGTTTGCTGGCAATCTGCTTGAGCAAAGAAACCACTTTTTCGCGCACGCTGAAAAGTGCCAGCACGCGCATCTTCTGAGTAAGGAAATAATTGATTTGTGACAGAACGAGGATGAAATTGGTGCGGATGCGCTCGTTGCTGTCGATGAGACGTTTGAGTTCGGCAGGCGTCATACGAAAAATGCGCGTAGGTTCTTCGGTTTCCACACTAACGGGCATCTCACTATTGGGTACAAAGATGAGAGCAGGAGCCATCAAACTACCTGGTCCTCGATGGTCCACTTCAACAAACTTTCCCGAAAGTCCTACCATGCGGGCTGTCATCTGTCCGCTGACAACGATGTCAGCATGGCGACAAGGCATACCGGCCAGCACATATATATCCTTTGGTGAATAGTCCACCAGCTTGTAATGAATCTGAGAAAGAAGTTCATCCATTTCCTGACTGGAGAACCCTTTGAACAAAGGACAGAGGCGAAGAGCCTCAATGAGTTGAGAATTTTCCATATCGCATTGAACAATAGGATAAAAAAAAGAAACGCCGCTCGCAAGGAGTGACGTTTCAAAGCTTTTGTGCAAGAAATCGGAATTACTTGCGAAGACCGAGAGCCTTGATAATGGCACGGTAGCGCTCGATGTCGCGATCCTTCAAATAATTGAGGAGGCGGCGACGCTTACCAACCAACATAACGAGGGCACGTTCAGTACTATGATCTTTACGGTTGGCCTTCACATGTTCCGTCAAGTGGGCAATACGGTATGAAAACAATGCAATCTGGCTCTCGCAGGAACCAGTATCAGAGTTAGACTTTCCGTACTTGCCAAAGATCTCTTGTTTCTTAGCAGAATCTAAGTACATAGTTTGTAATGAAATTAAATGATATTATAATGGTGCTCTCCGAGGAAAGCGGGTGCAAAGTTAGATAAAATTATTGGAGCAACAAGAAAAATACGGCGAAATAATTGATTTTCTTATCTCTATGCTGCTCAAAAGTATGATTTATGAGCGTTGGTGCTTCCAACGCTTGTGGCTCCAAAGCCAAATTTCGGGTTGGCGGCGGATAGTGGTTTCTAAGCGTTGCATGAAATCGGCCGTGAGCTGCCAATCGGGAATTTCGCGAGGGGTGCTGCTCATCAGTTCAAAGGTGGCTTCATAGTGACCGCGACTTTTCCGCTCTACATCAAGGTAGACGAAAGCGGCATTGAGTTTTTTGCCAATTCGCTCCGCACCTGTGAAGCAGGGCGTGTCCTGATGGAGAAAATCTACCCATTCGTGGATGTCGACGGGCTTGGGACTCTGATCGGAGATAAAGCCACAAACCACCTTTTTCCCTTCCGATTTGAGGCGGAGAATCTCGCGCAGAACGAGGTTCTTATCAATGTTGTGAGAACGGAAATGGCGGCGGAGCTTCAGAAAGAGTTGGTCGAGGAAGTGATTACGGATGGGTTTGTAAAGTTGGCACGGATAAATGCTTTCACTAAACCAGACACCGAGGGAAGAAACCCATTCCCAGTTGCCATAATGGCCGAGATAAATGAAGACAAAGTCGTGGTCGTGGAGGAGGGCTTCCACCTCGGGAATATTGGTGAAAACCATGCGCCGGCGTATCTCGCTCACAGACATGGAATAGAGCTTGAGCGTTTCAAAAATATAGTCGCAGAAATAATGGTAGAAACCGTTGATGATGCGGTTTCTCTCCGCTGGCGTCTTCTCGGGAAAGGAGCGTGCAACATTGCGGCGCACCACGCCAAGGCGGTAGCGCACCACATAGCGAACGAGAAAAAATAAGAGGTCGGAGAGAACGTAGAGCAGCCCTAAAGGTAGGCATGAAAAAAGCCATACGCAACCAAAACCAAACTTATAGAGAAGATTCTTCATAACATGATGCGGATTGAGAAAAGAGGGCTAAAGCTCATCGAGTGCACAGCGGCGCTGCGACGTGAGTTGCTTGAAACGCGTGGGCGTAAGTCCTGTTTGTTTCTTGAACTGTGTGCTCAGATAAGCTGTAGAGGAATAGCCGAGGCGCACGGCAATGTCGGAAAGTGGGAGTTCGTTGTAGACAAGAAGTTCCTTGACGCGTTCGATGCGATGGGCAATGAAAAATTTCTCCAACGTTTGCCCTTCTACAGCAGAAAAGAGATCGGAGAGGTAATGATAGTCGAGATGTAGGCGTTCTTGCAGAAAATCAGAGAGCCGAAGGTGGGAAAGACCGTCTTCTGCTCGCGCATAAGTCATCGTTTCCCGCTTGATGTTCTCGATGAGCTGCGAACGGCGGTCGCCGATAAGTTCAAAACCTACCGCCTCAAACTCTGCTTTTAATTTCTCTCGCATCTCAGGCGAGATGGGGGTGGAAAGCACCACTTCGCCCAAGCTGACGGATTGCACCTCAATGGCGTTGCGCTGCAAGATGTTTTCGACAGCCATGATGCAGCGGCGGCAGACCATATTCTTTATGAAAAGCGTGCTTTGCTTGGAGGTGTGAGGCATAGGGAGGGATTTAGTGCAGCTTCAGACTATCATATTGCTTGCAACGATACACATTTGTTTCGCGCTGTTCGAAACCCAAACTAACGTAGAGATTATTTGCCGCAGTGCGCGAAGGACGCGAGGTGAAATTGACCGAGTCCGCGCCATGACGAAAGGCTTCGCGAGCAGAGCGCAGGATGAGAGCTTTGCCAAAGCCAGCTCCGCGCACGGAGGTGTCTACTACCAAATCCTCCGCCCAGCCTTTTGTGCCTGTGGGGGATGCGGCTAAGCAGAGCGTGATAGTTCCAACAAGCCGCCCCTCGGGAGTAAAGGCTACATAAACCCATGTGTCGGGACGTTGCAAAAGAGCTATGATTTCTTCGGCAGTGAGGGGGCGCACTTGTTTCGATAGTTGGGGAAACAAGGCATTGAACTGTTCGAAGAGAGGAGTATCGGCAGGCGTGAGTGGACGGATGTTGTGACCATTCAGCTTATCGAGCAAGTCCGACACATACCCCTTTCCATCAATCCAAAGTTCGGGAGCGATTTCAGCCAAAGGTTCTAAAACAAAACGCCGCTCGGAGAGATGAGGATGAGGGAGTTGCAGCTCCGCCGTATGCACGGATTCGCCATCAGAACAAAGAAGATCGATGTCAATAATACGGTCGTGATACACACCTTTGAGGCTTTTCTGCGTTCGTCCCATCTCGCGCTCAATTTGTTGCGTAAGTGGCAATAACTCGGCGGGAGAGAGCGAGGTGCAGAACGCAGCTGCAGCGTTGAGAAACGGATGTTCTGATTCAAAGCCTACAGGAGCAGTTTCCCAGAAAGCAGAAAGGCGTAGCAATGTGCCCACCCGTTGCTCTAAGAGTGTCACAGCGCGCTCCAAGTTCTCCCGACGGTTGCCGAGATTAGAACCCAGACCTATATAGACAGTACTCATAGCCTCGTGGATGTCTTACGCGGTGCTCTGCTTTTAGTCTACAATCAGCATTGCATCGCCGAAAGGACCAAACATGTAGCCTTCTTTGATGGCTTCCTCATAGGCTGCCATCGTTTGTTCGTAGCCGCCGAACGCCGTAGTCAGCATGACCATTGTGGATTCGGGCAAATGGAAATTGACAACCATAGAGTCGGCAACAAGGAAGTCATAAGGTGGGAAGATAAACTTATTGGTATGTCCCTCAAACTCGCGGATGCGGCGGTCTGGCCCCACACATACTTCCAAAGCGCGTTGTACCGTTGTTCCGACAGCCAAAATATGGCGTCCCTCTTCCTTTGCTTTATTGACAGCGGCGCAGCATTCCGCGCCCACTATCATCTCTTCGCTTTCCATCTTGTGTTTGGTCAAATCTTCAACGTCTGTGGAACGGAAATTGCCAAGTCCGCAATGGAGCGTAAGGTAAGCCGTGTTGATATCTTGTATCTCCATCTTCTTCATCAGAATTTTGGAGAAGTGCATACCGGCAGTAGGTGCAGTCACCGCGCCCTCATGACGAGCAAAGATGCACTGGAAGTTTTCGATGTCCGACTCTCGATTCTCGGGGGTGCTAACGTGCCCAGTGAAACGAGGAATGGGAGCTTCGCCGAGAGCGTAGAGGGAACGCTTGAAATCTTCGTGTTCCCCCTCGTAGAGGAAACGAAGCGTACGGCCGCGGCTGGTAGTGTTGTCGATAACTTCGGCCACGATGTCCTCAGCTTCGCCAAAATAGAGTTTGTTGCCGATACGGATTTTGCGCGCTGGATCTACAAGTACGTCCCAGAAGTGTTGCTCATGGTTCAATTCGCGAAGCAGAAACACTTCGATGCGAGCTCCTGTTTTTTCCTTACGTCCATAGAGGCGGGCGGGAAACACCTTTGTGTCGTTGAAAACAAAAAGGTCGTGGGGCTGAAAGTAGCTCAAAATGTCGCCGAACTGCTTGTGTTCAATTTCTCCCGTTTGGCGGTGGAGCACCATCATACGGCAATCGTCGCGATGAGGGTTCGGATCCGGAGCTATCTGCTCTTGAGGGAGGTCGAACTTGAATTGAGAGAGTTTCATATCTTTTCTGTTTATGTTTTTCTCCTGCTCGCTTCTTCATGGTTACGGACAGGAGTTTTATTTCTATTATTGTGAGTGTGTTTTTAACCTAAAGTGGTGAGGGGTTCCTCGCCCAGACAATTGGCGGGCGTAAGGAAAGGAAATTCGGAAGGTATTGGGCCTGATGGCGGCTCGGTTTCGAGAGTCTGACTCTCCAACCAACGCTCGAAGTCTTCCATCTTCCAGCAATCTTCCACGCGGATGTCGCCCACACGAGTACGGCGCAGCGAGAGCAGGTGTGCACCGCTACCGAGACGCTCGCCGATGTCGCGACCGATAGAACGGATGTAAGTGCCTTTCCCACAAACAACGCGGATTTTCAGATAATCGGGCAGGCGCATTTCTAAAAGCTCTATTTCTTCCACACGGACGGACTTGGCTTTCAGAGGCACTTCCTCGCCATTACGTGCCAGTTGATAGGCACGATCTCCATTGATTTTACAAGCAGAATAAGCGGGGGGAATTTGCATAATATCGCCCTCGAGACTATGCAGCACTTCGCGCACCATAGCTTCGGTGATGTGTTCTGTGGGATAGGTCTGATCCACGGGATGTTCCAGATCGTAGCTGGCCGTTGTTTCCCCCAAACGCACCTCAGCAATGTATTCTTTGGTATGAGTTTGCAACGACTCGATGATTCGCGTGGCTCTACCGGTACAAATAATGAGTGTACCAGTGGCTAAGGGATCGAGCGTACCAGCATGACCCACGCGGATTTTATGTCCTGTCATGCGCTTAGTCAGCAACCAGCGAAGATGCCCCACCTCACTGAAAGAGGTGGCTCTGTAAGGCTTGTCGAAAGCTAAAATTTTTCCGTCGAAGAAGTTCAAGGCAGAAATATAATAAGGAATAATAATGTGCTAATATACTTTTGAGAAATGCTCCGAAGAGGCTATTCTCTAATCGGCCATCGTAAGCGGATAGCCGCAGAGAGCCATTCCGAAGATAAGCAATCCCACAATGATGCGATACCAACCGAAGGCTTTGAAACCGTACTTCGTCACATAGTTGAGGAAGAACTTAATGGCCAGAATAGCAACAAGGAAGGCGATGATATTACCCGTCAGCAAGAGCGTGAGATGATTACCCTGCAGGAGAGCATCGCCAGTTCCGTCTTTCAGGAGGTCGTAAACTTTCTTACACGTTGCTCCAAACATCGTTGGAACGGCGAGGAAGAACGAAAATTCGGCGGCTGCTTTGCGCGTCAACTTCTGTTGCATACCGCCCACGATGGTCGCCATCGAACGAGAGGTGCCAGGTAGCAACGCGGCGATACACTGATAGAGACCCACCATCAAGGCGCGCTTATAGGTGAGCGGCGTTTGTTCGCTACCTTTATTGAAAAGTTTGTCGCAATAAAGCATAAACACACCGCCAATGATGAGCATCGCCGCAACGGTATTTACACTACCGAGATTTTCATCGATGAAATCGCCCAATTTGAGCCCCACGACAACTGCGGGAAGTACGCCCACGATGAGTTTCAAATAGAACGGCCAGATTCTCCCCCACCAAGAGGTGTTTTTCCCTGCTTCAACGGGCGGGTTGAAGAAGCGGCGCCAATAGAGGCATACGACGCTCAAGATTGCGCCAAACTGAATAATAACGGTAAAGGCTTTAACAAACGGTGTGCTCTCCATATGTAAGAGCCCCTCCGTGATAATCATGTGGCCTGTTGAGGAAACGGGCAAAAACTCCGTCAAACCCTCAACAATACTAAGCACAATAGCTTCGAACCAATTCATATCGGCCGAAGCTGTAAGTAGAGATATGTCGAACATAATGATAGCTCCTAACGTGTTTACTTCTCCACTGAAGTAGCATTATCCTCCTTGTCGCGTGGACGGCGGATGATGCCCACAATCATAAAGAGATAGCCGAAGAGGCAAACAACGGGAGCTACCTTGATGCGCATTGCGCTGAAAATATCGGGATTGAAATGTGTGGCATCAGAGCCTTTTCCAGACATGAGTATCATGCCCAAGATAACGATAGCCATACCGATGGCTAACAGAATGAAATTGGTGCGATCAAACGCAAATACGTGTTTCTTTTCCATTGTTGGAAATATGTTTTTTTGATTTTTCCGAAAATTTATTTGAGATACATTTGCCCTTCACTCATACGCAGATAGCGATTCACGCAAATGTAGGCACACGCCAAGGTCATTACCAAGCCGCTCACAAAGATAGTGCCTATCGTAGAGCCTACAATGATTGGCGTAATCAGACTACCAATGTAGAGATCCTGCATCCACAGCAGATATATGCCCACGCCGATAAGCCCACTGGCAATAAGGGATGAAATCAGACCTATCGCAAAGGCTTTCCACATAAAGGGACGGCGGATGAAACTCCAGCGAGCTCCCACAAGCTTCATCGTGTGAATGGTGAAGCGGCGGGCATAGATGCTCATGCGTATCGTGTTGTTGATAAGCGCAAAGGAAACAAACGCTAAGAGTACGGCCAGCACGAGCAAAACAAGGCTCACCGTTGGAATCGTCTTGTCAAGACTGCGCATCTCCTCGATGGGATACACCACATCGGCCACGCCAGCGCGTTGCTTCAAGATGGGCACAAAACGTTTTAGGCTGTCCAAGTTGGCGTATTCTGCTTTCAAATACACATCAAACTCGGCTGGAATCGGATTATAATCTAAAAAAGCCTCGGGCGAATCTTCCATCACTTCCGACACTTGCTTCGTTCCTTTCTCTTTAGATACGTAGCTGGTGCGCAGCGTGTAGGGCTGTTCGCGCAAATATCGCTGAAGAAGGTACAGTTCCTGTTGCGACAAATCGTTATTGACCACTACGGCCACAGGCATTGTTTCGCGAACATCACGGCTGAAATTATTAGCGAAGAGAACGAAGAAAACCACGATACCCATCAAGATGAGCACCATCGTTGTACTGATGCAGGACGTCACCGTTGCAAAGCGGCCGCCAATATGCTTTTTTCTTTTGCTCATAGTTTGTATTTTTCGTCTAAACGAATCTACATAAGAACCCACTAAAGGGAAATTGATGCAAAAATATAAATATGTAAGGAAACCGGCAAAAGAATGTGTATATTTATATGATTTTCAGAAAATCATATAGGACTAAATCCTTAATCTTTTTGAGCATTCTTTTCATTCAACAAAAGTCCGTGTTTTGCATTCAAAGGAGATATTACGTTTTCACCAGTTTTTGCTTCTAATTCAAGACGTGCATTACGTGCAATTTCTCCTCCTTGACGAGCTACATGACTGTGCTCATTCATCGTTTCTGGATTAGTTGTTTCCGAAATACGTTTTGTCGACAACTCTGCTAACATATTAAGTACCAACTCTGTGTTAGTCATATTATCGCGCAAGTTTTGCTTCGTTAGCCCTTTAAATCTTTTATACTCCTTAGCTGTTTTACCTGCCCATGTTTGGTAAATAATATCTGTTAAAGATGCAAATTGCACTCCCTCTTGTAGTCCACGTTTCTTCCATTCATCAGTAAGTTCTTTTCGTATTTCGATACTCTTCAAACGTTGATTGATCCAATTATCGGAATACCCCAAACGTTTATAATCACTCATCGCTTGATCTATCGATAACTCTGGATCTTGCATCTGATCCAAACGCTCACGTGCCACTTGTGCAATCCACAACTTAAATGGTTCCGCCTTTTGGGAAGGTATTGACTGTATCAGCCTGAAAAGTTGTTCTGTATCAGCCACATCTGTTAGCCGCATTTTACCATCTGCGGCACGCATTTTCAAACCGTGACAATTTGTCACGGTTTCATTCCCTTCTTGTTTTAGACGCTGTTTCAGTTTTCTCCAATAAGCAGTAGGATTTATGCTATCCGTCAATATAGCAATAGCATCCACAATGGAAAAGTACCACTTCTCCTGTTTTTCGTCCCAAAAAGTACGTACTTTTTTTTCTTCAAACAGCTGTATGGATTGCTTTTTGTTCATATTTTTTCGCCTTTCTAATTTCCTCTTTTATCGTACATCTTGCAGAAATAGCTTCTTCTATTTTATATTTCGACCCAATCACTATTACGATCATAGATAATAATGATTGGGTCGAAATGACTTTTTATATCGCAATACCTTTCAGCGTGGCACTGCTACTTTCCGTTATGCGAACGCGCACAAAGTCGCCAATGTGGTGTGTGCCGCGGTCGATGATGACCACTTTGTTTTGCTCCGTTCGCCCGAAAAGTTGGTCGCGACTGCGCTTGCTCACACCCTCCACAAGGATTTCGAATTCGCGTCCCTCATCGCGCTTATTGCTCTCGGCACTCAGTTCGTTCTGGAGTGCAATGAGTTCGTTGAGGCGGCGGATTTTCGTTTCTTCCGGAATGTCGTCGGGCAAGTGTTTAGAGGCGTAAGTCCCAGGGCGCTCGCTATATTTGAACATGAATGCACTGTCATAACCGCACTCGCGCATCAGCGAAAGGCTCTGCTGGTGATCCTCCTCTGTTTCTCCACAATAGCCCGCAAAGATATCCGTGCTTAAACCGCAGTTGGGGACAATTCGGCGAATGGCAGCTACGCGATCTAAATACCATTCGCGGGTGTACTTTCGGTTCATACGTTTCAGTATCACGTCCGAACCGCTCTGCACGGGAAGGTGGATGTGGCGGCAAACGTTGGGCTCTTCAGCAATGACGCGGAGCGTATCGTCGCTCATATCCTTCGGGTGAGAAGTGGTGAATCGCACGCGCATACTGGGAACAGCACGCGCTACGGCACGGAGCAATTCGGGAAAACCGAGCGTTTGCTCTCCGTCGGCACTCACCCATTTATAGCTATTGACATTCTGACCGAGCAGCGTAACCTCTTTGAAACCGCGAGCATGGAGGTCGTTCACTTCTTGGAGAATACTCTCCAAATCCCTGCTACGTTCACGCCCACGAGTATAGGGCACGATGCAATAGTGGCAGAAATTGTTACATCCGCGGGTAATACTCACAAAACCACTCAACTGACTGCCGCAAACGCGCTCGGGAACAATGTCGCGGTAGGTCTCCGTGAGCGAGAGTTCCGTATTCATCACCTTATGTCCCGTTTCTGCCTGCGCCACCAAGTCGGGCAGCGTCAGATAGGCATCAGGTCCCGCCACGAGGTCTGCATGATGCTCATTGAGAAGTCCCTCCTTCACGCGCTCCGCCATACATCCCAGCACACCGATAATAAGCTGGCGCCCATGTTTCCGCAAGCCGTTGAGTTCGTCGAGGCGATGAATGATGCGTTGCTCAGCTTTGTCGCGCACTGAGCAAGTGTTGAGGAAGACAGCGTCAGCCTCATCTATATTTTCAGTGGGTTCGTACCCCGCCATCTTCATGACGGAAGCCACCACTTCTGAGTCGGCCACATTCATTTGGCAGCCGTAAGTTTCTATATATAAATGCTTCATGGCTGCAAAGATACTACTTTTTTCTGAGCCGTCTGATCGCACAATTCCACCCAAGACAACGAAAAACCCTAACAGTACCCTCTCGGGTGCCTGTTAGGGAAAACTTTAGATTTATAAGGAATAGACCTACACGACTTACAAGCTGCACCAAGCATCTTGCTGTGTATCTCTTCTCTCCTATTTCATTATGAATTTCTTGGAGAACTGGCCGTAGCTCAATATATATACGCCTTTGGGGAGAGAGGGGAAACGTACGCTTGTGCCGAAGCCCTCCTGCAATAACATACCATTGGTAGCATAGAGCCTCCAGCTGGTACTCCCTCCCGTAAAGCTCACGGAACGACCATCGAAAGCAATAACAGGCCGATTCGTTTCTTTAGAAAATTGAATATTGCCTATACCCGTCTTAACAAGTTCCTCACCGTTCAAAACGTACCACTTCTTCGCCGTAGCTTGTCGAAGCCCCTCGTCTGTTATACAGTTCATATCGGGGGTAGAATCTTCCGCATGATTGAACAGCATCAAATAACCCTCATCCACTTCTGGCAAACTCTGGATCAGACGCAGCGAGGCATCGCCGCTAAGATTGTTGTGGTCCATGAGGAGCGCACGCAATCCACTGCAACCCGTTGCTGAGAGTTCGCTGATTTGATTGTGATCGCAGGCTAATGAGTGGAGGGAAGCATTACCAGCGATGGTCAAGGCTGTAAGTTTGTTATAGCTCAAACTTGCTTCTTTGAGTGCAGAGTTATGAGAGAGGTCGAGTGTCTGCAACTGATTGTCGCCACAGCTCAGCGTCATGAGGTTTTCCAAATGGGCTACACTCAGTTCCTTGAGCTGATTGCTGAAGCAGTAAAGCTCCTCGAGTGCCGTATTTTGAGAGAGATCGAGCGTGCTGAGCTCATTGAGCTTGCAGTTGAGTTCTTCCAGTGCCGTCTGTTTACTCACATCAAGCACTTTAAGCTTGTTATCACCACAATATAGATGAGTAAGAAGGGGATTGTTTGTCACGTCAAGTTCGTCCAGTTTGCACTGTTCGCAATAAAGCATCTTGAGCTGCGACAGTTTGCTCACATTGAGCTTTGTAATCTTGTTGCGACTGCAATTCAGTACTTTCAGATTAGGACAATGGGAGACATCTATGCTCTTCAATTGATTGCGATAGCAGGCCAGTTCTGTGAGATGAGTTGCCTGCGAAAGATCAAGCGAAGACAACTGGTTCTCCTGGCAATAGAGCAGAAGGAGTTCAGCTCCACCACCGTAGTTGAGCGCCGCAAGCTCGTTGTCGTTACAATAGAGACGCTTCAACTTTGTGTTCTTCGATACATCAAGCGAAGAAAGTTCGTTGATATCACATTTTAGCACCGTCAGCGATGCCGCTTGAGAACAGTCGATAGAAGAGAGTTTAAGCGAGGAGCATTCGAGTCCTAAAACATCGCCTTCAATCGTAATGGTAGGTTTGTTGGCTGTAGCTTTCAGCGGCAGGAATGTAGGCGTTTCGAGATTTTCCGAAACCGAATAGACACTTGTTGTGCCGTCACCTGTTCCAATCTTCACGCTACCTCCGCGAGCAGCTATCGAAAGGCGTAGTGCTTCATCCTTAGGCATAGAGCTCTTAAGCGTAATGGTCTGTGCCGACACGATTGTGGACAGCAATAGAAAAAAGACAGAAAGTAAAGACTTTTTCATAATAGATATTTTAGATATGAGTATTTCGGCTGATTAAGAGGCAGATAAGACTCTATTGGACAAAGATAAGGATAAAGTCAATGATTTACACAAGATTTTAAGACTTTTCTAAAAAGAAAAAAGAAATACCAGAGTGATGAATCAACACTATTTAGGCTATTTTTAATGATTCTACACTACCTCCTAAACCACATCTATATAAAGTAACCTACGCCTCCGGCGGAGACGCACTATGTTTAACCGCGAGTGATGCCCGAACAATCGTGAGGGCGAACCCGTGGAGAAGTGGACAGATAGCAACACAAACTTTCGACACCGGAGGTGTCGCACTGAAAGCGTTGAGGGAGTATTCTCCCTCTCTCCTCCTATAGAAAAACTCGATTTTTGTTGTCACGTTGTCACGGAGGAAGGGAAGAAGCTGATAGAAAGGAGCTTATACGCGTGACAACGATTGCCCTTTGTTGTCACACCGTTGTCACGCGTCGTCACGCCTGCAATGAATACATTATCAGGCGGTTATGCTCAAAGTGTGACAACGTGACGATGTGACGACGAAAAAATAAACTCTTGGGAGGGGGAAGTGGGTGCTGTGCGACGCTTCCTGCGTCGGAAGTTTGTGCATCCCTTTCCCACGGGTTCGCCCTTTGGGCATCACCCGCGGTTACGCATGGTGTGTCCCCGCCGGGGACAGTGGGTGAACACGCTACATCGCAGCGCGAGTGGACGCAATAAGGGGGGAGCTGATAACCTTATTGGATTTCCGAACACAATAAGCGCGTGAGCTGAGGCAATAAGGCTGCTGACGGATAGCCTTATTGTATTCTCAAACGCAATAAGGGGATGAGCTGACGCAATAAGGGCGTGGACGAATAGCCTTATTGCTTTCCCGAACGCAATAAGCGCGTGGGTTGACGCAATAAGGCTACCAACTGATAGCCTTATTGTATTCTCGAACGCAATGAGGGGATGGGCTGACGCAATAAGGATGTTTGCGCGAAACTATATCATTAGATGTATGTCCTCCAAAAATATTTGGGAAAAGATTTAGAAACTTCTTTGTGAACATAAAACATTGGTTCCAAAATTATTATCAAGACGAAAAACTTCACTACAACTTCAGAAAAAGAAAGTCTTTAAGGGCGCTTCATCCTTTTCGCGGTATTCTTCGTGAATAGGCTACGGCAAAAAATAAAGCTTCTGAAGAGTCAGGAGCTTTTTGCTGTTGCTGGATGGGAGGATCTAAGCAGCAGTGAGAGGGATGTGCGGAGGAGCTGCACTTAGAGCAACTCCACATCGTAGTAGATAGAATGCACTTGTCGCTGGTTTTCGGGCGGCAGCTCTCGCCAATTTCCGAAGCATTCTCGGAGGAAGAAATCGGGGTCGGCAGGGGCAAAAAATTCGCGGTCTTCAAATCTCACCTTTTTCAGGGGGAAGAGTTTGTCCTTGCGGTGCATCAGTCCGCAACCATTATTTTTCAGCATCATCGATACATACTTGCCTTTCGGGAAGAAGAGGGAAGCCGTGTGCCAGATAGCCCCACAGAGTGCGCGCTTTATGCCGAAATAGAACAGTTCAGCAACGGAGCGCCAACTGTAGTAGTGCTGCTTGTGGAGTATCGAATTGGAACGACAATAGCCCTTAGCAATGCGTTTGGTGAAACCGCGCGGAAAAGAGGGACATTCCACCTTCGGGAAAATATCTACATAAACGCCCTTGGCGTAGTCCTGTCGGAAATCGTCCGCAAACTCAACAAAGAAACTGTTCAAGTCGCGCACCTTATAGATAGGAGTCTTTGCCGGCGGGTCGGGTAAGATCATCGTTGGGGGCAACTCGCGGCGCAACGCTTCCTTCATGCGCTCCGTGTCGGCAGCCAGAATGTCGATGTCGACATCATCATCCCAGGGAATGAAACCTCCATGGCGCATGGCTCCCAGTAGGGTTCCGCCCTCGAGCCAATAAGGGATATTGTTGCGTTCGAGAATGTCGGTGATGGTGGTGAGCATCTCCAGCATCTTCAGTTGCAATGGGCGCAACTCGCGCTGGCGGTATTCACGGAGATAGGAATCGGGCGCGGAGACAGCGGAAGGAGCAGCGGAAGAGGGTGCGGTTTCAGCCGATTGGCAGAGACTGCGGTTGTATAAGTTCTCCAGCACTGGCAAGTCCTCCCGATAGGTGAGTTTCTGATTTCGTTCTTCTCCCGCCACGAGGAATACGGGCACATCGGGCAGATACTTTGTCACGACGCCGCAATCATCTGTTGCCTTGAAGGCGGGGTCTTTGAGAGCCTCAGCGTAAGCCTTCACAATCGTGCCCACATGGAATCCCTGCGGCGTTTGCACCCGTTCTATCCATCGGCGGTCGGGCACTTGTTTGACATAGTCGCCTTGCCGCACGATGAGCGTATCGGCCGACGGAATGGTGACATTGACGGCACGCTGCGTTTTCAGCGCACGGCAAACATCGTCGATGATGCGCTGACTGACGAGTGGGCGCACAGCATCGTGGAAGATGAGGTTGGCCGTTTCAGCCTTATAGAGGCGAAGGGCGTTGACAGTGGAATCGGAGCGTTCTTGCCCACCCGCAATCACATGGCGCACCTTCTGGTAGTGGGCCTGAGCCACTATCTTCTGGGTTTCTTCCAGAAAATCGGGATTCGATACCACGCAAATTTCATCGATATGGGCATTGCGTTCGAAAGCCTCAATGGAATGTTCGATGATTCTTTTTCCCGCCATCAGCAAGAACTGCTTTGGCATATCGGCGCCGAAGCGTTTTCCGCTGCCGCCGGCTAAGATGATTGCTATATTGCGCATTTGTTTTGGGGTGAGAGGTTCGGGCTGACCAGGCAGACGAGGCTGACTGGCAACAGAAAGGAGAGATTTGAGTTATTGTCCTCCCAATTGGTCAAAATATTCGAGAAGAGCGTCCCAAGTCTTAAACTGTGGGCTGCCAAAGAGGAGCGTTGTACCGAGGAAAGTATCCTCATCGCGCGCGTCCAAGGTGATGAGATAGTCGCCATAAAGGCGTTCGCGGTGGTTGGTAAGAAAGAGATGATTCCACGCCGGAACGCCAATGTTTTCCTGCAACCACTGCTGGGGCTGTGCATCCTGCGGTGCCACACAATAAACATTGTATCGCTGACTCAAGGTCTCGAAAGCCAAGCGTGCCGAGGAGCGTTGCTTCCCATAATCGTCGCGGAGGGTGGCATAATCAATGAAAACGGCGGGAGAGTCCAATGCGGCCTGATGTTCCCAGAAGCGGCGAACAATCGGCATGACGGAATGGAGCAGAACCTCGTCCGTGAGGCGGTGCTCCCCCTCGAAATAGGCCGAAGAGGGATAGTGTTCACTAAATTCGGCGAAACAATTCACAAAAGGGTCGCGCGTTCCGAAGAGTCCCACCACGCGAGCGGCATCTTCGCTGTCCAGTCCCTCGAAGTTGAGAGCGCAAACCTCATCAAACTCCTTTGCGAGGGCTTTCGTAACGTTTATTTTCGTCACTCCATCTTCGCGGGGCGTAGCAATGGGATATTCACCGAATTTTATGCTCGTCCCCATCGTTTGTCCCATATGCAGTGCCGGATTGACACAGATGCGGTCGAAGCCGCGCAGCTTCTCCACAAGCATTCCGCCCATGGATGTTCCGATAATCAAATCGGGCTGTTCCGCCTCACAAAGGGCCTTGAGAAAAGGCAGTTGCTCGGCGGGCATCAGCGGGATGTCGGGATGCAGCACTTTAGCGTCTGGAAGTTTCTGCTGCAGCAGTGCGGCAGTATGTGTAGCACCGCTCGAGCCGAAGCCGTGAACATACAGGATTTTCTTTCCTGCGAAATAATCGAAAGTCTGTTTGAAATCCATCTTCCTTCATTTTCGAGCGAAGTTAGAGAAAAGAAGCGAGAGGAACAAGTATTGTGTTCGTCTCTCGCTTTGGGAGAAGCTCTGCGCAGCGGGAGCAGTCGGCCGTTTTTCTATGAAATCGAGCGGACAAAGCCTGTGCATGGGAGAGCAGAATAAATCTGTGGGCTGTTAGTACTTAAATGTGCTGCCGCCCAAGAATTCGCGGAGGAGCGATGTGGGAGGTAGTCCCTTGGTGGATATGGGTTTCAGATAGCTCAAGAACTTTCGCAAGCGGTAGGCTTCGGAGTATTCGGGCGCACTTTCGGGCACTTGCTCGAGCAGTGGGAGCGCTTGTTGGCGCAGTGCGGAGAATTCGAACAGCAGCGCCGTATTCATCATTTCATCGGCCTCTTCCTGATACGGGAAAATCCATTTTCCCTCGCCCTCACGCACCATCGGCCAACGCTTGATAGTGTCTTCGGCCGAATAGCCGCGGTACTTATAATCGCGCACAATGCGGCGGAGCAAACGGTTGTCTGTTGTGGGGATGTAGTTGTGGTCGTCGAGCAAGATTGTCGTAAGCGCCGAGGCGTAGATCTTAAATTTGTTCTCGTCGGGGATGTCGGAAGTGAGCGTGGGATTAAGGGCGTGGATGCCTTCAAAGATGATGAGCGTATCCGGATTTAGCTTTAGTCGTTTCCCGCTCTTCTCGCTCATTCCCGTTTGGAAGTTGTAGCGCGGCAGTTCCACCTCCTCTCCCGCGATGAGCGCCTTGATCTGACTGTTGAGTAAGGGGATGTTGAGCGCGTTGATATTCTCGTAGTCCAGTTCGCCCTCCGGCGTGCGCGGCGTGTCGTGGCGATGCACGAAATAGTCGTCCAAACTGATGGCGACGGGCTTCTTGCCGCTCGCTATGAGCTGCACGGCGAGGCGTTTGGAGAAGGTAGTCTTTCCCGAACTTGAAGGGCCGGCAATGAGGATTACTCTGATGTTGGGGTTCTCAGCGATGCGATCCGCCATGCGGGAGATTTTCTTCTCTTGCAGGGCTTCGCTCACGTTCACCAGTTCGTTGGTGCGCCCTTCCTCATTGGCTTTGTTGAGTTCGCCAATGGTGGAGACGCCTAAGATATGCTGCCAGTTGTGTTGTTCTTGGAAAACGGAGAACATCTTGTGCTGGTCGATCATCGGCTTTAGTTGCTGCGGATGTTCGGGGTCGGGGAGGCGCAGCAGAATACCGTCGTAGTAGGGTATCACGTCGAAAAGCGTGATTTGTCCAGTACGTATCAGTAGCGAACCGTAGAAATAGTCGGGCGTTTCTCCCAGCGTGTAATAATTGGTATAGAGCGATCCGTAGCTTTCCAAGAGTTCGGCTTTGCTTTCTTGTCCGTTTTCGCGGAAGAGTCGTACAGCATCCTCCGTTGGGCAGGTGATGCGGTGGTACGGCAGGTCGGCAGCGATGATCTCCTGCATCTTACTGCGCAGCGCATCCACCACCTCGTCCGTCACTCCAGAGCTGATGCCGTCTAAACGGCAGTAGTAGCCATTGCTGACAGGGGTGCTGACGCGCAGGCGGGCTTCGGGATAGAGTTCCACTACTGCTTTGTAGAGCACAAAGAAGAGTGAGCGCGTATAGGTGCGCATTCCCGAAGCGGAAGTAATATCGAGAAACTCGATGTCTTTATCGTTGAAGAGGGTATAATGAAGCCCTTCCACTTTGTTATTGACTTTTGCGGAAGTACATCCGTAGGGCAGATGCAGTTCCAGCATCTCATAGACTTGTTCCAGATTGTAGCCAGCCGGCACTTTGTGCAACTTGCCGGTATTCTTACAGCGAATATTGAGCGTTGTTAGCATGATGTTTAGTTTTAGCCTTGGCGGCGGAAGTGGCTTTGAGAGGAGGGAGAGATAGCTTATTCTCAGACCAGTCTGACTCGTCCGACCAGTCCGACTCAGCTTTCTCCTCTCGCCGAAGTGCCGCAGGCGCTTCAAGGCAAATATACTGACTTTTGGGCTTTTTTGTTTATTTTTGCCAGAAAAGTACTCCAACGATTTTAAAAAAAGACAAATTCATGACGATACAGAAGAAACCGCGTTTGGCCAATATGGAGCTGCTCCGCTTCATGGCGATGTTTATGATTCTCACCCTTCATGCCGATTATTTCTGCTTCGGATGGCCGCAGCGGCGGGACATTCTGACGCTTCCGGAGGTTTGGGGCGTGCGCATCTTGGTGGAACATTGGGCCATCATAGGTGTGAATGTATTCGTCCTTATTTCGGGATGGTTTGGCATACGCACCTCGCTAAAAGAAGCCGTAAAATTGCTTTTCCAGGTGTTCTTCATCGCCCTGCTTTCTTCGGGGACGGTTTTGCTACTCAAGGGTATGCCCACGGGCGGACTGATAGCTATTGCAAAAAGCTTTATCTCCTATTGGTTTGTATGGTCGTATCTGCTCCTCTATCTGTTTGCGCCCGCCCTCAATGCCTTTGTGGAGACGGCAGGAAAGCAACAGTTGAAGGGTTTCTTAATTGCGTTTTTCACTTTCGCAACGCTCGACTTGGCTGCACACTTCTCCGATGATTTTCGGTGGGGTTATTCTGCCATTTTCTTTATGGGGCTCTACGTTCTGGCTCGTTATATTCGCCTCCATGTTGATTATAAAGCCTTGCGCACACGCACCTTGTTAATCGTGTATGCCGCGTGCCTATTGCTCCCAGCTTTCTTCACGTTTGCTTCTGCGAGCTGGTTACCACTTATCTTCTATCAAATCGCAAAGACATTCTTTCTCACCTATTCTTTCCCTATCAACGTTTTAGAAGCAATTGTTCTGCTGATTCTCTTCGACCGCCTACAACTGCGTTCAAGCCTTTCGCGCCCCATCAACTGGCTGGCGGCGGGCGCTTTCACGGTCTATCTCGTACATCAGAACACACTTGTCCGTCCGCTCTATGCTCAGTGGGTCAAGGACATAGATACCTCCTTGCCGTTTGGTCTCAACTTCTTAGGCGTTGCCTTGATGCTCTGTGCCGTTTATTTGGCTTGTACGCTGCTCGACCAATTGCGCGTGGCAGTCTGGCAGAGTGGCGAAAAACTGTGGGGGAAATATCGCAAGAAATAAGCCTTATTCTCTTCTTTCGAATAAGGCTCTAAAAAACTCTATCAAAACTTTAGGACGCTTTTCCTTTCTGAAAGAGGAAAAGCAGGCTTTCGCGGAATATGGCAGAGCCACTCATCCACAGCGTGAGGCAATAGGTTGTGCCTACGAATAGGACTTTGCCCAACAGGCTCAGCCAAAGGTGGGTCACGCCAGAGAAGAGGAAATACGCCCCTATGCAAAGCACAACGGAAAGCCCCAGATAGGGCGCCATGTCCTTCAGAAATGCCAACAACCCATAGCCCGTCAGGCGGCGAACAAAGTGGTGCCAGAACAAGAGCCAGAGAATGTTGACCGCCACAAAGACGCGCAACATCCACTCTAATCCGTAGGGGCTCACCAGTAATGCAGCACCAAACACGAGTATGGCCAGCCCGATTGTTCCCCACATATAAATCCCCGAACGCCCACGCGCCAGCAGGAAGTTCTGGAAAAGCGTTTGCATCGGAACGAAAGCGCCCCAAATACAAAGGAGTTGCAGCATGGCAGCCGAAGCGAGCCATTTCTCCGTGATGGTGATGATGATGAACTCGTGTGCAATGACGCTCAAACCGAACATGGCGGGGAAAGTGAGGCATGCGGTCAGACGCACCATCTTTTGCAGAGCAGCGCGTTGCTGCTCGCGGTCGTCCACCTTGGCAAAAAGGGGCTGCGTCACGCTGTAAAGCATCTGCGAAATGAGACTATGCCCCATTGTATTCCATTTATTAGCCTGCGTGAATTTGCCCAGTTCGCGACGATTGAAGAGCTTACCGAGCAAGATAGAAAACAGCTGCTGGTTGAGAATCACAAAGACATTAGTGATGATCAGGCGGCCGGAATAGCCCAACATCTCCCTGACGGGGCGGAACGAGAAATGGATGCTGGGCCACCAGCGGGTGACCCAATACGTTCCGAGGGTTGTGCAGACGGCGTAAACAATGGATTGCGTGGCGATGCCCCAATAAGCAAAACCTTGCCACGCCATAGTCACGCCCACAATGCCCGAAGTGAGGAGCGCAACGAAGCTGATGATCGTGTTCTGCTTCACTTTGAGTTCGCGGAAGAGATAAGCGCGCGGCACAATATTCAGACTCGAGATGACAAAGCCCGCAAAGACGTAGCGAGCTAAGGGAGTTAAATCCGGCTCATGGAAAAAATCGGCTATCAGCGGGGCGCAGAAAAAAAGGAGCGTATAGAGCGAAAGACTCATCAGCGTGTTAAACCAAAACACACTATTATAATCCGCGCGGGTCACGTTTTTCCGCTTATTGAGTGCCGAGATAAATCCGCCCTCTTGCAGCGAACCGGCAATGAGAGTAAAGACGGTGAGATACCCCACCATACCGTAGTCGGCATCGGTGAGCAAACGTCCCAAAAAGATACCGAACACGAGGTTCAGCAACTGCTGCAAACCGCTGGCGATACCGCCCCATAGCAGTCCGTTTGCGGTTTTCTCTTTCAGACTTGACATTTCTATTTATAACTATTTCCGACAAAATTACGCTTTTCTATGTAGCTCACAAAGCAAGCCTTTGAGAGAAGCCGCATTTTGTTTGTTTTTCCTATCAGCACATTCTTTCTATCCTTTCCCAGCTGCCTTGTTATCGCAAAATTCTCTTACGGCCAAAAAGATAGGACAAGCGCGTGCGGTCGAGCAAGAGGGCGAGCGCAAGAGTTCCTCCGAGACCCACGCCAACGGTCACAAAGGCGTGGAGCAGTCCTGTAGGGTCGAAGCCGAAGAGAGGCAGGTAGAATTTCGAGAGCATCGTAAATATGGGATGGAAGATATAGATCGGGAAAGTATTTCGCCCAATGTAGTCGATGACCTGCTTTGTCCGCCCTGTTGTGAGCCTACTGAAATAAGCAGCAAAACAAAGAAACGACACCACGCAAACGAGCATGGCGATTGTTCCCCAGCCCCAATACTCGCGCTGAACGATGAGCAGACCGAAAGGAAGTATGGGCCACAAACTCGCCTTATAGATGCGCGAGAAATCGCCTATATATTGCCGCACGCCCACGCCTAAGAAATAATAGAACGCGGCATGAATGTCCAGCAAAGGCGTGAAGAGTGACACGCCGATGAGGAGGGCGGCAAAGAGGGAATATTTGGCCGTGATATCGAGTTTGGGCAAGACGCGGAAAGCTGCATAATAGAGAATGCCGCACACCATCATGACGTGCAGAAACCAGTAGGGGCCAATCGACTTCACAAAGAGCACATTGAGCACCGTGGGCACATCGAACGACGTGATACCATCGCGGACGGGCAGATACAGCGAAAGCCCTGCAAAGCCCAAGACGAGCACCATATAGGGCAACCATATCCTCCAAAGATATAAGGCAAACTGCCGGAGCGTCTTTTCGATGTTTACCAAGTAGCCAGTTATCACCAAAAAGGCGGGCATAAAAAACGCGAGAATTGCGTTCTTAATGTCGGGGTAGATATTGCCAAAATTGACGATATGTATCAGAATGACCAATCCTATTAAGATAGCCCTAAAAAAATCAAGGTCTTTGTTGTACTTCATAAGCCGTATTTCTACTGCGATATTGCTAAACTGCTGCAAATTTAAGATTTTTTCAATAGGGACAATCGCGCACCAGCCTTTGTTTGCTAAGACTGCTGCGAGAGCTCTCGGACGGATCGGACTAGTCCGACTGGTCCGAGAAGCAATACTGATTCGTGCTCCTTCGCCTCTTTCGTGCCCTTTCGTGGGCTTAAAACATCAACGAAATTCCCACTTTTCCCCTCCCACGAAAGCCACAAATCCGCGCACGAAAGGGAGAGAGCGAACAGCCCCACCCTCCTGCGCGCCGATACAATAAGGCTGCTGGCTGACTTCCTTATTGCGTCCGCCAACAGAATAAGGAAACCAGCCGACACAATAAGGAAACCGACGAACAGGATAAGGAGAGTTTTCAGCAAGAACGGCCAAAAAAATCAAAAAAGCTCACGAAAACTCCCGCTTTTTCAAGATTTCGCTCGATTTTTCCCGTCCGCGAAAACAAAAATGCCGCGAAAATTTTGGCAGAAAGCAAAAAGGAGAGCCTTTCTCAAATTTTCAGAGAAAGGCATCTTGTCAATTTTTAGGGAAGTTTTTGGTGTTCTCGGACAAGTCGGACGGGTCGGACAAATCGGAGATTCTGTTGAGAGGGGTGCTTGTCGGACGGGTCGGACTGGTCCGACTTGTCCGAGATTCAACAAAGCTGCTCCAGCCTCCAGCAGCAGCTGAGCACTCCCTCTTATGGGAGAGATGGAGGGACTCCCCTCTTCTCCCGCCTTTTTCTGAAGAAAAATCCCTATTTTTGCAAAGTAGGCGGACAATAACTGCCTACAAAAAAAGAAAGGACATGAAACATCGCATCTCTATCTTATTCGGACTACTGCTCTGCCTATCGGCGGCTGTGGCACAAGACTTCGGGCGGTCGCAGCGCGTGTTGGACTGGTTGCAACAACAAAAGGGCGATTCCGTATATGCGCTCTGCAACGCCGAGATGAAAGCGGCGCTCTCCGCGCAACAGTTAGGAGAAATCTACGCACAGCTTGTGCAGCAGGCGGGCACGGAGAACGGTCGTGGCGAATGGGAACGGACGGTGGTTGAAGGAGGAATAGAAGTCGATGGGATACGACTGGATTTTTCGCAGACGTCGCTCATGGCGCTCCTCTCTTGGAATGGCGAGGGACAGCTCTGCGGACTCTTTTTCCGACCTACCACGCCGCCGCAGACTGTGGCGGTAGGGGGCACGGAGAACCGTGAGGTGCAGATTGAGAATGGTAAGATATTCTTACCGGGAACGCTCACGCTACCCACCGAAAGAAAGAAACCAGTGGCGCTGGCCGTGTTGCTGGCGGGCAGCGGCCCTTGCGACCGCAACGAGACTATCGGGCCGAACGCTTTGTTGCGCGATTTGGCCGATTCGTTGGCGCTCCACGGCATCGCCTCTATCCGCTACGACAAGCGCACCCTTGTGTATGGATCGGCGTGCATAGAAATCAGTGGCGGCATGGACTACGACAAAGAAATTGTGGACGATGCGCTCGCGGCACTCCAGCAGGTCGGCGCTTTGCCCGAAGTGGACGCACGGCGCATCTTTGTGGTGGGGCATTCGCTCAGCGGAATGCTGCTGCCGCGCATAGCGCAACGTGCCACAACGCCTTTGGCGGGCATGATAGCTCTGGCCGCTCCAGCGCGCCCTCTCGCCGAGGTGATGAAAGAACAAATAAACTATCTGGGACGCCTCAACCATATCGCGCCTACTGAAATCGACAGCGCATACCGAGCCGCCCTCGCACCGCTCCCTAAGGAGTATCTGAAATTCGACCGCAAATACCGCCCACTCCGAACGGCGCAGCAGCTCACAGTGCCGATGCTTTTCATACAAGGTGGGCACGACTATCAGGTGCGCCAAACCGACTTCCAACTATGGCAGCAGGCACTGGAGAAGAGGCCCAACGTGGACTTTCGCTGGATGCCTACGCTGAACCATCTGATGGCGGAAAGTCCGAACATGTCCCGCCCCGATGACTACGCCGCCCGGCAACTCATCGCCACCCCCGTTGTGGAAACCATCGTGGACTTTATCGGGCGACACTAAGAATGTTAATCATGCCATGCGTTCCTAAAGATACCTACAACTATCTTTATCAAGCAATTTTCCAGCTCTCCCCGAGAACCTAATGTGAATGATAAAAAACCTATCAAAGATAATTCTCTTTCATTTTTATCGTTACCTTTATCGCGCCATCAAAACATTTCAAAGACTTTCGTTTAGCAGCATGAAAATAAGTGAATTCCCTGTATGGCTATATCCTGTGTAACCTTTTATTGCATTAGGATTTTTGAAATATTCAAACTCGTTTACTACAAAAATTATGCTTATGAAATGTCACATTAAATTGCTGTTGTCAGCTATGTTATTATGGTCTCTGCCTATGTTCGGAGGAAATGGAAGCATCCAGCAAAAACCGATCAGAAAAGCCAAAACAACGACGCATCAACAAGCTGGGAAAAACACCAAAGCCAAAGGTCCAACGGCGGAGAAAGCAACAGAGAATACTTCCTCCTATGTTGATTTGGGACTTAGTGTAAAGTGGGCTACATGTAATCTTGGTACCAGTGCTCCTCAGTACTTTGGCTCTTTTGTGTCATGGGGAAGTACATGGTCAGAAACCCCTGAATTTGACTGGACTTTTTATCCGCACACTGTTTCAAAAACATGGATAACCAAGTACTGTACTGATCCTGATATGGGCTATTCACCTACTAAAGGACAGAAAGGATTTTCCGATAATAAAACTACACTTGAAGCAAAGGATGATGTTGCCACAGTCCGACTCGGTTCTCCTTGGCGTATGCCAACACAAGCAGAATTTCAAGAATTGGTTGATAAATGTAAATGGACATGGACCATACTGAAAGGTACAGCAGGATACAAAGTTGTCAGTAAAAAGAATGGAAAATCTATATTCTTGCCTGCTGCCGGTTATCACTTGGAGATAGACCATTGTGATGTATTTGAATCTGGCGCGTATTGGACATCTTCACTTAGCAAGAGAAACAACTTGGAGGCATTCGCATTATATTTTAGTAAAGACGGTTATCGTGTATTTCCTTGTGAGCGCTTTGTGGGATATTATATACGACCTGTCCGCAAATAGAAAAAAGAAACAGGAGAATCAAAACAGGTCATTAGAAGATGTATATGATTCTCCCAATTTAATGCGTTACTGCAATTCATAAAAAAAGCCCGACACTACCTTTAAAAGACTGGTAGTATCGGGCTTTTTATTGATTATATACGTGCACCACTACATCAAATTGCAGGCCACCGTAAGGCCGGCCATGACGATGCTGACCATGCTCATCAGTTTGATAAGGATGTTCAAACTTGGGCCTGACGTGTCCTTGAACGGATCACCTACGGTGTCGCCCACGATCGTGGCTTTGTGGACGTCGCTACCCTTGCCGCCGAAATTTCCTTCCTCCACGAATTTCTTAGCATTGTCCCACGCACCGCCGGCATTGGCCATGAAGACAGCCAACGTAAAGCCAGCGCAGAGGCCACCAACGAGGAGACCAAGCACACCGGCAACGCCGAGGACTACGCCCGTGACGATGGGGATGACGATGGCTAAGAGCGAGGGCAGAATCATTTCGTGCTGGGCAGCGCGCGTACTGATTTCGACACAGCTACCATAGTCGGGCGTGGCCTTGCCTTCGAGGATTCCTTTGATTTCGCGGAACTGGCGGCGCACTTCATCGACCATCTTGGCCGCGGCACGGCCGACAGCTCCCATGGTGAGGCCGCAGAAAAGGAAGGCAGCCATCGCGCCAATGAATACGCCTACGAGTACGCGCGGGTTCATCAGCGTCACCTGGAAGTATTCCATCATTTCGGGCATCGAAGCCTTTGAAGGATCAAAGGCATTGCCGGCCGCATCGATGAATTGCTGTCCGCTCTCCATGGCTCGCATCATGGCGATTTTTATTTCTTCTACATAGGAAGCCAGCAAGGCCAGCGCGGTGAGTGCTGCCGAACCAATGGCAAAGCCTTTGCCCGTGGCAGCAGTAGTATTGCCAAGCGCATCGAGTGCGTCCGTGCGGTGTCGCACCTCCTCGCCCAGCTCGCTCATCTCAGCGTTGCCGCCGGCGTTGTCGGCGATAGGGCCGTAAGCGTCAGTAGCGAGCGTGATACCCAGCGTGGACAACATTCCGACAGCTGCAATGCCGATGCCGTAGAGTCCTTTCGAGAGACTCTCAGCACTCATGGAGAGATCGAAATGATTGGCGCAGAGATAACTCAGCATGATGGCCACGCCGATAGTGAGTACGGGGATACAGGTGGAAATCATGCCCGTACCGATACCTTTGATGATGACCGTGGCAGATCCTGTTTGGGCCGACTCGGAAATGGCCTGCGTGGGCTTATAACTATGAGAGGTGTAGAACTCTGTGGCTTGTCCGATGATAACTCCCGCCGTCAGACCGCTGATGACGGAGAAACTCAGGCCTACCCAGTTGTCGAGGCCGAGGACATAAAGGATGAGGAATGTGGCGAGTGCAATGAGCACGGCACTGGTATTGGTGCCGACGGCCAGCGAACGGAGCAACTGGCTCATACTTGCCCCTTCTTTGGTGCGCACGAGAAAGATACCGAAGAGCGAAAGGAAGATACCGACGGCGGCAATAATCATGGGGGCGATGACAGCCCGCAGCTGCATCTCTCCAGCTGAAGCAAAGGCTGTGGCGCCTAAAGCTGCTGTAGAAAGGATGGAACCGCAATAGCTCTCATAAAGGTCGGCGCCCATACCAGCAACATCGCCCACATTGTCGCCTACGTTGTCGGCAATGGTGGCAGGGTTGCGCGGGTCGTCCTCTGGGATGTCGGCTTCAACTTTTCCGACAATGTCCGCGCCTACATCGGCTGCCTTCGTATAGATACCGCCTCCAACGCGGGCGAAGAGGGCTTGGGTGGAAGCTCCCATACCGAAGGTGAGCATCGTGGTAGTGATGGTGATGAGCGCAACGTGGTCAGTGCCGTAGACATAGGAGAGGGCGATGAACCACAGGGCAATGTCCAAGAGTCCGAGACCCACAACGACCAATCCCATTACCGCGCCAGAGCGGAAAGCAATACGCAAACCGCCGTCCAAACTCTTGCGCGCAGCATTGGCGGTTCGGGCAGAGGCATAGGTGGCGGTCTTCATACCGAAGAAGCCTGCCAAACCACTGAAAAGACCGCCCGTGAGGAAGGCGAAAGGTACCCAGGGATTTTGGATCTTAAGGACGTAGGCCATGAAAGCAAAGAGAACGACGAGCACTAAAAAGACTTTGAGCACCACGAGGTACTGCTGTTTGAGATAAGCCATTGCGCCTTTGCGGACATGCTCTGCAATTTCGCGCATACGGGGTGTGCCCTCGTCGGCCTTCATCATACTCTTGAAGAAGAACCAGGCCATGGCCAACGCCACTACTGATGCGATGGGCACCAGCCAGAAAAGGGGAGTTACAGTCATAAATGTTTTATTTAAGGTTTAATATTCTTGTCAGTATGTATGCTTTCATTGATTCGAACGCCTAATATATGGAGTATTTTTTATCCACCCAAGAAAACATACAAAAAAGTAATGTTTTTGCATCTTTACATGACAAATCGTGAGATTTTAGATACAAAAAACTCCCCTTATCGCAATGATGAACACGATAAGGGGAGTGATGATTTTTCAGGAAAGTCTGACAGCTGAGAGCCGCTGACTGAACGATAGAAAGGGTCGGATGCAGCCTAAGTGAGCACCTATCCTAATTTTTCCTTGAGATACTGCGCCGTATAACCTTTGCCCTGCGCCACGAGTTCTTCGGGCGTACCGACAGCAACGATCTGTCCGCCGTCGCGTCCGCCTTCAGGGCCGAGGTCGATAACGTAGTCGGCCATTTTGATAACGTCCATGTTGTGCTCAATAATGAGAATGCTGTGGCCGCGCTCAATGAGTGCGTTGAAACTATGGAGGAGTTTTTGAATATCATGGAAGTGCAAACCGGTGGTAGGCTCGTCGAAAATGAAAAGTGTGGGCTCGGTGCGCTCCAGGCTTAGGTAGTAGGCCAGTTTCACACGCTGATTTTCACCGCCAGAAAGGGTGGAACTGCTTTGCCCTAACTTGATGTAGCCCAAACCTACATCTTGGAGTGGGCGCAAGCGCTTGGAGATTTTCTCGTTGCCATACTGGGTGAAAAATTCCACAGCTTGGTTGACGGTCATCTCAAGGATGTCGTGGATGTTCTTACCTTGGTAGCGCACTTCGAGCACATCTTTCTTGAAGCGCATACCGTGGCAGGATTCGCAGGTGAGCACCAAATCGGCCATAAACTGCATCTCCACCTTAACAATTCCCTCGCCTTTACATTCTTCACAGCGTCCGCCGTCGGCGTTGAAGCTGAAAAACGCGGGCGTGAAGTTCATCTGCTTGGACAAAGGCTGCGAAGCCATCAGTTTGCGGATTTCGTCGTAGGCTTTGATATAGGTGACGGGATTTGAACGGGAGGACTTGCCGATGGGGTTTTGATCAACGAACTCTACACCTTTGATAGTCGTGAGGTCGCCGCAGAGACTGGAGAATTCGCCCGGCGTGTCGCTGGGTTCGTCCAACTTACGCTTCAGCGCATTGTAGAGAATCTTTTTTACCAAAGTGGATTTGCCCGATCCGCTTACGCCGGTAACCACGGTCATTATGTTGAGCGGAAATTTTACGTCTATACCGCGCAGGTTGTTCTCTCTCGCGCCCTTCACCTCTATGCTGTTGTTCCATTTCCGCCGGCTGCTCGGCAACAGAATCTTTTCGCGCCCGAGCAGATAGTTGACGGTGTGGCTTTGAGAACTTGTGGCGACAGACGGAGCGGTCGCGTTGTTCTCCGCAGTATGGGCGGACAAAAGCGGGGCTACTTCGCCAGCGAACACAACCTGTCCACCGAGGCGTCCAGCCTCCGGACCGATGTCTATGATATAGTCGGCGGCGCGCATGATTTCTTCGTCGTGTTCCACCACTATAACGGTGTTGCCCAAGTCCCGCAGCTGCTTGAGCACGTGTATAAGTCGGCCCGTGTCGCGGGAATGTAATCCGATGCTGGGCTCGTCGAGAATATAAAGCGAGCCCACTAAACTACTGCCAAGACTGGTGGCCAGATTGATGCGCTGGCTTTCGCCGCCGGAAAGAGAGTTGGAGAGACGATCCAGTGTGAGGTAGCCGAGGCCGACATCAGACAAAAAGTTCAGGCGGTTGCGGATTTCGGTCAGCAAACGCCGAGACACTTTTTCGTCGGCTTCATCTAACTGGAGATTGTTGAAGAACTGCTGCAAATCGCTGATGGGCATACGCACCAGTTCCATAATGTTGCGGCCGCCCACGTGTACATACGCTGCCGCGGGCTTCAAACGTGAGCCGTGGCAGGTGGGACATATCGTTTTGCCTCTGTATCGTGCCAACATGACGCGGTATTGTATCTTGTACTGGTTCTCGCGGAGCATGTCGAAAAAGGCATCTATGAATACTTGGTCGGTCTTTTCCCGTTGGCGTTCTTCAGCGTCGCCGTGCCAGAGTATGTCTTTTTCTTGCTGGGTGAGTTCATAGTAAGGCTTAAATATAGGAAAACCTTTCGGGCTTTGCCTACGTATAAATTCCTGCTTCCACATCCCCATTTTCTCACCTCTCCAACAAATCACGGCTCCGTCCATGATGCTGAGCGACGTGTCAGGGACGACGAGCTTTTCGTCTATACCTATCACGCTGCCAAAGCCTTCGCACGTTGGACACGCCCCTGCTGGAGAATTAAAAGAGAACATCTGGTCGTTGGGTTCTTCAAAGCAAATGCCGTCGGCCTCAAAGCGAATGGAGAAGCGGTGCAGAGCGCGGCTCGGATAGAAGCGCAACAAGCATTCGCCATCTCCTTCAAAGAAGGCGGTTTCTACCGAATCGCGGAAGCGGTTTAGAACATCTTTGGAATTGTCTACCGCGAGGCGGTCGATGAGTAGGTACACACCGCTCGTTCCGCTCTCTGTGTCCGTGGCTTTCTGCTGCGCATTCCAGGCTGTCTCTATCTCGCTGAACTTTTCCTCATTTGCCAGAAGGTCGTCGATATGGATGAGCGTTCCTCCCTGCAAGGTGTCGGAAGAGGCATTGGGCAAATCGACATCGAGGCGGGAGATACCTTGCTTCAGATATACAGCCAGCTGCTCACGAAGCGTTCGGCCGTGGCGCAACACTATGGGTGCTAACAGCGTGAAACGAGTACCGGGAGAATAGGACAGCATGCAGCTGACAACATCCTCGCTACTGTGTTTCTTCACCTCCTGCCCGCTGACGGGACTAATCGTGTGGCCAGCTCGTGCAAAGAGCATACGCAAATAGTCGTACACTTCTGTTGATGTCCCCACGGTAGAGCGCGGATTGCGCGCCGTCACCTTTTGCTCGATAGCTATGGCGGGCGGAAGACCTTTAATATAGTCGCAGTCGGGCTTATTCATGCGTCCGAGAAACTGACGGGCATAAGCCGACAGACTCTCCACATAGCGACGCTGCCCTTCGGCATAGAGCGTGTCGAAAGCCAGCGACGATTTACCAGAACCACTCAGGCCCGTTATCACAACAAACTTACCTAAGGGAATTTCTAAATCTATATTTTTGAGATTATTGACGCGTGCACCTTTCACGCGGATCTGTTCTTCCATAAGAGCCTTTTTGCTTGAATTGCAAAGATACTAATTTTTTTCTTGCTGCTGACCTCTGCTTTCTTCCTCTCATAGATAGCAATAGGAGTGGCCCTGCGAGAGAACCACTCCTATATTATATATATGTATATGTCTTTCGAATCTTATTCTGCCGTTGCTGCAGCTGCGCGCTTCTTGCCCAGCACGCGGTTTGCGATAGGAGCAGCGAGGAAGATAGAGGACATCGTGCCGAAGATGACACCGAGAATCATTGCGAAAGCAAAGCTACGGATGCTGTCACCGCCGAGGATGAAGATACAGAGCAATACGAGCAACGTGGTCAATGAAGTCATCAACGTACGCGCCAGCGTCTGATTGATAGAATCATTGAAGAGTTTCGTTGTTTCACGATGCGGGTAGAGACCTAAGTTCTCGCGGATACGGTCAAATACCACCACTTTATCATTGATTGAGTAACCAATGGCGGTTAGCACAGCTCCAACGAAGGTTTGATCCACTTCAAGCGAGAAGGGAACCCAACCCCAGCAGAGGGAGTACATGCCAATGATGAGCATAGTATCGATGGTCAAAGCTACAACTGAACCAACGGAGAACGCAACGTTGCGGAAACGCACGAGGATATAGATGAAGATGGCGATAAGGGAGAGCATCGTTGCCCAAATAGCATCCTTCGTCATTTCGGAAGCTACGCTGGCGCCCACCTTCTGTGCACTCACGATGGAGCCACCCGTGTGGTCGTCGCGGTTCTTAAACGTGTTGTAGTCGGCCTTGATGAGTCCACCATCGTAAAGCGACTTCCAAATCACTTGTTCTACCTGTTCGTCAGCGTCAGTAGCATCGCTATTGATCATATAGTTGGTTGTCAGACGCACTGCCTTGCCCTGCGTGGTACTTACCTCGATGGCATTAACCGTTGCGTTGTTGTCCAATGGGCGAATGCTCTTAGCAACCACTTCCTTCACTTGCTCGGGCGTTGTGTTCTTCTGCTCAAACTCGATCACAAAGTTGCGACCACCCGTGAAGTCGATACCCTTGCTCAGACCGCGCACACCCAAGGATGCAAGGCCTGCGAGCAGGACGATACCAAAGATGACGTAAGCCTTAGAGGCTTTCTGGAGGAAGTTGAAATTGCAATTCTGAAGCAAGCCGCGGCTGAGCTTCGTGTCGAACGTCAAGTTGAGCCACTTGTCCTTGTTGAGGAAGTGTTCGAAGATGATACGGCTAATCCAAACGGCGGTAAAGAAGCTTGCGCAAATACCGATACCCAGCGTGAGGGCGAAACCGCGGATGGGGCCTGTACCAACGTTGTACAGAATAACGGCGGTGATGATTGAAGTAAGGTTGGAGTCGAAGATTGCACTGAAGGCATTGCCGTAACCAGCTGCCAGCGCGCTCTTGATATTCTTACCTGCACGCAACTCTTCTTTCGTACGCTCGTAGATAAGCACGTTGGCGTCGACAGCCATACCGAGCGACAGCACCATACCGGCAATACCGCTCATCGTCAAGGCAGCCTGGAACGATGTAAGGACACCGGCCGTGAAGAAGAAGTTGAGAATCAGTGCGAGGTTTGCCACCATACCCGGAATAATACCGTAGTAGCAGCACATGAAGATCATCAACAGAACGAAGGCGATAATCGCGCTCTCGAGGCCGGCCTGGATAGAGGCAGCACCGAGTGACGGACCGATAGTCTCTTCAGAGATGATATTCGTAGGCGCGGGCATCTTACCAGAGTTGAGCACATTGGCAAGGTCCTTAGTGTCGTCGATAGTGAAAACACCGGAGATTTCAGTCTTACCGCCAGAAATCTGACCATTTACGCGCGGAGCGCTGTACACAACGCCGTCGAGGACAACTGCCACATCGCGACCCACGTTCTTACCCGTCATAGCGGCCCATTCGCGAGAACCATCGCTCGTCATGTCCATCGAAACGATAGGAGCATGGGTTGTAGGATTAAAGTCGGCCTTTGCGTCAGCAATCACAGCCCCCTGCATGGTCGGCGTCATATTGTTGCCGTTTCCTTTGAGCGCATAGAGCGTCACAATGCCGCTGTTCGACTTAACGTCCCAAGCCAGGCGCAGATCCTTCGGCAGCTTAGACTTAGCAGCCGGACTATTGATGATAGCATTTACTGCGGCTGTATCGGCCAGGCGAGCCACACCGACAGCACTACCATCGCGACCGCCAGCGTTCATCACAAGCTGGCTAAACTTCAGAGCAGGAGTGCTGGTCTTGGCAGCAGGCTGAGCCGTTGCTGTAGTATCAGTTGCGGTGGTGTCGGCAGCAGTACCGATGAGATCGAGGCTTGCCAGCTGACTCTGAATCTCGGAGCGGTTGTAAGTCTCCCAGAATTCGAGGTTGGCACTTCCCTGAAGCAGCTTGCGCACACGTTCCGGTTCCTTGATACCCGGCATCTCGACCATAATCTGACCTATCTGGCCTTTACCACGAAGGATTTGGATATTGGGCTGAGCCACACCGAACTTATCAACACGCTGGCGTACCACGAGGTTAGCATTCTCTACGGCAGCATCAACCTCATCGTTGAGCGCGCTACGCACCTCGTTGTCGGAAGAAGAGAACGTGATGTTCTTTGCCTTTAAGCCAGTTGCGAATACAGCACCTAACTTTCCTTGGCCGTTGGCTTCGCCATAACGACGAACGAACATTTCCACGAAGTCGCCCTTACCTTGCTTGTAGTCAGCATAAGCCTCATCAGCAGCTTTCTTGAAAGCTGGAGTGTTGGCATTGTCGCCAGCAAGATTTTTCACTACATCGGGAACAGAAACTTCGAGGATGACATCCATACCACCCTTCAAGTCAAGACCCAGACCGATCTGCAGGGCCTCGCAATCCTTGAGCGTTTTGCCAACAACGGGATAAACAACCACGTTGCGCATTGAATCAAGGTAGCGGTCACCCGAGCCTGCCACTTTCGCGTTCATAGCCTCCGCCTTGCTCTCGTAGTGGCGCACCACAAAAGAGAAAGAGAAGTAGAAGAGGCAAGTCAGCGCAAGCAGGACTGCAATGACTTTTACAAATCCTTTGTTTTGCATTGATTTTATTGATTTAGTTTTTTATTGAATTTGCTTATAGCTTGTGCTAAAATAAGTACAATTAGCGTGCAAATATACGCTTTTTTCACAATACAAAAGGGTTACTGCGCTGAAATTATAGCTTTTATATATAATAATGAGTGTGTTTGTCAGCGCCTCTGCATGCTTTCTTCACCACCTCCCGCGCCCTCTCCTGCTGCTCAAAGATTTCTGTAAAAAGAGTTTAATATACGGAGCAATAAGATACTCATTCCGCTAAATTTCTTTAAAAATAGCATTTTATAGAAAGAAAATTTGCTCAAACACTTGCAGGATAAAAAAAACTACTTACCTTTGCAACGTGTTTTTCATAGTATTAGATTTAAGGTTAACAAGGTTGGGATACAGTGGTATCCCTTTTTTTATGCCCATAAGCCAGTAAATCACCAACACCTCCCGTCTCCTCTCTCGCTTCTTCATGCTGCCGATCGCTCGATGCTCACGCACCGATTGCTACAATAAGCTTTCAAACTGAGAGAAACACACCCACAAAACCATCCTATTATTTGACATTCGCTTTTCTCCTAAAAAAGCATTCTTCTCCGCTTTCTGCCGATTTTTTTTCTTTTGCCGAGCAAGCAGCTTGTCCTATTCTTCCGAAAAATTCCTCTAACGCTCCGCTCAACAACACAAACGGCCCGCTTCTTTTCTCTTTTTCGTTCAAAAACTCCCTTAATCTCCTCGTCTGCATCCTTATTGTATCCATTGGTTTCCTTATTCTGTCAGCCGACATCCTTATTGCGCTGGCTGACACAATAAGGAAACCGACGCTCAAGAAGGAGAAACGATTCATCCGCTCCCTTCCGCGCCGATTTTTGAGCCATTCTCAGAACGAAAAAGTAAGAATATTATTGACTATAATTGAGATAATCATAGGTGTTTTTAGTCCACAAATGTTCACAAAAAAGGCGAAGAGAGACGAAGTTATAGGGAGATACGGAAAAGTGCACTTTCTTTTTCAGAGAAGATAGAAGGCGCGGAAATCTAAACTGATGTTTTGAATAACGGGAAAAATAAATTACTTTTGCTCTATATAGTAACTTTTTGCACATACACTCAAATGAGTGAAGAAAACAAATTTAATTTCGAATATATCTGTAAGAAAATCATCACTGATCGTATCAGTCTGGTGGTTTTCTTACTACTTGGTTTGCTCGTAGGCATATTCGTAGCCACACAAACTCCACAATACTATACAGCTCAAACTCTCTTAGCACCAGAACAAACAGGAAAATCCTCTCTCTCTGAGAGCGTAGAGAATACGCTTAAAGATTTGGAAGTAGATTTCAATACTAACATAGGTGCAGATGGGGTTTATCCTGCATTATATCCCGATATTTTTTCAACAAAATCGTTCATTGTCGAGCTTTTCTCTGTTCCTGTCACGCTCGAAACTGGGATAACAAAAACTTACTACCGCCATCTTGTGGAAGACACTAAGCTGGGACTTGCCGCACAGGCAAAACGCAGCATCATGAAGCTCTTCCCGAAGAAAAAAGCTGCTACATCCGGCGAAGATAAGCTTGACCCTTTCCGTCTGACCGATGAACAAGAAGATATGGTTGAACTTATTCAAGGTTCGGTGGCTTGTATCTACAATCGCCGAGCGGGTATTATTTGCATCACGGCAGTTGATCAAGATCCGCACGTAGCTGCTTCGCTCGTCGATACTCTTCAGAATCGGTTGAAACGCTTCGTCGCGGACTATAAGACGCAGAAAGAACGCATCGCTTTAAGCAATGCACAGAAAGCACTGGATGAGAGCAGAGCGGAATACGAGAAAGCAAAAAAACGCTATACTGCCTTTGCTGATGCCAATCAGGATGTGACGCTGCAGACTATTGGCACGCAACTCGCCACGCTGGAAAACGAGCTACAGATTGCTTATCAGCACTACGAAAAACGCCAGAAACAACTACAGAAGTCACGCGCCGATGTGCAGTATGCAGATCCCGTTTTTGTGCAGCTTTCAAGCCCTACGATTCCTAATCACCCAAGCGGAATTTCCCCGCTGACCATCGTTCTGATATGGGTGTTGTTATTTGTAGTGCTTGACGGCTTGTGGGTAGTAGGCATCAAAGAGCGAGTTTCATTCACTAAAAGCCAAAACTGATGGAGTATTCAATCCCTTACCTCGCACTGATTGTCTTTTTCAGTATTTTGGCCTGGTGGTCGAATGATACTAAAAACGAAAAGATCCGCAAGCGCCTCACATGGTTAGCCTTGGGCGTGTTCCTCTTCTTCTTCGGCTTCCGAGGATTCTGTTTCTATGACTGGGCAGAATACTACCGAGTATTCATGACTTGGAAATGGTGGGAACTGCCAAAGACAGAAATATCCGATTGGCAGTACGAACCGGGCTTCATGATACTGATGCTGACATGCAAGAGCCTTTCGAGCAACTATTTCTTTTTCTCGTTTGTCTGCGCAGCAATCAACCTCGTATTGCTCGCCCGCTTCCTCTCGCGCTACGTTGAGAACACGCCGTTAGCACTAATCATATACTTGGCCATGGGCGGGTTGGTGATGTCGACCGACTTGATGCGAAACTCTATCGCTATCATGCTCTTCCTTAATGCCTTGCCTTATTTAGAGGCACGCCGACCTATTCCCTACTTCCTTATATGTGGCTTGGCTTTTCTCTTCCATTCCACCTCGCTGATCTTCATCCCCTTCTATTTCTTATTGCACCGAAAGTGGGGCCGTTGGGTGTTCCTCATCGTTTTCCTTATCGGAAATGTCGTCTACCTCATGCGAATCCCGATGCTCATGGAGATAGTGAGCTTTGCATCAAGCATCATCGACCCCTCACTAAAGCAAAAAATCGATGCCTATATGGAAATGGCACCTGGCGTAGGTTTCCAAATCAGCATTGGCTATCTGGAACGCCTTTTCACAGGGATATTGGTACTTATCTACTACAACAAACTCCACGTCGTACGCAAGAATGCAGATATCTTTATCAACGCGCTCCTCATCTATTTTACACTCTTCTTCTTCCTAAGCGAATTCCGAGTTCTGAGCGTTCGTTTCTCCTATCTCTTTGCCTTTGGCTATTGGGTGATATGGCTCGATTTGATCAAATGCTTCGCAGTTCAAAACAACCGACGGCTCTTCGTCTGCTTCCTCTTTATCTATTCGATGCTCAAGATATACCAATCCACCAACAACATCATCTACCGCTACGACAACGTTATCTTTAGCACAGAGAGCTACAATCTGCGGCGCATCACCTTCGATGTGTACAGCGAAACGATTAAGTAAGGCAGATACAATAAAGAGAAACTCAAGAACGTTAAAAATATACACAACATCAAAATAAGCTTATGGCTAAAGCTGCGAAAGATATTCTTTATGTAGATTATATCCACCAAGTGGGGCACGTTAATTTCGACCACATTCATATTGATGCGCTCAAAGCCACCCAGCGCAATGTTCGCTTGGTGCTACATAAAGAATTGGCAGATCAATTGCCCTACGCCAAAGATGAGTATGCAGCCATTCTTCCCTCCTGGCTTTACCAACGGGACAACCGACCTCTGCTGAATCGCATCCTCTTTATTCTCGTTCTGCTCTTCATCCGCTGGAAAATACGTCCGCAGGACTATCGCAGCGTGATTGTATCCAGTTGTGAGGAAATCACGCTGGGACTTTTCCCGCTCTGTCGCAATATGAACATCGTTTGTCATGGCAACGCGCAAAGCTTTGACTCCAGCAAACTGAAAACGTTCTTTCTCCGACGGCTGGCTCGCCATAATCGTTTCATCGTGTTCAATTCTGAGATGGCTCAGCCTTTTCTTGAAAACGGAATAAAGAATGTAGACATCATCTCCCATGGCTGCATCCCGCCCTTTCAGGTGTCAAACGCCACTACCACACTGCCCGACTTGTCGGCTTATCGGCACGTTGTCTTTCATCCTTCGGCCAGTCCGGATAGGGTGTTTATGCAACAGCTGCTCAAGGATGCCGATTTGCAGGATTTTCTGAAACGAGAAAACATCTTACTCATCCTGCGAAACCACCCAGAAGGAAAAACAGAAATAGGTAATATCCGTTTTATCAATCACTATCTCACACAGTCGCAGTATCAGCAGCTTTTCCTCCAAGCAGATACTATCCTATTGGCCTATCCGCCCCAGTTCCGCTTCCAAGTGAGCGGTGTGAGTTTCGAATGTGTCAGCAACCACAAAAAGGTTCTTATTTTCGACAATCCTTCGCTCAACTATTGCCGGCAGTTCTACAATTACGACCCTATATTTCACAACATAGGACAAATGTGCCAGCTACTGAAACAACTCACAGAGGATTCCTCACTCCAGTGTGTGGTCGACGCCAAAATGCTCCGCCCAGACTACACACAAATTCTCGCTACAAAATAGTTAAGTATGAAGATTTCCGTTATCGTCCCCACCTATCAGCCCGCCAAATATCTTTGGGAATGTCTCGACTCTCTCTGTCGCCAAACTTTAGCGCCCGAAGAATTTGAAACTGTAATCGTTCTGAATGGTTGCAACGAGCCGTACTTCGGACGCATACAGCAATACATCCATGAGCATCCAAATCATAACTTCCAGCTCATTCAAACCGAAAAAGGGGGCGTATCGAACGCTCGCAACATAGGTATCGACAAATCAACGGGAGAGTATCTTTCCTTCCTCGATGACGATGATTGGATAACCGATAACTATCTCGAAGAATTGCTACAACGCGCCACACCAGAAGCCATCGTCCATGCCAATGTGATACAGTACCGAGATAGCACAGGCGAGAAAATGGACTACTTCCTTACATCTGTTTTCCAACGCCTCCAAGGTAGCCAAAAACTCACCTTCTTCAATGCGCGGAGTTTCCTTTCCAGCTCTTGCTGCAAACTGATTCCAAGAAAAGTAATCGGCACAGAACGGTTCAACAAAGCATACAAACTGGGAGAAGACTCCCTCTTCATGTTCGACATCTCCCGCCGAATCCGCTCCATCCGCATGTCGAGCAAAGATGCTGTTTATTACGTTCGCAATCGCGATAATTCTGCATCTCATAAGACCTATCCTTACAGCTACCGTCTGCAAGTGGCGTTCGGCCTAACCTTTAGCTATCTCGCGCTATTCCTGCGCCGACCTTTCGCCTACAACTTCCCGTTCTTTCTCACACGCATAGCTGCCACGCTCCGCAAACTCTTCACACGCAAATACGAATAGACAATTCGTCAACACCCCCTATTTCGGATATTTGTTGTCACATCGTCACAGACAGTCCACAAGAGGTCGATAAACAAACACTTATGCGTGTGACAACAACTTTTATTCTGACTTTTGTTGTCACGTTGTTGTCACGCCTGTAATACAATCTATTTCAAGATATTAGCCACCAATCGTGACAACGTGACGACGTGACAACAAAAAAAACAAAACTTAGGGAGAGGCGTGTTTATACCTATTTTTCTATTTCCTTATTGCAACCTCCAATACAATAAGCGCGTCGGCTGACGCAATAAGGCTATCAGCTGACATCCTTATTGTATTTTCAAACGTAATAAGGGTATTTACAACGACATATATATGCTGCGCCGCACGCTCTTCAAAAAACGTTGATTATGTAAAAGGCTCGTTCCAATGGCAATGATAGTCCAAATCCTGCGGCCGTTCTCCGATTTTACGCGCGGGCACACCGCCCACAATCGCATAAGGAGGGACATCCTTTGTTACAACAGCGCCTGCACACACCACTGCACCTTTGCCTATATGCACGCCTTTCAGAATCGTACAACCTATGCCCAGCCAAGCATAGTCGGCAATTGTTATAGGTTCAAATACGCCTTCAAAACGACGACTACGCACATCATGACTGCCCGTCATAATGTTTACTTGATGGGAAATAGAAACGCTATTGCCAATAGTAATGCCCGCACGGGCATCCAGCGTACAACCACGGTTTATATGGCTTCCCTCACCGATTTCTATATGCCACGGAGCCATAAAATAGGTGCGCTTCATCACAAAAGAGCCTTTGCCTACTCGCATACCTAAGAGTTTCAGATATGCACGGCGCAAACGCCACGGCAGATGGGGCAAAACATCGTTCACTATCACTTCCGTTCCAAAACCCTTCAAATATCGGTACAACCAAGAACGAGAAAAAGCATAGCGCACAGTGCTCTTTGCGAGCACCAAAAAGTGGCGCAAATTGAAACGTCCCTCGGAAGTGACTTTATAATTATAGTAGAAATTACGATATACGTTGCTCGATGCTCCTTCCACAAGATAGCGCTCGATGGGGATATTTATTTTTTGGAAGCGATAACCAGCTTTGTAAACACGATAAATCATGTGCCAATCCAGTGCATACCCCAAGCGAGCGCGCTGGCTCAAATCGTAAAGAAACTGCTGTTGCACTTCCGTGCGGATGAAAGAACTTCCATGGCGATATATGGGATAGTAGTTCATCAAGCTTACATCAGTCGAGGCTTTCTCCAATTGGTCATAATCGGGGCCTACTGCAATGCTATCTCCATAAATCACATCGGCCGCTGCGCCTTGTTCTGCCATAAAATCCACCACCTGTTGCAGTGTTGCTTCATTGGCGTAGACATCACCAGCATTGAGAACGTTGATCCATTCTCCCGTGACGTGAGCGATACCCTTATTCATCGCATCATAAATCCCCCCGTCTCTCTCCGAACACCAATAAGCCAAACGGTCGGCATATTCGCGCACGACATCGGCCGTACCGTCCTGACTTCCCCCATCAATCACGATGAGTTCTTTCTCTGCACACGTCTGCGAAAAGAAACTTTCAAGGGTCTGACGAATACCTTGTACATCGTTGTAGACCACTGTTATAACACTGATTTTATGTTGCATTGAGGGACAGTTTTGAGGTGTGAATAAACGCATTTACATAATAGGACTCTACAAGCAGGTTCAACGCGCTGGAAACTATTTATTCCAAACACCACGAGCGCGGCGATTGATGAGCAGGTAGCACTGATAGCAATGTATGAGGCTCATCACGGCGTAGCAAGCGGCCATAGAGAGCACGATGCCTTGCGGCTCAAGGCGCGTACCAAAGAAATTCAGCACCAAAACATAGATGGCCGTTATGACTACTGAAGTATAGATTTGTACCCGTATTTTGTTGAGTCCGTTGATGAGATATGTGGCGCAATTATTCAGGTTGAAGAATGAAACGTAAAGGAACACGCTGACCGACATCTCTATGGGCACTTGCAGCGAAGAGCCTATCCACAGACGATAAAATAAGCCCGACAACAGCAGCATAAGGAGTCCGCCAGCGAGCGTCAGTAGCCAGATGCGAAAAGCTTTGTTGTAGGCACGGCGAATCCAATCGAAATCGTTCTTCACATAAGCATCGGTGTAAGCGTTCCACATGGGAGCTAACACTACAGCATAACCTACGGCCAGAAGATTCAGGTATTTGTAAGCAACATTATAAACGGAGACTTCAGCCGGACCATAATAATGGGAGATAAAAAGATTGGACGAACCGAAGATAACGAGACAGCTGGTGATCTGAATAACAAAAAAGCCCATACCCTTATTGATGATACCACCAGCCAAGCGATGATCAACGGCACGATAGGACGGGCGCAAACCTTTATAATGTCGGAAAAGCGGAATTGCCGCCAAGAGAAAGATACATACGGGAGTGGCAGAAAATACGAGTACTACCTTGAAGAGACTCGGCTCTGCTGTCTTGCTCAACACAAAGATGACGATGAGCGAAATAATGTTGCCTGAGATGAGCAGGAAGTCGTTGAGCGCATACTTTTGCAAAGCCACAAATACAAAGCCTACGTTGCGCACCACGAGGTTTGCCAGCGTGAACGCAATAGCTGTAAACAGCACGCCATGCAGCACTTCGTCGGACACTGCCCGCGTGTTGAACACCTTGGTAAGGTCAATATAATTCAGCCCAAAGAAAGAAATCAGTCCGAGCCCGCAAGCAATGAGAAAGAGCACCCAGAGCGTCGTACTCAAATAGGCTCTTCCCATTTCCAAATGACCTGTCGAAATGGATTTGGTCAAGTAGTTGCGCATACCATTACCCAGCCCGATGTCGAAAAAGGAAAACCAATAGAGCACAGAGGAGATAGCCATCCAGATGCCGTATTCTTCCTTTTGCAGATAGTGGAGCGTGACGGGCACAATCAAGAGCGATGTGGCCAACCCTATTATTTTGAGAACAACAGACAAGAGTATGTTGTGCCGCAGCATTACTGAGCGGTTGTCATTACTTGCCAGCAGTGCTTTTATCTTTCCTAACATTTGAAATTTGCTTTACTGAATGCCGCAGAATAGTTGTAGAGTTAAAGCGATGCCCAACTATTCTTCGTCAAGTCCTACAACCTGTGTGCACTTCTTTTGCCGAGCTGGAGAAATTATAAGCACCCAAACAACGTGGAGGCAGGCACTCAACACTACAAATAAGAGCAAGATCATCGACCGTGGTGTGCTGCTCGGCTTGTTGGGCACAGTGGCTTTCTCGATAATGGTGAAAGCTGGCGTTTGCTCTTGCACTTTTGCGCGAGCTTGTTGCACCTGTGTCTGAATTTGGCTGTAGACATTGAACTTGAGTTGCATTTCGTTTTCCAACTCATCTTCTTGCGAACGCACCGAGGCCAATATGGCATCTTGATTGGAGTCGGCAAAATCGGCATAAGCTTTTTGTGCCTTTAGATAAGCTTCCTTACTCTCTTGTTGCAGCTTCGTGTAGTAACGTTCGTCGGCGCGCGCTTTCTTCGTACGATACTGAGTGATATAGGCTTGCAGGCGCACCTGGAGAGTATCAACCATGATGGCAGCTACTTGTGGATCGGGGTCGGCGATACTGATGTTGATGACGTTGGTCTTCTTGTCAATCTGACACCCTATAGAGCCGCGCACCATGTCCACTATCTGCTCCTCGTCCTCTGTCAGGCGGAAGGGATTCATCTTTCCGATGCCCGTTGTGCCTGGTGCAGCGTTTCTTTCCTTTAGTTTCTTGACAGCTGTCAGTACCCAGAGTTTGGGTTTCTGCCAGAAAGGTATTTTGAGGTCTTGCACGAGATGGTCCAAGTATGTCTTCTTCTGTCCGTCCTTGGTCACTACGTTCACGCTGAATAAAGGGATGATAAAATCAGTAGAGGCAAAGAGGTCGGGATATATCTGCGGATAAATGGCATCCATACTCTGCTTGCCCTTTCCTCCCAGGTCGAGACCGAAGGAAGAGGCCATGTCGCTCAAGCTCTCTGAGAGACCCATGCTGCCACTGATGAGCTCGGGTGCTAACACTACGTTGGCCTTGAACCACTTAGGCGTGTTCAGAGCCACAACAACTCCGACAACGGCTCCCACCAGCATATAGATACAGAGGAGCTTCCAACGACGGAGCACCTTTTGCAGCATTCCGATAATATCTATTTCCGAAACCATTATCTTTTGTTTCATAATCAAAAATCTTTGATTCGTTGTGAAATTTGCGGCAGCGAGGTAGCGCGACATGCAGGAGGTGTTTTTTCTTCTCCCTGCTCCGCTCTGCCGTGTGTATCAATAGCGAATTTTGCTAACCAGTAATTCTCCTATCTTATAGATATAGCGCAACGCCAGTAGGAAACTGTTGCTTCTCACTCCGTTGTTCTTCAGGGCGCGCTTGTGGTCCTTGAAAATCTGTAGGTGACTGGGCACACCCGAACTCGACAAACCGCCGATACGCATAGTCACGCAGTCCAGCGGTAAGTAGTGGGTTTTGATGCGGTGTATATAAATCAAACGGAGCAGTTGCTCAAAATCTGCTGCCACCTTATAGGAAGTGTCGAAAAGTCCGTGTTGCAGATAAACAGAGCGTTTGCAGTAGAAAGAGGGATGCGCGGGCATGAAACCAAGTCGCATCCACGACGGGCGAAAATAACGCGAAGAATAGTAGCGTATGATTTTCTTCAGATTCTCTGGGCGAACGTAGTGAACATCTCCGTAAACGGCGTCGCAGTCATACTCCTCGAAAGCTGCAGCCAGCTGACTCACAATATTAGGAGCTGTGAAGAAATCGTCGGAATTGAGGATTCCCACGACATCTCCCGTGGCCATACGCACGCCTTTGTTCATGCCGTCGTAAGGCCCTTTGTCGGGTTCGGAAACATACTGCCCTATCTGGTCACGATATTTCTCGATGACGGCCGAAGTATTGTCCGTGCTCCCACCATCCACAATAACGTGCTCTATATTGGGATAGTCCTGCGCGAGAACACTTTTGATGGTGTCCTCGATAGTGCTACCGTTGTTATAGACTGTTGTGATGATGGATATCTTGAGCATAATGGTTGTCAGGACGGCCTGAAGGCTTGCCAGAGACTGTAGTGTCTGTTACCCTAAAGAACGTAATATTTTTCTATTTTAGTGTATCTCTCCCTTTGTTTATTTTCACAAAATCTGGAAAAGGCCTACAAAAATACAAAAAAGGCTCTACCTTTCTGCTTATTTAGGGAAAAAAGCTACGCTTATGCTTGGGCGGCAGGATAGGATAAGGCGCTTCTTCCGCAGTTTTCCCTTATTCTCCAGCAGCCTTTTTCTGCTTGAAAAAAGGATTACCATCGCAGTAAAAACGTACGCTTTTATTAACAAACGCATTTAAGTAAAGAGAATTTTTGTACAGCTTTTTTCGTTGGGGAAAGTGGTTTTCTCAAAAAATCAGTGAGAGAAAATCCACCAAAAATCGGAGAAAGTCTGTTTTTTCTACTCTTTTCAGAAGAAAACAGCCATTTTTGGTCGTCAGCAGCCCCTGCTCCGTCTGTCAGTTTCCTTATTGTGTCAGCTGGCTTCTTTATCCTGTCAACCGACAACCTTATTGTGCTGGCTGACGCAATAAGGAAATCCGTGCGCAGGAGAATGGGATTGTTCGCTCTCTCCCTTCCGTATTCAATTTCGAAGCGTTCGCTGGAGGGGAAAAGTAAGAAATCTGTTGATAATTTTAGCCCACGAAAGAGCACGAAAGGAGCGAATGAGCACGAATCAGCAATGGGTGTCGAATGGGTCTGGCTTGTCCAATCCATCGAAAAGAGTTATTCAATTTCGTGAATATTCGCTCCTTTCGTGAACATTCGTGGGCTTTCCATTCTCCTCCTTATCGGGGAGCACGAATGGTGCTTCCTTACTGTTCTGTATGCTCCTCTTTTTTCCTCGGCTTCTCGCCTGCCATGATCAGTGCGTGCGCCCGCTGATAGTCAGCCATGTGGAAACCATTTCGCAGGACATAATCGAAAAGGGCTTTGCGCTGGCGGATGGCCTCATTGAGTTCAGCGTCAAGATCCATATAGCGGCGGAGCACTTCTTTGTTCTTGGAAGCCAAATCTGTATCTGCCAACAACGTTTGGAGCGGACCCAACTGTGTGCGGAAATAGGTGGCGCCCTTCGATATGCGCTCTTGCAAAAGCGGATCGTTGGTATAGTCGTCGGAGGCAGCCACCAGCTGCTCATACTGAATATGAAAGCGATGGGCAACGGGGAAGAGCGTGTGATTCAGAGCCAGCTGTTCTTTGCGAAAACGCTCCAGTGTGGCGGGATACTCCTTGTAGAAATGCTCTTCCAGATGGCGCAGAAAGAGAGCCAGGAGATGCTCGATGCTGCGAAAGTCGAAGAGAGAGGCAATAAGGTTGACGAAATGGATGCGCTGCAATTGGCGGATGCCAGATTCGTCGGGGGTGCGCGCAGGCAGTTCGCGGTGGTAGCGATCTACATTGGCATCGGTGATGATAGCCCGCGGAGGAATGGGCGCACTGAGCACCATTCCTTCGAGCGACTTGCAGCGGCTCAGTGCCACATAAGTTTGTCCGGCGGCAAAAGCAGCGTGTACATCGATGATAGCATGTTCGAAGGTGAGCCCCTGGCTCTTGTGGACGGTGATGGCCCATGCGAGTTTGAGCGGATACTGCTTGAACATTCCCACAATGCGTTCTTCCACCTCCTTCGTACGCGGATTCATCTCGTAGCGCGTATTCTCCCAAGCGTCGATGTCCACTTCGATGCGCTCATCATTATCGAACGGACAAACCACTATGTGCTTGTCCGTGAGTTGCTCCACCGTGCCGAGCATTCCGTTGAAGTAGCGGTGCTTCACATCGTTTTTAACAAACATCACCTGCGCGCCTTGTTTGAGCACAAGCTCTTCGTCGGTAGGGAAAGAAGATTCGGGAAAAACGCCCTCCACGCAGGCCTCGAACACATACTCTTGTGTGGAAAGACGCTCCAGTTCCTGGGCGTTGTATTCTCGGGCCTGCTGGTTGTGGGTCACAAGGCGCACATAGCCAGCTTCCTCGGGCGGTTCGAAATCGGGCACATAGCGTTCGTTGAACTGGCGGAGCACTTCAGCATCTGCCGTATTGCTGCGCACACGATTGAGGAGCTCTACAAAATGTGGGTCACTCTGACGATAAACATGGTGCAGTTCGATGGTGGCATAACCGCTCTCGTTGAGAGCTCGGCTACTGAAAAAATAAGGTGTAGGATAATCGGAGCGCAGCAGTTCCCATTCGTCGTCTTTCACTACGGGAGCCAACTGCTGGAGGTCGCCAATGAGCAGCAGTTGTACACCGCCGAATGGTTGGAAGGGAGTGCGATAGTGGCGCAATAGCTCATCGATGCGATCCATCATATCGCCCCGAACCATAGATATCTCATCAATGACGATGAGGTCAAGGCTGCGAATGAGTTTCATCTTGTCCTTGCGCAACTTATACTCCATCTTCGTCCGTCCGGGCAGGTAAGGGCCGAAGTCGAACTGAAAAAACGAATGGATGGTTGAGCCGCCGGCGTTGATAGCGGCAACTCCTGTGGGTGCGAGTATCACCATGCGCTTGGGATTGCGCTCGCGAAGCTGCCGCAGGAAGGTAGTTTTCCCTGTTCCAGCTTTGCCCGTGAGAAACAGGTTCGTACCTGTCCATTCCACTATCTGCCGAGCGCGCTCCAGTTCTGGATTTTGCATGAACTTTATAAAATTGAGTGACAAGTTCTCACTTGCCACTCATTATATATATAAGCGACCAAAGCCGCAAAGGATGTATGCTTACTGTTCTGCCTGAAAGAGAGGATCCCAAGCAGGAAGAAGCGTTGGTTTCTGGTTGAGGATGTCCAGCGTCTTTGCGTCGACGTATTTTTTGTCCACTACCAAGCGGAACAGGTATTCATCCAACCATTTGTCGGTCATGATAAGGTGTCCTTTGTGACCATACGCTGGGCCCCAGCTGTTTTCTACCATCCATTTTGTGGTCTTGCCTGTTGCGTCGAGCCCTACGGCCATGAGCGTCATGGCGTGGCTGGAAGCAGAAGCATGGGTCTGGATGCGCTCAGCCTTATTCATGGGGAAGGTGGTATTGAAGAGCGAAGCGTAGTCATAATTCTCGATGTCAAGAACACCCGTCTTTTTGTCGAGGAACTTACCTACGTCGCAGGACATATACATCATGGTGGTATCCTTGAGGGACTTCACGGCCATCGCCTTAATCTCGTTCATCGGCAGGTTGATATATGTCCAGTTGCGGCCGTCGTATGTATGGCGGTCGAGGTCGACTGCGTAAAGTTTGTAGTAAGGACGCGTCGGGTCGTTCATAAGCATCACGTAATCGTTCTTGAGATCCTTACCCACAAATTCTTGATAGAACTGTTTGGGTGTGTACTCGCCCGTGCTGACAGCTTTTCCGTCGGCCGTTCGGAGGGTCCAAACGAACTTTTCAACGGGTGTGCCGAGGCAGATTTGCAGGATGTGGTACACTTCGCCCAGCATCGTTGTTTTGCGCTTCTGCAAATCGGTAGCGCTCTTTCCTTTGCTGACCATGTCGCGCAGTTCGAGTCCGTACTGGCGAAGCTTCAAGGAAATGATTTCTGCCATCTTCGATGTGTTGTTAGCATTGTAGCTCTCGGGGAATACTTCGGCCGGAACAATGCCATACTTCATCACGAGATCTTGTACGCCACAGAACGTGCCGCCATCGGACAAAGGATGCTCGAAGAGCCAGGTATTCTGGCGGGAGTCTATCGGTTCCTTGGCGTAGTCGATGACACACTGCAAGAAGAGGTTTGATTTCTCCAACTGATCATAGAAAGAGAGAAACGAATGGGAGAGAGTGAACTCTCCGAGCTTGTAGTCCTTAATCATGCGAGCACGCATCACGTTGAGTCCGGTGAAGAGCCAGCAACGACCACTGGATTGCTGATCGGTCACTCCATTGGAGGGAACGCGATAAGTGAAGTTGCCGTCAACAGCTGCCTTGTCGGCACGCTTTGTCAGGTCGTTGATACCATTAGCTGCCAAAGCGTTGCGCAGCGCGCGGTCGGTGGCGGTTGATGGGTTCTGCTGCTTGATTTGTTGCAGCATACTTTCTGTGATGGCGCCGTTCTTCTGGGCGAAAGCCACTGCAGACAGCAAGCCAAAGGTTAAGGTAAGGATTTTTTTCATATTGGTTTGGTAGTTAGGAGATTTGAGATATTGAATGACACAGCCTTTGGGAGAAAGGGAAAAGCCCTACTCGCCGGAGAGGGCTTTATTGCCTCATCGCTTTCTTATACACTTTCTCGCAGATATAATAGAAGAGCACAGCGGTTACTAAGCCGCCGATGACATCAACTAAATAATGTGCCTGGATATATACAGTGGAGGCGCAGAGCAGAAGGTAGAAAGGCAAAAAATAATAGGCCACAACGCGCCGCTGCTTAAAGATGAGGATCATCATTATCGTACTCATTCCGACGTGCGAACTGGGGAATGCGGCGGTGGGGCGTTCTCCAGCTCCCTGCGTGAACTCTACGAGCCATTGGAATAGGCCGCTGATTTCGCCCGATTTGTGGAGCTCGGTATGATAGCGGAAGTAGTCGCCCAAAGCTGGGAGATAGCCATTGGAAGCATTGTCGAAACCAATGGCCTGAAAGTAGAACTGAGGACCAGCTACGGGCAAAAACAAGAATACAACATAGTAAAGATAGAATCCGGCCATCACGATGAAGCTGATGTGCTCATACGTTGCCAAACGCGACTCTTCGCTCTTTCCTTTCACAAAGAAAGGCAATAGGCAAGTTACTGCTATCATGGGATAGTAACTGAAATAGCCCATGTGGAATAGTTCGCTGGAGAAACATGAGGGATATGCTGCACTGAAGGCCAAACTGGGCTGACAGCCGAACAGCATCAAATCAGCATGGGCAAAGACGTGGTCGAGATTAGGAAAGACCTGGCAAAATTCGTAAGTGTCCGGATACCAGTAGGCAAGTAAGCTGAGGGAGAACAGCGTACGGAGCAATCGTGTGCTCTTCAAAGGTAGCAAACGATTGAGACTGGCAAAGGCAGCAACACCTCCTAACACGGCGATGCGCTCAGCAAGGAGAAAGCCGGGCGCGTGCATATTTTTCCAAAATAAGAATAAGAGCGCTGTGGTGAAGAGCGCATATAGAATAGTGGCCCATTCGATGGGCAACAGACGGAAGCCTTCTGCTTCTGATTTTCTCGGTATTGCTATCCGATTCATTTGTTTTATTGTTCAGCCCGAGGGCTTTGCTTATGGTGAGGGCTTTAGAGCCAGCCGTTTTGTATATACCAATTCACAGTTTCCTTTACGCCGCGCTCCAACGGATACTGCGGACGATAACCTAACTCTTGTTCGGCGGGGCGTATGTCACACTGCCAGTTGCGCTGCTTTAGGATGTTGAATTTGTCCATATTGAGCGTGGTGGTTTTGCCAAAGAGGCTCGCCAGTCCGCCGTTGATAAAGCACACCAGCTTTAAGAACCAGATGGGTGCTTTTATATGTAGTACGCCGCGGATATTCAACTCTTTTTGGAGCAAGTTACTAAAATCACGGCTACTATAATTGTGTCCGTCAGTAAGGAAGTATGCGCGGCCGCTTTCTCCATGACTTAGCGCGAGATAGGCGGCTTCTACAAGGTCGCGGACATATATAAAGGTAATGGTCTGCGGCTTGTAGCCAACAGAAAAGTCGACGCGCTGAATGATAGATTTGGCCATCAGGAAATAATCCTTTTCGCGCGGACCGTAAACTCCCGTGGGACGAAGGATGATATAGTTCAAATCGGGGATATGAGCCAGCTCTTGCTCGGCTTGTTGCTTCGACCGACCATAAGCCGTATCGGGCATTTGCTCATCACTTTCCAAAATGGGGCGGTTGTCCTCCTCGCGAACAGGACCATAAACAGAGAGACTGGAGAAAAAGACAAAACGACCTGTGGAAGCGGGAAGTGCTTTGGTCTGCAGGAGCTGTCGAGCGAGACGTGCCGTGCCTTCAGCATTTGCTCGGATAAAATCGGCCTCACTACGGGCTTTCGTGGCACCAGCTGCATGAAGCACATGAGCAAAAGCCCCGTGTTCGGCAACATGTTTCTCAAGCTGCGCAGCAAGTAGGTCGTCGTCATCGAAATCCAGTTCGAGGAAATGGATGCGCGGGTCTTGCAAATAGCGGCGCGAACTGGATTTGCGGACAGCTGCCCACACATCGAATCCCAGTTCAAGGCCGCCCGCCACGAGAAAGCTTCCGATGAAGCCGCTCGCCCCTGTGATGAGTATTTTCTCTTTTGTATCTGTCATTTTCTTTGTCTTAACTTTTCTCAAAACAGTCGGAAGGGTCAGTCCTGCCACACTTGCCGGAGATTTCTTGGCATTTGCCGTTCATTATCTCCCACCAATGCTGCTGCGCCTCCCACTAAAGCTGCTGCATATCATTGAGGCGCTTGTAGTAGCCGTTCAGAGCGATGAGTTCGTCGTGTGTGCCGCGCTCCACAATCTTTCCTTCGTAGAGCACACAAATCTCGTCGGCGTTTTTGATTGTTGAAAGGCGGTGCGCAATAGCGATGGTGGTGCGCGTCTTCATCAGGCGCTCCAACGCCTCCTGCACGAGACGCTCCGACTCTGTGTCGAGCGCAGACGTAGCCTCGTCGAGGATGAGTATGTCTGGGTTTTTCAAAATTGCACGGGCTATACTGATGCGCTGACGCTGACCGCCCGACAGACGGCAGCCGCGGTCGCCCACGTTGGTATCGTAGCCCTGCTCGCTCTCCATAATAAAGTCGTGAGCATTTGCAATCTTGGCGGCTTCCACCACCTGTTCCATCGTTGCGTTCTCTACTCCGAAGGCGATATTGTTGAAGAAAGAATCGTTGAAAAGAATAGCGTCCTGATTGACATTACCAATAAGTCCGCGAAGACCTTTAAGGCGGAAATCCTTCACATTTATTCCGTCGATGAGGATTTCCCCACCTGTCACGTCGTGATAGCGCGGCAAGAGATCAACAAGTGTACTCTTGCCCGAACCGCTCTGGCCCACAAGTGCCACCGTGCGGCCTTTGCCCACATGCAGGTTAATGTCCTGGAGCACTTGCTGCCGCCCGTTGTAGGAGAAACTTACGTTGCGGAAGAGTATCTCCTTTTCGAGCTTCTTCACCTCTTTCGGAGCAGGAGCTTCCACGATGGTATTTTCCGCGTTGAGTATCTTGTTGACGCGTTCAACGCTTGCCATGCCCTTTGGGATATTGTAGCTGGCTTTCGAGAAGTCTTTGAGCGGCTGTATGATACTGTAGAGTATCACCATATAAAAGATAAACTGCGGCGCATCAATGGGCGGGTTTTCTCCATCAAGGATGAGCGTGCCGCCATACCAGAGAACGATGACGATGAGTACAGTTCCCAAAAATTCGCTCACGGGGTGCGCGCTGGCCTGACGGATGCTCACTTTATTTGTTAGGCGGCGGTAATCATCTGTAACGTTCTCGAAACGATTCCGCATTTTCTGTTCAGCAGTAAATGCCTTCACGATGCGCATTCCGCCCAAGGTTTCCTCGAGCTGCGCCATTGTCTCGCTCCATTTGTTTTGTGCAGCGAGCGATTTCGCTTTTAGCTTGCGCCCTATGGTACTCATCGCCCAAATCAGGAGCGGAAGCACCAGAACGGTGAACAGAGTGAGCTGCCAACTGGTGTACACCAACACGCCGAGATAACAGAGGATAAGAATTGGATTCTTTACGAGCATCTCGAGCGAACCCGTGATACTGTTTTCTATCTCGTTCACATCACCGGACATGCGGGCGATGATGTCGCCTTTGCGCTCTTCACTGAAGAACGAGAGCGGCAATTCCGTGATTTTGTGATACACCGAATTGCGAATGTCTCTAACGATGCCCGTGCGCATCGGTACCATAATGGCCGCCGAAGCAAAGTAGGTGCTCGTTTTCAGCAATGTAGCCGTGATGAGGAATAGGCCGAGGAACAGCAGCGTAGTACTTGCGCCAAATTCTCCCATCCACGTCTGCGTGTAGTAGTACATATTGTTGACGAGCACATCCTTGAAACTTTTGTCAGCTGCATCCCACGCCATGAAAGCATAGGTCTGCGTGTCGATACGAAAGAGAATCTTGAGCATCGGCATAAGCGTGACAAACGAAAAAACGTTGAGCACGGCAGAGAGAATATTGAACAGAAGGGAACCTAAAAGGTAGCCTTTATAAGGAGCAACATAGCGTCGCAGAACCTCGAAAAATTCTTTCATTGGTTGATTGTAGCGTTTGTTATCAAGCTCACTCGCACGGCCAGGCGGCACCTGCTGCTGAGCCCATCAGTTATTTCCGACCGAAGTCGGCAGGTATCTCTCCCCATTTGGAGGTCTCCCATTTTTTTAGCGGCACATTGCGACGATTTTCTGCCAGCCATTTCTCAGCGCGTGCTATGATTTGGTAGAGTTCCTCGGTTCGAGCTGTCCGCGCCAAGGTTGTCTTACATTTTTTCGCGCGCACCCAGAGCAGCGCATTACGGCTGTCGCTGTAGATAGTCTTCTTTTCGCCTCGCTGCTTTAGCCACGCCAATCCGTGGACTATGGCGAGAAATTCGCCGATATTGTTCGTCCCCCAAACAGGTCCGAAATGAAAGACCTCTTGTCCCGTGGCCAGATCGACACCTCTATACTCCATCTTGCCAGGATTACCGGAGCAGGCAGCATCCACTGCCAGCGCGTTGGCCGTCACCTCGGGCGGGAGATTCAGTACGGTGTCGTGGCGATCTTCGGGCGGGTTGTCGGGCAACGCGCTAACGGAGCGGGTCTTTGCAACTGTTGTGGTCTTTTTCCGTTGCGGACGGGCGGGTGCACCGGCTTCATACGCTGCCTGCGCCTCGGCTCGTGTTGGAAAACTCTTGTAGCGGGCTCCTTCAGCCCCATGCACCTGTTCGCGGCAGTCTGCCCACGATTCATAGATGCCTGGTTTGCGTCCTTGCCAAACTACATAGTATTTCTCCTTTGCCACAACTCTGCTTGTCAAAAGGTTTTACATGCGCTCTGGCATCTCAATGCCGAGCAGGCCCATACCTAAGCGAAGTACCTTGGCAACGTTGCGACTCAAAACCAGACGGAACTGACGCTTGTTTTCATCTGTTTCGCCCAGCACTTTATAGTCGTGGTAGAACTGGTTGTACTCTTTTGCCAATTCGTAGCAGTAGTTAGCAATCGCATTAGGGGCATATTCCTCGCCGGCCTGGCGCACTACGCTGGCAAAGTCGCTAAGATGCTGAACAACGGCTTCTTCCTTCGTAGAGATTTCAGGCGTAGCGGCAAAGTTGCACGAAACCTGCATCTGCTCAGCTTCGGCCTTGCGAAGGATGGAACGGATGCGGGCGTAGGTATATTGAATGAATGGGCCGGTATTACCATTGAAGTCGATGCTCTCTGCTGGATTGAAGAGCATGTTCTTGCGGGCGTCAACTTTTAGGAGGAAGTATTTCAGCGCGCCGAGGCCTACAATGCGAGCCACTTCGTCTTTCTCTTCTTCAGTACGTTCGCCAAACTTGCCGGCAGCATCAATGGTCTGACGAGCCTGACGCTTCATTTCAGCGATTAAGTCGTCGGCGTCAACAACAGTTCCCTCGCGGCTCTTCATCTTACCATTGGGCAGCTCGACCATACCATAGGAGAAATGAACAAGACTCTTGCCCCATTCGAAGCCCAGTTTGTCGAGCAGGATACTCAAGACTTGGAAGTGGTAGTTCTGCTCGTTGCCAACAACGTAAACCATCTTGTCGATGGGATAATCGTTGAAACGCATCTCAGCAGTACCAATGTCTTGGGTCATATAAACGGACGTACCGTCAGAACGAAGCAATAGTTTCTGATCCAGTCCCTCTGCCGTGAGATCTGCCCAAACGGAGTTGTCCGCCTTGCGGATGAAGAGGTTTTTCTCCAAGCCTTCTTCCACCTTCTTGCGGCCAACGAGGTAGGTATTACTTTCGTAGTAGATTTTATCAAAGCTAACGCCAAGTGCCTTATAGGTTTCATCGAATCCGGCATACACCCAGCTGTTCATCTTCTCCCAAAGCGCGCGTACTTCCGCATCGCCCTGTTCCCATTTCACGAGCATTTCGTGAGCTTCCTTGATGAGCGGAGCTTCTTGTTCGGCCTTTGCTTTGGCCTCTTCTTCGTTCAGGCCCTCCGCCATATAGCGTGCTTGCAGTTCTTTGACCTCTTCGCGATAGTGCTTATCGAAAGCCACGTAGTAGTCGCCAATGAGGTGGTCACCCTTCTTTCCGCTGGTCTCGGGAGTTTCTCCGTTGCCATATTTCACCCATGCGAGCATGGATTTGCAAATGTGGATGCCGCGGTCGTTAACGATGTTGGTCTTCACAACGCGGTTACCGTTGGCTTCCTCAAGCTGAGCCAGCGACCAACCTAAGAGGTTGTTGCGCACGTGGCCCAAGTGGAGCGGTTTGTTGGTATTGGGCGAGGAATACTCTATCATCATCAACGGGCTCTGGTCTGTAACGGGCACGAAGCCGTACTTGTCGGCCGCGTCAATATCGGCCAAGAGCTCTATCCAAGCTTTGGGCGCGATGACGAGGTTCAAGAAGCCTTTCACTACGTTGAAACTCGCCACTATGTCGGTTTGCTGCAACTGTTCGCCTATTTCCTGTGCCACTTCCTCTGGCTTCTTGCGCGCCAGGCGTACGAAGGGGAACACCACGAGGGTCAGATGGCCTTCGAACTCTTTCTTAGTTTTTTGCAGCTGTACTTGCTTCTCGTCGATCTGCTGCCCGTAGAGCGTTTCAACCGCTTTCTGCACGGCAGCGACCAGTGCTGTTTCTATTTTCATTCCGATTTATTGATTATTCTTCTATACTTATTAGCGAACAAAGATAGCTTTATCGGTGGGTAACACAAAGATTTTCACGAAGATTGTTAGCCCTCTCAACCGACACAAGGCACATATCGGAGCTTTTCTCCCTTTTTCCGATCATTTTTAGCGTATTTCCCGAAAATTTTCTCCACTCCCGTCCGTCGGTTTCCTTATTGTATTTTTCAGTTTCCTTATTGCGTCGGCTGACACAATAAGGATGTGAGCTGACAGCCTTATTGTACGGACGCTTTTCTGCTGCGTTCTTTTCGATGGCTACCACCTGCGCTCGATTTCGAGCCAGCCACGAGCAGCTAAAATTAAGAATTCTGTTTACAAAAATATGCTGTTTTTCATCGTCTTTCTCAGATTCGTCCGACCTGTCGGACCTGTCCGAAACTCTCTCCCACGAATATTCACGAAAAGGGCGAACACCCACGAATATGATAAAGAAATTCGTGAACATTCGCCCCTTTCGTAAAAATTCGTGGGCTAAAACCTCAAGCAAACTACTGCTTTTTCCGCCCTATTACATTCTTGATTTTGTCAACTATATTCGTTTTCTTTCTCAGCAAGTTCCAAGCGAGCCACAGACTAAGGACAAGCACGGGCAAGCCCAAGAGAAGTTTCACTCCCCAATTGGCTATCGTAGCTGCTCCAATACCTGCCACCAACAGGGCATACTGCACGATGCAACGCAGCAGTGTACGGCGTTCGAAGCGAAAGTCATAGACGCGCGCATAAACCAGCGAGATATTGATAAGATCAAAGAGATTGGCCAACGAAAGGGCGATACCTGCCCCCACAATACCCCGAACGTGATACCCCACTATGACGAGCACCGTGAACACTACGTTGTAAAGAAATTCCATCAAAAAATAGAGCCGAGAATGGCCTCGCGCCAACGGCAGATAGGCGATGGGTGTATAAACAGCCTTGAAATACATAAACGAAAGGCCGCAAAGCACCATCGAAACCACAGGGAGGAACTCGGATGTATAGAGCACGCGAACAATGATAGGGAGAAACAGCGCGAAAGCTATGAGAAACGGAGTCATCAACAGCACCAGTACATCAATTTGACGGTTGATGGCGTTGTTGCGCCGCTTGCGGTCGTCGCCAGCTGCACTGAGTCGGGGGAAGAAGTCGGCATCCATGGCCACAAAAGCCAAGCGCGCGTAGGAAACTATGAGGGTCACACCCACGGCATAAAGACCGGCGCGATTCAAGCTCGTGGAATTAGTGACATAAGAGCGCACGATGAGTTCTGCCCCGCTGCCGATCGTCCCTGCCAGTATGTAAGCCCCGCCCAACTTCAATAAATGGCCGCCGCTCTTCATGAGCTTCATGCTCCGAAGCCCAACGCGGTAAGGATAGTCGCGGGTTGTGGCGTAGAGATTCAGCAGGCAGACAGCAGCCGTAGTAGACAGCAGCACAGGAATAACGCCGTGCAGACCCAACAACCAGTAGCCAGGAATGGTCAAGAGCATCGTGACCAGCGCTCCCAAGGCACTGATGGCGGCCATCTGCTTGAGGCGTTGCAACCCCTTAAGGATGGCCACTTCTCCGCCCGTGATAGCCAGTATCCCCACCATGGGAGCTACCAAGACAAAGCCTTTAGTGGTATGGAAGTCGGAGAGCGTGAAATAGCTCAGTAGTGGAGCGGACAAGAGACATATCAGCGTGCCGAGGAGAGCCGTGACGAGTGCCCACGAACGTATGAGGCGGATATACATCCTTATGGCTTCCTCCTTTCCCTGCTCGTGAAGCTCCGACAGCCGGCGCACAGCGCTGAAGCCAATACCGAAATTCGTCATGTTCGCTATGAGATCGACGGCGCGGTTATAGGTCTCCACCAATCCGATACCCCAAGCTCCGATGAACATAGCCGTAAATTTGTTGCGGACTATAGACATCAGTATATAGAACACTTGTACGCCGCCCAACAAGCCGGTGTATTTCAGAACATGATTATAGGTGTCTTTTTTCATGTATAGGGAAAAGGATTCACACCATAGGGAGACTCTGGCCGGAGATTTTGCGATAAAGGTCGAGCGCAAAGACATCGGTCATGCCGCTTAGGTAGTCGAGGACGGCCATAATGCGGGTGGAGAGATTCTCCGAGTGAAGTTCGTACTGACGGGAGGCCTGGCTCAACAAAAGGCGGGAGTAGGCCTTTTCGGGGGAGAGAACGGCGTCGGTCATAAGCTCGAGGAGCGTATAAATAATGTGATAACCGGCCAAGTCCACATCTGTCACTTCCTTGGCCTTATAAATCCTGCTGGCGGCCACTTCCTCGCAACGCTTGTAAGCTTCTTTTAGTGGCTCGGGTAAATGTCCGATGAGCGTTCCTTCAAATGTTCCTGCCAAGATCTCTTCTTCGTGGTTGAGGAATACGCGGACGCAAGCTTGCTCCAAAGCGTTGATAACACAGGAGCGATAATAAACGATGCGATCATTATAGTCCGTCACCACATCATAAGAATGCTGAAGACGCTGACGGGTTTGCTCGTCAAAGAAGCCGAGAAGCAAAGCCTCCGTCCGCTCGTCCGAAAGCAGGCGCAGCTTGTGGGCGTCCTCAATATCCATTATTTCATAGCAAATATCGTCGGCCGCCTCAACGAGATAGACCAACGGATAGCGGGCATAAGAAAGTGTGTCGGGATCTGAAGCAGAGCGAGGGATTCCCAGTTCGTTGGCAATCTTCAGATAGTCCTCGCTTTCAGTATAAAAGAAGCCGAACTTGGAACGCTTACCGGCCAAATGGGAGCAACGAGGATATTTAACGATAGAAGCCAGTGTGGAATAAGTCATAACGAAGCCGCCGCGGCGATGTCCGTTGAACTGATGGGTAAGTAGGCGAAAGGCGTTGGCATTACCATCGAAGTTGGTAATATCTGCCCAAGTGTCGGCCGACAATTGCTCACGGAGCATCGCGCCGCGCCCTTCGAGGAAAAAACTGCGTATGGCGCGCTCGCCACTATGTCCGAAAGGCGGATTGCCCATATCATGAGCCAAACAAGCAGCACTAACAATCGAACCGAGAGCATCCATATCGGCGCGATCCAGATGAGGATGCCGGCGGAGAAGTTCGTTGCCGATGTCAGTACCTAAAGAGCGCCCCACGCTCGACACCTCGAGCGAATGGGTCAGACGGTTGTGGACAAAAATACTTCCCGGCAAGGGAAAAACTTGTGTCTTGTTCTGCATGCGACGAAAGGCCGATGAAAAGATAAGACGGTCGTAGTCGCGCTGAAATTCGGTGCGTCGTTCATTCACTACGCGGTATTCATCCTCCTTACCGAAGCGCTTGTAGGAGATAAGTTGCTTCCAATCCATACTATACTTCTTTTTGTCCCTCCCATAAGGAAGTGGAAATGCAAAAATACGGTAAAAAACTATGCAGCCCGCTGATTTTCCATAAAATATGGAAGTATGTAAACGCTTTTCAGTAATTTTGTTCCCTATTCCAAACAAGAGAATTTCCATGAAGATAGAAATTGTCAACCGCTCCCACCACGCGCTGCCTAAGTATGAGACGCCGCTCAGTGCGGGCATGGATTTGCGTGCCAACCTCGATACTTCCATCACGCTGCAACCTTTGGAGCGTTGCATCGTGCCCACGGGACTTTTCATAGCTCTACCCGAGGGCTACGAAGCTCAAGTGCGGCCACGCTCAGGACTGGCTATAAAGAAAGGTATCACCTGCCTAAACACGCCGGGAACTATCGACGCCGACTATAGAGGTGAGATAGGCGTCATCCTCATCAATCTTTCGCGCGACGCCTTTACTATCAACGACGGCGACCGCATTGCGCAGATGGTTGTAGCCCGCCACGAAACAGTGGAGTGGACACCTGTTGAACAGCTCAACGAGACCGAACGCGGCGCAGGTGGCTTCGGCCACAGCGGAGAAAAATGATATTGAAAGATAAATAAAACGTGAAGAATAGTTGGAAATATCGGATGTGGGCGCACAGCTGCTTGCTGGTTGTGCTGCTACTTTCCGTTGGTTGTTCTGCACCGCAGTCTGCTCAAAAAGATAAGGATGCGACACAGCATGAAGTACCTCGCCGCACGCTTTCTTATGAGCAGCAGCGACGCTTCAATGATCTCTATCTCGAGGCGGTACGTCAGCGTGAAAAGAATAACTATGACGCTTCCTACGACTTACTTACTGGGGCTTTGGAACTGAATCCCGATGCCTCCGAGGCTGTTTTCGACATGGCCATCCTAAAACTCGCGCAAGCCGGGGCTTTTGACACGACGCTTGTTAAAGAAGGCGACTCGTTGCTGCGGCGCGCTGTGGATTTAGCCCCAGCAAATCGTTTCTATAAAGAAACACTCGCCAACGAACTCATTCGCCGCGCCGATTTCAAAGGAGCTACGCAGCTCTACGAAGAACTTGCTGCCGTGGAGCCTTCGGAGGAAACGCTCGGCACTTTGATGAAACTATACGAGCAAACCGGAAACTTTCAAGGAGCTATACAAACAATCAACCGCTTAGAGGACATAGTGGGCCCCAACGAGGACTTAGCGCTCGAGAAGTTTCAGATGTACATTGGCCAGAAGGATGATGACCACGCCTACAAAACGATTGAGGATCTCTGCGCCGAATATCCCAACGAACTCAAGTATCGCGTTCTTCTGGGCGACCTATATTTCCAAAACGGGCATCCCGAGCAGGCAGCGATGGTATATCGCGACGTACTGACATCTGAACCCGACAACGCGTTTGCTCAAATCTCTATGCTGGCATACTACAACCAGACGCACCAAGATTCGCTCTATCAACAGATGGTTCGAGAGGTGGTGCTCAATCCGCAAACGCAAAGCGACGCTAAAGTAGAGGCGATGCGCGGCTACATTGGGACAACGACCCAAAAAGGGGACTCGTTGGCCGCTCTCCCTCTCTTCCGCGAAGCTTTAGACCAGCCGCAGGCAGATAGGTCCTTGGCTGAACTTTGCGCCTATTATGTTGCAGCTCTCAATATGCCGGTCGATTCGCTCGCACCTATAATGAACAAAATTCTGGAAGTAGAGCCGGACTACAAGCAAGCCCGTTTGCAGCTGCTTCAGATAGCTATAAATCAGCAGAACCAAAAGGAAGTTCTGCGTCTCTGCCGCGAAGGCATCAACTACTCCCCTTCGGAAATCGTTTTCTACTACTACGAGGGTGCCACACTCCTTCAGCAGGACCGCACAGAGGAGGCGCTGAAAGTTCTCTATGAAGGTATCAGCAGAATTGATAATGAGAGCGACAAAGAAACAGCTTCTGATATGCTCAGCATGCTGGCTGACATCGAACACGAAAAGGGCCGCCACGAAAAAGCCTTTTCGCTTTATAAACAGGCGGCAGATCTCAATCCAAACAACCTACTTTGTCTCAATAATTACGCTTACTTTCTCAGCCTTGAACGTCGTAATCTTGACCAGGCTGAAGCTATGAGTCGGAAAACGGTAGATGCCGAGCCGCAGAACTCTACTTATCTCGACACCTATGCTTGGATTCTCTACCAGAACCGTCGCTATCAGCAGGCGCGTATTTATATTGACCAAACCCTCAAACATACTCCCAACGACGAGGTAAGTGCTACGCTCTACCTCCATGCTGGCGATATATACTATCGTTGTGGCGACCGTCGCAAGGCTCTTGCCTTTTGGCGCAAGGCTCTCAACGTTTCTTCCGATAAAAAACAGTGCGCACAGCTGCGGCGAAAAATTCAACGCCGTCGCCCCTAAGCGTCACCACCATTATCAAGCTCAAGAATATGAACATTCTGAAAATACTCCCCCTGGCAGCCCTCCTTTTGTCGGCTTGTCATACCACTAAAAACATTCAGAACACGACCGAGCACACCAAAGCCATCGACAACGCCGAGGCAGCTTACAAAAGAAAGGTCGTTCAGAACGCACAGACCGCTAATTACCTCACCAGCCGCGTCAAGGTAAACATCAACGCTGCGGGAAAAAACATCAGCTGCAACGGGCGGCTCAATATGAAGCGTAATGATGTCATCCAACTCTCCCTTTCTTTCCTCGGCTTCGAAGTAGGCCGCCTCGAATTCACGCCGCAAAACGTTCTGCTTATTGATCGCATCAACAAGCAGTATTGTCGTGGCAACTACAACGAGGTTCGCTTCCTCCAGCAAGCCAATATTGATTTCTATTCGCTGCAAGCTATCTTCTGGAACGAAATTTTCGTACCAGGACAACACAATGCTAACAATTCCCTCAACCGCTTCCATCTGTCGTCGGCAGGCGACCACACGTTGCTATCCTTACCTGACGCGCCGAAACTCGACTACCAGTTTCTGACACAAACCAGCACGGCATTGCTCGACCGCATCACCGTGCAGAGCAAACAAGCCGAGCAGAAAGGACAATTGGTGTGTAAATACGCTTCCTTTGTTAATGTGGGCGGAAAACCATTCCCAAAAGCCATCACCCTTAACATAACGGGACTCGGAAAGGACGCGCAGCTCGACATCCAGCTCACCGGCCCCAACAACAATAGCGACTGGGAAACTCGCACTACTGTGAAAGACACTTACAAGCAACGCTCGGCCGACGACATACTCGGCCGACTCATCCAAATGAATTAGTAGCACGGCTTCTGCCGAAAGAAGAAAACTATCTCCTATGCGAAAACATCTCGTATTCCTCCTGTTTGTTCTCATGCTCTCTCTGACAACGCACGCCCAGACGAAAAAAATCAATAGTCTGAAGGTGGAGCGCACGGCCATGCAGAAAAAACTCAAAGAATCAGAACAACTCCTCAACACCACAAAGAAAGACGTGCGTTCGCAGCTCAACAATCTGCTCGTCCTTAACACGCAGATTGGCGAACAGCAGAAATATGTTGAAGGCATACAGAACGAAATGGTTGTCCTTACCAACAACCTCAGCGTGCTGGAGAAAGAACTCAGCGTATTGCAGCAAGAGCTCGATATCATTAAGAAAAAATACCATCGGGCCGTTCTCTACACCTTCCGCAATAAGCTGCTCAACAACAAGTGGCTCTTCATCCTCAACGCGCGCAGTTTCAACGATATGTACCGCCGTATGCGCTATGTAAACAACTACAGCAAATACCAAAAGGTACAGGGCGAAATCATTCGTCAGAAAGAACTCGCCGTTCAAAAAAAGAAGGACGAAATTCTCGGCATTAAGACGCAGAAAAACCAACTGCTCATCGAGGGACGCCAACAACAGCAAGTGCTCCACGGCAAGAAAGTGCAACAGCAGCAAGTGGTAAACGAACTGAACCAGAAACAAAAGGAACTGCAAGCTTCCATAACGCAACAACGTAAGAAGTACGCTTCCCTCAACGCTCAGATAGACCGTCTCATCCAGGCCGAAATTGCCGCAGCAGCACGCCGCCGTGCTGCCGAAGAAGCGGCCCGAAAAGCGGCTGCCGAGAAGGCACGCAAAGCTGCCGCCAATGCAGCTGCACGCAAGAAGAAGCAGGAAGAGGAAGCACGCCGTGCCGCGGCCGCAAAAGCAGCTGCTGCCAAAGCGGCCGAAGCTAAGAAAGCCGCCGAGAAAGCTGCTGCCGAAGCAAAAGCCGCAGCCGCCAAAGCCGCAGCCGCAAAGACTGCTGCTGCCAAGAAAGCCGCAGCCGAGAAAGCACGGAAAGCGCGCGTTGCTGCCCAGACAGCAGCGGCAAAAGCAGCCGAGGCTAAGAAGGCCGAAGCAGCTAAGAATGCTCCTAACCGCTACGACACCCAGGAACCCACACCTACATTCTCTGCCGCCGACAATGTGGACCGCGCCATCAGTGGTGGCTTTGCAGCCAATCGCGGTCGCCTGCCAATGCCCATCACGGGTAGTTTCGCCGTCACCGCGCGCTATGGCTCTTACAACGTAAACGGTCTGAACGGCATTCAGCTTGACAACAAGGGTATCAACATTACAGGACGCCCTGGTGCACAGGCACGCGCTGTCTATAAAGGCCAAGTAACCTCCATCTTCTCCCTCGGAGGAATGTATAATATCATTGTCCGCCACGGCGAATACATGACCGTTTATTGCAACCTCTCGTCTGTCTCTGTCCACAACGGACAACAAGTCAACGGAGGTCAAACCCTCGGCTCAGTAGCTGCCGACGGTTCGGGCAACTGCACGCTCCATTTCCAAATCCGCAAAGAAACCGCCACCCTCAACCCGCAATCGTGGTTGAGGTGATGGGAGAAAGAAAAAGCCCCCTCCATCTCCCCCATAAGAGGGAGTGCTCGGCTAGCACTTGTAGCAGGATTCTCTAACAATTTCTTGGATTTCCGCTTTCCCGCATTTGGTTCTCCGACTGGTCGGACTGGTCGGACTGGTCGGAGAACTGAATATCGGACTGGTCCGACTAGTCTGACCCATCCGAGAACCCAAGCTGAGCACTCCCACTTATAGAGGAGCTGAAAGAAGCTCCCTTATTTGTGCTTCTTCGCCCCTTTCGTGAAAATTCGTGGGCTAAATTCAGTCAAGAATATTCTCACTTTTTCCCTCCCACAAACGCCACAAAACCGCGCACAAAATGGAGAGAGCGAGCAACTCCACCTTCCTGAACGCAAATATCCTTATTGCGTCAGCCAATACAATAAGGGAATCCGCCAACAGAATAAGGAAGCCAGCGGACACAATAAGGAAACAGACGGAGAGGTATGGGCGCATTTTTGAAAAAATACGACCGAAAATGAAAGAAAAACTATGAAAAACAATACTAACTGAAGCTTTCTTCTCCATTTTCTCAAATCTATCCCACCAAAAAGTGGGCGAAAATTGATACAGATGGGGCAGATTCTCCATTTTTAGCTTCATACTGATAATCATCTTTTGTTAATAAATCGGTAACTTTTTCTATTATTCATTCAGGTACATACTTTCAGGAGCGGCAAAGGCCGTTGTTCGGAAGTAGGTGCAATCCCGTCGTTTTCTAATTCCCCACTTACTGAATGCCACGAATAATTCCACGCGTGGCGTTCTTTATTTTCGCGCTTATCACTACTTTTGTATCACAATATAAACAGAAGAAAATGAAACTCATTCATACTGCCGACTGGCACTTGGGAAATAGTTTCCACCGACATGAGCGCGAGGGGGAATTCACCCATTTCTTGCGCTGGATGCTCGAAACGCTCCGCCAGCAGCAGCCCGACGCGTTGCTCATCAGCGGCGACGTGTTCGATTCGGCCAATCCCTCGGCCCGCGCGGAAGAAATGTTCTATCAGTTTCTCAACGATGCTACGGAGACCGTTCCGGGTATTCAAATCGTCATCACAGCTGGTAATCACGACTCGGCAGGCCGATTGGAAGCTCCGCAAGCCTTGCTGAAAACTCACAACATCTATGTGCGCGGACTGATACACCGCAACGAGGAAGGAGAAGTGGACTTCGACGAGTACCTCCTCCCTTTGAGTTTGCGCGATGATGCCGAGGCCCGCGTGGTTTGCTTCGCTATTCCCTATCTGCGCAGCGGCGACTATCCCGCAGGTATGTCCGTGGAGGAGGGTTTGCGCTATTTTCGCAACGGTTTGCAGAAGCGTTTTCGCAAATCGCCCTTTAAGGTGCTGCCCACTTTGGCTTGTGCCCACTACTATGCGGCAGGTGCCGACATCAACGCCGAAGAACACAGCGAACGCCTCGTGGTGGGCGGTCAGGACCGGGTAGACGCCGACATCATGGGCGAAGGATTCAGTTATGTAGCTTTAGGACACATCCACAAAGCCCAGCAAGTGAGCACCAACGCCTACTATGCCGGGTCGGCTCTCCCAATGAGTTTCAGCGAAAGGTTCTATCATCACGGCGTGAAAATGGTGGAAATCGGTGAGGACGGCAATGCTGTTGTGAGCCATCTTGAATACAACCCATTGCGCCATTTGCTCACCATTCCGGCCAAAGGCTCTGCCACTCCGCTCACTATTATGGACGAAATCTACAAGCTGCCGGAGCGCGGAAAGAAGGACGATGGCGAAGCATGGCCCTATCTGGAGCTCCGCGTGCTGGAGGAACAGCCAGAACCAAACTTCCTCCACGAGGTGACGGAAGCCTTGAGCACAAAAGCAGTCCACTTCTGTCGCATGACGCGCGAAACACCGAAAACAGCTTCTAAAGCGCAATCAACAACAGAAAGCATCGAAAACATACGCAGTCTGACCCCCATGGAAATGGCCCAGATAGTGTTCGACAGTCGCTACGGCAGCGAAATGCCCGACTCCCTCCGCCTGCGTTTCGAACAAGCAGAAAAGGAATGTACCGATATTTAACTGAGCAGAATATACTACAGTGAAAATAGATAAGATAATCCTCTCCAACCTGACCTCCTTTGAGGGCGAACAGGTCATTGACTTCACAGCCGAACCGCTGCGCTCGGCTGGTCTCTTCGCTATTTGTGGCGATACGGGCGCGGGCAAATCCACACTGCTCGACGCCATCTGTTTGGCGCTCTACGATGAAGCCCCGCGCCTCGACAACGCTGAACGGCTGAACAAAGAAATGCTATCGCAGGACGACAGCGTGGTAAAAAATCTTCAGACCTACGACACGCGCAATCTCTTGCGCCGAGGTAAGAAAGAAGCCTATGCGCAGGTAGAATTCACTATGCCCGACGGAGCGCGCTATGAGGCCGGCTGGAGCTGCCGCATGAAGCGCACGGGCAACTACGATGATGTGCAACGCTCCTTCCGTCAGCTCGCGCCGAAGAAGACTACTTTCAACGGTCGCAATAGTGAAATACAACAGAAAATCACAGAAATCATCGGACTCGATTATACGCAATTTTCCCGCACCGTGATGCTGGCGCAGAACAGTTTTGCCACTTTTCTGCAAGCTAAGAAGAGCGATAAGTCGTCGCTATTGGAGAAACTCACAGGTACGGACATCTACGGCCGCATCTCGCAGAAAATCCACGAACTACATGCTGATGCTGAAAAGCAAGTGCTGGAAATGGATAGCAACATTAAAGGTTTGCTTAGCTATTGCCTGACGCCTGACGAACTCGACGAACTCAACAACGACCTTCATCAGAAAACTGCTGCTCACAACTTTGCAGGCGAAAAACAGAAAAGTATTGATGAGCAACTACTGTGGCTCAACAATTACGCACAAACCAAGGCCCAACTGGAAGCTGCCGAAAATCACAACATGGAAGCCCAGAAACGCGTGGTCGAAATGAGAGGTGAGCAGCTCAAACTGGAACGCTACGACTCTGTGCAGGAGGTGCTACCGCTCTTCCAAAAGATAGAAGTGCGCGCCAACGACATAGAGCAGCTTAAAGCCCAGGACGAAGAGATTATGAGCCAACTCTCAGATTGCAGAACGCGCCTGAAGCAGGCTATATCGGCGCTCGACACCAGCAAAGAGCAAACGGCCGATGCCGAGAACGAACAAATGCGTTGGCAGCCGGCTATCAACAAAGGAAATCAGCTGTCGGGAGAAATTTCTGAAGCGGAAAATCAGGTGACAAAGCTCTTGCAGCAACTCAAACAAGCACAAGGTACACTTATAGATAGGCAAACGCGCTATCACGAAAAGCTCGCAGTGATGGAAAAAACGGAGGAGGAAATCAAAGAAAAGGAACTCCACCGACAGACACTGAATGTGCACCGCGTTATGTTTGATAAGTTCGAACTTGTCAAGGACAAACTGGCAAGTTTCCGAACGGAATCCACACAGAATGCGCAGGATAGCAACGAACTGAAAACGAAGCAGGCTGAACACAAAACTCTCTCCGACACTTTGGAGCGTTTGGAGAAAAAACAGCAGGAGGATCAAGCACAGCTCAACAGACTAAAATCAGAATTGCTCATTCATCGCCAAGCCAATCAAGGACACAACGGCGACGAACTCCAACTGCGCCTCTCGCAACTCCGCAATCGCCTGCAAGGGCTCAAACCTGCACGCGAACTCTGGAAACGTATCGTGACGGGCTATGAACGTATTGACGAACGCCGGGCAAAAATTGCGCGCGACACGGGAAACCTCGAACAAACGCGTAAGGACTTGGAACGAACAAGACTGGAGATGATGGTACGCAAAGAGGATGTCGAACGAAAGCGCGAGAGCTATATGCTCTCCAATAGTGAGAACATTCAGCGATTGCGCAAAAATCTCAAAGAAGGTACGGCTTGCCCCGTTTGCGGTGCCACACATCATCCTTACCACACGGAGACGCAACGCGAATTGGGTAATCTCATCGAAAATCTCAGTAAGGACTTCGATGAAGCGGAGGAACTGTTCAAAAATGCAGAGAAGAAATTCTCGGAACTCTCTAATAAGTTGGCGGCCGATGAAGCAGAGCTAAAAGCTGATAAGACTTACCTGCAAGAACTCGAACAAAGTCAAGCGGCGGACGAAACGGAATGGCAAAACTATGTCTACCTCGATCCTTCATTCACCGACTGCTCACCAACCACCAACCGCAGCGCGCGCTTCACCCTCTTTGGTATGCTCATCGACAACACAATGAAAAGTTGTGAGGAGTCTACAAAAGACATGGACACCTACAATCAGCACCAAAATCTCATCAACGAAATCACGGAGAAGATTGAGCAATTCAATGCGCGCATTCAGATCAACGAAAATCAAGTAAACACGTTCCGCTCCGACTTGAAGATAAAGCAGTCCGACATTGAGCGACTGCAACAAAACCTCCACAGAAGCGACCGCGTTTGCAGCGAACTCTACCGCGACCTTGACAGCATGATCACGCTCTCAAGCTGGCTGACAGAATGGCAAAAGAACTCGGACAACTTCCGCCTGCGCCTCAACAATCTCTTCGACGATTGGAATCGCACCAATAACAGCCTGGAGGATCTGAACGGCAAAATCAATATCCTGCGCGAGGAAGTGAAGACCATGAAGGACAACGAAACAGAAGCCAACCGCCAACTGGTGCAAGCGCGCGACGAAAAGGATGCTGCCCTTCAACGACTCAACGACAAACGCGAGGAAATGCGCCGCCTCTTTGGCGAATCTTCGCCCAGCCTCGAGGAGGAACGCCTCAAAAAGTATATCGCCGGTATGTTGCAAGCACAGCAGAAAGCGCAGGAGGCTTTCGACTCCACCAACAACGAACTTAACCGCCTGGAGGGGCAACATAAAAACTTGGAGAAAACGCGCCGACAGAAACAGGAGGAATACAGCGACGGAATGTCTACAATGGACTTGTGGATTCTCAAGTTCAACGGAACGCACGCGCCTATACAAATGACGGAGCTAAAGCAGATTTTCTCCGATCCGCGCAACTGGAACGAGCTGCGCACCGAACTCGATGCGCGCAAGAAGGCTGCAACGCTCGCAGCGCACCAAGTGGAACAAGTGCGCAAAGCACTGCTCCAACTACAGGCTGAAAGCAATCGTCCCGCCAATACTGACGACAACACGCGCCAACAGCTCATCGAACAGCAGCAGGCACTCATCGAACAGCAGGCACAACTCAACGAAGCAATCGTGGGCTTGCGCACACGCCTACAGGCCCATAACAACAGCATTGCTCAATCCCAAGAGCGGAAAGAAGAGTTCCAACAAGCAAAAGACAACGCAGCCGAATGGCAACGACTGGACCAACTGCTCGGTTCGGCCGATGGAAAGAAATTCCGCGAACTGGCGCAGAGCTACACATTCCGTTTCCTCGTCAACCACGCCAATGTGCAGCTGGAGAAGTTCTGTCCGCGCTATCGCCTGCAAAACATGCCTGGCACGCTGATGCTCGAAATCATCGACCGCGATATGTTCGACGAGAAACGCTATGTCAGTTCGCTCAGCGGCGGAGAGACGTTCGTCGTTTCCTTAACGTTAGCCCTCGGCCTAGCCAATCTCTCATCCAGCGGCCTAAGCATCGGCTCACTTTTCATTGACGAAGGCTTCGGCAACCTCGACCACGAGAGCCTCGAACTGGTGATGCAAGCCCTCTCAAGCCTCGAAGACTCGCAGGGACGAAAGGTGGGCGTCATCAGTCATACCGACCAAATCCGCAACCAAATCAGCCCACAGATTCGAGTTGAGAAACTCCCCAGTAGCGGGCAGAGCCGCATCACTATTGTCTAAATAGTTACAAATAGAATAAGGCTATCAGCAGATACAATAAGCGTATCAGTTGATAGCCTTATTCTGTCAGCTGACATCCTTATTGCGTCAGTCAACACCCTTATAGTAGTGGAGCACAGAACAAAGAAAACTATATCTATACATGCTCTCCCTCCTCCCTACATTTTGTTTTTTCATCGTCACGTCGTCACGTCGTCACACTTTAGTCTTAACTATCTGATAACGTACATATTATAGGCGTGACAACAAGGTGACAATAAAATTTTGTTGTCACACTGCTGTCACGCTTATAAACAGCTATCTATCAACGCGTTTACACCTCTGTGACAACGTGACAACAAAAAATAAGTTTTTGCTGGTAGGAGTAGATATACATACTAAGTGCGCAGCAAAGACAAGTGCTTATATTCAAAAATATGGGGAGTTAGACAATAGGATTCAATAAGTCTAAACGTTGGCTTATGCTTGCGAATCCATGCTTTTGCGGCTCAGATAGTTCACCGGATACCACACGCTGAGGAAACCAACAATGATGACGGTGAAGAAGATTATCACGATGTCGAGCACATGAACGCTGATGGGATACGCATCCACGATAAAGTTGCCGCCGCCTGTTGGCTCGAGCTTTAGCAGCCCGAACTGCTGCTGCAAAAGGCATAAAATGAGACCGAGAACAATGCCAATAATCGCTCCCATAAAGGAAATGAGCCAGCCCTCAAAGAGAAAAATGTGCACTATCTGTTTATTGGTAGCTCCGAGGTGACGAAGCGTGGATATGTCCTTTGTTTTGTCAATAATTAGCATCGAAACGCTACCTATGATATTGAAGCAAGCCACGAGGACTATGAAGGTGAGAAAAGCAAAGGCGAAGAGTTTTTCTATCTGCATCACGTTGAACGTTTCCTCGTGTTGCTCATAGCGATCGAGCACTCTGAATCGTGGCCCTGCCAATTGTTGCAATTCCTTTTTAGCCACTTGTTCGTCAACGCCATCTTTGAGTTTGAGTTCTAACTTAGTGATGCAGCCTTCTTGATTATAAAGCCCTTGAACAAAGGGGAGAGAACAAAGCATGAGATTATCGTCATACTTCTGCTGATGAACCTGAAAACAGATTCCTGAAGCCGTCAAATCATCAACATTGATGTTTTCTATCGGATTAGCCAGATTGATTTGCTCGCCCTTTTTGGGCACACAGATTTGCAGCGTCCCGAAATTCAAACCTCCCATTTGCAGAGCGAGATTATAACCTGGGATACCGTAATTCAAATTGCCACGATGGAGCGAATACTGCCCTTGTCCGTAAAGAATATTCTTGATTTCGGACGTCTTTGTGAAATTGTCGTCCACGCCTTTTAGCGTGATCACCAAAGGGCGCCCTTTGAAAAGTATGAGGGCGTTGTCCTCATAGCTGTTTGTGGCCGCTGCCACTTTGCTATTGCGCCTCACAGCCACCAGCGAGGGATCGTCTTCTGCCATTACCTTACCCTGCGTTGGAACCAATTCCAGCTGCGGATCGAAGGCAGTGAAAAGATTCCCAATGAGGTCTTGAAAACCATTGAAGCCAGACATAACGCAAACCATGGCAAGTGTAGCCAGTGCTACCCCTACCACGGAGATGCCGCTAATAAGGTTAATAACGTTGTGCTGCTTCTTAGAAAAAAGATAGCGGCGCGCAATGTAGAATGGAAACGACATGGGTGTCGCTACTTACTTGTTGCCCAAAAGTTCATCAATGTGCTCGATGTAGTCGAGGGTATCATCTTTGAAGAACTTTAGTTCGGGGATGATTCGGAGCTGATGTCTCACGCGCTGTCCGAGGTCGTAGCGAATACTGCGAACGTTGTCGTTGAGATTTTTTACTATCTCATCGGCCTTTTCTGAAGGAAAAACACTGACATAAACGTTGCACACGCTGAGATCTGGGCTTACGCGCACATTACTTACACTCACAAGCACGCCTCGCATAGCTTGAGTTTGGCGTTGAAACATTTCGCCGAGCTCTTTCTGTATCAGGCGGTCTATTTTCTGTTGACGGGTAGTTTCCATATTGGTCTTATTTTTTACGAATCATAGTAAGTCCGTCGCGCAGCGGGAGAATAATTTTCTCCACACGGCTGTCCTGCACCACATAATCATTGAAATCTTTAATAGCCTTTGTCTGCACATCGTCATCATAAGCTGGATCGATAACGTGATTATCCCAGAGCGTATTATCCGCCAGAATCACGCCGCCCGGATTGAGACGCGGAAAGACAAGGTCGTAGTAGGCGCGGTAGTCCCTTTTGTTGGCATCGATAAAAACGAGGTCGAAACGAATGTCCATATCGGGGAGCAACTTTAGAACGTCGCCAATAATCATTTCTATATCGGCCGGATAGGGAGAATTATCAAACCACGGCTTGGTAAAGTCCTCCTGCTCATCATTCACCTCGAAAGTATAGATCTTAGTACCTTTTTCCATCCCCGAAGCCAGACACAGAGCGGAATAGCCAGAGTAAGTGCCGATTTCGAGTACGGTCTGGGGGCGCACCATTTGTGCAATCATGCGCAGGAGTATTCCCTGCATGTGTCCGCTGGCCATGCGCGGCCGCACGAGCTGTGTGTTGGTGGCTCGATAAAGGCGGTGCATGTATTCATCCTCCGGAGTGCAGTGGGATTCCAAGTAGTCGTACAGCCGCTCTACGCTGTCAGTTTCTGCCAGCGGTATTTGCGTTGCTCCGTTTGTGTGATGATGTTGCACGATTGAGTTATTTCTTACTACACACGAGTTGTAAGTTACGAGATACAAGCTCCGAAAAAATAGGCCTATACCTCGCCACTCATTCCTCAAATGTTAGTTTCTATACACTTCCTTCTCTTCTTCGTCCAACAGGTTGCGCACGATGTTCATCTCCATAAAACTTGTGCTTTGTTCTTTGCAGTGAGAACCAAGATAACAAATGCGGTCCTCATAATGGAGCAATCCTTCAGCAATCAGTTTCTTCAACGCCACAAGAAGGAAGGCGTGACCGAAGGTATTCATGGGCAGATAGATGGGATAAACACCGAAACTCAGTGCCAAATGGCGCACTGTCTTGGGCTTATAGCAAAGGGCAAACACCGTATTGCGACCACGGAAGGAAGAAACGTAGCGCGCTGTGCGACCCGTGAAACTATCCATGATAATACCATGGAGCTGCATAGTCTTAGTGGCCATCACTGCTTCTTTGGCGAAAAATTCTGTCACAGTAGGATACTGAGAGAGAGGTACATCGATGTCGGCCGTCACTCCATCCAGATTGTCGACTTCTGCCTGGCGTGCCACGGTAGACATAACGTGGACAGCCTCAACTGGGTAGTCGCCGTAAGCAGTCTCACCGCTCAGCATGACAGCATCAGCGCGACTGTAAACAGCATTGGCAATGTCGGTCACTTCTGTACGTGTGGGGCGCGGGTTGCGAATCATGCTCTGCAGCATCTGCGTAGCCACGATAACGGGCTTATGGGCGCGGATGCAGGCTGCAATTATGCGGCGCTGAATGCCAGGGATGTATTCTTGCGGCACTTCAATACCCAAATCACCACGAGCCACCATCACGCCGTCGGCTACTTCCAAAATTTCTTCTATATTGTCTACGCCCTCTTGGTTCTCAATTTTGGCGATGATTTTTATATCGCTCTTCTTCTCTTCGAGTATCTTGCGAATTTCCAGGATGTCTTCTTTCGAACGCACAAAGCTGTGGGCGATGAAATCAACATCGTAGTCGATAGCAAAGAGTATGTTGTTGTGGTCCTTCTCCGTCAGAGCGGGCAGGTTGATACGCACACCCGGCACATTGACACTCTTGCGCGCTCCCAGCGTGGCTTCGTTCTCCACGGTACAAGTCACACAATCAGCGTTCTTTTCTGTAACGCGCAGTCCGAGGTCACCATCGTCAATCAATATTTGCGAACCCACAGCCACATCCCGCACAAATTCGGGGTAGCTTACGCAGATGCGCTCCTTCGTGGTCTTCTCCCCCGGCAGTCCAGCAATCTTCACTGTTTCGCCAGCTTTGAATGTGATAGGGGCGTCACAAACCGTTGTGCGCACTTCAGGTCCTTTCGTATCCACCAGCAGAGCGATGTGGCTAGAAACCTCGCGCACATTATCAATTACGCGTTTCATACCTTCCGGCCCTTGGTGAGCCGTGTTCAGGCGTACTACGTTCATGCCTTCATCATAGAGTTTCTGTATCAGCGATACATCGCAACGTGCGTCACTAATGGTAGCAACAATCTTGGTCTTCTTGTATTTCATCTTCCTTATCTTGTTTTTTCTGAAACAAATTTAATCTTTTAGCAGAGCCTCGATACCTAAGCGGTAACTATGAAGGCCGAAGCCAGCAATAATACCTTTACAGGTTGCACTAATCATGGAGCGGTGGCGATACTCTTCGCGCTGGTACACATTGGAGATATGCACCTCCACAACGGGACATGCCAGCGAACGGATGCAATCTCCCAACGCGATACTCGTATGCGTATAGGCACCCGCATTGAGAACCACGCCGTTTGTGCCGTCTCTGAGAGTGGCTTGCAGGCGATCAATCATGAGGCCTTCTATATTGCTTTGGAAATACTCCAGCTCAACTTCGGGGTAAAGCTTTCGAAGTTCAGCCACATAGGTTTCCATCGTTCCCGTGCCGTATATGCTCGGTTCGCGCTGTCCCAACAGGTTGAGATTCGGACCATTCATAATCAGTATTTTCATAGGCCTATATATTATTAGACTGCAAAGTTACTTCATTTTTTTCGCTTTGCCGCACGATTTATCCGTATCTTTGCCGCCTATCAACGTTCTTTTCATTCATGAATAGTATTCTGAAAAAATACAAGAGCTATATAACGCTCGAACAAGGACTTTCTAACAACACGCGCGAGGCTTATCTCCACGACGTAGAGAAACTCCTTACTTATTTTGAGGATGAAAAGATTGATTTTCTCAAGGTTGAACTCGACCATTTCCATTCTTTTGCAGCGGCCCTTATGGATGTCGGCATTGGCGAACGTTCCATTGCGCGGATTCTTTCAGGTGTTCGCTCGTTCTATAAATTTCTCGTTCTCGATGGCTATTTGGAACAAGACCCTACGGAACTTCTCGAATCGCCAAAGATAGGAAAACACTTGCCCGAGGTGCTTAGCGTGGAGGAGATCGATGCTATCCAAGGAGCCATCAATGTGAATACGCCCGAAGGTCAGCGCGACCGCGCAGCCATTGAGGTACTCTACTCCTGCGGCTTGCGTGTGAGCGAGCTTTGCAACCTCCTACTCTCCGATCTCTACCTCGACGAGGGATTTTTGCGCGTCACGGGAAAGGGCAACAAGCAGCGGTTAGTGCCCATCTCTGAACGAGCCATTCGCGAACTAAAGGCGTGGTTCACTTTCCGCAAATTCATCGACATCAAACCTGGCGAAGAAGATTACGTCTTTATCAGTGCGGCGCGCAAGAAGCATCTGTCGCGCATCACTGTATTCCACAACATCAAGGTCTACGCCGAACAAGCGGGCATACAAAAGACCATCTCTCCCCACACCTTCCGACACAGCTTTGCCACCCACCTGCTGGAAGGCGGAGCCAACCTGCGCGCCATTCAGACCATGCTGGGACACGAAAGCATCAGTACAACCGAAATCTATACCCACATTGATCGCCGCTTTCTTCGGGATCAGATTCTGCAACACTTTCCGAGAAATCAGAAGAATTGATTTCTCGTTTTCCACCATCCACCACGCAAAACATTTTCTATATATTCTTTTTTCTTTTTTTATTCTTAGAAAAAGAAAAGAAAGTTATGTTGATGATAATTGCCTGTGGAAACGGTGGATAAGTTTTTTGTATAAAATTTGGAAATTATGTAATCCACAGAGAAAGCTTACTTTTCCACGCCGATATCCACACCTGAAAACAAACTATAAGTATCTGTTCTTAAATAGTTACAATCTTTTTTATAGAGGGTTTTACACAGCCTGTGGATAAGTTTTGAACGGCTGAAAAAAGGTCTTTTATAGTGGTCAATTTCCGTTGGAAAAGCTGCGTAAAATAGGAGTAAAACAGTGGTATATAGTGGAAAACTGTCAATAGCTTTAACTCTTCTGTCAGCAGTAGGTTATTAGCCGTGTTTCCACCAGTTTTCAACGGCTTTTCCACTACTTATCAACAGGAATAACTTAACTTTGCAGCCAAAAATTGGGGCATCTATCGACGGGCAGAATAGTTCGCCGCATGGCCCTCTTAAAGATAGAAATCATGCACAAACTGAGAGTGGAAGAAATGGGGCGTTTGGAAGTGGCCGAGTTTAAGGTGGCCGAGAAATTGCCCGTAGTGATGGTGCTCGACAATATTCGGAGTCTTCACAATGTGGGGAGTGTTTTTCGGACGGCCGATGCTTTCCGCTTGCAGCGCGTTTGTCTTTGTGGCATCACGGGATGTCCTCCTCAGCAGGAGATACATAAGACGGCACTCGGGGCAGAAGACAGTGTGGACTGGCAGTATTATTCCACAACGGAAGAGGCCTTGGCAACATTGCGTGCTGAAGGTTACACCATCTACAGCATCGAGCAGGTGGAGGGAAGCCTCAAGCTCGACGAAATCTCCTTGCCGTCCAACGGCCGTTATGCTTTGGTGATGGGCAATGAGGTGAAAGGCGTCCAGCAGCAAGTGGTAGATGCTTCGGATGCTTGTATTGAAATTCCGCAGTTCGGCACTAAGCATTCGCTCAACGTGAGCGTTACCGCCGGCATCGTGATGTGGGAATTTGCCCGACAATTGGGCTTTACGAAATAGTTGAGGAGAGGAAGAGCAGCAGCCTTCTTTATCCGACTGGTCCGACTGGTCTGACGAGTCGGAGAATTTAAAAAAATCCCCTCTCTCTTCTGATTTCGAATAAATAGTTTCTGTCCTTTTTCTTGTCAATTGAGTTTTTCAATATAGCAAGCTTATTGCATCACGCAATAAGCTTGTTTTCTTCTAAAATAAGCCTATTCGTCATTTTCCTTATTGCGTTGGCGGATACAATAAGGAAGTCAGCTGACAGCCTTATTGTATTTTCAAATATCTTTATTCTATCTGCGGTGGTTTCTATATTCTTCATCCCTGTTATCCTTATTCTGTTTGTCAGAATAAAGCAAAAAATGAAAATTTCGGCATAAAACTATCCTTCCAATAAGGAAGGCGAACGCTCCATAGTTGCGTTGTTTCGGTCGGATAATTCTGAGTTGTATTTCGCGCGATTCTCAGCCGCATAGAATGCGAAAAGAGTTTACAAGAAAGGAGTTGTACTTCATAGTATCCCGTGTGTCGATTTTTCGAACGAATACAATGAAGGCTCACCTTGTTTTGTGATGGGGTGAGCCTTCTGTGGTGTTATCCTTTTGCCTTGTAGGCCAAGGCATAGAAGTTGATTTGTTTGATCATGGCCAGCAAACCATTGGAGCGCGTAGGCGAGAGATGCTCGCGCAAGCCAATGTCGTCGATGAAATGGAGTTTGGCATCGAGAATCTCCTGCGGCGTGTGGTCGTTGATAACGCGGATGAGAAGCGCTATAATGCCTTTCACAATCAGCGCATCGCTCTCAGCGCGGAAGTGCAGGCGACCGTCTTGTTCGTTGCACACAATCCATACGCGGCTTTGGCAACCATCGATGAGGTTACTCTCGTTTTTCTCTTCAGCAGGCAGAGGGGTTTGTTCCTCCCCCATGTCGATGAGCAACTGGTAGCGATCCATCCAGTCGTCCATTTCGCTGAACTCTTCAATAATTTCTTGCTGTGATTCTTCTATTGTCATTGTTTCTGAAGTTACGATGATTGATAAATAAAAGCTTTTTATTTTTCTTCAAAAAGCGTTTGTATGAGCGTTTGTCCTACGGCTTTGAGCGTCTCACGAGAGATGTTCTGCGGCGTGTCTATGGTGGTGTGCCAGGTGCGGGAGAAACCGTTGCCGTTGTCGGAGATGATGTCGATTGTGGGGATATTTGCAATACTATTCATGGGGATGTGGTCGTCAGTGACTGCCGTTCCGTCTTGCTGCAAAAAGTAGTTGTCAGCCCCCACGCTTTGTGCCGCGCTCCACACCTTTGCTACAACGTTTTGCGCATACTGCATGCTGTAGTATTCAAACTTAAATTGTGCATCGTCGCCGCCTACCATATCGAGGAGAATGCCGTAGCGCGGTTTGTAGTCCTTAGGTAAGTTGTTGGCCCAATACTGACTGCCGAGGCACCAATCGTTCTCGTCGTTGGTTTGTGGACCCCAGTAGGGAGCACCATAATCTTCTGAATCGAAACATACGAAGTCGACACCAACAGATGGGTTGAGCTGCTGAATCTGACGTGCCAATTCCATCATAACAGCCACACCGCTCGCGCCATCATTGGCGGCCATAACGGGCTCACGATGCTTTGAAGAATCAGGATCAGCATCGGCCCAGGGACGACTATCCCAATGGGAACAAATCACAATGCGCTCACGGAGTTCGGGCTTGTAGCTGGCAGTGATATTATTACACTGGAGCATTTTTCCGTCCCATCCTTTGACAGTCGTTTTCTGTTCGTTGACGGTCAGTCCGAATCGCTTGAAAACATTGACGATGTAATCAGCACAACGGTCGTGGGCTTCGCTATTTGGGACACGCGCGCCGAAAGCACATTGATCCACGATATACTGATAGGCACTGTCGGCGTTGAATTGCACTTGTGCCAGTTCAGCGTCGGGTTTTACCGCATCGGGTTCTTGCTTGCTTTTACAACTTGTCAGACCTACCAGTCCGACGACTAAAGCTGTTGTGAGGAATTTGAAAGAAAGTATCATGTAGATATAAGTTATTAAAAAATCCCTTTATCTTCTCCATAAATAGTTAGGTTCTGTCAGCTCCGATGAGCCATATCCGAACGTTTCTCTTTATGAAGGAGATAAAGGGGACTTTTGTTTAGTATTTTTTCTGCCACTGGCTCATCACTCGGAGGAAGTTGCCGCCCCATATCTTGCGGAGCTGTGAGTTTGTGAAGCCTTCGTTGATGAGTCGGCGGGTGAGGTTGAGCATTTCAGCCTCTGAAGCCAAGCCTGGAACGCCTCCGTCGCCATCGAAGTCGCTTCCGATGCCAACGTGGTCAATGCCAGCCACGTCTATCATATGGAGCAGGTGGGCTACAACGTCGCTAATTGTGGCTTGACCGTCTTCGCGGAGGAATCCGTGGTAGAAGGTGACTTGCGCAACGCCTCCCTTGTCGGCCAAAGCCCGCAGCTGCTCGTCCGTGAGGTTACGCGGATGATTGCAAAGGGCGCGGCTCGATGAATGGGAGCAGACGGGCGGCAACTGACTATAGGATAAGACGTCGTAGAAACTCTTTTCTCCAGCGTGCGAAAGGTCTACCATCATGCCCACGCGGTTCATTTCGTCGACAACCTGCTTGCCGAAATCGCTCAAGCCGTTGTGTTCGTTGTTAGAACGGGATGCGGCATCGCAGATGTCGTTATCTCCGTTGTGGCAAAGGGTCATATAGACCACTCCCTCATTGCGAAAGCGCGCTATGTTTGTCAAATCGCGGCCTATAGCGTAGCCGTTCTCAATTCCGAGGAAGATAGCTTTCCGTCCCATAGATTTGAGGCGGTGGGCATCCTTCGGAGTGTAGGCTATCTCGGCTCCGCGCACGCTTCTTACCATATCTTTGATTTCTTGCAATATGCGCTGCGCTTTGCAGGTGGCTGCTTCGAGCTCGCTTGTGCTGCGCCCTTCTTGTTTTAGATAAGCCACCATGACGACAGAGTCAATCATGCCTTCGTGTAGCTTATGGAGATCGACGAGCACCTTTGGGTCACGGTGGTCGAAGTTGACGCCTTGCTCGAAAAACATAGGGGTGTCGGTGTGCGAGTCAAGGGTAAGAATCTGTTGGTGTACTTTGCGGGCGCGGCGGAAGGACTCAGCCTGCGTCATCAGCCAGCGGAAGAGCGGCAGCATAGTTTCGTCGCCGTTCTGAATAAAGCATTCGGGATGCCATTGTACACCTATGATACTTTTCTCCTCGTTGCTTTCCACGGCTTCTACTACGCCGTCGGCACTGCGAGCCACTACGCGGAGATGAGGTCCTGCTTCGTTGACGGCTTGGTGGTGGAAACTGTTCACCGCAAAGCGCGAACCCAACAGGCTGCTTATGGTGCTGTCCGTTTCTGCCTCAACAAAATGTGTGGGCAAGTATCGTGGCGCGTCCTGGGAGTGCTTCAAGAGTGGAGCATCAGGTAGGGCCGCACGAATATCTTGATGAAGGCTGCCACCCAGTGCGACTGCAAGCACCTGCATACCGCGACAAATGCCCAGCATCGGTATTTGGCGGTCGAACGCAAACCGAGTGAGCAACAATTCGAAGCGGTCGCGTTGCGGATTGATACTATGTAATTCGGGGATAGGATCAGTGTCCAGATAAAGCGGATTGATGTCGGAACCACCACTTAAGAGAATTCCGTCGACACGATCAAGTAGCGTGAGAATTTCTGCAATGTTTTGCGTAGGAGGTAGGACAACTGGAATAGCACCTGCCGCCTCCAAACTCTTATAATATCCTTCGCCGAGCGTACAACCATTTTCACCGAAATTTCCCGTAATTCCGATGATGGGCCGAGCTTGGTGGTTGGGGTAGTGATTAGTTACGCTGTCGTAATCTAAGTTGATGTTGAAGGACATGATTATATATGTGTATGAGTTGTAGGCTTCTCGCTTTCTGTATCTTTTGTTGGCAACGGTTTGCCAAGCAGATGCTGATTGCGGGGTGGGATGTAGTGAATGTCAGAAAAGAAAGACTGATGAATGAGAACCTTGGGCTCTCATTCATCAGCTTAGTATTTTCGTTTAGGATTCTTCGGGAACCAGCCTTTCTTAACGCGTTCTTTCTGCTCAAAGAGTTCCAGAATGGACCAAAGCAGAGAGAAACCAGTGATTGCGGAGAGGCAACTCCAGAAAGTACTCTCAATGAAGAGTGCGCTTATCATGCCAGCGAGTCCGAGCAGGAGAAAAATCCACCAAGGGCGTGTACCGAAATAGTACTCTGTCTTGATGACCACTGGGTGAAAGGAGCCGATAATCAGAAAGGTACAAAATCCTATCAGGATACCTTCGAAGTACATAGCCCTTTATTTAATCGATGTCTTCCGTATCCGCAACATCGACTTTCTTGCGGGGAGTGCGAGGTTTGCGAGGTTTCTTGTCCACAATGTTTATTGTAGGGATAGGTATCTCACGGCTGATGGTTTGTTCGAGGCTGATGAGAGTCTCCGTAGAGATTACGCCGGGGATTTCCTGAATCTTATGGTTGAGTAGCTCCATGAGATGCTCATTGTCGTGGCTATAAAGTTTCACCAGCATAGTGTAGTTGCCCGTTGTGAAGTGACACTCCACGATTTCAGGTATCTTGTCGAGTTTTGTGGCTACATCTCTGTACATCGAACCGCGCTCTAAGCGAATACCAACATAAGTGCAGGTACTGTAGCCTATGGCCTTTGGATTTACATTATAACCAGAACCAACGATAATACCAGCTTCGATGAGGCGCTGTACGCGTTGATGAATGGCAGCTCTGGAAACTCCACAAACAGCTGCAACGTCCTTGAAAGGAACTCGGGCATTCTCAGTAATAACACCTAAGATATGCAGGTCTAGATTATCTATCTTCTCCATTTATTATAGAATATTTTTTTATGTGTCCTTAATCAGATAGCAAAGTTAACGTTTTTCTGATGGATATAATAATATAAATGTAGAGAAAATTAGTGGAAATTTTATCTTTTGTCTGTTTTTTTTATTGGGGAAGTAAGGAAACTGTATGGAAAATAGCAGAAAGAACATTTTTTCCTTGATTTTATCTTCCGAAAGTACAGTTTTCTTACTTCCTATCTTTGGTTTGAGAACACGCCTTTTTATGCTATCGACCTACTTATTCCTTCTCACCGCGATGCTCATAAGCATGACGAAAGCCAGGATATAGGGATAGAAGAGGAAAGGCATGATGCTCGTGGGCGCAAGCGATGCTAAACCGCCGGCCATAAGGAGTTGCGCACCATAGGGTATGATGCCTTGAACAACACATGAGAAGGTGTCGAGAATACTTGCCGCGCGGCGCGGATCAACTCCAAAGCGCTGACTGATGGCTTTGGCCAACGGACCAACGGAAAGGATGGCCACGGTATTGTTAGCCGTGCAGAGATTGGTGAGACTAACAAGGGTGGCAATGCCCAGTTCGCCGCCGCGCACAGTCTTCACTTGTCGCGTCAGGTTATGGATCAACCAAGTGATACCTCCGCCTGCACGAATCACGGCAAGTAGGCCGCCCGCCATCATAGATATAAGTATCAGTTCGCTCATACCGCCAATGCCATCGCAGATCGAGGAAAGCCAGCCAGCAACATCATAGCTGCCTGCCCAAATGCCAATGATACCCGTGAGCAGAATACCGCCCGTGAGCACTATCAGCACGTTGAGCCCCAGAATGGCTGTGATGATGACCACCACATAGGGCAGAATCTTCCAATAGTCCACCGCGCCCACGGCGATATGACTCGTAGTGCCCCACCCTAAGTACATATAGAGCACAAAAGTGAGGAGAGCGGCAGGCAGAGCTACGGCAAAGTTGGTTCGGAACTTATCGCTCATTTTTACCCCCTGCGTGCGGGTGGCCACCACAGTGGTGTCGCTGATGAAACTAAGGTTGTCGCCAAAGAAAGCACCGCCCACGCAGCTGGCCACCATCATAGGCTCTGTCAGCCCTGATGGACCGGCCATTCCGACGGCGATAGGCACGAGGGCAACAATTGTCCCAACGCTTGTGCCTATACTCATCGAGATAAAGCATGAAGCTAAGAAAAGTCCGGGAAGGAGCATCGACGGCGGCAATAATTGCATACACAGATTCACAGTAGCGTCCACTGCCCCCATCTGTCGCGCCGTGGCGGCGAAAGCACCTGCTAAAACAAAGATCCATATCATCAGAAGCAGGTTGTCCTGCCCAGCGCCCCTGCTGTATATAGTCAGACGCTCCTCAAAGGGCGTGTGGCGCAGCGTGAAAAGGGAGAAGACGGACGTAGTGATGAAAACGATGAGCAGGGGCACTTTGGAAAAGCCTCCGCAAATGAAAGATAGGAGTACAAACATTCCTACCATGAACAACATAGGGCTGAGTGCCAACGGCCCATTCTTTTTTCTCTTTGTGTGCTTACTATTGAGCGGGAAAAGCATAAATAAATTTTGTAAAGTGGCACAAAATTACAGATAAATAAAGATTTGCCAAAATATAATCGTAGTTATCCTGTAAAATAAGAAAATTGTTCTAATCTACATCTCCTTTCTCTGATTTCTTATCTTTATGCTGCTTAACCGCCTTATTATTTTACAAACCCATTTCTCCTTTTAGCGCGAGAAAAGAGTGGAGCGGCCAAAATTTTTCTTTGTCGGAGGATTTTGCAGGATAGTTTTGGGTGAGATTTTCCGGTTTTGGTAGTTTTTCACCTCAAAAACTGCACTTTTTTTCATTTTTCTGCTCGTTTGCGGCCTTATCCTGCCCGTCAGTTTCCTTATTGTGTCGGCTGGCTTCCTTATTCTGTCAGCCGACATCCTTATTGTATCCGTTGACGCAATAAGGAAACCGATGATCAGGAGGATTGGATGGGGCGCTCTCTCCCTTTCGTGCTCGATTTTGTGGCCTTCGTGAAAGGGAAAAAGTAAGAAATCTGTTGATGTTTTTAGCCCACGAATTTTCACAAAAAGGGCGAAAAATCACGAATATGAAAGCCCCCTCCAGCTCCTTTATAAGTGGGAGTGCTCAGCTTTGGTTCTCGGACTAGTCCGACTGGTCAGACCTGTCGGAGAATCCTAAACAAGTGATAGCTGAGCACTCCCCCTCATGGGGGAGATGGAGGGGACTCCTATTTAGCCTTATTCCTTATTTCACCAGTACCTTCTTGCCATTGCAGATATACATACCTACAGGCAGGCGGTTTAGCTCTGATTCGTTGGCAACAGTAGTCAGATAGCGACCTTGCAGGTCATACACTTTTCCAGCATAAGCGGGGGTGCTTGGCTGCAATTCGGAGAGACCAGTAGTAGTAGCCTTCACGATGTTAAGTTTGCTCCAATCAGCGTGAGCAGTAAACCATTCGTAGGCAGCTTCAGGAACGATGAGCGTGATAGCCTTGTAGTCGGTGATATATTGGAAGAGATCCTTAGCAAATACAGGAGCTTTCTTGCCTGTAAACCTGCTCCAATCGATTTTCTTCAACTTCAAGCAGTTTCCAAAGGCGTATTTCTGCAACGCAATACTTCCAGGCAGGATTACCTCTTCCAGCTCTGAACATTGATCAAACATGCTCTCCGTCATCGTAATGTTAGCGGCAGCTGAGAGGTCGCAGCGCTTCAGTTTTTCGCAGCCGAAGAAAGCGTCCGTCAGGTTGCGCACACTGCTACATCCCTTCATTTCGATGCTTTCCAGCACGCGGCAATTCTGGAATGCCGAGCGGAAGCTTACAAAATTAGCGGCCTCAGCATCAGCAGGCATCACCACTTCTTTGAGAGCCTTGCAGCCCTGGAAAGTACCCACGTTGTTCACACCATAAGTAACATAGAGATAGGTCCTAGCCTTGATGGTGGCCTGACTCATATCCACTTTTTCAATCGTAGTATTGCCCGCTGGCGGGAATCCTGAGTTGTTACCGATAGCTGCCGTGAGTTTAGAGAAATCTTCAGTGCCCCACGCGCCAGTTAGGATCAACACCTTGGCTTCTTTGAGAGATGCAGGAATATTCTCGGCATCAAACGTGAACGTAGTTTGAACTTCTTCTGCTTTCTCCCCTGCAACGATTGGCAAACTGGAGAAAGTCATCTGGCTCTCATTAGCGTGGTCGCCCAATTGTCCACCTCTGTTTTTGCCCCAGCCGTAGAGCTTTCCCTTGTCGGTAAGTACGATAGAATAGCCCTCGCCCGAAGTAAGCTGAGTTACTTTCACGTCGGCCGGCAACTTCACTTCTACTGGAACGCCCGTATAGGTAATTCCTCCGGTGGGGTTATCTATCGCCACGCCTGTGCCATTGCCCAACGCGCCGTCTGCATTTGTTCCCCAAGCATATAATTTCGTGGCCACGCCGCCCGAACCTAAACCAACAACTCTACCTTCTCTGTAACCAGAGATAAAGGCTACCGGTTCTTTGAAAGCATTAATCTTGAGAGGCTGCTGCACCTTTGTAATGTTTTCATCGTTGAGTCCAAGAATGTTTTTATCGTCTGAGCCCCAAACCCAAAGAGAGCCGTCGGCTTTAATACCGTATGCACAGGTAGAAACGGAATACACTTGTACCCAATCGTTGTCCGTACCGATGCGAGCAGGCGTCTTTGTCTTCTTAGGCAGGTCGCACAGCGTACCATTATCGTTCCAACCCCAGCCCCAAAGAGATCCGTCGGTCTTCAAGGCAAGCGTCGTGTTATCTCCCACGGTCACTTGTGCCCAATCCGTGTCGGTACCGATTTGTTTAGGAGTGGGTTGGTTCTTATAGTTGCCCAAACCAAGCGTTCCTAATTCTCCTTCGCCCCAACCCCAGAGCGTACCGTCAGTTTTAAGGCCGATGGCGGTATGTCCGAAGAAGCGCGAAACAGAAACGCTTTTCCAATTGGTATCTGTGCCTACTTGGATGGGCGTCTTATGTCCCATTCCGTCGCCCACGCCTTGTACGCCTTTGGTATTATCTCCTACGGCCCAGAGTGTGCCGTCTGCTTTGATGAAGAAGGCGTATGATTGTCCGGCCACGGCATATTTCCATGTCTTTTCAGTACCTACCTGTGTGGGCACGGACACTTTTTGTGCGCCACCTCCTATGCCCAGCTGGCCACTCTCGTTCCAGCCCCAAGCCCAAAGGGAGCCGTCTTTCTCAATAGCGTATGTGCTACCCTCTCCAGTAGTGACAAACTGCCATTGGTGGGTTTGAGCGTTCGCTCCACCAATGAAAAACATTGCGCATAAAGATGCTAACGTACCTTTGATAAATGTATTCATGACTCTAAATGTTTTGCTGATAAATTAGAATATAACTTTGCAACTTTCGCCGCGCGGACCTTCCACGATGTATAGGCCGTGGTTCAGTTGGCTTATAGGAAGTGAGGTCATACCAGCTTTCACCGTGAGGCTCTTAATGGTTTTCCCTGCTAAGTCCAATACTCTCACGCGACCCGCTTGAGATGTTGTGATTTGAAGTTGGTCCTGGGCAACAACAGCCTTGAAGGAAGCGTTGTCAGAAGTTCTTAGCGAACCGATACCCGTAGTTTCGAGCGGAACGCGAACCAGCGGACAAATGGCAAAGCTGCCCGTGCCGCCGCCGTACATACTGATGGGGCGCAAGTAGTCAGTCTCGCCCTTCAGTCGCGCAAAGGAATTGTGCGCTAGGCGGTTGCCGACTTCAGCTTCAGTAAGAGAAACGCCGATTTGGTCCGTCAGAATGCAGAAGTCCTCTGTACTTGGATCGTTGCTGAAGCCTTCTATTGATATGAAGAACAAACCTTTTCCGAAGAGATCCAAAGGTACGTCAAAACGGAAGGCTGCTACTGCGCCGCCCTCTACTGGTGCCCATGCGCCGTCCTCGCCGTCTGCTTTGATATCCTTCATCTTCATCGTCTGAACTTCAACGGGCAGCGAAGTAAACTTAAGCTCTCCGTCCTCAGGAAGTTTCACCATCCAAACTTTCAGTACAAGTGTGGCATTTTCTTTATATTTCTTGGGTTTATGATGGAGATATACATTGACACCATCAAGGTACATATCATCGCTTCCCATCATAAATAGATTTCCTACTCCAACTATATCTTTGTTGTTAGTACCTCCCAAACAGCCGCCTACATCCAGTCCTTCGCTGAAGGGAAGTAGGGCCAGCTGGTAAGTATATCCCCACTTACGCATATCGATCGTTGTGATTTCAGCAGTACCGCCCGCTTTGATTTTCAAGTCGGGTTTATAAGTACTTGTGCCTCTGATTGTTTTCACCTCAAGTGTGGGGAAGTCGAAAAGGCCTTCAACGGCGTATTTCGCTGTGGCATCCTTCGTTTGTTGGGAGCTAACGGTTGCTCCGGGTATTGTCCACTTCCATTCTCTAGGGGCATTTTTTGAGGCGTCCTTAAAGACTACATTTCGCTCCTTTGAAGCCAAGAGCCAAGCCCCGCCATTTATGGCTTTGTGCCTAACTAGCAAATTGCAAACCGCATTGTCTTCTTGCTTAATTGTAGCAATGTTTCGCAAAGGAACTGGCAAGACATACTGCGCATCTGATACAGTGCCACTTTGTGCTGTTTGTAGCTCTGCTTTGGGCTTACACACAACGCTCTTCAACACTTGTGCTCTCGCCTGCAACAAAGGTAGGCACAGACAGAAGCACACGGATAAAACAGTAAAGTTTCGTCTCATAGGTGATATAATTTAAGTGATGACATATTGTCGGCCTCTAATCTACAGAAAAAAGGAGAGATACACCAATATATATGACAAAAAAGTAGAAAGAATTATATTTTCCATGGGTAACCACATGAAAATATGTTTTATAACATATATATTCGTCCCTCTCATAATATTTTTCGTCATTGCCTACTTTTACGCCTTTGTTATTCATGTAAGTATCGAAAGGCTTGCTTATCTCGGGGAATTTTCCGAAAATTGCAGCAGCGCTGGGGAGCAGGGTGCTGAACGGCCGGCGCTTTATGCAACGAAACTCATCTTTTATATTTATGACAAGAAAAATCATATTATTGTGTAGCCTATTGCTAACGACCCTCACCTCCTTTGCAGCAAGCAAGATAAAGGTGGCGTGCGTGGGCAATAGTGTGACGTGGGGCTACGGACTGCCCGAACGCGAAACTCAGTGCTATCCGGCGCAATTGCAACGCCTTTTGGGGGATGGCTACGAGGTGCGCAACTTCGGACATTCGGGAACTACGCTTCTCGAGAAAGGACATAGGCCCTACGTGAAGCAGAAAGAGTATGAAGAGGCTTTAGCTTTCAAGGCCGACATGGTAGTAATCCATCTCGGCCTCAATGACACCGATCCGCGCAATTGGCCGAATTATAGCGAGGACTTTAATGCTGATTATTTGCGCCTTATCAGTCAGTTCCGCGCGGCCAATCCCAAAGCGCGGATATGGGTATGCCTGATGTCGCCCATATTCGACCGCCACGCGCGCTTTTGTAGCGGAACGCGCGATTGGCACGCAGCCATCCAGCAACATATTCGGCAGGTAGCCAAAGCTGCAAACGTTGGGCTGATTGACCTACACGCGCCGCTCTATTCCCGCCCCGATCTTTTTGCAGATGCTCTCCATCCCAGCGCGAAAGGGGCTGCAATCATCGCTCAGACCGTATATAGCGGTCTGACGGGTAATTACGGCGGTTTGCAACTCCCACCGCTCTACACGGACGGTATGGTGATACAGCGAAATGAGCCGGTTGTTTTTCGCGGCATGGCGAATGCTGGCGAACAAGTCAAGGTTAGTTTTTGCGGCCGCACGCTTTCTTGTCGGGCAGATGCCGTGGGGCAGTGGGCACTCACCTTTCCCGCTCAAACGGCCGGCGGTCCTTACAAAGCAACCCTATCCGCTCCGAGTCGCCGCTTAGTTATTGACCATATATATATAGGAGAGGTGTGGCTCTGTTCGGGGCAGTCGAATATGGAACTACCCGTTTCTTCAGCCTCCAGCAGAGACGCCGATTTGGCTCAAGCCGACAGCCGAACGCTGCTCCACTTCTTCAATATGCCCGCTATCTACGCCACGAACGCCATAAAGTGGTCGGCCACTGCCTGCGATTCTGTCAATCGCCATCAGTATCTCCGCCTCGGACCGTGGCAGAGATGTTCGCGCGAAAGTCTGAAAGGTTTTTCAGCCGTTGCCTACCATTTTGGAGCAGCTTTGGCCGATAGTTTGAAAGTTCCCGTGGGCATCATCTGCAATGCCGTGGGCGGCACGACAACCGAATCCTGGATAGACCGACATACCTTGGAGTGGGACTTTCCTTTGATTTTGCGCGACTGGTATCGGGGCGATTTCGGAATGCCTTGGGCGCGCCAACGAGCGTTGCAGAACATCGGCGAGAGCAAGAACCCCTTGCAGCGCCACCCCTACGAACCTGCCTACATGTTTGAGGTAGGTATGCGTCCGTTGGCCAATTATGCCCTCCGCGGCGTGGCTTGGTATCAGGGCGAGTCCAATGCTCACAACGCGGAGCTGCATGAGCAGCTTTTCCCGCTCTTAGAAAAGAGTTGGCGCAACTTCTTTGGCCGTCCGCAACTGCCTTTCTATGTTGTCCAACTCTCGAGTCTCAACCGCCCCTCTTGGCCGCATTTCCGCGACTCTCAACGCCGTTTGGCCGCGCAATTACCCCAAACGTGGATGGCTGTAACAACGGATTTGGGTGACTCCCTCGATGTGCACTACACCCTCAAGCAACCCGTTGGCGAACGCTTGGCGCGCTTGGCGCTCTCCCACACTTATGGCCACACGCTTGAGGCCGAAGGCCCTGTGTGTGTAGGGGTCAGTGTGCAGGCCGATGTGCTTCGCCTGCGTTTCAGTCATGCCAACAGATTGGCGGCTAATGGGCCACGATTGATAGGCTTCGAGGTGGCCGGAGAAGACGGCGTTTACCATCCAGCTATGGCCCAAATCGAGGGCACAACAGTGGTGGTGAAGAGCAATGCCGTAAAGCGCCCCGTCTCTGTCCGTTATGGCTGGCAGCCCTTCACGCGCGCCAATCTCGTCAATAGTGCTGCGCTTCCTTGCAGCACGTTCGAGGCTGCGGCCACACCTGACAAATAGCGAACACATTTGATACGCACGAAAGGTTCTCTGCACATAGTTGTGACGGAGAACCTTTTTTCATTTCTTCGGTATGGCTTTGTTCTTATCTTCGGATATGGGGGAAGATGATAAAACCGTTGTAGTCAATAAATTTCTTATTCTACGCCATCGAGAGTGGCTCGAATCTGAATCTTTCTCTGGTGGGTGAGTGGGAGAAAGCTTTCTGTTCGTCGATAGAATAAGGCTGTCAGCTGACAGAATAAGGCTATCAACTGGCGCAATAAGGATGCCGACCGACAGCCTTATTGTATCCACGCATAGCTTTGGACTAAAAAATGGAAAATATGCTCCAAAATTTCAGAGAAAAGGAGAAAACGAAGAGTTTAAAGGAGAAAATGAGGCGTTTTTATATTTTGGGCGAAGAAAATCTTTGCGGAAAATCCCAGTTTTTCAAAGATACTGAAAAATCAGCGCGTAGAAGAGAAAAGTCAAGTGTAAAGAAAATACCGAGTAAAGTTACTCGGCAATATAGCGGTTTTATTGTAGAAATTCCGACAAGGCTCGTATCCTTTCCTGAAAGCTGACGGGCATTAGGCTCGGCCGCTCAAAACCATCGGCAGGTGTGGGCGTGGCCGTGGCGAGGAGAGACGCAAGGGTCTGTTGGAAGTCGTCGGCGTTGAGGCTGTCAAAGACGCGGCCGTTTTCGGGCGTTATGAGGGAGCGCGAACCAGCGTAGCGGCTCACCATGACGCGGCAACCGGAGAGCAGAGCCTCGTTGGTGACAGCTCCGAAGGCTTCCTGCCAACTTCCAAGGATGAAGACGCTCGCCGTCCTGTACCAAGCCATCAGTTCATACCCGCCGTAAGCCCCTGGAAACAGGACTTTGTCGGCCACACCGTTTTCCTCAGCCGTTTTCAGTAAGTTGTCCTTTTCTTCGCCTTGCCCAACGAGCACCAGGCGCAGGCTGTCCTTTTCCTCCTCCTCTCTGACCACGGTTGCAAAGGCTTCGATGAGTGCTCGGAGGTTTTTGAGCGCCACGAAACGCCCCACAAAGAGGCACACCTTCTTACCCTCCAACTGCCAGCGGCTCACGTGCGTGGCGGCAAAGGGAGTGATGAGCGATTGTTCTGCACGGAAGCGTTCCTCGTCGCGGATGATGGGAAAACTGAATAGGCGGCGCGCCGGACTGTTATGCTTGTACCAATCGGCCATTTCGGGACTAATCGTTACCAGACCATCTATGTGGCGCAACAGATACATTTGTCGGCGTCGTTTTCCGCCTTGCCGCGCTTCGGCCATGTCTTGGCTGTCGTCGGTCATAGTATATAGGCGAAATTTGCTGCGGTGGAGCGTGCGATAGGCCAGAGCTGCCCAGAGCGATAAGGTATATTCGCAACAAAGCACCACATCGGGCTGAAAGGCGCGAATGGTTTGCCAATAGCCCAGATTGATGTCGCGCCCAAAGAGTTTGAAGTGTTGGTCGAGATATTCGTAGCGGAACGTGGCATTCTTGAGTAGTTCTTGCTGCTGAATGAGCAATTCGTCGTTCTGCCGTTGCAAGAAAACGACTTTACAATCGAACATCTTCCCCAGCGCATTGAAGAAATCGAGCCGATAAGGGGCAAGAGCAGGATGAAAGATAAGAAGGCGGGACATATTATTGGGGTGCTTAACAGATAAAGGATAAGGGAGAAAACATCAGAAGAGGCGAGCCAGCCGACTATTCTGAGAAAGAATACATATAGGAGCGAAAAAAGCCCCCTCTATTTCTCCCGTAGAGGGGAGGGCTCTGTCTGCTTGCAAGAGGCATCTGAGCACTCCCCCTTATGGGGGAGATGGAGGGGGCTTCCTATCCTATTGGTGGTTTTATCCTACTTCCGATCCGGGTTTAACAGGGCGGTCGACGGTTATCACAGAGAGGCTGCCGTCGTTGTTAACGGCGCTGAGAATCATACCTTGGCTGTCGAGGCCTCGGAGCTTGCGAGCGGGGAGATTGGCTATGAAAACCACCTGCTTCCCAAGGAGCTCCTCGGGCTTGTAGTACTTAGCGATGCCGCTCAGTATCTGGCGCTTCTCCAAACCATCATCGATGAGGAATCGGAGTAACTTGTCGGCCTTGGGAACTTTTTCGCATTCCAACACAGTGCCCACGCGGAGATCCATCTTTGAGAACTCTTCGATGTCAACGTCTGCGCGGATGGGCGCAGCTTTGTAGTTGGCCGCTTCGTTGGCTTTCTTCGTTTCTTCGAGCTTCTTGATTTGTGCTTCCACTACTTCGTCCTCGATTTTCTCGAAGAGTAGTTCTGGCTTGTTCAGCTCGTGTCCAGCAACAAGTAGGTCGGTCTGACCGAGATTGTCCCACTTGAGGTTGGGCATATTTATCATGCTGCGCAATTTCTCAGAGCTAAACGGCAAGAAAGGCTCGAAAGCGATGGCCAGATTAGCCACCAGCTGCAACGAAAGGTTCAGAATCGTCTCCACGCGCTTCGGATCGGTCTTGAAGACCTTCCAAGGCTCAGAGTCGGCTAAGTATTTGTTGCCGATGCGGGCTAAGTTCATCGCTTCCTTTTGTGCGTCGCGGAAGCGGAACTTCTCAAGCAGCTCTTCCACCTTTGCTTTGACGTCGCGGAACTCTGCAATGATTTCTTTGTCCTGTTCAGTCAGCTCTCCGCAAGGCGGAACTTTGCCTCCGAAGTACTTCTGCGTCAGCACAAGGGCGCGGTTGACGAAATTACCGTAGACAGCCACAAGCTCGTTATTGTTGCGCGCCTGGAAGTCCTTCCAAGTGAAGTTGTTGTCCTTAGTCTCCGGCGCATTGGCGGTAAGTACGTAGCGAAGCACGTCTTGTTTTCCAGGGAATTCCTCCACATATTCGTGGAGCCAAACCGCCCAGTTGCGAGAGGTAGAGATCTTGTCGTCTTCCAGATTGAGAAACTCGTTGGCAGGAACGTTGTCCGGCAAAATATATGAGCCTTCAGCCTTGAGCATAGCAGGGAAAACGATGCAGTGGAATACGATGTTGTCCTTTCCGATAAAGTGGACGAGGCGCGTGTCCTGGCTCTTCCACCATTTCTCCCAGTCGTTGGGCAGCAGCTCCCGCGTGTTGGAGATGTAACCAATGGGAGCGTCGAACCAAACATACATTACTTTTCCCTCTGCGCCTTCCACTGGTACGGGGATGCCCCAGTCCAAATCGCGGGTCACGGCGCGCGGTTTCAGGCCCATATCAAACCAACTCTTACATTGGCCCACCACGTTGGAACGCCAATCGGAGTGGTCAGCAAGTATCCACTTCTCCAGCCAGGGCTGGGCTTTGTCGAGCGGCAAGTACCAATGCTTTGTTGTGCGCAATACTGGTTTTGAACCGCTGATGGTGCTGTGCGGATTGATAAGTTCGGTGGGGGAAAGATCCTTACCGCACTTCTCACACTGGTCGCCGTATGCGTCGGCGTTTCCGCAGTGGGGACACTCACCTTTAATATAGCGGTCAGCCAGGAAAGTCTTTGCTTCCTCGTCGAAGTACTGTTCGCTTTCTTGCTCGATAAATTCTCCTTTTTCGTAGAGCTTTTCAAAGAATTCGGTCGCGGTCTTTGCGTGTACATCCGAAGTAGTACGGCTATAAATACTAAAGCTTATTCCGAATTTCTCAAAAGATTCTTTGATGAGTTTATGGTAGCGGTCGCAGACATCTTGCGGAGTGACGCCCTCTTTCTTAGCGCGGATGGTGATAGGTACTCCGTGTTCGTCGGAACCACAGATAAAGAGAACATCACGTCCGCGAAGGCGCAGATAGCGCACATAGATATCGGCCGGCACATAAACTCCCGCCAAGTGTCCGATATGAACACCGCCGTTGGCATAGGGCAGAGCGGCCGTCACAAGGGTGCGCTTGAAGTCTTTCTTTTCCATATTATTTCTTTCTCTTATTATAATTCTATTTATGTGTGCAAAATTACTTCAATATGAGGAAACTATGAAAATTTTGCTTTCTTTTCTTGTCCGACACAATAAGAATTGGCTACCATTATACTGTAAAAGATGAGTAAAATAGAGCTTCGCCAACGTTGTTTCGCCCGTTTATTTTTCACCAAAGTCTCTGTATTTTTCTCTTCATCTGTCGCTCTCGTCGTCGTCCTTGATGTGTTTTTTGCCCTCATAAGTGAGCAGTTCTTCGCGCTTGAAGCGATAGCTGGTAGAAGCCAGCGACTGACTCTCATCAAAGCAGTTGGAACGAACATCAAAGATGCCGCAGATGAGGTCATAGAGCAAGTCGTTGGTCACATATTTCTCCGCATTGCTCTGCAAGGCCTCCATGCGCCCCGGATGCAGCGAGCGATATTCCGATGAGAGGTAAGCAAAGAGCGGAATACGTGTCATCTGAAATCCGTCGAAGTTTGGCTTGCGGCGTCGCCCAGGTTCTGTGGCGTGATCGCTGCAATAAACCATAGCGCGCAGGTTGAGCCGTTGGCGCGCATAATCGAACACTTTCTCCAATACCATGTCCGTATAAGCCAGTGAGTTCTTGTAGTTCACCACATTGTCTTGAACGCCCGGTTTCCCCCAGCGCGTAAATTCTCGAGGGTAGCGGTTGATGAAATTGAAGTGGCTACCAATCAGATGGAGCACAACAAAATTATTCTTCGTAGGATCTACCTCATCGAGGAAGTCGAGTAGCGACGCGTCGTATTGCACCTTCCCCACTTCCTGATGCGTCCATTTCGCCACATCTGCCGTCTCGGCCACGAGGGAAATAGGCGTATCGAAAGTGCCCAAATGTCCTTGATTGCTATACCAATGCACGCGATAGCCCAACTTATGGGCCATGTCAACCACTGAACAGGATTCTGAAAAATCCTTATCGTTGTATTGGTTATATTCCGTCAAGGCGCGTTCCAACGAAGGCACTGTTTGCATCGAACAAGAGTAGGCCTTCGGAAAGAGCACAAAATGTTCGCTATCCTTTTTGCACGCGCGAAGCCATGGTGTCGTGTCCTCGGGCAAGTCCTCATGAAAAGCACTCATAAAGTCGCGGCAGCCCGATTCGCCTATCACGAGCACCACCGTCCCCGCTTTCTCCGTTGGCTGTCCCAAGGCTTCTGCTTCGAGGCTGCTCACGCGTTTTTCGGTAGAAGCAGCATAGTGGCGATAGCCCTCAATGTATTCTTTCACATCTGCATAGAGCGTAGCGATTCCCGTGCGTCCAAACACGCCGTGATGGCTTTTCCAGGTGTAGACGAGCAAGAAAACAGTCAGTCCGCCCACTATCGTCAGGCGCACCCAAGCTTCCGCATTCTCCAATCGCCCAAACGCTGGTGCGGGAACGGGATATGCAAAATTAACGAAGCATACGCCCGCCACAGCCGCCACCACGGGCACAACAGCCGCTAAGTTCTGCCACCAAGCAAACGAGCGGAAAAATTCGATAATCTCATTCCTATCCGTCTCTTGAATAGTCTTCATCCCCGTTGAGTCGATACATACCCGATAGGTCAAATAATAAATGATTTGAAATAAAGGGATAAACACCAGCACCACTTCAGCTGTCGCCACAAAGGTGCTCACCATCCTGCTGTCCGGTAAGAAAGCCGCCAGCAAGGCCAGCAGACCTGAAAGACCTCCAAAGAGATAGAGACCGAAATCTATATCCATATAGTTTTCATAGTCGGGCGACGATTTGCGATGAGTAAGATGATAGAGCAGCGGATAGGTCAGCATCCACAACCCACTTATCCCCGCCACCAGCAGCAGGCTCGGAGCCGTCACCGGAACTTGCGCCACCGTCAGCGGAATACAGGCCAGCACAGCTGCCACGCCCAAGCGCCGCGTTTGTTGCCCGCGCGCATTTCGCGCCATACCTTTATTGCATGAGAAATACACGATATAGGCCAGCAAGAGCGCACCTGCCATCAAAAAGAAGTATTGCATGATTTCAGAGTTTGGCGCGAAGTTAAGAAGATTATATGAAATAATGGGAAGCCTCCTCCACCTCCCCCATGAGGGGGAGTGCTCGGCTGCCACTTAATTGCAGGATTCTTCAACGGCTTATTGGATTTCTGCTTTCTCGCATTTGGTTCTCGGACGGGTCCGACCAGTCGGACTGGTCGGAGAACTGAATATCGGACTGGTCGGACTAGTCGGACCCGTCCGAGAACCAAGTCTGAGCACTCCCACTTATAAGAATCTGGATGGGGCTTCCTGATTCGTGCTCTTTCGCCTTCTTCGTGAAAATTCGTGGGCTTAAAACATCAACAATTTTCCTACTTTCCCCCTCCCACGAAAGCCACAAAATCCTCGCACGAAAAGAAGAGATCGCCCCATCCAGCCTTCCTGCTCGCCGATACAATAAGGCTGTCGGCGGATTCCCTTATTGCGTCAGCTGACAGAATAAGGAAGCCAGCCGACACAATAAGGAAACTAACGGGCTGGATAAGGCCACGAACGGGCAGAAAAATGAGAAAAAAGTGCGGTTTTTGAGGTGAAAAACTATAAAAACTGGAAAATCTCACCCAAAACTATCCTGCAAAATCCTCCACCAAAGAAAAATTTTGGCCAATTCCCTCTTTTCGTGCGCTAAAATGAAAAAATGGTTTGTAAAATAATCTCTTACTTTTTTGGTATAAAAAAGCAGTGCGCAACATGAGGTTTGTCGAGCACTGCTTCCGTATATGTCAGTCGGGAGAATAAGGGCTTAGCCCAGTTGTTTCAGTCGGTCGCGCAAGAGCGGTACTCCCTTGGATGCCACCTCCTGTATCACCTCCACTTCGCGGCGTGTGGGCACGCGCACCGGCTTCGGGTCGATCACGAAAACAGGACTGTCGGCCGGCGCATAGCGGATGAGGCCCGCTGCGGGGTAAACGTTGAGCGAACTACCTATGACTGCAAAAATATCGGCCTGCTCCACTTCGCGCGCAGCTATGTCGAGATTGGGCACAGCTTCGCCAAACCATACGATCCACGGGCGAAGCAGCGAGCCGTCTTTGGCCTTCTCGCCGTGGCGAACCTCGAGGCGGTCGGCAGTGAGGGTCTCCCAGCAGCGCGGATTATCGGGGTCGCGACTCGAACAAACGCGCATGAGCTCACCATGGAGATGGATGACGCGATGACTGCCCGCGCGCTCGTGCAGGTCGTCCACATTCTGCGTGATCACCGTCACATCGTAGTCCTGCTCCATTTCGGCCAGCACCAAGTGCCCAGCATTGGGCTGAGCCGTGGGCAACTGCTTGCGCAGACCATTGTAAAAATCTGTCACCAAATCGGGGTCGCGCAGCCATCCCTCAGGGGTAGCTACCTGCTCCACAGGGTATTTCTCCCACAGTCCGCCTGTATCGCGGAAAGTTTCAAAGCCACTTTCGGCACTGATACCCGCACCGGTCAATACAACAAGTTTCTTCTTCATAATCATAGGTCTTAAATCAAGCTTTTTCCCTCTTCTGGCTGCGCGGAAGGGCTTCATCCGTGGGCGTGAAAGAGAAAAGAATAGGTACTTTTCGCAAAAATACCTAAAAGTGTAGGTTGTTCTCCTATAGATGGCGCAAAAAAGTAGGTACACTTATAGAAAAATGTTGTATTTTTGCGCGAAATAAATAACACATATAATAAAAATAGAAAATAAGTATGGACAAACTTAGCTATGCCCTTGGTATGGTGATTGCCGAAAACCTCAAAGGTTTGGGCGCAAACAATGTAGACACGACCGACTTTGCGAAGGCCGTTGCTGATGTTCTTGCAGGAAAGAGCACAGAGCTCACTCCGATTGAAGCACAAACAACTGTTCAGGAGTTTATGCAGAAGCAGGAATCAGAGCGCAGCAAATTCATGCGCAAAGCAGGCGAGGACTTCTTGGCCGAAAACGCTAAGAAGGACGGAGTTGTGGTGTTGCCCAGCGGTTTGCAGTACACAGTGCTGACTGAAGGTACAGGTGCACAACCAAAGGCTACTGACCAGGTGAAGTGTCACTATGAAGGCCGCTTGATAGATGAAACTGTATTCGACAGCAGCTACCAGCGCGGCGAGCCTGCCGTATTCCCTCTCAACGGCGTGATAGCTGGCTGGACGGAAGGCGTGCAGCTGATGAAGGAAGGCGCAAAGTACCGCTTCTTCATCCCCTACAACCTGGCCTATGGAGAGCGCGGAGCTGGCAATTCTATACCTCCCTATGCTGCCCTTGTCTTCGATGTTGAACTAATCAAAGTAATGTAATTCTTTATATGAAGAAGATTTTATCCTTGGCTGTTATTGCAGCAGCCACCCTCTTTGCTTCCTGCAACAACGGAAGCCCGAGAGCAAGCATGAAGAACGATGTCGACACGCTCAGCTATGAGATCGGTTTGAGCCAAACAGCAGGCATCGAGAACTATTTCCAACAGTCTGGTATCGACTCGGCTTATATCGACGACTTCCTCCGTGGCGTGAAAGACGGCGCGCTGGCTGGCGACGACAAGAAGAAGCAAGCCTACTACGCCGGCGTACAAGCTGGTGTGCAGATGAAGACCCAGATGTTCCCAGGTATTGAGCGAATGATCTTCGGCAATGATAGCACGAAGAAACTCTCTTTGCGTAACTATCTGGCTGGCTTCACGGCTGGTGTGCGCCATAAGTCAGCGCTCAAAATCAATGGTGTTGAAATCGGCCCAGAACAGGCTGGCGAAGATGCCAATAAGCGTTTCCAGGTCTTGCGTACGAAAGCCATGGAAGAGCAGTATGGGCCGCAGCGCAAAGAGGCGCAGGATTTCATCGAGAAGAAGGCTAAAGAGTCAGGCGTTAAGAAACTTGCCGAGGGCGTTTATTATAAGGTTATCAAGGAAGGAACTGGCGCTGTCCCCTCCGATACTTCCGTGGTGCGCGTTCAGTATGAAGGCAAACTTCCAAACGGTCAAGTTTTCGATTCAACTACTCGCAACAACGGCGGTAAGGCTGTGCCGATGAACGTAGGCCAGTCAATCCCAGGTTTCAAGGTTGCGTTGAGCCACATGCCCGTAGGTTCTATCTGGGAAATCTATATCGCTTACGACCAGGCTTATGGCGAAGCTGGACAAGGTCCTATTCCTCCGTTCTCTCCGCTGATTTTCAAGGTACAACTTGAAGGTATCGGTCAGTAAATATCACTACGAGGTGCGATAGATAAGATGTGCGATGCAGTGGCTACTGCTGAGCGGCTTCTCTCTCGTACCTCGTAATTCGTTTCTTATCCATCATCAATCATTATTTAAAGAAAATGAAAATCAGAACCATATTTACCCTTGCACTGGCAGCACTGATGGTGCCGGCAGTGGCTCAGAAGAAGAAACAGCCCAAAACTGTGAAAGCAGCTCAAATTGTTCCGGCTCAACAGCTCAAACCTGTTGATGCAAAGATCTTTTCTTATGCTTTCGGTGTGATTCAGGGCGGTAGTTTGAAGGACTATCTCATCCAGCGCGAAGGCGTTGATTCAGCATATCTCCATGATGCCGTTCGCGGCTTCAATGCTGACGGCAATTCTGTTGAGGCTAAGAAAGCCATGGCCTATGCCGCTGGTTTGAAAATTGCTAAGATGAACACGGATCGCATTATCCCAGCTATCAACAAAGAAGCTGCAGGCAAGAGCGATGCAAACTACGTGGACGCTGCAGAGTATGTACGCGGACTTTCGCAGGCTGTGTTGGGCGAGCCCACTACGCTGACCGTGGATTCTGCCCAGAAACTCATCGAGCAGCAGGCTGCCTACACGCAGAACATCTACAAACAGGCCAACCAGGCTTGGTTGTTGGCCAACGCAAAGAAGGCGGGTGTCGTTACAACAAAGAGTGGCTTGCAATACAAGGTGCTCGTGAAGGGTACGGGAGCTGTGCCTGCCGACACTTCTAATGTGGAGGTGAACTACGAGGGTAAGCTCATCGACGGTACTGTCTTCGACAGCAGCTACCGCCGCAATCAGCCCGCTCAGTTTAAGGCCAACCAAGTTATCAAAGGTTGGACGGAGGCTCTTACCCACATGCCCGAGGGCAGCACTTGGGAACTTTACATCCCTGCCGAACTGGCTTACGGACCCAATAATCAGCAGCAAATTCCCGCCAACTCTACGTTGATTTTCAAGGTGGAATTGCTCAAGGCCAATGCTGTTGCTAAACCACGCAACTAATAGCGCATTTCTATCACATAATAAAAGCTGAACTCCCAATAAAGAGTTCAGCTTTTTTGTATGCTCTTCTCGAGCAAGGCCTCAAGGGGCTACGTTGAGAAGAAAGAGAAGAGGCTTCTCCCCATAAGGTGAGAGAAGCCTCTGTATGAATTACCACGAAGTAGATTTCTTGTATTTTGGATCAATGCCAGGGAAGAAGGTGAATCCCGTAAGGCGTTCCAATTCGGCAACAGAGATAACGTAGTTCAAATAGTTATCGTTGGTGGCTACATGGTCTATCTTGAAAGCCATCGTCTTTGCTTCGCCCGTTGTGCGGTTGACAGCGCAGATGGCCTTAAAGTAGTACTTCGGTATGGCTATTTGAACGCCGTTGTTGTCGCTCATATATGTAATTGTCATATTGTCGGGCGTTGTCGGCATAGCTCCAGTGACCACGTAGAGAGTATCAGTTGTCGGCATAAACGTTGAGCGCAGTGCTGTCTCTAATTTCTGCCATGTTTTCTGGTTCAGACCCGCCAATTGTGGGGTCATGTTGGTGTAGTAGAACGTTTGTTCGTTGGCTTCTTTCGTAACTAAACGATCGGCACTCGGTATCTGGTGACCACGATCATAGCCATGGCCGAGACCATGCTTCATTGTAGATTGTTCTGATTGAGGGAGCTTTGGATCATATCCCCAAGCATCGGTGCGCTTTGTATTCTTCTGCGTATAGAAAGAGCAGAGAGGATACGCCACCCAATAGGCCATTTTCAGATTAGTATCGTAGAGCATTTCGTAAGAACGTACTTCCTTACCGCCATGACTGAAGCTGTGCTGGATATACTTGAGATTTGCTTGCGCAAGTTGTTCTTTGGTGATGACAGGTAGTTCAAAGTAACCTTTAAATTCCGTTGATGTGGTGTCAGGATCTGTCGACGAATCGGAAGAACCCGTTATCGACACGTTCTTTACTTCCCATGTGCCAGCAGAAGCAGTGGTGCTGGTGTAGGCAAAGGCTACTTCCACGGCTTGCCCAATGTACTTGGAGAGGTCGATAGAGACTTTTTTGAACGTGAAGCTCGTGGGGTAGATGCTGATAGTCTGCTTCTCCCACTCACTATTGTCGCCCTTGACGTAAACAAAGACTTCCTGCGATATGTCTTGGAAGAATTTTCCTGCATGCTCGAAAGTGAGTGTGGCAGAGGTTGTGTTGAGCAGTCCGACTTTCGGAGAGATGAGCCAGCTTTCTGTGTCGTACTTTTGACCATTTGCATAGCCCGACGCTTTCATACATGCGTATCTGCTGTCGCCTTTCCAAATTGAGGTAAAGCCTTCGGGCAGCGTTTTGTTTACCACATAGAAATTGCCTTGTTCTCCATTCAGGGCGTTAGAATAAGGAAGAGAATAGACAGATTCATAGAAAACGGAATCTACATTGTTTGCGTTGAAGCGTACGTCCTTTCCGTTGGTCTTGCTGATAACCATTACGTCCTGCGCCTGCATTTGGCCGAAGCCTGCTATAAGCGTCAGAAGCAACAGTGTTCTGATAATTTTATTCATATTAAAAATGTTATTAGATACAAGTTGGGGAGTAAAAAATAGAACAAACAGGAGACGAGGGAGGATGGTTCTAAGCTTCTGCCCAAAGGCTGCGTTTGGATATTTCTCCCTTGTCTCCTGTTGTCGACTTATTTATTAAGTTTCCAAGTGGCACCGTCTTTGGTGTCTTTTACTTCAAATCCGTAGGCGGAAAGTTCGTCGCGAATCTGATCACTGGTGCTCCAGTCCTTAGCTGCCTTGGCCTTGGCGCGAACCTCAAGAAGGAGATCGATGGCCTTACCAAAACTCTCTTCACGTGCGGCATTGCCGTCGGATTCGGCTTTCAGACCGAGGATGTCGAAAGAGAAAGTGCGGAATACCTCTTTCAGCTTGGCCAGCGCATCGGAGGTGATGGTCTGCTTCTTATTTATGAGTTGATTCACAACGCGGCAAGCGTCGAATAGGTGGCTGATAACGATCGGCGTATTAAGGTCGTCGTCCATTGCCTCATAGCATTTCGCCTCCAGCTCCTTGGCGTAGTCCAGCGTGATACTCCCGTTGGCCGTTGGCTCAATGCGCTCGAGGTTTACAATACTTTCCATCAAGCGGTCGAGGCCTTTCTTGCTGGCTTGGAGGGCTTCGTTGCTGAAATCAACTGTTGAGCGGTATTGCGCCTGCAAGATGAAGAAGCGTATAGTCATTGGACTGTAAGCTTGGTCTAACTTTTCGTGCTCTCCCGTAAAGAACTCGAACAGCGTGATAAAGTTGCCCAAACTTTTACCCATCTTCTTGCCTTCGATGGTTATCATGTTGTTGTGCATCCAGTAGCGAACCATCGGCTTCCCTTGCGAAGCCACAGCTTGCGCTATCTCGCACTCGTGGTGGGGGAACACGAGGTCCATTCCTCCTCCATGTATGTCGAACTCTGTGCCGAGGTATTTTCGGCCCATCGCCGTGCATTCACAGTGCCAACCAGGAAAACCATTGCTCCAAGGGCTGGGCCAGCGCATAATGTGCTCGGGCTGGGCTTTTTTCCAAAGGGCGAAGTCAACTTGATTACGCTTTTCGTCAGTGCCAGCCAGATCGCGACTGTGGTTAATGATGTCGTCGAGATTACGTCCCGACAACACACCGTAGTGATACTTCTGATTGTACTTTTCTACATCGAAATAGATAGAGCCATTAGCCTCGTAGGCAAAACCATTGCTCATAATCTCCTTTACAAGTTCTTCTTGCTCGATGATGTGGCCTGTGGCGTGCGGCTCAATACTTGGCGGCAACACGTTGAGTAGATCCATTGCTCGATGGTAGCGGTTTGTGTAGAATTGCGCTACTTCCATCGGTTCGAGTTGTTCGAGCTTTGCTTTCTTAGCTATTTTGTCGTCGCCGTCATCTGCATCGTGTTCGAGATGGCCTACGTCTGTAATGTTGCGCACATAGCGCACTTTGTAGCCCAGGTGCTTGAGATAGCGGAACAGAATATCGAAGGTGATAGCTGGACGCGCATGTCCCAAATGGGGATCGCCGTAAACGGTGGGACCGCATACATACATACCGACGCGCCCCTCATGGATAGGTTTGAACAGCTGCTTGGTACGCGTCAGCGTATTGTAGATGTAGAGTTGATGATCTGTCATATTATTTATTGTATATATTTTGTTGCAAATTTACTTGAAAGTATTGAAAGTCACAAGTATGGGGCTGAAAGGCGCAATGTTGCGAGCGATGCGGGGGAGGCTTGTCTCCTCGCTTTTGTGGTTTAAAACTATCATTCTCTGCGCAGTGGGTAGTTGCCGCGAAGTTGCTCGAAAAGCATCGGATACTTCTTTAGCGCCATACTGTCCACTAACGGATCGTAGCGCCGCAGCTGCTCACAGACAGGACGCTCAAACGGATTGTAACGATAGTTGGCTGGAAGAGCAGGTGGGAGAATGTTGAACGCGATGTCCAGTCCGAAGAAATCGGCCACGGCTTGTAGCGACATCCGTGTGCCGTTGGCTTTTCCGTCAGCACTATAGCCCGCAATGTGGGGAGTAGCAAAGAAGGCCTTTTCCAAAAGGCGTTGATCGATTTGTGGCTCATGTTCCCACGTATCTATAATCGCTCCTTTCACGTGCTTATGGTCGATAGCCGCCAGTAGGTCCTGCTCATCAACAACTCCTCCGCGTGCAGCATTGATAATGAGTGGCTGCTTCGCCCGACAAGCGGAGAAAAAATCAGCATTGGCCAAATGATGCGTAGGATAAGGCCCGTCTTTGGTCAGCGGCGTGTGGAAAGTGACAACATCGGCCTGTTCGGCAATGGTCTTGAGCTCCACGAAATCTTCTTCGCCGGCTTCGGCGCGGAAAGGGTCGCACTGCAAAATACGACAGTCCAATCGCTCGACAGCTGCCACTACTTCCGTGCCCACGTGTCCCACGCCGACCACGCCAATAGTAAGGCTTCTCACATCGAGTACTTTCTCTTGCTGCAACCTCAACAAGCAGCACGCCACATACTGACCCACGCTCGCGGCGTTGCAGCCCGGGCAATTTGTCCACCGAATGCCCGCTTCGGCCAACCAGGCTGTGTCGATGTGATCAAAGCCTATGGTGGCCGTCACAACAAGGCGAACGTTCGAACCCTCAAGCAGAGCGCGGTCGCAGCGGGTGCGCGTCCTCACTATCAGTACATCAGCATCGCGCACATCAGTTGCCGTGATGTCTGCCCCGCGTTTGTACACGGTTTCTCCCAATTTCTCCGCCTCTCCCTTTATAAAAGGAATAGCGTTGTCAATGATAAGTTTCAATGCGATAGATGAATTACGAAACACTTAGTTCTTCACCACAGCTCCCATAGGGTTGCGCAGTCCTCGGCAGCCGCTGAGGAAGGCTTTAGCCGTTCCAAAATTCAGGTACATATCCAGACGGACCGGTAGGTGGTTTGCGTCGTCCGTCACATAGAACGTCACGATGCGTTTCTCCTTTCCGTCCTCCTTTTCCAAGTAGTCGAACACGAGGCAGCGGTAGGTAGTGGTGCGTCCCTCCATCTTCACGTTTTCCTTTCCTCGATATACGAGCGTTTTCCATTCGGCGCGTTTACCCTCAGCCATAAGAAAGCTCTGGCGATGACCAGGACTATAATTGTCCGGATTAAAGGAGCGGGCGCGCAGCATCATGCTAACCATGTCGAAAGCACAGTATTTCGACTGGAACTGCTTCCAATTAGCAGGTTTGTCGTCTCTTTTGTAGAACATCTTTAAGTGGCACTGCCCGTTGGGGTATGTGTACCACACTCGCTCCCTTCTATACTGTCCGCCCTCTTTTGCATTCTTCTCGTAGTAGAGCGGAGAGAGGTTCAGGCTTGTGTAAGCCGTCAGCGTGTCGCGCATGACGAAGTATTTGTCTGCTCTTTCCGAGCCGCGTGTTATGAGTCGTGTTCGATAGGCGGGATTTCCGTTGTATTGTGTCTGCGAAACGCTCCAAGTGGCATTGCCCACTTTTATCCAGATAAACTTCCAATTGAAGTAGAGATCAAAGACGAGCGTTTCTCCGTTTTGGAAAGCCGTGTTTGAAGCGGAACACTGCGCGCGGACAAGGCCTGCAACGCTGCTCAGAACCATTGTCAGGATGAGTATTCTAAGATGTTTCATAAGTTTTAGTTATGTGTTACGAAATTCAAGGGACAAAATGTTGTCGCTGTTAGCGCAACTTATTTTGTATCCCGTTTTCTATTCAAGTTTTTTTGATGTGCCGATTCGCGTCTGCTGTCGGCTTTCACTTTGGAGAGATTTGCTGGTTTCTGCTCTGTGAGCGGCAGTGCGCGAAGTGTCCAGTTTTGATCAACATCCCAATTGGCGCGAACGGTTATCGGCGCGGACAGATAGAAAACCTCCTCGGCCTGACGCTGCGTTGCATACTCGCCCACATCCCACTTACCATTGCCGTTACTGTCCAAGAAGCAGCGGACATAATAAGTGCCGGGGCGGACATAGAAGAAGTCGGCGCGCTGGTTCTTCACCTTGAGTTGTCGCTCCACTTTCGTATCGCTCGAGAGCAACTGTACTATGGCCGTGCTGTCGGCATCGGGGATGGTGATGAAGAGAGAGCCTACATCCTCGGCCGTAGCAATGCTGATGTCGAGCGTGCTCGACTTGTTGACCAATCCGGACATACCTACCACGGCGGCACTGTCTACGGCGAGCCGATACTTCTGTCCGGGTCGCCATTCTCCTATGAGTCGGAATTTCAGCAAGCCAGTGCGCTCCATGCGGAAAGGAGCTGCCGTTTCAGTACTGTCCACTTTGTGGAAGAGATGAAACTTTTGCGAATCCACAGATAAGAGGGGTTCTTCGAGGGAAAAGTTAACATTGTCGATAGGTGTGAAGGGACTCGCCGTTTGTGTGCTCATCTTGAGCGCTTCCACAGGCATACGCTCCTGCGTATAGTCTCCGCGCTTGTGTCGCTTCTCCAGCTGCTTTTTCCAACGGGCTTCTTTCTCGGCTCGTTCTTTATCGAGGCGAGCGTTGGTCAGTCGTGGCACCAGCTCCATGGTGTCTGTTCGCTCACAGAGTTGATGTGTCGAGTCGTCCGTGGCTTGGTAGCTGTAAAGGAAGCGGAGCGTGTCGTTGTGGGCCACGTCGGGTTGTTGAATCCAATAAGTGATGGTGTCGCTGTGTGCCGAGTGGTCCTCAATGAGCGCCTTGGAGGCATCGAAATTCAAGCCGCGCACCACGGGGCGTTTATCGTTTGGTGCGGTGAAATAAGCCGTGAAGCGCGTAGGAATATCGCGCTGCATTTTCAGAAGGGAATGAATCACCGATGTTTCCTGAAATGCCAACAGAATAATATCGTCGGGCGTGAAATGGGTATAATTGATGGTGCGGATAGAATCATAATGAATCGTATCGGCCCATACGGTGTCGTAGCGCACATCGGGGTAGCACGAGGGTTCAAAGGACTTGGTCGTAAACGCCAACTTCTCGCCGCGGGTGTACTTAAAGTCGCCGTCCATGTCTTGCAGGGCAAAGACGCGATACGTGCCGGGCGCAACGCCTTTGATGCTGAAGCGGCCGTGGCTGTCAGTACGCGCCACGCGCTCCAATGGGGTGTTGGTGAAAGCCGTATCGTTCAGATTCGAGTGGAGGCCTACGAGGATGCCCGACACAGGGGTCAGATTGCTCGCATCAAGCACTGTGCCGCCCACTTCCATTGTGTCGACGCTTTCTCCCGTAGAGAAATAGTAGGTGAATTGCCCGAGCGGATTTCCCTCCGTGGCATCTGTGATGGCATTGGAGAAATCTACCGTGTAGGTTGTATTAGGGCGGAGTTTGTCCATCAGTTCTATGCTCACCTGTCGCCCGCTGACTTTTATCTCCGGTACTTCCAGCTGTGGCGGGGATACTACCACCTTTTCGGACGCATTTTCCAGCTTCACATTCTCGCTGAATGTAAGCGTGATTTTCTTAGCTTTCTTCACGTTGCTCTCTCCTAATTGTGGCGACATTTGGAGCACGCTGGGCGGGGTCTCATCATACGGGCCGCCGTCGGGGCCTGAGCCTGGATTGGCGCAAGAGGCCAGTCCTGCCGCTAAAGCGAGCAGCAGGAAGAAAGGGAGGATGTTGCGCGATATATTCATAAACTTTCAGGTTCTTGTAACTGTATCTGTATTCAGACTGGTTGGATCAATCAGCGCAGTCCGAGAACGACCCAACTCAAGGTCATTTGTTCAAGGCTATCACTTCTTCAATGATGGCGCGGTTATTGGCCAGGCGCGGCACCTTGTGCTGCCCGCCGAGTTTGCCTCTCGAACTGAGCCAGTCGTGGAAGAGATTTGTGCGCCCCACTATGATTTCCAAGGGTTGGAGGGTGATGTCCTTGTGTCGCTTGGCTTCGTAGTCGCTGTTGAGGTTCTGGAGCGTGCGGTCAAGTATGGTGGCAAACTCCCCAACGTTGGCGGGCATCTTCGTAAACTCTATGACCCACTGGTGGCGGCACTTGCCCGTTTCGTCCATAAAGACGGGGGCGGCCGTGTATTCTCTCACCTGTGCGCCTGTCTGCTGGCAGGCTTCGGCCAGTCCTTGTTCGGCGTTGTCCACAATGAGTTCCTCGCCAAAGGCATTGATGAAACTCTTGGTGCGGCCAGAGATGACGAACTTATAGGGCCTTATCTGCGTGAAGCGCACAGTGTCGCCAATCTGGTAGCGCCACAAGCCGCAGCTCGTGGTAATGACGATGGCGTAGTTGCGGTTTGTCTCCACCTCCCAAAGGGGCACAACCTGCGGCTGCTCCTTCCCAACGTCCTCCAGCGGTATGAACTCGTAGAACACACCATAGTCGAGCATCAGCAGCATGGCTGGATCTGCCAGGTCGCTTTGCAAACCGAAGAAGCCCTCGGAGGCGTTGTAGGTTTCCATATAGTGCATCCGCGGGCTGCGTATCAAACTGCGATACAGTTCGCGGTAGGGCGTGAAGGCAATACCGCCGTGGAAGAACACTTCCAGATTGGGCCACACCTCGTCGAGGTATTGTTTGCCGCTGAGTTCGAGGACGCGCGTGATGACACCCATCATCCATGACGGCACACCCGACAAATTCGTCACGTTCTTCCGTAGTGCCTCTCGCGCGATGAGGTCGCGCTTCTCCTCAAAGTCACTCAACAGCGCCACGCGCTTCTTGGGGACACGAAAAAGATTAACCACGGGATTGATGTTCTCAATCAGAATGGCGCTCAAGTCCCCAACGAGCGAGCCGGGGAGGTTATAGTTCGACTGATGGCTACCGCCCAAAATGAGGGCGCGCCCATCAAAGAGTCGGCTCTCGGGATTGTTTTGCAGATAGAGCGCCACCGCGTCGGTGCCACCTGCATAGTGCGTGTCGCGAAGTCCGTCGGAGGAAACGGGAATAAACTTAGATTTGTCATTGGTAGTACCACTCGATTTGGCATACCATTCCACACCACCCTTCCAAAGCACATCGCGCTCACCATGGCGCATGCGGTCGATGAAGCCTTTGAGCTCTTCGTAGGTGTTCACGGGAACGGCGTGGGAAAACTCCTCGTAGGAACGGATTTCGCCAAACCCATGGTCACGCCCATAGGCCGTCTGGGCCGCTTCGCGCAGCAGGCGTTTCAGCACCTTTCGTTGGATTTCTTCCGCATCTGTGGCATAGCGCGCTATCGCTTTCAAACGGTGTTGGAAAAACGGGCGCGCCAATCGTGTTATACTCATTCCGCTCTATTTTCTTGCTTTAAGAAAGCAAAGATAACCCTTACAGCGGGGAAAGCAAAAGCAATCGAGCCTTTTAGCAACACTTAATCTTCACCAGCTTGCTCATAGCGGTTGCCACAGTCCTTTCTTCCACCCCTCTCTCAGACCTTTGCAAGAACCGTCTAAAGGGAGGGAAGCGAGCGCCTTACTTTGTCAAATAGATTCTTATTCTATGCCTCCGTCAGTGGCTCAAAACTGAGCGCGCTTCCGTATGTGTGAATCGGAGCAAACCTCGGATTCGTGGATACAATAAGGCTGTCCGCTGGCATCCTTATTGTGTCGGCCGATAGCCTTATTCTGTCCGCCGACATCCTTATTGTATTGACGAGCCTCTTTAGCCTAAAAACGGGCAATTCTGCTCAAAATTTTTAGCAAAAAGGAGAAAACGACAAGTTGAACGGAGAAAATGGAGAATTTTTGTGAGAGTGCTGCTCAATATGTTTTGAAGAAAAAGTCAGTTTCTCAAAGATGCAGAAAAATGGGAGTGTAAGTGAGAAAACGTGAGTGTAAAGAAATCGGCTACAAAATAAGCGGTTGAAAGTGTTGCTAAAAGCTATGCTCGCGCAGGTCTTTTCGCGCCGCTAACGGAAAGGAGGGACAAATACAGGACTATGTGTGAGTTTTTCTTTGCATTTATTGTAGCTTAAAATTTGTTATGAATCTGTGTAGATATGCGGAATATGTCTTACATTTGCATTATACAATACTGTAATAGATACAATACAATTCTTTTAATTCATAAATCCAACGACTGATGAAACAGTTCAAAAAAACCTTGCTATTCCTGCTGACGCTGGCTCTCTTGCCCGCGATGCAGGTTTTTGCACAGCAAATCCAGCAAATCCCGCAGCTGCCTATTGATCCGGCAGTTCGCATGGGTGTCCTGCCCAATGGCATGACCTATTACATCCGTCACAACAATCTTCCTGAGAAGCAGGCTTTCTTCTACATCGTGCAGAAGGTGGGTTCTGTGCAGGAGGAGGAATCGCAGCGCGGTCTGGCTCACTTCTTGGAGCACATGGCCTTTGGCGGAACCACCAACTTCCCTGGTAGCGGCATCATCAACTACACGCAAAGAATCGGCGTGAAGTTTGGCGAGAACCTCAACGCCTACACCAGTACGGACGAAACGGTGTACAACATCGACAACGTACCCGTGACGCCGGCTAACCTTGACAGCTGCTTGCTCATCCTCCACGACTGGAGCCACGACTTGCTCCTCACACCGGAAGAAATCAAGAAGCAGCGCGGCATCATCCACGAAGAGTGGCGTTTGCGCTCAAGTGCCAGTCAGCGCATCTTGAACCGCAACCTCGAGAAGCTCTATCCGGGTTCACGCTACGGCAAGCGCATGCCAATTGGTTTGATGAGCGTGGTGGACAACTTTAAGCCCGAGGAGCTCAAAGCCTACTACCGCAAATGGTATCGCCCCGACTTGCAGGGCATAGTAGTGGTGGGCGACTTCGACGCTGCTCAAATGGAGGCTAAGGTTAAGAAACTCTTCTCCGACCTGCCCAACCCGAAGAACGAAGCTAAATATGAGAGCTATCCTGTGCCTGACAACAACGAACCTATCTATGTTATCGACAAGGACAAGGAACAGACTGTTGGCGTGATGGAGATCATGTTCAAGACGGAACCCATGGATCGCAACATGCGCGGTTCTCAGTATTTCCTGATGCAGAACTATTTCACTGCACTGGCCACTTCGGCTCTGAACCAACGTTTCAGCGAAATGACACAAAAGCCCGACTGCCCATTTGTTCAGGCAGGAGTGGACTACGGCACTTATCTGCTCTCCAAGACGTGTGACGCATTGTCCGTTTACATCGTTCCGAAGCCCGGTAAGGACGCTGAAGCTGTCAAGGCAGTTATGGCGGAAATCAAACGCGCTAACAAATTCGGTATTACAGAGACTGAGCTGATGCGCGCAGATGATGAATTCCTCAGCAACTTGGAGGCCGTTTACAACAACCGCGACAAGCAGAAGAGTAGCTACTACATCCCGCAGTACTACCGCCACTTCCTCGAGGGTAACGCTATCCCCAGCATCGAAACAGAGTATAACCTCTACAAGATGATTTCACAACAGCTCCGCGCATCCAAGCAGCTCGCTCCTGTGGTTAGCCAGATGGTGGCTGGACTGACGGCACGCACCGACACGAACTTCGTGTTCCTCGCTATGTATCCTGAAAAGGATGGCGTGGTAGTTCCTACTGAAGCACAGATGAAGGCGGCCGTTGAAGCAGGTATGGCTGAAAATGTCACTGCCTATGTGGACAATGTGAAGAACGAACCGCTCATCACCAAACTGCCCAAGGCTGGCAGCGTGAAGAAGCAGGAAGCTGCTGACTTCGGCTATACTAAATGGACGCTTTCTAACGGTGCAGTGGTTTATTTCAAGAAGACGGACTTCAACGAGAGCCAGATAATCATGAGCGCACAAAGTGCGGGTGGTCTGAACGAACTGAATATCAAGGACCCCAAGACACTTGTCAACGCACAGCTGGCTGCTGACATCGTGGACGGTACAGGTCTGGGCAACTTCAAGCAGACTGAGTTGGAAAAAGCTTTGGCTGGCAAGCAGGCAAGTCTAAGCTCATCTATCAACAACGATACTGAAAGTCTCGGCGGAAGCTCTACTCCGAAGGATTTGCGTACGCTCTTCGAGATGCTCTACCTCAAGTTTACAGCTATAGGTAATGATCCCGAAGCCTACAACAATACTTTGCTGAGCATGAAGACGCAGTTGGAGAACGCTGAAAAGGTTCCCGAAACAGCTTTCTCTGACTCTATCCGCACAACCATTTATGGTCACGACGCGCGCATCCGCACGACGGAACAGAAAAAGGCAGACTTCGCTCTCTACGACTATCAGCTGATGCAGAAGATTTATCGTGAGCGTTTCAACAGCCCGTCTGATTTCACGTTCTTCTTTACTGGTAACGTAGATGTTGATTCTCTGAAACAATTCTGCGAACTTTATCTCGCGTCTATCCCAGCTGCTAAGAAAAAGGAAGTACGCCGCGATCCGAAACTCGAACTTGTGAAAGGCCAGGTGACCAACAAGTTTGTGCGCAGTATGGAAACACCGAAGGCTAACATCGTTATCCTCTACCACGGTAGCCACCCCTACTCGCTCAAAGAGGCGCAAATTATCAACGCCTTTGGTTCTGTGCTCGATGACCGCGTACTCCAGAGTGTCCGCGAAAAGGCTAACATCGCCTACAGTACGCAGGCTGGTGCTAACGCAAGCTATGGCTTCCACCCGCAGTATTCTGTTCAGCTTTACTGCCCTGTGAAGCCTGCCAATGTGGACCAGGCGCTTCAGCTTATGAATGAAGCTATCAAGGAGATTGCAGAAAAGGGCGTGACCGCCGAAGAACTTGACAAGGTGAAGAAGTTTGAGATTAAGGAATACCAGGAAAGCCAAAAGAATAATGGATACTGGCAAGGACTTATCTCTGCTAAAACTTTCTGGAACCAAGACGGACGCACGGGTTACGAGGCTGCAGTGAACGGCGTAACAAGCCAAGACATTCAGAACTTTGCTAAAAACGTGCTTCTCAAGCAGAGTAACAAGTGCGCCATTATCATGATGCCGGAGAGCTTGCACGAAACAGAATAAGCAAACCTCGAATGGGTCAGCAGACCCTACATATTTCACAGGCCACCCAACGCAGTGTTGGGTGGCCTTTTTGTATGGAGAAACGAAAGGGAGAGAGGGACTGATAAGAAAGCCCTTTCCATCTCCCCATGAAGGGGAGTGCTCGGCTACCACAGGGGAGTGTGGGGTGTCTTTCGTGTGGCGCGGAGCAACCTTATTGCTCCGATTCTTTTGAAGACGAAACACCACGCTGCTAAGTACATCTCCTTTCGCACAAAAGAAAAGCGCCCAAGCGGGAGAGCTGGGCGCTATGAGAGAAAGCAGGTTGCTAAGCGTGCAACTTACTTGATGAAGATTTTGCGAGATATGCCGTTGCTGAGGCGTACGATGTTCATACCTTTTTGGGGAGCGTTGAGGCGTTTCCCGTCTACGCTGTAGTAAGCAACAGGAGTTTCGTTGGCGGCAGTAGTCACATCGTTCACGCCCGTATGTGTAGCGTAAGATTGAACCTTTGTCTTGCAAGCGTTGATAACGTAGTTGGTGGTGGGGTCAACGATAAAGGCCACCACTTCCAACATCTTTTTGTTTTGATAGATGGGATATTTGGCGGGGTTCTTTGCTTTGTCGAGGTTGAAAGTGTAATTGTGGGTGTAGTCCACATCTGCTGTCATCTTAGTGGGCAAGCTGCTAGCGATGCCGTGCTTGCTGGAACGGTCGCAAGCCACAAAATTGAAAGTTAAGCCTTTGATGAGATAGCTACCATTGGTGAACGGTTTCATTTCTTCTTCCGGGAAAGTACTACCTTCCCCCACCAGATTGTTTCTCTGCCCCCATCCGTCTTGATGATAAGGGTCGCCGGCTTCAGTCAAACCGTTGGCCACGAGAATATAGCCCACTTGGTAGTTAGCATAACCCAAATCGCGGGTGGAGAAAGTGCTGGACTGCGCTTGGATTTGTGTTTCAGCCTCGTCCGTAAAGTAAGCCTTCACGCTGATGTTCATCGGTGTGAATCTCTTGTTTCTCTGTTCCACCAAAGTTTTCATGCCGAAGCCTGAACCAGATCTGCCGTGGAAGGGATCAATGTTTTTTTCCTCTCGGTCAATGGAAGCCGTGGGGAAACCTCCGATGGAGATGGGGAAGTCCTGCGAAAATGCCATGGGGTCGCGGTCGTGGTAGGCCACACCAATGAAATCCTCCTTTAGAGTTTTTGCCAGCAATTCCATGCTTACAAATCCCTTCGGACACCAAGGACACCATGTTCCAGTGTACTCTTCCACGAGTGCGCGCTTTTTAGGTATGGAAGTATAGACATTCATATTCTGCGTGGCGGAAGGAAGCTTTCCTTGATTGGCTTGATTGTTGACTTTATTGATGGTAACTGTGAGCGGGCAAATGCCTTTCTGGGTCATTTGTGGCAGGGTGATGTTGAAGTTTGCAGTGCGGCCGAAGTGTACCGGTATAGGGGTGCTAAACTCTTGATGGGCCGAATTGCTGATGCCGTTAATTTCATAGGTATAGTCAACAGAGCTGATAGCGGATGTCCCATGGTTGTGGATGCTAAGCTCTACTTCCGGTTGAGCTCCAAGCTGCGTGATATTGTCTGCAAAAGACACACCAGCAGCGTTGGGGGCTGCTCCTGTCAGAATGACCTGCATGGCCAATGACTTTCTCAGGAATGCGCTTTTCTTTTTCCATACGCGGAAAGTGCGCCCCGTAAATACCCATAGATTTTCCTCCGACGGTTGGTTGACAGTAACAATAGGATTATTGGAAGTCTTATCAACGTTGAAGGTGTAGCCAGCATAAATGCCCTCCTCCGTAATGGTGTAGGGTTGGGAGAGTGTGACATCGACCCAGCCAGCCTGGATGGCGAAACTGTCGACCAGCACATCGGCCACATTCTGACTGTTGTTCACATTTAGTTTCTTACTGAGGAAAACAGCTCCCTTGGAGAGATTCTCGGCATCGTCTGCAAAAGGAATGCGCAGGCGGGTGATGGTGAGCCCCACGAGTGCCGGATCTTTGAGCAGCATAGCTACTCCATAGTTTTCGATTCTTTTGGTGCCCCACGTTGTAGTAGGCCCTGACTCGTAAGCCCCGTAGGTTAATGTGTTGCTACTTTGTGCTGCTGCGGGCATAAAACCTGTGCACAGCAGGGCGAGGCAGAACAAAAAGGAAACAAGTTTTTTACGTTGCATATATCTTTTATTGATTAGGATAAAAACAGGGTATGGAAGCATACACCGAAGCTACAAGCTGCCATTCTGCGGCAACTTATGAGCGAGTGTGTACTTATCTTTGTATAGGTCTGTTTCCATGGAAGATGGTATATATACCAAAAAACAGGAAAATCAGACGAAGGACAAAAATAGTATAAACTCTGGTAAAATCACTCCCTTCTTCAAGGTTTTTTCCATGTTTTTGCTATTCTGCTTCTTTATGATTGTCAACTCGCTTCGCAGTCTACAGCCTCGAGAATGGCTCAAAATCCAACTTCTTTGCCTGCGGTTGGAAATAACGCCTATTTGAAGCATTACCCAAATAGGGCTATTTTTAGCTTTTCAAGGCAAAATGAAAAATACAATAAGGATATTCTCAAACGCAATAAGGATGTCAGTTGATAGCCTTATTGTGTCAGCTGACACAATAAGGAAAAATGCGCTTATTCGGGACATGTTGGCCACTGATTTTATGCGAAATCGGTATTTTTCTATCCTTTTTAACCGAAAAATAAGGAAAGCACTTCACGGTTCAGATGTTTTCGTACCCATCCAAGTGATTTTGAGCGAAATCTTTGAGATTTCCGTTTCTAAAAGAGAAAAGTTGGTTGTCAAAGAAATGGTGAAAAACAGCGTGCGGGAAATGCTGCTCGAAATAAAAGAAAAGCGCCCAAGCGAGAGAGCTGGGCGCTATGAGAGAAAGCAGGTTGCTAAGCGTGCAACTTACTTGATGAAGATTTTGCGAGAAGTGCCGTTGCTGAGGCGTACGATGTTCATACCCTGCTTAGGAGCGTTGAGGCGCTTCCCGTCTACGCTGTAGTAAGCAACAGGAGTTTCGCTGCCGGCGGTAGTGATGTCGGTCACGCCCGTATGTACAGGATAGGACTGAACTTTTGTTTTGCAGGCGTTGACTACTTTCTTGGTCTCTGAGTTAATGATGAAAGCCACTACCTCCAGTTTGTTCTTGTCCTGATATATTTCGTGGCCTGCAGCATTCTTTGCCATGGCCAGTTTGAAGCGGTAGTCGTGCGTGTAGTCCACATCGGCTGTCATTTCCGTGGGCAGACTGCCAGCGATACCATGTTTGCTGGAACGAGCACAAGCCACGAAATTGAAGGTAAGACCTTTGACGAAAGAGTCTCCTGAAGTGAAAGGTTTAAAATCTTCTTCGGGATAAGTCTTACTATTACCTTTTAGATTGTTATGCTGTGCCCATTTACCTTGGTGATAAGGATCGCCCGCTTCGGTCAAGCCATTGGCCACGAGGATATAGGACACTTGAAATTTTGCTTCTTTCAAATCGACAGGCGTAGAACTTGTGCTGCGTGTCTGGATAATGGTTTGCGCCTCATCCTCAAAGTAAGCCTCCACTTTGATAGATAAGGGCGTGAACATCTTGTTTTTTTCTTCTAACAGATTCTTCATGCCGAAGCCGCTACTTGACTTGCCTTTGTATGGGCTAAGAGAGTTCTCAATTCTGTCAAGGGAAGCTATCGGAAAACCGCCCACAGGGATGGAATAGTCAGTTGTAAAAGCCATTGGGTCGTTTTTGTGATAGGCTACACCAATGAAGTCCTCCTTGAAAGCCTTATCGAGCATTTCCATTGCAGCAAATCCGATTGGACACCAGCCACACCAAGTGCCGGTGTACTCTTCTATCAAAGTACGCTTTTTAGGAATCTCGGAATAAACGGCGATGTAGTGTGTCTCAGCAGGAGCTTTGTCTTCATTGGCTTGATTGTTCACCTTATTGATGGTCACTGTCAACGTGCGCGAGCCTTTCACGGTCATCTTAGGTAAGGTGATGTCGAATTTGGCCGTTTGGTCAGAAAGAGCAGGTAAAGCTGTCGAGAACGTTCTATAGCCTGTTTGAGAAATGCCATTGATTTCGTAAGTGTAATTGATAGAGCTAATCTTCGCCGTACCATGGTTGGTGATGGTGAGGTTTACTTTGGGCTGAGCGTTGAGCTGTGTGGTGGAGCTGGAGAAGCTCACGCTGGCAGCATTGGTAAGTGCGTCTGTCTGGGGGGACTGCATAGCGAGCGGTTTTCCCAATAGGCTGCTTTTGTTGCTACTTTGTGCCGCTACGGGCATAAAACCTGTGCACAGCAGGATAAGACAGAGCAGAAAGGAAATAAGTTTTTTACGTTGCATATATCTTTTATTTATTCGGATAAAAATAGGGTATGGAAGCAAGCCCTGGGTAAACAAACCGTCATTAGGTGGAAGCTCGTGAACAGGTTTTCACTTGTCTTCGTATAGGTCTGTTTATATGGATGATGATGTATATATCAAATATATAGGAGAATTAGAAAAAGGGCAAAAATACTATAAACTCTGGTGAATGGATGCATATCTTTAGAGGATTTTTTTAGTTTTATGTTATTTTGCTTCTTTGTGTGTCTAAATAAACATTATAAATGTTGCTCGTGGCAAAAGAAAAGCGCCCAACTTAGAGAGCTGGGCGCTATGAGGGAAAGCAGGTTGCTAAGCGTGCAACTTACTTGATGAAGATTTTGCGAGATGTGCCGTTGCTAAGGCGTACGATGTTCATACCCTGCTGGGGAGCGTTGAGGCGCTTACCGTCTACGCTGTAGTAAGCAACAGGAGTTTCGCTGCCGGCAGTAGTGATGTCGGTCACACCCGTATGTGCAGCATAGGACTGAACCTTTGTCTTGCAAGCGTTGATAACTGCTTTGGTGTTGGCATCAATGACGAAAGCCACTACTTCCAGCTTATTTTTATCCTGATAGATTTCGCGCCCAGAAGTGTTCTTTGCCAGGGCCAGTTTGAAGCGATAATCGTGCGTGTAGTCCACATCGGCTGTCATTTCCTTGGGCAGACTGCCAGCGATGCCATATTTGCTGGAACGTGCACAAGCCACGAAGTTGTAAGTAAGTCCCGTGACGATAGAGCCACCTGAAGTGAAAGGCTTGAAATCTGGTTCAGGATAAGTAGCGCTCATACCTGGCAGATAGTTTTTCTGTGCCCAGTTGCCTTGGCGATAAGGATCGCCTGCTTCGGTCAAGCCATTGGCCACGAGGATATAGGATACTTGGAATTTTGTATCTTTCAAATCAACCGGTGCGAAAGTGGTGCTGCGTGTCTTGATAACGGTCTGCGCCTCATCCTCAAAGTAAGCCTCCACTTTGATAGCTACCGGCGTGAACATCTTGTTTCTTTCTGCCAAATCTCTTCTCATACCGAAACCGCCGCCTGACTTGCCGCCGTATGGGTCAAGAGAGTTTTCAACTCTATCAAGGGAAGCTCTGGGATAACCGTCTACACCGATGGGGAAATCGCCTGTAAAGGCCATCGGGTCTCCACTGTGGTAGGCTACACCAATGAAATCCTCCTTGAGCTCCTTTTCAAGTATTTCCAAAGCAACAAATCCGCGGGGACACCAGCCACACCAAGTGCCGGTGTACTCTTCCAATAATGCGCGCTTCTTGGGAATCTCTGAATAAACGGCTAAGTCGTGTGCGTCGGCAGGAGCTTTGTCCTCGTTGGCTTGATCGTTGACCTTGTTGATGGTCACTGTCAGCGTGCGTGCGCCTTTCACCGTCATCTTGGGTAAGGTGATGTCGAAATTGGCGGTCTTGCCGAAGAGAGCGGACAGAGCTGGCGAGAACGCTTTATGGGCTGTTTGAGAAATGCCATTGATTTCGTAAGTGTAGTCGATAGAGCTAATCTTCGCCGTACCATGGTTGGTGATGGTGAGGTTTACTTTGGGCTGAGCGTTGAGCTGTGTGGTGGAACTGGCGAAGCTCACGCTGGCAGCATTGGTGGGTGCGCCTGTCAGCAGAACCTGCATGGCAAGCGATTTGCCCAAGAGCTGACTCTTGTTGCTCCATTTCTTGTAGGTGCGGTTAGAGAATACCCACAGATTGTTTTCAGAGGCAACATCAACAGTTATAACGGGTTTCAGACCATTCTTATTGGCACTGAAAGTATAGCCCACAAAAACGCCGTCTTCTGTAATGGTGTAGGGCTGAGAGAGCGTGATGTCGAGCCAGCCAGCCTTGATGATAAAGCTGTCCACTAAGATGTCGGCCACATTGTGAATATCAGTGGAGGTTGCGCCCTTTTCTACTTTCAATTCCTTTGAGAGGAAAAGAGCGCCACGGCCCAAGTTTTTCGCTTCGTCATCGAAAGGAATGCGTACCTTAGTGATGGTGAGACCAACAAGGGAGGGATCTTTGAGCTGCATAGCCACACCGCAGTTTTCGGCCTTGAGTGTGCCCCAACTGGTGGTAGCTCCGGATTCGTAAGACCCATAAACGAGAGGGTTGCTGCTTTGTGCTGTTGCAGATGTGAAGCCTGTACACAGCAAGGCAAGCACCAAGAGGATGGAATAAAGTCTTATTTGTTTCATATCTTTGATGTTTTGATTATTAGAAAGAGTGGGTAAAGAGCAGGGAAAGTTCTCGGACTTGTCAGACAAGAGAAACCGGTCTGGCAAGTCGGAGAACCTATGGTGGTCATAAGGTTATGACTGTTCACTCAATCATTTATTACTGGATAACCTTCTCTACGCTACCATCTTCCTTACGGATGAGATTGATACCCTTACGAAGTCCTTTCTGGCGACGGCCCAAGAGATCGTAGTAGACCTTGGCTGGACTGCCGTTGTTGGAATTCTGAACGCCTTGTATAGAGGTGCTCTTCGGGAGCTTATACCAGGTGATGTTGCTCTCGCGCGTTTCGCCACCGCCCTTATAGACGCTCTGGAAACCGATAGAGTCCTGCACCTCGGTGAAGAAGAAGAGGAGGCGGAGCGTATTGGTGTAGCCCATGATGTACTCTTTGTCTGTGAACCAGAAGGGGATTTCCGTCATTTCGTCCTCCGGAAGCGCAGGGTAGTCAATCTTGTCGAATGTGAAAGGCGTTTCGGGATCGTCCACATACATGCGGTAGTACATTGAGTCTGGGTTGATATATTCGCCGTTTACGTCGTGCGGAGAGATGATAAACTGTACTTGTGCGATACCTTTTTGGATGCGCTCATCGTAAGTATAGTTGCGGAAATTTCTCTCGGGCTTCCAGAATTGTGGAGCCTGTGGCGTGGCGGCTTTCTCAACGAAAGGATAGATGCGCAGGCTGGGAGAAGCGTAGACATTATAGGTGTCGTGGCCGAAGACTTTGGCAACGATGGCATACTCTTTCGGAAGAACAAATGTATGGGAGATAGCATCGTAGTCGAAGATGATGTCGCCAGTGATGAAGCTTACTTTGTAGCCTCCAGGGCTGTTATCGTCCCATGCAAAGCGTACGCCAGAGAAATAGAGCAGGCGGTTGTATTCTTTGCTTACACCCATGAATTGGGGCGACTTGAAGATAACTTTGTTGCCTAAGATTGTTCCTTTGAAATACAGCGTGGTGTCGGCGGGAGAACTCATGTAGATGTCATTGCCTGAATAGCCCACGTTGACAAAAGTATGGATTGTTTCAGAGCCTTGCTTGTTGATGGTGTTGGCCCAGACGTATTTTGTCACTTCCAGATTGGCTGGTTTCGTCACGGGCGTATCCTCGTTGGCAATATACTTATAGCCATAGCTACCATAGGGATACCACGTGCCATCTCCATCGGTTAGACCAAGAATCTCGGAGCCGTCTGTCGTTACCTGGGAGAGAACGCCTTTGTTGTCCATACGGAAACGTATGTTCAAGTTATTACCTACTGTATAGCCGCGCTCGTTGACCGTGGCAGGAGTACTGCCGCCGAGTTTTGTAACGTAGAATGTTTTCTTTTCATTCTTCGAGTTTGTGCGAATCATGATGGCTTGCGGCGTACGAAGTTCCCAGTTGCCTTTATCATCAACCTTGCTGATGCGAATCCAACCTTGTTCGCCTTCATATTCGGTGAGGCTGTTCTTTATCCAAATGGCTGTGTCGCCTTGATTAACATAGGTCGTAGCGCGTGCTTCCATTTCGTGGGAGAAGATACGGCTGTAGCCACTGATGGGGTAGAAACCTTTGCCGTACCAAGCTGCGTTGACGAGCTTTCCCTCGGGCTGTGTGAGTACGGGCTCTGTAGTGATGGGTTTGAGGGCTTTGGGCGAAATCGCGCGGGCTTTAGCCGACGATTGGAGACTGACAATTTGAGTCAGATCCGCTTTGTTCTGCTCGTTAGTGGGGAGTTGCTGCAACTGCGCAAGAGCGGGCAGTCCGCACATGGCAGCTAACAGGAAGAAAGTATATTTTCTCATGAGATTTATAGGGATGATAGGATGAAACAAAGACTTGCCAGAGCGATAAATGCTTGGCAAGTCAGTTTCTTTTTTATTTCTGATATTGTTTGATAGTCTTGCCGTTGGACAGGACAAGGATGTTTAGACCTTTCTGCGGTGCGCTGAGGCGTTGTCCAAGGGCGTTGTAGCGTGCCACTACACTTGCTCCGTCGTGGGTGGTGGAGTGGATGCCAGTAGGATCAGCGTAGACAAACTTTACTGTGATTGTCGGACCGTTACCTATAACGTCGCCGTAGACAATCTGCTTGCTTCCTTCTACATCCTTTTCAACGGCTTCGATAACATCAACGTGCAGCGTGGTAACACACTCTTCGTAGGCCGTTGGTTCCCACTCAAGTTGTAAGTCGTCCGTTGCGTTTTCGTTCAAACGGCCTTGTTTGGTTTGTAAGCCGACTGTATCGTAAGAACTACAGTTGCCAAGCATGCAGAAAAGTAAATTGCCGTTTGGTATCTTCTTTACATCGAGCGTCACTTGTGCACCTACCTTTTCGCCGAGGGTATTCTTCAGAAAGAGGCCTGACTTTATTTGTGTGGTACCAAAGTCGTTCTGCTCAGCTACATTGACTGTCCACGTAGAACCATTAGGTACTTCTGTCCCGTCTGCGGTAACGAATTTGAAAGTCTCGTCGAGTTCGTCGGCGCCCGACTGTGCGTAGCTCACGCTATAGGTTGCAAAGAGAGCTAAAATAAGCGTAAAAATTTTCTTCATAGACGTATTGTTTTAGTGTTTAGGTGTGTGGATGATTTGCTCTGATAGAGCGATGAGTTATAGTATGGGGTTGTTTAGTTTGTCTTAAAAGCTGAACGTTTCACTTGAAGTACGCCGCGGTCGTTGTACACAAAAGCGATGAGCCAGAGGTGGCGCGGAACCCATGTTGCAGCAAAATCGGTGGAGAAGTTGATGGTAGTGGTTTCTCCCTCCTTCACGTTGACGGCTTCTCCAGCTTCGCCATTGACGGCAGTACGGAAAACGTGCATGTGAAGGTAGTTGCGGTTCGTTGTTCCATCAGGCATCATTTGGATTGCGGTGATGCTGTCTTCAACAACCCAAAGTTGCAGCTTGCCTTGTATGCTTCCGTCGAGGCCTTCGAGGGAGATGGTGCCGCTGCCGCTTGTGCCGTTGGTCTTGGCATCAATTTTAATGTTGAGCGGAGCGGTCTGCTTGAGCTGTTCGTGGACGATGCCCGCCCACGCCGTATAGTCGCTCTTGCCCAGATAGTCGATAACGCCCTGCGGCTGGTATTCGATGTTCCATTGGCGGTAGTAGTTGTCGCCCGTAGTAGTGCTAAGGCCCACAGTCTTTGCGTTGCCACGGAATCCAAGCGGTCCGGAGTGCATTCCGACAGCGATAACCGTGTCCGCACTATACTGCTTCTGGATTTTCTCAATCTCGTGGGAGGCCTTGGGGCAGTTGATGCAGCGCTGCCCTGTGAAGTCGACGAGCAGAACGTTTTTGCCCACAGCTGCGGGCTTCACGTAGGTGAGTCGATGCTCTTCGTCAATCTGTGTAGAGCAGGCGCTGAACAGCAGCATAGCTCCTATTATATATAATAATGTTCTTTTCATAAATGCGCGGTTTCTATCCTTCAGGAGATTAGAAGTTGTAGTTGTAAGAAACGGTCCATCCTTGGTAGGAAGGGACATAGCGACAAACACCTCCCGAGCAGTTGTAGCCAGCACGTGTGCGTACATAGCCAGCTTGGATGCGGTGAGAGCCTACATTATAGGTTGCCAGCAAGTTCCAATAGTGTTTGTGAGTTTTTCCCACGTTGTATTCGTCGCTTACCGTAAACATCCAGTGAGGTGCTAACGAAAGTTCGAGCAGTCCAAATGCCCAGTCGCCTTCATCGTTTGGCGTCGTGAGATATTGTGCTTCTGCGCGTAGCGTTGTCTTAGGTGAGAACTGGTACTTGGCATCTGCCACGAAGATGTTGGAACGTATCTTTCCGCCCTCGCCTTCTACAGCCGTCTTGTTGTAGAGCTGGTTCATGTACATCAAGTGTAGCTTGAAGTTGCGCGTGAGGCGTTTATCCAGCTGAACGTTGAAATCTTGGTAATAAGTCTCGTCGCCCCATTTCCAAAAGGCCGAGCCGTAGCCGTCAGTACCGCGACCGCCAGGAGTTCCAGCAATTCCTGCGAGACCATGCGCGTTTTTGGCGATGGAATGGATGTGGGAGAAGTTTACTTGCAGACCCGTGCCATACTTACCTCCCAGCAGCGTGCGACGTTTGAAGTTGTAGCCCACTTGTCCTTGGTAAGCCCACTCGCCTTTGGACAACTGTGTGGCATAGGGGTAGAGTGCCGCCAGCGTATAGGTGTGTTCGTAGGCAAATGCCGGCATGTGGTCGATGAAGCTCGACGAGCCGTTCATTTGTCGGCGCGAGCGGCTCGACATATTGTCTGTGCGCTTGGCTTGAGCCAGCACGCTGAAACCTTTCTTTGAGTAGGACGCCGATAGCATAGCGGCGTATCCTTTTCGGTATATATATCCGTTATCGAAAGAGGGATCTTGTGTTTTCTGGGCATATTCTGCCAAGAGACTGAAAGGTCCTTTTTGCAGATTAGCCCTAACATCCCACGCGTCGACCGAAGTTGGGAAATTCAGTTTATGGGTTGCATCGTAAAAGACGCTGCCGTCCTCGTCGGCTCCTTCGCGCTTGTTCAGGTAAGAGCCACCGAGCGTTAAGTAAGTGCCGCTCTGCTCCAGCGCTTTCACCCACTGGTCGATGCTAAGTTCGAGATCCGCACCAGCCAACCAAGCGTGGTTGTAGTTCCAATAGCGGCGTTGGCGGCCCGCAAGACCTTTCAGGCGAACACCCTTGATAGGCTTCACGATAGCTCGTGCACCAAAGAGCGAGTTGTCTATACCGAGCGAGCGCTCCTCATAGGTGCGCAGGATAAAGCCCGAACCAAACTGTTCGTAGAAGTTACCGCCCGTCACTTCCATATTGCGGAATTTTGCTTTCAGATAGAAGTAGGGAACGCCCCAGCCTTTGAAGTCTTTCTCAAATCCTGGTAGCGGATGATCCAGATAGGAAAAGCGGCCGCCAGCATCCAGAAACTTACTCATGAAGTTGAGGTCCAAGTAGGTGTTCGTACGGAAGTTCTCGTGAGAACCATCGCTTTGCGTGCCTTGTGGGACAAGCATATCGCTCTGCACACTACCGCTCAGCGAGGGATTATAGTGTCCATCGTTTTCCATTTCTTGTGCACACACAGGTAGGGCCAAGAGTGCAACAGCTGGAAGCAAATGTTTCTTTTTCATATTGTGGAAGTCGCTATCTTTTATTTAATGAGTTCTCTGACTTTCTCAATGAGTTCCGCCTCGGCCCCTTCCGTGTAGCCATTGTGTTTGTAAACGATGTTGCCTTTTCCGTCGCACACGATGACATAGGGAATCATCTGTATGCCTAAGGCGCGCTTGAAGTCACCGTTTGGATCGAGCAGCACCTCATAGGGCCATCCGTGTTGGTCAACGAGAGGGCGCACTTTGTTGATGTTCTGCGCCTGGTCGATAGAGACGGCAAAAAGTTTCACGCCTGTTTCTGCCACCCAGTCCTCATACACTTCACTGATGGCGGTGAGTTCTCGGTTGCAAGGTTTACACCAAGTGGCGAAGAAGTCGATGATAAATGGTTTTCCGCCGTTTGAAAGCGTATCGGTCTGTACTGTCTTGCCGTTGATGTCCTTCAGCGTGACGGACGGCAGCTGAGCGTTCATAACTCCTGTTGCACAGATAACTGCAAAGAAAAGAGAAACTAAGAATTTGCGCATAGCTTCGGATTGGTTTGGTAATATTGTTGACACTCAATGAAAGCGGACTGTGCCCGCCAATAATGCCGTGAAAGGCATTTGTCTTTCCGACCGCGCAAATTTATAGAAAAGTTTTGTAACTATATAGAGATGAGAAAGATTATTGGTGGATAATTTTTCTATTTCTCTTTGCAGCTGTAGAAAGAAAGCATATTCGTGGCTCTTTTTCTTAGATGTGCTTGCATGATAGCATTATGGGGCGGCGGTAGGGAATAGAATGGCCGATGCCTCTGCGGCTTGTGTTTTTCGTTAGTCTTCTCCCATCACGCGAAACACTAAATCGGCCTCAAAACCTCTCCCTGCTGCGAAGCGGAGGAGCTTTTGTGCGCATTCGTAGTCGGTTGCGGCTTTGATGGTGGGCGTTTTTGTCAGTAGGAGTTTGCGGAGTATCTGTCGGTACTCCTCTTCGTCGATTGTGGCCAAGGCTTGTTCGATATGCTCGTTGCTGATATTTTTCACCACCAAAGCCTGCCGCGTTTTCATACGTCCCCAATGGTCGTAGAGCGTCTTATCGTGAACAAAGGCGCAGGCATAGCGAGCTTCGTCCACAAAGCCTTCTTGCTCCAGTTGCTCAAGGACATCCTCGCAGTCGGGGCGCGAAAGTCCGCGCTGCATAAACTTCTGCGCCAGTTCCATACGGCAGTATTCTTTCAGCGCACAGCGCGTTGCTGCCCAGTTGTAGGCCTCTTCTTTGGTGAAAGGTTTCATACGCATCATTAGTGAATCAAGGCGCGAATAACAAACCACAGATGCTTGGCTACGGTAGTGCCCAGGCCGTAGTAGCGGGTCATGATGCGGAAACGCTCAAAGAGGCTGCGGCGGCGGTTGCGCGTGGTCATGCCTTCGCTTAGGTAGTCGGTCAGTATGAGGTGGGAATTGAGCAGCGTGAGCTTGCGGCGCTCCGCTTCGCGCATGATGCGGATGGTCCAATCGAAGTCGGCCGAAAATCTGTACTTCAGATTGTAGCGCAGCTCCTTAGCCAAGTCGGCGCGGGCATAGAAACTCTGATGACACACCAGCATTCCGTTGTTGAAATCTTTCCACGACAGATTTTCTGGCGGCGTGAGTCGGCGGCGGTGTAGAAGATTGCCGAAGCTGTCCACAATGTGCGTGTCGCCATAAACCACGGCCGGTTGCTTTTGTTCATCTTGTATGGCGCGGGCAATACAAGAGAGCGTATCTTTTGCATGAAACTTATCGCCGGCATTTAGGAAAACGATGTAGCGACCTGTAGCTAATGCCAGCCCCTTATTCATGGCGTCGTAAATTCCGTAGTCGTTCTCGCTGAGGCAGTTGAGTTCGTGGCGCACGGCCGCATTGGAGTTACGCTCCATATAGTGATGGAATTTCTCCAACGTATCGTCCGTGGAATTACCATCAATAACGAGGTGTTCCACATAAGGATAGTCCTGTTCCTCTACGCTGTTAAACGTTCTATCTACAAGTGCGCCAGCGTTGTAAGTCACTGTAATGACCGTTATCTTTAGGGGTTGTCGAGCCATATATATAAATGAGTAGCCCTTTTCTGCTTCTAACGTTTCGGATAAAAAGCCAATGGGCTAACGATGCTATGTTTTTTGATTAAGAAATATGGAGGAGTCCTCCCACGGCCTCTGCGCCGCGTTGTGTCTTATTATATAGCGACCGCGCTGGAAGCCAATGCCGATTCATACAACTGTATGTGTTTCTCGGCCACAGCCTGCTCGCTGTATGTACTCTCGGCCATTTGGTGCGCGCGTAGGCAGAACTTCTGGTAATGTTCGTCGATGAGCGTACCAAGAGTAAGCTCTGCGAAGTGGTCTGCATCTTTGTAGCGCGCCAAGTAGCCATTAAGGCCGTCTTTAATCATCTGAGGTAAGCCGCCAATGTTGAAACCCACACACGGCAAGGCGCAAGCCTGCGCTTCCACAATGGTGTTGGGCAGGTTGTCCATCAGCGTGGGCATCACAAGAAGGTCGGCCGCCTGGTAGAGGTCGCGCATGCGCGCTGCGTCTTTCACATATTCCTGCGGGAAGCAGGAGCAAGCAAACGCGTCTTTCAGCGTGTCGGCTTCAAGGCCCACGGGAATCACTCCCAGCTGACTGATCCATTCCGGGTATCGTTCGGCGATGATGTGGGTGGCTTTGATGAGATAGTCGATGCCTTTGTTCTTATCCGTAGCTTTGAGCGCCACGAAGAGCAGCAAGCGTTTGTTGCGCGGCAATCCGAGGCGTTCGCGCGCCGCCTGCTTGTCGCCTGGCACGTAGAAGTTGGTGTCGATGGCGTTTGGTATGCTCACAACCTCGTGACCCTTCGTCAGCGGAGCTTGATAAGCCAGTTTGCAGAGCCATTCGCTGCACGCCACAAAATGTATTTTCCCCTGCGCGTAAGTGTTGATTTTGTTTTCAAACACGCGGTAGGAAAGGTCGCGCTCATTAGGGCGCATCAGCAGTCGGCAGTCGTGACAGTGCGACAGCCAGTTTTCACACTCTTTGGCATGGTGGCAAATGCCTGTGATGGGCCACATATCGTGCATTGTCCATACCACGGGTTTCCCCGTCTTGAGGATTTTTGCCAAATCGCCCAAGGAAAGCATCCCTTGGTTTATCCAATGGAGATGAACGAGGTCTGCTTCTTCAAATTCGCGCAACTTAGTGATGTCCATACCATGTGTGCCCGCATCGATAGCCCAGAGGTTCTCGCGTGAGCGGTTGATGGCGAATATCTCAGCCCGTTCGGCCACAAACTTAGCCCGCATCAGCGGATTCCGAGCCTTGATAACGTTCGGATTGTCCGTTTGCTTGTCGCGCACGAGCATATGTGTCTGCACGTTGTGGTTATTTAGGGCGTGCATCAAGCGAGACGCTGCGATGGCCGCGCCGCCTGTCTGCTCCGAGGTGTTCACCAATAGTACTTTCATCTTGCTGACAAATTGATTCTTGCTGCGAATTTACATAGTTTTTAAGAAAAAGGTCCGCCAGAAAGGATAAATTTATGTTTCGGCAGTTCTTGGCAGTTGTTGAGAAGCACAAGCAGGTCAGGGGAAGAGCTCCCTCCATCTCCCCCATAAGGGGGGGAGTGCTCGGCTTTGGCTCTCGGACGGGTCGGACAAGTCGGACGGGTCAGACCAGTCCGATCTGTCCAAGAACCAATACTGATTCGTGCTCCTTCGCCCCTTTCGTGCTCCTTCGTGGGCTAAAATTATCAACAGATTTCCTACTTTTCCCCTTCCACAAACGCCTCAAAATCGAGCACGAAAGGGAGAGAGCGAAGAAAGCAACCTTTCTGTGCGCCGATTTCCTTATTGCATCCGCCGGCACAATAAGGCTGTCGGCCGACAGAATAAGGAAGCCAGCTGACACAATAAGGAAACTGACGGAGAGGATAAGGATGGTTTTCGCCAAAAACGGCCGAAAAGGAGAGGCTTCCTTATAAAATCTGCGCCACTTGCAGGATTTCGCACGACTTTTCCCTTCCAAGGAAGCAAAAATGGCTCGCAAAATTCCGCAGATGGCGCAGATTGGAAATTTTCTCAAGATTTAAGAGAAATAGATTCTGTTAAATTTTCAGCACATTTTATTTCTGATCCAATTCATAGGACTTATTCGAGAATTACATAAAAAGCTCCCTCCATTTCCCTTGTGTGAGAGATGGAGGGAGCTTTCAATTTTTCATCAAGATGTTTCTAATCACTTCTTCCATGGGGAAGAAAAAGAACACATCTTTTCTTTCTGTTTCTTTCTACTTACTGCTTAGCTGCAGCTTTTTTGCAGTGACCAGCTTTCTTATCGCATTCGCCCGCCTTTTTGTCGCAGTGGCCAGTTTTCTTGTCACAATTGCCAGTCTGCTTGTCGCAGTGACCAGCTTTGTCTTTGCATTCGCTGTTGCCACCTTTGCCGTCACACTTCTTAGCTTCGGCTTTGTCGCAATGACCAGCTTTTTTGTCGCAAGCGCCAGCCTGCTTGTCGCAGTGTCCTGTCTTTTGAGCTTCAGCCTTATCGCAGTGTTCAGCTTCTTCTTCGCATTTGCCTGCTTTCTTCTTGCAATCGCCACACTTCTTAGCTACATCCTTCTCACACTTAACAAGTTTAACGCATTGACCCTTCAGATAAGCATTCACCTTGATTGTGGAGAAGCCTTTGATAATGTTAGCGTCGTTGGTCTTACTTGCATCGTAAGTTACATCCACTTCTTTCTTTTCGAGATTCACATTCACGTTTTGAACACCTTTACCTAATTTCTCGATGTTCTTCATGATTTTGTTCACGCAATTCTCGCAGCGAATGTCAGTGACATACGTCTTGGTAACTACCTGCTTCTTTTTCGGCGTTTTAGCCGTTGCCATACTGATGCTCATAAGCATGCAGAGGAACACTGTAAGGAATTTTTTCATACTTGATAATTTTATTTTTATGATGGATTATTCTATTGATTTTCTTCTCAAAAAGTCCTCTTCTTACTACTGAGATAAGAAAGAACGGCACAAAGATAGGAAAAAGCCCGTGTTCACTCACTTTTACAGTTCTTAAAAGAACTTATTAGTTGTGAAGACTTTCCAATGTGGATATTTGGGCAAATTGACAGCACGTTTATATCCCTTATGTGTCAAAAAGACATATTAGGAAGCACATCTTTTGTTTTCTTAATTCTAAATATGTATTTTTGCAAGTAAATATAAAAATACTGAAAGAAACATGGTAGAAAAGAAAGTCCGCGTGCGTTTTGCACCCAGTCCTACCGGACCTCTCCATATAGGCGGCGTACGTACCGCTCTTTATAATTATTTGTTCGCTCGCCAAAACGGAGGAGAACTCGTTTTTCGCATAGAAGACACCGACTCCAACCGCTTTGTTCCTGGAGCAGAGGACTATATCCTCGAGAGCTTCAAATGGCTCGGCATCCACTTTGATGAAGGCGTTAGCTTCGGAGGAGATAAAGGGCCGTATCGCCAGAGCGAGCGTCGCGACATTTATAAGAAATATGTGGAGCAACTGCTGGCGGAAGGAAAGGCTTATATCGCCTTCGATACGCCCGAAGAGCTCGAGAAGAAGCGCGAAGAAATCAGCAACTTCCAGTATGACGCCTCCACGCGTATGCAGATGCGCAATTCGCTCACACTGGGACAGGAAGAAACCGAACGCCTCATCGCCGACGGCGCGCAGTACACCGTGCGCTTCAAGATAGAGCCAAACGTGGAAGTTCACGTTGACGACCTCATTCGCGGGGATGTGAAAATCAACTCCAGTATCTTGGACGATAAAGTGCTTTACAAAAGCGCTGACGAACTGCCTACATACCACCTCGCCAATATCGTGGACGACCACCTCATGGAGATTAGCCACGTGATCCGTGGCGAAGAGTGGCTCCCGAGTGCACCGCTCCATGTCTTGCTCTATGAAGCTTTCGGCTGGCAGGACTCTATGCCGCGTTTCGCCCATCTGCCGCTACTGCTGAAACCTACGGGCAACGGAAAGCTCAGTAAGCGCGATGGCGACAAACTGGGTTTCCCCGTATTCCCCTTAGAATGGCACGACCCCAAAACGGGCGAAGTCAGCTCCGGTTATCGCGAGAGTGGCTATCTGCCTGAGGCTGTCATCAATTTCTTGGCGCTCTTAGGGTGGAATCCTGGCACCGATCAGGAAATCCTTTCTATGGACGACCTCATACAGCAGTTCGACATCACGAAGTGCTCCAAATCCGGCGCCCGCTTCGACTATGTGAAAGGACAATGGTTCAACCACGAATACCTCCTTAGCACGTCGAGCGATAAGTTGGCTCCGAGCTTCGACAAGATACTTCGCGAGAACGGCATCGAAGCCCCGATGGAGCGCGTAGCAAAGGTGGTCGATGTGATGAAAGAGAAAGTCCACTTCATCAAGGAACTGTGGCCACTCTGCCGCTTCTTCTTCGTTGCTCCAACCGAATATGACGAGAAAACGGTGAAGAAACGCTGGAAAGAAGATTCGGCAAAATGTATGACAGAATTGGCCGATTTGCTCGAACAGTTGCCCGATTTCTCACAAGAAACGCAGGAAACAGCCGTCAACGCTTGGATAACGGCGAACGATTATAAGATGGGCAACATCATGAACGCTTGGCGCTTGACGCTCGTTGGTGAAGGAAAAGGTCCGCATATGTACGAAATCAGCACCTTCCTCGGAAAGGATGAAACCCTTGCGCGAATGCGTCGCGCCATAGAGGTGTTGAAGTAAACAATAAGAGTCTTCTCCATCTCCACTATCGGGAGAAGCGGTTGAAACCACAGCCGCAGAGAGACCCGCCAGCGGGAGAGAGAAATCAGGTTTCCGCCCATCGCGGTGTCCCATCGTTCGTCCCGTATCGGGCAGGTGGAGAAGACTATATCATTTATATTATTTACTCCGTATGTACACATTTGCCATTTATCTATATGCCATCTGCGCCAAAATCTTTGCGCTATTCAATACGAAGGCGCAAACCTTGGTGAGAGGCCAGAAAAACACTTGGAAAATACTCGAAGAGAAAATTGGACAGGATTCTTACGTTTGGTTTCATGCTGCATCGCTCGGCGAGTTTGAACAAGGTCGTCCGCTCATGGAACGTCTCAAACGAGAGCACCCAGAGAAGAAAATTTTGCTTACTTTCTTCTCTCCCTCGGGCTATGAAGTGCGCAAGGACTACCCTTATGCCGACGTGGTGTGTTATCTTCCGTTCGATACGCCTTTGAATGCGCGCCGCTTCATTCGTGCTGCCCGCCCCGAAAAGGCTTTCTTCATTAAATACGAGTTTTGGCGCAACTATATAGAAGTTCTGGTTCATCACCACATCCCTGTTTATAGCGTCTCCAGTATATTCCGTCCCAATCAGATCTTCTTCCGCTGGTATGGGCGTGGCTACGGTCATTGTTTGCGCCGCATCAGCCATTTCTTTGTTCAAAACCGCGATTCGGAAATCCTGCTCAATAAGTTTGGCATCAATAAGGTGACCGTGGCGGGCGATACCCGCTTTGCACGCGTGAGAGACATCAAGGAAGGCGCAAAGCCCCTGCCCATCGTGGAAGCTTTTGTGGGGCGCACGAAAGCCGAAATCAATGAGACCAAACGCCTCGAAGAATCACAGTTGCCCGATGTGCTGAACAATCCAGTGCTCATAGCTGGTAGCAGTTGGGAGCCCGATGAGGACCTCCTTATCAAGTACTTCAACGAACACTCAAATCTGAAACTCGTGCTGGCTCCTCATGTGGTCAGTGAGGAACATATTCAAGACATTATCAGCAAACTCAAACGCCCCTATGCCCGCTATACGCAGACAGATACGGAGCGAGTGAAAGATGCTGACTGCCTCATCATCGATTGCTACCGCCTATTGGCGAGCATCTACCGCTATGCCACGGTGGCATACGTTGGAGGTGGCTTTGGTGTAGGCATCCACAACGTTCCGGAGGCGGCGGTCTACGGCGTCCCTGTTCTCATTGGCCCTAACAATAAGAAATTCAAGGAAGCGCAAGACTTGTTGAAGAACGGTGGCTGCATAGAAATCCACGATCAAGAGGACCTCGATGAGGCTTTAGATGTGTACCTCTCTTCGCCTATTCTGCTGAAGAAAGCGGGCGATGCCGCTCACGACTATATCAAGGAGAACGCGCAAGCTGCCGATATTATCTATCAGGCAACGCTGGAATAACGCTCTTCCTTCTTTCTTTTCAAACCCCTACAAGCTGCAAGGTCGCCGACACCCATACCCCACAGATGTCTACGCCTTGCAGCTTTTGTTTTTACTCCTTTTATATAGTATGACTACAGCCCATAAAATTATCTTCGCCCTTGACTCGTTCAAAGGTTGTCTCTCTTCCGTTGAAGCGGGGCAGGCAGCGGCTGAGGGAGCAGAAAATGAAACGGTAGAAGTGCTCAATGTGAGCGATGGCGGCGACGGTATGCTCAGCGCATTCTGCCAAGCCTATCGTACGGAGAGAGTGAGCTGCAACTGCCACGATGCACTCATGCGCCCCATTCGAGCCGATTATGGTTTGGTGGGCGATATGGCCATCATCGAAACGGCCCAAGCTTGCGGACTGTCGCTGCTGGAGAGCAACGAGCGCGATGCAGTGGGCGGTACATCGTATGGAGTGGGCGAGTTGCTCATCCATGCCTTTGAGCGCGGTACTCGTCGTTTCATTATCGGCTTAGGAGGTACAGCTACGACCGATGGAGGTTTTGGTATGCTCAAGGCTCTCTATGTCCATGCCGGACCAGCCGCTTTTTTCGACACTTATCTCCCCCGTTGGCGCAATGAATGTAGTTGGATCTTGGCCAGTGATGTGCGCAATCCCCTTTATGGACCGCAAGGAGCTGCAGCAGTTTTTGCGCCACAGAAGGGAGCTACGCCTGCCGAAGTGGTGCGCCTCGATGCACGCATGCAACGCTTGGCGCAGCATGCCGCCCGCAGGATGGGGCACGATTGCTCGATGCTGCCCGGTGCGGGAGCTGCTGGCGGATTGGGGTATGCCTTTTTGCAATTCTTCGGCGCGCAGATGCAGTCGGGAGCAGAGCTGTTGCTCGATGCGCTTGACTTCGACGCCCGCTTGCGGGATGCTGCACTGGTCATCACGGGCGAAGGTTCTGCTGATAAACAAACGCTCATGGGGAAGCTACCTTGGCACGTGCTTCAACGAACACAGAAAGCACATGTGCCTTGTTGCTTGCTCGCCGGTAAGGTTTCCAATCGTGAAGAATTGCTGAAGGCGGGTTTTCGAGAAGCTCTCTGCATTCATCCCGCAGGGATTCCCGTGGAAGAACGACTTAGGGCAGAAGTGACAAAGAAGAATCTGTCGGTCACCACCGCCCAACTGCTCACACGTTTCTTCAGGGGAGAGATAAAAGAGTGAGGAATGTTGGACTTTTCAACCACAATAGCGATTTCTGTTTCCAAAAAGACAGAATGTACCCATAAGGAAGTGGGAGAAAGGCCTTTTTATACTGTAAATTTGCTTTTTCGAGTGTCTTACCGTAACTTCGTCCCCATTAAAAGAGATTATTACGGCCGCGCTCTGCAAAATACAGTGGGAGGCCGTCTTTGATGTATAATCTTTCGCAACTATACACTATGGACTTTTTACAATGGCTTGACAAGGTTGTGTTTGATGTACCGGCTATTAAAGCCGTGGCCGTCATTTCGCTCTGCTGCGCCATCGGACTTTCGCTGGGAAAATTCAAAATCAAAGGTATCGGACTCGGTGTCACTTGGGTGTTCTTCATGGGTATCCTGCTCGGAGGACTCGGCATCACTATCGACCACGAAATGTTGATCTATGCGGAGGACTTCGGACTTATCATCTTTGTCTATGTGTTAGGATTGCAAGTGGGCCCCGGCTTCATGAGTTCGTTTCGCTCTGGCGGAACGGTGCTTTCCTTGCTCAGCCTGACGCTCATTTTGGTTGGTACTATCGCCGCGCTTGTTCCCATCTTCTTCGGATGGAGTCCTTTGGGCGAGATGATGGGTGTGCTCTGTGGCGCCACTACCAACACGCCGGCTTTGGCGGCTTCACAGCAGGCACTGAGCCAGATGCACCACCCTGGCGACGGACTGGACGCCGCTCTCTCCTTGGCCGTGACCTACCCCATCGGTATGGTGGGAGTCATCATTGCATTGATGCTCGTCAAAGGCTATCTACACAAGAATCCGAAGAGCATAGTGAAGCGCGACCCTGATGAGGCTTACATCGCCTCCTTTGAGATTAGCAACCCCGCAATCTTCGGAAAAACTATCATAGAGTGTGCAAAACTTGCAGACAAGCATTTCATCGTGAGCCGCATCTGGCGCAAAGATCGCGTTATTCTGGCCACGGGGCAGACCCCGCTGGAGGAAGGCGACCGCGTGCTGGTCATCACCCAACCAAAGTATGTCGAAACCCTCACTATCCTTTTCGGAAAAGTGGACGAGAAGGACTGGAACAAGAGCGACATAGACTGGAACAAATTGGACACGGCACTCGTGAGCGAGCGCATCCTCATCACTCGAAACCATATCAACGGAAAACACCTCGGACAACTCCATTTGCGCAATCGCTTCGGCGTGAATGTATCGCGTGTGAAGCGTAGCGACATCCAGCTCATGGCCGAGCCCAACCTTGTGCTCCGTGTGGGCGACCGCGTAACGGTGGTAGGTTCGCCTGAGAGCTGCAAGAAAGTGGCTGAAGAGCTTGGTAACACAATCCATGCGCTCGACGAACCAAATATGGTAACTATTTTCATTGGTATGGTCTTAGGCTTGGCTTTAGGCTATTTGCCCATCGCCATCCCTGGCATGTCCTCGCCGCTGCGCCTCGGTCTCGCCGGTGGCCCTGTTGTGATGGGTATTCTGATTGGTGCTTTCGGTCCGCGCTTTCACATGGTGGCTTATGTGACCAACTCTGCCAACTTGCTCATCCGCTCCCTGGGTTTGAGCACCTATCTGGCTTGTTTGGGGCTTGATGCAGGACCGAAATTTGTAGAGACCGTTATGCGCCCCGCCGCACTTTCATGGATTGGTTATAGTGTGTTCCTTTCCGTTGTGCCGGTGGCTATCATGGCCATTATAGCGGTGAAATGGTTCAAACGCTCTTATGCCACCACAGCCGGTATGCTCTGTGGAGCAATGGCCAACCCCATTGCGCTCGACTATGTCAATTCAACAGAGGACGGCGACCAAGCCAGCGTTGCCTACGCCACGGTCTATCCTCTCGGCATGTTCGTGCGCGTCATCATAGCCCAACTCATTGTGATGCTATGGCTCGGATAGAAAGAATAGAGCGTAACATTTATTGAAACCTATGTGCGCTTTTTTATACTAAAAGTTTTCCCCACAAACTTACTCGCAGCGAGTAGTTCGTGGGGAAATTTCTATTTTATTGAGAACACTATTTGCGCAGAATCTTCTGCGTAGTTCCGTTGCTCATGCGAACGATATTCAGCCCGCGCTGCAAGTCGTTGAGTCTGCGCCCGTCAGTAGAGTAAATCGTCTGGATGCTCGCATTGGCTTCAGTGGTAGCCGTAGCAACGCCCGTACTTCCTTTCTTTGTGAAATACCCTGTTTCGGGATTCGCCATGGAAGCATCTTTCTTACTTTCATCGTAGGCCACTGCTCCTTCGAGACTCCTACAACCCTGGAACATATCCCAAGATTGTGAACAAGTCCAAGTATTATTGCAATAGATGGTTTCTAGAGAACTGCATTCACGAAACATTGAATTCATTTCTTGCATGTTCTCCGTCTTGAAGTTGGAGAGATCGAGGGAAGTTAACCTTGAGCAGCCCCTAAACATTTCATTCATGTTTTGCACGTTCTCCGTCTTGAAGTTGGAAAGATCGAGGGAAGTTAAATTCTTGCATTCATAAAACATTTCACTCATGTTTTTCACGTTCTCCGTCTTGAAGTTGGAGAGATTGAGGGAAGTTAAACTTGAGCAGTCCCAAAACATTTTACTCATGTCTTGCACCTTCTCCGTCTTGAAGTTGGAGAGATTGAGGGAAGTTAACCTTGAGCAGCCATAAAACATTGAATTCATGTCTTGCACGTTCTCCGTCTTGAAGTTGGAGAGATTGAGGGAAGTTAAATACCGGCAGCGATAAAACATTGAATTCATGTCTTTCACGTTCTCCATCTTGAAGTTGGAGAGATCGAGGGAAGTTAAATACTCGCAGTCCCTAAACATTGAATTCATGTTTTGCACGTTCTCCGTCTTGAAGTTAGAGAGATCGAGGGATTCTAAATTCTGGCAGCCCCTAAACATTCCCATCATGTCTTGCACGTTCTCCGTCTTGAAGTTGGAGAGATTGAGGGAAGTTAAATTCAGGCAGAACGTAAACATTGTCCTCATCGTAGTGACTTCAGATGTATTGAGATTTGTCAATCCTTCTATTTTCTCCAGGTTTCTAAAATTAAAAAACCAGCTCTCAGTGCTTTGGGGAAGATAGTTCTTGAACGAAGCATCGAAGACAGCGGTAGTAACTTTGGACTCTGTTCCAGACCAAGCAGGGTATGTATCTCCATATACCTCCTTCGTCTCCTTAATTCCCCACACAGTGCCCGTGCGGGAGGATTTTTGATCGTCGTAGTAGAACGTCAGCGTTTTCTTATCGCTGCTTTTCACAACGTAAGCTTCCTTCTCCTGCGCTTGAGCAGACTGCGGAAGGAGCAACAAGGCCATGAATCCTGCGAGGAACACAGCACAGAAATTCTTGAGTAATTGCATTTTCATAAAATTAGTTTCCCCTTTGTCTCCTTATCGTCTTTATACTTTCTGGGAGTGCCGTATCGGGAAGTTGGGCCGTTGAGATTAATAGTAATTTCGAATCATTAGATTAACACCTTGTCTGCCTTTCGACTCTTTAGAAAGCAAAGCGACAAGTTTTCTTTTATAAAAGTTGTATTTTCGCAAAGGTATGGAAACTTATTTAATAATGCAAAAAAAAATATATATTTTTCGTTGGGGGAAGTGGACGGATGAGCATCGCACTGAAAGCGTTGAGGGAGTATTCTCCCTCTCTCCTCCTATAGGAAATACTCGATTTTTGTTGTCACGTTGTCACGCAGGAAGGGAAGAAGCTGATAGATAAGGACTTATGCGCGTGACAACAATTGCTCTTTGTTGTCACACCGTTGTCACGCGTCGTCACGCATGCAATAAACACATTATCAAGCGGTTATACTCAAAGTGTGACAACGTGACGATGTGACAACGAAAAAATAAAATCTTGGGAGGGGGAGAGTGGGTGCTGTGCGACGCTTCCTGCGTCGGAGGTTTGTGTATCCCTTTCCCACGGGTTCGCCCTTTGGGCATCTCACCCGCGGTTAAGCATGGTGTGTCCCCGCCGGGGACAGTGGGTGAACACGCTACATCGCAGCGCGAGTGGACGCAATAAGGGGGGAGCTGATAGCCTTATTGGATTTCCGAACACAATAAGCGCGTGAGCTGACGCAATAAGGCTGCTGACGGATAGCCTTATTGTATTCTCAAACACGATAAAGGGATGGGCAGACACTAAAAGGGCGTGGGCTGACAGAATAAGGCTGTCGACGGATAGGTTTATTGCATCTCTGGACGCAATAGGGGTGTGAGCTGACATGATAAGGGTGAGGGCGGATAGGCTTATTATATTCTCGAACGTAATAAGGATATTCTGAAACACAATAAGCAAAACCGCGCCCACTGCCGCAGTATTTCCACTTCTCATCCAGAAAACGTTGCAAAAAAGCTTCAGAAGTTTTGCCGGAATCGTAAATGTTTGATTACCACTTTATGAAACTGGCTGAAATGCTTCAGTGAAATTTCAGAAAAGCTTCAATTCTGAAACTTTTTAAGAGCTATTCACGCTTTTGGTGGGTTATGTCATCGATGAAAAGGCGTAGGATGTGGAGCATTCTTCGCAGGATCGTGCTGTTTTCATGAATATTGTTCCGTAAAATAGAGGTTTTTCTGCGGTACTGAGAGCGAAGAATTGCCCTGTTGCAGCGGAGGGTGAGCAGATGGCAGCAAGTTTCAGATAGGAAAGGGCGGAAGATTGTAAGGTTCACAAAAAAATCTGTATTTTTGCAGAAAAGATTCAGGATTATGTCACAGAAGCTCGTACAAACACAGAAAGAGGAACAGACGCAGCAGCTAAGTGCTGTTCAGGTGGCTTTTGCTCGACTGTTGGAGCTCCCCGTTATGGATCTTGAGGAGCGTGTTCGCAATGAGATGGACGACAACGAGGCGCTGGAAGAAGCTGGTGGTGACGAACAACCTGAACAAGAGCAACCGGATACTGACAACAACGAGGAAGAAACAGATGGCGAACTGGGCGATATGGAACTGCCCGAAATGGATGATCAAACGGCCGACTATCTGAGTGCGGATGATGTGCCCGACTATCTTGTGCGCCAGAACAATGCGCAAGAAGAGCGCGAGATCCAAATTAGCGAGCAAAGCAACGCCTACGATGAGCTGTATCGTCAGATTGGCGAACAAGATCTCAGCGAACGCGAGCGCGCCATTATGGAATATCTCATCGGTAGTCTTGATGATGACGGCTATTTGCGTAAGGATGTTTACACCTTGACGGATGAAATGGCCATCTATCATAATATAGATGCCGAAGATGAGGATGTGGAGCGCATGCTCCGTCTGCTCCAAACGTTTGAGCCGCGCGGTATTGGTGCTAAAAATTTGCAGGAGTGTTTGCGCATACAATTGGAAAATCCCGAAATGAAATCGGCTGCAAAGCCCATTGCGCTGCGCATCATCAACGACTTTTATAAGGATTTCAGCCTGCGCCATTGGGCGCATATCCGCCAGCGTTTGGGCATCAGCCAGGAGGAAATGGAAGCTGCCCTGCAGGTGTTGCTTCATCTGAATCCGAAGCCGGGCAGCGGGCTCAACGAGTCTGCTTCGCAAACCGCCCCAACGGTGATTCCCGACTTCTACCTAAGCCTCGACGAAGATGGTAACATACAAATCAGTTTGAACAACGGCGATACGCCCGATTTGCGTGTGAGCCGTTCTTATAAAGATACCGTGCGCGAATTTTCCGGAAAAGGGAATCAACTAAGTATTGCGCAGAAAGAGGCCTACATCTATGCACGAAAGAAAGTGGGCGATGCACAACTTTTCATCGAGCTGGTGAATCGCCGCAAACAGACGCTGCGCAATGTGATGGAGAGTATTGCTCATATTCAGCAAGACTTTTTCCGCAACGAAGACGACGAATCTTTTCTCGTGCCGATGACGCTGAAAGATGTGGCACAACGGGCGGGCGTGGATTTTTCCACCGTCAGCCGAGTGACAGGTAGCAAATATGTGCGAACAGCCTATGGCGTTTATCCGCTAAAGTTCTTCTTCTCATCACAATTCACCTCGGAGAGCGGTGAAGAACTATCCTCGCGACAAGCAAAGATAGCCTTGCGCGAGATCATAGACGGAGAAGACAAACGCAAGCCCTATTCCGATGAACTGCTCTCTAAGCTAATGGCAGAAAAAGGCCTCCCCATTTCGCGCCGCACAGTAGTGAAATATCGTGAGCTTCTGGGAATCCCCAAGAGTGGCCTACGTAAGAGTTGACACACGAACGAAAATGAACAATCGCATACTCATCCTGACAGCGAAGGTAGTTTCGCTGATTTTTTCGCCTTTCTATACGCCCGTTGTGGCCTTTGTAGCGCTTTTTTTGTTCAGTTATCTGAACCAGTTTCCCCTGCGCTATAAATTGGTCATTCTGTTGATGGTTTATTTTTTCACAGTGCTGCTCCCCACTTTATCCATCTACATCTATCGCCGCCTCAATGGTTGGTCGCGCCATCATTTGAGTCGGCGTGTCAATCGATACATCCCCTATTTTCTTTCTATAACGTGCTACGTCGGACTTCTGTATCTGATGATGGTGCTCCATATGCCACACTTCACGCTGGCAATCATCGTGGGAGCTCTGACATTGCAAATCATCTGCGCCGTATTCAACAACTGGGTCAAGGTAAGCACCCATGCGGCGGCAGCAGGCGGCGTGGTCGGCGCACTTTGTGCCTACTCGCTTTGGTTTAACTTCAATCCCCTCAGTTGGCTCTGTCTCTGCATTCTCTTATGCGGACTAGTGGGTACGGCCCGTCTCATCCTTCGCCAGCACAAACTCATCGACATCGGCTTGGGTACGCTCATCGGAATCCTCTGCGGATTCTTCTGCGTTCTCTTGGTGTAGTCGTCCAAACATTAGAAAATCAAACTCATTACGATATGGAACCTTTAGTCAGTATTATTATGGGCAGCACCAGCGACCTGCCCGTTATGGAAAAAGCCGCTAAATTTCTCAACGAAATGGAGATTCCCTTCGAGATGACGGCTCTAAGCGCCCACCGCACTCCGCAAGAGGTGGAAGAATTTGCGCAAAATGCCTCTGCTCGCGGTTTGCAAGTCATCATCGCTGGTGCCGGTATGGCGGCAGCCCTTCCTGGTGTGATTGCAGCCTCCACGACGGTTCCCGTTATTGGTGTGCCCATCAAGGGAATGCTCGACGGGCTCGACGCCCTGCTCAGCATCGTGCAGATGCCTCCCGGAATCCCCGTTGCCACAGTGGGCGTGAACGGTGCGCAGAATGCCGCCATCTTAGCTGTTGAGATGCTCGCTCTCGCCGACCCCGAAATTGCTGAAAAGCTTACCAAATATAAGGAAGGCTTAAAGCAAAAAATCATCAAAGCCAATACTGATTTGGCCGATGTGCAATACGAATTTAAGACCAACTAATAAGACCCGTTACGGTCTTACTCTAACCGAGCCAGGTCCTCATAAGTAGGGCTGTGGCTCATTATTATATTTATATGAAATACCATTCCGGTTCAGAACTATTCAACTATACGCCGCGCGAATCTCATGAGGTGAGCGTGGGCAACAAGCCGTTGGGTGGCGACAACCCTATCCGCCTCCAGAGTATGACTACGGCGGCAACCACCGACACCGAGGGATGTGTGCGCCAGATAAAGGCCATCGTGGATGCAGGCGGCGACTATGTGCGCCTCACTACGCAAGGCACGCGCGAAGCCGAGAACTTGCGCAATATCAAGGACGAACTCACGCGCTTGGGCTACACTACCCCCCTCGTGGCCGATATTCACTTCAATCCGAACGTGGCCGACGTGGCCGCCACTATTGTAGAGAAAGTCCGCATCAATCCGGGCAATTACATCGACCCCGCACGTACTTTCCGACATTTGGAGTACACCGATGAGGAATACGCTGACGAACTGAAACGTCTTGAAGCGCGCTTCCACCAACTACTCGACATCTGTCGCGCCAACCACACAGCCATCCGCATAGGCGTAAACCACGGTTCGTTGAGCGACCGTATCATGTCGCGCTACGGAGATACGCCCGAGGGCATCGTGGAGAGCTGCATGGAGTTTCTGCGCGTGTGTCAGAAAGAAGACTTCAAGGATGTTGTCATCTCCATCAAAGCGTCCAACACAGTGGTCATGGTGCGCAGTATGCGCCTTCTGTGCTCCATCATGCAGGCAGAGGGGATGGATTTCCCGCTGCATCTCGGCGTGACGGAGGCAGGCGAAGGTGAGGACGGCCGCATCAAGAGTGCAGCAGGCATCGGAGCACTTCTCGCCGACGGTATTGGCGACACCATCCGCGTGAGCCTGAGCGAAGCTCCCGAGAACGAAATTCCCGTGGCCTATAAGTTGGCCTCCCACGTGGTACGCCGCGCGGGCCACACCTTTATTCCGGGTATGGCTTTCCCAGGTTTTGATTACGTTCGGCCTGAGCGCCACGCCACTTGCCCCGTGCTCAACATCGGTGGAACGAATGCACCTGTAGTTATCAGTGAACGCCTCAACGGCTCTACTGAAGTGGGCGAACTCTTGCCCGACTATATCTATGCGGGCCACCAACTTCCGCCGCTCGACAAACGTGCGAATACGGCCTATATCGTAGATGCCAACGTGTGGAAACCTGAAGAGGGCGTGTTTCCGGCTTATACCGACCAAACGCTACCGCTCATCGGCATGAATCCTTGTCCGCTCAAATTCTTGTTCCTCACCTATCCTGCCCTCAATGAGGAAGTGAAGGTGTGTCTCCGCCTCCACCCCGAGATGGTCGTTATTGCGCAGAGCAATCACCAGAACCGACTGGGCGAACTGCGGGCTTTGGTACACGAGATGTGGACCGAAAACCTCCAGAATCCCGTAGTATTCTTCGAGCAGAGTGCTCACAGTGCCGACGAGAAAGAAGAATTCCAAATCGAGACGGCAGCCGATCTCGGCGCATTACTGTTCGACGAACTGACAGATGGTATCTTCCTGTTCAACAACTATCAGGGCAAGGCGCAACGCATGACTTATGCCGACATCGATGCCACGGCTTTTGGAATTCTGCAAGCCACACGCCAGCGCACCACTCGCACCGAATACATCAGTTGTCCTGGTTGTGGCCGAACGCTCTATAACCTGCAAACCACCATTGCCCGCATCAAGGCTGCCACCAGCCACCTCACGGGGCTCAAGATAGGCATCATGGGCTGCATCGTGAATGGGCCTGGCGAAATGGCCGATGCCGACTACGGCTATGTGGGAGCTGCCCGCGGCAAGGTGAGTCTCTATCGCGGCAAAGTATGCGTGGAGAAAAACATTGCTGAGGAAGAAGCCGTCGACAAGCTTTTAGCCCTCATCGAGTCCGATAAACAGAAACGGCAATAGCCTTTCCGAAGGGTCAGACTGGTCGGACTTATCCGATAACTTCTAAAACATTCTGAAAATTTGACAGGAGCAGTTTCTCTAAAACCTTGAGAAAATCTCCCTTCTGCGCCATCTGCGGAATTTTGCGAGCCTTTTTTGCTTCCTTGGAAGGGAAAAGTCGTGCGAAATCCTGCAAGTGGCGCAGACTTTATAAGGAAATCTCTCTCTTCGTGTGTTTTTGGTGAAAAGTTTCTTTACCCTCTTCGTCTTTTTCCTTATTGTATCCGCTGGTTTCCTTATTCTGTCGGCCGACAGCCTTATTGTGCCGGCGGATGCAATAAGGAAATCGGCGCACAGAAAGGTTGCTTTCTTCGCCCTCTCCCTTTCGTGCTCGATTTTGAGGCGTTTGTGGGAGGGGAAAAGTAAGAAATCTGTTGATGTTTTAAGCCCACGAAGAAGCACGAAAGGAGCGAAGGAGCACGAATCAGTATTGGTTCTCGGACAGATCGGACTGGTCTGACCCGTCCGACTTGTCCGACCCGTCCGAGAGCCAAAGCCGAGCACTCTCCCCTTGTGAGCAAGAAGGAGGGGGCTCTCCCTTTCTTTGTTCTTTTATATAAAATTTTCATCTTTCTTAATTTCTTTGTACATTCGCAGGCATAACGGTGCTCATAAAGAGAAGAGCTCAAAAGGGAAACGGGTGAGAGTCCCGTACAGTCCCGTTGCTGTAATCCTCTTTCTTGTGTGTCTCAACACGCGTCACTGCATAAGTTGTAAAATTTATTCGGGAAGACGAGGCACATAGAGGTAAGTCAGAAGACCTGCCGTATTCGTCGTTGTTGCATCTGCTCCCCGAGGAGGGACAGCTGCAGTGAAACATAGCATAACTACTACTCGCAGAATTGGGAAATAAGTTTCCTTTTCGTCTTCGTCTTTTGGCGCTTGCCTTTCTGCCTTTTGTGCTCACGGCGCAAAGTCGGAAAGATCGCCATCTCTCGTCCGCTGAAGTCTTAGGCGTTCGGGCCGATGCCTCTGTGGCTTCGGCTGCTCCGGTGCAGAAACTTGACACGGCGAGCATCCGGCGTATGGGTGTCACATCTACTGCTGATGCGCTGCGCCGCTTTGCGGGAGTCAATTTGCGCGACTATGGCGGAGCGGGCGGCTTGAAAACTGTGAGCGTGCGCGGACTTGGCGCACAGCACACGGCAGTGGTCTACGACGGGGTGACGGTTTCCAATGCCCAGCAGGGACAAATCGATTTAGGACGCTTTTCTCTCGACCGTTTGGCGGGAGTTGAGCTTCACACGGCCGATGAAGGCAGCCTCCTTGTGCCTGTGCGGCAGTTGGGAGCGGCAACAGTCGTGCTCCGCTCTTGGCAACCCAATGCGCAGAACCGAGGTATGCACGGCGCAGTGGCCCTCCGCCACGGAAGTTTTGGAGTTTGGAATCCGAGTGTGCTGCTTTCCCAAAATTGGAACGGATGCACGGGCGTCAATGTCAGTGCCGACTACTATCATGGTAATAACGCCTATCCCTTCACGGTGAAAAACGGTGTGGCCACGCATCGTGAGAAACGCTTGAATTCACAGATGAACGACTGGACGCTGGAAGCCAATGTCCACCACCTTTTGCAGCGCGGACAGCTTTCGGGGAAAGTGTTTTACGTTACGAATCATCGTTATCTTCCGGGGCCTGTCACGCTCTATGTCAGTGGCAACAACGAACACCTCACAGAGCAGAATGCTTTTGCGCAGTTGAAGTGGGAACAGCAGTATGGCCGCTGGAATTTCTTCGGAGCTGGCAAAGCGGATTGGCGAGAAAGCAAATACCTTGATATTGCTGGGCGATACCCCGGTGGACGTCTCGACCAACGCTATAAACAAAACGAAATCTATGCTTCAGCAGGAGCTTCATATACTTGGCAAGCGCTCACAGCAGCAGTGGCCACAGATTGGTTTCGTAATGATTTGACCTCCAATCTCAAAGTTGACAACGACGTGTGGCGCACTTCTTGGCTCACAAGTATGACACTGCGCTACGCTCCCCGCCGTTTCGAGCTGACGGGACGCCTTGTAAGCTCCATCTTCCGCAACCACGCTACAGCAGGAACAGAGGCGGCAAAGAATGCCAGCCAACTCTCGCCGAGCCTCTCGGCTTCGTGGAAACTGCTGTCTGATCAGCGCGCTCACTTGTTTGTGAGAGCGCACTATAAAGAATACTTCCGTGTGCCCACCTTTACGGAAAACTATTATTACCACCTCGGAAATACCCACTTGAAGCCCGAACGCACCCAGCAGTTGGGCGCAGGCGTCACCTTCGCAGGGATGCCGTCCGCTCGCTGGCAGGTGCAGCTCACTGCCGATGGGTATGCGAACCGCGTGTGGGACAAAATCTCCAGCATTCCCTACAACCTCTTCGTTTGGCGCACAGTCAATCTCGGCAAGGTGAGGGCTGCGGGGATGGATGTGGCTTTGCAAAGCACGTGGACGCTGCGCAATGGGCAACAGCTCATAGGCAATGGTACTTACACTTATCAGCGTGTCACGGATCGTACAGATAAAAAGTCGGAGGACTATGGTAAGCAACTGGCCTATACGCCGCTTCATTCCGGCGCGGTATCTATGGCGTGGGAAAACCCTTGGGTCAATGCCGTTGTGAGTCTGACCGCTGCCGCCAAACGTTGGGCTACCAACGAGCATACTGTCACCACCAGCGTGCCGGCTTATGCTGATGTCAATATCGGACTTTACCGCACTTTCCGCTTTCGTAGTTTCCAGTTGGAGGCACGTGCTGATTTGACCAACCTTTTTAATTATCAATACGAAGTTATCCGTCGCTATCCAATGCCAGGGCGAGCCTATCGCTTCTCGGCGCTGCTGCGGTGGTGATGCTTCAGAGAAATCAACTTAATATTATTACATAAAGTTATGAAGAAAACATTCAAAATTGCAGCCCTCTCGCTGTTGGCTGGTATTACATTGGCCTCTTGTTCCGACAATGAAGATCCTAAAAAGTACGTAGTTCCGGTTCAGAAGGAAATGATTGTTCTCAACCAGGGTAACTACTACGGAGGTGTAGAAGGTACATTGGATCGTTTAGAGTTGGGAAACACTGCAAACAACTTTTGGGAAGGAACGCTTACATCAAGTGTGTTCAAGGCTGCCAATGGACAAAGTCTCGGCGATTCGCCTCAGAACGGTGTAATGTGTGGTTCTAAACTCTACGTTTCGGTTTATGCAAGTAACTTGGTTTGGGTGCTCAATCCCTCCACTAAGAAAATCATTGCGTCTGTCTCAACAACTGAGCCGGAATGGGTAACTACTGATGGCAAGAACATTTATGTGGCCAACAATAATGGTTTTGTTACTCGTATTGATACTGCAACCTATGCAAAGGACTCTATTAAAGTAGGTCCAAATCCTGCCTGTCTTGTCGTAGCTAATAAGCATTTGTACGCTTCTATATCCGACGGTTATAATTCTGCAAACGGATATGCAAACGGAAAGAAGGTGGCAAAGATTGACCTTCAGACTTTCAAGAAAACAAAGGACATCCCTGTTGGCATAAACCCTGGCCGCATGGATGTGGATAATGCTGGCAACGTATTCGTAGTATGTATGGGTAACTATGGTACTATTGCGCCTGAAGTACAACGTATTTCCAAATCAGACAAGGTAGATAAGGTGGCAGCTGGTAATCATATCGTTTGTTTGCGTAATCTGCTCTATGTTTTCGATTCACAGACCAATTGGAGTACGGGAGAAGTGAAAACAAAGGTTAAGATTTTCAATGGCTCTACCTTAAAAGAGGATTCAAATAACCACTTTGAGGAGCGCGAGATGGCTCCGGCTCCCACGGGTCTCTTTACGGATCTCAACGAGAAATATGTTATCGTTACTTCCGACCCAGATGGCAAAGGCTTTAATAAACCTGGTTTCGTTTACATCTATAGTAGCGAAGGTTCTTTCTTGAAGAAGCTCAACGTAGGTATACATCCTTACTCTGTTATCTTCCCCATTTCTTATGTGACAATGGTAATCTAAAAATATAGAAAGCCCCCTCCATTTCCCCTAATAAAGGGAGTGCTCGGATTCCTTATTTTGGTAATCGGGCACTCCTTTTTACGGCGGAAATGGAGGGGGCTTTTTGTTTGTAACCTTATGAGGGCCATGTCCAAATGCCTTATTTCACCGAATAATTACTAACTTCGCGGCTGAAAATATAATGAAATAAGACAATATGAGTTTACAATGTGGTATCGTTGGCTTACCAAACGTGGGTAAATCAACGTTATTCAACTGCCTGAGTAATGCAAAGGCTCAGAGCGCAAACTTCCCATTCTGCACGATAGAGCCAAATGTCGGCGTCATAACTGTGCCCGACGAACGCCTTAATAAGTTGGCCGAAATAGTCCATCCCGGCCGCATTGTCCCTACTACGGTGGAGATTGTCGATATTGCGGGCTTGGTTAAAGGGGCTTCAAAGGGCGAAGGTTTAGGTAATCAGTTTCTTGGCAATATCCGAGAGACCGACGCCATTATCCACGTGCTCCGTTGCTTTGACGACGACAACGTTGTCCATGTTGACGGCACCGTCGACCCTGTGAGAGACAAGGCTGTCATTGACACGGAGCTACAGCTCAAGGACTTGGAGACCGTTGAAAGCCGCCTGCCGAAGGTGGAGAAGCTCGCAACGATCGGCGGAAACAAGGACGCCAAGATTGAATATAATGTGCTGAAGGCCTACAAGGAAGTGCTCGAGCAAGGCAAGAATGCCCGCGCCGTTAGCTTCGAATCTAAGGAAGAACAGCAGGCAGCTCGCAATCTCTTTCTGCTGACCTCCAAGCCCGTGCTTTATGTTTGCAACGTCGACGAAGGAAGTGCTGCCAGCGGCAATGCTTACGTGGAACAGGTGCGCGAAGCTGTCAAGGAAGAGGAGGCAGAAATCCTCGTGGTGGCGGCTCAGACTGAAGCCGACATTGCAGAACTCGAAACTTACGAGGAACGCCAAGAATTTTTGCAAGAGGCCGGTTTGGAAGAGTCAGGCGTGAACCGACTCATCAAAGCTGCCTACAAAATGCTACAGTTGGAAACGTTCATCACCGCAGGCGAGATGGAAGTGAAAGCCTGGACTTTCCACAAGGGTTGGAAAGCTCCGCAGTGCGCCGGTGTTATACACACTGATTTCGAGCGTGGCTTTATCCGTGCCGAGATCATTAAGTACGACGACTACATCAGCTACGGTTCGGAAGCAGGTGTGCGCGAAGCTGGCAAGCTCCATATCGAAGGTAAGGAGTATGTTATGCAAGACGGCGACATCGTTTATTTCCGCTTCAACGTATAAAAGATATTTTCGGACAAGTTGCTCTGGTCGGCCAGTGCGACTTGTCTTTTTTTCAACACATCCCTTCCCCTTAAAATCATCTCATTATGATTCATTTTTTATCCCATATTCTCGTGCAGCTGCAAGCCCTTGTAGCTCCGCTTTCCTTTGGGAAAGGATTCGACAGTGCGGCCCTGTTGTCCATCGTCTGGAATCCGGACAAGGTGGCCTTCACTGTGTTCGGTCACCCCATTGTGTGGTACGCCATCATGTGGGTCGTAGGTATCGCCTTGTCCTATCTGGTCGTTATGTGGCTCTATAAGGACCAACGCCTGCCCGATGAAAAGTTTGACCCCCTCTTCATCTATTGTTTCGTAGGTATATTATTGGGCGCGCGCCTGGGCCACTGCCTCTTCTATGAGCGGGCTTATTTCATGGCTAACCCCCTCGAAATGTTTCTCCCCATGAAGCACCTTGCCGATGGCAGTTGGAAGTTTACGGGCTACGCAGGTTTAGCGAGCCACGGCGGTACTCTGGGCCTCATGATAGCCCTTTGGTTCTACGTGAGAAAGTACAAAGTGAATCTGATGCGCGTGCTCGACAACATCGCCATAGCCACGCCCATCACTGCCTGCTTCATTCGTTTGGGTAACTTGATGAACTCCGAGATTGTGGGCAAACCCACTGATTCTGCGCTGGGCTTTATCTTTGTGCAGAACCATGAAAATTTTGCGCGACATCCGGGACAGCTCTACGAAGCCCTGTTCTATCTGCTCCTCTTCCCCATCGGTTTGTGGCTCTACAAATGCTACAAAACGAAGGTCGGCACGGGCTATTTCTTCGGTTGGGTCTTGACGTGTATCTTCGCCTTCCGTTTCTTCGTAGAGTTCCTCAAGGAAGTGCAAGAGCCTTGGGAGCTGTCGATGGTTGAGGCCATCGGACTGAATCAAGGCCAGATGTTGAGCATCCCCTTTGTGGTACTCGGCCTCTATTGCTGGTTGGGCGGTAAATACTGTAAGAAGTTGGGCGAACAACCCACGCAGAAGAAACTCTAAACGCAGATTCATCCACCCACTCCCCTACTCATCCATCCGCCAAAAGCCAGCCCTCTTGGGATGTCCGCTTTTGGCGGATGGATTTCTTTATGTCTTGTCGAGAAACGTTTGAGATGTCAAGAAATAGCGTAAAACTAACGCGCTGAGAATGGCTTGAAATCCAGCGTGCGATACTTCGGGCGGAAAGAACGCAAGGAGAGCCGATTAGCACAATAAGGAAGCCGCTTTGTCGTCCTCATAGGCAGCAGAACAGAATAAGGCTATCCGTGAATACAATAAGGCTGTCGGCTGGCTTCCTTATTGCGTCAGCTGACATCCTTATTGCGTCAGCCGACGCCCTTATTGTATTTTTGAGCGGCTCAAGGGGAGCAATCCTGCGCATAAGGCCGAAGATGCGCAAATGCCTGCTTTCAAAGGGCAGAATGCGGGTGGAAATCTGTGGTATAATCCCGTCTGAGCGCGTGAAAACTGCGGCAATCAGTGGTAGGTGTTCTTTATCGCGAACAACGAACGAAAAAAATCATTATCTTTGCTGCGTACAACATCCAATATAGAAAAATCATGCAAAGCAAACCTCTCGTTTATCTGGCACTGGCCGCCACTGTTGGCCTGACTTCTTGTTCCAAGATGGGGTCTTTAAGTTCTGAAAATTTTGCAGTAGCACCCTCACCGCTCGAAGCTGTGGATAATCAGGTGCCTGTGGTCATCTCTGGGCGTTTCCCTGAGAAGTATATGAAAAAGAACGCTGTGGTCAAGATTACTCCCGTATTGCGTTTTCAAGGCGGGAAATCTACGGGTGCCGGCGATATTTTCCAGGGCGAGAAAGTGCAAGGAAATCATCAAGAAATTTCGTACTTATTGGGCGGCAACTACAACCTGCGCACCACATTCCCCTTCCGCGACGAGATGCTGCGCTCCGAACTCTACGTTACGTTTGATGCCACTGTTGGAAAGAAGAAGGTGAACATCCCCGAAGTGAAAGTTGCCGACGGCGTACTGGCTACCAGCACACTGCTCTGTCGCACCGCTGCTTCTGCCAATGCCGCTCTGGGAGAGGACAAGTTCCAGTACACCATCGAGCAAAAGCAGGAAGCACAAATCAAGTACCTCATCCAGCAAGCTCGCATCCGCACCAGCGAATTGCAATCGGCTTCTGTGAAAGACTTTGTGCAGACTCTCCGCAACATCAAAGCCGACGGCAAACGCTTAGAATTGGAAAATGTGGAGGTGAGTTCCTACGCATCGCCCGATGGCGGTGAGAAACTCAACACCAAGTTGGCACAGAGTCGCGATGACGCTTCAGGTTGTTATGTGAAGAGCCAGCTGAAGAAAATAAACCTCGAAGGTGAGGTTAACTCCCGTTATACCGCGCAGGACTGGGAAGGCTTCCAGGAACTCGTGAGTCAGAGCAACATTCAGGACAAAGAGGTGATTCTGCGCGTGCTCTCCATGTATCAAGACCCCGAACAGCGCGAACAGCAAATCAAGAACCTATCTGCTGGTTTCCGCGAACTGGCTGACGAGGTATTGCCCGAACTTCGCCGTTCACGCCTTACTATCAACTATCTGATTGTGGGACGTACCGACGATGAGATACAGCAGCAGTTGCAGACCGATGCTTCAAAACTCAGCATCGAAGAACTGCTCTATGCTGCCACACTGGCGGACGATCCAGCCGAAAAAGAGAATATCTACACCACTGCTGACCGACTCTTCCCCACTGACTACCGCGCGGTGAACAACCTCGGTGTGTTGGCTTATGAAAAGGGCAATCTCACCGCTGCAAAGGACTTTTTCTCCAAAGCCGCAAAGAAAAACGAGCAGGCAGCCGAGCCCAAAGCGAACCTTGCCCTGCTGGCGCTGACCGAAGGCGACTCTAAAACATCGGAGGACTATCTGGGACAAGCCGCAACGGCACGCAACTACGGCGAAGTGCTGGGCAATTTGGCATTGGCTCGTGGACAATATGCACAAGCAGCTCGCCAGTTGCAAGGCGTGAATACCAATTCCGCCGCACTGGCACAGATACTGAACAAAAACTATACAGAGGCGCGCACAACGCTCTCTCGCGTTGCTCAACCCGATGCTACAACTGCCTATCTGAAGGCTATCCTCGCTGCCCGCACGCGTCAGGCAGCCGATGTAGTGCCGAATCTCGAGCAAGCCTTTAAGCTCGACAGCACGTTCAAGGCTCGCGCCGCTAAGGATCTGGAGTTTGCCAATTACTTCAATACTGCCGATTTCCAAAACATCACGAAATAAATGCTTACACGCCGTTCCCTTTGCAGCTTATTCCTGCTCGCATTGGTGGTTCTGACCGCTTGCGGACCGGACAAGCACCATGTGCGCATCACTGGAGAGTTCAAAAATCTCAACAATGCCGAGTTCTATGTCTACAATGACGGAGAAAAGTTTGCGGGCATTGATACAGTTCGCATCGAGGACGGTAAGTTTCGCTACGAGAAAGCCTTGGAGAGCACGGAAGTCCTCACGTTGCTCTACCCCAACTTCTCGCGCACGCTGGTGATTGCTGAACCAGGAACCACCATCCATATTGCGGGCGATGCAGGGAAGTTGAGCGATGTGGATGTGAGCGGAACGGAGAGCAACGAACGCCTCTCAAAGTTTCGCCACACCAATCTGGGCAAACCCGCCTCCAATGTGCGGATGGCCGCAGCCCAGTACATCCGCGACAATGCTACAACGCTTGATGGCTTGGTGCTTTTCCTCGAATATTTTGCAGGGGAAAAGGAACTCGACGCTCCCACCGCGCTGCAACTGCTCGACTTGCTCAAACAGAAACAAGCCGACAAGGTGTTGATAACCCAACTTGATGCACGCCTACGTCCGCTCTTGTCCAATTCGGCACGTATGCCGTTGCAGAATTTCTCCGCCACCGCGCTCAATGGGACTGTTGTATCCAACGCCACCTTAAAGGGTAAGCCCTCTCTCGTAGTGTTCTGGGCGAACTGGTCGGCTGAAAGCACCGAAATGCTCAATTGCGTGAAGCGTTTGCAGCGAGCCTATGGGAGTAAGATGCAGATAGTGACCGTTTCGATGGACACCAGCATCCCCGATTGCCGACACCGCGTGACGGCTGATACACTCACAGTTCCGACGCTTTGTGACGGAAAAGCCTTTCGTTCGCCTGTGGCCGAAAAGCTGGGAGTGCGCTATGTCCCCGGTAATATCCTCGTTGATGCCGCGGGACGTGTCGTAGCGCGCGATATTCCTGCTGCCGATTTGGAAAGCCGCGTTTCAAAACTTCTGGAGTGAGTGTGTCAGCAGGTCCTTTGTGTGGCCTGCTACCCCTCTCGTTTCTTTCAATATCCTAAAAACATTCTTCCTTGTTTACCCAAATTCACAGTGCCGTAGTAAACGGATTGAAGGCCCTCCGCGTGATGGTCGAAATCAACGCCTCTCCTGCCAAGCACGACGCTCTTGGAGAAACGCCTTTCTTTATGGTCGGTTTGCCCGACAATGCTGTAAAAGAGAGCCGACAGCGCGTGCAGAGCGCGCTCATCAATTCGTCCTTGCGCCTCCCCCGACTCAATATCACTATCAACTTTGCCCCCGCCGACATCCGCAAGGTGGGCTCTGGCTTCGACCTCCCACTGGCCATCGCCATGCTCACGGTGTGCGACCTCATTAAGTGTCCCACGCTTGAGCGTATGATGTTCGTAGGCGAGTTAGGCCTCGACGGCTCCGTGCGAGCTGTGCGCGGCGCGCTGCCTATTGCCATCGAAGCCCGCAGCCTGGGTTACGACACGCTCTTTGTTCCCCGCGAAAACGAGCGGGAGGCCGGTGTGGTCAATCAGCTGAAAGTGATCGGTGTGAGTACACTCAGCGAACTGGTAGACCATCTCAACGGTCAGTCGCTCCTGCAACCCGTTGAGGTCAATACGCGGGAGGAGTTCTACCAAGCACAGAGCGACTATCCTCTCGACTTTGCCGAAGTGAAGGGCCAAGAGCGCGCCAAGCGAGCCTTTGAAGTGGCCGCCGCCGGAGGACATAATCTGCTGCTTATCGGTTCGCCTGGTTGCGGCAAAAGTATGATGGCCAAGCGCATCCCTGGCATTCTTCCACAACTCACGTTGTCCGAATCGCTCGAAACCACGCAAATCTACAGCATTGCAGGCCAGTTGCCAGAAAATACCTCACTCATTGCTCGCCGCCCCTTTCGCAGTCCTCACCACACCATTTCCGATGTAGCTTTGATAGGAGGTGGCGTCAATCTTCAGCCTGGCGAAATTTCGTTGGCCCATAACGGCGTACTTTTCCTCGATGAGTTGCCTGAATTTTCGCGCAGTGCGCTCGAAACCCTCCGCCAGCCGCTGGAGGACAGAGTTATCAATATCAACCGCGCCAAATATAGCGCCAATCTCCCCTGCTCTTTTATGCTCGTGGCCGCTATGAATCCTTGTCCCTGTGGTTATTATAATGACCCAACGCATAAGTGCAGTTGTAATCAGGGTATGATTCAGCGCTATATGTCGAAGATTAGTGGGCCGCTGATGGACCGTATCGATTTGCAGATCGAAGTAACGCCAGTGCCGCTTGAAGAACTGCAACGCTCGCCCAAAGGAGAGAGTAGTTCGGCCATACGTGAGCGTGTGGCCAAGGCGCGTGCCGTGCAAACCGAACGCTTTGCTAATTTGCCCGGCATTCATTGCAATGCGCAGATGGGCGCACGCGAAATCGAACGCTTTGCGCAGCCCGATGCAGCTGGGCGAGAGGCGTTGGCCATGACAATGAAGAAGATGGATCTCAGTGCTCGAGCCTACGAGCGCATACTCAAAATGGCGCGCACCATAGCCGACTTGGCAGGACAAGAGGAGGTGGGCTTCGACGCCATTTCCGAAGCCGTTGGCTACCGCAATCTGGACCGCTCCGACTGGGGCGAAACGTTCTAAAGGATAAAAGCCTTCGCCGCTATCCTTATTGCATTGAAAAATAGGATTTGTTTTTCAGATAAAAGAAGTGTCCCTAAAAGTGTGTAAGCTTTTAGGGACACTATCTATAAGAGATGTGTTAGAGAATATGTCTCTTTGTTCTTCTCAAAGCGCCTTAGCGCGTTATGATTTCTTTGCGCACACGACCATCGCTATATTTCACGAGGTTGATTCCTTTTTGCGGAGCTTGGATACGACGGCCATCGAGCGTGTAGCGTGCTGTTTCAACGGCGCGTTTTTGTGCTTCCGCAGCAGAGGAAATACCTGTGGAGAGAGCATCGGTTATGCTGCATTTTGCTGCGTTTTCGATTTTCTTAGTATTCAGGTTAATGAGCAGCACACATACTTTTAACTTCGACTTGTCTTGTAGCAGGTTGTTGCTGGAGATGTCAAACACGTGCGTGAAACTTTGAGTCTTGTCCACCTCTATTGGGGTCTTGATGTAATCTTCTTCGGCAGGAGTGTAAACGCTCTTTGCTGCAATTGCCGTGAAGTTGTTTGGAAGCCCTCTTATCACAGATGGAGCATTGATGAACTTATCCAGTTCTGCTGAAATACCGCGGAGGCTCGCATCTCCAGAGAATACATTGTATTGTATCCAGGTGGGCTTTGTCATTCCATCCTCTGTCAGCACATAGGCCACGGCGTATGTTGCCTCTTTGGGGGAGACGCGGAAAGTAACACTGGGGATAACGGTGATGTTCTCTTTCTGCTTGTCCCATTGGGCGGAGACATCAATGTCCATGTCGGCTCCCATAGCCCTTTCTTTTTCAAACTCATCCGTGGCGATAAAAGAAGAAAGTTTGCGACTTCTGTTCATTTGGAGCGTGGGGTAGTTTTGTATTTTGGATATATTCCAAGCATAGTCAGAACATTTTAGAGGATCTGACGAATGAATAGCAATGCCAATGAAATCGTCTGGATATGTATTTTCCAAATTCTCCATGAGGGCAATGCCGCGTGGGCAGTATTTGCACCACATTCCCGTGTATTCTTCCACTACTACTCTTCGGTGAGGCACTTGTGTAACGGTGACTCGAGGAAGATTGGCGTAAGGGATGGTAGCTCTGTTGGGCTCGCCGTTGACTTTTGTGATTTCTATCTGCAATTCAGTTTCAGAGAGCTGTGAATGGGGCGGCACTTCTATTTCTACGGTGGCTACCTCCATGCGTGGCAGCGGCTCTTCCATGATATGTTTTTTCTCCATCAGGATCGTTCCCTCGAAAGAAAGCGTATAAGTGAAATCTTGAACTGTGGCTTTACCGTAATTGGTGATATATAGCAGTCCTTTCGCGCTCTGTGCATGGATGGGTACATATACCTTTTGCCCCGTAGAGGGTGCCAGGCTATAGTCGTCGGCTCTGAGGTTGATTGGATAGCAGAGGATAGCAATGAGTGCTATCAGTTGTATACAAATTCTTTTTTTCATTATTGTATTGAGTTTTATTTGTTGATGCGGATGAGGAAATATCTTTATTTCTTCACTTTCTTTCCGTTAATAATATAGATTCCCTTAGACAATTGACCAGCAGGAGTGGTAATGCGAACACCTTGGAGGCTATACACCTCTGAAGCCTTGGAGGTTGTCTCTGTCGTAGTAATATCTGTACTCACAGAAGACGCAATTTCAAACTGCACACGAGGAGTTAAATTATTCCATACATCTACCCACTGCCCATCTTTCTCTATCTCTACATGCACTTCGTAGGTGTGTCCAGCCTCTAAACGGTTGAGAGGAAACTCTACCAGCGTTGTCTTGGGGGTTATGTAGGCGAAGGGTTGGAAAGAAACATAAGATTTAGAGCCGAGTTCGATGACTTTTTCATCAGCAATGTCCTTCGCACGATAACGCAGCGCACCAGAATATCCTTTACTGCCGCGCAATTCTGCAAGCACCATTAGTCCCAACATTTGTATTTCTTTCGGATCAAACACTTGCAGATCGGTTGTTTTCCCGTTGGCGATGAAATCAATTCCTTTGATGCTGAGCTTGTAGGGTGCTGTATTGGGCAGCACTTCTATCTCTATCGGCGTATCTGTAATAATAGGTATCTTCTCAAAAGTTTTGTCTCCCTTATCAACAGAAATGAAGAAGTTGACAGTATAACGACCAGCAAGAAGAGCATGGCTGACGCCGTTTGTGGAGTAAGACGTTAAAATGGGAGCATGCATCGCGGTTGTTTCGAGGTGTCGAGCACACACAAACTCCTGATTAGGCGCGGTAAACTTAATGCCATTTTCTTTTCCCTCAAACTCTACAAATAGGTTTCCGCGCACATCTTCCCAGCCATCATTGCGGACAACAATACCTATCATGCCTTGGTCGCCGCTATATTGATAGAGCGGAGCAAGTACTTCGGGGCTTCGCTCCAATGAAAGTGGAACGCGAGCCGCCATCTCTTTTACTATGATTCTATCGCTCGTCAATTCCACAGTTTGTGTATTTGCATAAGCTATTGGTTGCCAACCCGAATAGGTAGAAGGTTGTTCTATCAACTCATTAGATAGAGGCTTAAGTGTGTAAGTACCATTGGGAAGCTCAGCAAAATCGAGATTGTTAAATTCTATACTTGTCGTTGTAAAGATACTACTGAGCATTAGTTCTGTTTGAACGGAGTTGAAAAGTTTTACCTGCACTCCCTTGTCATTGTAAAGCCCCAGTGCCACCTTTCCCGTAAAGCGTCCCAGGCTGCCATTGATAGGGTTGTTACTACCAATCTTTTCTATCTTGGCATTCAGCAATGTGCCGCGCTCTACATCTTTTTCTGTAATTGTGAAAGCGTGTACACTTCTTGTTTCTATCTCTCGGGTTGTAGCAAACTCTTTATGCTGTCCGTCTTTGGGATGCGCAAAAACAACTTCTATTTCTTCATAGAACTTACCATCTCTCAATCCAAATCCACTGACATTAAGGTAGATAGTATTGATATCAAAGTATCCGTCAAACTCTCCACCCCAGCCCCAGTTGACATGTACAAATCCACGTCTGTCGTATCCATCGAATACAAAAACATGTGAACCTCCGCAAACCAGAACAGGGTAACCATCGGCAAGTTCATTGAGCAGAATTTCTTGAAAAGTACTTGCCAGCATATAATCCTTATACACATGGCGCACAGAATATCCAAAATCATTGCGTAAAGCCTCCATCGCACGATGCAGATTGGAGCTGCTTCCCAAAATAAAGTAAGACGTATGGATTGCTTTGCCCACATCTCTCATCAGCACGCCTACAGCATCTCCCCCTCTCGTGTTCATATCTTTTGCTCTGTCTCGCATATCTTCCCACAGATAGTCGGCACTCTTCTGAGCTTCGGAACCTTCAGACTTTATATAAGAGTTGGGGCGCGACTTTGGCCACTTGTGAAAATATAGAAGCTGGGCAGTGGCAGTAGCAACGCATCCTGTTGGCGTATTCACGCCATCCTGCTTGGGAGTGTACTGATTAAAAGGGAAATTCTGTTCCCAATGGCAGGTAAGCAAAGGCAGCACTTCTCGTTGCTTGGGAAGCTTCACAGAAGGCGCTTGGGGCATCCCCTCGCGTACAGCTGATACTACCTTTTCATAGCGTCGAAGCATCATCTTGAATTCTTCAGGAATAGCTTTCTTGGCTTTATCAGCACTCAGTGTTCCATAACCAACCAACTCATTCAATTGACTTTCGCCCGAAATAATAACAAATCGGTTGTCGCTGGTATTTGTGAAGAGATAATAAGCTGCCTGCTCATTTGTTCGCGGAGCACGCATAAGGGCCGTTGTTGGCTGCATTTCAGGATTTGCAAGATACTTTGCCGCAATCCGTTGCGCCGCATCTTTTCCCACGGGTTCTGCCCATACTGCAGATGTTACTGCACAGTACATGGCAAGCAACAATATTTTACGGATGTAATTTTGTTTCACTTTTGTTTTTTTAGGTTTAATGATTTGAATTTTATTCTTATTAGAGATTCTATCTTACTCGCTGATAGCTTTATTGTGTGAGCGGATATCCTTATTGCGTGAACTGACAGCTTTATTGTGTTGGCGAATAGGATAAAGCTACTGACGACTATGAATGTATGTATCTCTTCCTGTATGTTGTTTTTTTTGTTGTCACGTCGTCACGTCGTCACGCTCAAAGCCTAACTGCTTGATAACGTATATATTATAAGCGTGACAACACGGTGACGACAAAATTGTGGACTAAATTTGTTGTCACGCATCTAAGCTCTTGTTTATCAACGTGTTTATACCTTTGTGACGGCGTGACAACGAAAATGAATAATTTCTCTCGTTGTCGGAAAAATGAGTCAGCGACCGCGTAGGCGGCACATAAAGTAGACGAAATAGAGACGGGGCAAAAGGCGCATCCTCTCCTTGAGATTGTCCACCTCGCTTATCACGCGGATGTTGTCCTTGAGTCCTGCCGAGCGCAGACTGTTGCTAACGCCCGTCACATCGAAGTCGGCAATCGGGAAGTTTAATTGCAGAAATCGTTTGCCAGCAAGAATGAGCTGTTTGAACAACTTGAAATCGGCCGACATACGGTGGCGTATATCGAAAGGATACTCGCGCAAACAAGCCGTGCGGGTCAGTGCGCTCTGATGACAAAAAAACATACGATGACTATTATGCGGTGCTTCGGCTTTTCTGATGACGCCGCGTTTCACTACGTCGCCGTAGACGACATCTGCCGCGCGTTCTTCAGCAAAGACCCTCTGCAACACATCGTCTGCCGCAAAGCCATCGCCAGCATTCATGAAAATGACCCATTCGCCCGTGGCCAGACGAACGCCCTTGTTCATCGCGTCGTAGATACCGCTGTCAGGTTCCGACACCACCGTTGTGAGGCGCGAGCGGAAGCTGTCAATCACCTGCGCAGTAGAGTCGGTGGACGCTCCGTCAATGATGATATACTCCAGATTCTCGTAATTCTGGCGCAGCACGTTTGTGATGGTTTTTTGCAGTAGTTTGTCGCTGTTGTAGCAAACTGTAACGACAGATACCTTCGGGAGAGTCATAAATCAGCTTGAGAGATTTTTTTCCAAAATTTTCGGAATGCAAAGTTAATATATCTTGTCGGTGTGCTGCTCCTTTGTCTTGAAATTCTTGTCCCATAAGTGCAAGAATAGCTCCTTCGGAGAAAATCTTATAAGGCTGTGAGAAAATTATAGAGACTTTGTACTATCTTTGCCCCTATAATTATTGACAAAAGTAAACATTGTTTCGATTTTCCGAAAGAATATATAACTAATCAATACACTATCTAATGAAAAAAAGAAACCTTTGGGTGTTCCTCGGACTGGCTCTGCCGTTGGGCGCAATGGCTCAAACATCGGCTATAACGCAGTTGCGAGGCTATCACTATGGGCAAGATGCAGCTCCAACAGGCTGGGAGTGGCAAAGCCCCGACTCCGTGGCGTACAACAAGCAGATGCCGCACGCTTTCTTCTTCTCGTTTGCCAACGAGAGCGAAGCGGCTCGCGTGCAACCCACGGCGTCCAAGTACTACGAAAGTTTGAACGGTCAGTGGAAGTTCAACTGGGTGAAGCAACCCTCTGAACGACCGCAAGATTTCTACCGCCCAGATTTCAACGTGAGCGGTTGGGACAATATCGAAGTGCCCATGTCCTGGAACATGGCAGGGCGCCAGGCCGACGGCTCTTGGAAGTATGGTTTGCCCATCTATTCTAATCAGCGCGTCATCTTCGCCCATCATGTGGCAGTGGGCGACTGGAAAGGCGGCGTTATGCGCAAAGCTCCCAGCAACTGGCTTACAGCGAAATACCCCAATGAGGTGGGCTCCTACCGTCGTACATTCTCCGTGCCGGCCGATTGGAAGGGTCGTCAGGTGTATATCAACTTCGACGGCGTGGACTCTTTCTTCTATCTCTGGATCAATGGAAAATACGTGGGTTTCTCGAAGAACTCACGCACGTTAGCGCAATTCGACATCACTCCCTACCTCAACAAGAAGGGCGAGAACGTTGTGGCGCTGGAAGTGTACCGCAACAGCGACGGTTCGTTCCTCGAAAGTCAGGACATGTTCCGCCTGCCAGGTATCAACCGCAATGTTTATCTCACATCGAAGCCACAGTTGCAGGTGCGCGATGTAGTTGCCATTCCCTCTTATAAGGATGCCAACTACACGGATGCAGTGCTCAACGTGAAGACCTATGTTTCCAATCTCGGCAAAAAGGATCAGAAGTTCCAGCTGGCTTATAAGCTGCTCGAGGTGGAGCTTTACGGCGATGCCACTAAGCCTGTCAGCGGAGTGGAGGGAACTGTTCCCGTTTCGCTGGTGAAGAAAGGCAGCGAGAAACTGGCCACTGCGCAGATTGCGGCAGGTAAGGCTGTGCGTCCTTGGTCGGCTGAGCGCCCGCAGCGTTATGTCCTCGTGGGCGAACTGAAAGACGAGAAAGGCCGTACTATCGATACCTACTCCACTTATGTTGGCTTCCGACAGATTGAGATTAAGGATGTCCCCGCAAGTCAAGACGAGTTCGGCCTGGCAGGTCGCTACTATCTCTATAATGGTAAGCCCATCAAGTTTAAGGGTGTGAACCGCCACGAGACGAATCCCGACCGCGGCCATGCTATTACCCACGAACAGATGGAACAAGAAGTCATGCTCATGAAGCGTGCCAACATCAACCACGTTCGCAACTCCCACTACACCAATGATCCTTATTGGTACTACCTCTGCGACAAATATGGTATCTATCTCGAAGATGAGGCCAATATAGAAAGCCATCAATACTATTATGAAGCTCCTTCGCTTTCCCATGTGCCCGAATTCCTGAATCAGCACATCGCGCGTGACATGGAGATGGTACACGCCGAAGTGAATAACCCCTCCGTGGCTATCTGGAGTCTTGGCAACGAGGCCGGCCCAGGCGACAATTTCAAGAAAGCTTACGCCGCCATCAAGGCCTTTGACACCTCTCGCCCCGTGCAGTATGAGCGCAACAACGATATCGTTGACATGGGTTCTAACCAATATCCCAGCGTGGGCGGTGTTCAGGCTTTGGCTTCCGGTAAGACGAAAGCCAAATATCCTTTCCACATCTCCGAGTATGCCCATTCTATGGGTAACGCCGTGGGCGATCTCCAGCACTATTGGGATGCTATCGAAAGCACCAATTATGTGATGGGTGGCGCCATTTGGGACTGGGTGGACCAGGCTATGAATAAGGTGCAGGACGCGCAATATAAGGTGGACGGCAAGAATACTGTCAAGGGGCTTCCCTCTACCACCTACTACTGGGCCTATGGTGGCGACTTCGGCGATAAGCCCAACGACGGAATGTTCTGTATGAACGGTGTGATGCGCCCAGATCTCACGCCGAAGGCTCAATATTTTGAAGTGAAGAAGGTTTACCAGAACGTCGGCGTTAAGTTGGTGGATGCAGCGACCAATCAGGTGGAAATCTTCAATAAGAACTATTTCGAGCCCCTCGAATATACCATCCACTTCAGCCTTTGGCAGGACGGCCAGCAGGTGTCTGGTTCTGGCTGGAACTATAACGTTGCCATCCCCGCCCGTGAAAAGCGCGTGGTGACAGTTCCTAACTACAAGATGGCCGAACTTGACGCCAATTCCGAGTACTTCCTCAAAGTGCAGTTCTTTACCCGTGCCGACCAACCTTGGGCTAAGGCAGGCTATGAGCAGATGAACGAACAGCTGCTTCTCCAAACGGCGCGGACTCTGCCCAGTGTTCAGCAGTCGCAAGCCAAGAAGAGTGTGCCGCAGTCGCGTGCCGTTGCTGGCGGTGTTGAAGTGAGCGGCGACAATTTCAAAGTTATCTTCGACACGCAGCAAGGTGCTATCCGAGAGCTTACTTATGCTGGTAAGCAGATGATAGAAAAGGGCCAAGGTCCTAAGCTGGATGTGTTCCGCGCCCCAATCGACAATGATTATTGGCAGATTGGCGGTTGGTTCCGTAATGGTCTCTACAAATTGACGCACAATGTGAAGAGCTCCACGATTACTACTGACAAGCAGGGCAATTGCGTTGTTTCTTTCATCGTAGAAAGTCATACAGCTCCAGGATGTCAGAACACTTACAGCAATACCGATCGCAATCCCGATGATGTTTATCGCATCAATGAGAAGTCTACCGAACCTGGTATCCTTACTTTCACGCAGCAGCTCGTTTATACCATCTATCCCGATGGTTCTATCGAACTCCAGAGTGCTGTGACAACCAACCATGCAGGTATCGACATGCCGCGTATGGGCTATGCGCTCGAATTGCCTAAGCAGTACGACAACTACACCTATTATGGTCGCGGCCCTGTCAACAACTATTCCGACCGCAAGACGGGCCAGTTTGTGCAGCAGTATGGTCAGAAGCTCGACGATAGCTATATCGTTCTACCGAAACCGCAAGCTATGGGCAACCGCGAGGATGTGCGCTGGATGTCGCTGACGGATAATGCCGGCGATGGCGTTCTCTTCCGTGCCGACAGTACTTTCAGCTGTTCCGCTCTGCCTTGGAGTCAGCTCGAACTCATGGGTGCTTCTCATGCCTATAAGCTCCCGAAGAGCTCCGCGGTTCATGTTCATCTCGATGCGCAGGTGCGCGGTCTCGGAGGTGCAAGCTGCGGCCCAGGCCCATTGCTGGAAGATCAAGTGAAGTCTACTTCTCGCACGTTTGCGTTCCTCATCCGCCCCGTTACGAACAACAACGCGGCAGAGCAAGGCAAGGTGAAGACCAGCGCAACCAGTCCTATCGCGTTCTCGCGCGACCGTGCTGGCGAACTCACGCTCTCTACGAAAGAAAAAGACTGTCAGATTCTCTACTCCATCAATGGTGGTAAACCACAGGTGTACACCAAACCTTTCAACCTGCACCAGGGCGGCGTAGTTACGGTTCAGTACAAGGGCGATAAACGTACTGCGAGCATGATTTTCCCGAAGATCGACGAGATTCCTTTGGAGGCCATCTACGCCAGCAGTATAGAGCCGGACAAAGGAGAGGCTACCCGCCTCACCGACAATAGGCTCGACACCTATTGGCATACGCAATATGGCGTTACGCTTACGAAGTTCCCCCACTGGGTCGACTTCGACTCTGGTGTCTTAGGCACGATGCGCGGCTTTGTTTACACTCCGCGTCAGGACAAAGTCAATGGTCGTGTGAAAGCTTATGAAATCTACGTTTCCAACGATAACAAAACGTGGCGCAAGGTGGCTGAAGGCGAGTTCCCGAATTCTGCAAAAGCGCAGCGCGTTCTCTTCTCTCAGCCCACTAAGGCGCGCTACATCCGCTTCCGTGCTCTCAGCGAGCAGAACGGCGCAGAATACGCCAGCGGTGCCGAATTCTCCGTGGTAGGCGAATAAGATCTAAGCACAGACATATATCTATTAACGAGCAAGCAGAGGATGCAAATCCCCTGCTTGCTTTTTTTGTTGAGAAAAGATAGGGCCCCCTCCATCTCCCCCATGAGGGGGAGTGCTCAGCTTTGGTTCTCGGACGAATCAGGCCAGTCGGACGAATCGGACCAAGTCGGACAGGTCCGATAAGTCCGACCCGTCCGAGAACCCATCCTGATTCGTGCTCCTTCGCCCCTTTCGTGCTCTTTCGTGGGCTAAAAATATCAACAGAATTCCTACTTTTCTCCTCCCACGAAACCCTTCAATCCGCGCACAAAAGGGAGAGAGCAAACAACTCCCCCTTTCTGCGCGCCGATACAATAAGGCTGCTGGCTGATTCCCTTATTGCGTCAGCCGACAGAATAAGGAAGCCAGCTGACACAATAAGGAAACCGACGAGGATGCTTAGGAAAATTTTTACCAAAAGCAGCCGAAAAAAATGAGAAAATCCCTCGAAAACCCCACTTTCCGCAGGATTTCGACCAATTGTTCCAGCCTGCAAAATCAAAAACGCAGCGGAGATTTTGGCAGAAAGCGCCAGCCAGAAGATTTCGCCATCTTTTAGAAGGAAAGCTCTTGTCAAGTTTTCAGGAGGTTTTTTGGTGTTCTCGGACAAGTCGGACTGGTCGGACTTGTCCAAGATTCTGTCGGACGAGTCGGAGAGTCTGTTGAGAGAGCTGCTTATCGGACTGGTCCGACAGGTCCGACCAGTCCGGGTCCCAACAAGGTCACTCAACCCTCCAAGTGGCAACCGAGCACTCCCCCTTATGGGGGAGATGGAGGGGGCTTGTCCCTTTTGGATGCAGAGTTTTCCCTTTTGGGCTGCAAAGGCTTTTTCCCCTCCCACCCTTGCATCTAAAAAAAATCCTTATATTTGCAGCAAATACCAAACATATAAAATATCACACTATGGAAATTGTATCCGTGCTTATGACTTTCGGCATCATCGTTGCCCTAAGCATCTTTTTCTATTTTGTGCCTTTCTTCCTCTGGTTGAGCGCGAAAGTTTCTGGCGTTCATATCTCGTTGATCCAGCTCTTCTTGATGCGCATCCGTAATGTCCCGCCAGGTATCATCGTGCCCAGTATGATTGAGGCGCACAAGGCAGGACTGCAAAATATTACGCGTGATAAACTCGAGGCACACTATATGACCGGTGGTCATGTGCAGCGTGTGGTTCATGCTCTTGTTTCAGCCAATAAAGCCAATATAGACCTCACCTTTGAGAAGGCTACCGCTATCGACTTGGCAGGTCGCGATGTTTTCGAGGCTGTGCAGACCAGTGTGAACCCTAAGGTGATTGATACGCCGCCCGTTGCTGCCGTTGCAAAGAACGGTATTCAGCTCATCGCCAAGGCTCGTGTCACGGTGCGCGCCAATATCCAGCAACTCGTGGGTGGTGCAGGCGAAGAAACCATCCTGGCCCGCGTGGGCGAAGGTATTGTGTCGAGCATCGGTTCGGCAGAGAGCCATGAAACCGTGTTGGAGAACCCCGACAGCATCTCTAAGCTGGTGCTCCGTAAGGGACTCGACGCTGGTACGGCCTTTGAGATTCTCTCCATCGATATTGCCGACATCGATGTGGGTAAGAATATCGGTGCTACCTTGCAAATGGATCAGGCCAATGCTGATAAGAACATCGCTCAGGCCAAGGCGGAAGAGCGTCGCGCTATGGCTGTGGCCACAGAGCAGGAAATGAAAGCCAAGGCGCAGGAAGCCCGCGCAGAAGTGATTCGTGCAGAAGCACAAGTGCCACTGGCTCTGGCCAAAGCCCTCAACGATGGCAATATGGGCGCGATGGACTACTACCGACTCAAAAACCTTTTGGGCGATACAGAGATGCGCGAAGAGATTGCCGGCCTGGCAAAGAACGGCCTCTCCTCCTTAGGACAAGGAAATACCCCTCCCCCAGTGCCTAAGCGCCGCGACTAAGAGAGCGGAAAACTAAGATAACGTGCCAATGCGTTGCCCTATCATGCTGGGTGGCCATTGGCACTTTTTGTTTCCCACAGTCTGCGAATGCCACAATAGTATAAGAAATACTAATGTTTTGTTAAAAACTGGAAAACGCTTACATATTGTTGTTGGAACTCTTTACATTTGTGGCCGAATGTAATAATAACAAAAGAAAGAATAAGTATGAAGAAAATTGTTTTCACATTGGCAGCGGTTGCTGCTTTCAGCTTCGCTTCCTGCGGAGGAAACAAGACAGAGAAAGGCGGAGTAAACGATTCCGACAGTACGACAGTGGTGGCTGATGCTACGAATGACCCCGTGGCTGCTGCGGCTCAGGGCGTGACGGAGCAATTGAAGGCGAGTGTGAATGACCCCGAGAAGTTGCAGGCGGCTGTTACGGCTGTGCAGGCTACGCTTCAGCAATACTTGGTTGACGGTAACAAAGAAGCCGTGGTAAAGTATGCGCAGTTGGTTCAGAACTATATCAACGGCAATGCAGCAGTGAAAGAAGCCCTCACAAAGGCGAAAGTGAGCCTTTCGGAGGATGCTGCTGCAGCTAAAGCGGATGTTGCCACCAATCTCTTTGAAACCCTGAACGGGATGGTCAATGTGGCAAAAACTTCCGATGGTGCTATGGAGAAGGTAACAAAAGCTGCTACCGAGCAGGTTCAGGAAGCTGCAAGCGCAGCGGCAGATAAGGCCGTGGATGCTACAAAAGAAGCTGCCAAGAATAAGGCAAAGGAAGAAATGAAAAAAGGTGCTGAGAAGGCCGAAAAAGCTATGAAAGAATCGGCAGATAAAGCCAAGGAAAAGACTTCAGAAGAGGTGAACAAGGGTTTGAAGAAATTCGGCCTCTAAAGCTTTTCGCTTCGATAGATTGAGGATGCAGCTTCTTTGAGAGCTTGTCCTCACAGAAAAACGCCCGGCCTGTAGAGGTCGGGCGTTTGTAGTTATGATGCGGCTTATTGTAGCCTTAGTTTTTTGCGGTCTTGTCGGCAAGCACAGGAGAAGCTTCAGTGGATGGGAGAGCCGCAAATTCCTGCGCCTCCATGGCAGTGCGGCTTTCCTTTGCTGCAAAGATGCTGTCCTTAAACTTGGTGTCCTTGTTGAGCATTTCGAGCGCTTGATGTGCGGCGTTCTGCTGACTCTCTTTCTTAGAGTAGCCACGCCCCTTTCCTGCTTTTTTGCCTTCCAGGAGTATGATGGTGTTGAACACGGGAGAGTTGCTGTTCTCCCCTTCCATATTCTCCAGTTTGAACTCGGCACGTAGCTTATTCTTCTGGCTCCATTCCAACAAGCGCGACTTGAAGTTTTCTTCCTTGCGCGAAAGTGCTTCGAGATTGATGTATTGCCCCAGAATGCGCTTGTCCACAAATTCGTAGCATTTCTTAAAGCCTCGGTCGAGATATACCGCGCCGATAAAGGCTTCAAAGGCATTGCCACCGATGTTGTTGCGTCGAGTTGTGGGGCGCGTATTGAGACTGATGAGTTGGCTAAGTCCCATCTTCTCTGCCAGCAGGTTGAGCGTGGAGCGCTGTACCACCTTGCTGCGCACATTGGTCAGAAATCCTTCTCGCCTGCGCGGAAATTTCTTGAAAACAATGTCGCTGACGATGGTCTCAAGCACAGCGTCGCCTAAATATTCGAGTCGCTCGTTGTTGACGGCGCGGCCGGAATGATTCTTATACACCTTGCTGCGATGGGCTAAAGCGGTCTGATAGAGCTCTATATTGTGCGGATAGAACCCTAAGATGTCGTAAATTTGAAAATAAAGCTCCTTGTCCTTGCGGAAGAGGAGCTTCAGTCTATCAAGTAAATTCGTGTTCATTCTATTAAGTTACGAGTTGCGAGGTACAAGCTGCGAAGCACAATACCCCTCGTATGAATGACGATGTAGGAGATATGCAACGTTACAAACAAGGGACAGGACACTAAGAGCCAGCAACTGAACGCTGTCTTGTGTCTCGTCCCTCGTAGCTTTGTTTACTTGTACTTCTTCATAATGACGCACGCGTTGTGTCCACCAAATCCGAACGTGTTGCTCAGAGCTGCGCGTACTTCGCGTTGTTGCGCCTTGTTGAAGGTAAAGTTTAGCGAATAGTCGATCTCGGGATCTTCATCGCCATCTTCATGATTGATCGTCGGCGGAACAATGTCGTTGGCCACTGAGAGTGCGCAAACCATGGCTTCAACACCTCCGGCGGCACCCAGAAGGTGGCCCGTCATCGATTTCGTTGAGCTAATATTGAGCTTGTAAGCTGCATCGCCGAATACGTCCTTAATTGCCTTTACCTCAGATATGTCGCCCACAGGAGTAGAAGTACCGTGTACGTTGATATAATCAATATCTTCGGGCTGCATTTCAGCATCTTTCAGCGCGCGCTGCATAACAAGTTTTGCGCCAAGACCCTCGGGGTGAGATGCGGTAATATGGTGTGCGTCGGCACTCATGCCTGCACCGGCCACTTCGCAGTAGATGTGTGCGCCGCGAGCAAGAGCGTGATCGAGCGTCTCCAACACGAGGATACCTGCACCCTCTCCCATGACAAATCCGTCGCGGCTATTAGAGAACGGACGGCTTGCGTGCTCGGGGTCGTCGTTGCGAGTGGAGAGCGCGTGCATGGCGTTGAAGCCTCCGAGGCCGCAAGCCCAGATTCCAGCTTCTGCACCGCCAGTTACAATAGCGTTAGCTTTGCCCAAACGCAAGAGGTTGAACGCGTCGGCCAAGGCATTGGTGGAGCTGGCGCAGGCGCTCGTCGTTGTGTAGTTCGGGCCGCGGAAGCCGTAGTTGATAGAGATTTGTCCGGCAGCGATGTCGGCAATCATCTTAGGGATGAAGAACGGGTTGAACTTCGGACCCTCAGCTTCATGCAATGCGTAATAGCCGGCCTCCTCTTCAAACGTGTGGATACCGCCGATGCCGACGCCTAAGATAACGCCAATTTCGTTTTTGTCCACTGTGTCGAGGTCCAGACCAGAGTCTTTGATGGCTTCTTGCGCAGCTACGAGTGCGTACTGTTCGTAGAGGTCCATCTTACGAGCCTGCTTGCGGTCGATAAAGTCCGCAACCTTAAAATTCTTTACTTCGCACGCAAAGTGAGTTTTGAACTTCTCTGCGTCAAAATGCGTAATAGGAGCTGCGCCACTAACGCCGTTTTTGATGTTCTCCCATGTTTCGGGAGCGGTGTTACCTACCGGCGTGAGGGCACCCATACCTGTCACTACAACTCTGTGTAATTCCATTTTATGAGAGCTAATCTGTTAATAAAGCGCAACGTTTAACGTCTGGAGAAACACGCACCCATTGAGGGGCGCGTTTCTGAAAACGTTAAACGTCGGTATCGGAACTATGGATACAAATATTATTTTGTATGCTCTTCGATATAAGCGATTGCATCGCCAACGGTGCTGATCTTTTCGGACTGGTCGTCGGGGATAGTGATACCGAACTGCTTCTCAAATTCCATAATGAGCTCTACAGTATCGAGTGAATCTGCGCCCAGGTCGTTTGCGAAGCTTGCTCCGTCTTGTACTTCTGCCTCGTCAACGCTCAGTTTGTCAACGATGATTGCCTTTACTTTATCAGAGATTTCAGACATGATTGTAAATAATTAATTTGTTGTTAATATGATTTTTCTGTTTTTGTAGGCTGCAAAAATAGAGACATTTATGCACATACCCAAACTTTTTATTCGAAAACTGCTGTCTCGTTGCACATTTTTTCCTACTTCTGTGCAATTTTGATATTCCTGGCTGATAAAAAGAGGGATAAGTTGGTGAGAATGTGGGAGAAAATGGAGGACGGAAGGGGCGTATCATTTTGAAGAGCTGAATTGGGCGTCGATTTCTCTTAGGGGTGATTTCCTTTATTGGCTTTTTCCCGTGGCGCGAGCGGGCTGCAAGCCGGCGGCTGCGGCTTCGAGGGTGAATGCGCCAGCTTTGTTGGTGGTTTGAACAATCACGGTACACATTCCGCTAAAGAGGTGCATCTGCGGCTCTTGGAACGCATCGAGACAAGTGGGGTCGCCGTTGGCCGTGGCTTTGAAATGTGCGTTGCCAGAAACTTTGAAACGTACCAGTCGGTTATCGGTAGGACAGAGATTACCGTCCTTATCAACGGCACGTACCGTATAATAAGCCACATCTTCAGCGTTGGCACGAAGAGATTCACTGTCGGCGCGCACAAGTTCAAGATGGTGGGGCTTACCTGCTGTGCGCACCACCTTTTCTGCCACCTGCTCTCCCCTATCATTATAGGCCACCACACGAAGTTCGCCGGGTTCGTAGACAACATCGTTCCACATCAGTCGGTAGCGTTTCTCCACATCCTTATAGTCCTCGGGCTGGGTGCGGCGCGGCGCAGACTTTGGTGCATCAGCCTTGCGCAGACGTCCCTGACTTTTCCCATTCACGAAAAGTTCGGCCTCGGGATAATTCGTATAAACAAAGACGGGCGTAGTCTGCCCCTCTCGTCTCGGCCACGTCCAATGCGGCAGAACGTGCAGCGTGGACGCCTGTTTATTCCAAACGCTCCGATAGAGATAATAGCGATCCTTGGGCAGCGAAGCCAGATCGATGATGCCGAAGTAGGAACTGTGCGCTGGCCAAGCATTGGTGTCGTAGGGCGTAGGCTCACCCAGATAATCGAAGCCCGTCCAAACGAATTGCCCCAAAGTCCAGGGCTGGTCGTCGGCGTTGGCAAAATCCCAGTCGGGTATGTTCGACCACCAGCAGGCCTCTAAGTCGTACGAACTGGATTGGTTGTCGGGATACATCTTTCCGTCCGCTTTGACAACAGGAAACTTATAAACACCGCGCGAACTGACCGTTGATGCCGTTTCCGAACCGAGCACATAGCCCTGCGGCAGACCCTCGTAGCCTTCTTGATAGCGATGGGCGCGATAGTTATACCCAGGGATGTCTATCATAGCCGCAAACCCATTTGTCAGTACACAATCCCACTGATCCATGCCGCAAGTCACTTTGCGCGTGGGGTCTTCGCGGTGGCAGATGTCTTGCAGGCGGCGGGCCACGGCATATCCGTTTGGCGAACACTGCGTGGGCACTTCGTTACCAATGCTCCAGAGTACAACGCTCGGGCTGTTGCGATAGTGGCGTACCATGTTGACGATGTCTTTCTCAGCCCAATCCTTGAAGAAGCGGTGGTAGCCGTTTTCGCACTTTGCTACGTCCCACTCGTCGAAAGGTTCAATCATCATCATGAAGCCCAGAGAGTCGCATAGCTCAACGAGTTCGGGCGCCGGCATATTGTGGCTCGTGCGGATAGCGTCGCAACCCATGTCCTTGAGTAGGCAGAGCTGATGGATGAGTGCACTTCGGTTGACGGCCGCACCAAGTGGCCCTAAGTCGTGATGGTTGCAAACTCCCTGAAACTTACGGTGCTGACCGTTGAGAAAGAACCCTTTGTCGGGCACAAACTCCAAGGAACGAATACCAAAGCGCGTTGTGTAAGTATCTTGTAGTTGTCCGTCGGCCGTATAGATGCGGCTCACGGCGCGGTATTGCTGCGGTGTTTCGGGCGACCATAAGCGCGGGCGTTCTATCGTGAAATGCTGCACGAAAGGCTGGCCGTGCATCGTGGTTTGTGTGTTCTCGCGTGTGAGTACGATATGGTTGTTATCGTCGAAGATAGTAGTTGCGATGCGCAAGGGCATCCCCTCTCCTCCTTTCACATTGAGGCGAAGCTCCACGGAGGCGTAGTCGGCTGCCACGTGCGGCGTGAGCACCTGCGTGCCCCATACAGGCACATGGATGCGGTTTGTGTGGATGAGTCGGACATTGCGGTAAAGTCCTGCACCAGGGTACCAGCGCGCCGACTGCGGGCGGTTCTCCAATCTAACGGCCAAAACGTTGGCTTGGCCGTTAGGATTCAGATAAGGCGTAATGTCGACGAAGAAACTGTTGTAGCCGTAAGGCCAGAAAGCTGCTTTCCGTCCGTTTACAAATACTTGCGCCTCGCTCATTGCCCCATCGAAGAGCAGCGTGGTGCGTCCGGCGGTGTCGGCCGCGAAAGTTGTTCTGTACCACCCTACTCCCGCATACGGCAGTCCACCTGTGCGCCCTGTCTTTTCCGAAGCCTCCGTCTCGCCGTTCTGTGTAACGGCCACGCGCTGCAAGTCGTTGTTGCGGGAGAAAGGCCCTGTGATGGCCCAGTCGTGGGGGATGCTCACGGCTTGCCACGCCTTGCTGTTGTATTCCGCGGCTTCTGCGCCCAGTGCCTCACCTCTGTGGAATTGCCAGTGGGTTTTGAGCAATGTTTCCGAGCGTTGTGCCGATGCTGCCGTGGTGCAGAGCAGTCCGGCAATGAGGAGAGAATGGAACGGATTCATATTGTGTCGATTTATTTCTGCTGACAAATGTAGAAAAAAAGTATGAATTCTACACAAGGAAAAGCCCCTCCATCTCCCCCATGAGGAGGAGTGATCGGCTTCCACTTGAGATTCTTGAGTGGCTTTATTGGGTCTCGGACAGGTCCGACCTATCGGACTAATCCGATAAGCAGCCCCTTCAACAGAATCTCGGACCAGTCCGACCCGTCCGACTTGTCCGAGAATACCAAAAACCTCCTGAAAAATTGACAAGGGCTTTTCTTCTAAAAGATGGAGAAATTTTTTTGTTTACGCTTTCTGCCAAAATTTTCGTGGCATTTTTGCTTTCACAGGAGAGAAAAATTGGGGGAAATCCTGCGGAAAGTGGAGATTTCGAGGGTTTTTCGCACTTTTTCGGCTGCTTTTGATGAAAATCTTCCTTATCCTCTTCGTCATTTTCCTTATTGTGTCAGCTGGCTTCCTTATTCTGTCAGCTGACATCCTTATTGTGCAGGCTGACGCAATAAGGAAATCCGTGTGCAGGAGGATTGGATTGTTCGCTCTCTCCCTTTTGTGCGCGGATTGAAGGGCTTCGTGGGAGGGGGAAAGTGGGAATTCTATTGATGTTTTTAGCCCACGAAGGAGCACGAAAGGGGCGAAGGAGCACGAATCAGTATTGGGGCTCGGACGGGTCGGACTGGTCCGAAAAGTCTGAGAACCCAAGCTGAGCACTCCTCCTTATGGGGGAGATGGAGGGGGGTTATTCCTTCTGGGCTGTGGCTCTGTCTTTTCTCAACAAAAATCCCCACGCGCTGTGGAGCACGTGGGGAGGATGAATGATTATCTCGGTTTGGTTTATTTCTTATCGCGGTAGTTCTTGAGACCTTCCTGAAGGAATTTAACGTAACCAGGGATGTCCTCTTTGTAAGAGAAGCTGTGGTTGAGGGCCTTTCCGTCGTTGTCGACAGGCACATAGAACGGCTGAGTCTGCGCACCGAACTTGGTGCTCTCCAAGTAGCTCCACTTGTCGCCTACAGTGCGGAGAGTTTTGATTGTGCCGTCTGGCTGCTTCACTTCGATATTCTCGGGCAAGCGCGTCTTATCGTCTACATAGAGAGAGATGAGTACATAGTCCTTGTTCATAATATCGCGCACCTTGGCATCGTGCCACACGGCCAGCTCCATCTTGCGGCAGTTCACGCAGCCAAAGCCCGTGAAGTCGAGCAGAACCGGTTTTCCTGCTTTCTTGGCATAGGCCATTCCTTCCTCGTAGTCGCGGAAATGTGCCTCCACCTTCACTTGGTCGAGATTGAAGTCCTGCGTGTACATCGGCGGAGCAAAGGCGCTGATAGCTTTGCAGGGCGCGCCCCAGAGTCCGGGAATCATATAGATGGCAAAAGCCAAGCTGCCGAGGCCTAAGAAGAAGCGCGTCACGCTGGTGTGGGTATCATCGTCGTCGTTGGGGAACTTAATCCAGCCGAAGAGGTAAGCGCCCATCAAACCAAAGATGGCAATCCACAGGGCAAGGAAGGCTTCGCGATCCAGAATATGCCAACCGTAGGCCAAATCGGCTACGCTGAGGAACTTCAAAGCGAAAGCCAGTTCGATGAAGCCCAGAACCACTTTCACAACGTTCATCCAGCCCCCGCTCTTTGGTGCTTTCTTCAGCATCGTGGGGAAGAGAGCAAAGAAAGTGAAGGGAAGTGCCAACGCAATGGCAAAGCCCAACATTCCGATAGTGGGGTTGAGGATTGAACCGCCCGCAGTGGACACTTCAACCAACAAGAATCCGATGATAGGGCCTGTGCAGGAGAAGCTCACAAGGGTGAGCGTGAACGCCATTAAGAAGAGTCCCATGAAACCCGATGCGCTGCTGGCTCGATCGTTCATTTTGTTGTTCCAGCTGGAGGGCAGCGTGATTTCGAAGCCTCCCAAGAAACTGGCAGCAAAGACAACGAGCAAGAGGAATAGGAAGATGTTGAACACAGCGTTTGTGCTCAAATCGTTCAAGGTGTTGGCACTCGATACGGAGGTGACGATGAGGCCCAGAGATACGTAGATGACCACGATGCTTATACCGTAGATGATGGCATCGCGGATAGCTTTTCGCCGGTCATCGTTGCGGTGGAGGAAGAAGCTCACCGTCATCGGGATGATAGGCCAAACACAGGGCGTGAGAATTGTGATGAGTCCGCCAACAAAGCCCATGAGGAAGATGTACCAAAGCGTGCGGTTGTGTGTGCCGCCGTCTTCGCCCCAATGCTTGAGTTGCTCGATGGAAGATTCATACCAGCGCGCCACATCTGAAGAGTCGGCCGGAGCTACTACGGGAGCAACTGCGGCCGTGTCCGTTGTAGCCATGGTTGCAGCCGTATCAACAAGCATATTGTTCTGAACTCCTGTGGCAACATTCGTATTTTGTCCAGGCTGTTGAGCCACAGCCGCCGCAGCAGCTTTGGCCGCCTCGCCGGTAGGGCCATCGGAGCCGTTGACAACTACCTCTGTTGTAGAGGGCGGCAGGCAATTCTGATCGTTACATGCGCCCCACTCCAAGTAGGCCTTTAGTTTGTAGTCCTTTTTCGTTAGTTTGATGCGCTGCGTGAATGTAGCTGTGTTTTCAAAGAAGGATAGTTGCATCTCGAAAACTTCGTCGTGCATACTTTTCACTCCAGGGCCTGGCTTGAGAGCTCCAATGGGCTCAGCACCATCCGCCTTGTCCACACCAAAGCGAGCCGCCGTTGGGCCGCCGTCTGGGATATTAGTACTGTAGACATGCCACCCTTTGGCAATTTTAGCCTTGAAAGTGACGTCTATCTCTGTTGGGGAAACACGCTTCTGCGATACGCTGAACGACACCTGCGCTTGCAGTGTGTTGAGGAGTCCTGCTATTGTCAGCAAAAGCAAAGAGAGAAATTTCTTCATAAATTATTCTAGGAAATTTGAGGTTTATGGCGACAAAAATACCTAATTATTTTTATTCTATTCCTATGGGGATGTGTTTCTTCAAGTATTTAGAGAATACTTTTCTATAAAAGTGGGGAGAAATAGCTTTGTTTTTTGTGACAAAGGCTCAAAGAAAAGCCCCATCATGTAGGCTCAACGCTCCCGTTTGAAGTAGCCAATGATGGGGTAGTGGTCTGAAAAAGTGACGCGGTTGTCTATGTAGGCGGCGAAAGGCCGCCAATTGTCGGAGCAGAAAAGGTGGTCGATGCGCACAATAATGGCATCGCGGTTGAAAGACCGTCCCAATCCGTTGCCAGTGCGCACATAGGCATCGCGTAAGCCTTTGCTCATGCGATGGTAAGTATTGGAGATGGGACTGTCATTGAAGTCGCCGCAAACAATCATGCTCTGACCTTTCTGTTGCGCTATGAAAGCCGTGATGGTGTCCACCATGGCTGCTCGCCCGATGCTGGCCCGGCTAATTTTAGATATGATGGTGCGAGCGGCTTTCTCATTGGTGTTCTCGCCTGGCTCCCGCACGCTGTTGTGGAACTCCTCTCTGTCGTCCTGCGTAAGGCCCATGCTGTGCAGGTGGTTATTGATGACGAGGAGCGTGTCCTTATCCGACAGTTTGAGCCAGTAGGCCATTGTTCCGTTGTTGCCTATTTGGCAGATGCGCTCGCTGCGGACAATCGGATATTTACTGAACAAGACAAGCTTACTATCGTTGAAAGTATCCTCTTGATGGTGGCGCTGTTTGCGGAAAAAAGGGTAGATGTATTTCTCATAATAGTCGTCGAGAGCAAAGCCTTCTTGCACACAGACAATATCAGGATTCTGGTTCGCCAGATAGCGCGCAATGCGGTTGCCGGTTATTCCGTTGACGGTGTCGTTTATGGCGCAGCCCCATCCAGCGGTGTTGTAGGAAATCACCTTTAGGCAGCCTTTCGGCGCAGGGGAGCTGAGATTGAGCGGGAAGTAGGTGCGGATGGGCACAATACAGACGAACACCCCCAAGAGCGTAATCCAAAGTTTGCGCGGCGTGAATATCAGCGAAAGGAAGGCCATGAAAAGCGTGCCGGCAAGCAGAAAGGGAAAAGCAAGTCCAAGGATGCTGAGTAGTCGGAAGTGGGTAGGGTTGACCATGACCGATGCTGCGCACGCCCACAATAAGAGTACGCTTGTCCATGAAGCACCTATGATGATTTTAGCAAAGGTGCTCGTTCCTTTTCCTTTTTGTGTCTTTCCGGCCATGGGAGCTATTAGGATTGAGAATTACGGAAGAGGAAATCTTTCTCTTCGCGCGTCAGGCTATCATAACCCGACCGATTGATTTTATCGAGAATGCGGTCGATTTCTGCCTCTTGTTGTTTTTTCTGCAGATTATAGTCGTAGTCAGATGTATGACTGTTGAACGCTCGTCCACCACTTATATGTATGTCCGGTTGTTTTCCGAATCGTTTTTTCATGCGTTGCCAGAGCGTAGGTTTGTCAGGTGTGTAATTGTCCCAGCCTCTAAAGTTGCTCGTGCGGCTGCTCTGCTTGCGCCAGTATAAGAGTAGCAACCAGCCGAATAGCATTCCGCCGAGATGCGCAAAGTGTGCGATATTGTCGGACATACCGAGCGAGAGAGCTTCTATGACAATGTAGCCCATCACGAGGTACTTAGCCTTGAGCGGGATAGGGGGAATGAGCAGCATGATACGCTCGTTGGGGTAGAGAAAGCCAAAAGCGAGCAGTATGCCGTAGACTGCGCCCGACGCACCTATGGTGGTCCACGCGTTCAGCAGCTGACCCATGGGGATGAGTACTCCGTTGACATTTGCAAACTGGTAGTTCTGCATTCCCTCAACGAAATATTGCGCCAGCTGCCACACTTCCTGGCTCAAAGCCGCTCCGAGGCCACATACAAAGTAGTAGGTGAGGAATCGGCGGGTGCCAATGGTGCGTTCGATAATGCCTCCGAACATCCAGAGTGCAAACATATTGAAGAAAAGGTGGCTCAATCCGCCGTGGAGGAACATATAAGTGAAGGGCTGCCAAAGGTAGAAATCATCAGCCAGTACAAAATGAAGCCCCAACCAACTGGATAGGTCGACAATTCCTGCCTGTTGAAGCACCGTCTGCGCCAGCAGAACGATACAATTGATGATGAGCAAGTTTTTAGTAGCGGGCGGCATTGCGCTCATAGGGTTTGCCATAATCGTTTCTTATTTTTTCGCTGCAAAGATACAATTAAAGTGCCAACAAGTATTGTCCGCTGCTTTTCTTAATGTGGTTTTGACTGTCTTTGTAGCGGTTGTGGTGGAGAATGGATTGAAGTTTCTTTCCCACATCTTTGCTTTTTCCTTTTCTTTTATAGAGGTTTTTGTGCTTTTCCCCTTTGTGTATATATGTGTCATAGCATCTGTTTTTGTAGGGAAAGGGGCTGTTGTTAGATACTACTTATCGCCTTGCTGATAGTGTACTGCGGTGACTCTATCTCTTTGGGCAAAAAGCGAGGGAGGCCCACATGCTGCGCAGCAGCTCTGTTGTGGCCTCCCTTTTAATAGTTCTTGAAGGAAATCTTACTGATTTACAAAACGTATTTTCTTATTCATTGTTTCCAGACGAGCCTTCATCTTTGCAATCTTCTTTTCCATTTTGCGCAATTTCTTTTGGCTCTTGGCGATCTTCTTATTGATTGCTTTTGCTTCTTTGAGAGCCTTAACAACCTTCTTGGTATCTTTCACGGTGCTTGAAGCATCTGAAGTATTAAATTCGGTTGTTATAGTATTTGCCGAAGCATTGATAGAGGAAGCTTTGGCGCTTATTTCAGCATAATGAGCCTGTTCTTTTTCATAATCGAGCTGTAGTTTATTCAACTTAGCTGTTAGTGCTAAGACCTTTTGTTTTTGTTTCAGATCTTCTACTTTTGTTGCAGTCTGTCCAAAGGCAGTCATGGTTGAGAGTACCATGATGCAGAATAATAAGATTTTTTTCATACCTATAATGGGTTTAATTTGCGCTGCAAAAATAGTAGCTACCAGAATAATAAGCAAATCCTTATTGTATTTTTAAGAAAAAAGTTGTAATAATGCAAATACAAGGTTGCAGAAAGCATGTATTGGCCAAAATGATAAAGAGAGTGAACTCTCTGCGGAGTCCACTCTCTGGTGTCTTAATCTCGGTCGGCGTTACATTTTGAATACCGTTCGAGGGGTGGTACTTAGAACTCGAATTGCTCTATTTTCAGCATGCCAGCTGCCTCCAGCTGACCCACATATTCCTTGAAGTGAGGAGTTTGCATATGTGCTTCGAGCGCAGCTTTGTCTTTCCATGTTTCGCAAATCAGAAAGATTTCGCCACGTGTGGCACTTTCGAAGCAATCATAAGACACTACGCCCTCATCCTGCTGCGATTCAGCAACAAGAGCAATGGCAGCTTCGAGGGCTTCGTTGTATTTACCCTCATTAGCCTTGAAAAAACAGTTTACTCGTATCATATTTTGTCATGTAATAGGCGCGGAGCTTTGCTGCCACTCTGAAGCGGTGACGGCAAGCCTCTTAGCCTGCGTTGTTATTATCAGAAGAGATAGGCCACTCGAACTGAGAAAGTGTTGGTGTGGAAGTTATAGTCAGAAGCACTAACTTCGTGACCCGTAACAACCTTAATCGGGTGGGCATATTTGGACAACATGAGGTTGTAGTTGAGGCCTGCTTCGAGATGCTTGAGGACTTTCACGCCTGCACCGAAGTTCCAGCTCACGTTCATCTTCTTGCGCTCGAACGTGCTACTCAGAACATTGCTTTCGGGCGTAGTGATGCTCTTCCAAGTCCAGTCCTTGTTGCCGATGTTAAAGCCCAGCTGAGGGCCTGTTGCAACATACACGCTGGCAAGACTGCCTAAACCGAAAGTGTAGCGCGCATTTACCGGTATTTCGATCGAACGGAAAGTTTTGCTATAATTGTCATCCAGATTCATGCGAAGTTGACTATAAACGACAGCTGCATCGCCGCCGAAACCCAGTACGCTGAAGTTCACCTTCGGACCGAAGTACCAACCGTAGCGATTGGATGAGTCGAAGTTTTTGTTGAACTTATTAAAGTTTACCTTGCTCATATTCATGCCTGTCATCACACCAAATTCGATGCCGGCCTTGGCGGGTGCTGCTACCATGAGGAGGAGCAGGAGGAGCGAAAAGATACTTTTTTTCATAACACTATTGTTTTAAGTTAGTTGACAAAGATGTAAGTGCGTTCAATCCAGTATTCGAGTATTCCCGCAAGGTAGCCCACGAAGGCAATCCAGGTGATGTTCTTCAGATACCAGCCAAAGCTGATTTTCTCAAGTCCCATGACGATGACACCAGCTGCCGAGCCGATGATGAGCATCGAACCGCCCACGCCGGCGCAGTAGGCCAGAAGTTGCCAGAAGATGCCGTCCACGGCCATATCTCCACTTGGCGCGATGGGGTACATGTGCATGCAGCCGGCCACGAGAGGCACGTTGTCCACAATCGAACTGATCACGCCGATAACGCCCGTCACCAGGTAGTGGTTGTTGCCGCTCACGTCGTTAAGCCATAGGCCCAGTCCCTCCAATACGCCCACTTCTTGCAAGCAGCTAACGGCCATCAAGATACCGAGGAAGAAGAGGATAGTGGCGAAGTCGATCTTCGTGAGCAACTTAGTCACGCGTTTCTTCATGTTGTCGTGGATTTCGTGTTTCGAACGGTAGAACATCTCCGTTGTGAACCACAGCAAGCTCAATACGAGCAAAATACCCATATAGGGAGGGAGATCGGTCAGATAGCGGAACACGGGAACAAACATAAGTCCGCCCACGCCCAAGAAGAACACAATCATGCGCTCTCTGCGGCTAAAATCGAGCGCATCAGAAGGTGATGCACTTTCAGGTTGCGCCAATTCGCCTTTCAGGCTGAACTGCAAGATGAGAGCAGGGACAATCATCGACGTGAGTGAGCAGATGAAGATTTCCTTCATAACACCAGCTGTGGTGATGTAGTTGCCCACCCAGAGCATGATAGTGGTGACATCGCCGATAGGGGAGAAGGCGCCACCCGAATTGGCTGCAATGATGATGAGCGAAGCGTAAATCAAACGGTCCTTTGGATCGTTGACCAGTTTGCGTAATACCATCACCATTACAATGCTCGTGGTCAGATTGTCGAGTATGGCACTCAGCACAAAAGTCATCAGAGCGATGCGCCAGAGTAGTTTGTGTTTAGAACGCGTACTGAGCGTGTCGCGCACAAAGTTGAAACCGCCGTTGGTATCAACGATTTCCACAATGGTCATAGCACCCATCAAGAAAAAGAGCGTTTCGCTCGTTTCGCCAAGATGTTCTTTCAGTAGGTTGCCCATAGCTGCTGTGGCGCTGCCTGCTTCTTTCAAGAAGTCGAGCCCGTGGAAACCACTGATAAACGTTTCGGGAGCGAGAGAGAAGAGTGTCCAGCAGAGCACACACATGAGGAGTGCGAGGGCTGCCTTATTCACTTTGAGCGAGCTTTCGAGGGCGATACCGAGATAGCCCAGTACGAAAGTGATAACAATGACAAGTGTCAGAGTTGACATACTGTAAATGCGTTTAGATGGTTTATAATATGATTTTTGCGGGGGCAAAGAAAAGAAAAAAAAAGCATTACCACAAATATTATAATTGAAATTCCTTAACTTCGCGCTCGAAACACAAAAGCTCTGCCTTCATAGTTCAATGGATAGAACAAATCTCTCCTAAAGATTAGATCTGAGTTCGATTCTCAGTGGGGGTACCACGCGTAGCGACCAGCCATCGAGCATCTCCTGCTTCCGGCTGGTCGCTTTCTTTGTTCTTTGTCAATACAATTCTTATTTCCCGCCTCTGAGAATGGCTCGAAACTGCGCGTTCAATGGAAAGAGCGAAAAAGATTCCCTTCCTGTGCGCGTTTTTCCTTATTGTATTTGTCAGCACAATAAGGCTGTCGGCTGACATCCTTATTGCGTCCGCCGACACAATAAGGAGACTAACGAGGAGGATAGGGGAGAGTTTTATCGAAATCGGTCGAAAAAATGCGAAAATCCCTCGAAATCTCCGTTTTCCGCAGGATTTTGGCCAATTTTTCCTTTCTCGAAAGAGAAAAAATACCGCAGAGATTTTGGCAGAAAGCACAACTCAAAGAATTTCTCCATCTTTTAGAAGAAAAGCTCCTGTCAATTTTTCAGGAGGTTTTAGGTATTCTCGGACAAGTCGGACTGGTCGGACTGGTCCGAGATTCTATCGGACAAGTCGGAGATTCTGTTGAGAGAGCTGCTTATCGGGGCAATCCGACCAGTCGGACGAGTCAGACCAGTCCGACTGGTCGGACCAGTTCAAGAGTTTCTCACCCAACAAAAAAGCACCCACGTTGGCGGGTGCTTTTGATCTTCTGGAGGAAACCTCTTATTTCAGTTCCTTCATGTAGTAGGTAATGGTGGGGAAGTGGTCCGCAAAGCCGTTCTGCCAGCGAGTGCCGTCGAACGAACGCAGCGGGTAGCCTTTCTTCTTACCTGTGGGCGTAATCATATAGGAGGGGTTGAACACCTGAGCCTTCCAGAACTTCAGCGAAGAGTAGTCTTTACCGATGAAGTTGCCCGAAATGATTTGCTGGTCGTAGAGTCCCCAAACATCCTGATAGCAGAGTGTGCCGATACCTTTATCGAAGAGCGGCCAAGTAGCATTGAAGTAACCGTCCGTAGGCGTTTCCTTCTGCGTGCGCTTGGCACCAAACACCTCGGCGCAGCTCTTGTCATCGGGATTGTCGTTGAGGTCGCCCACTGCAATAACTTTGGCCATCGGATTAGCCTTGCGAATGCTGTCGGCAATAGCCAACATTTGGCGGGCAGCATTGGCGCGGAGAGGCACTGATACAGCTGCTCCACCATACTTCGAGGGCCAGTGGCCAACGAGAATACTTACTGGTTCGCCAGCTAAGATGCCGTCCACTTCCAGAATATCGCGCGTGTGGCTCACACGGCCTTCGCGCATCGTGTGATGGGCATTGCTGCCAGTAAGACGGAACAAGCGAGGATTGTAAAGCAGACCCGTGTCGATACCTCGATGGTCGGGGCTATCATAATGCACTACTTTCAGGCCCATCGCCTTCACTGGATCGGTGTTACAAAGATCCTCGAGAACACGTGTGTTCTCCACCTCGGCCACCCCTATGAGGGCGGGGCCTCCGGGGCAGTGTTCGCGCGCCATCTCTCCGATGACCTTGGCGATGTTGTGGAGCTTCTGCTGGTATTTCTCAGGTGTCCATTGATAGGGCCCTGTTGGCAGAAAATCGTTATCGCCTGGATTGTTGGGGTCGTCCTCTGTGTCGAAGAGGTTCTCAAGATTGTAGAAGGCAACGGAGTAGATGCCGTAGCGCTTCTGTGCCGTGATGCTCGTTGCCGTAAAGAGGGCGAGGAGTATGAACAGAATTTTCCGTGTCATAAACTATATAGTGTTAAGCTCCTCAGTCCTACCGCGTGGGGCAGACTGAGGAGCTGTAAGCATAATTGATTATTTCGCACCAGAAACTTTTACATTCTTCAGCTCCCATGTACCTACGCCATTGGGCGAGCTCTTGTAGACAAAGGCAAGCTGAATCTTCTGGCCTTTATATGCCGTGAGATCTACAGTGGCTGTGACATAATCCCAGCCAGTTGGGAACTTGTCGATAGTGGCTTTGGTCCATGTGCCATTCGCATCTTTCACCATCAGAATAGCTTCATCAGCAACATTACCAAAGTACTTACCTGCGTGGTCAAAAGTGAGCTGCGCGTTCTGGTAGCCCGTCAAGTCAATGACAGGAGAGATGAGCCAGCTTTCCACTGTATGCTTGTTGTTGGGATCATAAGCTGTAGCTTTCATGCCAAACTTGTCGCTCCACTGCCAAACGTTGCTAACGGCAGGATCTTTAACCTTGTCTTCGATCGTGAACTGGCCTTGGCTCTGTGCAAAGGTTTCGGTGAACGCTGTTGTCTCAGTGCCGGCTGGCTGGGTGCCACCGCCACCGCCGGAAGAATCAGGAACGATGCCATCGAATCCATAAACATTCTTGATGTTGCTTATTGTGACTTGCCATGCACCATTGAAGCGGCCCAGGATAGCCACTACAACGCCTGTTCCAACAGGGAGCTTCGTGGCTGCAAAGTCGGCAAAGTTAGACGTGCGCACAACAATGGTGTTGCCCTTGGCGTCTACCAGATTGCGAGAGCCGTAGCCGTTAGCCTCAGCATAGTTGACCTTGCCGCCATCTGCGAAGTGTACACCCGTCAGACGCACAAGCGTGAACTTGTTAGCATCGGCTGCTTCGGAGAGTTTGGAGAAATCAGAGAAATCCTTGATGTTGATGAGGCTTTCATCGGCCCAGCGATTTTTGAAAACGTGCTTCTTGAAGGCTTCATAAGGCGTGCGGAAGAGATAGCCTTTGGGGTGACCCAGCTGCTGCTCATCGCCGTAAACGCTTACGCAAAGGCCCTTGAGCGATACATATACTTCCTGTCCGGCAGCATAGTCGGTGTAAACGCTGCTTTGGTCTACGAGGAAGCTGATGCCGCCTGTTTCGTCCTGCAGCAGGATCTGCTTGTAGACGTTGCCAGAACGGTCGTCCGCGCTCACGCGTGCTTTCAGCCAGAGACTATCTGTGATGGTCACGGGAGCGTCTTTGGTGGCAGCCTTCGTAAGGGTGCGCAATTCTGCAATAGTGACGGTCTTGGCGTCAGCGGGCAGAGTGTATGTCGGCTCAGTGAGAGGGGGGAGCTCATAGTCTTTGTCGCAGGACGCAAAGGCGAAGAGCATTGCCGAGAGGCACAAAAGTTTGCTAATAAGTTTCATATTCTTTTGTTGTTTTATTGTTGTTACTGATTTAGAACTTGTAGCTCACGTTGAAGAAGCAGTTGAAGCCTTGCATGTAGAAGTACTTGTTGGCGAAGAGGGAGGGCTTTGTCAGGTTGATACGTCCCTGCTCGAATCCGCCAGTCTTCACGTCTTTCTTGTTGAAGATGTTGTTGAACGAGAGGTTCACGTTGATCGATTTAGACCGACCCACATAAATCATCTTACCGATAGAGAGATCTAAAGTGCAGCCACCGTCGAACATTTCCTGATGTGTGAATTGGCGGTAGGCATCATAGTATTGATTATTAGGCGTCACTGCGGGCGTATTTGCCTGCGAGTTACCATTGTAACGAGAGGAAACGCGGCGTGCGGGGCTTGCGCTGATGAAGTTGCGCCCAAACATATTGATATTTGCGCCGAGGAACCAATAATTGATGAAGTAGCGTGCACCGATAGTTCCTGCCAACTGAGGAACACCTCCCACCATGACGTGGCGCATATAGACCTTTTCGGTCTCAGATACGGCGTAGTCGGAAAGACTCTTACCGTTGTCGGTGGAGAACTGGCCTTCTGGATTGTTAGCATAGTAGTACTGAGAAACAGTTCCTGCTGCGCTCAGCGTCCAATGGTCGTCGAGTTTGTAAGATGCAGCAGCTTCCACGCCGCGGTGTACTTTGTGGACGCCCGTAAGTACTTGGTTGACCATCGTAACCCCATCGTAGTAGTAGGTGGAACGTTCTGTCAGGTCGAAGAAGCTTGTGTTGAACACGCTAATACGGCCCTGTACTTTCGCCGTTGAGAAAAGATAGCTGGCATCAATATGGAAGATACGGCTACTCTTGAGACCTTGTGGCGTTTCATCGCTGTAGCGAGCAGAGATATAAGCGTCGTTGGCCAGAGGAGCCACGGTTCCGTACATTGTATTGACCTGGAAGAGGTGACGTCCGTTGAGTTTGTAAGTCAGACCACCTTTCAGCATGATATCAGTAAAGTTGTGACGAACACCTACGCCGTAGGAATTGTTAGCATGGTGGCCGTTCTGCATTTTACCATCGCGGAAGAAATCCGTATAAGTCAGCTGAACGCCATAATAAGCATCCCAGTGGCCTTTTGAATACTGGTTGTTGATCCAACCGCGAAGGCTGTTGACATGAAGTTTGAAGTCGTAGTCGATAATACCGCCTTCGTAAACACGACGGTTCGGGTGGCGGAGGTCCTTCTGACGCTGGTCGTTATCACCAGGATAGTCCGTGTCGGAGTACTTATCGATGTCGAGCACATAGTTTGCGCCGAGCAGGTCGTCCACTTTCACAAATTGATGGCTCACGGTGTTTCGGCCGAGCAAGCCCGCCGTCAGTTTGTTGTGCTTAGTGAGTTGAGCAGTGAGAGTAGCATTGAGCGTAGTCTCATAAAGGTCGCTGCGGCGCTCATTCACTAAATAAATAGCCTGTCCGTTTCCGTTCATCACGTTCTGGCGGTTGGCTGCAATCATGTGGTCCCAATTCACTTGCGTAAAGCTTGTGTCGCCGCTTCTCCATAGTTGATCGTAGTACGCCGCTGCTTCTGTATTGCCGTTGGCGGCGAAGTAAGAAGGAAGATAGCGGTAGTAGTCGGGACGAGGATCGGCTCCGTCAAACCAGTTGAGGGCTGTGTTGCCGTACTTCCCAAAGTGGAAGCTCAAGCCAGTATTGAGTGTGACTTTGTCGGACAGCTTGCCTTCGTAGCTAAGTATGGCCGTGGGGTCGATTGCCTTAACAACTTTCGCGTTGCGCTTCTTTCCGTTCTGGTAGCCCCAGTTTGCGTTGTAGAGGTTGTTACCTGTGAGGTCGTACACCTCTTGCAGAGAACCGCTTTGCTGGCCACGAACCACGGGCGAACCCATTGTGGTGAAGTTGAAACGGTGGCGACCGCCGGCCAACTGCTTCTCAATGAGCAGCGCATAGGAAACGTTGCGATAGAAAGTTCCTTGTATATTTCCTTCGCCCGAATAGCGTCCGCCGATGAGTCCTGTCACGGCCCAGCCGTTGTCCATCATGCCGGTGGACAGTTGGGCCATACCGCGCCAGTAGTAGTTGCGGTTGGTGAACGAAGCTGTAGCTTGGCCACCTCTGCCAAAGTCGCCAGCGCGCATCAGGATGTTGTTCGCGCCGCCGATAGTTCCGAAGGTGAACGCTCCAGGCATAGAGTTATTTGTCTGGTCTCCATGGCGCGTCAGGATATTCATCGCACCGATTGAAGCGTAGTTGAACACGCCTCGGAGCTGATCATTGAACGGCATACCATTGATATATGTCTCTTCATAGATGTTGCTGTAGCCTCTGTTGCGGAAGCGCATGGGCGAGAGCTGGTAAGCCGCTGTGTTGAGGTAGATGTCGTGCGCGGTGAGCACTGTAGTGTTGATGTCCTGTGAGGCATCGTTGGAGCCGTCCTCTCCATCAGCGTCGAAGACACTCGCGTCGACCACTCCCACTAAGGATAGGTCTTCCTGAGTGGTGGAGTCTGCTTTCTCCGCAGGTTTCTGTGCGTAGATAAGACACGGGAAAAGCAGTGCGCCAATAAGGATTTTCCGTCTGTTCATAATATCTTTTTTTATTTTATTCCAACAAATTTAATCTTTGCTAAGCGGAGTCCCTTCGTGTTGGCGTTTGCCGAGCTGAGGAAGTGTAGCTCTGAATTTGCGCTTGCAGAAGTGATGGGGAGTTCGATAGAGAAGGAGGTGAAAGTGTTCTTGTCATCGGGATTCTTCACTATCTGTGATGGTGTGGCAAAAGCTTGACCGTTGAACGTTCCCGTCATGGCCGCGAGATCCATCTGATCTCCCGCGTTGTAGAGGTTAGCATTGAGTTCGTAGGTCAGTATTAACTTTTTATAGCCTTGTGTGTCGAATCCGCTGATGCTGAAGTCGGAATCCTTACCACTGGGGAACCAAATGACATTTGTATTGCTGTGGTTACGCAGTGAGAGGGTGTTGTTGACATCCTTAAAGGTGAGCGTTGGATTAGACCACGCGGTGAAGCTGCTCACAAGCGGCCATCTTCCGTCGACTTTCTTCAGGGCTGCTGTACCAAAGTTCTCTTCAAACAGGACCGTTCCTTTCTCGAATTGTACGTCTGTGTTGGGCGTTGGAGTAGCCACAGTGGTGCCTGGGTTCTCTGTCCAGACGCCCGAGACGATGGTGTCGGTAGTGATGTCGCTTGCCGTCACCTTTACGGGTAAGACATAGGTCTTGCCAGCAAGGAAAGCTTCTTTGTAGATAAGGAACTCCTTTGTCATACCATTTATAGCAACAGCTATCTTGCTGTTTGTGGTCGACATGGGAATGACAGTGGCTTCTGCACGGTTTCCAGTGACAGGCATCGTAATGTCGGCCGTCTTTGAAACACTCGTGAAGTTGCCTTTCCCTAAGTTGTATGTGCCTTCAACAGCAGCATTTGTCAGCGTAGCCGACATATTGTTGAGCGTCACGCCGTTGTCGGTCGTTGCCACTACAAATACTTTGGCAAGCTTGTTCTCAAAGCCAAGTTTTAGGTCGGTGTTCAGACCGCTACAGTTAGTAGCATTGGCCGATTGGATCAGGTAGAGCTTCGATTGATCCTGCTGATCGGTGAGCGACACTGTGAAAGTGCCCGTTGTAGCCGATGCGTTGTAGGGTGCATAAGCAACGAAGTCTACTTTTGAGCCATCTATTGGGAAATGGATGGTAGTGTTTGTGTTGGCCGAAGTCATCTTTCCACGGTCGGAAAGTTGGTATTCGCGGTTGCACGAACTTGCTTCGGAGAGTTTGCTACCCGCTGCTTTCATAAATACGCCAGCGGAGATACCTGTGGGCCAGGAATCGGCCTTACCGATAGAGGAGCCTCCACTCACGTAGGCAGTAAAGTTAGGCTCAGTGCCGTAACCCCAATCGCTATGATCCTCCACTTCCGTGCAGGAAGCCAGAGTCAGAGCCATTGCACCTGTTGTCAGGATAAAGGTCTTTAATCTCATTTTTGTAGATATTTAGTTTATAATTTTATTGTCTTATTGCCATTTTCCGACATCATAGGTCAGTTTGTACTGCTGTCGGATGCTGGGGAAGAATGTGAAGCCTGTGAGCTCTTCCAGCTCGCTCACGCTGAGCGCGAAGTCCATATAGTTGGCCGAATAGTAGCTCACGGAAGTTCCCGCACTTGTAGTGCCGCGGTTGCCTTGGTCAAACTTGAAGGCAATCGTGTAGGCCGCTCCCGTTGAGCGATCAATGCGGCAGAGGGCTTTGAAGTAGTATTTGGGCACGGCAATATTTTTGCCGCTATTGTCGCGAACGTAAGTCACGGAGCTGCTACTCGTAGTGGTGGGCATAGCCCCCGTAACGACGTATAACGTATCGATGTTCGACGACCAACCGCGGACCGCGCTTTCCAATCGCGCCCATACCTGTCCGTTCAAAGCACCTGCTTGCGGCGTCATATTGGAGTAGTAGAACGTTTGCTTATTGGCTTCTTCCGTCACATAGCGGTCGGCGCTCGGTATCTGGTGGCCGCGCTGATAGCGCTCTATTGCGTTCTTCATCGTGGGCTGTTGTTCCGTTGAGAGCAAGGGGTCGTAGTCCCAAGCATCCGTACGCCCCGTGTTGCGCTGCGTATAGAAAGTGCAGAGCGGATAAGCCACCCAATAGGCCATCTTGAGATCCGTGTCGTAGAGCATAGCATAGTTGCGATAGTTCTGGCCATTGCGGGCGAAGAAATGCTCTATGTAGCGCAGGCTCACATTGCTGCTCTGTTGGGAAGTGATGAGAGGCGTTTCCGTCCAGTGCTGCTTGCCCGGTACAACGGTGGTGGTAGAGCCTAAACCCGAGATGGTGACGTTTTGCTGCAAGGCGTTGTCGCTGTTCACTGTCACGCTGGGCGATAGCGTCACTTCGCGCACCAGCCCATTGGCAGCTGTGAAGCGCACCTTTAGGGCTTGCAGTTGCTGGGGCAGGACATAGGCCGTGGCCGTACGGGTGAATTTGCTGCCCGTCATGGTCATGGGGATAGTGCCGTTGCGTGGAGCTGTAACCGTCATCGTGTTGTTGCGAAGGTCGAAAGTGCCGCTTGTGGGCACATCGAAGAGTGTGGCAGTTAGGCCACTGATGTCGCCGCCGTCAGTGGAGTTGATGGTGAGCGTCACCTTGCCCAGCGCGCGTTTGAAGCGCAGCGTGGGTTGCTTGGTGTTTGTGCGCGCCACGAGATTGTTAGAGGCGAGCAGGTTGAGCCACGGATTGTCCGTTTGCTGGCTCACATCCACGCTGATTTGGTAGCTCCGCAGTGTGTCGCTAAAGGGCGCGTAGGCTATGAAGTCGACGGCCGACCCATCTTGCGGATATGTCAGCGGGCGCGTGGTATGTGTGAAAATGCCGTTGCCGATGGTTTGATACGGAATGTTGGAAAAACCATCAACCATACTGCTTTCCGAGAGCGTTTGTCCGCTCTTTTTCTCGAATATTCCAATCTTGCTGTTCTGTGCCCAAGTCAGGCTGCTTGTGTTGCCTGCATATTCGGAGTTGAAGCTAAGCGCACCGGTGGTTACATCGGCTACATTTTCCGATGGAGAGCACCCTGCAATCAGCATTCCAGCAGCGAGCAAAAGAAGCAAACCTATATGTCTTATTTTCATCCTTAAGTCAGAAAAACAATTAGTAATCAGTGTAAAGGGATTCAAAGGTAAGGGATTTTTTGGAATATCCACCTATCAAAAGTCATTAAAAAGCTTTCTTATAGGTGAGATTTAACACTTCGACATGCCAATTCTGCTATTCTTCATTTCCTCTTTTCTTGTTTTTCTTCCTTCTTCTGTGGTTCGGCAGGCTTGTATTTTGTAAACAGAATTCGCAGTCTACGGCCCTGAGAATGGCTTGAAATCCATCTTGCCTCCCGCCGGCCCGAAATACGCCATTCTCAGCGCGTAGACTTCCTTATTGTGTGCGTGGATATCCTTATTGCGTCAGCTGACATCCTTATTGCGTCAGCTGACATCCTTATTGCGTCGGCTGGCATCCTTATAGTGTCAGCTGACATCCTTATTCTACCGGCGGATATCCTTATGAAAGGAGAGATTTTGTGGGCTTTGGCGATGTGCGAAATAGGCTGTATGGCTCATTTTCTGAGAGTTGGCGAAGCATGGAGTTGAGTTGTTCTGCATTTCCTTTAAGCTGCTACCTCGTTCTCGGTATCTTGCCGTTACTATCTTGTTGCATACTTGTTTTCTTTGTATCTTTGCACTCCGTAAGAAAGAGACGGAAAACGAACCAAAGAGGGTGGGGGACGACAAAAATAGTATGTTGTTGATTCACAGTTTGTTGCGAATCTATAAAACCTTCTTTCTGGTAAAAAGATATACGATAGAAATTATCCAAAGATATGCAACTCACAGATAAGATTTACTATGTCGGTGTGAACGACCGCACAAAACATCGCTTTGAAGGCCAGTGGCATTTGCCGCAAGGCGTGTCCTATAATAGCTATTTAGTTGTCGACGAGAAAGTTGCCCTCATAGATACCGTTGAGGCTGACTTCTTCCTCGAGTTCCTTGATAAGCTGCACGCTGTCCTTGGCGACCGTAAGATCGACTACCTTGTCATCAATCACATGGAACCAGACCATAGCGGCTCCATTAGTCTTCTTAGAAAGTATTACCCCGATGTCAAATTAGTGGGCAATAAAAAGACGTTCGGCATGGTGGAAGGTTTCTACGGCGAACCGACGGCCGACGATGTGGAAGTGACCGACGGCTCGGAATTGAGCTTGGGCAGCACAACGCTCCAGTTCCATCTCGTGCCGATGTTGCATTGGCCCGAAACCATGGTAAGCTATCTGAAAGAAGACAAGGTGCTGTTCTCTGGCGATGTATTCGGCTGCTTCGGTGCGCTGAATGGAAACATCGTCGATCGCGATATGGACACTGAATCCTACCTTCCCGAAATGGAGCGCTACTATGCTGCTATCCTGGGAAAATATGGCGCGCAAGTGCTGGCAGGACTCAAGAAACTGGCGCCTCTGGAGATAGAGATGATTTGCTCTACTCACGGCCCGGTTTGGACAGAGCATATCTCCACTATCATTGAGCTGTACCGCCGTCTGGGGGCTGGCGAGACCGAAGAAGGTATCGTGGTGGCTTATGGGTCTATGTATGGCAATACGCAGCGCGTGGCCGAGGCGATTGCAGAAGGAGCTGCAGAAGCAGGTGTGCGCAAGATTGTGGTGCACAATCTAAGTGTGTCACAGCCTTCCTACGTTCTCCGCGACATTTTCCGCTACAAAGGTTTGGCCATTGGCGGACCTACTTACAACGGCGAGCTTTTCCCCGTTGTCAACGATATGATGGAGCGCCTCTGCGGCCGTAAGGTCAGCAATCATGTACTGGCGGCTTTCGGCGGTTTCTCTTGGGCTGGTCAGGCCGTTAAGATTCTGGAGAAATACAACGAACGTATGAAAATGGAGATGGTGGATGCGCCGGTGGAATGGAAGCAGGGCGCCAACCCCGACGTATTGGAACGCGCACGTGAATTGGGCCGCCGTTTGGCAGCTGCTGTTAAGGCATAAACGAACTATTTCTATATAATAACAACTGCCACCTGTTGAGGTTTCCCTCATAGGTGGCAGTTGCTTTTATAGGCAAAGCGCGGAAGGGGAGTACAGGGCAAACCAGCAACATCCTTCCGCGCTTCGTTGTGTCTGTTAGTGGGCTTCGAGCCAATTCTTGCCCTCACCGCAATCTGCCTCGAGGGGAACGCTCATCTTATAAGCTCCTTGCATTTCTTCAATGACGATGCGCTTCACCTTATCGAACTCATCAGCAGGAACGCTGAAGTTCAATTCGTCATGCACCTGCAACATCATGCGTGCCTTGCAGCCTTCAGCATCTAAGCGCTGCTGCACGCGAATCATAGCAATTTTGATGATATCTGCCGCCGTCCCTTGGATGGGTGCATTCACGGCATTTCGCTCCGCGTAGCCGCGCACCACGGCATTGCGGCTGTTGATGTCGGGGAGGTAGCGGCGACGGCCGAACTCAGTCTCGATGTAGCCTTTCTCCCGCGCAGTGTCCACGGCCTTTGAGATATAGTCCTTTATCTTCGGATACATCTCAAAATAGGAGTCGATGAGTTCCTTGGCTTCCGTACGAGAGACATCCATACGTTCAGCCAAACCGAAAGCACTAATACCGTAGATGATACCAAAATTAGCCGTTTTGGCCTTCCGGCGTTCGTCCTTGCTGATGTCCTTAATGTCCTTGTGGAAGATACGGGCTGCCGTGGCAGCATGTACGTCATGGCCAGCATTGAAAGCCTCAATCATGTGCTCATCTCCACTCAAATGAGCCATAATTCTAAGCTCTATCTGGGAGTAGTCGGCAGAGAAAAAGATTTCTCCCGCCTCGGGGATAAAGGCCTTACGAATTTCGCGACCATCTTCGCCGCGCACAGGGATATTCTGCAAGTTCGGATTGGAAGAACTGAGGCGTCCCGTGGCCGTAACGGCCTGATTGAAAGAGGTATGGATGTGTCCTGTGGCCGGATTGATGAGTTTGGGAAGAGCTTCAACGTAGGTGGAAAGAAGCTTCTTGAGTCCGCGATAATCCAGTATCTTCTGCACGATAGGATGCTTCGAGTGGAGATCGCGCAGCACCTCCTCACTGGTGGAATACTGCCCGCTCTTGGTTTTCTTGACCTTTTCGGAGAGTTTTAGTTCGCCGAAAAGCACTTCTCCCACTTGTCGCGGAGAGTTAATAGTGAACTCGTGTCCTGCCAGTTCGTAGATGTCTTTTTCTAAAGTCTGGAGACGCGCCGTAAAGTCATTTTCCACTTCCTTCAAGGTCTCGGTGTCGAGCACAACCCCGTTGCGCTCCATTCGCGCTAAGACGGGCATCAGCGGCATCTCTATGTTCTGGAACACTTCCTCAACGCCGTTTTTGCGCAACTCTTCCGCCAGTGGTTTCATCAAGCGTAGCGTTACGTCGGCGTCCTCGCAGGCGTATTTATAAATATCCTTCGGCTCGAGGTCGCCCATATTTTTCTGACCGCGTCCTTTAGGGCCAATCAGTTCTTCAATGTGGATGGTTTTATAGTTGAGGTATATCTCAGCCAGATAATCCATATTGTGGCGAAGTTCTGGCTGTATGAGATAGTGAGCCAGCATCGTGTCGAAAAGAGGGCCGGAGAGATGAATGCCATAATTGGCCAGCACCGTGAGGTCATACTTGAGATTTTGTCCGACTTTCAAAATTTTCGGGTTCTCATACACCGGGCGGAAAATTTCAAGGATTTTTTTAGCTTTCTCTGTTTCACGTGAAACGGGAACGTACCAAGCGCGAAAATCCTCTGTTGAAAAGCTCAATCCCACTAATTTGGCGTCCAATGCCTCTATGGAAGTGGTCTCCGTGTCTAGACTGAAAAATTCATTTGTCAATAAAAAATCGGCTAATTCCTTTGCTTCCGTTTCATTATCAACTAGTTTGTATTCGTAAGATAGGTTTTCTAATCGCGAAAAGAGGCGTTCAGAATCATCTCCTTTATCTTCGGTCGATTCTGAGCCAAAGAGAGAGAGCTCAACGGGAGCAGATTTTGAGGATTTTTGAGGTCCGTCGAGTTTTGTGAGGAAAGAGCGAAATTCGAGCTCAGTGAAAATTTGTCGCAAAGCCTCTTTGTCCGGCTCTTCTATTTTGAATTGTTCAAAGTCGTATTGGAGTGGTACGTCGGTCTTGATTGTTGTCAGGACTTTCGAGAGTTTAATTTCGTCGACATGTTCTTCTATTTTCTTTCTTACTGCTCCCTTCAGTTCAGAACTATGTGTGATGATGTCCTCGCAAGATCCGAATTGCTGGAGTAGGGTGGTGGCTGTTTTTGGGCCAACGCCAGGGCAGCCCGGTATGTTGTCGGCAGCATCGCCCATGAGTGCGAGATAGTCGATGACTTGTAGTGGCGACTGCAAGCCATATTTCTCACACACCTCTTGAGGGCCAAGAATTTCCCAAGGAACATTGCCGTGGCCAGGGCGTTGCATCAGCAGGTTGGGTTCTACAAGTTGGGCATAGTCCTTATCGGGCGTAATCATGCGTACCTCGTAGCCCTTGCGAACTGCGGCTTTCGCCATCGTTCCGATAACGTCATCGGCTTCGAAACCAGGCACTTCCAAGATGGGAATACGGTAGGCCTTGATGAGCTCCTTGATGATGGGGACGGCCATTTTGATGTCCTCTGGCGTGGCCTCACGCTGCGCCTTATATTCGGGGAAGAGTTCGTGGCGGAATGTCTGCCCCGAGGGGTCGAAGCCGATGGCCAAGAGGTCGGGTTGCTCCTTTTGCAACACCTCGTTGAGGGTGCTCACGAATCCGAATATGGCACTCGTATTTTGTCCTTTGGAATTGATACGCGGACTACGGATGAGCCCATAGTAGGCGCGATAGATCAGCGCGTAAGCGTCGAGGAGATAGAATTTCTTCATTGCTGTGCTTTGTTTGTTGCAAATATAGCAATTTCGGCCTTACTCTCCTCTCTTTCCACCTGCTTAAATCACTCCTCCCTCTCTGCTTTGTGGGTCTCCTTATCGGCTTTTTGTTTCGTTTTCTTTGGCATAAAAAGTTCTTAATTTAAAGTATCCGTTCCGATTGCAGATATAATTTAGTTCGCAATCACGATTAAATTCGTATTTTTGCGATTCAAAACGTGCATACTAATGGACCAATTATCACTTATCCGCAAACCGATTGAAAACGAGCTAAAGGAATATAAAGCCTTATTTGATAGCTGTTTCACTCACGAGGACGAATATCTCAACTCTGCCTTGCAGTATGTCGGCAGTAGGCAGGGAAAGATGATGCGCCCCATTCTCGTTTTGCTTGTAGCCCGCGAATTTGGTCCTATTTGCGAAGCCACGCTCCGTTCGGCTGTAGCTCTTGAGTTGCTACACACTTCCAGTTTGATTCACGATGATGTTGTTGACGAAAGCGGTAAACGCCGCGGACACGCCAGTATGAATGCCGCCTATGGCAACAAAGTGGCAGTGCTCGTGGGCGACTATATCCTGGCAGTTACGCTTCATCAGGCTGCGCTGACAAAGGATGTGCGTATCGTGGATCTTATTGCTCTCTTGGGCGGAACGCTCTCTGAGGGAGAAGTGCGCCAGTTGGCCAATATCCGTAGCGAGGTGAGCACCGAAGAGGCTTATTTTCATATCATTCAGCGCAAGACGGCGGCTCTCTTCACGGCTTGTGCGCGCCTGGGAGCTTTGAGTGCTGGAGCACCCGAACCGCTTGCTGAGAAAATCTCCAAATTTGCTGAAATCGTGGGCGTTTGTTTCCAAATTCGCGACGATATTTTCGACTATTACGAGGATTCTAACATCGGGAAACCTACGGGGAATGACATGGCCGAAGGGAAGCTCACACTACCGGCTATTTATGCTGTTAATCACACCGAGCGTCAAGATGTTCGCGATTGGGCCGCAAAGGTGAAGGCGGGGACTGCCACGCGCGAAGAAATATCCGAACTGGTGGAATATACCAAACAAGCTGGCGGCATCGACTATGCGCGGAACACTATGGAGCGTCTGCACACAGAGGCCTTAGGCATATTGGAGCTTTTCCAAAACACCGAGGTTCGCGAAGCCCTTCTGCGCTATCTCGACTTTACGATAGGTCGCAATTTATAAGTTATTTCTTGACTTTTTATAGGACTTGTGAGGCGGCGAAAAAGCTTTGTCACAGCCTTGCTCAATCGTCCTCTGCAATACTCTTATTCCCTCCAAAAATACAATAAGGATGTCAGCCGACATCCTTATTGTATGAACTGACATCCTTATTGCGTCAGCTGACACAATAAGGATATTTTTCCCCATCTTTAAGGTGTTGAAATATAGCCTTTTGCAATGTGTGTTTTTCCTTGTTTTGCTGTGTGGTGACAGGCTTTGATTCTCGCAAAAATAAAGTATCCGCAACATCTGAAAGGAGATGCTGCGGATACTTTTTAGGTTATAATTTTGACAGAGGTTTAGAATTTCTCGAATTCTTCACCCGTGACTGCCGTCAATAGGCGTGATGCCAGAGAGCTGGTTCCGATGCGGAAAAGGCCGGCCTTTATCCATTCTTCGCCTAAAATCTCGCGAACGATGGTATAGTATAGAACTGCATCTTGGGGGGTAGAAACGCCGCCAGAAGCCTTAAAACCGACCATGCGGCCTGTTTCATTGTTGTATTCCTTAATGGCCTGACACATGACGTAAGCTGCCTCGGGAGTTGCCGATACGGGAGTCTTCCCCGTGCTGGTCTTGATGAGGTCTGCACCTGCGTACATGGACAGGATACTTGCGCGCTTGATGTTGGCAGCTGTTTTGAGCTCGCCGGTCTCAAGGATAACCTTCAGAGGCACTTCTCCGCAAACGGCTTTGATTTCTTCAATCTCATCGGCACAAGTCTCGTAGTCGCCTTGAAGGAAGGGACCGACAGAGAGCACCATGTCGCACTCCTCTGCGCCGTCTTTGATGGCGAGGGCTGTCTCGGAGGTTTTGATTTCTATAAACGTTTGTGAGGAAGGGAAACCACCTACAACGCAGGCAGCTTTAGTGCCTTCCACTTCGAGGCTCTTGGACACGATGTCCATAAAGCGAGGATAGGTGACGAGTGCAGAGAAGGAGGGGAGATCGGGGTGATTTTCGGCCACTTTATTATACTTCTCCACCATGGCTAGTACACTCTCGTCGGAGTCGTTGCAGGTGAGCGTGGTTAGCTCAATGGTGCTCAACAAATAGCGGAGCACTTCTGGCGTGTTGTACTGAGCTGATTTCTCCTCGAGGAGCTTCTTTACGGCGGCTTTCACCGTGTCGTCGTTGAGCTGTAGGTCGTATTTCTGAAACGCCTGTTCATACTTGCTCATACTTGAAGTTTGGCTTGCATCTTTCTGAATGTGCAAATCTTTTTCAGCCATATTCATTTGATTTTAATGATTAGATGTTAGTTTGGGATTATTTTTGTGTCGCGTAGCATCGCGACGTGTTTTCTTTTCCATATTGCGCTCAAAAGCTTCCGTGAGGTTCACGCCAGTCTGATTGGCGAGGCAGAGTAGCACCCATAGGATGTCGGCCATCTCATCGGCAGGGTCTTGCGATTCGCCCGCTTTGAAACTTTGGTCGCCATATTTGCGGCTAATGACGCGGGCCAGTTCGCCTACTTCTTCCGTAAGGCACGCCATGTTCGTAAGCTCTGAGAAATAGCGAACACCATATTCTTTGATCCACTTGTCCACAGTTGCCTGGGCTTCTTCTAATGTCATATCTTGTTTGCTTGGGAATGTATATGAAAATGATTGATTAACAGAGTGTTGAGAATGCTTCTCTCGTATTTTAGATCATTTTTTTCTGTCTTATTCTTTGTTCTTCGTGTCCATACAAATGGTTACCGGCCCATCATTTAGGAGCTCTACTTTCATATCTGCCCCGAAAACGCCTGTTTCTACTTGATTTCCAATGTATTCCGAAAGGCGTTGGCAGAAGTATTCATAGAGCGGGACGGCGATATCATGGCCAGCAGCGCGCAGATAGGAGGGACGGTTGCCTTTCTTGTAGCTCGCCATCAGTGTGAACTGGCTCACAACGAGCGCATTACCTCCAATGCTGACGATGTCGCGGTTCATGATGCCTTCCTCATCGTCAAAGACGCGTAGGCCTGCTGCTTTTTTCGCCAACCAGTCGGCGTCTGCTTCGGTGTCTGAAGGCTCGATGCCGAGGAGTATAAGAAATCCTTGCTGGATGCTGCCGTGTACGCAACCATCTATGGTTACGGAGGCGTGAGAAACTCTTTGAATGACTGTTCGCATAATACTGTTAGCAAATGTACAAACTTATTCGTGATTTTCCTTATTGGAGTGGAGATTTTCAAATAGTTTCTGCCCATTTGCGTGCCCTACAACCACTTGCAGCTGCTGCAAACTGGCTTCTTTGATACGTTTCACAGAGCCGAAAGTCTTGATGAGGAGCTCTTTGGTCTTTGCACCTACGCCTGGGATCGTATCAAGTTCTGATTTGGTCTGACGTTTCGAGCGTTTTTGCCTGTGGAAGGTGATGGCGAAGCGGTGTACTTCGTCCTGCATACGTGTGAGTAGGCGGAAAAGTTCGCTGTCGGCCTTCATTCCGACGCTCTTGGGAGGAAATCCGAAAAGGAGCTCGCGCGTGCGGTGGCGATCGTCTTTGGCCAAGCCTGCAATGGGGATGTCGAGGCCTAAGGCGTCTTCCACTACTTCGCGGATAACTTCCATCTGGCCTTTTCCGCCGTCGGCTATAATCAGTTCGGGCATCTTCTTTCCTTCTTCTCTGAGTCGGCTATAGCGGCGGAAAACAACTTCTTTCATGGAGGCGTAATCGTCAGGTCCTACCACGGTTTTGATGTTATACTTGCGGTATTCTTTCTTACAAGGTTTTAGTTTCTCAAAGACCACGCAGGCGGCCACGGCGTCTTCGCCTTGGATGTTGGAATTATCAAAGAGTTCGATGTGATAGGGGAGTTTTTCAAGTCCTAAATCGCGCTGGATTTCTTTCATGAGGCGCACAGACTTTTGTTCTGGATTGAGCTTCTCTGCCTGCTTTAGGCGGTCGAATCGGTACTGCTTTACGTTCAGCTTCGATAAGTCGAGCAATTTCTTTTTATCGCCGCGTTGCGGGATAGTTTGGAGGGCGTAGTCGTCGGGTAAGTCCACATGGAATGGTACAATAATCTCTTTGCTGTCGCTCTCATAGCGGTCGCGCATTTCAACAATGCCCATCGCCAGTAGTTCCTCGTCCGTTTCGTCGAGTTTCTTCTTGTATTCAAAAGTGAAAGCTTGCACGATAGCGCCATTCACCACGTGTAGATAGTTGATATAAGCCAGTTTTTCCTCGCTTTCAATGTTGAAAACGTCTATATTGTAGAGAACGTCGCTGATCACCTGGCTCTTTGCGCGGTAGTTCTCTATCATCATGTATTGTCGCTTGACGAGTTCTGCCTCCTCAAAACGTAGTTCTGCGGCCAAGGCCATCATCTGTTCTTTCATCTTTCGCGCCACTTCGGCAGTATTGCCTTTCAGAATCTCGCGACAAGCTTCTATGTTGTTGATATAGTCCTGTCGGCTCTGACGTCCTACGCATGGGGCTAAACACTTATGTAGGTGGTATTCCAAACAAACTTCATACTTGCCTGCCTCTATCCCCTCGCGCGTCATAGCCGTGTGGCACGGCCGTGGCTTGTAGAGACCTTTGCAGAGGTCCCACAGCGCGTACATGGTGGGCGTATGGCTGTATGGCCCGAAGAATTGTGCGCCTTTGCCCGTCCTTTTCCTCACTTTGACGAGCCGAGGTAGGTATTCGTTGGTAATGGCCAGCGACGGGTAGGTCTTATCGTCTTTGAACAGCACATTATAGTGCGGCTTGTATTTTTTGATAAGTTTGTTCTCCAGAAGTAGGGCGTCTTCCTCCGTATCTACAACGATGTAGCGAATGTCCCGAATCTTTGGCACTAAAAATTGCGTCTTGTAGGTTTGCTTTGGATTATTGAAGTACGAACTTACGCGGCGTTTCAGGTTCTTAGCTTTGCCCACATATATGATGACACCTTTCTCGTTCAGATACTGATAGCATCCGGGCGAGTCGGGGAGGCTCTGGACGATTCCTTTGAGATATTCGTCGATTTTAACGCGTTCTTCTTTTTTCATATGCGAAGATTTCTTAACCGATATGGACCGAATCGGACCTGCGGTACAGCGAGCGTACGGCAGGTCCGTTGTGTTTGTTGGATAGAGCGTTTTCTCCGCTCGTGTTTACCGACGAACGGTGACGAGGGTAGTGATGTCCTTATCTGCCCCTAAAGTCTCACGTCCGTGTAACCCTTCCATTGCCAATTCAATAAGGAAGTTGATGTATATCTTCTTCGGTTTGAAATGCGCACAAAGGTTGTAAACGGCTTGCATACTTCCGCCTGTTGCCAGAAGGTCGTCGTGGATCAATACAACATCTCCTTCCTCGATTGCGTCTGTGTGAATCTCTATCGTGTCGTAGCCGTATTCTTTTTTGTAGGAGGCCTTGCACGTTAGCGCAGGGAGTTTGCCCGGTTTGCGGGCCATAACGAAGCCGGCTCCTAATTCGCTGGCCAGGATTCCGCCCATGACGAAGCCGCGCGATTCAACGCCGACAACTTTAGTTATACCTTTGTCTTTGTAGATACGTACTAATTCTTCTTTTATCTCTTTCACGCAATCAGGGTTCTTAAATAGCGTGGAGACATCTTGAAACTGTATCCCGGCTTTTGGGTAATCGGGAATGTTTCGCAGGTTGTTAAGCAACAACTTCTCGTTCATAATTTCCTTTATTTCTTGAGGTTTCTGAGTTTTTGTTTCACGTGGAACTTAATAAGAATATACCTTTTTATCGGTATTATCGTCCTAATAACACCAATAGTACACTAATATCTGAAGGGGATACTCCGGGGATGCGACTAGCTTGTCCGAGCGTTGCTGGTTGTAAGGCTGTCAGTTTTTGGCGGGCTTCTGTGGAGAGAGAACTTAATTCCTCATAGTTGAAGTTGCCTTTTATTTTAATAGCCTCTAAGCGTTGCATTTTTTCGGCCAATTGTTTCTCTCGCTCGATGTATCCGGAGTATTTCATTTCTATTTCTGCTGCTTCGGCGATCTCTTCTTTCTTGTTGTCGAAGCTTTCGATGATTTCGCGCAATTTGCCTATTTCATCGGATAATACAGAAAGATTGAGTTCGGGGCGCACTAAAAGATCGAAAAGTTTGCATCCGCGTTGCAATGGCGTGGAGTTATGCTGCTCCAAGAACGGGTTGATTTTTTCGGTCTTTATGGAATAGTTATGGCAGAAAGAAATGATTTTATCGATGTTCTTCTTTTTCTCTTCCCAAATAGCGGTACGCTCAGGTGTGGCGATTCCAAGGCGCGATGAAATGGGTGTGAGGCGAGCGTCAGCATTGTCTTGACGCAGCAGGATGCGATATTCTGCGCGAGAAGTAAACATACGGTAGGGTTCGTCCACACCTTTTGTTACAAGGTCGTCCACTAAGACACCGATATAAGCTTCGTCGCGGTGAAGCGTTAAGGCTTCGCTACCGCCGCATTTGAGTACGGCGTTAATACCTGCAAGCAAACCTTGTCCTGCTGCTTCCTCGTAGCCCGTAGTTCCATTGACCTGTCCGGCAAAGAAGAGGCCGTCCACTTTTTTCGATTCCAACGAATGTTTTAGTTGGGTGGGGTCAAAGAAATCATACTCGATGGCGTAGCCAGGACGATAGAGTTTTACATCGCGGAAGCACGGAATGCGTTTTAGTGCTTGCAGCTGGATGTCCATGGGCAGACTTGAAGAGAAACCATTTAGGTATAATTCGTTGGTCTCTACTCCTTCTGGTTCGAGGAATAAGGGGTGGCTTTCTCTGTCAGGAAATACTACCAATTTTGTTTCGATACTCGGGCAATAGCGCGGGCCGATGCTTTGGATTTGTCCGTTGTAGAGCGGAGAGTCAGCCAGTCCCGAACGAAGAATTTCGTGTACTTCTTCGTTTGTATTACATGTCCAGCAGGGGAGCTGGGGTAGTTTGCGTTGTGGTCCGATATAGGAAAAGCGATGATAGTCGGTTTCACCGGGTTCTAAGCCCATTTCTTCCAAGTGTACTGAACGTTTGTCGATACGTACGGGAGTACCTGTCTTCATACGCGCTTTACGTATGCCGAAATGCTCGATGGATTCGGTTAAAAACTTTGAAGCTGGTTCGGCGCACCTTCCGCCTTCCACCTTGCTGCGTCCGATGTGCATCAGGCCATTCAAGAATGTTCCTGCAGTGATGATTACGGTGCGAGCATGAAGGACGATGTCCCAAATGGTACGTACGCCCGTGATTTGTCCGTTTTCAACGAGGATTTCGCGGGCTTCGTCCTGCCAGATATGAAGATTGGGTGTATTCTCCAATAGGATGCGCATTTCCTGAATGTAGCGTGCGCGGTCGCACTGTGCGCGCGGACTCCACATGGCAGGACCTTTGGAGCGGTTGAGCATTCGGAATTGTATGGCCGAAGCATCTGTCACGATGCCCATCAAGCCTCCCAGCGCATCCACTTCGCGCGCAATCTGCCCCTTGGCGATGCCGCCAATGGCCGGATTACACGACATTTGTGCAATTTTGTTCATATCCATCGTCACCAAGCAGGTCTTCGCCCCCATGCGGGCTGCAGCGTTGGCCGCCTCGCATCCAGCATGGCCCGCTCCAATGACAATGACATCGAAATTAAATTCTGCGTTCATTCAGTTTCTTTTCTTTCAGCCCGCAAAATTACGAAAAATACGCGATTATGTGAAAGTCAGAGGATTATTAGTCAGAGCCCCGCCATACTTTTATCCTCTCTTGGGAGGTAAGTAGTGGCGGGGCTCTTAAGGGTATTGTATGGTAGATTTATCTTATGAGAATCTTTTGATTTTGCATTAAATAAAGCCCAGAACTCTGTGGGCGGCTGATGCGGAGACCTTGCAACGTGTACCAGCTACTGTCTGCTGTTGACGTCGACAGAGCTGTGATGCCAGAAGTGGGTTGTAAAAACGATTTCAGTGCAGAAAGTGCAGAAGTGGCTCGTCCCGTACGGTTGTCGAACAAAGGAGCATTGTACCAGGAATCTGTTACACGGTTTGACATCCAATCCAATCCGTTCTCGTTGGCTTCAGGAAACCACCAATATAGGCCGTTGACATTCTGATGATTGTGGAGTGTAGCGATGAGTGCCTTGGTGAAAAGTTCTTGTCCCGCATCAGAGTAGGGGTAAGTGTCCGTCAAGTCGTAGGTTGTTCCGCCTACAGGCCAGGCATAGGGATAGCCCGTTTCGACAATCATGATTTTCTTATCGCTAAACTTATTTTCAAGAGCCGTTAGTGCCTTATCTAATGAGGTGAGCGTGCTGTGATAAGCAGGGTAGTAGCTCAATCCGATGATATCATAGTCTACACTCGCTTCAGTCATTTTCTGATAGAAATTTTCTTGCACTTCGGGCTGCAAAGTCCGTTCGGTGTGGAGAATTATTTTTGCATGGGGACAAATTTCTCTGCAAGCCTGCGCTGCGCGTTTTAGCAGTGTGGTGAAGCGCGCCCAATTTGCTGTGTTGCCGATGTAGCATCTGTGGTCTTGTGAGCCTTCTTTTCCCCAGAGCATGCCGTAGCTGATTTCGTTGCCTGTTTGGATGAAATCTGGCGTAGCACCAACCTCCACGAGTTCTTGAAGCACATCTACCGTGTATTTGTAGATTTCTGTGTATAGTCTTTCGTCGTTCAGCTGTTCCCAAGCCTTTGGTGTCCATTGTTTGGCAGGATCAGCCCAAGAGTCGGAGTAGTGGAGGTCAAGTATCAGTGACATTCCCGCTGTTTTGATTCGTTTAGCGAGATTTTTGACAAAATCAAGGTCTTGACAGACACCCTGTCCCTTGTCTGTTGCCGAAGCATTTTCCGGATTAACAAAGAGGCGCATACGCATAGAGTTGAGTCCTTGTTGCTTGAAGAAGGCGATGACATCCGTCACGGGACGCCCATCATGGTCGAAATATTTAGCTCCATGCTGTTCGTATTTAGGAAGAAGCGAGATGTCGCCACCTACATATTCTTGGGCTGATAGGCTATTAACGCACAGAAAAGCAGCCATTAAAAACTTGAGAATTTTCATAAACGCTTAGTTTTGTTGATGGGCAAATGTAGTAAAAACTATACATGTCAAAAGAAAATCTCTATATAGATTTGTTGTATAACTCATTTGTCCTTTTCTTTTGCGATGTTTTGAACTATCGGCAGAGGAATAGAATAGAGAGTTTTTTTGTTTGACTTTTGGGGTGTATTTCAGTGAGAAAATGCGAACGGGAGACAACTTTTTTGCGTAAAAGGTGCTCAATGATGGCCATCTTTAAGGTGTGCGTTGCTACAATAAGGGCGTCGGCTGACACAATAAAGAAGCCAGCTGACAGAATAAGGATGTCAGCTGGCACAATAAGGAAAATGACGAGTTCGAAGTATGTATATATGGCTGTTCTAGTGTTAGAAACTTATGCGTTGCGTGTGAAAACGTTTAGAGTTTGAGTTCGCCGTCGTAGGAGATAGGTTGGCGATGGACAGGTTGTACGTACAGATCGAAGCGCCCATTGTCGAAGATGTTGAGTGTGTATTTGAAGAAATCTTCTGCGGTACGTACGGAAATGTAAATGGTGGTGCAATTTTTCTTCTTCCGAACCTGCTGAAAACTTTCCATTTTCTGCTCGAAATCCAGAGCGTTACCCGCATTGTAGGACGAGCGATAGACCGTTCCGAAATAGGGGAGATAGCTGCGCAGCGTATCGCCCTTGACCTCAAGAAAGAACTCTCCGCCAACGTATTTACTCGATGCGCTGGCAGGGTGCATATTATTGACGCTTAATGTGAAATGTTTAGCGTTGAGCATACGTTGCACAGTAGTAGAAACTTGTTCCGCCTTTTCTGCCTGTTTCTGTCCTGAAATACCTTGCGCTGTGGCACAAGCAGTAAGGACGGACACTAAAGCAATCAGCATGAGTGTATTTCTTATTATATTTTTCCTCTTTCCTGTCATAATCGTAAGTTTTAGTGTGAATATGCGAATATAAAAAAACTCTTTGGTACTGACCAAAGAGTGAGCTGTTTTTACAGATATTTTCTGTTTGTTTAGTATTGTTATAAAGCTGCTTAAATACTTAAGCATCAGCCTGATAGGCAGAGCTGGAGGTGGTGTGGTAAGGACTTATTTTAGCAGTCTGTACATACCACCTGGAAGGACTTTGATAAGGCCGCGTAATTCCATAGATAGGAGCAGCGTATTGACTTTATTGAAAGGGAGAGCCGTTGCCGTGACAAGGTTGGAAATCGTATGGGGGTGACCATCGGCAAGACTCTTGCAGATGCATTCTTCTTCAGGCAAAAGCTCGGGGAAAAGTTCGCGCTGAATGGGTTGCAGCGTTTCCTGTTGCGTCCACTGCAGTGCTAGCGTTATATCCTCGGCCGAGGTGACCAGTTGTGCCGTTTGTTGCGCGATAATGCGGTTGCAGCCCTCAGAATACGGGTCGCCAATGCACCCAGGATAAGCAAAGACATCGCGGTTGTAGTTCTGCGCCAGATGCGCCGTGATGAGTGCGCCCCCTTTTGCCGCACTTTCCACAACGATTGTGGCATCTGCAATGCCTGCCACAATGCGGTTACGGCGCACAAAGTTGCCCTTGTCAGGCTTTGTGTTGGAAGGATATTCCGTGAGTAGTCCGCCCGCCTCCAGCATACGTATAGCCGTGTCGCGATGGGAGGCAGGGTAGATGCGGTCCAAGCCGTGCGCCAATACGCCCACTGTGGGCAAGTGATGGTCTAAGGCATTGCGGTGGGCGTGAATGTCGACGCCATAGGCAAGGCCGCTGACGATGAGTGTGTCAGGCAAGAGTTGTGCAAGATCTTGCAGAAGATGACGGCAGAGGTCTTTGCCGTATTCCGTGATATGACGTGTTCCTACGACAGATAGGATGTGCGGCGCATTGAGCTGTGCCGTTCCGCGATAGAAAAGGAGAAGCGGAGCATCAGCACAGTTGCGCAAACGTTCGGGATAGTCTGCATCATCAAAGCTAAGGATGCGGATGGATTTACTTCGGCAGAATTCCGCCTGCTGTTCTGCCCATTTCAAAGCTTCGGGCGCATTTTTTAGTGCAGCCCTTAGCTTTTCAGGTCCCTCTTTACCCTTTTCAAATACGGCCTGCGCCGAACCAAAAGTTTGATAAGCTTCCAGCGCTTGCGCTTGGCTACAGCCACGCAAGCGAGAGAGAGCGAGAAGGAAATGTTGTTCGTTCATAGAGATCAGATAGGCAAAAATATTTTTTTGCAGTAGAGCAGTAGCTTAAGGAATGAGTTCTTGAAGCTCTTCACAGTCGCCCAGACGGCCGTTGACGATAGCAACCACCGTGGTTTGGGCTTTCAAGCAGAGTTGGTGGTCGGGAAGGCGAAGGAGTTGCTGTTCAAAAACGTATTTGATGCCTTCTCTGCGAACAGAGAGCTGTGAGAGAAATTCATCGCCGGGGCGGAGCGGTGTTTTGAATTGCATTTCTAAGCGAGCCACCACTGTGTCGATGCCGCGGCGATGCAGCTCATCAAAAGCAAGTCCGCGCGACCGAATAAATTCATTACGCGTGTGTTCTGTGTAATGTTGGTAGTTAGCATTGTTAACGATTCCTTGAATGTCGCATTCATAGTCGCGCACTTTAAGTGTAAGTTCAAAAATAGGTGTCATTATTATATATATATATAATTATAAAGTTTTGCGTAAGTATTCAGAACCGAACCGACAGCGGATGCAGTCGCGCTTGTCGCAGTATTCCCGCTTCAGCTGGATGAGGGCTTGGGAGTCGGCCGCATTGCGTGCAGGAAGTCCTGCTGCTGCCCAAGAGCGCGTGATGAAATTGTGCTCTGTTCGTGTCTCTTCTAATAGGTTGAAAGCGCGTTCACAAAGGCTTTCGTCGAGACGTTCCTTTCCGTAGGTGAAGAGCAGCGGAGCAACGGTGTTAATGATAATCAAATCGAGACTGGCATTCTGCAACTGCTTCGAGTTCTCAACGGAGTCAATGCCGAAGGTATAGTGGCGCCGCCAATAGTCCGTTGCTTCAGCGCGCAACAGGGAGCGAAGGCTGTCCAGATTGCGTGCTTCGAGGATTCGGGAGAAGTTGACGCCTTGCCGGAAGTAGAGATCTACAAGTTGCGACAAGCGAACGTGGGGGAAGTTTTGTGGGCGGAGTCGGAGGAACTTCCAATGGTGGAAATCCATTGGTGTGAGCGAGAATTTGTGCTTTAGAAAGGTGTATTCCTTTTGCAGACGGCAAAAATAATCATCGCGACGCTCTTGCGCCACTGCTGCATCATCTAGCAAGCCTGCTTGTCCGAAAAAGAAAGCCTCCACCTGGAACGCATTGTCACGATGTTTTCCCACAGCGCTTGGCTCAATGAGAAAGGCCCATTCTTCGAAAGCTTCAGAATTGACCGAGAAGCCGAAATTGCGAGCTAAGGTGATGAAGAACGTGCGCTCCCAATCGTTGTACGTGCGTTGTAGATAGTTACGTAGGCGGTTGGTCTTGTCCTCCAAGCGCTCAGCCGTCAGAGCGGCCAACCAAGCGTGTTTTTTGATGTCGGGGAGGTGAGGAATGATGCGATAGCAGGGAGGGAAAGTGTCTTCGTGGAGCAATTCTTTATAGTTGCAGAGAATCTCAGGCGGAACCGTAAGTACGAGTTGAGGCAAGGATTTACCGTCGAGCGTAAGTGCCTGCTCATCGGCAACGGAAACGACATGGAGAACGACGTTGTTGTATGCCGCGTCCTGTTGGTGCTGATGTCTAAACCAGTCAGAAGCACGTTCGTGAATTTCAACGTTTCCCACCCACAATTTCCCACCTATTTTCACTTTTGCGTTAAAGAAGTCGGGCCCAGCGTTGAAGTTATGGAGACCGGGATCTATGATGTCAATCTCGGCGCCGTCTTCCGTGTGCAACGTTCCGAGAGGGTAGATTCGGTGTTGCCAAACGTAATGGAGCAATTTTTCCATATTTGTTTCCATACTGGTTTAAACGAACAAAGATAAGGACTTTTCTCGGAATGTGCAAGTGTGTCTTCTCCTTCCTTTTTCTGCTCATGGGGTAAGATTCTCTCCATGCTGGTGAGAAAAAAGATTAGAATTGTCAATAATTCAAGACAAAAGAGAACGAGAATACAAGACTTCCGTTGATAATTTATTTTGTACTTCCTTATTATAGGTGTACCTTTGCCGCGATTACAAAAGACATTGATTTGAAGACATTTGAAGAACTCGGCGTTTCGGAGGCTATCCGCCGCGCTGTGGAAGAACTGGGATACGAACAACCTATGCCCGTTCAAGAAGAAGTGATTCCCTATCTTTTAGGCGAGAACAACGACGTGATTGCGCTTGCTCAAACGGGAACGGGTAAGACGGCAGCTTACGGGCTGCCCATTTTGCAAAAGGTGAATCCCAGTAGCCGACACACACAGGCAGTAGTGCTAAGCCCCACGCGTGAGCTCTGCCTGCAAATTGCAGACGATTTGAAAGACTATTCCCGCTATATCGACGGCCTTCATGTGCAGGCTGTTTATGGCGGTGCCAGTATCGACAGTCAGATACGTGCGCTGAAAAAAGGAGCGCAAGTTATTGTGGCTACGCCTGGTCGCTTGATCGATTTGATGAATCGAGGTGTAGCTCGTTTGGACGAAGTACAGAACGTGGTGCTTGATGAAGCCGATGAAATGCTCAATATGGGTTTCTCGGAGAGTATTGATGCTATTCTTGCGGGAGTGCCTGAGGAGAGAAACACATTGTTGTTCTCGGCCACGATGAGTAAAGAGGTGGAAAACATTGCAAAGAACTATCTCCACAACCATAAAGAAATTGTTGTCGGTTCCCGTAATGAGGGGGCCGAGAAGGTTAATCATGTCTACTACATGGTGCAGGCGCGCGATAAATATGCGGCACTGAAACGTGTGGTGGACTATTATCCGCGTATCTTCGCCATAGTGTTCTGTCGGACACGTATGGAGACGCAAGAGGTGGCAGATAACTTGATTCGCGACGGCTATAATGCCGAAGCGCTCCATGGCGACTTGAGCCAGGCGCAGCGCGACCTGACGATGCAGAAGTTCCGCCAGCACACCATTCAGCTGCTTGTGGCAACCGACGTAGCTGCTCGTGGCTTGGACGTGGACGATCTGACCCACGTTATCAACTACGGATTGCCCGACGACATTGAGAGCTATACCCATCGCAGCGGCCGAACGGGGCGTGCAGGTAAGCGAGGTACGAGTATCTGTATTATCCACCAGCGTGAAAAAGGAAAAGTACGCGCCATAGAGCGTATTCTGGGCAAAGAGTTTGAGGTTGGCGTTCTGCCAGAACCCAAGGAAATTTGTACCAAGCAGCTCTATCACGTCATCGACCGCTTGGAACGCCAGGAGGTCGACGAAAACGAAATTGCACCCTTCATGCCCGAAGTGCTTCGCAAGCTTGATTGGCTCACAAAGGAAGACCTCGTGAAGCGCGTTGTTGCAGATGCCTTTGGACAGTTCCTGAAGTATTACGCCAGCGCACCGGAAATTTTACAGCCAAAAGATCGTGGCGGTAAACACGATGAAGGAGGCGGTTTCTCACGTCGTGGACGCCGTGAAGACGGACCGCGCCGCGCTGAAGCAGGTTATACTCGATTGTTTATCAATTTAGGCAAGCGTGATAATTTCTACGCTCGGGAAATTATCAACCTTATCAATCGCCATGTGAAAGGCAATGTAGAAATCGGGCGTATTGATTTGACGCAGAATTGTTCTTTCTTCGAAGTTCCCGAAGGCGATGCCGATTTCGTTCTCAAAAAGATGCGCCGCGCCAAGGTAGGCGATCGTCCCGTCGTTGTGGATAATGCCGATAGGGACGCTTCTGCCACAGAAGAGCGCAGAGGACGTAAGTCTGCGGGGAAAGGACGCAGCGAGCGCGGAGCTCGTGCTGAGCGTTTCGATAAGCCGCGCAAACGCCGTTCGGACGAAACTGCCGTGAAGCGGTCGAAGAAGAAAAATAACGAAGATTCCGATTGGCGAAAGTTTTTTGAATAAACATAACAACATATGATAAGGAAACTCATTGTGGGGCTGCTCTTGTTGCTCGCTATGCCAGCAGCAGCGCAGCATTTGCAAATGAAGATTGGAGGCGGCTTTGCTTCCCACCATTCTGATGCCAAACTTGTTGGCGCTTTCAAGGCGGGCTTGGGCTATGAGATTGAGCTTGGGCAGCACTTGACGGTAACGCCTTGGCTCACGGCTTATGCTAAGGGCTGGAAAGATAAGGATCAGGTGGTGAAGTATTATGATGAGCACGGCAATCCTATTCTTAATGCCGATGGCACACAGCGTACAGGCATAAAGAGCCGTACAACATCAGCCAACTATTTGGAAGTGCCCGTCCTTTTCAACTATTATCTGCGCCTAGGTGCATCGCGCTACGTCGTTTTGAGTGCAGGCCCCTATGCCGCCCTTGGCATCAACGGTCAACAAAAGACGCGCGGCGATGCTGAACAAGAAGGAAGTCGCAAAGTCTTTTATAAGACCTCAACGTTCAAGGGAGCAGGCGTTCATCGCTTCGATGCGGGGCTGACGGTCGGATTGGGCTATCAATTTCCTACTCATATCACCGTGGGGGTGGAAACAGATTTCGGTCTGCTTTCCTTTGATAAATCGGGTGCGCGCAACGTTTCGGGGCTCATTACTTTAGGCTATCAGTTCTAAATACCCTGTTAGTGGTATTGCAGCCCTATAAGAACTGCCCTACCTTTGCACTCGGATTCAAGGTGGAAGTTTTCCCCAATGAGTTATAGTAAATTTAAATTGTTATGTTCCAAAAATAGCCAGCGCGAGTGAGCGTTGGCTTTTGGTTTTTTATGCGGGTGCGCTTTCTTTTGCGATTTATTGCTGTCATCTCTCCTCTTCTTTCTTTCATTTACTTCTGCGTTTCGATAAACAATATAGGATTGTTGGTCTGTTGTAAAGCGTTGATTTATAACGTAATAATGTAGGCTGTATTTTTCCTTATTGCGTCAGCTGACACAATAAGGCTGTCAGTTCACGCAATAAGGCTGTCAGCTGACAACCTTATTGTATTTTTGAACAACTCCTATAAGGATATCAGCCCCTTCTTTGTCGTAATAATAACAACGACAGTGCTGCAAAAAGAGTGGGAGAGGGGAACGATTGCAATAAGTGGAGGCTGTTGTAAAAACTGCAAGAATCATTAAAACATACTAAAGGATTTGTCCGGTTCAGATAAAAAAGTCTATCTTGCGAGCCGAAACAATAAATCCAATGTATATAATGAAAATCAGAAGTATTTTTTTCCCCGTTCTCGCAGGTGCACTCATACTGAGCAGTTGTGCCAGCAAGAAAGAGTTTGAGGCATTGAAAGCTGAAAATGCAGAACTCAAACTGCAGAACCAAGACGCTCGTATCAATCTGGCCGAGTGTAACGCAAATTCTAAGAATCTCCAAGATCGATTAGCGGAAGAGCAGCGACGCGTGGCAGATTTGCGTAAAGACTATCAGACGCTGCAAGGCTCGCTCGATAAGAGTTTGCAACAGAATAATCAAGGCAACATCAACATTTCGAAGTTGGTGGACGAAATCAACGCTTCCAATCGCTTTATCAAGCAGCTCGTTGAGGCTAAGACGAAGAGCGATTCGCTGAATATGGTGCTCACCAATAATCTGACGCGTTCGCTCAATCGCGAGGAACTTCAGGAAGTGGATGTTCAAGTTCTCAAGGGTGTTGTTTATATCTCTCTGGCCGATAATATGCTCTACAAGAGCGGCAGTTATGAAATCAACGACCGTGCCAGTGAGACGCTTTCCAAGATTGCGAAAATCATCAAGGACTATAAGGACTATGATGTGCTCGTAGAAGGTAACACCGACCCTGTGCCCATTTCTCGCACCAATATCCGCAACAATTGGGACCTCTCCTGCCTCCGTGCCTCCAGCGTTGTACAGGCGCTCCAAAATCAGTATGGTGTGAACCCTGCCCGTCTTACGGCAGCAGGTCGCGGTGAGTATAACCCCATCACCACAAACGACTCTGAGCTGGGCAAGCAGCGCAACCGCCGCACACAGATCATTATTACGCCGAAGCTTGATCAGTTCATGGATCTCATCGATAAAGCTCCAAACACTGAAGAGTAAGAGAAATCCAACATCGGGTCAGTCCGTTCTGTTCGGACTGACCCGATGTTTTTGCTATATTTTACTTTTGCTGTACCAATCCAAAGAGGAAGCTTTACATAAAATACTTATATTTCTTCCGTCTTTTCTTGGTGGTGCAGAAAAGAGGCGCTAACTTTGCAACGCAAAGTGGAAATGACACGGCATGAGCTTTTTGCGCTGCGCTATGTTCGCTCCACTGATACCGAGGATAGATTTGGCTGCTTGCAACCTCGTAAAAAGAATGCTAAAATGACCGACGGTTAAGTCCGCAATGGTAACACCGTCATGATGGATAAAGCGCCAACGGAGGGCGCTTATTTTTTTGTTCCCTCCGTAAGCCATCGCTACAGATTTATTCATTCTTACATTTCAAAAAAAACTATGTATTTATTCACTTCCGAATCGGTGTCTGAGGGACACCCCGACAAGGTGGCCGACCAAATATCGGACGCCGTGCTTGACGAACTGCTCGCTTTCGATCCCAGTTCTAAAGTAGCTTGCGAAACAATGGTGACGACCGGACAAGTAGTCGTTGCTGGGGAAGTAAAGTCCGACGCTTGGGCCGACTTGCAGACCGTGGCGCGCGACGCTATTGCCCATATTGGTTATACCAAAGCCGATTATAAATTCGACTCTGAAAGCTGTGGCATTTTCAGTGCCATTCACGAGCAGAGTGCCGACATCAATCGTGGCGTTGAGCGCGTTGATGCAGAAAATCAAGGTGCTGGCGACCAAGGTATGATGTTTGGTTACGCCAATAATGAGACTGACAACTATATGCCGTTACCTCTTTCCTTGGCTCACGACTTGATGATCACGCTCTCCCGCATCCGCCGCGAGGGAAAGGTGATGACCTATCTCCGTCCCGATGCAAAGAGCCAGGTAACGGTGAAATACGACGACCACGACCACGCCGTAGCCATCGACACCATTGTCATCTCTACGCAGCACGATGAGTTTATCTCCGCTGCCGAAGCTGGTAGCCAGGAGAAGGCCGATGAGCAGATGTTGGCCAGAATTCGTGAGGACGTCATCAATATCCTCATTCCGCGCACCATTGAAGAGCGTGTCAATACACCGAAAATCAAAGCGCTGTTTGAGAATAGTGACATTACCTATCATGTAAATCCCACGGGCAAGTTTGTCATCGGTGGACCGAACGGTGATACAGGTCTGACAGGACGTAAAATCATTGTCGACACTTATGGCGGTCGCGGCGCTCATGGTGGTGGTGCTTTCTCGGGTAAAGACCCTTCTAAGGTGGACCGCAGTGCCGCTTATGCTGCTCGTCATATTGCTAAGAATATGGTGGCAGCCGGTGTGGCCGATGAGATGCTCGTTCAGTTGAGCTATGCTATCGGTGTGGCTGAACCTATTAGTATCTATGTCAACACTTACGACAAGAAACACGTTGCTTTGAGCGATGGCGAGATAGCAGAAAAAATCAAACAGCTCTTCGATCTTCGTCCCTACGCCATTGAGCAGCGTCTGAAATTGCGCAACCCCATCTATGTGGAAACAGCACGCTACGGCCACATGGGCCACAATCCGCGCATGAAGCACAAGGTGTTCCGCCTCGGTAATGAGGTGAAAGAAATGGATGTTGAGCTCTTCACCTGGGAAAAGCTCGACTATGTTGAGCAGATTAAGAAAGCGTTCGGGCTTTAATAGATAAAAATCAACGTGGCGGGGCTTGCTCCGCCACATTTCAAAGTGACCCATGAAGATAACAGTCTATGGTGCCTCCTCGGGGCAAGTAAAAGATATTTATGTTGAAACTGCTCGCCAATTAGGCACGATAATGGCCCGGCGCGGTCATGCGCTGGTCAATGGTGCCGGACGTATGGGGCTGATGGCGGCATCTGCCGAAGCTTGTATGGAAGCTGGCGGTCAAGCCATAGGTGTCATTCCGCAGTTCATGATTGAGCAGAGTTGGCAGCATAAAGGGATGTCACAACTCATTGTGACGCGCGATATGCACGAGCGCAAAGAGCGAATGGCCGAATTGAGCGATGCTTGTGTGGCACTGCCCGGCGGCGTTGGCACTTTGGAGGAGTTGCTCGAAATCATCACATGGAAGCAACTCGGCCTTTATCTCAAGCCCATCATTGTGCTCAATGTTGATGGTTGCTTCAGTCCCTTGCTCGAACAGCTACAGCGCGCTGTCGATGAGCGTTTCATGCGTCCTTTCCATGCCCAACTCTGGCAAGTGGCAGAAACAGCAGAGGAAGCAGTAAGCCTCTGTGAAACCACGCCCGAATGGGATAAAAACTTACAAAAATTTGCTGCACTCTAATGCAGAAGACCATCGCACTTTTTCAGTCGGACAGTACTCACTTCTATTCTTTTGATGCGGCTGCATCCGAAGTCTCTTCCAACGAGCGCAGTTCGCGCCAGCAAGGAGAGCATAGGCATACGTGGGAAAAAATGCCACCTCTTGAGGCAGCTCCCGATGCTGTTTATACGGAGGAGCAACTCACTGCTGCCCCAACGCGTGTGAGCACAGCGGATCAAACGGATTTTTTCTCTCCAAAAGGAAAAATTCATGAGTTCACATTCTATGAACCGCTATGGGATAATGCTTTTGTCGACTCTCTCCAGCAGAAAATAGAGGTAGTGCCTTTTCGTCCACAAGGCGTTGCGGGCGACCCCGTGCCTTATCGTTTCCGTTCTGACGATTTTGTGACAACAGCACTTATGCTCTCTTTTTTCCTGATGATTTATGTCATCTCGCGCAGTCGCCACTACCTCAAAAACCACATCAAAAACTTCTTCTCTCCCCACGAGTATAACGATATTTTTGCACCACGCACGCAGAACGAGTTGCGCGGGCAGCTCTACCTTATCTTCCAGCTTTGTTTTACACTGGGAGTGCTCACCTTCGACTATGTACAATCGTTCAAACCAGAAATCTTCAACTCTGTATCGCCCTACAAGATTCTCCTGGTATCTTCCAGTATCTTCGGCGGCTTTTATTTCTTGAAGATTGCGCTCTACTACTTTGTCAACAATGTGTTTTTCGACCGCAAAGTGATTTCGCAATGGAACGACGCCTACCTCTTGTCTGTTTTCTCCATGGGTGTACTTCTTTTCCCCGTAGCCCTCTTGGTGGTCTATTTCGATCTTGACTTCCAAACTATGTTGGTGCTATTTTTTAGTGTGTATGCCTTTCTCAAACTATTGCTCTTTTATAAGTGTTTCCATATCTTTTCGGAGTATAAATTACACTTTTTGCATATAATTTTATACCTTTGCACGCTAGAATTGTTCCCTCCGCTTATTTTGTGGAGAACTTTGAACTATGTGTTGAATGCGTTAGTCTCTATTGATTAAGAAAGCAATCCGGACAAATGATAAAGAAAATTCTTATTTCGCAACCAAAACCGGCCTCTGATAAGTCTCCGTATTTTGATCTTGCGAAAACCTATGGGGTAGAAGTTGTATTCCATCCTTTTATTCGAGTAGAAAGTGTGTCGACAAAGGAATTTCGTGCACAAAAGGTGCAAATCCTTGACCACACGGCTATTGTCTTCAATTCTCGACACGCCATCGACCATTTCTTTAATCTCTGTAACGAACTGCGCGTTGCTATTCCCGACGACATGAAGTATTTCGGGCTTTCAGAAAAGATTATGCTCTACATACAGAAGTATGTGCAGTACCGTAAGCGTAAGATTTTCTTCGGAGCAACGGGTAAATGGGATGACCTTGTTCAGATTATGGCAAAACACAAGACTGAAAAGTACCTCGTGCCGCAGAGCGATGTGGCAGGTGATGAAGTCTCTGCTATGCTCGAAGCTAAGAAGCTTCAACACACGGAGTGTACGATGTACCGCACTGTTCCCAATGATATGCCGAAAACGCTGGAAGGTTATGATATGGTCATTCCCTTCACGCCGAGTGGCGCCATTGCCATTGCTGATGCTTATCCCTGTTTGAAGGACGGCAATGTGCTGGTGGGCTGTTTCGGAAAAAACACTGCGCAAACGCTCAAAGACGCCGGTATTCCTGTTGCTATGGAAGCTCCTTCTGTTCAAGCCCCTTCTATGACGGGAACGCTTGAGCTCTTCCTCAAGGAAACAAATCAGTAAAGATATTTAATGCCCGTTTTCAGCGGGGAACTAAGCATGGAGAAGCCTTTCGGATTCCCGAAAATAGAACATCTTTGTTTGCGAACGGATGTGGAAGCACTCTTTGCCTCAGGCAGTAGGGCCTCTAGCGTTTATCCCCTACGCGCTGTCTATCGCCTTGTGGATCACGACGGAAAAGAACCGAAGGTGAAAGTGTTGATAAGTGTCTCCAAGCGTTGCTTCAAACATGCTGTGGATCGCAACCGCGCGAAACGGCAACTGCGTGAGGCTTACCGCCATCACAAAGACATCCTGCGCGAAGCTCTTCCGGAGAATACCGCTCTCCACATAGGTTTTCTTTGGTTGAGTAATAAGCCCGTTACATCGGCCGTGGTAGAAGAGCGACTTGTTAAGCTGATGCAAAACGTTGGCGATAAGTTGTTGAAAGAACAAGAAAATAAGAACAATGAGTAATTACTACTCCTCTGCTCCTTTGTGAAGCGCACGGAAATGTAATTACTCATTGTTCGTTTATAAAAAACACTTCACAGAATGCTCCGTCAATTTCTCATCCGTTTGCTGATAGCTCCCATTCGTTTTTATCAGCGTTTCATCTCTCCCCTGACACCACCCTCTTGTCGGTTCACCCCTACTTGTTCGCAATATGCCGTTGAGGCCCTTCGGAAGCATGGCCCCATCAAAGGCCTCTTACTCTCCATTTGGCGCATCCTTCGCTGCAACCCTTGGGGCGGTAGCGGCTATGACCCAGTACCATAACCTTTTTCAATGTGCTAATGTGGAGGATGTGCTAATGTGCTAATGTAGCGGCATTCGCCGCTTCGTCTGTCATGTTTTACATTTCCCCACATTAGCACATTCAAAAACTCACCATTCTCTGCATTAGCACATTAGCACATTCCCCACATTAGCACATTTAAAATATGGATTTCCACACCCACAACCAGCAAGCAGCACCAGGAACGGCCATCGTCAATCTGCCGCTCGACATTGTGCACCAGCCGGAAACGTTTCGGCCTGTGGCAGGTGGTCTCTATTCCGCTGGCATTCATCCTTGGTGGACAGAAGCGGACGGTGTTGAGGCTCTGTTTGTAGGGCTGAAACAGCTTTTGGAGCATCCGCAGGTAGTGGCGTTGGGAGAATGCGGGCTCGACCGTTTGCGCGGAGGAAGTATGGAGTTGCAAGAAACCGTGTTCTGCCAGCAGGTAACCTTGTCCGAAACCTTACAGAAGCCCCTCACTATTCATTGTGTTCGTGCTTTCGATGTCCTCTTGCAACTCAAGAAAAAGCTCCGCCCTACACAGCAATGGACCGTTCATGGTTTCCGTGGCCGTCCCGCCTTGGCTCGCCAGTTGCTTGATGCAGGCTTTGATTTGAGTTTCGGAAAACAGCGCAATGAGGAATCCTTTGCCCTTACGCCTCCCACGCGCCGCCATGAAGAAACCGATGATGATTGGTTGTAGTTCTCTGATATAGTACAACATATCCTCTTATACACGGTTCATCCCCGAATTGTACAGGTTTTTATGAGTAAAGAAAAGTACCTGTACAATTCGGGGATGAACCAAAAACTTAGAAAAAGTTAGGTCATTTAAATCTTTTTTTTACTTTTGCCACACAGACATAGCAAATGTCCTCGGAGAAGGAAGAACATCTGCTGGGAGGTTTTGGTGGAATCGTACCCGCCACATCTCTGCCTGCTTCCAATTCAGCATGTCGAAATGTTCCTTGTGCAAATGTAGGTTGTCAAGATGCAAGCTGCGCAAATGGTGATTGTAGCAATCAGCAATGCTCAAATTCAGGTTGTATTAGCGTTGATATTACAACTGCTGTGCCAACAACCACGCCCCATATGCCAGGAGTACACCTCTGTGGACTCTTGTAGTCTTCTTTCAGTAGAAACTTATAGAAATACTTATCCTTTAGCATTATACCAACTTTTTCATAATATTGATATGCAGTATTTTCTCCTTTTTCTTGGATTACTCTTCTCTTTACCAGTTTTTTCGCAAAAGGACTCCATTATGGTGTATGGCAATATTGCGGACGCTTTCACTGGTGCAATTATTGAAGATGGAACTATTGATGTATTGTCTCCCGATTCTACGGTACTCTTTCCAGGAGAATGGACGTACAATATCGATGACGGTGTGCGGACAGCTTCGCTCTATTATTGTAAGGTTCCCGAAGAAGGTAACTACATCCTTCGTCTTCAGCACCCCAATTATTTCCCGCTCTACTTTCCTATTACCGTAAAGTTGGGCGCGCGCAATAGTGGTTTCGTAATCATTCCTCAAAAGGCTTTGATGCGCAAATGCCCCAAGGAGCAAAGGCTGGGAGAGGCCGTGGTGAGGGCCACGAAGATAAAAATGGTGATGAAAGGCGACACCCTCGTTTACAACGCCGATGCCTTCCAACTTTCGCAAGGCTCGATGCTCGATGCGCTGATTGAGCAACTGCCGGGGGCGCAACTCAATGAGAGCGGCGTGATCACGGTGAACGGCAAGCGGGTGAGCAGTCTGCTGGTCAATGGTAGGGACTTCTTCCGCGGCGACCCCAAAATAGCATTGGAAAACCTTCCTGCCTACATGGTCAACAAAGTCAAGGTCTACGAGCAACAAAGCGACTTTGAGGAGATGACAGGGCTGAAGGAAATAGAGCGGCCGCTGGTGATGGATGTCAATCTCAAGCGGCAATATTCCATCGGCTGGATTGCCAATGCAGAGGCTGCACGCGGCACGAAAGACAAGTACTTGGCGCGATTGTTTGCGCTGAGATTTTCAGACTTGTCACGCTTAGCGATTTTCGGCAGTATCAACAACACCAACGACACACGGCGCCCGGGAGCAAAGGGCGAGTGGTCGCCGTCCTATCTGCCGCAGGGCTTGCAAACGAGCAAAACGGCCGGAGCGGAATACAGTTACGAAAATCGCCACAAGACGTTTGAATGGACGAGCAATGTGGACGTGACACACACCAACAACTACACGCTCACCACCTACAACCATGAGAGTTTTCTACCCACTCAGCGCTCCTTCTCGCTCAGTCGTTTGGAAGCGAACAACCACACGACGTGGTTCAACACGAGTCATCGATTTTCTCTGAAAAAAGCGGTGCGACAATCAGGGCAAATCAGTTTCAACTACGACAAAAATACCAACGACGCCACGCAACGTGCCGGCGAGGTGGGCGCTAATCCGTTTGAGCTGGTGCCCAATGGAGAGGTGCTCGATGAGCTGTTTCGCCCAGGCAGCACGCGCCTGCAGCAGTTGGCACGCAACCGTCGCTATTCGCTGATGCGCGGCAATGGCGAGAATTGGCGCTTGAGTGCACCCTATCAATTACGTTGGAGTCCTTTTCAGCAGTCGGGGGTGAACGACTTCTTCTCTTTTAATTTCTCAGGAGTTTACGACCGACATCGCGCTCGGACTTTCGACCACTATCGTTTGGAATATCTCGGTGCGGGAAGTGGAACAAACGACTTCCGCAACCGCTATCGCAGTGCTCCCTCCCATCATTACAACTTCAACACGGAGGCATCTTATTTCATGCCCATTGGCGCGTTTTGGCCGACCTTGAGCTATAAATATTCGCAAGACTATTGCGATGCCAACACCAACTTCTACCGTCTCGACCGGCTTGCGGGATGGGGTGCCAACACCGACTTCGCGCTAGGTATGCTCCCCTCGACAACGGCCGACATGATGCAGGCACTCGACGCGCCCAATAGCGGACACTCGCGCTTGTGGCAGCGTCGGCATCAGGTGAGCCTGCGCTTGGAATATCGCACGAAGCATCAAAACCGCACTACAATAGCCTTCCAACTTCCGTTGCGTTGGGAACTGGAGCATTTGTTGTTCGACAAAGTCGGACAGCACTTCGACCGAAATCGAACGCAGGCGTTGTTTTCTCCGCAGGTCTATCTTCATCAACAGTTTCAGAAAGGAGAGACCAGTCATGTGTTCATCCTCAACTACTCGCTGTCACGCGCAATGCCCGACTTTATCTATGCCCTCGAATTGGAGGACAGTTCCAATCCGCTCTACATCCAAAGGGGAAATGCCCACTTGGTGCCAAGCACCACGCAAAACCTTTCGTTCACAATGAACACGCTGAAAAAGTACAGGAAACTCTACGACTTGAATCTGTCCTACCAACGTACTTCCAACGCGCTGGCCACAGAACGCACCTACAATCCTACCACAGGAGGATATGTGACGCACCCGGTCAATGTGAACGGCAACTGGCGCACCGACGGCACTTTCAGCACCAATGGACAGTTTGGTACGAACAAAGCTTTCGATTGGAGCAACCAGTCCTCTTTCTCTTACGACCACAATGTTGATATGGCCAACGTGGTCGGCAGCACCACACATGAGTTGAGCACCATCGGCAGTCTTTATCTCCGTGAACGACTTTCGGTCAACTATTCGCAACGAGGTTGGCACTTGGGAGCGAAAGTGCAAGGCAGTTACAATCGCATGACCGGCCAACGCAGCGACTTCAAGGAGATCAGCGCGTGGGACTACAGTTATGGACTGACTGCACGCCTCCCATTGCCGGGTAAGGTGGGACTGAGCACGGACTTCACCGTATTCAGCCGTCGAGGCTACACCGACACGCAGCTCAACACCAACCACTTCATTTGGAACCTTCGCCTCGAGCGCAGCATTCTGCACGGAAATCTGACCTTTGCTCTCGATGGTTTCGACCTGCTGCACGAACTTTCCAACGTGACACGCACAGTCAATGCACAAGGCCGCACTGAAACCTACCACAATGTCATTCCTTCTTACTTCATGTTGCACGCCATCTATAAGTTCAACCTGTCACCTAAAACACGATAAAATGAAGACAAGCAGGTACAATCTCTACTTACAAGATTCAACAGGCATGGTTATATATAATGTTTAGGTTCATCCCCGAATTGCGTTGGTACTTTTCTTTACTCATAAATACCTGTACAATTCGGGGATGAACCCTCTTTTTCTTTCCGCAATATCCTTAAGTTGGTATTGCGGTTTTTTGTTGAGTCCTCACACAGCAAGTGTAGATGAATGAAGAGGTGTACGAGTAGAAGTGCGTGCTGTGCGATACCTCGAGTGTCGGAAATGGAAATTGTTACTTCTCCCACGGGTCCGCCCTTCGGGCATCACCCGCGGTTACGCATGGTGTGTCCCCGCTGGGGACATTACTATTGCGTTCGAAAATACAATAAGGCTGTCAGTTCACATCCTTATTGTGTCAACCAGCGCGCTTATTGTGTGGGAGCTTACACCTAAGAAACGTTGAACTGAAGAGAGCTACAATCTCTTCTCCTGTAGTTTGATTTTTTGTTGTCACGTCGTCACGTCGTCACACTTTGCAGTTAAATATTTGAAAGAGTGAACGTTACGAGTGTGACAACAAAACCGAATCCCATAAGTTGTTGTCACGCGTGTAAATGCTTGTCTATTAATCTGTTTTGCGCTTTTGTGACAACGTGACGACGTGACAAAAATATTTTTATATAGGGAGAGCGTAGCAGCAAGGTTTATCTTTTGTGTCTTATCTTTTTTTATCCATGCTTGCAGAGTGGAGAGAAGGAGTCTACCTCCTGTCATGCTAACTTGCACTATTCCGAGAAAAAGGAGTATCTTTGTACGCAAAATCATAAAACAGATAAACAAACGATGAATTTCGTAGACGAACTCAAATGGCGCGGCATGCTCCATCAGATGATGCCGGGCACAGAAGAACTTCTTGCAAAAGAACAAGTAACGGCTTATGTAGGTATTGACCCTACGGCTGATTCCCTCCATATTGGTCACCTGTGTGGCATCATGATGTTGCGCCACTTGCAGGATTGTGGTCATAAGCCGCTGGCGCTTGTTGGCGGTGCTACGGGTATGATTGGCGACCCCTCCGGTAAGAGTCAGGAGCGCAATTTGCTCGATGAGGAAACATTGGCGCACAACATCCGTTGTATCAAGGAGCAGCTCTCTCGCTTTCTCGACTTTGAGTCCGACGCCCCCAACCGTGCCGAACTCGTCAACAACTACGATTGGATGAAGGGTTATTCCTTCCTCAACTTTGTTCGCGATATCGGTAAGCACATCACAGTGAACTACATGATGGCGAAGGATAGCGTTCAGAAACGTTTGAACGGTGAAGCTCGCGATGGTTTGAGTTTCACAGAGTTCAGCTATCAGCTCCTCCAAGGCTACGACTTCCTCCACCTCTATCAAGAAAAGAACTGCAAATTGCAAATGGGTGGTTCTGACCAGTGGGGAAATATCACGACAGGTGCCGAATTGATTCGTCGCACATTAGGCTCTGAAAATCAGGTGTTCGCCCTCACATGTCCGCTCATCACAAAAGCCGATGGACGCAAGTTTGGCAAGACAGAGAATGGCAATATCTGGCTCGATGCCAAGCGTACTACTCCTTATGAGTTCTACCAGTTCTGGCTCAATGTGGCCGACGACGATGCCGAACGCTATATTAAAATTTTCACCACACTTTCTCAAAGCGAAATCACATCCATCATCGACGAGCACCGTCAGGATCTAGGTTGCCGCACCTTGCAGAAGCGACTTGGCGAAGAAGTGACGAAGATGGTTCACGGTGAGGAAGAATACAAGAAAGCCCTCGAAGCCTCCAACATCCTTTTCGGAAAGGCTACGAAGGAGAACCTCCTCAAACTTGATGAAGCTACGCTCTTGGCAGTATTTAGCGGTGTACCCCATTTTGAAGTGAGCCGCGCCGAAGCCCTTGATGCGAAAGCCGTTGATCTCTTTGCAGAAACCACCAAGTGTTTTGCTTCTAAAGGCGAAATGCGCAAACTTGTGCAGGGCGGAGGAGTGAGTCTGAACAAAGAAAAACTCGAAGCGTTCGACCGCACTATCACTGCCGACGATCTCCTCGATGGGAAATATCTCCTCGTGCAGCGCGGTAAGAAGAACTACTTCCTCATCACAGTGAAGTAAGAGAAACTTTCGTGCTCATCGAGCCGGTTCGAGACACACTCAAAATATCTTCGAAGATGGACGAAAAAGAATTAGAAAAATATACAGCAGCGGCTGAAGCTGGCGATGCGTCGGCACAGTACAATTTAGGCGTTCTCCTGTCCGAGGGCGACAAGAAACAGCAGAAGAAGGCTTTTGCTTGGACGCTCAAATCAGCAAAGCAGGGCTTTGCCAAGGGGCAGAGCCTGTTAGCCCATTTCTATATCAACGGTATAGGCGTAGGTCAGAATCCCGATAAGGCTTATGATTGGTATAAAAAGGCGGCTATGCAGGGTGAAGCAAAAGCCGAACGCTTTATGGGAATGAATGTACTGCATGGTATTGTGGGCGAAAAAGATGTTGAAGCAGCAACCGAATGGCTTCGGAAAGCTGCAGCCCATGGTTCGGACGATGCCTCTTGCGATTTAGCCGGAATGCTGCAGCGCGGAGAAGGGATGGAGCAAGACCTTGATGAGGCTTACCATCTCTTTGAGCAATTGGCAGAGAAAGGTCTTCCTGCTGCAAAATATAACCTTGCCATCTTTTGTTTGGACGGCTATCCCAACGGGCGTGAAGCCCAGCGCGCTGTGCAGCTCTTAGAGGAGGCAGCAGCAGGTGGAGTGAAAATAGCTCATGTCACACTGGCGCAAATCTATATGGAAGGCGTTGATGATGTGCAGCAGGATTTCGACAAAGCAACGGACAGTGTTGCGCCATTGCTCAAAACTGGACCTGCTCCTTTGAGGCGTATCGCCAAAGATGTGCTGAAAGAAATCGACCGCCTCGAGAGCGAAAAATAAGACAACAGAAGCTACTCAATAGCTTTTATGCTTTATCGGACGAGTTAGACAGGTCAAGCCAGTCGGACTCGTCCGCTTTTTTCTTTTTATCTCACCTCAACAAACCATGCGTACCCTCTTTCTTCTCCTCTCCTTTATGCTCTCCCTCGTCCTTACTGCACAACCCGCGCAAAACGAGTATCGCTGGGGGATGGCCTATTTGCGCTCGGAGCAGTATGTCGAAGCCGTTAAGTCGCTCACAAAGGCGGCCGAAAAGGGCAATCCTGCCGCGGCTGTGCAGCTCGGTATGCTCTATCATCAAGGGCAGGGAGTGGAGCAGAACGATGAGCGCGCTGTTGAGTACTATGGGCGTGCAGCTCAGAAAGGTGACGCCAAGGGGCAGTACCTCTTAGCCAATATGATGCAAATGGGCATCGGCACGCCGAAAGATCCCACAGCGGCAGCTTTCTATTACGCCAAGGCGGCGCGTCAAGGCAATGTGGAAGCCCAGCGCGAACTGGCGGAGATGCTCTATCGCGGCAATGGCGTGCAACGTGATCGCAAAGAGGCGGCGCGTTGGTATGCCGAATTAGCCGCGCGGCCCGATTCCAACGCGCTCTTTATGCTGGGAGGAATGTATGAATATGGTGATGGGGTGAAAAAAGACTCGTTGCGGTCGGTTGATTATTATCGACAAGCTGCGCGTTTGGGACATTCGCAAGCCATGCTGACTTTGGGCTATAACTATGCCGCCACGCGTTCCGATTCAGCTGAATACTGGTATCGGAAAGCTGCCGACTTGCAGTTGCCCGAAGCACAATACAATCTGGCGCTTCTTTATTTCAGTCGCGGAGATGTGGCGCAGGGGCTACAGCTCTTAGAAGCTGCCGCAGGTTTGCATTATGCCGAGGCGGAAAATAATTTAGGAAATCTTTATGCCGAAGGGCGTTATGTGGCGAAAGACCCTGTGCGTGCTTTTCAACTTTATAAACGGGCAGCAGAACAACGACTTCCCGAGGCGCAAAACAATTGCGGAAATATGCTTGAAGCAGGGGAGGGGACAGCTGCTAATCCTGCCAGTGCATTGGAGTATTACGCCCGTGCAGCGGTGCAAAACTATGCTGAAGCGCAATACAATTTGGCGCGACTTTATGCCACAGGGAAGGGGACAACGCAAGATTGGCAAAAAGCGGCCACATGGTTTGAACGTGCGGCTCAACAAGGCAAACCCGAAGCACAATACAATATCGGTATTCTCTATCTCCGCGGTCAAGGCGTCACCGCCGACACGGCAAAAGCTCACCACTATCTGCGCTTAGCCGCCCAAAGTTCCTCTCCCGTTGCCGCGGCTGCTCGCGCTCTTCTCCACTAATTTTGTTTTATTCAAGACTCAGCCCCATTTGATATCTTACTCAAATGGAGCTCTTCTTACACGCTATCAGCAAATGCTCATCCTCGCCGCAGGTAGTTGCAAACCAGTATTCGTCACCGCCATCTTTTATTTTGAGCCGCTTGCGGAGTTCTGCTACAGAAGCGGGGAAGTTTCGCACTGTAAGGTTGGCTTGACGCACATCGCCCTGAAAAGCTTTTAGTTCTTGTTTGTTGAAATGGCTGTAGCGAAGCACCTCGAAAGTTCTACCGGGGAAGTTTTCGATGCGTTCGTCGGAGGTGTAGAGATGACTATTGGGGTGAAATTTCTGCAAGCCGAAACGTACTGCCGGAAGTTTGTATGCTCCCGCTTTCAAGATGGCCGCATTGGGTTCGTAGAGATAGCGGAGAGGTGCAGAAGCATAGACGGGTAGGGCAGTGGTTTCTTCGTCAGCGCGAAAACTAAATGTTTCTTCATCACAACAAAAGATAGTGGGCAAAACCATTTGTTTTTGCTGCATATTGAGCACCAAGAGGAGATCCTTACACTCTCCGCGCTCCGCCACGAGATGCACTTCTTCCGTACAATTCAACAGGCTCATGGCGCGGTGAAGATCGAGCATGGGCGAAAGTTTCAGCATCACGTAGTGCGCTTTCTCACGGAAGAGTGGGAGCAGTTCGATAACGTTCGGTTCGCAATCCTCCAACAGTACCGTTTTTCGCCCAGCAGTATCGCGGCGCGCAGGATCGAGAAAAAGCAAATCAACGGTGCTTATCGTGCGCAATAGTTCTGTGCCGTCGCCCGACAAGCAGCGAGCGTGTTTCAGTCCTAAGAGCGGGAAGTTGTGCGCTACCAGTTCTGCAAGCATTGCGTTGCGCTCAATGTAAGTTGCCTCTCTGAAAAGCTTCGCTACAAAAGAGAAATCAACACCCAATCCGCCTGTGAGGTCTACCATTGTAGATCCGTTGGGCAACAAACGTTCTACTACTGCCGCTTTGTAGCGTGCCGCCTTTTCGCCCGAGCACAGCTCCAACGCCAAGCGTGGCGGATAGCGAAGTCCGTCCACTGCCGCCCACGACGGCACTTTCGTACGCAGTCGTTGCCACCCCTCAATTTGTTGCAGGATGTAAGCCGTATCGAGGTCGTTGCGCCCACTGAGTTGTAAAGCCAAGCGGGCAACATCGTCCGTGCGGTGCTCTCGGATGTACATTTCTTCTTTCATACTGCAAAAGTACAGCTTTTTGTTAGAGCATAAAAAGATAAGAGTCCAAAGCAAGAGGTATCCGAGCACTCCCCCTTATGGGGAAGCTGGAGAGGGCTTTTTCTCTCACTTTCTCTTGCAAAGTCTTTCTAAATCGCTAAATTCGCAACATTAAAAAATCATTCTCTCTATGAAGAAATCCGCACTTCTCCTTCTCTTCGTATTTGCAGCTTGCACTGCTTGGGCGCAGTTGGCGCGCGAAGAAATCTTTGCCGATGTTCATCGCTCGGCAGCTAATTATTATGCTTATCCCACTCCGAATGCCAAACTGACTCCCGCGCCGAAGGGATACGAACCTGTTTATATCAGTGCGTATGCTCGGCATGGTTCGCGCTGGCTCATCAATCCTGATCAGTACGTTAAGCCGCTGCAGATATTGAAGAAAGCCGCTGCGGCAGGGATGCTTACGGCCGAAGGGCAGCAGGCGCTCGTTGCAGTGGATAGCGTGTATCGCATGGCAAACAAACGCTTTGGCGAACTCACGGAAAAAGGCGCGCGCCAGCATCGCGGTATTGCGCAGCGTATGTACAAAAACTTCCCCACGGTTTTTGCTGATGGCGCTGTGGTAGATGCCCGCTCAACGGTTGTTATCCGCTGCATCCTCTCCATGGCGAATGAGTGTTTGCAGTTGCAAGCGGAGAATCCGCGCTTGCGCATAAAGACCGATGCCAGTTATCACGATATGTATTATATGAACAATGAAGACCAACCCGCCATTCAACGCTTCCGCCATAACGACACTATTAAGGCAGCGCTCGCTAAAGCTTGGGAGGAGAATGTAAAGACAGATCACCTCATGAGCGTTCTCTTTCGTGATGCGGCTTATGTTCGCGATAGTGTCAACGTGGCTTCTTTCGTTAACAACTTCTTCTCCGTGGCGGCCAATATGCAAAGCTGTGATACAAAGCTCGATCTCTACCGCTTTTTTACGCCCGAAGAGTGCTACGGCATTTGGAAGTACAGAAATTTGGAGTGGAGCATTCGTTATGGCGATAATAGCCTCTCGAAGGGTATGATGCCCTATTTGCAGAACAATCTCTTGCGCAATTTCCTGACTACAACTGACAGTTGCTTGCAAAAGTCCGTACCAGGTGCAACGCTCCGGTTTGGTCACGAAGTGGTGGTTCTGCCTTTAGCTTGTTTGATGGAGCTCGGCGATTGTGGCAAACAGCAGGGAGGCGATGCGAATCTGTTGGCAGAAAAATGGCGCAATTATGACATCTTCCCCATGGCATGCAACATTCAGTGGGTGTTCTATCGCAAAAAAAATAGTAACGAGCTTCTCGTCAAAGTTTTACTCAACGAACACGAGATGTCGCTCCCCATTGCTACTGAGCAAGCACCGTACTATCGGTGGGAGGATGTGAAAAAATACTATCAAGAAAAGCTTGATCGATTCCAAATCCCTACTGAAAAATGACATTTTCAAACGCCTGCAACACTCGTTGTAGGCGTTTTGTAATTGAATTTCATCAAAAAATATAAAAATATTTTTTATTTATTATTTCTTTGTTTATCTTTGCGCTCACCAGATTACCAAAAACAATAAAACTATTAACTTAATCAATTTATTTACATGAGGAAAATTACTTCACTCTTGATGTGCTCGCTATTTGCTGTGGGTGCATCAGCACAAGACTGGACACCGAACGTAAGCTCGTCCACTGCCACAATGCAGGTGACAGCAGCGCGCGCAACCTCGGTAACTGCTGCTACTGCAGCAACTGACAATGATCACTGGTATATTCTTACTCAGAAGCGTAATGGTGAATCAGCTGCTTATGATGCTGGTGATGGACAAACTCTGAAGCGTCAATCTACAACTTATACTCCCAGCTACTTCAATACAAAGAAAGCAGCTGAAAATACGGACTTTTTGGTGCGCTTCATTACAACAGACAATGGTGCATACAACATCCAGTTTGCCAATGGTCGTTATGTTACTAATGATTTGAAGTCAGGTTCTACTCCAGGTAAATATAAATTCTATGCTATCAATGGTAATAGCACAGGCGATTTTGGCTGGAATCTCTCTTCAGATGGTGCAGACTATAAAAATATCGTTGACAACAACGGTGCTGGTTACACTTTGGCTTTCTGGGGCAGTGGAGAAGTGAAAAAAATCGGTGGTAACAACGACTGGTTTATCTATCCTGTTACTTTTTCTGAAGAAGCTCCTTTGACCATTACTTATAATGTAGTAATTGATGGTAAGACGGTGGCTACTGGAACTTCCACTCAGTTCTCTGGAACTCCTGCTGCTTTGCCTGCTGCTTTGCAAAATGCTTATTGCACTTATACATTCAGCAATGCAACGGTAGATGCTGAACACACTACTATTATTGCAACTGCTACAGTAAGCAATTTGCCTTTCCAGTTCTCTGAAAATGCTGCAACGGCTCAGTGGTACAAACTTCAACTTCGTCCTGGTTATAAAAATTCCTACCTCTGTGCTGACATAGAACAAATGAGGGGACACGAAAAATTCTATAATACAGCAGAATACAAATGGGCTTTTGTTGGTAATCCCTATGCAGTAAAGGTTATCAACAAATTAACAGGTGATGAAGCTGTTCTGGCATATGAAGGTAATATACAGGTTAACAGACCCGGAAGTACTATTAAACTTATGCAAGAAAGCTCAATGACTTGGATTCTTGATAAGAATAATAATGGTTTCACACTTCGTGCAACAGAAAATCCTGCTTGTTATCTCCACAATCGTGAGCCAAATATTGCGACTTGCTCTGTAAGCGAATGGGGTGGCGTAGCTACAGATGGTGGTTCTACTTTCAAAGTGGAAGCTGTTGATACTGAAGATAATTATAATACTCAACTCATTGATGAGTTCTCTGGCTGGTTCGATGTTGAAACAGAACCAGCGTTTGATGTTTATTTCTCTCTTCCAATGGAAACTTACACTGCTCTTGGGACTCAGTATACTCACCTGAAAGAAACTTGTACCAGTGAAGAATACGATCATTTTGCAGAAGAGTTTCATGAATTTTTGAAATATCCTGAAACAGGCTACTATTTCTTGAAGAGCGTTGCTGGCAGTCAGTATGGCTATATCAGCGGTGATGGAGTGAAAATTTACGGTAATGCAGCTAAAACAGGTGTGAATACTGTTGTCTATCTTGAGAAAAAGATTCATGAAGGTTATGTTTTCTATACTATCAAGATTCAAGATAAGTATGTTAATAGAGCTACTAATAGTGCAATTGTTAGTATGTCTGATACCCCGATTTATTACTATCCTGAAATTCAAAAACCAGGTGTAGTTGCCCTTACTGCTAATCCAGATGATGCATTCTCTTACTTGCATTCAGGTGCAGGTCAAGGTTATGCTCTCGTAGGTTGGGAGGCTAAAGCTCCTGCTTCTCAATGGACTGTAGAAGATGCAACAAGCTTTGATGTTGCTCTCCACGCTGTTGACGGTAAGAGTTATGCAACTTTCTGCGCACCTTTCGGTGTAACGGTTGCTGAAACGAAGGCCAACACGCTGGGGATGAATGAAAGCAAGACACGCGTTATTCTCAACGAAATCGCTGAAATTCCTGCTAACACGGGTGTTCTCCTTGTGAACGAAAACGGTGCTGCAACTGCAACTGTTACAATCAAGGCTGATGCGGCAGCAACATTTGCTGGCAATGCTTTGGTAGGTACGCTCGCTCCTCATGCAAAAGAAGCTGGTGACCTCTTCCTTGGCAATAGCGAAGGTGTAGTTGGTTTCTATGACTGGGCTGGTACTTCTCTGGCTCCTAACCGCGCATACATCCCTGCAGCTACAGCTGCTGGCGTTCGCGCTCTGCTCTTCGATAACACTACAACTGGTGTGAATGCTGCAACTCTCGAGAACGCCTCTCAGAAGGTATTCGACCTCCAGGGCCGTCGCGTTCAGAAGGCTCAGAAGGGGCTCTATATCGTAAACGGTAAGAAAGTTGTTTTCTAAATAACATCCCTAATCTTTACAAATAAAAAGTGAATACACATGAAGAAGTATATCGAACCTGCCGTAAAGGCAATGAATCTTGAAACAGAAAGCGTTCTTGCTGGATCTTTACCTATTGATCCAGGCACAACAACCACTGGTGAAAATGGTGGTTGGACACGTAACCAAGGCTGGAACGCTTCCGACTGGTCAGAAGACGAAGAATAATCCTTTATCTTTAAAGGAATAGAATGGGGAGAATCTCAACTATTGTGAGATTCTCCCTTTGTCGTATTATATCTTCCTGCGCGCTTCTCTGCGCAGCGTAGCAGCTGCGCAACACCCACGGTGTCGGAGGATGAGAGATCTTCACCTCTACGGGTTCACCCTTCGGTCATCACCTGCGGTTACGCATAGTGTGTCCCCGCCGGGGACTGTGGATGAGCTTAGGCGAATACCACACTGCAGGGAATTCTTCTATACAATTTAGGGTACGAAACAATCTATTCGCGAACACAAAAGAGGGAGCATCTTCGCTCCCTCTTCTTTTGCTTTACATCCCTATCGGGTTAGTAATGTCAATACGCAAGCCAAGTGCATTGATCAAGCGAAAAAACAATCCTACGCCTGGCTCTATCACTCCATTTTCAATTTTAGAGATATAAGACTTTGTTGTCCCTACACGCAGGGCAAGTTCGCTTTGTGTAACTTTGGCTTCCTTGCGTGCTTGAAGAAGTAGTTGTGCTGCATAAAAAGCCTTGGCTTCTTCTTCAAATTGCAAGCGTTCAGGGCTGCCCTCTTTACCATATCGTGATTCTAATATGGCATCATAGTTTATAATATTATTCTTTTTCTGCATAGTATTCTTCCTTTATTTTTAATGCTTTTTCTATTTCCTTGTTCGATGTCTTCCGTGTCTTTTTCTGAAATCCGTTGAACAAAACAACTATTTGCCCATCATCAAAGATGAAAAACACACGATAGATATTCCCATTACATTCCGTGCGTAATTCAAGAGAGACCATCCCGAATGAGTTTTACAAACTTTGTAGAAAGCCACTCCTGTGTTTTCAGTAGCTGTAAGCCGTAATCAATCTTTCGTCGCTCTCCGTCGTTTAACTGTTCAATAAAGTCTAAAAAGTATCTTTTATACACTCTTATCTTTCTGTTCATGTGGCAAAGATAGAAATAAAGTTTCTATATAAAGCAACTTTTTCTGGTTTATTAAAAAATATATAGAAGGAAATATTTCTCCAAAGATAAGCCGCAGCAAGGCTAACTTCCTGCCGCCTCCGGCGGAGGCACTCTATGCTTAACCGCGGGTGATGCCCAAGCGGAGCGAGGGTGAACCCGCGGATAAACAGGACACTACCAACTTCCGACACCGCCGGTGTCACACAGCAAGCGTTGAGAGAACTTTCTCCCTCTCTCCCACCTAAGAAAAACTCATTTTTTGTCGTCACGTTGTCACGGAGAAGGGAAAGCGTTGATAAACAATCTCTTAAGAGCGTGACAATGAAAATTTTTGTTGTCACACTGTTGTCACACTGTTGTCACACGTCGTCACGCTCATAATATATAGGTTTTCAGGTAGTTATGCTCGAAGTGTGACAACGTGACGACGTGACAACAAAAAACAAGAGCTAAGGAGAGAGGATATAACAGACTTCTCTGCTCCCTTTATTGCCCACTCTATTACAATAAGGGCGTGGGCTGACGCAATAAAGCTGTCGACGGATAGGCTTATTGTATCTGAAAATGCAATAAGGATATTCATCGTTATTAGCAGGGGAATACATGTTTCTTCTCTTTCGAATATGTTTTTTATATGCTCATCTATGGTTGTGAGATTTGAACTATTATTTGTGTTTTTGCGCTGTAATGGTTTTATTTAAAACTTTTATAGGCAGTATCAACTTCTGATATGAAAGAAGCTGAAATGAAGAGATGGGCGAGTATATTACCCACTAAAAAAGCTGTCATAGATGCTGGGGAAGCATCAAAATGACAGCCTTGAATGTTTAGTTGTGGAAACTAAGTTGTGAGAGGTTTGCGCTCAGTTTGCCGCCGAACCGATAGAGCCTATGGGCGGACACGCAGAGCGATTCCCTCGTCGCATCAATAGTTTTCAGCGTTGATTTCGAAGTAGCTCTTCGGATGGTTGCAAGTGGGGCAAATCTCTGGAGCTTTCTTGCCGATCACGATGTGGCCACAGTTGCGGCACTTCCAGATGCGGTCGCCGTCGCGGCTAAACACGATGCCTTCCTCGATGTTCTCAAGGAGCTTGCGGTAGCGCTCTTCGTGGTGCTTCTCAATGGCAGCTACGAGTTCGAACTTAGCAGCAATCTCCGTGAAGCCTTCTTCGCGTGCTTCCTTTGCCATGGTGGCGTACATATCCGTCCATTCGTAGTTTTCGCCGTCAGCAGCTTCCTTGAGGTTTTCGTTGGTAGTGCCTACGCTGCCACCATTGAGGTATTTGTACCACATTTTGGCGTGTTCCTTCTCGTTTTGAGCGGTTTCCTCAAAGAGAGCTGCAATCTGCTCAAATCCGTCTTTTTTTGCCTTAGAGGCAAAGAAAGTGTACTTATTGCGAGCCATGCTCTCGCCTGCAAACGCCGTCTGCAGGTTCTTTTCTGTTTTAGTTCCTTTTAAATCTTTCATTGTTATGTTTGTTATGTGAAACAATATGTTATGTTCGTTTTCTCGATGTTCTGTTTTGCTGTTAGATACGTACAGGTTCAATGGTGTAGCCCGCTTTCTTGAGCATTTCCACAATGCCAGGTCCGTTATCCGTGGAGGTGAGGTGGAAGAGGCCAACGACGAAGAGGTTCGATTTCTCCTTCAGCATGGAGGGGATCACTTTCATCCAGCGATCGTTGCGCTCTCTGAGCGCTATCTGTTCCCCTGTTTGCTGCCCTGCTTGCTGGTTGGCCACCATGAGGACTTGAGCCGTGCGCTGTCCGTCTTGCTTCATGTATGCATCCATCATTTGATGCCCATAAATCATCGCATTGTCCAGCGATGTCATGACTTCGTATAGCATATTCGCTCTATTATGGATATCACCCATACTGGCAATGCCACGGCACAGATTGTTGATATAGGTGGAGTCGATTTTCATTTTTCGGTAGTCTATAATGAGCTGAGGAAGCAGACTTTTCTGATATTCGAGCGACTCCAACTGAGCGTATTCCTTCTGAAGCGAATCGGCCAATATGCTCATATATTCATCTATCATAGCTGATGTTTGCTCTGGTTTCACCCTGACATATTCTTGTCCTAAAGTAATATACATCCCCATTGTTATTTGCGTGGCTGCTGCTGTAAACACGCCTGGTTCGTAGCGCCACCAACAAGTGTCGTTGGGAACGAGAGTCTTCACCAGGCGGTAGCGATGTAAGAGCGAATCAACGGTGTAGAATTTTTCGGGGGCGATGACCTGCATTTGGCTGTCTGCAGGGAGCACGAGATGGGGGAGCATCTGTTCGGCAAGAGCCTTAGCAGATGCCATGTTTGAATCGTTAAATAGCTTGCTTTGTTGATGGTCAATTTCCGTGACGATGCGCTGCACGTTGTGTGCAATGTCCATAAACTTCTGACTACGATTTACAAACTCATGAGGTATGATGTGCATAGACCCGAAGATATACGAAGGAGTAGTAAGCCCATTCCCTGAAATGCGATACATCAGCGCACTCGGAATTGTATCATTCTTTGCCGTTTGAGCCGAAACTCCAGAGATGCTGATAACTCCCAGCATCAGAATAACCACAGCTCTGATCATTCCAGAGCCCCATAAAATCTTCTTTATCATTTTTATTATTTTCTATTGCAAAGTTAGAAACAAAATAATGTCTTTCATATGAATGTGCATATAAAAATATGAAAATCATCTTTGGAAGCTGAAGTTCCTAACATTAAAAGATAAACAGGGTAGTGATTTTGCAAAAAGAAAAATCAGCGATTTAGATAATTTCTAAATCGCTGATAGCTTCTTTGTGTGGACCAGCCTGGGCTTGAACCAGGGACCTCCAGATTATGAGTCTGCAGATAAATCTGCCTGAAACAATTATGTGTCAGTCTGTTAATAATCTTTTGAAAAGCCAATAGAACAACTATTGACCAACAATGGCTAAGTTTATACTAAGCCAATGAATGCACTTGAGGAGTGCTAAGTTTCTTGTTTCTCTTCCATAACTATTTTTGTTATTCGGTTAAATGATTCTTGTCCTAATATGGCTGGAATATTCAAACTCTTGTCAAGAAGGAAAGGAAAAGAGAAAGTGCATCCCTCATACTCAAATTCAAGCCTAAACACTTTGCATACCCTCAACTTATTGTCTTTGCATTTTCCCACTTTCTTCCCCACATAATGGAACACATCATTAGCGCTGATGCCATTTACATAGTCAGGAAGAAAGGGTTGGGAGTGGTCATACGCTGGCCTTGTATTCACTTCTCCTATATTATTCTCAGGAAGTGAATACATCCGTCTCTCCCCTAGATTGAAGAAAGCCAAGAGTGCCGGATTGATAAAATTGTGTCTTATTCTCTTGTCTATAAGAGCAGCAAAACCTACTCTTTTGACTTGAATGAAGAGTTCATTTGCTTTTCCTATATTCATATCCATACAGACTTTTGAACTTAGCCCTTGCTCTTTCTTCTATCACATCATCTGGTTCAAGCTGGGCATATTCATCTTCCGACTTCAAATCTCTGACAATCTTATCAAAATGGTAATCATCGAGGAGCTGTTGGTTTTCCCTTTTGTCATCTTCATTCAAATTGCCTGTCAGATGCCTTATTTTATAGCTTAGCTCTTCTATCGTCTTTTTGTTGGACTGGCATTCCGCATAGAGGAGTATCGCCGCTCCTATGGCAAGTATGGCTATTGCTTCAATCATCGTATTCTTATTCGTGACAGATTCCTACTTACCCATGATTAATTGCATCAAACTCATTACCAATGCGGAAATGATTAAGGCAATCCATGTTTCCCAACTGCCTAAACCTCCTTCTCGTGAGATTTTGAGCTTGTTCCTAACCTCTTTCGGAAGCTGTTTTATCTCATCTTCTTCAAGGAGCTCAATAACTTGGTTTGCAATCACGTCAAGTTGTTCTTCTGTCATGCCATTAAGTTGCTCAATGGTCAATGAACGTAATTCTTCTTTTGTCATAATGCTTTATGTTTATTACTTAAACTTACATTCTTCTCATATCTTCGAATGGTATTATTCTTTCTTCTTTTGCCGAAATAATAATACCGTCTACAATATCAAAAGTTGTATATATTGCAAGTCCTTTTTCTTTTATTACACAGCAAATACCGTTATCGCCTCCACTGTCATAAAAGACTTGGAAAATAGCCCCCGATTTCGCATAATTTTTATATGCGACTTCCCACCATATGATAAATTGGCGTTTGCTTAGTACATGACTCCCAAAGATTTCTCGTTCCCCATAGAAAGTATATTTGAAATTTTCAGCAAGGTATCTTTCTATATATAATGGATTTCCGTGATTACATTCGTTTGCAATTTGTTTGAGAACTGGAACAGCATCTTTGAGTAAAAGATGAAATTCCTCTTTAATCATCCATAATGTGTTTATTTTATCATGTCTGACGTTAATATCTACTATTTCTTTTATCCCTTCTCCTTGAATTAATCCAACGTATTTGTTCTTCTTTGGTTGAAATTGGATACTGTAATTTTTCTTTCCCTTTTCAAATAACCTCGTTAGTTTTATAGTTAAATCATGCTTGGAAACAGGACTTTCTGCTTCATCCATTCCAAATCGGCATATGGGTATATCATCCAAAAAGCGGTAGAGAGAAATGAAGTTGCGAGTGTTTATGCAATCTCCAAAGATGGAAAGTAATTTATATTCCATATTTCCTGAAAGTTTGGACAAATCAATTGGAGTATCATACGCTCTAAGCCAATTGTCTATACTTTCTACGATATCTCTGCCACTACAATTTGTATAAAGGAGAGAAACGTCACGCAATTCTCTGAATCTATTAAATTCTTTGTTCTGTATATATCTTTGACTCAAATTCCACTGAAATTCTGTTTCATAGCGAATTCCACCTTGAATACTTGGGAATGACGTAGGATGCATAGGTCGCTTAAATGGAGATATCGAATATACGTAATATGGAGTTGTACATTTAGAGCCCTTATTTACTTCGACGATTTCTAACCATGAGGCATCTATGGGGAAACCATCTTTCTCAAATATAACGTAATCTACATCTTCCACATAGATTACGCTCTTATATCCGTAAAATTCTTTTTGGTTTAGCCATTCACAACACGCAGATATCTTTTCTTCATATAGCGAGGAGATGTACACAAGGTTCCCATCATGGCCGTAAGCACCTGTTATATGATTGAACTTTTCAGCAATATACTGATATGAATAATCTTCAAGCGAATAAGACTCTTCTATTTCAATTTCGACGGGTTTACTTTTAGAGAACAGAGACTGAAAACTTTTGCTTTGCCTCTTCTCTGTTAGTTTCCTCTTATAAGTATGGGGTCCCGGAAAAAAATCTTTCAAGAAAGCGTCTAAACCATTCTCCCCATAAATTCGCATTATACTATCTACTTTGACGATAATGGAATACCAATTATTATATATTTTTATTGCCATTATTATTCCTTTTTATTGCTTGTACTTATTGCCAATCTGTCAAAATCAATAATCCACTTGTTCTCTACAAGGAACTGGATGCCCAGCACCCCATGTATCTGAACACCTGTTTCCGCTTGTACTTGCGCAATAGCATCAGTCGCATCTAGCACGGAGAAAGTGGAAGTGTAGTCAGTTCCTTCAAAGTTGAATGTTGCTTCAATGGTTGGACATTCTTTATAATTCCCTTCTATACCCATTGTGCTTTGGTGTTCTTCAAGCACTTTAAATTCATTCTTGAAGTGTTCAAACACATAAGTAAAAAGGACATTATGTGTGGCTCCTGTATCAACAAGAAAACACAAGTTCTTTAGTTTACCTGATGTTACAATCAGTGGTAAGCCTGTCTTTTGTAAGCCTAAATTCAGTGGAAATTCCATATATTTATTACATCTTTAATCATTATCCCATCTTGCATTTATATCTCCTTCATAAGCATCTGCCAATCCACTTTCAATATCTTCTCTACTCCATCCACCATAATAGGCTTGCTCATCTCCGTAAGGGTCACTCCAATTATCTGTATCATTCATCTTTTCAGATTCATACTCCCAAAAGGATGTTTTGTGGAATGTTCTTCTTGAAATGTTTTTTTTAGGAACTGCTTTAGTAGGAGATAATGTAGCTTTACCTATATCTGATTTTTCCATTAGCAAAGGAAATATTTTGCCACTACTATTGGCAACAATGGAGATGACAGGCTTTTTGGGCATCCCTTTTAAAGAAACAAAACCTATATTGGCTCCAAAGGTAAAATACAATTGTCTTGTATTAGGTTGAACCTTTACATATAGTTCCTTGCAATGTACCAATTCCTTAAATGCTTCTACTGAATAAGTACAGATGTAGGTTAAACCATCAAAGATGACTTTATTGCCTAATAGATGAAGGTTTATTCTTTCTTCTTTATCACCGAGAAAAGCCCTAAGAGATAAGAGATATTCTTCCCTTATAACCCATATTTTATCATATTTCAGTGGAACAACAATATTTCCCAAGGTGTCAATAATTCCCCACTTATTTTTCAAATATCCCATTACACGAGAAAATCCACAAGTAAATTGTGGGTCACACCAAGAATATATGCCAAAACGAACCACTTCCTTGTTGTTAATATCAATGTAAGCATACTGATATTGGTGGTTTCTGACTAATGACAGCCCACAGCTAAATGGCTGCATTTCCATGTATTGAGGTTGAATGACAACTTCTCCCCTTTGGTTCTTAGCTCCAAATAAGCCATCCTCTTGAAATATGATATATTCCTTATCCATGCTTTCTTTTTGTAGCCATACCACAAAAAGAAAGGTGCAGACTCTACCTGTTGCTATTCTGAGGTATCGCCAAACACCTATAACCATACAACAAGGAAGCCCACACCTATGGTGCAAGCATTCACTTTCATGCTGTGATGGTTATATTCCTCTAATTTGGCGATTTTCAGAATACATCAAGCAAGAAGTAAACACTTCTTTTTCTAGTATGTCTTGTTAAACTTCTATTTCATTGCCAACTATTTTTAGTGTTACTGCAAAATTACGATAATTCTGCACGAAACAAGCATCAAATCTGCAAATTTTATAAAAGCCAATTCATACCAGCGTCAGAGGTGTGGGCAATTTCTTGTCATGAAGGGATGATAAATGTCTCCCCTTGCTCTATACAAAAGTACTGTTTTTCATACCTTACTAAAGGGGCATTTGCATATCTTTCTGTAAACCTATATCCTTTTGATTGTTTCCCTCGGATATATTGCCCTTCTGTTTCCAATACTCCTGTTAACACAAGGTAATCAAGATAGGAGAGATAGTCCTTAAAAAAGTTCCTGATTAGCCTTGAATTGATTGATACGTATCCATTCCATCACTTTTCTGTTTGCTTTTTAGTACCTCTGCTTTGAATGTCAGCATGTTATCTCAAATAATTTGGGAACAACAATAGACCAACATTAGCTGATTTCAGATGTATTTCTGTCAATATTCATAAACTACAGGTAAAAAGAAAACTCCTATAAGCCTTTAACTTACAGGAGTTTATCAGTGGACCAGCCAGGGCTTGAACCTGGGACCTCCAGATTATGAGTCTGTTGCTCTAACCAACTGAGCTACAAGTCCAGCGCAAAGGTCGGTGAGCGAACTTTGCGGTGCAAAAATAGGAAAAGTTGGGGATTCTACCAAATGAGGGGACTAAAATTTACTTTTCGGCCTCGAAAGCGGTGAGAATCTTGTGGGCTGTTTGCTGCATTTCCTCGGCGGAGAACTGGAGTTTCTCCTTGCGGAAATCCATGTCGCCTTCTGTTTGCATCGGGACGAGGTGGATGTGGGCGTGGTTCACTTCCAGTCCCAGAACCGCCATACCCACTTTGAGGCAGGGGAAGGCCGTTTTGATGGCGCGAGCTACGCGCTTCGTGAATACTATCATGCGGCTCAGTTCTTCATCGGTGAGGTCGAAGAAATAGTCCTCTTCGCGCTTGGGGATGACGAGGGTGTGCCCTTGTGAGAGTGGGCTGATGTCTAAGAAAGCGTAGAACTCTTCATTTTCTGCACAGCGATAGGAAGGAATTTCGCCTGCTACGATTTTGCTAAATAGTGTCATGCTAAATGATGTTTTGATGATATAGGGCGAAGATAAGGACTTTCGCTGGAATTGGCTTGTTTTCTCTTAGGTTTATTCAGAAATTTTTGTGGTGTAGCATACTTGTGTTGTAGTAGCTTCCTCCCTTTCGTAAGAAAAATAATGTATTCGTCTGACAATTTTTCCTATTTTTGTAATCTCTCAAAGAGAGAAACCCAATAACGGAATGGGTACTTTTACTTATTAGTACATTAAGAAAATATGGCAAAGAACATCGCACTCATCACGGGTATAACAGGACAAGATGGTTCTTATCTCTCCGAATTTCTTTTAGATAAAGATTACGAAGTGCACGGCATTATTCGCCGTTCTTCTGTGGACTTTCGTGAGCGCATTGCCCATCTTGAAGGACATCCGCACTTTCATCTCCACTATGCCGATTTAGGCGACTCTATGAGTCTTATGGGAGTCATTGGTAGGGTGCGCCCTACTGAAATCTACAACTTGGCGGCACAAAGTCATGTGCAGGTGAGTTTCGACTCTCCGGAATACACGGCCAACATTGATGCTACGGGTGTTTTGCGCATTCTCGAGGCTGTTCGCAATACGGGACTGACGGACAGTTGCCGCATTTATCAAGCTTCAACTTCAGAACTCTACGGCAAAGTGGAGGAAGTGCCGCAAAACGAGAACACGCCGTTCCACCCTTATAGCCCCTACGCTGTTGCAAAGCTATACGGCTATTGGATTGTTCGCGAATATCGCGAAGCTTATGGCATGTTCTGCTGTTCGGGAATTTTGTTTAATCACGAAAGCGAGCGCCGTGGCGAAACTTTCGTGACGCGCAAAATTTCCCTTGCTGCTGCACGCATCAAGCAAGGAAAACAGAAAAAGCTCTACCTGGGAAACCTTAGTTCCTTGCGCGATTGGGGCTACGCCAAAGACTATGTGGAATGTATGTGGCTCATCCTGCAGAACAAAGTCCCCGAGGACTTCGTTATCGCTACAGGAGTTCAGCATAGCGTACGCGAATTTTGCTACCACGCTTTTAAGCGTGTGGGCATAGAACTTGAATTTCATGGAGAAGGTATCAATGAAAAAGGCATCAACAAGGCTACGGGGGAAGTGCTTATTGAAGTGTCGCCCGACTTCTTCCGCCCTACCGATGTTGTCAATCTTTGGGGTGACCCGACAAAGGCTAAAGCAAAATTAGGCTGGAATCCGAATAAAACCAGTTTTGAAGAACTCGTCAACCTTATGGTTGATAGCGATATGGCTAAAGTGGCGGCAGAACGTGCTAGTGAACAAGTCAGAACAAACCTTGTGGAATATTTGGAGAAGGGAATTGTTAAGTAAAACATGTTAGAGAAAACAGCTAAAATTTACGTTGCCGGACACAACGGACTTGTTGGGTCGGCCATTTGTGAAAACCTCCTACAGCGTGGTTATACAAACCTTGTGAAACGTTCTCATCAAGAACTCGACTTGACGGATCAATACGCCGTTGAGCATTTTTTCGATGAGGAACGCCCAGATGCTGTAGTTCTTGCAGCAGCTTTCGTGGGTGGCATCATGGCCAATTCGATTTATCGCGCAGACTTCATCATGCAAAACATGAAGATGCAGTGCAATGTCATCAGTAGTGCCTACTCACACAAAGTTCAAAAACTCCTCTTTCTGGGCTCCACCTGCATCTATCCAAAGAATGCTCCCCAGCCCATGAAGGAGAACTGTCTGCTCACTTCGCCGCTCGAATACACCAATGAGGAATATGCCATTGCAAAAATAGCAGGGCTAAAAATGTGTGAGAGCTACAACTTGCAGTATGGCACAAACTATATCGCTGTTATGCCCACAAATCTCTATGGTCCTAATGACAACTTCCATCTGGAAAACTCACACGTCATGCCAGCGATGATGCGAAAAATATACCTTGCCCGACTCATCCATGACAACGATTGGGACGCCATTCGAACCGATATGAACAAACGTCCTATAAATCCTACGGACAATCTACGAGCACAGATAGGTGAGGGCAATGTGGATGGTGAAGATTCTAAAGAGCGCATTCTTCAAGCATTGGCTTTCTACGGCATCGAAGACAATCGTGTCACATTATGGGGAAATGGGAGTCCGCTCCGCGAGTTTCTTTGGAGCGAAGATATGGCAGATGCCAGTGTTCATGTACTGCTAAATGTTGATTTCAAGGACATTATTGGTGTGGAGAAATACTCCAGTGTTTTTTACGGAACACGTACTGATGGCGCTGTAAACCGCGATAATAGTGAAGGACGAGGTGGGGCTATTCCAGATTTGGGTGAAATCCGCAATTGCCACATCAATATCGGTACAGGTAAGGAAATCACCATCCGTGCCCTTGCTGACCTCATCGTTCATACTGTCGGATTTCAGGGCGAAATCGTATGGGATGAAACCAAACCCAATGGTACGCCACGAAAACTAATCGATGTTGACAAACTCCATAGTCTTGGCTGGACTCATCGCGTGGAAATTGAAGAAGGTGTGAGTCGTCTCTATCGCTGGTACAAAGAAAGTCTTCAACATTAGAATAAATCACACCAATGTGTTGAAAATCTTCAGAATCTTCTGAAGATTTTTTCTTTTTTTCTGAAGGAGAAGTATAGATATAATAAAGGAAGGTGTGGATATCCTTATTGTGTTCTCAAACGCAATAAGGGTGTGAGCTGACAGGCTTATTGCGTCAGCTAACGCGCTTATTATGCTGGAAGCAGCAATAAGGAGAATGGAAGTGGGGAGGGATATGCTCTTCCTGTGTCTTGTTTTTCTGTTGTCACGTCGTCACGTTGTCACGGTTGCAGAGTAACGCATTGAATTTGTTTGTGTTATATGCGTGACAACAGTGTGACAACAAAATGACGAATAAAAAATTGTTGTCACGCGGGTAAGTGTTTATTTATCAGAGAGTTTTGTGTGGTTGTGACAACGTGACAACAAAAGAAGGAGTTTTTTATAGGGAGGGAGTGTATCCTTGTGGTTGTCTTTCTTCCTTCACACTTTTGGTGCGACGCATATTCATGCGTGTTTTTACTCTCTCAATAGTGCGGAGATATAAAAAAGCGGCGAACGCTGTGGTCTCTGTGAGGGAGAGCGTTGTGCGTTCGCTGCTTGTAGGGGAATTGCGGATTAGGCAATAGAGATACTCATGATTTCGAGCTGGATAGTGCCCTGCGGAATCTTCACCTCAACGGTGTCGCCCACTTTGTGGCCGAGGAGTCCTTGAGCAATCGGTGTGCGACTGCTGATTTTACCTTCGCGCAGGTTAGCTTCGCTTTCGCTCACGATGGTGTACTTCATTGTCATACCGTTCTTCACGTTTTTCATTTCTACGGTAGAGAGAATCTGTACAGTCTCGTTGCTGAGCTTGCTGGTGTCAATGATTTTTGCGTGTGCAATAGTTTCCTTTAGTTGGTTAATCTTCATTTCGAGCATAGCTTGAGCTTCTTTTGCTGCATCATATTCGCTATTCTCGCTCAGATCGCCTTTATCGCGCGCTTCTGCAATCGCTGCAGAGGCTGCGGGACGGTCGATTCGTTCCATGTGGTGAATCTGGGCTACAATCTTATCGTAGCCCTCTTGGGTCATGTAAGCCATTGTTATTTGTTGTTATTAGTTGTTCAACAATAGTACAAAAACAAAAGAACTCTCGCTTTTAGATAAGTGAGAATCCTTTACATCCTGTATGTTATTTTTCGTTTCTGCTGGCAAAGGTAGGCTTTTAATTCAGACATACCAAATTTTTACTACTTTTTAACCCCATAGTGCTGTGGCGAAGAGGGACTTTGCCTATTGCTCGAAACCGATTTCCTCTAAGGTGGTCAGGGCTTGTCGGGCTGCTGCGCCACCGAGTTTGACCGCTCGACGGAGGTGGGGAAGAGCTTCACGGTTGTGTCCTTGGCGATGGAGTAGCTGTCCGATTTTGAGTTCTGCTTCGAGCAATCCTCGAGCCGCCGCCGTGTCGTACCAGCTGCGCGCTTCGTCGGGATTTTCAAATTCGAGCATTTCTCCTATATAATAAGGAGCGTAGAGATCGCCTTTGTCGGAAGCTTTTTTGAAGTATTTGATAGCTTTCTTGGGCGAGGCCTCCACACCGCGCCCTGAGCGATAGAGCAGCGCGAGGTTGAACATTCCCAGCATGTGCCCCTTGTCTGCCGCCCGCTCGTAGTATTTAGCCGCCAGCGGATAGTTGCGCGGTTGTCCCTGTCCTTGTTCGGCCATCATCCCGAGACGAATCAGCGCGCTGAGGTTGCCTTTCTTCGCTGCGCGTTCGTACCAGGTGAGTGCCGTTGCGTAGTTGGCTTGTGTGGGGAGCTCGAGCGAAAGCATGTTAGCTAAGTCCACTTGGGCCTCGACGAGTCCTTGCTCGGCAGCCAAAGAGAGAAAATATACTGCTTCTTTCAGCGTGGGCTCGAAGCGGTCTTCCCCCTCGGCGGGAGCAATCATGAGGTCAAACTCGCGATAGCGGTTGCCCAGTTCTCTCTGTGCTTCGGCATCGCCAGCCAATGCTTTGTTGCGTAAATCTTCTTCGTTGTTCATTCTTTTTTATGTGCGAAATTACGTATTTCTGCTGAATCACTCTGCTTTTATGTTCTCTTTTGTACAGTGCTCTTGTCATTTTAAGTAGTTAAAACTTTGCAAAAAGTTGGTATGTTTTAAGAAAGGTATTATATTTGTCCGTCTTATACGAAAAAGTGTGGCTTAAAATCATGCATATTGCTGCATTTTTTGCATGTAAAGATTACAAAGAGAGAATAAAATAAATTGTTAAATTCAAAAAACTGTTACGTAATGAAGAAGATTTCTTACCTTTTTTCATTATTACTTCTGTCACTGATAGGAGTAAATGCGTATGCCCAGAAGTACAGTCTTGGCGAACAGCTGTCGGAGATTCCAACAGATGGAAGCAAGGTTGTTATTCAGAATGTAGGGCATAGCAAGTATTGGAATGGCGATGCTGATTTGACTGCCCAAGTGGGTGATCAGAGCCTCGTTATTTTCGAGCTGACAGGCGATCAGGTAGATGGTGAACCCACTTATCGCCTGAAGCAAGTTTCTACCGGCAAGTACATCCAGAATGTAATTCTTTCTGGAGGTATGGACACTCAGGATATGGGTGGCGATTGGATTCCTTATACATCCGATCCAGCTGATGCTTTCATTTTTACAGCAATGCCTGCTGAAAAAAACAGTGCCGACTTCCGTAAAAAGGTGACTGGTAAGTTTGTTGAAGGTGGTTTTGTGTTTGCTTCAACTTACACGTACATGAACAACAACACCCTGACAGCAACTTATCTTGAAGCTGAGCACGTACATCCTTATCTTGCTCCTTGGACGGGTGGTACAGAGTGGCTTCTTTTCACTGTATCTGAAGCTCATGGTGCAGAGTATATCGGCAATGCCATCAATATGTACTATCCCAATGGCGAGCCCACTGCAGAACAGTATGCTGTAGGTACTCTTCCTGGTCAGATTTCTCAAGAAACGTTGGATGCTGCTAAGGCTGCATTCCAAGCAGCTGTTACGGCTCAGGCTAATCCTGCTTTGACGGACGCTGAGGCTGAAACTCTCGTTCAGAACCTCAAATCTACTGCTGAAGCTCTGAAAAATACCAACCCTGTAACTGCTGGTTATTACTACCTGCATGACAGCCGCGGTAATGCAAACCATGCTTATGATAATGGTTCTAAGCTGTTGATCAAGGGCGGTGTTACTCACGAATCTCCCGCTACTGTTAACGATGTTGCTTACATCTTCCAGTTCATCCCAACAGGTGAGGAAGGCAAGTTCTACATCAAGAACTTCGGTACGAGCAACTATGTGAAGTTTACAGGTGCTAATACGGCTTATGCAACTTCTTCTGATCAGTTTGTTTGGACTGTATCTAAGAGTACATTCAATAGCAGCACATTCAATATTGGTAAGACGGAGAGCGATGGTCTTTGGAATACATACACAAGCCAGGGCTTCATCTCTCAGTGGAACGACAAGAAGGATCCAGGTAATGCTTTCGTATTTACTCCGATCCCTGAAGCTGAAATCACAGCGCTTGTAGGTCAGGTGGCTCAGAACAAGCTCAATGTGGCGCTTAATAGCGTTTACGAGAAAGCTGCTGTTCTCAACTCACAGTGCCGCGTTTACACTTGTGACGTTCCCAACAGAACCGCAGAAGGTTATGTAACTTTCGATCAGCCAGGTTTGGTGACAGATGCAGAACAGTTCTCTTCTAACGCTAAGCAAGGTAATGAAGGTACTTTTGAAGGTCTTATCGACAATATCGACGGTAAGTCTGCAACAGGTACTAACTGGTATTTCCACTCTGCATGGCAAGGTAATATCAGAGAGAATCACTATCTGCAGGTTAACCTCAACGATGCTGTTCAGAAACCTCTCTTCCAGTTTGCTAAGCGTTCCAATGCAAATGGCGTTAACGACCTTCAGGTCTTCCGCTTGCTCGCTACGAACGATACGACAGGTACTTGGAATGATGAAGGCCTCTATGGTGTTAGCTACAATCAGAACACTATCGTAGGTAACGATACTATCAAGAATGGCGCAGCTATGGTTGCTCCAACGCTCTCTCAGGCTTATAAGTTCTTCCGCATTGTCTGCCTCAAGTCTACTGGTTCACAGCAGCTCAACGGATATGACTTCTTCCACATCGGTGAGTTCCGTGTGTACAATAACGCACAGCTCGACGCTGCTCGCTCTACTATTTCTCAGGTGCCCGCAGCTCAAGTTGCAGCATTTGAGACAGCTCTTGCTGATGCTCGTCGTGAGCTGAACAATAAGGCGGCAACACAAGCTACTATCGACGCTCTTACACAAGCTTACGATAACGTGAAGGCTGCTCTGCCTGATCCTTCTACTGTTAACTCTCTGCTCAATGCGCTGAAGACTCAGCTCACTAAGCTTCCGTTCTCAGATACTCCTTCTATTGGTTTCTTCCCCACAAGTGCTAAGGCAGCAGCGCAGACTGTTGTAGACGAGGTTTCTGCTCTTGCAAACAGCAAGCCTAACGCTACTGACTGGACTGTTGCTGAACTTCAGGCTACTCAAGCTAAGTTGGCTGAGGCTAAGAAGAATCTCGAAGCTACGATGGTTCTCCCAACAGCTGGTAAGATCTACACCATCCGCACTGCAACCAACAGCACTGCTGACGGTCGTGCAGCTAACGCTCCTGTTTACGCTGTAAATAACGGCTTTGGTACTGCAATTCGCTACATGGCTCCTAACCAGGCTGGTGCTGACTCAGTGAAGGTGGACGACCACTATGGTTACAACTGGCTTGTTGAAAGCGTTGATGCTGCTAACCAGACTGTACGTCTGAAGAATATGGGTACTGGCCGCTATATGGATCTCCAGAACCAATTGAACGCAGGTGTTACTCTCTCTGACACAGCTCGCGACATCCAGCTCTCTTCTGCTTATGATGCTAACTCTGGCGCAATGAATATCAAGGTGGGTACTGATAAGTATCTCAACACTGGTGCTGCTGGTCGTATCGTAGCTTATACAGGTGATATCAAGGGCGGTTTGAATAATGGTGCATTTACAATGACTGAGTCTGCTCTCAGCACTGACGGTACTTTCTTGGCAGTTGCTAAGGGTAAGGGCCAGATTCTTACTATGCCGTTCGATATCGAGGGTTACTATGGTAATGGTAAGGCTTACTCATTCTTGGGTCTCTATGCTACTGGCACTGACACCGTTCTTGCATTCCAGGAAATTTCTGGCGCAATCCCTGCAGGTACTCCTGTTTACTACGTAGCTGCTGCTGACGAAAACGAAGTTAGCGTTGGTGTAACGCTCAATAGCAATGGTCAACCGACATTTGCTTTCGAGGGTAAGAACAACAACGGTATGTATGGTACTGTAGATGGTGCAAAGATCACTAAGTTCACTTCTCTGAACTTCTACTCTGCAACTCTCTCTCCCGTACGTGCTTCTAACCCCGAATACATGAGAAATGTAGGTGCAAATAGCGGTTACTTCTCTGGCTTGGCAATGACAACTGAAGCTGGCGACCTCCAGGTTGCTCTGCCTAACAATGTTACTGCTAAGGAACTTCTTGATGAGAACCTCACAGGTATTGGTCGTGTGATAGAGACTAACAAGGCTAACGTAATTTATGACCTCCAGGGTCGTCGCGTACAGAACGTGAAGTCTGGCCTCTATATCATCAATGGTAAGAAGGTTTTGGTAAAGTAATCAAATCATTTCTTTAATATTTCTCAAGGGCTGTCTCCCACAACGGAGGCAGTCCTTTTTTTGTTTAAAACCTTGTTTTTTTGCGTCGGTCGTATTGTCCTAATCTTTCCTACTTTCAAGCTGCAGAGAAACGCGCTTATTAGGCTTAAAAATGCAATAAGGAAGCTGGCGGATATCCTTATTGCGTCAGCTGATACAATAAGGCTGTCAGCCAACATCTTTATTGTATTTACGCCTCGAAGGCAAAGAGGTGTAGAGAAGTGTAATTTTTAGCAGAGCGGTATCGTCCTTTTTGTGCTTAAACCTTTGTTGTTACTTGGGAAAAATCGTATATTTGTAACCTATATAAGACAAGACAAAAACAAAGCATAAATATGGAAGAAATCGAACAGAAAGGCTCCAATTATTCCGCCTCCAATATTCAGGTTCTTGAAGGTCTGGAAGCGGTGCGCAAACGCCCTGCTATGTACATTGGTGACACAGGTGAACGCGGCTTACACCATCTGGTTTATGAGACGGTGGACAACTCTATCGACGAAGCCCTTGCTGGCTATTGTACTCACATTGAAGTGACGATTTGTGAGGACAATTCTATCGTTGTGCAAGACAATGGTCGTGGTATTCCCGTAGATATGCACCCCAAGGAGCATCGTTCTGCCCTCGAAGTTGTTATGACCGTGCTCCATGCCGGTGGTAAGTTCGACAAAGGTTCCTATAAAGTCAGCGGCGGTCTTCACGGCGTTGGTGTGAGCTGTGTTAATGCTCTCTCCAGTCACATGAAGTCGCAAGTGTTCCGCGATGGTAAAATCTACCAACAGGAATATGAAAAAGGAAAGCCGCTCTACAGCGTAAAGGTTGTTGGCGAAACCGATGTTAGAGGCACTCGCCAGCAGTTCTGGCCCGACGATACGGTGTTCTCTACAACGACTTACAACTACGAAACTCTTTCCAACCGTATGCGTGAGTTAGCCTACCTCAATGCGGGCTTGAAAATCACGCTGACCGATCTTCGCAAGGACGATGAAGGTAACATTCGTCAGCAGGAGTTCTTCAGCGAGCAAGGTTTGCCGCAGTTTGTTCGCTATCTGGACAGTAGTCGTTCACATCTCTTCGACGATGTTATCCATATTTCAACCAACAAAAATGGCTTGCCCATCGATGTGGCTGTGATGTACAACACAGGATATGCTGAAAATATTCATTCCTATGTCAATAATATCAACACAATAGAAGGTGGTACTCACTTGACAGGTTTCCGCCAGGCTCTCACGCGTGTGCTTAAAAACTACGCTGAGCAGACAGCAGCAAAACAGATTGAGAAAGCTAAAATCGAAATCAGTGGTGAAGACTTCCGCGAAGGTCTTACAGCTGTCATCAGCGTTAAGGTGGCCGAACCTCAGTTTGAGGGGCAAACCAAAACGCGTCTTGGCAACAGTGAAGTGACAGGTGCCGTCAATCAAGCAGTGGGTGAGGCTTTCACCAACTATTTGGAGGAGCATCCTAAGGAGGCAAAGCTCATTGTCGACAAAGTGATTCTGGCAGCAACAGCCCGCATCGCTGCGCGAAAGGCACGCGAGAGTGTGCAGCGCAAAAGTCCGCTCACGGGTGGCGGTTTGCCAGGTAAGTTGGCCGACTGCTCTAGCAAAGATGCTGCTGAATGCGAACTTTTCCTTGTCGAGGGTGACTCAGCAGGTGGTTCTGCCAAGCAGGGACGCAGTCGCCGCACGCAAGCCATTCTGCCGCTCCGTGGTAAGATTCTCAACGTAGAGAAAGCCATGTGGCACAAAGCTTTCGAGAGCGATGAGGTCAACAACATCATTCAGGCTATGGGCGTTCGTTTCGGCCTGGACGGTGAAAGTAAAGAAGCCAACATTGAGAAACTGCGCTATCACAAGGTTATCATCATGGCCGATGCCGATGTCGATGGTCAGCACATCGCAACGCTCATCATGACTCTCTTCTATCGCTATATGCCACAACTCATTGAGGATGGTTATCTTTACATTGCCATGCCGCCCCTCTATCGTTGCAAAAGTAAGAAGGGAAACCACGAAGAATATTGCTATAATGAACAAGCACGCTTGCAGTTTATCAAAGACTACGGCGAAGGCTCAGAAGACAATATCGTGACGCAGCGCTACAAAGGTTTGGGTGAAATGAATCCCAGTCAGCTCTGGGAAACTACCATGAACCCCGAAACGCGCCTTCTCAAGCAAGTAACGCTCGAAAACGCTACCAACGCCGATTTCACCTTCTCTATGCTCATGGGTGAAGATGTTGGACCTCGTCGCGAGTTTATTGAGCGAAATGCTACATATGCCAATATTGATGCATAGACTTTACAAAAATATAGGTAAATCTTGAGAAATAATTGAGCAGACGCTTGGTAGTTTTGGATTTAACCTATATCTTTGCGTCAACAATAAGGAAAAGAGAGCAAAAGACTCTCCTTCCGAGGAATATGATAATAACACTCATCTATTATAGTATTTATCATCTCCGCTGTCTCTTCAGATGCGAATCTCAAGTACAGTAAATTTTGTAAAGTTTTAATAATACCATCTAGGGGCCCTCCGTATGCGAATACCGAGGGCCTCGAACTTTTTCTATATTTTGTGTATCTTTGCGGAATGATGACAGACCGAGAAAAAGCATTATCGGGGCAGTGGTATAATCCTGCAGCCGACCCCGAACTCCGGCAGCAAATGAAGCGTACGCAAGCTTTGCTCTACGACTACAACCGCCTGCACCCGTCCGATAGTGAGGGGCGCGATGCGCTCATTCGTCAGATTCTGGGGCAGGTGGGCGAGGAGTGCTGCATTCTCCAACCTTTCCTTTGCGATTATGGCGTGAATATCAGCGTAGGTCATCATTTTTTTATGAACAAAGGCTGCCAAATCCTCGATGGCGGGCGTGTAACTTTCGGCAATAATGTTTTCGTCGGTCCTATGTGTGGTTTTCATACAGCGATTCATCCCTTCGATGTTGAGCAGCGCAATCGTGGCGAAGAGCGTGCCGAGCCCATCCGTGTGGGCAATAATGTATGGATTGGAGCGCAGGTTTGTGTGCTTCCGGGTGTCACCATTGGTGACAATTCTGTCATAGGTGCAGGCAGTGTTGTTTCGCGCGATATTCCCGCCGGCGTTGTTGCCGCCGGCAATCCTTGTCGAGTACTTCGAAAACTCTAATCCTTAATCTCCCTTACTGATAATAGGCGTTTGCGCCGTAACGCGCTTCGTTTTTCCTGTGAAGTGTTCCACGTGCAGGCAGATGATAGCCGTACGGTGTAGGCTCTTTTCTACGTATTTGTAGCCCACAATACGATAGTTCGGGCTCAGTTTATCCACGAAAAGCCGCATCGCTCGCCGCCGCTCTTCTTCATTTTTTACCATCTCCGCCCTACATGTTAATACAAGGCTCTTGTAAGCTTCTGTAAACTTATTAGGCACTACGTGGCAGTCTTTCCCGATAATCGTAAATGTCACGCGCGGCTCCCGCTCTATACATCTCAACTTCCGCCCCTCTGGCGCACAGTGTAGAAATACCACCTCTTTACTTTCGTCATAAACATAGTTGAGTGGAACGCCATACCCGCCGCCATCTTCTGCCTGCATCGCCAAAAATCCGAAGTCAGCAGCCTTGAGCAACTCCAGCGCACTCTCCTCATCCAGCAACCTATCCTGTCGCCGTACCCCAGAATTATCGTACTTCATTTTTCCTTCTTTTGTTTTATACTGGCAAAGATACACCAACTCCCACAGTTCTGTTGCTTGATTTTATAAGTTTTTCTTCAAATCTCCGTTTGTCCTTTTCTCACAGTATTCGTATTTTTTTAACCCATAGAGAACGATTCCCCAAAAGAGAATCCATCCGCCTATCAACTCAATATTTGTGGTTCTTCTCCGAATTGCCTTGGTACTTTTCTTTACTCATAAATACCTATACAATTCGGGGATGAACCTTATAATTTCATGTAGTCTTTTCATAACCTGCTTTGATATATTCTTCTTTAAGTATTGATACTCCTGTTAGAATCTCATCGTTTTCATTTTCTAAAGCTTTTAGATTTACATCATATTGCTCTGGACTCTGACGAAATTCTCTTGCCATTCTTTTAAGCCCCTCATAACAGCAATAGGCTGGGGTGTTTTTCCCTTTGATACCCATTGATGGAATAGACTCATCAAATAAAGGTTCTTCAATATTTCTGCCAAATATAGATTTAACAACATTATTACTTAATTGAATAAAATAAGGAATTCTCACAACTTTATATCCAATCTCTTCATAAAACTTTTGATTTTCAAAATCTGCCTTTATGCGTTCAGGTTTCTGATAATGTTGCACACCATCAAACTCAATAATAAGTTTTAGACGTTCACACCTATAATCTGGTCTACTTTTGCGATTGTATCCTTTAATAGTCTTGTTATGAATCCATTCTTCGGTAGGGATTTCTGGAAATATTACTTTAAGATAGTCTTCCATTCCTGTTCTATGAAGACCTGTGACGTTGTCTATTCCAGCTTTCTCAGCCATGCCTTTCGTTTCTCTAAGGAAACCCCACTTATGCTTTTTAACATCCATATTAATTATCTTTCATAGTTTTGAAATGATGATAGTTCAATAGCTTATAGGCCTCTTAATTAGCTTTTATAAAATAGCTTTTTCCATTATCCCCTATAGCTTCTGGAGTCAGAGTCAAGACTGATTGGGAATAATCTGGGAAGATTTCTAAAATAAGAAAAAGCTAAGTATTGATTAGTCAATTACTTAGCTTTTTACTTAGTACCCAGAGCCGGGGTCGAACCGGCACGGATTGCTCCAATGGTGTTTGAGACCATCGCGTCTACCGATTCCGCCATCTGGGCTTGATTCGGGTGCAAAGATAGGGGAATGTATAGTAATGGCAAAATAAAATTAGAAAAATGTGAGGGTGGAGGGGATAAAGTGGGCGAAAAAAGGGCGAAAGGTGGCGGTGAGGCTCGTTGTGAGGTTGAGGGAAAAGTGAGGGATGTTGCGGGGAAGGTATTGGCAGGGAGGCGTTTTTTTGTTTTTTTAATGGCAAAGGAGTTGCAAAGAATAGAAAATAGGTCTATTTTAGCGGTATCAATAAAACTTACACAAAATGGGGAAACACAAAGACTATTGCGTGATTCTTGCTGGAGGGCTTGGCAAGCGCCTTTGGCCGAGCAGTCGTAAGAATATGCCGAAGCAGTTTTTGGACTTTTTTGGTACGGGGCGTACTCTGTTGCAACAGACGTATGATCGCATTGCACGGATTGTGCCTACCGACCATATTTATATATCCACTTTCGAGGAATATGTGCCTTTCGTTGAGCAGCAGTTGCCGGAGGTGACAGTGGAGCGAATATTGGCCGAGCCGGTGCAGTTGTCCACTGCGCCCGCTACAGCTTGGGCGGCTTATCACATCATTCTGCGCGATCCCGATGCTACTATTTTCGTGACGCCTTGCGACCAGATGATTCTCAACGAAGACCTTTTTGAAAAAGAGATGCGGGCGGCACTCGATTTCGCGAGTAGCCACAGCGTATTTCTGGCTTTGGGCGTGAAAGCTACACAGCCCAATACGGCTTACGGGTATATCCAAATGGGCGATTCCATCGAGGAAAAGCTCTATAAAGTTCAATCGTTTTTGGAAAAACCTGATGCGGAATACGCTGAGACTTTTGTGCAGAGTGGAGAGTTTCTTTGGAACACAGGTCTCTTCGTGTGGAACGCTCGCACATTCCGGAAACTGCTACACGAGATGATGCCTGTGCTGGAAGAGCAGTTGTTGCAGGAAAATGGCAGCATAAAAACCGAACGTGAGCTGGATCTTGTTCAGCAACTCTACCCTGCTAACTTACACCGCAGTATAGACCTCGTTATCTTGGATAAGTGTGAGAATGTCTATGTTATGCAGTGCAGTTTCGGCTGGGCGGATATTGGTTGTTGGCCCGAACTCTATCATGTTGTTGATAAGGACGTTGATGGTAATGCTGTGATAGGTGGAGGACACGTGGAACTCTCCGACAGTCAGAATAATCTCGTGATGATACCTTCGCAGAAAGCCGCCATCGTTTGTGGTTTGGACGGATATTTGGTAGCTGACAAGGGAAATGTCCTACTTATTTGTCCGAACAACGATCCTGGCCTTGTCAAGCGTTTGGCCAAAGAAGCTCGCATCCAATTGGGCGAAGATTTTGCATAATAAGAAACTGTGAGAAATCAGAAGAGTTGGACAAAACAGAATGTGCTGACTCAATAAAGAATTATTACCATCCGCAATGTCGCAGAGAAGGCATTGCGGATGGTCTTTTTATATGCGATTTCCTTATAAAGCACCTGGCGAAAAATATCCTTATTGTGTCAGCTGACGCAATAAGGATGTCAGCTGACAGCCTTATTGTATTTTCAAACGCAATAAGGATATTTACGACGCCCTTTTAAGTATTGTTTTCCTCTCTCATGGAAACTGATTGGGAAAAGCTTTGGATTTGTTGTCTTCTCTGTAATGTATTGATATGCAATAAGGTATGTGGAAGATAAAACTTTGCATGGTGAAGGTTGTTTCAGATGTGCGCCATTTTTCTATATATGTAATGATGAGGTGCAAGCGGGAAAGATGAAGTTTCAGCAGAAGGTGATTTTTTTTCTTCCTCTTGTCAGAAAGTATCTCTTTTTGCTCGTTTTGGTTTTGAATCATCGTATTTTGTAGGTTCAGAAAGTCCACAAAGGGCCTACTTCTGCCTACTTACAACACTATTTCACAGAATGTTTTTTGTGTTACGGGCCGCTTGTCGTACTTTTGTCCTCTAAAATAGTATTATGAACGAAGAATACGAAATAATGGCCCCCGTGGGCTCTCGAGAGTCCTTGGCAGCAGCCTTAAAAGCAGGTGCAAATTCTATTTATTTTGGTATAGAGTCGCTCAATATGCGTGCTCATTCTGCCAATCATTTCACCATCGACGACTTGCATGAAATTGCCCAAATCACGGCAGAACATGGTGTGAAGTCGTACTTGACGGTGAACACAATTATCTATGGTGAGGACCTCACCTTGATGCGCAAAATTTGTGATGCAGCGAAAGAAGCAAAGATCAGTGCGATTATAGCCTCCGATGTTTCTGTGCTTTCCTATTGTCATCAGATTGGCCAGGAACTGCATCTCTCCACACAGCTCAATATCACTAATATCGAATCCCTCAAGTTTTACGCCCAATTTGCCGATGTCGTAGTATTGGCGCGTGAGCTGAATCTTGAGCAAGTGGCTGATATTCATCGCCAGATTGTGGAGCAGAACATCTGCGGCCCCAGTGGGAAACAGATACGTATAGAGATGTTCTGCCACGGTGCTCTTTGCATGGCCGTTAGCGGTAAGTGCTATCTTTCGCTCGATAATCTCAACCATTCGGCCAACCGAGGTGAGTGTATGCAAGTTTGTCGGCGTGGCTATACGGTGAAGGATCGTGAAACCGGCGTCGAACTGGATGTGGACAATAAGTATATCATGAGTCCGAAGGACTTGAATACCATCGGTTTCATCGATAAAATGATGGAAGCCGGTGTTCGCGTCTTCAAGATTGAAGGGCGTGCTCGTCCGGCAGAGTATGTGTTGCAAGTGGTATCGTGCTACCGCGAAGCCATCAATGCAGTGCTCCACGGCACCTACTCAAAGGAGAAAGTAGATGAGTGGAACACGCGTCTGAGCACAGTGTTCAATCGTGGTTTCTGGGATGGCTACTATTTGGGTCAACGTTTGGGCGAATGGAATGACCGCTATGGTTCGATGGCAACAGAAAAGAAGGCCTATGTTGGTAAAGGCGTGAAATATTTCTCCAAGTTGGGCGTGGCCGAGTTTAAGTTGGAAGCCGGCGAAATTCGCAAAGGCGACAAACTGCTCGTCACTGGACCTACCACCGGTGCACTCTATTTCACTGCGGAAGAAATCCGTTACGATCTCGACCCCGTTGAAGTTGGCGGAAAAGGCAGAAATGTTTCGCTGCCCGTGCCCGAGAAAGTCCGTCCTTCCGATAAGCTCTATCGCATTTGTCCCGTAGAGAATAACTAAACCAACTATCATGGGAGAAAAACTGCAAGTGAACCCCCGAGAAGTGCGCGCACTGATGTTCGATTTTGGTGGAGTACTCGTTGATCTCGATAAAGAGCGCTGTTTCCGAGCCTTCGATGAATTGGGCATAGATCTGCGCCCATTTATAGGCACTTATAAGCAGTCGGGCGTTTTGTCCGCTTTTGAAAGTGGACAAGCCAATACCCATGAATTTTGCAGTGCCATTCGCTCAACATTTGCAAAGCCCGAGCTGACCGATGAAATGATTCTGTCTGCTTGGGAGCAGTTCCTGGTGGATGTTCCAGAGAATCGTCTTCGCTTGTTGCTCAAAGCAAAGCACCACTATCACCTGTCTTTGCTGAGCAATACCAATCCCGTGCATTGGGCGTTGGGGCGTGAGCGTTATTTCCGATATGACGGTCATGAAGTGTACGATTTCTTCGATGAAATCTTCCTTTCTTACGAACTCGGCGTTGAGAAACCCTCGCCGCTCATCTTTAAGAAAGTGCGCGACGGCCTGCCTTTTGCGCCCGGCGAAGTCTTATTCCTTGATGATTCCCCCGTCAATTGTGCTGCTGCTTGTGCCTTGGGCTTTCAAGCAATCGAAGCAAAGAAAGACGGAGAATGGTTGAAATTCTTCGATGAAAGCGGGATTTTTATAGGTGAATAGTCCCAATGTGTCGGCCTATCATACTTCATCCAAAACGGCATTGAGAAGCCGAAGCGAAAAGTAATACAAACGATTATGCTCATTATAAGAGAATATACCAAATACAGCAAACAGAATTACATCTTGCGGACGTTGCAACCTGCCGTAGGAACGATTGGCGTTTTCGACGGGATGCACCGCGGCCACCGCTTTCTGCTCGACCAAGTGAAGGAGGAAGCTACGCGCAGAGGCTGCCTGTCGATGGTGGTGACCTTTGCCGAACACCCGCGCTCGGTGGTGCAAACCGACTACCGCCCACTGTTGCTCACCACTTTAGACGAAAAAATCGAACTCATCGAGGCTGCGGGTATCGACATTTGCGTGGTGCTCGATTTCTCACCGCTCATGGCCATGCGCACCAGTCGTGAGTTTATGGAACTGTATCTGCGCGACAAAATGGGCGTGACGTGTCTCGTCATTGGCTATGACCATCGTTTCGGCTCTGATGTGCAGAATGGTTTTCAGCAGTACAAGCTCTACGGCAAAGAACTTGGAATGGACGTGGTGCGGGCAAAAGAATTTGACGGGCGCGACTTACACGTCAGTTCGAGTGCTGTGCGCCGCTTCCTTGAAGGCGGAAATGTGGATATGGCCCGCGCATGTCTCGGTAGGTCCTATTCCCTCTCTGGCCGAGTGGTGGAGGGGTATCGCCTGGGGCGTGAACTGGGATTCCCCACAGCCAATATAGAAGTGGACGACCCCAACAAGCAGTTGCCCGCTCGCGGAGCTTATGCCGTTTATGTTTGTTGGGACGGAGAAAAACATAAAGGAATGCTCAACATCGGTTCGCGCCCCACGCTGAACAATGAAGAAGACATCACGGTGGAAGTTAATATCTTCGACTACGATGGAGATCTCTATGACAAAAACCTAACGGTGAGTTTTGAAAGCCGTTTGCGCAACGAACAGAAATTTGATTCTCTCAACGAACTTAAACTCCAGCTTCAACAGGACGCAGAAGCTGCTAAAGAAATACTGAAATGACAGAAAAACAATCGTATGTGGCAAAGATTGCCATTATTATAGGTCTTTATTTGATAGTTCAGGTGCTGGCTGGAGCTGTAGCTTTGGTTGCCGGAAATTGGAACAATCTGATGGCAGGGCTGCCTTTAGATCAGAAAGCCTTATTGGCTGATGCTCGTTGGGTAGGCATCGCCTTATTTTTTGGTAATCTTATCATGATGGTTCTTATGTGGGTCTTCCGCTTGGTGCGGCGCAATTTTCTCCCCTCTCCTCCCGCCGGAACGTTACATGGTTGGGGCTGGGGCATTGTTGCCTTCTTCCTCGTGGTCTTTGGGGTAAACGGAGTGTTCTCTCCTCTTGACTTGAGCGATGGTGGGACAACGCAAATGTTTCAAGGAATGGCAGATAATCCCATCTGCTTTCTGTCGCTCACGCTCATAGGTCCTATTGCCGAAGAGTTTGTTTTCCGCGAGGGTATCCAGCGCCATTTAGTGGCTTCAAAAGTGCCGATGAAATGGGCCATAATTATATCTGCTGCCCTCTTTAGTGTGATTCATCTGAATCTTGCACAATCTGTGCCCGCCTTCTTTTTGGGTTATGCTTTGGGCCTGCTTTATGCTCGAACGGGCGACATACGTTTGTCGGCCGCTGCTCATGTGCTAAACAATACCTTGGCTGTACTCTTGTTCCAAGTATCGGAAGCCGACGACCTGACTAAGATTGTTGGCGTTTATCCCTTGGTAGCCTTTAGTTCAGTACTGCTAATCTCAGGTTTTCTCCTCTTCAGTCATTGGTGGAAGAAGAGTGAGCCTCAGAACAATCCCCCTGCTATAGAATGAAAATAGGAAAGATAGATTTAGGCGAGCGCCCCCTCTTGCTCGCTCCGATGGAGGATGTGACGGATGCAGGCTTTCGCTTGCTTTGCCACCGCATGGGGGCGGCCATGGTCTATTCGGAATTTGTGGCCTCCGATGCGCTGGTGCGCAGCGTGAAGCGGTCGTTCGAGAAACTAAAGATCAGCGACGACGAACGCCCCACGGCCATCCAGATCTATGGGAAAAATCCCGATGCAATGGCCGAAGCCGCCAAAATCGTTGAGGAAGTGGCCCATCCCGATGTTCTCGACATGAATTTCGGTTGCCCCGTGAAGCGCGTAGCAGGGAAAGGCGCAGGTGCGGGCCTGTTGCAGAACGTTCCGCTGATGCTGGAAATCACTCGCCGCGTGGTGGACGCCGTGAAGATACCCGTGACGGCAAAGACACGCCTGGGCTGGGACAGCGGACATGAGATCATCGTAGACCTCGCAGAGCAGTTGCAGGATAGCGGTATTCAAGCCCTCACCATTCACGGACGAACCCGCGCACAGATGTATAAAGGTGATGCCGATTGGTCGCTGATTGGAGAAGTGAAACGGAATCCTCGTATGCACATTCCCATTATTGGTAACGGCGATATTTGTACGGGTGAAGAAGCCCGTCGTGCTTTCGATGACTACGGCGTTGACGCCGTCATGGTGGGACGTGCCACGTTCGGCCAGCCTTGGATTTTCAAAGAGATGGTAGATACCGTTCATTCTGGCGAACATCTGCTGGAACACGCTTTAGAGAGTGACTACGCACCTTTATCGGCCGATTGGAAACTTGATGTGCTCAAAGAACAGGTGCGGCAGAGCATTGCCCGTATCGATGAATACCGCGGCATACTCCATGTTCGTCGCCATCTGGCTGCTAGTCCGATCTTCAAGGGAATCCCCAATTTCCGCGACACCCGCATAGCCATTCTTCGCGCCACTACACAAGACGAGCTCTTCGACCTCATGGAGCAGGTGCGCCCCTTGGTAAGACGCTACGACGGTAAGCGGCCGGAAGAAATGAAAGCAGTGGTGGAAGAATAAAACGGAAGCAATTCATTGTTCGCTACTTGTGTCGGGTAATGTTTCGCTATCATTTGAGAAATAATTATATTTGTGGCATTATAAAATAAGGAAGATATGAAATTCGCTTTGATTGGTTACGGCAAGATGGGACACATGATTGAGGAGATAGCTCGCAGTCGTGGTCACGAAATAGTTTCTATCATCGACATCAATAACCCCGACGATTTTGATACTGACGCTTTCCGTTCGGCCGAGGTGGCCATCGAATTCACCAATCCTACCGCGGCTTTTGGCAACTATAAGAAAGCTTTTGCGCAGGGTGTGAAAGTGGTGAGTGGTTCTACGGGATGGCGCAAAGACCATCTCCACGAGGTTGAGGCGCTGATTGCCGAGGGCAATACGCTCTTTTGGGCGTCCAACTTCTCTCTGGGTGTAGCCATCTTTAGTGCTGTCAATCAGTATTTAGCCCGTATCATGAACGCTTATCCTGGCTATGAGGTGAGTATGGAGGAAGTGCACCATGTCCATAAACTCGATGCGCCCAGCGGAACTGCCATCACGTTGGCCGAAGATATTGTGGCGCGCCTCGATCGCAAAACCGACTGGGTATTGGGCGAGTTTCATAAAGCCGATGGAACAGTGGAAGGCACGAAAGATGTAGCGACCGACAAGCTGCGCATCGATGCCATTCGCCGCGATGAAGTGCCCGGTATTCACAGTATCACCTACGACAGCGAGGCAGATAGCATCACCATTACGCACGATGCTCATAGTCGCAAAGGTTTTGCACTCGGTGCTGTCTTAGCTGCCGAATTCACTGCTACTCATACAGGTTTGCTCACTACTGACGACCTTTTTAAATTTTAAGAAAGATGACGACAGAAAAAACACAGACTCAGGTGGAAGCCACACCGAAAAAGCCCAACTGGGTGAAGTTTAGCATCTATACCGTTCTCTACCTCGCTTTCCTTTATTGGGTGGGCAGTTGGTGGGGACTTATCGTTCTCCCTTTCCTCTTCGATGCTTATGTGACTCGTAAGATAAATTGGAGTTGGTGGAAGCAACTCAAGAACAAGACAGCTCGGTCCGCCATGGCATGGGTCGACGCCATCGTCTTTGCCTTAGTGGCCGTTTATTTCTTAAATCAATTCTTCTTCCAGAACTTTGTCATTCCGTCTTCCTCTTTGGAAAAGACGCTTCTGACGGGCGATTATCTCCTCGTGAGTAAGTTGAGCTACGGCCCGCGCATTCCGCAAACGCCGCTCTCTATGCCCCTTATGCAGCACACCTTTCCCATCTTTGGCTGTAAGAGCTATCTGGAACATCCGCATTGGGATTACCGCCGCGTGAAGGGACTGGGCCATGTACAAGTGAATGATATCGTCGTTTTCAACTATCCTGCTGGCGACACGGTGGTAGCCAATGTGCAGCAGCAAGACTTCTATCGCTTGGCATATCAGTTGGGCGACCAAATGCTTACGCAACAACTGGGACTTCAGCAGCCTTTCTCGGCCACGCTGACCCCGACAACGCCCTATGCAGAGCAGCAAGCTGTTTATAGTAAGATATATGCTGCCGGACGGGCTTATATGGATGCCAACGAGCAGGAGTTTGGCGAAGTGTTGAGCCGTCCAACGGACCGCCGCGAGAACTATGTGAAGCGCTGCGTAGGACTGCCGGGACAGACACTCCAAATCATCAACAATCGCATCTATCTTGATGGTAAACCGAACCCTGAACCTGAAAACGTACAGTATAACTATAGCGTGACATTCAACTCGCTGCCGAGTGCCGATGAGATAAAAGATTTGGGCATAACGGCTGAGGATCTCTCTTCAAACGTTCCGCAAACGAACACCTATGTCATGCCGCTCACTCAGGTCGTGAAGAAATACCTCACGAGCCAGAAAGGGCTGGTTGCGAATATCGAACCTTTCCCCAGTGCAACGGACTGGCTCTTCCCGCAGAATATGGCCAAAAATTGGTCTACTTCAAACTACGGTCCTATTTGGATTCCGAAGCGCGGAGCCACCAAACTGCTGTCGCTCTCAACGTTGCCGCTCTATGAACGCTGCATCCGCGTCTACGAAGGTAATACGTTGGAAGTTCGCAATGGGAAAATCTATATTAACGGCTGTCAAACGGATCGCTACACCTTCAAAATGGACTACTACTGGATGATGGGCGACAATCGCGACAATTCTGCCGATTCCCGTTTCTGGGGCTTTGTTCCAGAAGACCATGTAGTGGGTAAACCGCTCTTTGTTTGGATGTCGCTCAATCAAGACTACGGCTGGCTGAGTGGTAAAATTCGCTGGGATCGCTTTTTCAAAAATGTTAGCAACATAAAGTAAATCTACCAAAGCTGGAATGTGCTAATCAGTCCCATAAGACGCTCGCGTCTTAGCCTATTAGCATATTCCATCTTTTGCACTTTTTTCATTTCTCCAAAGTTTGCATCTACTGAAAGTCTACATATTGCCTCTGCTTGTAGCCATCTTCCTGCTCTTGCTCGTGCGCTGCTGCTTCGTCACCCACTACGAGGTGCAAACAGCTCTGCCCGAGCTGCGTTTGCAAGAGGGCGATCGCTTGCTGGTAGGGCGATACGTTTCGGCAGGAATGAAGCGCGGAACGATAGTGGCTTTCCGTCATCCCTCAACAGCAAAGATAGAGTTAGCGCGCATCATTGCCCGCCCTGGCGACTCCCTCTGGGTGGACAATCAGCAGCAGAGAGTTTTTTTTCAGAAGCGCGCAGGCATAGAGAGCTCCTTTATGGTGCCAGGTCATTGCGAACCTGTTGATGTGCAACTGCAGAGTGCCTCGCTACTGTGTTATGTGCTTCGCCATTACGAAAAGGCGCGAGCGGTGCAGATGGTAGGTAAGCGTTTGCATATAGGCGGTGTTCCCGCAACGCGCCTACATTTCAGTCAGAACTATTATTGGCTCGAAGGTGTAGGCCTTCTTCCCGAGAGTTTTATCCTTGGTCCCGCGCTCTGCATCACTTATAGCAGTCGCGATTGGCAACCGCGCTGGAATCGTTTCCTGCGCCCTCTATGATTGCTCCTTTTTATTCTTCGTTTTTCCCTTGAACACAGTCTTACTCTCCTCCGCGTATCTTCCTCCCATTCAGTATTTCGCGCGCCTCTATGCTGCCGATCAGATACTGGCCGAACGTTGCGATCATTATGTCAAGCAAACTTATCGCAACCGAGCTGTTATCGCATCGAGCAACGGGCCGCTGGCACTGACCGTCCCCATTGTTCGCACGGGTGAGAACAATCAGCCCATGCGCGCCCTACGTATTAGCGACCACGGTCGTTGGCGCCGTCTGCATTGGACAGCTCTGGTGTCGGCCTACGAACAAAGTCCATATTTCCCTTATTATGAGGACGATTTTCGCCAGTTCTATGAAGAGCCCTACGAATATCTGATTGATTTCAACGACGCCTTGCAAACCAAGATTTGTGAACTACTCATGCTGACGCCTGATATACGTCCCACCACGGAGTATGTCAAAACTCCCGCGCCCGAGATTGAAGACTGTCGCGATCTTATCCGTCCGAAGGTGAGCTTTTCGGAAGACGCGCGTTTCCGCATCGTGCCATACTATCAAGTTTTCCAATCCCGTTTGGGCTTTCTCCCCAATTTGAGCATCGTAGATCTTTTGTTCAATATGGGCCCCGAATCGCGCTTAGTGCTGAAGAAGAGCTTGGTTTGAGTAAAATAGAAAACGGTGAATAATGAATTTAAGAATATTGCACAAGTGGAGTACTCCAGACAGAGATGCTTTGACAATTTCATAGTCAACTTATTAGGTGCTATTGCTGCCTATTGTCTGTTGCCAAAGAAGCCGTGCATCAATGTACAAAGAACCATCAATACACACATAGCTTGTTCTGTTTGGAATTCGTCGAATTCACTTTGCTGTATGCTCTTCTTCCTACACCCATTAAAAAAAGTTGTATTTTGTTGTCACGTTGTCACAGATGTTAGAAATGTTCTGATAACTAAATGCTTAACTGTGTGACAACACTTCTTGACCCTGATTTTGTTGTCACCTTGTTGTCACGCTTGTAGTTGGCTGTTTTTCAGAGAGATAATGGCTGTATGTGACAACGTGACGACGTGACAACAAAAAAACAATACAGGAGAGAAGCGTATATACTTCCTCTTTCTTCTTCTCTTATTTCTATGTACACCTACAATAAGCGCGTCGGCTGACACAATAAGGATATGAGCCGACAGCCTTATTGTATTTAGAAATGCAATAAGGATATTTACGTTCATATATACAATGATTGTAAAAAGAGCACTTAGATTAATTGTTCTTCTTATAGCTTATTACAGCCCAACCTCCCATAAATATGCTTATGCAGAAAAGCGCAAATACTTGGTGAATAATATTGCTAAAATTACCACCACGAATAAAGACAGTGCGCATTGCGTCTATGAAGTAGCTTACAGGATTGATGTATGTCGTGAGGTAGGCTAACGAAGGCATAGAACGCGTAGGCGTGAAGAGACCTGAAAGTAAAAGGAGAAAGACCACGAAAAACCACATCACGAAGATAGCCTGCTGCATGGTGTCGGAGTAGTTGGAAATGATCAGTCCGAAGGATGAGAAGAAAAGTGCTAGCAGCATTGCCAATAAATAGATAAGGGCAATATTACCTTTTGGGGTTATGCCATATATAATCCAAGCTAAGAATAGACAGACTGTAATGACGAAGAAAGCTATAAACCAGTAAGGAATGAGTTTGGCAAGAATAAATGTCCACTTGCTTATAGGGGTTACGTTTATCTGTTCGATTGTGCCCGCTTCTTTTTCGCTCACAATGTTGAGCGTTGGTAGATATCCTGTTATTAGCATCATCACGATGGCAAAGAGGGCCGGAATCATGAATAACTTGAAGTTTAAGTGTTTGTTGTAGAGGTATAGTGTAGATACTTTAGATTGTATGGCAGCAGCAGAAGGTGAAGCATTGGTATATACAATTTGGGAAAGATAAGCTGCTCCCATTGAACCTTTTGTGCCATTAACGGCGTTAGTAGCAATGAGAACTTGCGGCATACGCCCTAAGGTGATGTCTCGATTGTAGTGCTGCGGGATTACCATTATTATATCAGCCTCGGAATGTTCTATATTGTTGAGTGCCGCCGCGTATGTGGGTTGTTGCCCATGGAAGATGAAGTATTTGTTTGCTTCTATTTCATGTACTAATTGTTGAGAAAGTGTGGAGCGATCGTTATCTACTACATCAACCACAATATTTTTCACCTCCATGTTCATTATCCATGGCGTAACACACATAATTATAATGGGAAAGACGATGATAAGCCTTGGAATAAATGAGTTTCGGCGAATTTGAGTGAATTCCTTCCGTAAGAGATATTTCAGTATCATAGAATTCTATTCTAATCTTTTATTAAACTTAGCGAGCGAGAGAAGAAGTAATGCAACAAGCATACTTGTAAGGATTATCATTTCATGATATACTTGCTCCACTCCAACCCCCATTACCATTAGTTTTCGCATAGCACTAATGTAGTAGCGTGTGGGGATGATGGCTGATGCGTACTGCAAAATTTGAGGCATTGATTCAATAGGAAAGATCATGCCTGAAAGCATGACAATGGGCATTAGTAATATCATCGCTGATAGCAACAATGCCACAAGTTGAGTTTGGGCAACCGTAGAAATAAGTAAACCCAACGAAAGAGCTAAGAGAATATATATGGTGGAAATAAGGAATATCCAAAATAGAGAACCTTGTACCGGTACGCCTAATACAAAAGTGGCCATAAGAAGTATTGCTATCAAGATGACGAAAGCAAGCACTAAATAGGGTACTACTTTAGCAATGATAATCATCAGGGGGCGCGTAGGTGAAACCAGTAATACTTCCATTGTTCCTTTTTCTTTTTCGCGGACAATGGAAATAGAAGTCATCATGGCACAAATCAGCATTAGGAGCATACCCATAATTGCAGGTACGAAGTTGTAGGCGGATTTCATTTGCGGATTGTATAGCAGCTTTGTGTTTATGATGTTTTCTTTCGGATTCATAAGAATAGAATGGGCATAGTTTGACCACTGCTGCGCCATGTTAGGGTCTGCACCATCAACAATGAGTTGAAAACCCGACTTCTTGCTTGCAAAGTCTTGAGAAAAGACAATTGTCATATCAGCCTCTTGGTTTCGAATGGATTGTTCTGCTTCGGAAGGTGTGGCAACTACTTTTGCAATCGTAAAAAACTCAGATGCAGCTAAGCGATCTGTTGCTTGTTGGGTGGCATAGTCAGCATTGCTCGTGACTATAATTATCCGTACGTTCTTTATGTCGTTGGTGATAGCAAAGCCAAAGAGAAGCATCATGACAATAGGCATTCCAAATAGTATCAGCATTGTGCGCTTATCGCGAACAATGTGTTTAGCTTCCTTGATGACAAATGAAATAAACTGCTTCATTCTATGTTGGGCATTATTTTTTGAATATAATCGTTAGTCTGAACTTCTCGTTGCCTGGCGTGCCAGATAAGTGAAGACGTGGTCCATATCGGGCTGGTTGAGTTTTTGCTTAAGTTCGTTGGGTGTACCTAAGGCTTTGATTTTACCATCTACCATAATAGAAATACGATCACAGTATTCAGCTTCGTCCATATAGTGAGTAGTGACAAAGACCGTTATTCCTCGCTTAGCAGCGTCGTAGATAAGCTCCCAAAACTGGCGGCGCGTTGCTGGATCAACTCCTCCCGTTGGTTCGTCGAGAAACACAACTCCTGGTTCATGGAAAATGCTGACAGAGAAAGCCAATTTCTGCTTCCATCCTAAAGGTAAACTGGCTACCAAGGTGTTGCGATGCTCGGAAAAATCCAATTTCTGCAATAACCTATCTGTCTTGCGTCGAATCTCCTTATCTGTCATACCGTAGATGCCTGCAAAGAGAGAGATGTTTTCTGCAACAGTAAGGTCTTCATAGAGCGAGAACTTCTGACTCATGTACCCGATGTGTTTCTTTATCTGTTCATACTCGGTTCGTATGTCAAAACCTACCACTCTGCCTGTTCCACTTGTTGGTTGGTTGAGCCCCGTGAGCATATGCATTGCCGTGGTCTTACCTGCTCCGTTAGCACCAAGGAAACCAAAGATTTCTCCCTTCTTGACGGTAAAGGAAATATCGTCTACTGCATGGAAAGTACCAAAGGCTTTGACGAGATGTTCTACTTCAATGACATTTTCAGACGTCTTGTTGATGTTATAGCTTTCTCTATGTTCGATACCAGGAGGATTAAAGATATCTCTAAACTCTGTAAGAATTTCCTCAGGAGATCCAATTCCCTTTATAATGCCTTCTGAAAGAAAAGCTACACGCTCACAATTTCTCACTTCATCGAGATAAGGTGTGGATGCAACGATTGTTATGTTGCGCTCTTTTAGTTGTGCAAGTATTTCCCAGAAATCTTTACGACTGACAGGATCAACACCTGTCGTAGGTTCGTCAAGAAATAGAACACTCGGACGATGTACAAGTGCACAACAGAGCGCCAACTTTTGTTTCATACCGCCAGAGAGCGCTCCTGCCTTGCGATCCTTAAATTGTTCAATCTGTGAATAGATGGTTTTGATAGAGTCGTAGTTTTCTTCTACTGTCGTATTAAAGAGTGTCGCAAAAAAGTGAAGATTTTCTTCTACCGTCAAGTCTTGATAAAGTGAAAATTTGCCTGGCATGTATCCCACTCGCTTACGTATCTCGTTCATTTGGCACACAACGTCAAAACCGTCAATTTCAGCCGTACCTGATTCGGGAAGAAGCAACGAGCAAAGAATTCTGTACATGGATGTCTTGCCAGCTCCATCAGGACCTATAACTCCAAACACCTCGCCTTTGTTCACAGAGAAACTGACATTGCGTAGTGCCTGCACCTTACCATAGTGCTTAGATATATTATTTACTTCGATTGCTTTCATTGTTTTGAGAAAAGCTTAAAACTTCACTTCTCCATACATTCCTATCTTTACATAATCATCGTTTTGGAATTGTATTTTAACAGCATAAACCAAATCGGCTCTCTCATCATCGGTGAGAATTGTTTTGGGTGTGAATTCTGAGCGGCTTGAAATCCATGTGATAATGCCATTGTATTGTTTCTTTTGTCCATTTCCGTAGTCTGCCATAACTGTCGCCTTTTGTCCCAGTTTGATATTTTTTAGCTGTTTAGAGGTAACATAGGCTCGGATGAACATTGTTTTTGTATCTGCAACCTTAAAGAGCGGCTTGCTCATGGAAATGAATTCGCCTTTTTCTACATATTTCTCCAAAACTACACCTGATATGGGGGAGGATATTTGAGTGTTGTTGATTTGATCTTCTATCTGACGTTTCTGTGCTTTTATACCCTGCTTTTGTGCATTGATAGCAAGAGCTTGCTTTTTAAGTGAAGTGTTGTTACTATTAATTTGATTGCGTGTGGCATCATATTGTCGTTGTAATACTTTTATATGATTGTTAATGTCATCGAGTTGCTTGCGTGGAACAGCACCATCCTTTACCAATTCGGCGTATCTCTTTTGTTCTTTTTCTTCATTAGAGATTTGCTCAGACAGTGATGCTAACTGTTCCTGTATATTCAATTGGCGACTACTTGTTGCTGAGGCGTTTTCGTCCAATTGTTGTTCTGTTGCTGTTAGTTCTTCTTGTTTCTGTTGTAGCTGAAAGTCGTCTATCTTTCCTACAACTTGGTTTGCTTGTACGTTTTGTCCTTCTGATAGGTTGAAACTTTTAAGTTCTCCCGAAGACTTTGCTGCAACCGTCACCTCCGTACCTTCAAACGTTCCTGTTGCATCATAATCTTTTTTATGGTCGCTACACGATGCCAGCAGAAAAGTAATACTGGCTAATAGAAAAATCTTTTTCATATTTGTCGGTTGTTTTTATTCGTTGTTGGTATATTTCAGATTATACATTTCCTGGAGCATCTCAATCTCATGTATTGCTCGTTGTGTCTTTGCCGAATTCTCGTTATATATTTCTCGCAGCAAACTATTGACATCAATGATCCCATGGGTGAGCTTCGATTCAGCAGCCTTTCGAACATTGGTGCGCAGTACAATTATTTCATCATCACTTTGCATCAAACTGCGGTGTCTGCTAATATTTTCTGTCTGTTGTATCTGTTCTATATTATTGTTGAAGAGAAAGACGTCACGTATGTTTTCAATCATGGCTCGTTGTTTCTTCAACTTCTCCTTGTCGTTTTTTCGAGTATAGAGAGCTCCTATATTCCACGAAAGCTTTAGCCCTACAATACCATTCAGTCTCCACTTATTACTCATCATGTCCTCAAAAATGTTCAATCCTGGATAGCCATAATAGCCTTGGGCAAAAAGACCAAACTTGGGTCTTAATTGTGCATTTAAGGCCCTCTCTTGTATATCTGTAAGTTTTAGCTGATTATCGAAAATTCTTAGTTCTGGGCGGTTGTTCGTAGATATTGTAGAGTGGAGGATACTTGGCTTTTGAGTTTGACTTACTTCTATGCCACAAAAAGTACTTAATACATGCTGTAATATTTTGCGTTGCGATTTCAAATTTGCCATTTGTTGCTCTGTGCTTAAGCGTTCTGCCTTTACATTATCAAAATCGCTGATGGAAGCTGTTCCAACTTTGACCCAGGCTGCAAGTTTGTTTTCACTCGAAAGTAGCAGCGCATTAAGATTTTCATTTAGCTTAATTTGTTCGTCCAATAGTAAGAGAGAAAAATACATCTCATTGATCCTTTTTCGCACTTGATACAGGTCCGATTCGTTTTGTGCTGCTTGAATTTTTCCTTCTTGTTGTGCTATCTGGCTTTGATTGCTAATTATGCCGCCATCATAAATGGTTTGTTGCAGTTCTATTCCCACTTTATATTGTTCCTTGGTCAACCCTTTCATCTTAAGCCCCATTTGCTGAAACATACTTTGCATACTTTGAGGCCAGGATGCAACTTCACTTTGGTAGGTGGTTTGTGCTGATGCAGTAAAGTGTGGCAACCATCCTTTTTTTATGTTTTTAACCGTTAGTTCTGTTGTCTGATCAATTAGATCATACTTTTTGATACAAGGATAGTTTTTCTTTGCAGCTTGCTGACATTCTTCTAATGTCTGTGCTTGGCTGATGATAGCCATCATTATTAGGGCGATGGTTATTATTTTCTTTTCCATTTCTCTAAAGTGTTTTGTTGTGGCAAAAGTACGGTGATTTTATATTATATAATTATATTTTACACTGATATATTTTCCTTTTTGTACGATTCTTCTTGTTTTCTTTTTTTCTCTTCAAGAGAATCAGTTTATTTTGCAAATATATCGTACAAAAAGGCAAGTTATGAAAGAATCAAAAGTTGTTAGTCAGTTTTCTTTAGAGGATATTGATTTAGAGGATCTTTTCAAGTAACAAGGTGAAGTTTTTTTTAATGAAGATGCTGTAATAACCTGTCTGAATACACGAAAAAAGGAGGCTCGTTAGAGTCTCCCTTTTTTGTAATCCCATCGGATTTCGTCCAACCGTTGTCGCCGTGGGGGCTGGGTCGTGATTGATTGTTTTAATAATTGAGCAGCGATGTTTGTTTCTTCAAAGCCCCGCGGTTCGGGGCTAACCAATGTATATCTTTTATGTGTTTGTAATCTTTTTGATGAAGGCCTCCGTCATTCTTCCTGTCAGATCGATGATGTAGAGATGTCCCTCTTGTTTTGTTATGAGCACCACTTCCACGAAGGTCTCGCCGCGTTTGCGTGTGTAGAGGTTCTTGCCATCGAAAGTATCGTAGAGCTGGTAGCGTCCTTTGTTGGTTTTGATGAGAGTCTCGGCCTTTTCGTGGAGAGCTTGCGTTTCCGAACTTTTGTCGTTAGAGATGGTGCGGATGCTGCGGATTTGTCGTAGGAGGCTCTCCGTGTCCTTGTCTTTGTTGATAGCGTCGGACTGCAACATGGCGGACATCATGGTTGGGCTCACTGTTTTGCACGTAAGGCTTGTGCCCTGGGCGTACATCTTCATGAAGTGAAGCGCAAAGTCGGTTTCATTCTGTGCCGCAACTGCCATGGACATCAGCGCCAGCAGTAGTATGCTGAGAAGGCGTTTCATTCTTCGTGCGCGCTGTTTAGGTTGTTGTTTTGTTTTGTTGAGTCAGCGCTGGCTGTCTTCTGGAACATTTCCAATCCGTCCTGCACCACTTTATAGGATTGTTGGGCCGACTGGTAGGAGTCCTGATAGCTTGCGGGATTGTAGTCCCATGGGCTTTGGCTATTCTGTTTGTTGAGATAGCTGCTTGCGCTGTAGCTCACCATGGCAACGATGGCGATGGCTGCGGCAGCTTCGTAGAGCGGGCGCAGAGAGCGGAAAAAGCTCTGTCGCTTTGCGCGAACCACGATTATTTGAGGTTCTGCTGCGCCTATCTTTTTGAGAATCTTCTCGTCGAAGTCGTCGCTCAAGGATATTTCGGCTTGGGATTGTTCGTAGGAGAACAAACCCTTGTATTGCAGCAGATGTGCGGGCACATCGGGCTGGCTGAAGAACGCGCGGAGGATACTTTCCTCTTTCTCGGTCGTTTCGGCGACCCAGTAGCGTTCCAGGAGTTGTTCTATATACTTATAATCCATAGTTCTCAATTTTATCGTATTGCTTTCTGATGGCTTGGCGTGCTCTGAAGAGTGTCACTTTGACCACTTCTTCGCTCACTCCCATGATGGTTGCTATCTCGCGGTAGGATTTTTCCTCAATGTCGCGGAGCTGCATGATGGTGCGCTGTCGCTCGGGGAGTTGGTTGAAGAGTTCGTGCACCTTGCGTAGTTTTTCGTCGCGTTCCAGTTGCTCATCCGGCGTAAAGGAATTGTCGGTGGCGTCTATCTCGTAGGCCTCGAGCGAAAGGTTTTGTGCTTCCTTCTTTTCGTGGCGGTCGAGGGCAAGGTTGCGGCAAACGGTCATGCAGTAAGCTTCGATGCTCTCAACGCCTTTCAGTTCTTCCCGTTTGTTCCAAACTTTTATCAGTGTGTCAGACGTAACATCTTCGGCCTCTGCCGAATCGAGTGTGATGCGCAGGGCAAGTCTGAAGAGTTTATTCTTCAGAGGCAACAAATCATATCTGAAGTCAATGTCTTGCATAATCACTCTCTGTTATATGGACGGAGAACCCCGACAAAAGTTACACTCCCACGAATGCTTTTTCTCACATTTTTCTGTATGTTGTATCTAATGTTCTGAAACACAGGGAAAAATAAATTTTATTTTTTTCTAGCTAAAGCTTTTATATTTCTTTTCAATCCTTCAAACTTGGCGCGCTTCACTGCCGACCCTTTGAAAATGGCGCGGTACTGTTCGACGGTGAGTTGTTCCCAATCCTCGCGTGTCATTTGTAGCAGTTGCTTACTGGGGCGGAACTCTTCCACTTCGGTGGGTTTGGCGAATCGATTCCACGGGCAAACTTCGGCGCAGCGGTCGCAACCGTAGAAGCACGTCCCCATTTTCTGTCCCGTCCCCGGTGGTAGGTCGCCACGATTTTCTATGGTCAGATAGCTCAAGCAGCGGTTGGCGTCGAGCGTGCCATCGCCCCGAAGCGCTTGGCCAGGGCAGGCGTCGACACACGCATGGCACGTGCCGCAGCGGTTCTCTATCGGCGTGTCGTAGATGTCGGCTTCATAGGGCAGAACGATTTCTCCCAGGAAAAAATATGTCCCACCTTTCGGCAGGATGAGCTGTCCAGAGCGTCCCTGCCAGCCCAGTCCGCACCGCCAGGCCCAGTAGCGCTCATCAAGCGGAGCGGTGTCCACAAACACGCGCGTTTCATACCCCTCTTTGGGCGGGATATGCTCAGCCAGTTGTCGGAGGCGTGCTTTCATCACTTCGTGGTAGTCCTGCCCATAAACGTAGCGCGAGAGCGCCCACCCGCTGAGTTTTTCAGCCGGATAGTAGTTGAGCGCCACGGAAACTATTGTTCGTGCTCCCTCTACCAGCAATCGCGGGTCAAGCCGTTTGTCCATGTTGCGCTCCAGATACTGCATATCGGCATGTCGTCCCTCGCTGATCCACTGTAGCCTTCTTTCGGCATGAACCTTATCCACCGGTTCTGCCGGTGCCAGTCCGCACGCCGAAAAGCCGAGACGCAGTGCCTCGGCTTTGATAAGTGATGCTTTCAGTATGCCTTCTGTCAGAAAAGAAGGCTCATCAGGGGTTTTCTTCGTCATGAATCGAATACCAGTCGTCTTTCTCTTGCATGCGCCGCCGGCGTTCGTAGGCAGTTTGGAGCTTCATGTCGTCCATTTCAGCCTCTTCGCGATAGCGTTCGTCGCGGTCGTTGTAGTCTTCTCTAACGTAATCCATAGCAATAGTTTTTAGATGTTATTCCCTCTTTGGAAGGAATAAGGCAAATTTATGCTTTTATCCGTCTATCGTGCAACTTTTTATTCTTAAAAATCTTGAAACACTGAAATTTTGCTCATTTCTCTTCGATATTTAGTGGCTCTCAGATAGGTCTGACAGGTTCTACTTTTTCAGTGGAACGGAGCTTTTCTTAAGCTGCCTTTTTCTGTCAATTCAATTCTTGTTTTTCAGGCTCTGCGAATGGTTCTAAATTCATCAGGAAGTAAATTAGTTTTTGGATGAGGCCTGCTGGATGAGTGGGAGAATAAACCCCAATTCGGTTTAAGAAACGCTCTTTCATGAGTTTCTTAAACCGCACACGCATCCTTTCGGCCTTGACCTAAAACCGAAGTATAATTGTTTCACGCAAATTATAGGTTAGAATAAAGTAAGCTGTTTTACACTCTGCTTTGCATCCCTCTCAAACTCCATGTTGATGGAAGGTTTGGTGTCGTAGAAAGCATATGCAGCTATGCCAGCTAAAAGGTTAACGATGAAATTAGCGATACTTCTATGGCGTGTGTGAACTATCTGTGCAACGTTCTTCAACATATCATTGATAGTCTCTATGATACTTCTCTTGCGAAGCATGATTTTATCATGCACATCCATTAATCTGTTCTTCATATTAGTCCGTATCCCTGTTACGATATGTACACCTCTGTCAAAGAGTGAAGCAAAAAGAGATTGAGAAATATACCCTTTATCGGCATATAATTTTCCAAATAAATCCTTCGTCAAATCGTTGAATACTTTTGGGTTACGGTCGTCTACATTGGCTCGGGTTAGTGCAAAATTGAGTAGTTCGCCTCGTTCATTACACAAAAGATGAAGTTTGAATCCATAGTACCATCCCATCGTACTTTTCCCCTTCTGGGCGTACCCTTTGAATACGCGATTACGGGATTGTCTCTTATTGTCGCACACGGGAATACGTGTGGAATCGATAAAGGTTATCCCTGTGCATTCTCCCATTAATCCCAGTTTGAGAAAAAGCAAGAGAGGGATTGCAACACGAGGCATACGTTCAACGAAGCGTGTATAGGAGAGTAGATTGGGAAACTCTTTTTTTAGTTCTCGGCAAACATAGAAGAGATAGAAATGTTTGAAATTCCGAAATGTATTGCTGTGAAACAATATAAGAATTGTGATCATTTCAGCATCACTCATTCGTCCTTTTCTCTTGCGATGTTTTGGACTATTGGCAGAGGGATTTGAGAGCGAAAGAGAGGTTTTGTTCAATTCTAAATGATATTCTTTGCAGAAATCATCTGCAATACAATAGATTTCCGTAACTTTGCTGACAAGTTTCATGAGGATTGTTCTTTTGTTATATGATTGATAATCAACAGTAAATATACAAAAAACAATCCTCTTTTTAGGCTTTTATTGAAACTTTTTTTGAGGAAAAAGAAGAACTGCTTATCCCGAATTGGGGTAATAAGGTTGTTGGCAGATACAATAAGGCTATGGGCTGACACCCTTATTGCCCCAGCTGACATCCTTATTGCGTTGGCTGACACAATAAGGAAAACTGTTGCTATCTCCCGCTTAATTTTGCTTTGTTTTAGAGAAAATCCGTGGAAAAACAAGAAAATCAGCGCCATCTGGGGCTTTTTGCATGTTACATCTATCACCCACAAGGGCAGATTTCATGCAGAAAGCCGCAGATGGCGCTGAATGGAGATTTTTTGCCATCTCTTTGTGTGTAGAACAATGTCAAGGAATGCGAGAACTTTTGCCGCTTGCCGTGCCCTAATCGAACACTTTGAATTCATAGCCCTGATCGCGAAGCCATTCGATGGCGCGAGGGAGGGCATAGAGAATTTTGTCGTGGGATTTGAGCGAATCGTGGAAAGTGATGATACTCCCGTTGCGAGCATAACGCTGCACGTTGCGTAACACATCGCGGCCATTGAGGCGCTTACTGTAGTCGCGCGTCACGAGGTCCCACATCACCACGCGATACTTTAAGCGGGCGGCCACATAGAGAGCGGGTTTCATCCAGCCGTGGGGCGGTCGGAAGAGATCGGTACGGAGGTAGGCGTTGGCCTTCTCCACGTTGCGCATATAGCTGTTGATGCCATGGCGCAGCGAGCCGATATGGTTGAAAGTATGGTTTCCGATGCGATGTCCGCGCTGCTTGACCATCTCATAAATCTCGGGATGCTTCCTCACATTGTCGCCCACCATGAAAAAGGTGGCCTTGATGCCGTAATGGTCCAATACGTCGAGCACCCACGGCGTCACTTCAGGGATAGGTCCATCGTCGAAGGTGAGATAAACGGCACGAACGTTTTTGTCCATCCGCCAGAGAGCCAGCGGGTAGAGCCATCGGAGCCATTTGGTGGGTTGTTCGATAAACATATTTCGGGAGAGATTTTATGAGTGTTGTGCTAAAAAGAAAAAGAGAGAAACGACCCCATAAGGGCCGTTTCTCTCCATGAGTATGGGGTTAATCTGCGAGATTATAGCTATTCTCGTCTGCATCAGCCTCCGATTGTGGAGCTTCCTGCTGTTGCATCATTTTCATCACACCTTGTGAACCGATGCTACCTGCCGTGGTGCGGCTCAGTGCATTGACGCGGTTGTTCCACAGGGCGAAGTCCTTGTCCTTCATATCCTGAAGGAGGGCTACGCAGCGGTAGAGGTAGAGGAAGGTCTTTGTGCAACTGTTGGCATAGGCATACGCTGTTTCCTGCGGCAGCGTGTTGGCCCAATTGAGATACTGCCAGTTTTGGCGCGCCACCTCTTTTGCCACTCTTGCTGCATTGGCCTTATCGCCAGCACGGAACCAGAGCGTAGCAAGATCAACATCCGCATATTCGTAAGGCACGGTGGCTTGTGGCAACACTTTCTCGCACATGCGCAGAGCGGCGAGCGCCTTGTCTTTCTTGCCTTCGTTGAGCAATCGTTCTATGAGAATTGAGAACATACGGCGGTGGGTCTGTGCCATGCGCAGGTTGGTCTCGTCGAGATAGATTGTCGGCATGGCTACGTTGCCATATTTGAAGCGCGTCATGAGGTTGGTGTACATCTTGTCCGTATCAATGCGGCTTTGGCCGAGCTTGAACGGTGTGAGACGATAAGCCAAACCCTCGAGGCAGAAGTAGTCCTGCAAGCCGGCATAATTCTCAGTACCAAGCGTTACACTCATATAGATGGGTCGCTTCCAGTCGTTGCGCGCCAACATTTCGTAGATCATCACTTGCTTGCGGTACATTCCTCTGCCGGCCCATTTCAGCGAAAGGCTGATGTGGTCGGGGATTTCCATACCTGCAGGTACGGTGATGCCCTGATTGATAATGTTCTGCTTGTTCACTTTCACCACAACAGAGTCGGTAGGGAAGATCTGCTTCGTGCGGACATAGTTGTCCATGATATAAGTGAGCTCGTAGGGATCTGGACCATTGGGGTTGGCCTTCTTGAAGGCGTCGAGCTCGGCCTTGCGATCCACGATGGGGAAGAATCCATGCTTGCCGTCGTCCACATATTCGGCACGCTTCCACGCAATGGGGAGCGATGGAGAATTGTAGGCAGGGCGCACCATCTGGTCGGTGTACCATTCCGTCTGTAGATACTCCAAGTTGCAAACACGGGCATCCGTACGCTTACCTTCGGTCTCTTGATTGTACCAGAGGGGGAAGGTATCGTTATCACCATTCGAGAAGATGATCGGGTTGGCAGGTGTTCCGTCGGCCAACTTCTCGGGCATAGTGTCGAGATAGTTCAAACCGAAGTCGCGACAAGCATAACGACCAGAACGGTCGTGGTCGTCCCACGTCTGACTCACCATTTGGAGCGGTACGAGTACACAAAGCACAGAGGCGATAGCAGCTGGCAGTACGCCAAACTCTTCCGTGGCTTTCTTTCTTGCCTTTAACGCACGGCCCAAGAGATCGGCCAAAGCAGCCACGCCCATACCAATCCAGATGGCAAAGGCATAGAACGAACCAGCATAGGCATAGTCGCGCTCACGAGGTTGCATCGGTGTCTGGTTCAGATAGAGCACAATGGCAAGACCTGTCATGAAGAAGAGGAAGAATACCACCCAGAATTGCTTCACGCCCTTGTCGCCGCGGAAAGCTTGCCAGAAAAGGCCGAGCAAGCCGAGGAGGAGTGGCAACATATAGAACACGTTGTGAGCCTTATCCTGCTGCAATTCGTTGGGCAGCTCTTTCTGGTTGCCATACATGGCATTGTCGATGAATGGGATACCAGTTAGCCAGTTGCCGTGTTCCTTCTCGCCATTGCTTTGAAAGCCGTTCTGACGACCCGCAAAGTTCCACATGAAGTAGCGCCAGTACATGAAGTTGATCTGATAGGACATGAAGAAATTCAGGTTGTCCCACTGCGAGGGCATTTGGCCATACTGGAAGTCGCCACCAGAGGTGGTGTAGTTGACATCACGGAGATGGAGATTTCCACCCATCCAATCATTGTAAGCCTGCGCATGTACGCTGGAATACATACGAGGGAAGAGCATCTTCATACCCGACGGATATTGCAGAGATTCCAGACTCTCAACATCTTCATAAGTGTCGGCTTCGTCAGCTTGCGTCTTTTCTTTGCGGTGATGTTCTATTGTGTTGTTATAAATGGCGTGTCCGCTGGCATCGAAATCGGGTTGAGAAGTGAAAGCTTGGCCGAAGAAAAGCGGAGCTTGTTCGTATTGGTCACGACTCAGATAGCTACCCAGCGAGAAGATGTCCTCGGGGGAGTTCTGATCCATTGGCGGATTGGCCTCGGAGCGAATCACGATGACAGCATAAGAACTGTAGCCAATCATCAGCATGAGCATACAGAGGAGGCTCGTGTTGAGAATTCGCTTGCGCAGCAGCATCTTTCCGTCCTTGCGCTTCATGTTGAGCAAGAAGTAGAGCGTACTCAGCAGTATGATACCGATGAGCACGGACATGAAACCTTTTCCGAAGAACGGAATACCGAGCATTCCGACACTGGCAAGGTAGAGTCCGTTGGTGAGGGTGCGGTTGGTCTTTGTGGTGCTCCAAATGGCCGTTAAGACAACTGCGATGAGAGCAAGGATGTAGACCACCATACCTGTGTTGAACGGCATTCCGAGCATGTTGACAAAGAACAGCTCAAACCAGCCGCCCACCTTCACAATGCCCGGAACAACGCCATAGAGCACGGCGGCTACCAGTAGGAAGCCTACGAGCAGAGCCACCAAAGAGCCTTTTGTCTGGGCTTGCGGATGGCGCTTGTAGTAGTAAACCAAAGCGATGGCGGGGAGGCAGAGAAGGTTGAGCAAGTGAACGCCAATGCTCAATCCGGTAAGATAGAAAATCAGTACAATCCAGCGGTCGCTGTGTGGCTCGTCGGCGTGGTCTTCCCACTTAAGGATGAGCCAGAACACCAAGGCGGTGAACATGGAGGAGTAGGCGTAAACCTCACCTTCCTCGGCTGAAAACCAGAATGTGTCGCTCCAAGTGTAGGCCAAAGCGCCCACAACGCCCGAACCCATAATGGTGATGATTTGTCCCCAAGTGGTGACCGTTCCGTCCTTGCAGATGAGCATCCGCGTGAGGTGGGTGATGGTCCAGAAGAGGAACAAAATACACAAGGCAGAAAGGAGCGCCGACATGATATTGACGCAAAAAGCCGCCTTGGCAGGGTCGCCTGTGAATTGGGTAAAGAAGTTACCCGTTAACATAAAGAATGGTGCACCGGGCGGGTGACCTACTTCCAGTTTTGTTGCCGTGGAGATAAACTCAGGACAATCCCAGAAGCTCGCCGAAGGTTCTACTGTCATGCAGTAGGTAAAGGCGGCGATAGCAAAAACAATCCAACCGATGATGTTGTTGGTAATTTTGTACTGCTTCATTGATGTGTTTGAATATATTATGATAGTTTTTGATTTGCAATCTAATACAATTTACAAAAGTAGAAAGATTTTTCGGCATTCCAATAAGGAAGTCGGGATTATTGAGCCGACAGCCTTATTGCGTGAGCGGTTTGGGCGAAAGGAGGTGAGGGACTTTGAGGGTAAAAATAAGGGCGCTTTACACTATCTCGCGAACGGAACGGAGCTGACCGTCTTTAACTTCCCACATAATGGTGTTGCTAACTGTGGCATCGTGGCTAACAAGGAGCACAGCACTGCGACTGTTTTCTTCGCGCAAGAGATTGTAGAGAAAATCCTTTCCTTCGAGGTCGAGATGCGTGTCGGGCTCGTCGAGGAGAAGGAGATCGGGCTGCGAAACAATGGCACGCCCCAGCAAAACGCGCTGCCACTGCCCGCCACTAAGGCCTTTGATGGGTCGCTCCTTCAGCTGGCTGATTTGTAGGCGTTCGAGCACACGGTCGACTTGTTCTTCTTGTTGACGCGAAAAGCTTGCAAAGAGGCGTTTGCGGTTTTGCAGTCCGCTCAGCACTACCTCGCCCACAGTGATAGGAAAGTCGCGATCGATACCTCTATACTGTGGTAGATAGCCCAGCGTGAGTCCTGGTCGGCAAACGATACTTCCTGCAGTAGGGGGCAATAGTCCTGCAATGATTTGCAGCAATGTGGTCTTACCTCCACCATTGGGACCTGTCAGAACGATGAAGTCGCGCTCCGATATGGATGCGCTGACATGGTCGAGAATGGTATTCCGCCCGTAAGTAAGGCAGAGGTTATCGAACTTGAGTAGTTCCTTCATTTTTCAAAGCCTTTGAAATAGTGGAAAGTTCCGCAGGCCAGTCGTAGCCGAGCGGATTGATGATACTTACTTTTGCACCCAATTGTTCCGCTATGCGGCGGGCGGATTTCCCGCTATATTCCTTTTCTATGAATACCACTCTAACGTTTTCGGCCTTACACGTTGTGATGAGTTGTTGCATGCGCGCGGCGGAAGATTCTTTGCCGTCTTGCTCCACAGCCAGTTGGCGCAGACCATAATCGCGAGCAAAATAGCCGAGAGCTGGGTGATAGATGAGGAAAGTGCGGTGACTCACATCTTTGAGCTCTGCACGAATCACGGCATCAATACTGTCGACGCTTGCATCGAAACGTTTGAGGTTGTCTGTGTATGTTTTGGCATTGGCGGAGTCGGCTTCACACAATGCGTCGCAAATGTTGCTGGCCAGAATGCGGGCGTTGTTCGTAGACATCCATACATGTGGGTCGGCCGAGTTGGAAGTGTTGCCGCCATGATGTGCCGCCAAGAGATTGACGCCCTTCATGAGCGGAACGATTTTCAGTTCGGGGGCTGTTTCTGCCATTTTGCCCAATTGGGTTTGTTCGAAGCCCAGCGTGCCCACCGCAAAGAAGAGCTGACTCTGACTGAGTTCTACCATCTGGTGGGGCGTGGGTTCGTAAGTTTCAGGGCTTCCTCCTGTTGGCATGAGTGTAGTGATCTTATAGCGATCGCCTGCAATCTGTTCTGTGAAGTAGCGCAGCGGTTCGATACTGACGGCAATGCGCGGACGGGTGTCCGTCAATTCGCCAGCACAACCTGTGAGGAGGACGCTGATGATAAGGAGGAGGACAAAACGAGTTTTTTTCATTTCTTTATAGTGCTTTGTAGGCGGAGATAAGTATGGCATAACGGGCAAATTTCCCTACGGCAATGTTGAACACAGAGTAGAGAAGATTGGTGCGGAGGTAGCCCATGGCCACTGTGATGACACTTCCCAAGAGAGGAATCCATGCTAAGAGTCCCGCCCAAGAGCCGTATTTGCGTACTTTCCGTTTTCCTCGTTCTAACTTTTCGGGGGAAACCTTCGTCCATTGCTGTATCCATTCTTCTTTTCCTAAAGAACCGATACCATAGTTGAAGAGTGCGCCAAGAACATTTCCCAGCGTTCCCCAAATGAGAAGCCCAGTTGCGGGAGTACCTGCTGTGAGCAGACCAACCATCACAACTTCGGAGCTGAACGGGAGGAAACTTCCTGCCAGAAAGGCCGCAAGGAACATTCCGAGAGCACCATTTTCGATGAGGAGTTGTTGGAGGGATTCGAGCATAGTGTGAGTTTGTTTATAGAGGGAGTAGGTCTTTCAACCAACTCTCCAAAGGGAGTAATCCTGAATTATAACAATAGAGTGCGATGGTGATGAGTAACCAAAAGATGAACCAGATGTTCATGAGCACTCGCCCTTTTGCAAGGGTGAAATAGTGAGCAATGAGTGGAGAACTATTGACGAGCAGAAGAGGGAAGAGATAATGGAAGAAACAAGGGTAAGCCACCATTCCGCCGATAATAGCCAGCTCTTGTATGATAAATATGTAGAAACACATCCTTACACGAATCTTGTCATTGAAGTTCGTGCGATAGTAGTGGATGAGTCCTAACAAAACGAGCATCAGTATAAAACCGAAGTTGATGTACTGCCACAGAGGAATGCTCTTGTAGTCGGGAGTTTGATATTCAAAGTAGGGGAGGAGATAGAGAAAAGCCGTATCGAGCTGGTTCTTCCACACAGCCCAGCCGGCAAGAAACCAATAGGGGATAATAAGTCCGAAAATGCCCGCTAAGAATGTGCGCCAAGTGAGCGAACGCAACTGAACAGCCATTTCGAGGTAGAAAAGAATGGGAAGTAAAAGCATCGGTGGGAAAACAAGGCTTCCGAGACCGAGGAAGAAGAAGGTGTGGAAGATGATGCCTTCTGGACGCGACTGTTGATAGGAGTTAAAGAAAAGAAGATAGGAAACGAGTAAGCAATAGGCAGGCACTATTTGCCAACTGAGCGGATGTGTGAATGTGCAAGCAAGGGAGAGTGCCAAAAAGGAGCAACTCACCATGCGAGAGCGAATGCGTAGCAGTTGGTTGCGATTGTTGAGCTCCATCAGCAAATAAGCCATGAGGAGTGTCGAGGCCAAACCTCCGACACTCCAAATAGTTATGGGGTCGACTACAAACCAGAGAACGCTGGCGATGACGACCATGATGGGCAACGTGAGCGGCCCAGTGACTACTTTGTTTCTGAAACTTCTGTCAATCATTCTTATGAATAAAGTCGCGAGAGAGCTATTGGGAAACTACCCAAAGAGCCTAACAGCGCGAAGAAGCGTGCGGAGCAGCAACATTTTGCGCCGATTTCTCTGTACCTACTTACAGTACATCTTTTCCGATGTCGCGACGGAAGTATTTACCTTCGTATTGGATTTGTTCTGCCCCCTTCATGCTTTGAGCAAGGGCTTCTTGCTGCGTCTTACCATAAGAGCTGACGGCAATGACGCGCCCACCATCCGTAACGAGTTGCTCATTCTTGATGGTTGTTCCAGCGTGGAACACAACGCTTCCCTCAACGTCGGCTCCCGTAATGGGGAATCCTTTCTTATAATCGCCGGGATAGCCACCACTGACAAGCATGACGCAGACTGCCGCGCGTTCGTCAAATTCCACTTTGCGCTGATCGAGGTTGCCCTCGGCCACACCTTCAAAGAGGTCTACTATGTCGCTCTTCAAGCGAAGCATAACGCTTTCTGTTTCGGGGTCGCCCATGCGGCAGTTGTATTCGATAACTTTTGGCTGACCATCGCAGTTGATGAGGCCAAAAAAAATGAAACCCTTATAGTCGATGCCTTCTTCTGCAAGACCGTCCACTGTTGGGCGTATAATTTCTTTTTCTACTTTCTGCATCCATTCGCGAGTGGCAAAAGGAACGGGAGTGACACTCCCCATACCGCCTGTGTTTAGTCCTGTGTCGCCTTCGCCAATGCGTTTGTAGTCCTTGGCTTCGGGGAGCAACTGATAGTTCTTACCGTCGGTCAGAACAAAAACACTACATTCAACGCCACTCAGAAACTCTTCGATAACCACTCGGCTACTGGCGTTGCCAAACATTCCGCCGAGCATTTCGCGGAGTTCTTTCTTGGCTTCTTCCAGCGTTGGGACAATCAGAACGCCTTTTCCTGCTGCAAGCCCGTCGGCTTTAAGGACGTAAGGTGCTGAGAGTGTCTCTAAGAAGCGGCAACCTTCTTCCACGTGTTCGCCATCGAAGGTAGCGTAAGCAGCCGTGGGGATATTGTGGCGTTTCATGAAGCCCTTGGCAAAATCCTTAGAGCCTTCCAGTTGAGCACCCACCTTGGAAGGACCGATAATCTTCACTTTGCGGAGCAAACTATGGTTTTGGAAATAATCTGTAATACCTTTAACGAGCGGTACTTCTGGCCCAACGATCACCATGTCAATTTCGTAGTTGATAACAAAGTCTGCCACCTCATCGAAGTCGGTTGGCGTCAGCTCCACATTTTCTCCAACGGTAGCCGTTCCAGCATTGCCAGGACCGATGTAGAGTTTTTCGACTTTTGGACTTTGTGCTATTTTCCACGCTAAAGCATGTTCGCGTCCGCCGCTCCCTAAAAGCAAGAGTTTCATAACGTTGATGTTTATAGAGGTTTGAGAAGCAAAATTACGCCAATATCCCTGCATAACAAAAGTTTTATACTTTTTTGTGTCGCAGGGAGCAGAGCTTGAACAGGTTGGAAATGTCAGATTAGCCCAACTGATAGGAAGAAAACTCAAGAGAGAAAGCGATCAACAAAAATTCCCCGCTGGTGGTTATACCTGCGGGGAATTCCAAAGTGCCTATGGCTATTTTATCATATAAATTTTCTGATTAGAAGTCGAAGCTGCTGCCTTCCGGCTTTTGCTGCTCTTCGCCAAAGTTGCGACGCTCGTGGTGGTCACGGAAACCGCCTTCGCGGCGCGGACGACGTTCGCCGTGGTTGTCACCCTCGCGGCGTGGACGACGCTGTGGGCGATCTTCCCAACCTTCGGGCTTCTCTTCGAGCACACGATGAGAGAGGCGGAACTTGCCTGTCTTCGGATCAACTTCGAGGAGCTTCACTTGGATTGTGTCGCCTTCTTTGATGCCAGCTTCCTCAACTGTTTCGAGGCGCTTCCAAGCAATCTCAGAGATGTGGAGCAGACCTTCCTTGCCCGGCATGAATGCTACGAAGCAGCCGTAAGGCATGATACTAATAACTTTTGCATCGTAAACTTCGCCCACTTCGGGAACAGCAACAATGGCTTTGATCTTACCAACTGCTGCGTCGATACTTTCCTTGTTGGGAGCGCTAACCTGTACGACACCACCTCTCTCGTCTTCGTCGATAGTGATAGTAGCACCAGTTTCTTCCTGCATACCCTGGATAATTTTACCGCCCGGGCCAATGACAGCTCCAATAAATTCTCTGGGAATAGTGAACTGTACGATGCGAGGAACTTGCGGCTTGAAGTCTTCGCGAGGAGCGGGGAGCGTTTGAAGCATCTCGCCCAGGATATGTTCGCGACCCTGTTTGGCTTGTTCGAGCGCCTTTTCGAGAATCTCGTAGCTCAGACCATCGCACTTGATGTCCATCTGCGTTGCAGTCAGACCGTTTACAGTACCTGTAGTCTTGAAGTCCATATCACCCAAGTGGTCCTCATCGCCGAGGATGTCGGAGAGAACTGCATATTTCTCTTCGCCCGGATTCTTGATAAGGCCCATGGCAATACCGCTAACGGGGCTGTTGAGAGGTACACCAGCGTCCATCAAAGACAATGTACCAGCGCAAACAGTTGCCATAGAGCTAGATCCGTTTGATTCGAGGATATCGCTCACAATGCGCACAGTGTAGGGGAAGTCCTCAGGGATTTGTCCCTTAATACCGCGCCATGCCAAGTGGCCGTGACCGATTTCGCGACGGCCTACGCCGCGCTGAGCCTTAGCCTCGCCAGTGGAGAAAGGAGGGAAGTTGTAGTGGAGCAGGAAACGCTGGTAGCTCTTGTCGAGCACATCGTCCACCATTTTCTCGTCGAGCTTCGTGCCGAGAGTAGTAGTGGCGAGAGCTTGCGTTTCACCGCGGGTGAAGATGGCAGAGCCGTGAGGAGCGGGGAGCGGATTTACTTCGCACCAGATGGGGCGAATCTCCGTTGTCTTACGTCCGTCGAGGCGCTTGCCTTCGTCGAGAATGCAACGGCGCATTGCGTCGCGTTCTACGTCGTTATAGTATCTGTCGATGAGCGTATTCTTTTCTTCGAGTTCGTCAGCTGTCAGTTCAGCATGTGCTTCAGCATATTTCTCTTTGAAGTTCTCACGGAGAGCATCAAAGGCATCCATGCGGTCGTGCTTAGGCAGAGCCTTACCGATGATGTCGTAAGCGGGCTGATAAAGTTCGTTGCGAATTTCTTGACGCAACTCTTCATCATTCACTTCGTGGCAGTATTCGCGCTTCACGTCAGTGCCGAGTTCCTTCATCAGTTCTTTCTGGAGGCGGCACATGGGTTTGATGGCTTCGTGGGCAGCCTTGAGGGCAGCGAGGAGTGCGCTTTCGGGCACTTCTTTCATTTCGCCTTCCACCATCATGATGTTGTCTTCCGTAGCACCCACCATCAAGTCCATGTCGGCCTGCTTGAGTTGTTCGAAAGTGGGGTTGATGACGAACTCGCCATTGATGCGAGCCACGCGGCATTCAGAGATAGGGCCATCGAATGGAATATCGCTGGCAGCCAAAGCAGCTGAAGCAGCAAAACCGGCCAATGCATCGGGCATATCTACACCGTCAGCAGAGAAAAGGATGATGTTAACATAAACCTCAGCGTGGTAGTTGCTGGGGAAGAGAGGACGGAGGGCGCGATCGACAAGGCGACTTGTCAGAATCTCATAGTCGCCAGCACGACCCTCGCGCTTTGTGAAGCCTCCGGGGAAGCGGCCAGCAGCAGAATACTTCTCTTTGTAGTCACACTGCAAGGGCATGAAGTCAGTACCAGGAACAGCGTCTTTTGCGGCGGTGACGGTGGCCAGCAGCATCGTATTGTTCATACGGAGCATGACAGCACCATCGGCTTGCTTAGCAAGCTTACCAGTCTCAATGCTGATGGTGCGTCCATCAGGCAGTTCGACGGTTTTTGTAATTACGTTCATCGTTATAAAATAGATCTATTAAAAATATATTTTCGTCTTAAAATCGTGCAAAGATAATAGTTTCTTTCAGAACTAATTGTTTTTTAGGCCTTTTTAATCGTAATCCTTTCTTTGAAAAGGAAAAACGGACGCGCTTCTCGATAAAAGATCCTACTGTATGCTCTTCTTTCAACACCTACTATAAAAAGTTGTATTTTGTTGTCACGTTGTCACAGATGCGGAAAACGTGCTGATAACGAAGTGCTTAACTGTGTGACAACGCTTTCTGACCTTGATTTTGTTGTCACCTTGTTGTCACGCTTGTAATCTGTTCTTATTTAGAGAGTTACTGGCAGTGTGTGACAACGTGACGACGTGACAACAAAAAAATAACACTGGAGAGAAGAGCATATACTTCCTCTTCCTTTTTTTCTTAATGGTGTGTTCAACTACAATAAGCGCGTCGGCTGACGCAATAAGGATATGAGCCGACATCCTTATTGTGTTTGGAAATGCAATAAGGATATTTACGCTCTTCCTTATATATTTAAATCTTCTTTTCTGAAGCTTCAGTGAGATTTAATGTGATAATTATCAATGTCTTGAGGGTGAAATGAACCTTCTGAGGATTTTTTGAGAAAACTTTTGGGAGAGGGTTTGCTTTGTGGGTAAGTTCTGTTTTTATGAGGCTTACCTAAAGAAGAGGGGCATGATGTTTTCAGAAAGTCGCTTGTATTTTTGTATCTTTGCAGCCATTAGCACATTTTTTAGATGGTACTGAATTATATCTGGATTGCATTTTTCCTCATTGCCTTCGTGATTGCCGTTGTGAGACTTATTTTCTTCGGCGATGTCGAAGTGTTTCCCAATATCATGAACTCCACTTTTGAAACGGCGAAACAGGGATTCGAGATTTCGTTGGGATTAACGGGGGTGCTCTCCCTTTGGATGGGCGTTATGAAGATTGGCGAGAAAGGTGGAGTTGTCAATGTGTTGGCGCGCTTTCTGAGTCCGCTCTTTACACGCCTTTTTCCCGATATTCCCAAGAATCACCCTGTTTACGGCAATATCTTTATGAACATTGCTGCCAATATGCTCGGTCTCGACAATGCGGCAACGCCACTCGGACTGAAAGCTATGGAGGGAATGCAGGAGCTGAACGCAAAGAAAGACACGGCAACCAATCCGATGATTATGTTCCTTGTGCTGAACACGAGTGGGTTGACGCTGATTCCTGTTAGCATCATGACTTATCGTTTCCAATGTGGGGCAGCTCAACCAACGGATATTTTTGTGCCGATACTGATTGCTACTTTCATTGCTACAATTGCGGGTATCATCATCACCGCCCTCTACCAGCACATCAATCTGCTAAACCGCACCATTCTGCTCACGCTCGGCGGGGCTATCGCCTTGATTGCAGCTTTGATAGGCGTGTTTATGCAAATGGAGCCAGAGCAGATGAACGCTATTAGTGGTACTGCCGCCAATGTGTTGCTGTTTAGCGTTATCATTACTTTCATAGTGGCCGGAATGAGAAAACGCATCAATGTTTACGATGCTTTCATTGAAGGGGCAAAGGAGGGATTCTCCACCGCCGTGCGCATCATTCCCTATCTTATTGCCATCCTTGTAGCCATCGGAGTTTTTCGTGCTTCGGGCGCTATGGATTGGCTCATTGGTGGCATTCGCTGGTGTGTGGAAGTGACCGGCGTGAATGCCGACTGGGTGGGCGCGTTGCCCACAGCCATCATGAAACCTCTTTCTGGTTCTGGCGCACGCGGCATGATGGTCGATGCGATGAATACCTATGGTGCCGATTCCTTTATCGGGCGCTTGAGTTGTATTTTCCAAGGTTCAACAGACACTACGTTCTACATCTTGGCCGTTTACTTTGGTAGTATCGGTGTGAGTCGGACGCGCCATGCCGTAGCCTGCGGATTGTTGGCCGACTTAGCAGGCGTGGTTGCTGCCATAGGTGTTTGCTATCTTTTCTTTGGATAAAAAACATGAGCTTTGGCTTTTAAGCATATAAAAACATCGATGAAATCGATAAAAACATACATAGCCTTACAAGATATTCTTAAAGATTGTAGGGCACTAAAAAATAGATAAAATGGCTAACTTAAAGTCTTTAGCAAAAGATACTGTAATCTATGGTATGAGCAGTATTCTCGGAAGATTCCTCAACTATCTGCTCGTGCCGCTCTACACAGTGAAAATAACAGTAGCATCGGGTGGGTATGGTGTCGTTACAAACATCTATGCTTACACAGCCCTGCTCTTGGTTATCTTGACCTTTGGCATGGAAACTACCTTCTTTCGCTATGTTAATAAGGAAGATGAAAATCCTACGCGTGTCTATTCCACTACGCTCATCGCCGTGGCGTTGGTGAGTTTGCTGTTTGTGGCACTTGTGTTTGGCTTTTTAACTCCCATTTCATCTGCGTTGGGGTATGCTTCAACGCCACAGTATGTTTGGGTAATGGCAGTCTGTGTGGCGATTGATGCTTTTCAGTGCATACCCTTTGCTTACCTGCGCTATAAGCGCCGCCCGCTTAAGTTTGCTGTACTAAAGTTGCTCTTTATCTTCTTGAATATCGCGCTCAACTTAGTTTACTTCCTCGTTATTCCCACGCTTTATACAGGGCCTGATTGTGCAGTGGCTCCGCTGCTGGCAGAAGGCGGCGTGGTGGATGTGAGCTATGTGTTCTATATCAACCTGCTTTGCACGGGAAGTATTACGTTCTGTTTCTGGAAAGAATTGACAGGCTTCCGCTGGACACTGGATCGCCCCTTGCTCAAACGTATGTTGAGTTATTCTTGGCCCATACTTGTTTTGGGCGTTGCAGGTATCTTGAACCAAACAGCCGATAAGATTCTCTATCCGATGATTCGCAGCGGACAGCAGGGGCACGTTGAGTTGGGTATATATGGTGCAGCCGTGAAAATTGCTATGATTATGGCGATGATTACCCAAGCTTTCCGCTATGCCTATGAGCCTTTTGTGTTTGGCAAAAGTCGAGATAAAGACAATCGTGAGACATACGCCAAGGCGATGAAGTATTTCATCATCTTCACGCTTTTAGCCTTCCTCATCGTGATGGGCTATATGGACATCTTGCGCCATATCATCGGTCGGGGCTATTGGGAAGGACTTCGCGTAGTGCCTATTGTTATGGCAGCAGAAATCATGATGGGTATCTACTTCAACTTGAGTTTTTGGTACAAACTCACCGATCGTACCATTTGGGGCGCAGTCTTTTCGGGTGTAGGTTGTCTGGTTCTCATCACCGTTAATGTTCTTTTCATTCCGCAGTATCACTACATGGCTTGTGCCTGGGCAGGTTTTGCCGGTTACGGAACAGCGATGCTCCTGAGCTATTTTGTAGGGCAGAAATACTATCCCATCAACTATCCCTTGAAGAGCATCTTTGTCTACGTTGCTATCACGGCTCTTTTCTTCTTTATAATGCAGCAGGAGCCAGAAACGTGGAATGTCTGGGTACGTATGGGTATCAACACCGCACTTATTCTCGCTTTCATCGGGCATTTCATCTATTGGGATTTACCCAAGAAAAGCCACAATGCATAATGCAGTGCGGAAGATGGAGGCAGCTTTTGCTCCAGTCAATAAGAAACTAAAAATAATGCATCAAACACATACTCTCTCCAACGGTCTACGAATCATTCATGAGCCTTCTCGTTCAGAAGTGCTCTATTGTGGCTACGTTGTCTGTGCAGGCACGCGCCACGAAGAGGAGAATGATTCAGGAATGGCCCATTTTATCGAACATTTGACCTTTAAAGGTACGACTCATCGCAAGGCGTGGCAAATCACCAACGGACTAGAGCGTGTGGGTGGCGACTTGAACGCATACACGACCAAACAAGAAACGGTTTATTATGCCACGATTCTGCGCCAAGACTTTCGGCGCGCTGCTGATTTGCTCACAGATATAGTTTTTAATAGTACTTTTCCGCAGCATGAAATAGATAAAGAAGTAGAGGTTATCTGCGATGAAATCGATAGTTATCAGGATAGCCCTTCTGAACTTATCTTTGATGAGTTTGAGAGTCTCATTTTTCCCAATCATCCTTTAGGGCGTGATATTTTGGGGGTGAAAGAACGACTTCACGAATATCGTACTGCGGACGCTCTACTTTTTACGCATCACTATTATCGACCTAATAACTGTGTGTTCTTTGTTTATGGTAATGTGGATTTCAATCGCATTGTGCGCACGCTCGAAAAACTCACGGAAGGTATTGGTTCTGCCGAAGCAGAAAGTGTTCCGCGTTTGCAGCAGACTACGGCGACGATTGAAAAGCCTCGAGAAGCCGTTACCATATTTCGTCACCACGACACTCATCAAGCACACGTCCTGATAGGTAGCAGAACTTTTGGTGGGCGTGATCCGCGCCGTTACGGACTTTTTCTTTTGAACAATATCTTAGGTGGCCCTGGTATGAACTCGCGCTTTAATTTGAGTTTGCGCGAACACGCAGGGCTGGTTTATTCCGTTGATTCCTACTTGGCAACCTATCCCGACGATGGTTTGTGGGAGGTTTATTTTGGTTGTGATGTGGCGGACATAGAGCGCTGTCGCCGACTTGTCAATAAAGAACTTCGCAGAATGGTGGAGAAGCCTTTAACACAGAATCAGCTCAACGCCGCTCTCAAGCAAGTGATTGGGCAGATAGGTATCTCGGATGACCACTTAGAACAACATGCCATCGGACTCGGAAAAACCTTTGCTCATTATGGTCGACATAAAGATAGTCGGCAAGTGGTTGAACATCTTCGCGAACTTACACCGCAGCAGCTTCAAGAGATTGCGGCAGAGGTATATGATGTGAACCGTCTTACTACGTTGGTGTATAACTGATTTTGCTTTCCAATAGTTTTTGAACGCCTGCCGCAATAGACGCTAAGCCAAAGTCGCTGGGGCGTATGTCGACCAATGGAAGCCAAAAAAGAGCGGCGGCATCATCGCACGCAAGAAGTGCCGTTTCATCGAGTAATCGGCATAAAAAGAAAAGATCTGTGGTGTGTACAATGAAATCGGAATAAACGTATTCGTTAGGTAAAGAAAATAAGAACTTTTCCACCACGGCCTTTCCGCCCGTTTCTTCTTCCACTTCACGCACAATTCCCTCCTCCGCAGTTTCTCCCGCATCCACAAAACCTCCTGGAAGATCGAGAGTTCCTGCTGCTGGATTGAAGGCGCGACGAGTGACAAGAAGTTCGTTGCGCGAATTGAGGATAACAGCAACAGTGGCCGCTGCTGCATTGTGGTAGAAAGTGAAGCCACAGTCTGTGCACCGCTTCGACTTGAAATCGTTCACTTCGAAGCGTGCAGAGCCGCAACAAGGACAAAAAAGAAACTTAGCAAGAGGGTGTATCATATAAAAAAGAAGTATCTTTGTCTGCGAAGATAATCAATAATTAAAAAGAACAGACTTTTATGCAAGTAACATTTCTTGGCAACCCCGTTACATTAGTGGGTGAGCCTCTCAAAGTAGGTGAAAAAGCCCCCAAGTTTGGTGGTGTTCGCGGTGATCTTAGTGTTCTTCATCTGCCCGAACTGCTCGGCAAACGTGTAGTGCTGAATATTTTCCCAAGCCTCGATACAGAAGTTTGCGCCATGTCCGTGCGCCGTTTCAATAAAGAAGCTTCTGAGTTGGAGAATACAGTGGTGCTCTGTGTCAGCAAGGACCTCCCATTTGCTCAGCAGCGTTTCTGCTCAACAGAAGGTCTTGAAAATGTAGTTCCTGTAAGCGTGTTCCGCTGCGGATGCTTTTCAGAGAAATATGGTTTAGAGATTGCCGATGGTCCATTGAAGGGGCTTGAAACTCGTGCCGTTATCGTGATTGACGAAGAAGGTACGATTATTTACGAAGAGGTGGTGAGCGAAATCACTCATGAGCCCAATTACGAAGCAGCATTGGAAGTGCTGAAGAAGTAATTAAGGCAAGGACGAGATATTGGGCGTTCAAAAATCCTTTAGGGTTGACGCACAATATCTTTCAATAAATTCTTGGTGCAAGAAGAGTTTTTCAACTTTCAGCACCTCGAAAGATTCGGTACAATTTACGGCGTATTCTTCAGGATTGAGGAATACGCTGTTTTGTTTGTCCTAAAAAACATTTGTCTTTAATGAAAGAATTCTGGTGCAGAGTAAAAAAATATTTAACGCTTTTTGCGGGATTTATAAAATGTTTTATCTTTGTCCCCTTTCTTTTTTTAGCTAAAGAAATATGGAACAGAACACCAATATATTTAAGAGAATCGGCCGATTCTACATAGAAGGCTTTCGAAACATGACATGGGGACGTACCCTGTGGCTTATCATCTTCTTGAAATTGTTTGTTTTCTTTGTAGTTCTGCGCATTTTCTTTTTCCAGCCCTACTATAAAGGTCTTAACGATAAAGAAAAAGCAGAGATGGTAGGACGAAAACTAATGAAATGAAAACTCAATTAAAATAAAATTTATCAATGGAACTTTTATCTATTCTTGTTGATTGGTCACGTGCGCAATTTGCGCTGACAGCCTGTTATCACTGGCTGTTCGTACCACTCACGCTGGGATTGGCCCTTATCATGGCCATTATGGAAACCCTCTACTATGTGAAGAAAGACGAATTCTGGAAGCGAACGGCGCAATTCTGGATGAAGCTTTTCGGTATCAACTTCGCCATTGGCGTTGCCACTGGTTTGATTCTGGAATTTGAATTTGGTACCAACTGGTCTAACTATTCTTGGTTTGTGGGCGACATCTTCGGTGCACCACTTGCTATTGAAGGTATCGTGGCTTTCTTTATGGAGGCAACGTTTATTGCCGTAATGTTCTTCGGTTGGAACAAGGTGAGCAAATGCTTTCACCTGGCATCCACTTGGCTGACGGGTATCGGTGCAACTCTCTCTGCGTGGTGGATTCTGGTGGCTAATGCTTGGATGCAGCACCCCGTTGGAATGGAGTTTAACCCGCTGACGGTGCGTAACGAAATGGTAAGTTTCGTAGAGGTAGCTCTCAGTCCGACAGCTGTCGTTAAGTTCTTCCACACTGTGTCAAGTGGCTGGATGACTGGTGCGTTCTTTGTGCTGGGCGTGAGCTGTTGGTTCTTGCTGAAAAAGCGCAACAAGGAAATGGCGCTTCGCAGTATCCGCGTGGCAACATGGGTGGGTATCATCAGCTCTGTTGTTGTGATGACTACAGGCGATCAAAGCGGTGTTGACATCGCTAAGAATCAACCGATGAAACTGGCTGCTGCAGAAGGTTTGCAGAATGGCGGTCAGCGCGCTCATTTCTCCATTGTACCAGGTGTTGAAGTACCAGGCGTCCTCTCTGTTTTGGCAACACATGACATTGATGGTTATGTACCAGGGATTAACGACCTCATCAATGGTTATACACTGCCCGATGGTACTAAGCAGTTGGGTGGTAAAGAGAAAATGGTGCTGGGCAAGCAAGCTTTGGCCGATTTCCAAGCTTATCGTGCCGCTGTTGGAAAAGACAGTGTGGCTGCTGCCGCTGCTGAGCAACGCCTCAAAGCCAATATGCCTTATTTCGGATATGGTCATATCCAGAATGCGGAAGATCTTGTGCCCCCCGTTGGTATCGTGTTCTGGTCGTTCCGTTTGATGGTAGGTTTAGGTGGTTTTCTCTTGTTGATTGTTCTGCTCATTGCTTGGTATGATCGCAAGGGTAAGTTGGCCGATACGCGCTGGCTCTTGAAGGCCGGTCTTTGGTCAATTCCGTGCGTTTACATTGCCGGTCAGGCAGGTTGGACGGTAGCGGAAGTTGGCCGTCAGCCATGGATCATTCAAGATATGCTCCCTATCAACGCTGGTATTTCTAATTTGCAAAGCTCCAGTGTAATCATCACATTCTTCCTCTTTGCTGCTATCTTCACCGTGTTGCTCATTGCTGAAGTTAGCATTCTTACAAAGGCCATTAAGAACCATAATTCCGAAGCTCTATGATAACTTATCAATTTTTGCAACAATACTGGTGGTTCCTCATCAGTCTGCTGGGCGGTTTGCTCGTATTCCTTCTTTTTGTACAAGGAGCTAACACCCTCATCTTCCGCATTGGTCACACAGAAGAAGAGCGCGAGCTCATCGTCAATTCCACGGGCCGTAAATGGGAGTTTACTTTCACAACGCTCGTCACCTTTGGTGGAGCGTTCTTTGCCTCCTTCCCTTTATTTTATAGCACATCGTTTGGCGGTGCCTATTGGGTTTGGATGCTCATTCTGGCCTCTTTTGTTCTGCAAGCAGTGGCTTATGAATACCAGAACAAACCAGGAAATGTTTACGGGCGTAATGTTTTCCGCGGCTTCCTTGGTTTCAATGGCTTTTTCGGCCCCTTCCTTTTGGGTGCAGCAGTAGCCACATTCTTCACAGGTTCAGAATTTATTGTAGAAAAGAACGCCATTGGTAGCGCTAATCTGATGCCAGTCATCAGTAGCTGGGCTAACAACTGGCACGGACTTGAGGCGTTGGCCAATCCCTGGAACTGGTGTTTAGGTTTTGCTGTGTTCTTCTTGGCGCGTCTGCTGGGGTCGCTCTACCTCATCAATAATATTGATGATGAAGTACTGCTCCCTCGCTTCCGCCGTCAGGTGCTCATTGATGTTGTTCCATTCTTGATTTTCTTCTTAGCTTTTGTGGGCAAACTTTTGCTGGGCGAAGGCTTCGCTGTCGACGCTAACGGCGTTGTTAGTATAGAGAGCGGAAAATATGCTGCCAATCTGTTTGGCAATATCTATATTCTGTTGCTCTTCCTCTTGGGTGTAGTAGGAGTTTTGGCGGGCATCATCTTGACCCTTCTTAGCCCTGCGTTCAAGCGCGGTATTTGGGCGACAGGTACAGGTACGGTGCTGGCAGTTATGGCTTTGTTCCTCATTGCCGGTCTCAACGGTACGAGCTACTATCCCTCTACTGCCGATCTGCAAAGCTCTTTGACTATCGAAAACAGTTGCTCAAGCGAATTCACACTTCGCACAATGTCCATTGTTTCGCTGCTTATCCCCTTTGTCCTTGCTTATATTATTTATTGCTGGCGCGCTATAGACTTACGCTCCATCACGCGCAAGGAAATGGAAGAGGAAGATCACAAATACTAATTCCGTATTCCCTTGAATATAAGAAAAGGAAACCACCTCAACGACGGTTTCCTTTTTTTCGTTTTCTTCATCTCTATTCCAACGAACAAAAATAAGTTTACATCAGTCCAGCAGTACAAAACGCCTGCTGGTTTTCATTGGAGCACTGCTGTCTCATCAAGAGACGCATACCGCAGATAGCCATCTTTTGCAAGAATGAAAGTAGGACCATCCATGGGAGACTCTACATCGGCCATTGACTCATCATCAAAAGCTCTGTAGACATCATAGCCTCGCCATACTTTTAAGTACTTAGCAGAAGCATAGCCCAGTTTGCGAGCAAGCCGCACAACCTTAGCTTCGAGTGACCTAGCGTTAGCCATATTGAGTACTATATTTTATTGATTGAGAATAATTCTCTTTCCAAAGATATGTATTACTTTCATTGCCTCCAAATCTTTTTTTCTCCCTATTCCCTTTAATTGTCAGAATCGGTTTGACAGTCATTCCTCGCAACGCCTTTATTCTATCGGTTTTAGCAAGAATAAAATCTTTCCAAATAAAAAAAATCTCTACAATGTATTATTTTATAATTAGTTATACTCTTGCGAGGAGAATATGGAAAAATGTGTCTCTCTATCTTTTCCTTTTTTTCTCTCAAGTGTAGCGGAGAATATCCTTATTGCGTTTGAAAATACAATAAGGCTGTCAGCTGACTTCCTTATTGTGTCAGCTGACGCAATAAGGAAGCCAGCCAGCGGAATAAGGATGTTTTCAGAGAAGTAGGAGTCGGCCTTTTCTTTGTTCAATTAAATCTGTTATATCTTTGATGAATGGTGCTGATAGTCAGAAAGAAAAAATGTTGTTCTCATTAGATCGCATTATTTCTCCTTTTTGTGAGTGAAGCGGATAAGAAACAGCTGCTTTTAACAGGTTTAGCCACTTCAATTTTCGAATTTAGTTTAGTTCACCTCCCTACGGAGTAGCAGCATTTGTAAGAAAAGAGTAGGGAACTGCTATTGCAGAAGACCTCTCCCTGTTGTGGGTTTGGATTTCATTAGTTTTTCCATATCTTTGCAAGCTAATAATTCTCAATACATTTATATGTCAGTAGAAATTAAAAAGGTTGAAACAAAAAGTGACCTAAAAAAATTCATTCGTTTCAACTACAATTTATACAAGAACAACGCGTACAGCGTGCCCGACTTATACGAGGACATGCTTGATACATTCTCTCCGAAAAACAACCCTGCTTTTGAGTTCTGTGAAGCCGAGTATTTCTTAGCGTTACGAAACGGAGAAATTGTAGGTCGCGTAGCTGCCATCATCAACAACCGCGCTAACAACACTTGGAATCAGAAAGTGGTTCGCTTCGGCTGGATCGACTTTATTGACGACAGAGAAGTGAGTCGAGCGCTCATCGACACCGTAAAAGCGTGGGGCAAGGAGCGCGGAATGAACGAATTGCAAGGCCCTCTGGGCTTCACTGATATGGATGCCGAAGGGGCTTTGATTGAAGGCTTCGACCAGTTGTCCACCATCGCCACCATCTACAACTATCCCTACTATCCCGAACATTTTGAAGCTCTGGGTATGGAGAAAGCCGTGGATTGGGTAGAGAAGAAAATTTATATCCCCGAAGCTATTCCCGAAAAGCACGCGCGCATTTCTAAAATCATTCAAGAGCGCTATAATCTTCATATCCGTAAGCTGAAAAGCCGTAAGGAAGTGAAGGAGAACAATTTGGGTCACCGCATCTTTGAGCTTATCAACGAAGCCTACGCCCCTCTGTTTGGCTACTCTCGTATGACCGACCGCCAGATAGACAATTATGTTAATATGTACATCCCTTTGCTCGATTTGCGAATGGTGACACTCATCGAAAATGAGAACAACGAGATTGTCTGCGTTGGCATATCCATGGGCTCTCTTTCGCGCGCCATGCAAAAGGCGAAGGGCAAGCTCTTCCCCTTCGGGTGGTTCCATCTCGTCAAAGCGCTGAAATGGAAACACGACAAGGTGCTGGATTTGCTGCTCGTGGCTGTCCGTCCGGACTATCAGGGTAAGGGTGTGAACGCACTGCTCTTCACGGATCTCATCCCCATTTATCAGCAAATGGGCTTTGAATATGCCGAGAGCAACCCCGAGTTGGAAATCAATGAGAAGGTGCAAAGCCAGTGGCAGTATTTCAAAACAGAGCAACACAAGCGCCGCCGCTGCTACAAAGCAGAGATCTAAACACAACATAACGACAAAGCCCCAACCATATAATGGCAGAAGAAAAGGAAGCAGAACTGACGCCCGCAGTTGACTATCATCAGCGCGAAGAATACGATGAAAGTAAAATTCGCCACTTGGACGATACGGACCATATCCGTACGCGTCCCGGTATGTATATCGGCCGATTGGGCGATGGTAGCCATGCCGAAGACGGTATCTATGTGCTGTTGAAGGAAGCGATAGACAATTCCGTCGACGAATTCAACGAAGGTTTCGGTAAGCGTATAGAAGTGGAAGTGGAGAACGAAAAGGGAGCCTCCATTCGCGACTACGGTCGCGGCATTCCCTTAGGCTCGCTGGTGGCTGCTGTGTCGCAGTTGAACACCGGTGCTAAGTACGACACGGCTGTCTTCACTGCCAGTGTGGGTCTGAATGGTGTGGGTTTGAAAGCCGTCAACGCACTCAGCCAGAAGTTTGTAGCGCGTAGTCATCGCGATGGCCGATTCCACGAAGCCTCCTTCGAACGTGGCAAACTCGTTAGCGAAAACGAGGGCGACACAGAGGAGGAGAACGGTACATATATTTATTTTGAACCCGACCCTACGCTGTTCCTCCATTTCAAGTTCCACGATGAATTTGTCAGCAATATGCTGCGCAACTACACCTATCTGAACACGGGTCTAGCCATCTTCCACAACGGCCACCGCATCATCTCTCGCAATGGTCTTGAGGATTTGCTCAACGACAATATGACGGAGCAAAGTCTCTATCCCATCGTCCACCTGCAAGGCGAAGGAATCGACATTGCGTTCACACATACCAATCAGTATGGCGAGGAATACTACTCCTTCGTCAACGGCCAGCACACCACACAAGGCGGTACGCATCAGAGTGCCTTCAAAGAGCATATAGCACGAACGTTCAAAGAATTTTTTGGTAAGAACTTCGACGTGCAAGATGTGCGCAACGGACTCGTTGCAGCCATTGCGATTCGCGTGATAGAGCCTATGTTTGAGAGTCAAACTAAAATAAAACTTGGTTCTCTTTCAATGGCTCCCGATAAAGATAAGAATGGTCGTCCTTTTCCCCTTTCAGGCATTAGCGTGAATAAATTTGTTGGAGATTTCATCAAGGAGCACGTTGACAACTATCTACACAAGCATCTCGACATTGCTGAAATCATTCAGCAAAAGATACAAGACAGCGAAAAAGAGCGCAAAGCCATTGCGGGAGTAACCAAGGTGGCTCGTGAGCGCGCTAAGAAAGCCAATCTCCACAACGAGAAGCTCCGCGACTGCCGCCTGCACCTTAACGATACTATCAAAGGTAAGCGAGCTGGCAGCAAGAACCGCGAAGAGGACGACCACGACCTGCGCGAGGACACTAGCCTCTTCATAACCGAGGGCGACTCTGCCAGCGGTAGCATCACCAAGAGCCGCGATGCCAACACGCAAGCAGTGTTCAGCCTTATCGGGAAACCGCTCAACTGCTTCGGGAAAACCAAAGAGGTGGTCTATACCAATCGTGAGTTCTATCTCTTGCAGTCGGCACTCAATATAGAGGACGGGCTCGACGGCTTGCGCTACAACAAGGTGATCATAGCCACGGATGCCGACGTCGACGGAATGCACATCCGCTTGCTTATGCTGACTTTCTTCCTCCAGTTCTTCCCCGAACTTGTCAAGACGGGCCACGTCTACATCCTTCAGACGCCGCTCTTCCGCGTTCGCAACAAGAAGAAAAAGGTGAAGGCAGCAAAAGTCAAAACCGTTACGGACAAAAGTGCGGGAGCAGCCATTCTGAAAAAGGCTCAGAACAGCGATCGTTCCGAATATGAAACGATTTACTGTTATACAGAAGCTGAACGCTTGGCAGCGATTGAGAAACTAAGCCCCGACCCTGAGATTACCCGCTTCAAAGGTCTTGGTGAGATTTCCCCCGATGAGTTCCGCCACTTCATAGGGCCCGAAATCCGTCTCGAACAAGTTCATCTCCACAAAAGCGATAAGGTGAGCGATCTCCTGAGCTATTATATGGGTAAGAACACCATTGAGCGACAAAACTTCATCATCGACAACCTCGTGGTAGAAGAAGATCTCGCAGAAGGAGATGTTGATAACGACATATTGGACGAATAATTTTTTATCCTATTCAATAACGAACCGCAACAATCAGACAGCTCACTGCCTTTGTTGCGGTTTGTTATTGCCCAGTCGGTTATATCAAAAAGATGTAAAAACAAGGGCAAAAAGTTAGGAAAGTCGTAACTTCGCGCTCTAACACAAAGAACAGACATTATGAAGATAGCCATCTTCCCTGGGTCGTTTGATCCCTTCACCGTTGGCCACGCCAGCATCGTGGAGCGCGCGCTACCCATGTTTGATAAAATCATCATCGGTGTGGGTGTGAATGGAAGCAAACGTCCGCTCTACACGCCAGAACAACGCGTACAAGAAATCAGCAAACTCTATAAAGATGAGCCACGCATCAGTGTTGTCAGCTACAATGATTTGACCATTGATTTGGCGCGCCGCCACAACGCACAGTTCATTGTGCGCGGACTGCGTAGTGTGAAGGACTTCGAATACGAGCGCGATGTGGCATCTATGAACCAACGCCTTGGAGGAGTTGAAACCGTGATGCTTTTCTGCGAAGAACGCCACGCCTATATCAGTTCGAGCGTTGTGCGCGAACTCATTGCCTTTGGAAAAGACGTCTCCGACTTTCTTCCTAAAAAAATAGAAGATAAAAACGAACAATGAAAAAGTACATATTCCTGCTGTTCGCCCTGCTCTGCGCGAACGGTCTTCATGCGCAGCATGATTTCGGCGACATCGATGTCGAGCAGCTTCGCAAATTGCAGATGGCGCAAATGGCTATCACCAGTCTCTATGTAGATAGTGTCGATCAAAAGAAGATGACCGAAGATGCCATTCGAGGCATACTCGACAAACTTGACCCCCATTCCTCTTATTCTAACGCGAAGGACACCAAAAAGCTCACGGAGCCGCTTGATGGCAACTTTGAAGGCATCGGCGTACAGTTTAATATGCTGGAAGATACGCTTGTGGTTATCCAAACCGTGCGTAAAGGCCCGAGCGAGAAAGTCGGAATCCTCTCTGGCGACCGCATCGTGAGCGTTGATGACCTCCCTATTGCCGGCGTCAAAATGAGCCGCGATAGCATCATGACAAAACTGCGCGGTCCGAAGGGCACAAAAGTGAAACTCGGCATTGTGCGCCGTGGCGTGAAGGAGATGATCTACTTCATCGTTACGCGCGACAAAATTCCCCTTAACACGCTCGACGCCTACTACATGATAGAGCCCGGTATTGGTTATATCCATCTTGAGCAGTTTGGTGCAACCACTGGCAAAGAGATGAACGATGCCATCAAAGCCCTACAAAAACAAGGTATGCAGCATCTTATTCTCGATCTTCAGGTGAATGGTGGCGGATATTTAGGTTCTGCCGTTGAGGTGGCAAATGAGTTTTTGAAAGCAGGTGCACTCGTGGTCTACACGGAAGGGCGCACACAGCCCAAGCAGGTGCTCACGGCGGCAGGCGGCGGACTCATGCAGAGCGGAAAAGTTGTGGTGCTCGTTGACGAATACACAGCTTCGGCGGCCGAAATCGTTTCGGGAGCTATTCAAGACCACGACCGTGGCACGATTGTTGGGCGTCGCACCTTTGGCAAAGGCCTTGTACAACGCCCCATACCTCTCCCCGATGGCTCTATGATTCGCCTGACTACGGCCCACTACTATACGCCCTCAGGACGCTGCATTCAGAAACCATATGTCAAAGGACAGAAGGACGAGTACAACCAAGACCTCGAGCAGCGCTATAAGCACGGCGAACTCGTATGTAAAGACAGCATCCATCTCGATTCCACTAAGGTATATCGCACTTTGGAGAAAAATCGCATTGTTTATGGTGGCGGTGGCATCATGCCCGATGTGTTCGTACCGCTCGACACTACGACCTACTCTAAATACTATCTTGCCCTGCGCCGTGCCAATATTATCAATGAGAAAAGCTTGAAATTCATCGATAACCACCGCAAGGAAATCAAACGCCAGTATCCCGACCTCAAGAAGTTTATGGACACTTACGAAGTGCCGCAAACGCTCATCGATGAAATCATCGATGCTGGTAAGCAGAAAAAGATAGAAGCCAAGGACGATAAGGAAATGCAAAAAACACTCCCCGACTTGCACTTCACGCTAAAGAGCCTCATTATCTACGATGTGTGGGACCGCAACGAATACTTCCAATTCGTCAATCGCCGCAGCGACATTGTCAAGAAAGGTCTTGAAATCATCAAGAAGTAAGTACCTCTACTTTCATATATCAACCATTCCCGAACCACAAAGATTCGGGAATGGTTTTTTATTTCCACTAAGATCTTGCATCTATTTTCCTCAACTGGAGATATTACTTGTATTCTTCGCTGCTCTCAGAGAAAGTGTTTTCCGTATTCACATCTTCTTCTCAAAGCAAATGTTGTTCGTGTTTCATTTCCACTGTCCTCTGCGGGGACACCTCATGCTTAACCGTGGGTGATGCCCGAACGGTAGTGAGGGTGAACCCACGGGTAGTTATATATATATGCGTGTGAATACCCTTATTGTGTCAGCTGATAGAATAAGGCTATCAGCTGACGCGCTTATTGTATTTCTAAACGCAATAAGGGAAAGTGAGAACGAAGCAGGAAGGCTCTTTCCTGTATGTTGTTTTTTGCTGTCATGTCGTCACGTTGTCACACTTTGAGTATAACAACCTGAGAACCTGTATATTACGCGCGTGACGACGAGTGACAACAGTGTGACAACAAAAATTTTTGTTGTCACACCAACAAGCGACTGTCTATCAATACATTCCTCCCCTGTGTGACAACGTGACGACAAAAAACGAGTTTTTTTCTGGGGAGGAGAGATGGGGAATACTCCTTCCACGCTTTTTGTGTGACGCTGCCGGTGTTGGAAGTAAGTGCAGTCGTTTGTCCTTTTCTCCACGGGTTCTCCCTCACTATCGCTTGGTCATTACCCATGGTTAAGTATAGTGCGCCTCCATGGGAGGCGTGAGAAACGTAGTGCTCTGAGAAGTAGTTTCTCCACAGCAACTAACAAAAAAAGAGGGAAGCGAACTTCCCTCTTTCGTTAAGAGATATTAGAAATTATTCGATGGTTCCAGCTCCGTTACCATCAATCATTGGCCAACCTGGATTCTGATAAACAACAGAGGTCTTCAGGTCTTTCTTGTCGGTTGCCGTTTTGCGGAAAACAGACTGTGGCAGTGGCATGAGGTAGTGAGCCGGAGTGAAGTTCAAACCATTGTAGAGCAGGTTGTGAGATTCGGGCTTGATTTGGTAGGGGCGGATATAGTCGCTCAGCGTCTGAGCAGACATGTTGCCCTTTTCACCGCTCAAGTCAACGACGGCCTTGTCGTTACCATCTTTGTCAAGGAATGCACCTTGGTAGACAGTACCCCAATAGCGGAAACCTTCAATCTGGTAGTTCTTCACTTGGTCGCAAGCGCGCCAGCGTTGTAGGTCGGCCCAGCGGAAGCCTTCGCCAATCAGCTCATTGCGGCGTTCACGGCGGATATTGTAAAGAGTTGGCTCGATGAGCTTACCATGAGAGTAAGCGGCAAAGTCGCCCTTAGCTTCCTCCGACATGTCGGTTGCAGCGATCGTTATGCTGTAGTTGTCATTTATTTTAGCACGGCGGCGGATGGCCTTCCAATAGCTGTCAGCAGTAGCATCGATTGTTCCGTTCAGTTCGTAAGAAGCTTCGATGTAGTTGAGCAATGCTTCAACACCACGGAACAAGAGGCTACCATTCACACTGTGGAAGTGGGTGAGGTACATTTTGGGATTGTAGTGTTTACCCTTCTTGATCATATAGCCCGTTACAGCACGCTTTTCGATTTCTTCGAAAATGCTATTTCCCAACTGCACGCGAGCCGTAGTGCCATCATCAAAGTAGCTCTCAACACTGTTGTCACCCTTTGTGAAGATGCGGATACGTGAGTCGCGATTGGCCAGTGTAGCAGAGATACCATTCTGTTCCTGTGCAGTGTTATATCCTGAAGCGGCAGCATAGATGGGATAGCCGTTTTCCATTACGAAGGAGTTGATGAGACCACGTGTCCAACCCGTGTTGCAACCGTTCTTCTGGAAGTATTGCTGCGTGTTATGTCCTGTTCCTTTTGCTACGCTGTATTCGCGCCACATCAGTACTTCGGGGTAAGTGGACATATCCACATCGCAGAACATTGTGTAGTAGGGGTTGATAGACTCATACTTAGCGTCCATTCCTTCTGGCGTATTCTTGTTTTCTGCCAGTTGATTGACCATCTTATCACCCAGCATTTTTGCACTCTTCATGGCTTCGCCGAGGAAGTATTTCACTTCAGTAGCGTTGTCATAGTCGGCAGCATCTTTTGCATCACCAGGCCAATCCTTGCCGCCCGGAACGAAGGCTGTTCCGGCATGATATTTCTCAAAAGTTCCTTCGTAGAGAGCTACGCGGCTGCGAAGCAGGTAAGCTACATCGCGGGAGATGCGCTCTTTCTTTTCGTCTGGAGAAACCTCTTTGAGTAGACTGATAGCTTTGTCGAGGTCTTCAAGGATGAAGCGAGCCACTTTGTTACGCGGATCACGATGAGAGGCTTTGAGGAGAACGCTTTCTTCATCGGGAAGTGCTGTAGTGATGATGGGGCAGTCGCCGATATTCTTCAGGAGATTGAAGTAGGCGTATGCACGGAGAAGATACATTTCGCCAATGTAGTGCTTGATATTATCTGCATTTCCTTGAATCTTACCAGCTTCGTACTTAGGAAGAACCTTCTCGAAGAAGTAGTTGCAATGGCGCACTTGAGTGAAGTTCCACGGATTGCTACTACCCACCTTGTATTGCCCTGGAATCCATAGGTTAGAACCTCCAGCATTCACCTGGTTGTCTGTACCGTTATCATCGGCGAAAGTACCAATGCCGTAAGAACCAGGTTGGATGGAATTGAAATTATAGAGATTGATGCTATATGCAGCAAGGTCTGCTTCGGCTGTAAAGTACTTACCAGGAGTAAGGCTATCTTCTGGTTCACGATCCAGAAAGTCATTACAGCTTGTCAGTGTTAACGCACCACACAGCAGCAGTGAAAAATATTTTAGTTTCATAATGTCTTTTTTATTAAAGAGTACATTTAGATTGATGCGGAATAGAACTTTTCCGCTCTTTTCTCAGCGAATTATGAGAGTTAGAAAGTGACACTTACACCAACAGACCATGTCTTAGAGAGCGGATAAGTCTTGCTGAAGCCCCAACCACCGGCGTCGATGAGTTCGGGATCGCCCATCTTGGTGAACTTAGTGAAAGTGAGAAGATTCTCAGCCGAAACAAAGAAGCGAACTTTCTGAACATAGAAACGCTGTGTTAGTGCTTCTGGGAGAGTGTAGCCCAACGTAACGTTCTTCAGACGGCAGTAAGCTGCATTCTGCAAGTAGCGAGTTTGTGCTTGCTGGTTCTTCTGTGTGCTCCAATCAGGTTCGGGATAGTAAGCGTTGAGATTCTGTCCGAGCGGATCGTTTGCATCGGCACGGAAGTAGTCGAGATGCTCCTTGAAAGCAACACTCTGCCACTTGCCACCGCTGGCACCCCAGAACATAACACCGCCGCCACCTGCACCAGGCCAATAATCGCGCTTCAGAACGCCTTGGAAGAATACTTTCAAGTCGAAGCCTTTATAGCTGGCTGTGAGGTTCAGACCGAAGTTGTAGCGCGGAGTGGAGTTACCAATAATCTTGCGGTCACCAGAATCGTTCGCCGTATTCTGACCAGTATTGATTTTCTTATCACCATTAAGGTCTTTGTACATAATGTCACCAGCGCGCCAATTAGAACCGAGCGCATCTTGGTTAGCATTCTTCAGGTGAGCATCCATCTCTTCCTGAGTTTTAGCCATACCTTCTGTAACATAGCCCCAAATATCGCCTAAGTGAGCGCCCTTATAGTATGTCTGAGAGAGATCTTTCGCTGCATTGGGATAACGATCGATAACCACTTGATTGTCGCTCAGCATGAGGTCGGCACCATAGAAGAAATCGTTGATATGATCGCGCCATCCGAGCGTGAGTTCCCAACCCTTTGAGGTCATATCGAGATTGTTCACCTTAGGAACAGCCGTACCGAGTACATCAGGAAGTTCAGGAGCAGGACCTACCATGTCCAAAGTTTTGCGTTGGAAGTAAGTGAAGCTGGTCGTCAAGCGATTGTTGAAAGCACCGAAGTCAACACCGAGATCCCATGTGCGGGTCTTTTCCCATGTGAGCAATGCACTGACGAGAGCTGGTTCGGAAGCCAGATTCTGCTTCTCTCCGTTGAGCAACCAGTTACCGGCATTAGCGCTATAACCAATAGTAGAATAGAAGGGATACCAGTTGTCCGTGTTTTGGTTACCGAGCTTACCCCAAGTGAAACGGAGCTTCAAGTTGTTGATCTTATCTTCGATAGGTTTCCAGAAGTTTTCCTTAGAAACATTCCAACCTAAAGAGAAGCTGGGGAAGAGATTCCAACGCTTTGATCTGATGAAGCGAGAAGAACCGTCGTAGCGAAGACTTGCTTCTACCAAGTAGCGTTCAGCATAGTTGTAGTTCAAACGACCAAAGAAACCTGCTGTTGACCAACTTGCTAAACCACCTGCTACGCGCGGATTGGTGGAAGTAGTGTTCAGTGTAGGCACTCTAGAAAGAATACCATCACGAGAACCTGTCACATTGCGATAGTGGAACCATTCGCTCTGGAAACCAGCCATCACCTTGAAATTGTGATCACCAAAGCTGCGAAGGTAAGTTGAATAGATATTCGGATTGAAATAGTTAGACTTGTAAGCGTATTCCGTTACGGAAGAAGTCTGATTGTCTGTTGCGTATGGATTGTTATTAACATCCCAAGCGTAAACCGTCTGATAATCTTCGTGACGGAAAGTGGTGCTTGCGCGATAGTTCAATTCAGTATTGATCGTCCAGTTCTTGATAGGTTCAAGAATGAGTGAGAACTGCTGATCCAGATTATCCTGCTGAATATTGTAAAGACCACCACGATTAAGCATTTCGTAGTAAGATTCGCGTACGGGGTGTCCATTCGGATCGATAGTCGGAACAATCGGCCAGTAACGGCAAGCATTGTGATAGAAGAGAGGAGTAACAAACGACGGACGTTCAAAATCCTCACGGTTGAAGCGAGTTGTATAACCGAAGTGCGCCCACGGAGCTAGCTCACTATTGATGCGCCCTGTGAAGGCATAGCGGTTGCGGTCGTCCTTAGCTTGCTTAAGCATACCATTGCGCTGCAAGTAGTTAGCAGAGAAGTAGTATTGCATCTTTTGACTACCGCCTGAAATACTCAGCGTGTGCTCTTGTGAGAAACTATTGCCGAAGTGGTATTTCAGCCAATCGGTATTTCCTGTTGGAAGCAGGTCGAGTTCGTCCCAAACTTCCCAATGCTTGCTTTTTGGGTTGGCGTACATTGTTGGGCCGCCTTTGCCTTCGAGGTTGTCTTTGATTTGCTTCAGCTTAGCATCTGTAAACATGGTGCTATGACCTGCCGCATTGAAGAAGTTGGCATACTCATAGGAGTTCATCATCTCCGGCATATTGAGTGGAGAATTGAAACGGAATGAGTTGTTGTAGTTGATAGAGATTCTTCCTTCATGGCCTTTCTTCGTTGTGATGAGGATAACGCCACCGGCAGCACGTGAACCATAGATGGAAGAAGTACTGGCATCTTTCAAGATGGAGATATTCTGGATATCCTGTGGGTTGAGGGTAGAAATGTCGCCCTCCATACCGTCGATAAGAACAAGTGGGGTAACGGCAGAGCCTTCACCGATAGTTCCTTTACCACGGATGTTGAAAGTTAAATCAGAGTCGAGCGCACCACCGCCAGAACCTACGGCGAAGTTCATACCTGGTACGACACCCTGCAGAGCTTCAACAGTGCTATTAACAGGGCGTGCTTGAATCTCTTTTGCGCTAACGGTAGAGATAGAACCCGTCATGTTGACGCGTTTCTGTGTACCGAAACCCACTACGACTGCTTCGCCCAGTGTGTTGTCTTTTTCTTGAAGAGTTACTTTTATTGTACCGCCGTTCCACGTTATTTCTTGCGTTTCATAGCCTAAGAAAGAGATGACAACGACCGAGCCTTTTTTTACTCCTGGAATGGAAAAAGAACCATCGTCCTTAGTGACAGAGACACGGCCCGAATTCTTAACTCGAACGGCTGCGCCCATAACAGGCTCACCGTTAGCGTCTGTTACTACGCCTTGCACTGCGTCTTGCTGCTGTGTAACGGTCATTGTTGGCCGAACGCTGGATGCCAGAACCTCTGGAGCCAGTCCGCCACCCATGACAGTCAGAAGCAGGAATGCTCCGAATGAATTTGAGAGATGAGACATAAGTTAATATGATTAAAAGGTTTGTTATTTTAGGGTTCTATTATGTATGATTAGTTTTATCTATTTTGTGCCAATCTCCTTTGTTCTGCTAACGCTGCCGCTACTGTGTTGTAGGGTAAGCTTTTGTTGAGTTTTTGCTTTTTTGAATCTGCCATGCAGAATAATATTGTTAACTTGACTTTGCAAATATATACCTTTATCTGTATCTCTTGCATCTTTTTGCAGAAATTTTTATTTTATTTTGCATAAATCCCTTTTGTTCGTGAAATTGTTTCGTGTTTTCTTCTCTGAAAGGATGTGTTTTAGAGCATTTATTTGAAGGAGATTTTTCTAATAAAAAAACAAAAGATAAGGTCGCCTAACATTAGGCGACCTTATGAAAACTTGTAATATATTGTGAATTACTTCACAAGGACTTTCTTGCCGTTGATAATGAAGAGACCCTTTTCTGCCTTCTGCACGCGGCGACCTTGGATGTCGTAAACAACAACTTTCTGAGCTTCCTGGATAGTGCTGATACCAGTAGAATTAGCTTCTGTTACCTTTGTGGGAGCGATTTCAGGAGTTATACCTTTGTAGATTTGGTTAAAGATAGCAACTACATCGTAGCTTTTGCCGTTAACATAGTCTTTTACTTTGATACCACCGAAGAGTTGAATACGATCGCTACCAGACACCGCGTAGTAGTTAGTGTACTGACCGCTCTTCTCTGACTTGATAGTAACCCCTCTTAAAACAACGAGGTCGGCAAGGTGTTTCTTAGCGTTGAGTTCTGCGATTGTTGTTTCAACAGGCACTGCTTCTTCGCTGCTTTCCGTAACTGTTAGATTTGTTGCGTTGGTCTGATTGTTCTTTACTACTTCGGGTATGCCATTGAACAGCTTGAAGTCAATGTCAACATAGCCGTTGAGAATAGCGTTATCGCTCAATTCAAGACCAGTATTGTAGAGGATAACAGCCTTGCCTCCTTCGCGAACATAGATAGACTTTGCATTCTGCTTTGATGTGTGAGAACCGAGCACCTTAGCATTTGTAAACTTCAAACGAACATTTGCTTTATCTGCTGTCAGAGCATTGAGATCCACAATGTTCATTTCTGTAACGGTCGGTGTTTCGCCTGTCTCGCCGCCACCACCAGCGGTTTCGTTGATTTCAGTCTTGATGAAACGGAACTGACCATTTTTATTTTTTTCACGGCCATACGTAGCTTTCTCTCCAACGGTGAGAACCACGTTGTTGGCATCGCCAGTCCAAGTCACAGTCATTGCTGTTGTGTCAACCTGTACAGTTCCTGTTGAAGCAGACATATCTGCTTGACGGTAGATACCGCTCTTTGCAATCTTAAACACAATGGATTTCATGTTACTGCCCGTAGTGGCAATAGTCAGTGTACTCTTAGCGTAAACACGAACATCTTTGTATTGTGCGTGCTGCTGTGGAGCTGTTTTGCCTGCTGCTTTTGATGCAGTGAGAGTGTAGGTACCAGAAGTAAAAGTGATACCATCAGCAGCTGCAGTCCATGTAGCTGTAGTGTTGTCAATCGTTTCAGCTCCTGCAAATAGAGCAGTGAACAATGTAACTAAAAGAAGTAGAGATTTCTTCATAAAATAAAGATATTAAATTGATAATGTAAGTAATGATGCCACAAAGGTAATGAATCTTTTGTGCTTTTGCAAAATATTTGTTAAAGTATCTGTCGTATGATAGGTGTACAAAAAAGTCCTGCGCAAAAGCACAGGACTCTGATTGCGTTGTCCTACTCCGACTCGAACGAAGACTGAGAGAACCAAAAACTCTAGTGCTGCCATTACACCATAGGACAATCCTTGCTCCTCGTTAAAGAAGCGGTGCAAAGATAGTACTTACCAATAATACGACAAAATTTTTTCTCTGAAAAATCAATTCTTAGTAGTGAAAGAGGCTAAATAATGCTCTACAGATTGTATAAACGTGTAAGATTTGCTTTCTTTGCAATCTAAATATGGATTCTATGCAAACTCTTTTTCGTCCTGCCCGACCGACTGACTTTGATGCTGTTTTTCACATCCTTCGAGGAGCTGCACAAACCATGGTGGCGAAAGGACGGCAGCAGTGGGATGAGCATTATCCTGCTAAAGCTGACTTGCAAGCCGACTTCGATTTAGGCATAGGCTATGTTATAGAAGAAAATGCAGAAGTTGTGGCTTATGCAGCTATTTCTTTTCGTGGCGAACCGGCTTACGATGCGATAGAGGGACATTGGCTCTCAGATATGCTTTATGCTGTTGTTCATCGTATGGCCGTACTTCATGCTGCGCTGGGGCGAGGTCACGCGCGACGTATTTTTTCTGAAGTGGAACGTCTTTGTCGGGAGCGCGAAGTGGGGAGCATCCGCATAGATACCAATTGTGACAATGTCGAGATGCTTTCGCTCGTGCGCCATCTTGGTTTCATTTATTGCGGAAAAGTATATTATCAACGAGGCACTACTGAAAAAACAGAACGTTTAGCTTTTGAAAAAAGATTGTAAATTCCCCATCTCTCCTCCCCAGAAAAAACTCGTTTTTTGTTGTCACGTTGTCACGCAGGAGAGGAATGTATTGATTGACAGGCACTTGTTGGTGTGACAATGAAAATTTTTGTTGTCACACTGTTGTCACTTGTCGTCACACGCACAACGTGTACGTTATCAAATAGTTATACTCAAAGTGTGACAACGTGACGACGTGACAACGAAAAATAACTTACAGGGAAGAGCCTTTCTTTTTCGTTCTCGCTTTTCCTTATTGCGTTTATAAATACAATAAGCGCGTCAGCTGACAGCCTTATTCTATGAGCTGACACAATAAGGATATTCACACGCATAAATATAAAAGCAGAGTATCTCCTCCAGGAAAAGTTGCAGAAAAGCTTCAGAAGTGAAGTTTTTCGTGGTGAAGACACCATTTTTAGATATTCTATTTTTCGAAGTGTTGATAATCCTTCGAGTGACGCCACGCGCCGCCCCATCTGAAGCCGTGTTCAAGGAAGAGGCGGTGGCAGATGTCGCCATGCTCAATCTTGTAAGCAAATTTTTTGGAGCGATCAGCGTAGGGTAGAGCCGTTGTGGGTGCAACGGAGAGTTTTCCTTTTTGCCTTTTGCAATGGGGATTGTAGAGCGGGTTAATGTCGACAGCCATTCCGCGGGAGTGGGCTGATAGTTTTTTCGTACCTTTCACGGAGCGAAAGCAGAAGCAGCTGGTGTTGTTAGCTCGCATAGAGCTTTCGTCGTTGGCTTGGTAATTGTCGATGAGCACCATTCGTTCAATGGGGTAGTGCGCATCGAAAAGTTTGCTGAAGATAGTAACCAATGCGTTTGCAATGTGCTTGTTACACACCATTTCTCCCAGCTGGATTTCGCCCTCTTTGTTGTAATGGAGTAGGCGCAGATAGCGCAGTTCTTCGCGCTCGATAGCATTTGTTTTAGGAAATGATTTTCCCAACATTCTCTGAAACACCTTGTCGGGGATGCGCTGAGCAACGAAGCAATGCTTCCGTCCGAATTTCTCTACTGCTTCGGTCGACACCTTCCGACCGGCTGCCCAGCGTTGCAGCAATGCATCGTCCGTTTCCGCTACCGCTGCGTGGGCAACTACGGTCGTCTTCTTGGTTTTCTTTTGCGTCTGGGCGCACAGCGTAAGTGCGAACATTCCCGTGACTACGCACAGCATTCTTCTCTTCATCACGTTTCGTAATAAACAAAAAAAGAGGAACCACTTCTTAGTGATTCCTCCATGGCGCTTCAGGATGGGCTTGAACCAACGACCCCCTGATTAACAGTCAGGTGCTCTAACCAACTGAGCTACTGAAGCAGTGCTCTTCTGAGATATTTGCGCTTCAGGATGGGCTTGAACCAACGACCCCCTGATTAACAGTCAGGTGCTCTAACCAACTGAGCTACTGAAGCAGAATAATGAGGTTTCTCTCAGAATTGCGGTGCAAAAGTAATGTCTATTTCCGAAATAAGCAATACCTTTGCATAGAATTTTGAAAAAAAAGTTGAAATGAAGAAGATTTTAGGCATTGGCAACGCTCTTTGCGACGTTTTGACACAGATTGACGACTCCGAACTCAAAGAACTGGGGCTTCCAAAAGGCTCTACGCAGTTTGTTGACTTCGAGGGGTATAAAAAGCTCAATGAGAAGTTGGAAAAACTTCCAACGAGCTTTGCCACTGGAGGGTCTGTGGGAAATACGATGTTGGCACTGGCTAATCTCGGCGCAAAACCCGAATTTATCGGGAAAGTGGGCGATGACCTCTATGGCGAATTCTATAAGGACAATTTCTTGCAGAATGGCGGTATTCCTCATTTCCTTATTGGCGATCTCCCCACGGGCGTTTGTTCTGCTTTTATTACCCCCGACGGGCAGCGCACCTTCAACGACTATTTGGGCGCAGCTGCCACGCTGACGGCTGATGACTTGTTGGAGGAATGGTTCGACAATGCTGACATTTTCTATATTGAAGGCTATCTTGTACAGAACCACGAAATGGTGATGCGCGCAGCAGATATTGCCAAGTCGAAAGGCTTAAAGATTGGTCTCGACTTTGGTAGCTATAATATAGTGGCGGATGATCGTCCCTTCTTCGAACAACTGCTTCAGAAAGTCGACATTATTTTTGCCAACGAAGATGAAGCTAAATCCTTTACCGGTAAGTCCGATCCCGTTGAGGCCCTCAATGTGTTGGCCGAAAAATGCGAAATAGCCATTGTCAAGGTAGGCGCAGAGGGAGCTTTGGTGAAACGCGGAGAGGAAGTAGCTCGCGCGATCGCAGAGAGAGTGAGCAAAGTAGTAGATACCACGGGTGCTGGCGATTATTTTGCCGCTGGTTTCCTCTATGGTTTGAGTCGTGATGAATCTTTGGAAGCCTGTCTTCAGAGAGGAGCTTTCTTGGCGAGCAAGGTTATCCAGGTGGTTGGCACAACCCTTCCCAGCGATGTGTGGGCCGAAATCAGTGAGACAATGAAATGAGATAACGAAAAAGAGTACAAAGCAAGCGCTGATTTCTCTATTATTGCTTCCTGCTCTCTTGCGGAAGACTGTCTTTGCATTCTTTCCCTCCTTTTCTTCTCTTTCTTTTCTGTTCCTTCTTCTTATCAACATTTTCAACATGAAAAAGCTGCTTTTTCTTTTTGCACTTGTCTTCACGATTGAAGGCGCGGCGCAAAGCAATTCCGACCATAATTTTGAGATTTCTAAGAATCTCGACATCTTCAATTCCCTTTATAAGGAATTGGACACTTATTATGTGGACACACTGAGTGCGGAGAAAAATATCAACAACGCGCTGCTCTATATGCTCAATCAGCTTGACCCTTATACGCAGTACTATGCTGAGAACAAGACGCAAGAGCTCAAACAACTCACTACGGGGAAGTATGCAGGTATCGGATCTGTCATTTCTTTTCTCAAAAAAGCGCGTCGCTGCATCATTGAAGAACCCTACGAGGGTATGCCTGCCGCTCTGGCTGGTCTACGCTCTGGCGACATCCTTCTTTCCATCAACGGAAAGGATTATGGCGAGGCCGAAAAAGGCAAAGAAAGCGAATACTCTAACCGTGTTAGCGAATCGTTGCGCGGTGATGCAGGTACCCACTTCGAATTGAAAGTGAAACGCTATGGCGTGGAAAAACCGCTCACATTCCGACTAACGCGGCGCACCATAACGATGCTCAGCGTTCAGTTCTATACGATGGTAAACGATTCTGTTGGGTATGCCTTGCTCACAGGCTTCACCGAGCAAACAACCCACGAACTTCAGATGGCCTTTGCGGCGCTGAAGCAAAAAGGTATGCGGCGTTTCATCCTCGACCTGCGCGGAAATGGCGGCGGACTGTTAGATCAGGCCGTAAATGTAGTGGGGCTCTTTGTGCCTCGCGGAAAAGAAGTGGTACGTATGAAAGGAAAGTTGAAGGAGGTAAACTCTATTTTCAAAACAAAGAACGAACCAGCCGATTTAACGATGCCCATGGTTGTTCTGACAGACAACGGTACAGCTTCTTCGGCCGAAATTACCAGCGGGGCTTTGCAGGATTACGACCGTGCCGTCATCATCGGTCAGCGCACATATGGGAAAGGCTTAGTGCAGCAGCCGCGACAATTACCCTATAAGACAATTCTCAAACTCACCACGAGCAAATATTACATCCCTTCGGGGCGTTGCATTCAGGCATACAATTATAAAAACGGCCAACCGCAACACCTGCCCGACTCGCTTTCTAAAGTGTTTCATACCGCCAACGGACGCCCCGTTCGCGATGGGGGAGGCATTACGCCCGATATTGTAACCGTGCCCGACTCCTTGCCCTCGCTCTTCACCTATCTCTCTTCGAGCGATGCTCTGCGCAACTATTGCTCCAACTACCAGAATCATCATCGCTCCATTGCGCGTCCCAGTACTTTTTCCCTTTCTGATCAGGAATACAACGACTTTCAACAATTCTTGAAAAAGGAGAATTTCACTTACGATACACAGTCGAAAGCCGCGCTTAATATTCTGCGCAGTATTGCAGCAGCAGAAGGCTACGAACGAATGGCTAAAGATGAGCTGAATGCGCTGGAGAAAAAGCTCTCCCATAATTTCGCCTACGATTTCGACTATTGGCGCAAAGACATTAAGTCGCTTGTCGAGTCCGAACTCGTGACGCGCTACTACTACCAAAAAGGTGTGGCCGAATACAACCTGCGCAATGATAAGGATTTCAAACTTGCCCTTAAAGTCCTCTGCGATGATGCGCACTATCATCAGTTGCTCGCTCCGAAGAAATACTAATTTTCCTAATTTCAACTTTTTTGTTCATATTCAGACATATTTTCTCTGCACTATCTGGCTCTTCTTTTTTATTTGACTGAAGATAAAAAAAGTAAGGTATGTGGGATATGTATTTGTTTGCCTCTTGTAGGACTCTTTTCCTGTATTTCTCTCTGTTGCTTCTGTGAATTCTATTGGTTTTGGTATTCCTGTTTTTTTACTTTTTATTCTAAGCTGATTTGTTTTAGTAAAGTCAATAAACTGCCTATTATTTATTGTACTGAAAGAAAAATGTCTAGTTATAATTTGGTGTGTTTTTCTTTATTTTTTTAAGTAAAAAGAAAACTTTTCATTCTTTTTCTCTATCAAAAGAAAAGATTATTTTGATTTTCAAAAATATCTGCATACATTTGCAGCAAGAAACTCTTTATCCTAAAAAAGTATAATTTGTGAGTGAGTTCTAAGAGAAAAGAAAAAACAGTATTTTAAACAAAAAACGATTAATATGGTAAAATTGAAAACCTTCTTTTTGGTATTACTTCTCATGGTGATACCTAAAAGTCTTTGGGCCTATACCGTGTCTGAGATTATTACGATCAATAATCTGAAATACGAGGTTCTAACGGTAACAGGTGTACACCAGTTAAAATTTGTGGGTACTGAGGCTTCTGTGTCAGGTGAGCTGACTATTCCAGGTACATTCAACAATGGACAAGGTACTTCTTTTATTGTTACAGAGGTAGGAGCTCATACAGGTGTGACAACTAGTCCTAATGTTACATCTGTAATAATTCCAGAGACTGTGACAAAAATCGGCGCATCTAGTTTTGACGGATCAAAGATTACGAAAGTTTCCATTCCTAAGAGTGTAACAGAGATTGATACAAGAGTCTGGGCAACTTTGGCGTATAATCCTCAGTGTATAGTGGATGGAGATAATCCTGCCTTTGAGTCTACAACAGAGGGTATATTGTACACAAGAGGTAAGGAAGAACTTCGTGCCATTCCTTCAACTCTTTTAACGGAAACAGGGCAAACAACCTATGTGGTTGATGAGAATGTAAAGCATATTACTTTTTTGGCATTCAATAAGCTTGAGGGATTGCAGAGAATAGTTCTTCCTAAAAATCTCGCCAAGGTAGACGAAGGAAGTCCTTCTATTGCTGCAAGACAGCCCCTTTTGGAAGCTTTTGAAATAGCTCCAGGGGGTAATCCTAACTATGAGGTAAAAGACGATGTTCTCTTCACTAAAGGGCTCAATAAGTTGGTTTTTTATCCGTATGCGAAGAACGTGGCAGACTATAAGGTTCCTGATGGTGTAAAAGAAATCGCTTCTTACGGCATTGTTAGCAACCAGAATATGACCACGATAGATTTGAATCAAGTAACAAAAATCAATATCTCTGCTCTTGTCAGCCTTAATAAACTAACAACAATAAAGCTTCCAAAAGATCTCAAAAGAGAAGGCTTAGTAGAAGGTGCTTTTGAGAATTGTCAAAGCCTTGAAGCTTACGAGGTTGCAGATGGTAATACTGATTTTTATGCTGAGGAAGGTGTGCTTTTCTCTGCAGATAAACAGATTCTTTATTTTTATCCACTTGCAAAACCCGAAACTTCTTACACAATTCCAGCTACTGTTAAGACTATTTCTGTAAAGTCTTTTATGGGGGCAAGAAAAATCGTCTCTTTGGTGATTCCTGCTAGTGTTGAGTACATAAATGAACAGGCTTTTCGTCAAACGAATCTTGAAACAGTTACGTTTCTCGAACAGTCTAATATGAAGAAAATAGATAATTATGTATTCTGGGAGTGCCATAAATTGAGGGAGGTTACTTTGCCCTCTTCTATCACCGCGATTGGCAAAGCTTTTGTAAATTGCAAAATGTTAGAAACAATCAACGTACCTAATGGTTCTAAACTGCAAACTATTGAAGAAGATGCTTTCTCCAAAAAATTAGATAATTTGAAGCATGTAAACTTCTTGGGCTCTTGCGAATTGAAAACTATCAAAAAGAATGCTTTTGCAAACCTACCGAATTTCGAGTCATTCATCGTTCCCAAGACGGTAACAAGCATCGAACTGAATGCGTTTAACGGATGTGGAAAATTAGCTACAGTAGAGTTTGATCCTAATGCAGATATTCAAACTATCGGTGCAGGTGCTTTTTCCAACTGTGGTTTGCAGAATTTTACTGTACCTAGCAATGTGCAGACGATCGAGCGCGAGGCTTTTAACAACTGTCAGGCTCTAACTGTTGTGAATGTCTCAGAGAAGACTACATCAATCAGTCCTGAGGCTTTCAAATCCTGCTCAAACCTCACAGCTATCAATGTGAGCAAGAAGAATACTGAATATTCCAGCGTTGATGGTTATCTTTTATCTAAGGATAAAGAGACATTGAAAATCTTCCCTCCTGGCAAGGCTAACGAGCATTTTACATTGCTGCCTCCTTCTATTACAGCAATTGGTGACTATGCTTTCTATAACTGTCAAGAACTGAAGAACGTGACTATCCCTAACTTGGTAACTTCTATCGGTAAGCGTGCTTTTGGTGGTTGCTCTAATCTGAATACTATCACATTCCTCTGTGATAATAAAATTGATCCAGCCAATATCAACCAAAATCCTAGCGAAAGATCTTTTGATGATGGTAATGAGGCACCGAATTTGATGGATAAGATCGACATTCATGTGCGTCAGGAAAAACTCTCCGACTACAATAGCGATCCTTTCTATAATGGTAAGTTTAAGTCTATCAGTCCTTCATTTGTAAAGGATACAGAGGAATATATTGCAGTCTCTGATTGTGCTGTGGACATGCTCAAGACAACGCGCACTGACGAAACCTTTGTCCTACCTACGGAAATACCTCATGGAGGCAAAAACTACAAAGTGAGCATGATTGGCGACTATGCTTTCCAGCACGTCACCTCTGGCATAAAGGAAGTGGTAGTAAAGAAAGATGTGGAATACATTGGTGCTCAAGCTTTCATCACCAACCGCACAGACACAACAAGTATCATAAAGAGTGTTTTCTTCATTGAGAGCAATCCCACTAATCAAATGTTGAGTACGACTCGCTTCGATCTCGATGATACGGGTAAGAACTACAATGAGTTTGCAAAAACTACAACTATCTATGTTAAGAAAACGGCTCTCCCTGTCTACCAAGAAAAGTGGGCGAAGAAAGTCTATAAAATTGCTACTGATAGCGAAGAAAAGAGTCCTTACGATTTCACCTCACAGCTTGAGTTCAAAATCAAGGATGTCAAAATTAGCAAGAAGTACGGTACATTCGCTCGTGAGTTCGATGTAGACTTCAGCGACTACTACAATGAGAATCACCATTCAGCGGTTGCAGCTTTCGTAGCCAGCACTAAGATTTTGGATGGAAAGGGCGACTACGGTACAGCCACTAAGCACGTTCAAATGACGAGTGTTGACAAAAAGGGTGGTTACACAGCTTCTTATTCTTACGTTCCTGCTTATACGGGCGTACTTCTCAAGGTTCTTGATAAGGAAGCTACAGATGCTGACTTCTACTACACGATTGGTGAACAAGATCAGCAAGTCTACCATGTCACAAACAACGTTATGACAGGTGTAACTGTAAACCCCATTACCTCTCTCACAGCTACAACTACCGACCCCATTTATGTGATGCAGGGCGGTACCTTCCACAAGGCTGAGAGCAATATCAATAACTTCCCCATCCACAAGGCGTATATGAAGTTCAGCGCTCTGCCCGCAGGCACACGAGTTGTCTTCGATTTTGACGATACCACAACAGGAATTGAGAGTATCGAAAGCATTGAGACAGGAAACTCAAATCGCGCTGCTGATGTTTACTACAATCTGCAAGGCCAGCGTATCAGCAAACCGCAGCAGGCAGGTCTCTACATCCTCAATGGTGCGAAAGTAATAATCAAATAAAGTCACAGAAAACTATGAATAAAAAACAATATATAGCACCTAAAACAACTTCTATTACCTGGTCTGCTGAAAGTTTGATGCTTGTTGCCAGCCCTGGTGTGGGTGGAGGCTACAATCCTGGTGAAGATATCGACACCAGAAAACAAGACCCTCGTGAAGAGGATAGAGGTTTACACATCTGGGACAAACAGAATTCTCTCTGGGAAGAATAAAAAATAAGAATTGTCTGTTATAAAGTCCTTTCGGATACTTATATATACATACAAAATATGACTGAAATTGGAGGATGCTTTGTAGCATTCTCCAATTTTTATTATCTATAAGAAAAGTTTCTTTTTTCTGCTCATTTTTTTAGAGCACAAAAAAGCGACAATAAGAACGAAAAAGAGAGAAAAAGATGAAAAATCTGTAGAAAAGTAGTAGTTTTGCGAGGCAAGTTTCGACTTAACACACCATCATGAGAAAAATTACCTCTTTATTACTTCTTTTGTTGTGGCTGCCTTTGATATTGTGCGCTGCAGCAAATGCCGGCAGTTTCAGTACCGACAAGTTCTACACCATTGCTATGAAGAACAATAGTTCGAGTTATATTAGCGAAGAATCGGACGGTACGCTTGTTGTGACTTCTTACGACGTGACGAAGCGCATCTTCTGGCAGTTTATCCCAACCAGTAAGGCCAACTGCTATTACATTCGCAACTCAGCTTCGGGCAACTACATCGCCAGTTGCAATGTTGCGCAATCGAGAGCATCGATAATGAAAACGAGCAGCACTCCTGTGGAGTACTATATCGGCACAAACGGAAATTTCTGCCGCCTCACCAGTACGGACTGCGCCGACTATGCCAATACGAGTGCTTCGCCTAACGGGCTGAACAAGGACGGAGCAAGTTCCAATGTCATCGTTTGGAAAGCTGGCGCTTCCAATGGTAATTCCTGGTGGAGGACTACTGAAACCGAGAATCTCTATGAGTTGCGCCCCTTTGTGCCCTCTGCTGTTGTGGGGAAACCAGCTCGTAAATATCTGTTGAAAAACACTCACGGACTCTACCTTACTATGGCTGCCGATGGTTCGCTAAGTTGGGGTAAGAATATGGAAAATTCCGCACAGTGGTATTTTGTTGGAACGGGCAACAGCACGGGCGGATATCAGCTTGTGAATGTAGCTGCCGATAAAGTGTTGGGAACAAACTCCCATTATAAGGTGTGTGCTGGTAAACCTGCGGGCTACTACTTTACCTCCGTTGCAACGCCGCAAACAACGCTTACTATCGATGGCGACTCGCTTGTCACGTTTGTTGGAGCACGCAGCGAATTTGCTCGTCGGACACAGATCTATGATTTCCCCTGCGGTGCGCTAACGGCCAACTATGTCCTCTCTGCCTCTCTCAAAGGTGCGGGCGTGCTTACCCCGCTCACTTATCCGGCGCAAGTGGCGAGCGGCCGACAAATCATTGCGCCCAACACGAAGCCCAATACCTGGTACACGATTTATACCGCTTCTAAAGCAACCCTCGTAAAGGGACGCACTGCCACGCTTGCACTGGCGCTGAAAGATGCCCCACAAGCTGGCGACTCCGTTTATGTTTATTTCGATTGGAACCGCGACGGTGTTTTTGAAACAGCACAAAAGCTCACTGCTGCTCAAGAGATGGAAGCAAACATCCTTATTCCTGCTAATGCTGCTACAGGCAAAAGTCGTATGCGCATACGTTTCACCAGCAACGGACTGACGGAAGCCGACGAGGAAGTAACGGGACAAACGCTCGACTTTATTCTCAACATAGTTCCAGAAGAGGGACAAACCTTTACTGCCAGCGTGACTACCAACGACAGCCAGCGCGGCACGGCCACTCTTGATGGACTCACCGCCAAAGCCACTCCGTTGGGCAATGCGCGCTTTCTTTGCTGGAAAGAGAACAATAATGTTGTTTCGCTCGACGCCACATATACGTTCGCGCTCGACCACAACGTTTTGCTCACGGCTTACTTCTCGCCGAACACCAGCATCTCAACGGGCATCAATACCGCAACGACACAGAAATCGCTCATCACTATCACGGCGCAAAACCAATGTGTCACAGTAGAACCTGCTCAAGGCGTGAAGACCATCAGCATCTACTCCACAACGGGACAACTCGCCGCACAGGGCAAAGGACACACGCTGAATATCAGCCACCTCCCCGCTGGTAGCTACATTGTTCTTGTTGATGCCACACAAGACAAAGCGTCCTCAAAAATTGTAGTGAAATAAATTCTGATACTATAAATCGTAAAACCAACATACAATGCAACCACGATATCTCCTCTTTGGCGCATCCACATTGGCCGCTTTGGCCGCAGGAGCACAGCAGCGCCCCAACATCATTTATATCATGTGCGACGACATGGGTTATGGCGACTTGAGTTGCTACGGTCAGCAGCTCATTTCTACTCCCAATATCGATCGCCTTGCTCAGCAGGGAATGCGCTTCACGCAGGCCTACGCTGGTAGCCCCGTTTCAGCTCCCTCCCGCGCCAGTTTCATGACGGGTCAGCATACGGGACACACCCACGTGAGAGGCAACAAGGAATATTGGTCTAACAACAACACCATGAAGTATGGTAACAATACCGACTACGCCCTTGTTGGACAAGAGCCTTACGACACCGCCCACGTTATCATTCCCGAAATTTTTAAAGATAATGGCTATACCACGGGTATGTTCGGTAAGTGGGCTGGTGGCTATGAAGGTTCTGTTTCCACCCCCGATAAGCGCGGCATTGATGAGTTCTATGGCTACATCTGCCAGTTTCAAGCGCATCTCTACTATCCCAACTTCCTTAACGCCTATAGCCGTTCGGCGGGCGATAAGGCCGTGAAACGCGTTGTTTTGGATCAGAACATCCAGCACGCCATGTTTGGCGACGACTATGTCAACCGCCAGCAGTATTCTTCCGACCTTATTCATCAGCATGCCCTCAACTGGCTCGACAAGCAGAGCAAGGACAAACCCTTCTTGGGCATCTTTACCTACACGCTTCCGCACGCCGAACTGATTCAGCCCGAGGACTCCATACTCGAAGCCTATAAGGGACATTTCTGTGCAGAGCGTCAGTATGGCGGCGACAAAGGTTCGCGCTACAATCCGACGAACATTGCTCACGCGCAGTTTGCTGCCATGATCAGTCGTCTGGATATGCAGGTGGGCGAAATCATGAAGAAACTCGAAGAAAAAGGCCTGGCGGAAAACACCGTTGTGATTTTCACCTCCGATAATGGTCCTCACGAAGAGGGCGGGGCAGATCCCACGTTCTTCAATCGTGATGCAAAACTGCGCGGCTTGAAACGCAGCACTTACGAAGGCGGTATCCGTATCCCCTTCATCGTTAGCTGGCCGGGACAAGTGAGAGAAGGCGTCACCAGTGACCACCAGTTTGCATTCTACGACTTGATGGCTACATTCTGCGACTTGGCAGGCATCGAAAACTATGAGCAGCGCTATCGCAACCCACGTCTGAAAAACGACTGGTTCGATGGTATTTCCATCTATCCCACGCTGACGGGCAAGGGAACGCAGAAAGAGCACGACCATCTCTATTGGGAATTCCACGAAACCAATATGCTCGGTGTGCGCATGGGCAATTGGAAAATGGTTGTCAATCGCGGCGAGGTACACCTCTATGACCTTGCCAACGATTTGCATGAAGACCATGACGTGGCTGCTGCTCATCCCGAAGTGGTGAAGAAAATGAAAGCTTTTATTAAGCAAGATCACACCGACAGTCAGCTCTTCCGCGTGACACTTCCGCAGTAAATTCATTCCAAGTATAATCCCTCAAGGGAGCGACAGTTTTGTTTGTCGCTCCCTTTTTTGTAAACCGAAAAAGGAGCTGACAAGGGCGAAATATCCCCGGAAGTTGAGCAACTGCCAACTTCCGGGGATATATTTATAAGTGGAATAATTCTATCTTAAATTACTTCACCACCACTTTCTTACCATTGATGATGTAGAGACCCTTCTGTGCCTTTAGCACGCGACGGCCTTGGAGATCATAGATGGCAGCGTTCTGCTGAGGAACAACAGTTTGCGTAATGCCCGTAACGTTGAAGCCTTCAACAGGAACAGAATATTCAGCCTTGGCAGTCAAGACAGGAACTGTGAAGTCAAGATAACCAGAGTTGCCACCCAGAACATCCTCATCGGTTGCAACAACCACCTTGCCCTTATTAAACAAGCCCTGACCAGCCTTCAATGTGGTTTTTTCGAGCGTACCGCAAAGACCATTGACAGGATGACACTCAAAACCATAGGTCATTTCAGAAAGAGATGTTGCCGTCGGGAAGAAGCTGAGACCATCCAGACCTTCATTGACCACTACAATAAACGGCGTACCTGCTGGAATTTTTTCGGTGCTAGCGTAAGCCGTGAGTTCGAGCGTCGTTGTCTCACCTTCCGTATAAAGACCTGCTACTTTATAGAGCGTACCTTCATCACCGACGGAAGCCTCTATCTCATAGGGCAGTGTGCAAGGTGTCGGTCTCTGAGCTGTAAAGTCTACATAAGAACTTTCACCCCAAGCAGTGGCCTTTTCGATAGTGAAATAAGAGTCTACATTCGTACCGTTATCCGTATAAACCAAATCGCCACGTGTGTAGAAGCGCAAATACGTGCCAGCACCTAAGTTCATCTGGAAACTGGAAGCCTTTGGCGCACCCTCTAACAAGAGATTGACGGGAGTGTCTGAACCTGGGGCTGCCAGATAAAGGCTATTGTCGTTATTGGTAGCTTTCTTAGTACGACCTGCCATATTGAGACCAGTACCGATGTTCTTGAACGTGAACGAACCATCCTCATTGACTGTTACCAACCACATATAGCTAAGGCGGTTGTTCAGATTAGCATCGTCGCCAGTTTCAGAGGAATAGCCACCCCAACGCAGCGTTGCATGAGAATTATTACCCGCAGAGTAAACATACTGTTTGTTGACAGAAGCATTATCGGAGTTAGCGCGAAGGAAAACAATGTCGCCCGTAGCTGGTTTATGAAGAGCTGCATCAAAAGCCTTTGCAGCGTTAGCCACTTGAGCCTTAGCATTGTTCAACTGCTCAATCGTTGTGAAATCAGCAACATGTGACGATACAGCATCCAAAGCTGTCTGGAAAGCTGCCTTAGCACCTCCAGCGTAATCACCAAAATTCTCGCCTTCAACTGCTGCATCAATAATAGCCTGCTGCTTTGCAATCTCTGCCTTCAAAGTTGCTGGATCTGGATAAACGGCCTTGTAAGCGTCATAAGCAGCTTGGAACGCATCAACATCGGCTTGTGTCGCATTGCCTGCGGCAATAATAGCAGAAGCAGCAGCGAGCTGATCCACAAAGTTCTTACGTATCGTTGGATCTACGCTTTCAGCCAATGAATGATCCTTATCGTAAGTCGCCTCATAAATACGAAGTTCGCCAAGATAGAAGTAGAGATTACCGCTAGCATGGGAATTTCCTCTATTTTGCTCCACTTGCAAACGAACATAACGGAAGTTTTCACCATTATTGAAAGCAAGAGAAGTACGGCCTACATACTTTTCAACCTTTGAACCATCGATCGTAACAGAATCGGTAAAGGCGAACGTTGTTATGTTCTGACTTACCCAATTAACAGAGTCGTTGGAGGCAAAGATGCGAACTTTATAGGGCAGACCATTTGTAGTTGTATTGTAGCGCTTAGCATACTTCAAAGTGATGGCTCCTACTGCCTTTTCAAGATCGGCATTCAAGCAATGATACGGAACATCGGGCAAAGAAACACTCCATGAAGTATGGAAAAAAGTCTTCAAGTCGCCATCAACAAGATTTGCGATAGGACCTTCAGAAGGCTCTTGAGCATTGGTAGAAAGCTGAGAAGCTTTTGTCACCAAACCGTCAACTGTTGCGGGATAATCGCCTGGTGTTGCGGCCGATGTATAAGTTAAACCTTTCTGGTAGTAGTCATTAGCTTCATCAAAGAGTTCCGCCAAGCGTTTCTTGGCTTTCTGTTGATCCAGAGCTGACTGAAGTGCATTAACATCTTCTTGGGAAATCGGATAGAGATGCCAAGCCGAATTCTGATGAGTATTGTCCCAATAAACAACCGTATTTGCACCACTCGTATTTGCATGAAGCAGCATATCCACATCGTTTGCCTGAAGTGCAAAGTAGTCCTTCACTCCAGGGAAGTTGGAAATGGTATAAACTTGCTGCTTTTCAGCCGTCGTAGGAATAACTCTTCCATACGCATTGAGGAATCCTACATAGTTGTTGGTCAGATAGTTCTGAATGTAGAACTGATTTGGCGTTTCACTGGCAGGAACAAGTTTCCAAATATACGCCATATCATCAGCCGTCGGATGCTCGGGACGAGTCCAAGAGGCTTTATTGAAACGAACCTGATCATTGTCTTCAAACATGCCTGTAGCTTCACCTGCATGATTAACAAAGAAATAGTAGCCTTCCGTAAAAGGAATGATGCTTTCTTTTGCTTCTTTATAAGCTTTTTCAATCTCAACACAAGCGTTGTTGCAGGCTTCTACATCTGTGCTTGTTTCATTGATGAGTTGCTGTGCACGCTCAAAAATTTCTTGTAAAGCATCAAACTTATCCTGCGGGATATTGCCCGGCTCAGTACCTGCGATAAACTCTTCATTACTACCTGTAGGGAAATACTGATTGAAGATAGAGGCGAGTTTTTCAAGCCCTTGAACCTCTTCTACAGCATAAGCATACCAACAGTTTCCCTGACATTGATTAGTGAAGCCCGGAGTTTTCCCCGCATAACCATTCAACTGATAATGAGTGTCTTTAGTGGGAGCACCCCAATCAGAGAAGGTAAAAACAAGAGCACCTGGATAAGAATCAAAAGTAACTGTGCCCCAATCTGCATCAGCTGGAACTGCGGCAGCATTGGCGTAGTTTTCAGAAGTTCTCACATAAAATGCTTCCGCATTACGCTGCGAAGCTTTCATAACTAAAATGGCGTAACCTTCAGCATTCGAGCCAACGGATAAATACTTACCACTGGCAGGATTGAATAGATAGTACTGGTTTGTAGACTCGTTGGCAACTTGAAACTCCCAAACACCACCATCGGTGATAGAGGTTTTCAAGTTCTCCGTAAGCGCCGTATCCAGCACGCAAAGAGAAGAAGAACGGGCTGCTTGTAAGCAGATCTTCTGGCCGGGCGTTATCGTCTTGAGATAATTGCCCTCGCCAAACCCTACAGCCGAATAAACGGTCTGAGCACTAACCACAATGCAGGCAAAAAACATTGCTAGCAACATTGCAGTCCTAGAATAGAAATGTTTCATAGGGATAAGTGTTAGATATTGTTAGTAGTATTCTGTTTAGAGACTCTCTATTTTTCAATAAGTCCCGTGGCAAATATAAAGATAGTTTTTTCATTATGCAACTATTATTCACATTCTTCGCGTTTTTTACTTTATTTTCCTGCCCATTTTACTTTCTGATTGTAACAGAGGCCTTTGGCTCGTATTTTGTCGTACAGTTTTTTATCTCTATTTTTGCATATAATATACATCTATATAAAATAATTCATGCTCGAAATAAAAAATCTCCACGCTAAAGTGGAGGGAAAAGCAATTCTAAAGGGGGTTGATTTGACTATCAATGATGGTGAAGTCCACGTTCTTATGGGCCCGAACGGTTCAGGTAAGTCAACCTTGTCGAACGTATTGGTGGGCAACCCTAAATACGAGGTCACAGAGGGCAGCATCAGCTTCAATGGTAAGGACCTTTTAGCTATGAAGCCAGAAGACCGCGCCCATGAGGGTATATTTATGTCTTTCCAAGCTCCCACAGAAATTCCTGGGGTTTCTATGACCAACTTCATGCGTGCCGCTGTTAATGCAAAGCGCACATACTTCGGTCAAGAACCTATGAGCGCAAGTGATTTTCTGAAACTATTGCGTGAGAAACGCAAGCTCGTTGGATTAGACGCTCACTTCATGGGGCGTGGGGTCAACGAGGGCTTTAGCGGTGGTGAACGCAAACGCAACGAGATTTTCCAAATGGCAGTGCTCGAACCCACTTTCAGTATTCTCGATGAGACTGACTCAGGACTCGACGTTGACGCATTACGCATCGTGGCGGAGGGCTTTAATCAACTCCGCACGGAAAAGACGAGCGCCATGGTCATCACCCACTACCAGCGTATGCTCGACTATCTCAAACCTGATTTCGTTCACGTTCTCGTCAACGGGCGAGTGGTGCGTAGCGGCAGTGCCCAACTGGGTTACGACATCGAGGAGAAAGGGTTCGAATGGATTATTGAAGAAGCAGAAAAACAATGAGTGCCATTCAACAATATCTGGACTTATTCGCTTCGCAGCGTACTGTGATCGAGGATGGTTCCTGCTCCACCATGAATGCCGAAAGACAAGCAGCGTTCGACAACTTGCAGCAACACGGACTACCTACACAGAAAGTGGAGCGCTACAAATACACCGACTTAGAAAAGGCTTTAACGCCTAATTATGGTCTGAATCTCAAGCGAATTCCGCTAAGTGTTGATCCATACAAGGCTTATCGTTGCAGCCTTCCTAAGATGAATGCCGACGTGGCTTATGTGGTCAACGACACCGTGGTTCCCGCAACACTTTCTTTCCATGAGAATGCTGAGTTCATCAAGCCCTACTACAATCGCTTAGCCACTCAGCAACGCGATGCAGTATCAGAACTCAACACAATGCTGGCACAAGATGGGATTTTGATTCATATCCCTGCTGGTAAGAAGTTGGAACGCCCACTGCAAATTGTCAATATCAGTGCGGCCACTATCGACTTCATGTCAAACCGCCGTGTACTCATTGTAGTAGAAGAGGGAGCAGAAGGTACGATTCTCTTCTGCGACGAAAGCCCTACAGAACAACGCAGTCTCACAACGCAAGTCGTTGAAATCTTTGCAGGAAAAAATTCAAAGCTGCATCTCTATGCTTTAGAAGAAACGGCCGACACGCATACGCATCTGAGCAATATGTACATAGAGCAGCAGGAGCGGAGCGAAGTAACCTTCAACGGCATGACTCTCCATAACGGCATCACGCGCAACATGATGGACGTTCACCTCGTTGGGCGTCACGCCGCTATCAATGCTTATGGCGCAGTCATAGCGAACGCACAAGAGCACGTCGACAATAATATCCTCATCGACCACAACGCCGAAGAGTGTACTAGCGACTTACTCTACAAATACGTACTTGACGACAAAAGCGTTGGTGCTTTTGCAGGAAAAGTTCTTGTTCAGGCAGGTGCACAAAAAACGGCTTCTCAGGAGACCAACTCCAACCTTTGTGTCAGTCCGGACGCCCGTGCTTATGCACAACCCATGCTGGAAATCTACGCAGATGATGTAAAATGTAATCACGGTTCTACGGTTGGAAAGCTCGATGAAAACGCACTTTTCTATATGCGCCAGCGTGGTATTCCCGAACCGGAAGCTCGCCTACTTCTCCAACATGCTTTCATCAACGATGTTCTTCAACACGTCACGCTCGAACCTTTACAGGAACGCCTCTCTCATTTGGTTGAACTTCGTTTCCGCGGAGAATTGCGTCATTGCGACGGTTGCAAGATGCAGAACTTTTGTAATTAAACCTATGTGCTAATGTGCTAATACAACAATGTACTAATGGACCAACGGGCTACAACATTAGCGCATTAGCACATTAACACATTAACACAGTTCCACATTAGCACATTAAAGAAATGAATACATATCTTGATTCAAAAGTTCGGGTCGACTTTCCTATTCTCTCCCGAAAGGTTTACAATCGCCCACTTATTTATCTGGACAATGCGGCCACTACGCAAAAGCCTCAGTGTGTCATTGATGCAATTTCAGAGGAGTATCAGAGCGTGAACGCCAATGTTCACCGCGGCGTACACTACCTTTCCCAGAAAGCAACCGAGCTCCACGAAAACGCCCGTGAGCGCGTTCGTCAGTTCATCAACGCCTGTTCCACATCAGAAATCCTCTTTACGCGCGGCACAACCGAAAGTCTCAATCTCATGGCCAGTTCCTACGGCGAGGCATTCCTGAAAGAAGGCGACGAAATCCTCATTAGCGAAATGGAACACCACTCCAATATCGTGCCATGGCAAATGCTGTGTGAGCGAAAAGGCTGTCGAATCAAAGTTATCCCTTTCAACGAGAAAGGCGAGATTGAGATAGAGAACTATGAAAAGCTCTTCACCGAACGCACGCGCCTTGTTTGCGTGGCTCATGTTAGCAACGTGCTCGGCACGGTCAATCCTATCAAAGAGATGGGCTGCATCGCGCACGCCCATGGGGCACATATCCTCGTAGATGGCGCACAGAGTGTTCCCCATTTCAAGGTGGATGTTCAAGATCTCAATTGCGATTTCCTCGCCTTTAGTGGTCACAAAGTCTACGGCCCTACCGGCATTGGCGTTCTCTACGGTCGCGAATCGCTATTGGAGCAAATGCCGCCCTATCAAGGCGGTGGAGAAATGATTAGTCGCGTAACGTTCGAACACACCACTTACGAGAAACTCCCTTACAAATTTGAAGCGGGTACGCCCGACTATGTAGGCTCGCACGCCTTGGCCGTTGCGCTCGACTATGTCGACTCTATCGGCATGGACAAGATTCATACTCACGAACAAGCCCTCACTCGCTATGCTATGCAGCAAATGAGCCAGATTGAAGGTATGCATCTCTACGGCACCAGCGAGAGAAAAGATGCCGTTGTAGCTTTCAACGTAGGCGACATCCACCCGCTCGACCTCGGCACCCTACTCGACCGCCTCGGTATCGCTATCCGAACGGGACACCACTGCGCACAACCCGTCATGGAACACTATGGCGTGGAAGGAATGTGCCGCGCCAGTTTCGCCCTCTATAGCACACAGTCCGAAGTAGATACACTCATAGCGGGCATCGAAAGAGTAAGAAAAATGTTTTAACCGCAGCCCTGCTGCACAACACAGCATACTATTATGTTACTCACTACAACTCCAACGATTGAAGGACACACTATCCAGCAGTATTTAGGTATCGTAACCTCAGAAACCATTATCGGCGCAAATGTCGTGCGCGATTTCTTCGCCGGCTTACGCGATTTCTTCGGTGGTCGCGCAGGCTCCTACGAAGAGGTGCTCAAGGAAGGCAAAGAAACAGCACTACAAGAAATCCGCGAACGCGCTGCCGCAATGGGAGCTAACGCTGTTGTAGGCATCGACCTCGACTACGAAACCGTAGGTGCTCAGGGTTCTATGCTGATGGTGGTATGCTCTGGCACTGCCGTACGCGTAGAATAATTTCCTTTTCTTATCCACAGATCACCCGCGACCAACCAGGCACGATGCGTTCGCGCCCTCTTGGCTCGCGGTTTCTTTTGAAAAACAAAATCCATGCTTGCTTCTCATTTCAGCACATATCCTCTCGAGGCCGGTTGCGATGAAGCTGGTCGTGGCTGTCTGGCGGGTAGCGTTTATGCCGCGGCAGTCATTCTCCCCGAGGACTACCACAACGAAGGACTCAACGACTCTAAGCAGCTCTCCGCCCACAAGCGCTACCGCTTGCGTGAAGAAATAGAGCGCGACGCTATAGCCTGGGCAATCGGCATTGTCACTCCGCAGGAAATCGACCGTATCAACATCCTCCAGGCTTCTATTCTGGCTATGCACCGCGCCTTGGATCAACTACAGGTACGTCCTGAATTTATCATTGTCGACGGCAACAAATTTTTCCCCTACGGCACTACGCCGCATCAAACTATCGTCAAAGGCGATGGGAAATATGAGTCGATTGCAGCCGCCTCTATCTTGGCCAAAACTTACCGCGACGACTATATGCAGAAACTTCACAAAGAGTATCCCTTCTATGGTTGGGACCACAATGCCGGCTACCCCACAGCCCTACATCGCGAGGGTATTCGCCGCCATGGTTGCTCTCCCTACCACCGCCGAAGCTACAAGCTCCTTCCCGAGGACGAACCCACGCTCTTCTAACCTCCGCATACACTACGCCACCCCAATTCGGTTTAAGAAACGCTCTTTCATGAGTTTCTTAAACCGCACACGCATCCTTTCGGCCTTGACCTAAAACCGAAGTGTAATTGTTTCACGCAAATTATAGATTAGAATAAAGTGAGCTGTTTTACACCCTGCTTTTCTTCCCTCTCAAACTCCATATTGATGGAAGGTTTGGTGTCGTAGAAAGCATACGCAGCAATACCAGCTAAAAGATTAACGATAAAATTAGAGATACTTCTATGGCGTGTGTGAACTATCTGTGCAACGTTCTTCAACATATCATTGATAGTCTCTATGATACTTCTCTTGCGAAGCATGATTTTATCATGCACATCCATTAATCTGTTCTTCATATTAGTTCGTATTCCTGTTACGATGTGCACACCTCTATCAAAGAATGAAGCAAACAGTGATTGAGGAATATACCCTTTATCGGCATATAATTTCCCAAATAAATCTTTCGTTAAATCGTTGAATACTTTTGGGTTACGGTCGTCTACATTGGCTCGGGTTAGTGCAAAATTGAGTAGTTCGCCTCGTTCATTACACAAAAGATGAAGTTTGAAGCCATAGTACTTTTCCCCTTCTGGGCATAACCTTTGAATACGCGATTACGGGATTGTCTCTTGTTTTCGCACACTGGAATACGTGTGGAATCGATAAAGGTTATCCCTGTGCATTCTCCCATTAATCCCAGTTTGAGAAAAAGCAAGAGGGGGATTGCAACACGAGGCATACGTTCAACGAAGCGTGTATAGGAGAGTAGATTGGGAAACTCTTTTTTTAGTTCTCGGCAAACATAAAAGAGATAGAAATGTTTGAAATTCCGAAATGTATTGCTGTGAAACAATATAAGAATTGTGATCATTTCAGCATCACTCATTCGTCCTTTTCTCTTGCGATGTTTTGGACTATTGGCAGAGGGATTTGAGAGCGAAAGAGAGGTTTTGTTCAATTCTAAATTATATTCTTTGCAGAAATCATCTGCAATACAATAGATTTCCGTAACTTTGCTGACAAGTTTCATGAGGATTGTTATTTTGTTATATGATTGATTTTCAACAGTAAATATACAAAAAACAATCCTCTTTTTAGGCTTTTATTGAAACTTTTTTTGAGGAAAAAGAAGAACTGCTTATCCCGAATTGGGGTATATAGATATTCATCATTAGTAAGAGTTGTGCGGAGCATATTGAAAGCGGATTGGTCTTCGCGGACGCCATTGGAAGCAAGTTGGTGCTTGCCTGACTTGATAATAGGGCGCAGTATTTCTGCTGCCTGAACATATTTGTCCTTTTGCAACGGTCTGAAATTTGCACTTGCTTGTTGAATTCACGCTTTCAATGATAGTCATTGTTATCAAAAAAGATGTAAATTCCCGCACGATTTAAACTTTCTGCTGATATTTTTTGCAATTATAGAAATAATTACCACCTTTGCACACACCTTTATAAAAAGCTGATCACTTTCTACTGTTGCGCTCACAGTGTTGACGACTTACAGACTTCAGGAAACCATGCATTCGGACAGAACGGCTGGGATGCAGGCAAAGAGTTGCCCATTATGGTCTTTTAAAGAAGAAGTATCAGACCGAGTAAGCTGCGCATTTCAAATGGGAATTAATATTAATATTAATAACATAAATATGAGTATGAGAAAATTAAAACTGCTATTGCTGACATTGCTCTTGACAGCAATACCTAATTTCCTTTGGGCATACACAAAGGATCAGATAGTTTCGTTTGACAACGAACAAACGCACTATCAGGTGATTCAGCCCGACGGAACATCTGGCGTACAGCCTACATTGAGATTCTTGTCAACCAAGAATGCTGGTCCGTTGGTTATCCCTGAAACAATAGGTGACAATAAGGGCGTAACTTTCACCGTTGTAGAAGTGGGTTCCAAAGGTGGCTATACCAGCAAAAAGGTAACATCCGTAACACTTCCGAACACCATTAAAGAATTAGGTATTAACTGCTTCAGTGGGGCAACAAAGCTGGACAGTATAAACATTCCGGCAAGTGTAGAGAAAATAAACCCCATTGCTTTCGGCGACTTACGCACAGTTCCTGTCTTCACTGTTGACCCTGCGAACAGCCACTTTTCGTCAGATGCTAATGGAGTGCTTTATTCAAACGACAAGACAAAACTGTGGAATGTTCCGACAGCTATTGCGACAAAGATTGGCAGTGACACTTACAACGTAGATCCGAATGTGACGGAGATCAACCGCGGTGCATTCCCTGCCCATGCAGAACTCAAGAAAATCGTATTGCCGGCTGGACTGCAAAAGGTTGATCAGGTTTATCCTCCTATCGCTACAACCAACACCTTGTTGGAATTTGAAATTGCAGAAAGTAACCCAACATTCAAGGTTGACGGTGGTGTACTTTTTGACAAAACAAAAAAAGAATTGGTCTGCTACCCAAGAGCAAAAGCAGATACCGATTATAAAGTTCCCGATGAATTTACAAGTATTGGTCAGTATGGTATCATGAATACTGACAACATAACCTCTCTTGACTTGAATAAAGTTGTGAAAACGACCAGTAACTCCGTCTATGGGGCAAAAAAACTTCAAACAATCACAATACCCACAGGATTGAAAAAGGATGGTTTGAAAGAAGGTGCTATCGTAGCATGTGATAAGATAAATGAATACAAGGTTGCTGATGACAACCCTGACTTTGTTGCTGTTGATGGAGTTGTCTTCAACAAAGAGAAAGACAAGCTCTTTTTGTATCCACCCAGCAAGGCCGGAGTTACCTATGCTATTCCTGAAACAGTCAAGGAAATTGCAGCACAGTCCTTTCAGGCAGCCAACAACTTAACATCCATCACTATCCCTAAAGCTGTAGAGAAAGTTGGTACAGCTGCATTCCGTAACATGCCAAATCTTGAGACTGTTACATTTGAAAAGCCTTCTTCTACGACAACACTGGAGCAAGCAGCTTTCAGGGGTTGCGAAAAACTGAAGACGGTGACGCTGCCCGCGACAATCACTGAGCTTAACGACGTGTTTAATGGGTGTAAGGAATTAGAGACAGTCACCATGCCTGCTGACTCTAAGTTGAAGACAATCAAACCCAATGTATTCACAACGAACAAGAAGTTGAAGACCTTTAAATTTGAAGGTAACTGCGATTTGGAAACCATTGAAGAAAATGCCTTTGCCAATGCAGAGAGCCTCGAGTCATTCAACATGCCCAAATCTGTAACAAATATCAAGCGTAATGCTTTCAGCGGATGTAAGAAGTTGGCTACGGTAACCTTTGACCCGGAAGCCGTTATTGCAGAGATTGGAGAAGGAGCTTTCGCCGATTGCGGTCTGCATGGCATAAGCATCCCTAAGAACGTGACGAAGATTGCAAAAGAAGCGTTCCGTAAGTGTAAGGATCTGAAAAAGATTGAAGTAACCAAGGCGACGACCGACATTGACCCGCTGGCTTTCCAGTATTGTGAGAACCTGACCGACATCAATGTTGAAAAGGAAAATACAAAGTATTCAAGCGTTGACGGTTATCTGCTTTCACATGACAAGAAGGAGCTGATTCTCTTCCCTCCAGGAAAGGCTAACAGCAAATTCACACTGCTTCCTCCATCCATTGAAACGATTGGCGAAAACTCTTTCTTCAACTGTGAGAAGCTGACCAATGTGACCATCCCTAACAAGGTTAAATCCATCGGTAAGCGTGCTTTCGGTCTGTGCAAGAAGCTCAAGGTTATCACCTTCCTTTGCGATGACATGATTCCGGCAGCAAATATCAATACGGCACAAAACGAGATGTCATTCGATGACGGCACACAGGCTGGTGACATGTTTAAGAATATCACAATCAATGTCCGTAAGGAGTTGGTTAACAAATATAAAGATGAAGACTTCTATAAGAAGTTCAAAGGTGGTATCAAGGAATCATTCACCATCGGCACAGAGGAATATATTGCGATGTCAGAGGAGAGTGTGAACATGCTTAGCACAAAGCGTGAAGACCATACTTTCGTTCTGCCAACAAGCATTGAACATAACGGTAAGAAATACGGCGTAAACCTCATCGGCGACTATGCTTTCCAGCACGTAACAGCCAAAGTGAAGGAAGTTGTTGTGAAGAAAGATGTATCTTATATCGGTGCCAATGCTTTCATCACTTCAGATGCAGCAAATCCTGTCCAGAGTATATTCTTCATTGAAAGCGCACCTACCGATGAGATGTTGAGTACAACCCGCTTTGAGCTGGATGAGACAGGAACGAACTATAACGAGTTTGCCAAGACAACTAAGATTTACGTAAAGAAGTCTGCCCTTAAAACTTACAAGAAGGTATGGAACAAGCAGGTATATGATCTTACCGCACATGCTTACAAGACAAGTGAGTTCAACTTCATTGACCAGCTTGACTATAAGATTCCGGGGGTATCCATCAAGAACAAGTACGGAACATTCGCTCGTGAGTTCGATGTAGACTTCAGTGACTACTATAATGAGAAGCACCATTCAGCGGTTGCAGCTTTCGTAGCCAGCACTAAGATTTTGGATGGAAAGGGCGACTACGGTACAGCCACTAAGCACGTTCAAATGACGAGTGTTGACAAAAACGATGGTTACACAGGTTCTTATTCTTACGTTCCTGCTTATACGGGCGTACTTCTCAAGGTACTCGATAAAGAAGCTACAGATGCTGACTTCTACTACACGATTGGTGAACAAGATCAGCAAGTCTACCATGTCACAAACAACGTTATGACAGGTGTAACTGTAAACCCCATTACCTCTCTCACAGCTACAACTACCGACCCCATTTATGTGATGCAGGGCGGTACCTTCCACAAGGCTGAGAGCAATATCAATAACTTCCCTATTCACAAGGCGTATATGAAGTTCAGCGCTCTGCCCGCAGGCACACGAGTTGTGTTCGATTTTGACGATACCACAACAGGAATTGAGAGTATCGAAAGCATTGATACAGGCAGTTCCAATCGCGCTGCTGATGTTTACTACAATCTGCAAGATCAGCGTATCAGCAAGCCGCAGCAGGCAGGTCTCTATATCCTCAATGGTGCAAAAGTAATAATCAAATAAAGTCACAGAAAACTATGAATAAGAAACAATATATAGCACCTAAAACAACTTCTATTACCTGGTCTGCTGAAAGTTTGATGCTTGTTGCCAGTCCTGGTGTAGGTGGGGGTTATAATCCCGGAGAAGAGATTGATACCAGAAAGCAAGATCCTACTGAAGAAGATGGAGGTTTGCACATTTGGGGCGACAAGAAATCTCTTTGGGAAGAATAAAAAATAAGAATTGTCTGTTATAAAGTCCTTTCGGATACTTATATACATACAAAATATGACTGAAATTGGAGGATGCTTTGTAGCATTCTCCAATTTTTATTATCAGATATAAGAAAAGTTTCTTTTTTCTGCTCATTTTTTAGAGCACAAAAAAGCGACAATAAGAACGAAAAAGAGAGAAAAAGATGAAAAATCTGTAGAAAAGTAGTAGTTTTGCGAGGCAAGTTTCGACTTAACACACCATCATGAGAAAAATTACCTCTTTATTACTTCTTTTGTTGTGGCTGCCTTTGATATTGTGCGCTGCAGCAAATGCCGGCAGTATTCTTCCGACCTTATTCATCAGCACGCTCTCAACTGGCTCGACAAGCAGAGCAAAGACAAACCCTTCTTGAGCATCTTTACCTACACGCTTCCGCACGCTGAACTGATTCAGCCCGAGGACTCCATCCTCGAAGCCTATAAGGGACATTTCTGCGCAGAGCGTCAGTATGGTGGCGATAAAGGTTCGCGCTACAATCCGACGAACATTGCTCACGCGCAGTTTGCTGCCATGATCAGTCGCCTGGATATGCAGGTGGGCGAAATCATGAAGAAACTCGAAGAAAAAGGCCTGGCGGAAAACACCGTTGTGATTTTCACCTCCGATAATGGTCCTCACGAAGAGGGCGGGGCAGATCCCACGTTCTTCAATCGTGATGCAAAACTGCGCGGCTTGAAGCGCAGCACCTACGAAGGCGGTATCCGCATCCCCTTTATCGTTAGCTGGCCGGGACAAGTGAGAGAAGGCGTCACCAGCGACCACCAGTTTGCCTTCTACGACTTGATGGCTACATTCTGCGACTTGGCAGGCATCGAAAACTATGAGCAGCGCTATCGCAACCCACGTCTGAAAAACGACTGGTTCGATGGTCTCTCCATCTATCCCACGCTGACGGGCAAGGGAACGCAGAAAGAACACGACCATCTTTATTGGGAATTCCACGAAACCAATATGCTCGGTGTGCGCATGGGCAACTGGAAGATGGTTGTCAATCGCGGCGAGGTACACCTTTATGACCTTGCCAACGATTTGCATGAAGACCACGACGTGGCTGCTGCTCATCCCGAAGTGGTGAAGAAAATGAAAGCTTTTATTAAGCAAGATCACACCGATAGTCCACTCTTCCGCGTGACACTTCCGCAGTAAAATCATTCCAAGTATAATCCCTCAAGGGAGCGACAGTTTTGTTTTGTCGCTCCCTTTTTTGTAAACCGAAAAAGGAGCTGACAAGGGCGAAAGCAAAGCTGCAAAACTTTTGCGCTCCTTATCGGAATTTTGCCCATCCGCTTCCTCTTTTTTCTCCTAAAAGTTGGGCGAAAAACTACATATAGAGCCGTTCGTAAATATCCTTATTGTGTCAGCTGACGCAATAAGGATGTCAGCTGACAGCCTTATTGTATTTTCAAACGCAATAAGGATATTTACGACCTCCTTTATTGTGTTTAAAATCAAAGTGTTATGAGGCGTGTTTTTCCTTGATGTGGTGATGAATAGCTGCCGTTTTCTGATTTTTAGTTCAGATGAAAAGTGGAGCATAAACGCCATGGTATTAGTTCTACTTCTCCTGTTTCTGCCCATTCTTTTGTACTGATTGAACAAAACTGATTATCACAAGAATTTCGTACCTTTGCGGCATAATGGGACAAGATACATTTGACATCAGGTCGGAGCAGATGACCCCGACATCCTCGGAGCGAGAGTTTGAGAAAGCCCTGCGCCCTCTGCAGTTTGATGATTTCAGCGGTCAGCAAAAGGTGGTGGAGAATCTGCAGGTGTTCGTTGAGGCGGCAAAGTACCGCGGCGAACCTCTCGACCATTCTCTGTTGCACGGTCCTCCCGGATTGGGTAAAACAACGCTTGCCAATATCATTGCCAATGAGTTGGGCGTGGGGTTCAAGCTCACCAGCGGCCCCGTTCTTGACAAACCCGGCGATTTGGCAGGTTTGCTCACCAGTTTAGAGCCTAACGACGTGCTTTTTATAGATGAAATCCATCGCCTGCAACCTGTTGTGGAGGAATATCTCTATTCCGCCATGGAGGACTATCGCATAGATATTATGATAGATCGAGGTCCGGCAGCTCGCAGCATTCAGATAGACCTCAATCCTTTCACTCTCATTGGTGCCACCACGCGTAGCGGTCTTTTGACAGCTCCCTTGCGCGCTCGCTTCGGTATCAACCTCCATTTTGAATACTACGACAGCGAAACATTGCAGCGTATCATAGAGCGTTCCGCCTCTATCCTCAATGTTCCTATCACTGCCGAAGCGGCCGAAGAAATTGCTGGGCGCAGTCGTGGAACGCCACGAATTGCCAACGCACTCTTGCGCCGCGTACGCGACTTTGCGCAAGTGAAAGGCAATGGGCGCATAGATTTGGACATCGCAAAGTTCTCCCTCGAAGCTCTTAACATCGACAAATACGGCTTGGACGAAATCGACAATAAGATACTCCTCACCATCATTGATAAGTTCAAGGGTGGCCCTGTGGGTATCAGCACCATCGCCACAGCCATTGGCGAGGATGCCGGAACAGTGGAGGAAGTTTACGAGCCTTTCCTCATCAAAGAAGGCTTTATCCGCCGCACCCCTCGTGGGCGCGAAGTGACCGAGCAAGCCTATCTGCATCTGGGCCGTTCCATGTACACCGGTGGGCCGCAGGAGCAGAGTCTGTTTTGAGAATGTATATATCTTGAACGATGATAACATATAATACAATCAACGTTGCGATGCCGAAGATCCGACGCCGTGACAATTCTGCATGGGTCAAGCGTGTGGCTGCTTCTTATGGGCGTAAGGTGGGCGATGTGGCCTATATCTTCTGCGACGATGAAGAAATCCTGAGGATCAATCGTCAATATCTCCAACACGACTATTATACGGATATTATTACCTTTGATTACGACGAAGACGACGTGATCAGCGGCGACCTTTTCATATCTCTCGACACGGTTCGTACGAATGCTGAGCAATTGGGCGTTTCTTATGAGCAGGAACTCAATCGTGTCATCATTCACGGTATTCTTCATCTTTGCGGCATCAACGATAAAGGTCCGGGTGAGCGCGAAATCATGGAAGTTGCCGAAAATAAGGCGTTGGCCATGCGGGAAAACAATGCGTAAAAGCCGCCTTTTCTTCGCTATCTCCTATGAAAATTGTTCTTTTTGGGTAGAATCCTGTTCTTTCTTTCCAGAAATGTGCTAAAAAACGGAGGTATTTGAACGTATGTGAAAACATTTGCTACTTTTGCAATATCGTTACACGCCGTGTTATATATCTATTGTGACACGTTACCAATAATAGACATTTCTAAAATAAGTCTTATAGTATGAAACCAGCAGAAGGAAAATTAGGCGTAATGGTTGTCGGTCTCGGTGCCGTAACCACAACTTTTATGACGGGCGTCCTGATGGCGCGCAAAGGCCTGGCAAAGCCCGTTGGCTCAATGACGCAATACGACAAGATTCGTGTGGGTCGAGGAGAGAATAAGAAATACCTCCACTATTCCGATATCATTTCGTTGGCAAGTCTTGACGATCTCGTTTTTGGCAGTTGGGACGTATATCCCGAAAACGCCTACGAATCAGCACTTCAAGCACAAGTGTTGAACGAACGCGATATAGAGCCCGTTGCAGAAGAGCTCAAGGCCATTGTTCCCCTTAAAGCTGCGTTCGATCGCAACTTTGCCAGCCGTTTGGATGGAACAAATGTGAAAGATTGCAGCACGCGCTGGGAAATGGTTGAGGCTTTGCGTCAAGACATCCGCGACTTTAAGGCGCGCACAGGTTGCAGCCGTGTCGTTGTGATGTGGGCGGCCTCCACTGAAATATATGTGCCCGTTGATACAGCGGTTCACGGCACGCTGGCAGCCCTCGAAACTGCCATGAAAGCCGACGACCGCCAGCGCATAGCCCCTTCAATGTGCTACGCTTATGCAGCTCTGGCCGAACAGTGCCCCTTTATCATGGGCGCGCCCAATACTACGGTAGATATTCCTGCCATGTGGGAATTGGCCGAACAAACAAAGATGCCGATTGCGGGTAAAGACTTCAAGACAGGTCAGACCCTCGTGAAATCAGGTTTTGCTCCGATCATTGGCACACGCTGCTTGGGTTTGAGTGGCTGGTTCTCTACCAACATTTTGGGCAATCGCGACGGTCTCGTCCTTGATGAGCCTGCCAACTTTCATACCAAGGAGGTCAGCAAACTCTCTACGCTGGAGAGCATCCTCGTACCTGAAGAGCAGCCCGACCTTTATACCGACTACTACCATAAGGTGCGCATCAACTACTACCCGCCGCGCAACGACAACAAGGAAGGTTGGGACAATATAGACCTCTTCGGTTGGATGGGCTATCCCATGCAAATCAAAATCAACTTCCTCTGCCGCGACTCCATTCTGGCTGCGCCGCTGGTTCTCGACCTCGTGTTGCTCTCCGATGCAGCTGCGCGCGCTGGCCGCTTTGGCACGCAACGTTTCTTGAGCTTCTTCCTCAAGAGCCCCATGCACGATTACACGCAGAATGAAGTACCTATCAATCATCTCTTCCAGCAGTATGTCATGCTAAAGAACGCCATTCGCGAAATGGGTGGGTATGAAGCTGACGAAGAAATAGATTAGTCCTGCCTTTTCTCCCTCATAGGCAAAGACAGTTTCGAGGTGTTCGTCCGCGGGAGTAACGACACGATAATTTCCCTAATGTGACCTTAGCATTTGACGCACCAAGGGCCAATAGCATTAAAGATGTTGATGCATAGCCGTGGTTCGTCAAATGCTATCTTTCTTTTATAAACGAATAGCAAGTTGAAAAGATTCTCTATCTTCCTTCTCCTGGTGTTTTTAGTACTTACCGCAGTGGCGCAGACTATCAGCGGCACGGTTACGGACGCACAGACGGGCGACAAGCTCCCGTTTGTCAATGTCTACTTCGATAAAAACCACGGAACGCAAACAAACTTCAACGGCCATTACTCTGTGGCGCGCAACGGTAGCAAGCTCACGTTCTCCCTGGTGGGCTACAAAACGCGCGTTCTGAAGGTGAAAGCGGGCGAGGTCCTCGATGTGAAGCTCGAAGCGCGGGAGGACGGAGTGCTTGGAGAGGCTACGGTGACGGGAACAAAGCAGCGCTACAGCCGCAAAAAGAATCCAGCGGTCGACCTCATGCGGAAAGTCATCGCTGCCAAGAAGCAGAGCGACCTCAAGCGGCATCCGTTCTACAGCATCGATAAGTATTCCAAAACCATCTTTGCTTTCAATGACGTCACGGATAAGGTTCTCCAAGAAGGGAAGTTCAAGAAGTTTCCTTTTCTCAAAGACCATGTAGAAACCAATAATGAAACCGGCAAACTCATCTTGCCTATCAATGTCGACGAAACGGTGTCGCAAGAAATCTTCCGGCAATCGCCGCGCTCCGGCAAGACGATAATCAAAGGTAAACGCTCAACGGGTTTGAACGATCTCTTTTATACTGGCGACATTTTTACTACTGTCGTTCAGGACTGCTTCACCGATGTGAATATCTATGAAGACGACGTGCGTTTGCTCCAGTATCCGTTCACCAGTCCTATATCTTCAAAGACGGCCATCTCTTTCTACCGCTATTTTTTAGTAGATACAGTGATGGTAGACTCTATCAAAACCATCCATGTCAACTTCACGCCGAACAATCCGCAGGACTTCGGCTTCAGCGGCTCCCTCTTCATTGCCGCTGACTCCTCTTACCGTGTCGTCAAGTGCGACCTGGGTATTCCTGGTCGCAGCGACGTCAACTATGTAGAGAACATGCGCATCATTCAGCAGTTCCAACAGTTGCCCACAGGGGAACAAGTCCTCGTTCGAGATGATATGCTCGTTGAACTAAAAGTTGTAAACTTCTTCCAGAAGTTTATGGTGAAGCGTCTGACAGAGTACAGCAATTTCTCCTTTGAGCCAATTCCCGAAAAGACTTTTAAGTTTCGCGGCGACACGCAGTTGGCCGCCGATGCCTTGATGAAGGATGATGCCTTTTGGGACAAATACCGCAGTGACCCGCTCACGGAATCGGAGGGGAAGATGGAGCAACTCGTCACGCAGTTGAGTCAGGTGAAAGGCTTTAAGCCCGTGTTGTGGGTGGCAAAGGCATTTATCGAAAACTTTGTGGAAACCACCACCGACCCAAAGAAAGGTTCAAAAGTAGATATTGGCCCTATCAACACCATTTTTAGCCAGAATTTTGTCAATGGTTTCCGCCTCCGCGGCTCAGCCCAAACCACAGCTTTCCTCAATAAGCACCTCTTTCTGAAAGGCTATGCAGCTTACGGCTTTAAGGACCGTCGCATTATGGGATCTGGAGAGATCACTTATAGCTTCCTACCAAAGGCCTACCTGCCGCGAGAGTTCCCCGTGAGCAACCTGTCGCTCAACTACACGAACGACGTGATGTCGCCCTCCGACAAATTCTTGCCCACAGATAAGGACAACGTCTTCACCTCCCTCAAATGGACGAAGGTGAACCACATGATGTACTTTTGTCGCTGGACGCTGGTCTTCGATCGGGAGTGGGAGAACAACCTGCGCTTTAAGGCACAGCTTCGCCACGAGGTGGACGAGCCTACAGCCGCACTTTTCTATCAGCCCCTCAATGGCGCTGGTGCGCCCTCTTTGGGTGGGAATTGGCAGAAGAAGCTCACCACGCTCGATGCTACGCTGAGTTTTATCTACAGTCCAGGTGCCAAATGGGTCAATACTAAGCAACGTCGCTATTCGCCCAGTCTCGATTTCCCGGTCTTTAGCGTCAGCCACACCATGGGTTTTAAGAATCTGCTCGGAGGAGATTACGCTTACAATTTCACGGAAGCCAGCGTTTACAAACGCTTTTGGCTCCATTCGTGGGGAAAAATTGACACGCGCCTTTCGGCAGGCGTTCAATGGAATAAAGTGCCTTATCCCTTGCTCATTATGCCCGCTGCCAATCTCTCTTATATCTCGCAGGACGAGATGTTTAGTTTGATCGACAATATGGAATTCCTCAACGACCGTTATGCTTCGCTTTTCGCCTCTTGGGATCTCAACGGAAAGCTCTTTAATCGCATTCCGTTGCTCAAAAAACTCAAATGGCGCGAAAGCTTTGGCTGCAACGTTCTTTGGGGCGATTTGACCGATAAGAATAATCCGCTCCTCGCCAAGAATGCTGCCGATGCGCGCCTCTTCTATTTCCCAGGCGAGTTCCAAGCTGACGGTTCATTCCGTTATCTCTCCCACGCGATGGATAAGAAAAAGCCCTATGTGGAAATAGTGGCTGGTATTCACAATATTTTCAAGATTTTCCACATCGAATATGTCCGTCGTGTCACATATACGGAGAATCTCCCCGCCAAGCGCAAATGGGGCATACGCGGAATGTTTCGCGTGACATTCTAAGGTCACGCTTCTTCACCTAAAGAGCCGAAACAAGTTTTTGTAACTGTGTTTCGGCTCTCTTCTTATTTATATCTCTCGATAGTACCTGTTACGGCAGTTTTGGGGCTTGCCAGAAATATTGGTCGTCGGAAGTGGTGCGGCCGCCTCCTTTGTAGGTGACACCTTTTCCTATGAGGGTGATCACGTCTTGGTAGAAATTTTCGTCATTCTCTATCTCTGGCCGATTGGTAAGGTGCGACTGAATGGTATAAAGGTTCTTGGCCATATACCTATCAATGTATTCTTCCTTGGTTTGTTTCGATTTGTGGTTCCAATTTGCATCCGGATTGAGCACCAACGGGCGGCCATCAATGAGCCGTTCGCGCACTTCGCCAGGATGGAGCAATGTGCCGTTTTCGTCCGTCACATAAGCGGCAAAGCTGGGATCCATCCAAACCCACTTATTGAGAGTCTTGCTCCATACCATTACTATGACATGGCAATCGGGATCTCCTATTTCTTTACTTTCGCACGTGATGAAGCGAGCAGGGTAGCCAAGAGCCAGATAGCAGTCGGTTAGCATTTCTGCCAGAAACCGGCAGTTGTATCTGCGCTTGTTCTTCTGAGCGTTGCGGAAAAGGTCGAGTGCGTTATACTTGCATTGTGGCCAACTGGACGAACCATCGTGTGGGATAGCATCGTGGAGCCAATACATCACGCGCTTGATGCGGCTGATCTCATCTCCGTTGCCAGCGATGCTGTCCAGCTTGAGTTCTTCACGCACCTTTTTCAGAATGGGAGAGTCGAACGCATAGGTAAAGGCCTGTTGCGTCTGTTCCGAACGTTCGTATTGTGGAGAAGTCTTGAGAATATAAATGTAATCGCCAAATAGCCGTGACTTTTCTTTGAGAGCCTCAAAATCGGATTGGCCTGCAAAATCGTTAAAGATACTATCGCAAAGGAGACGATATAGTTTTCTCGGTCTGCTTTCTAAGATGAGTTGTCCATATTTCAATAGACCTGCTTTGTCGTGTAGGATAGCAGAGGTAGCAAGAAAGTTATTCAAGATGGCGGAGGTGACAAAAGTTTGATCCTCGCTGTGAAAGTCGGGGAAGGCCTCAAAGCTCTGCTGCAATTGTCGGAAAGCCTTGAAAGTTTCTTCTGTATAAGGTCCTTTTTCGGGGATTCCTTTCACCCATTCCGAGTTGCTTAAAAACACTTGGTTGGGGAGAGAAACATAGTTGTGAAAGTTGGGGAGATCAGCAATACCCGCGAAGGCTGTTGAAAGTACAGGGCCGTTGAAGGTGATTTGCTGAAGTGCGGGGCATTCGCTCAACCATTCTTTGCTCCCTCCTGTGGAAAGCACAGGGCCGTTGAAGACAATCTCCGTGAGTTTGGGGAGCTTTGAGAAAGTTTGCCAACCATCTATATGTCCCAGTGTGCCATTGATTTCAATCTTGCGCAAGTTGCTACAATCTCGGATAGAGCCACCACCGCTGATGAAGAGGACGCTGTTCATTCGTACTGTTTGTAGTTTTTCGCAACCTACGATGGCGTTTGAAGACAAGCTACCCAATGTTTTCGGAAAACAGATGTCCTCCAATTCCGAACAATCGGTAAAGGCATCTTCATTGATAGATACTTTTTCGGGAAGGACTACGCGGCGAATGCGTGCTTCGCGGAAAGCATTGGAATCAATCAAATGAAGTGCGCGCGGAAGGATAACTTCTCCCACCTTGCAGCGATAAAAAGCCCATTGCGGCAGGATGGAGTCGGCCTTAATCTGATAATTGAAGAGGAATGCGTCTGTACTTTTATGCAACGTGGCATCGCTGAGATCCAAACGCTGAAGTTTTCCGTCCACGGCTGTTGTGTCGCGACTGATACCCATCAGCGAGCGGAGAAAATGCCAGTCGGCACCATTGAGCGAGCCGCGGAGCGTTAGCTCTGTGAGCGACTTACGAACTTTAGGCGGTAGTTGCTGTTCCAGCGTACCGGGTTGTTGTACGTTTACTTTCACTTTTCGAGCCGAGGCCGTGAGGCTTACGGTAAGAGCCAGAAGCAGACCCCATGTTTTGAGCTGTGTCATAGTGTGCTTGTAGTTAGCTGATTTTTAGGAGTTATATTTCTTGTTGCCAAAGTTACAAACGATGACTTTAATGTGCAAATTTTAAGGGCAAATAGACTTGTCGTCTTCTGTCTTCGTGAAACTTTCGCCGGCTTTGTGTTCATTCGTGGGCAATATTTTCAGAAGAATCGTTTTCTCCTACTTTGTCAAGGAAACACTCATTCTACAGCCCTGAGAATCGCGCGAAATCCAGCGCGAAGCCTTTCGGTGGAAGAAAGCGCAGAATAAAAAAATGAGCAGAATAAGGAAAAAGATGCTTTTGCAGGGTATAGGCGTGATTCCTATAAGGATATTCTCCAACGCAATAAGGCTGTCGGCCGACACAATAAGGATGCCAGATGACGGAATAAGGAAAATGACGACTAAAAAGGAGGGAATCAGCATCGGAAACCCACTTTTTCGGGATTTTCTCCCGCAAAAGCAGCAATTGGCTGCTTTGGATGGTGAAGAAAAGCAGGGAAGCGGAGAAGAGGAAAGCTTCTTTAACATCTCCTTGCGCAACTGTCACTGTCAAGAATAGTGACACGGAAGAAGAGACAGGATGAAAACCTACGCAAACACCTCCTGCAAAACTTTCAGCGATTTGAGTTCGGCAAAGTTAGGGATGTGCAGTTTGTAGTAATTATTCATGAAGCGGAGCAGCTGCGAGCGTTGTTCGCCCGAGAGTTTGAAGAGGTGCATCGTAGCCAGATTCATACGCATCAATGTAGGTAGCAGTTGCGCCTCTTCGGGCAATAGCACGTTGGGATGCAGCGGGCGCACCATAGTGAACGTTCCGCTCTCGAGGTCGAAGTAGCAGTTGGGCGATGGCGTCTCCAAATTGGGCTCGAAGCCAAAGAAGCGCGCCAGATGGAGTAGGAAAACAAGGTGGAAGTTAGCAAACGACTCTCGGCAAGTGTCCAACCATTCTATGCTGTTCCAAACATAGTCGAATAGCAGCGGTGATGCCGGTTCGCTCCGCATAGTGACGCGGAGGAATTCGGCTAAGAAAAGCGCCATCGTCGTCTTTGCCGGCTCGTAGGGAATAGTGAGCAGCGGCAGTGGTTGTGCAGTTGTGAGGCGTTTCAGTTTGTGTGCCGGTCGGTCGTCGTAGTCTATGTCGAGCCGCGCCAACGGCTGAAACCACGCCGTCCGAATCTTTGCCCGTTTGGAAGTACTGATGCGTTGCATAAAGGAAAGGCATCCGTCCTTTTCCGTGAGCAGTTCAACGATAAGGTCTTTATCGGAATATTTAATAGTGTTGAGTATGATGGCGCGCATAGGGGAAGGGAGTGTGAGATTAATGAGAGAGCAGCTCTGTTTAGGAGAGAGGTTTTCGGAGAGGGCCGGCTGGCCCGTCAAGTTCGAGAATCGAGCAAGAAGAGCCACAAGGTGAGCACCTTCTGCTTTCGCGGCAAAAATACAAAGAAAATGGTAGGTGATAGTAGCGAAAATGGGAGTAAAGGGGCGGGAGAAAGAAAAAAATCGAAAAAAGTAGGAGAAATGTTTGGTGCATTAAAAACTTTGCTGTACTTTTGCACTCGCAATTCAGCCGCGGGGCGTTCGACGATAGTCGGGAGCACTTGAAAGGCAAAGGTTGCAGGCAGGCCTATTCGTCTATCGGTTAGGACGAGAGATTTTCATTCTCTAAAGAGCAGTTCGACTCTGCTATAGGCTACAATTAAAAAGAATAATATAAAATGGCAAACCACAAATCATCTGTTAAGAGAATTCGTCAGACGGCGACTCGCAGATTGCACAACCGCTATTACGCTAAGACAATGCGTAATGCTGTTCGCAAGCTCCGCGCCACTACGGATAAAGCAGCTGCTACAGAACTTCTGCCAAAAGTACAGAAGATGCTGGACAAGCTTGCTAAGCGTAACATTATTCACAAGAAGAAAGCTGCCAACCTTAAGAGTGGCATTGCTAAACACGTGAATGCATTGGCATAAGCAACTTACGCACATAAGATAAATAAGGCTGAATCTCAATGAGGTTCAGCTTTTTTGTTTCTATATCTTTCGAGATTCAAAATTTCATTATCTTTGCAATAGTTTAATTAACTATTATCAAATCTACATTGGATAATTTTACTGAACAGTTTCAGCAAACTGTGGCGCGTCTTGCAGATGTGGGTCAGATGAAAGGTCTCTTTCATCAGCATCGGTATGGCGATGATAACTCTCACAAATATACCCTCGACATTGCTCAATGCCAGATTTCGCATCTCCCTCGAAGTGCGCACCGCTTTGGCTACCGATGTTGAGGCTCTTTATATCTGAGCATAAAAGAAAAGTTTTTTTAATCAATAAAATACATACACTTACGCTTCTAACCTCCAACAGCGAGGCTGACTTTATGGAAGAATTCGAACTCATTGCCAAAACCTTTCAAGGACTGGAAGAAGTCTTGGCTCAAGAACTCACCGAACTCGGTGCTAACGACATACAGATTGGGCGTCGTATGGTGTCGTTTTCTGGAAACAAGGAAATGCTCTATCGAGCAAACTTCTGCCTTCGCACAGCTATCCGAGTGCTCAAACCAATCAAGCATTTCAAGGCTCTTGATGCAGAAGCTGTCTACGAGGCAGTGAAGTCCATCGAATGGGCTAACTATCTCGATTTGAACACTACTTTCGCCGTCGATTCGGTGGTCTATTCTCAGGAGTTCCGCAACTCCAAGTTTGTTGCCTATAAGGTGAAGGACGCCATTGTGGACTATTTCCGCGAGAAAGAGGGCAAACGTCCGAACATTAGTGTGACAAATCCCGACATCAAGCTGAATATGCACATCGCTGAAGACCAATGTACGCTCTCGCTCGATGCGAGCGGCGAGAGTCTTCACCTGCGTGGCTATCGCGTGGCTTCTTGTGATGCTCCGATCAGCGAAGTGTTGGCTGCCGGCCTCATTAAGTTGAGTGGATGGGATATGGAAAGCGATTTGATCGACCCTTTCTGCGGTTCGGGCACTATAGCTATCGAAGCCGCTCTCATGGCGCGCAATATCTATCCCGGTATCTTCCGTAAGAGTTTCGGCTTCGAGAAATGGAAAGACTTTGACCGCGATTTGCTCGATCGTATATATAACGACGACTCGGCTGAACGTGAATTCAACCATAAGATTTACGCCTACGACATCAATCGTCCTACTCTCGAAGGGGCGATGGCCAATGCCAAACAAGCTGGTGTAAGCGATGTGGTAGAGTTCTGCCAGCAGGACTTCCGTAAGTTTACCCAACCGGAGAATAAGGCCATCATTGTGACCAACCCGCCTTATGGTGAGCGTTTGCAACCGGCCGATATTTTAGGACTGTACAAAGCCATCGGCGAACGCCTTAAGCATGAGTTCAAAGGTAACGAAGCATGGATTATCAGTAGCAAGCAGGAGCTTTTCGATAGTATTGGATTGCGTCCCAGTACGAAGATTCAGCTCTACAATGGTTCGCTGGATTGCGAGTTCCGCAAATACCAAATGTTCGACGGGAAAATCGAAAAGTTCCGCGCCGCCGGCGGAGAAATAAAAACCTCGGAGGATCGCCAGCGTAATGCTGAGCACCGCAAAGGACGCCAGTTCCGTGAGGATTTCCACCGCCGCTTCGACGACGACAGCCGCGAACAGACTGAAGAAGACCGCGAGTTTATCCAACTGCGTAACAAACACCGCGAATTTGAACGTGTCTACGGCCGCAAACACCGCGGAGAAGACGGAGAAACCGATCGCCCGCGCCGCAACTTTGGCGACCGTAAGAGTGGTAAGTTCGGCGATCGCAACAACTTTGGTGAGCGCAAGGGTGGTAAGTTTGGAGACCGTGGCAACTTTGGCGACCGCAAAGGCGGAAGATTCAACGACCGCAACGAACAAGGAGATCGTCCCAGAGGCAAAGGAGGTAAGAGCTTCGGCGGCCGTAAGAACTTCGATCGTCATTCAAATGGCGACAGATAAGAAGTGAGGCCAAGGCCATAGATAAAGGAATGATGTAGGTGTGCTTTTCTGACGCCTACTTAACTTAAAGATATACTAAAAACGGAGGATACGGAAAATCATAGCATGCTGTCTGTTGACGGACAAAGCCTATGTGCCTTTCCGCATCCTCCGTTTTTCTTTTAGCCGAAAGAGAATGTTGTGTTCCTCCTTAGGAACTTTCTTTAGCGGCTAAAAGATATGGATTAGCAGGGAAATAACCCCAACGACTATGATAACAATATTGAACAAAATGAAGCGCATGGGGCTCGTGGCCTTAGCGCTACTTTGCACCATGAGTATGCAAGCTCAAAACAAGAAAAGTTTTACGCTCGACGACCTTATGTGGGGCGGCGATAACTACTGGAACATCATGCCCCGCAGTATCTACACGAGCTGGTGGGGTAACCAACTCGTAGAGCTCGATGCGGAATCTGTCCGCTTGTACGGCGCAACGAAGCCGCTCTTTACGACGGCTGAGATTCAACCCCTCCTTTCCGACACAACAAAGGGAAAAGGACTCACGGCTTACCATGCGTCTTTCCCCGATGCTAAGAAAACGGAAGTGCTACTCCGCACCTCTGATACGAATTTCCTTTACAACTGGAAGACGAAAAAGATTGTTTGGCAAGCATCCCGCGAGCGTGGTATCGGTCATGTGGAATTCAACGCGACATCTCGCAGCGAAGCCTACACAAAAGGCTATAACCTCTACCTCCGCACCGCCGATGGTCGCCTGCATACGATCAGCACCGATGGTTCGCGAGAGTTGCTCTATGGTACGAGCGTACACCGCGATGAATTCGGTTATTCCAAGGGTACGTTCTTCAGCCCCAGCGGAAAACTCCTGGCTTTCACGCGTATGGATCAAAGTATGGTGGCCGACTATCCGCAGGTGGACATTTCGCAACGTATAGCAGCGTATGAGCCCGATAAGTACCCCATGGCCGGTATGACCAGTCATAAAGTGACCATTGGTATTTTCAATCCCGCAACGGATAAGACTGTTTATCTGCAAGCCGGAGATCCCACCAATCGCTACTTCACCAATCCGAGCTGGGCTCCCGACGAGAAAACGATTTATCTCATCGAGATGCCGCGTACTCAAGACAAGGCAGAACTCGTGGCTTACGATGTGCAGACAGGTGCTCGCAAAGGCGTGCTCTATACGGAGACGAACGAGAAATACGTTCATCCAGTGCACGGTATCACCTTCCTGCCCTGGGACAATAGCAAATTTATCTACCAAAGCGAGAAGGACGGCTACAACCATCTCTATCTCTTCGATACCGACGGCCGTCAAATCAAGCAGCTCACACAAGGTAACTGGGTGGTGCTTAATCTCGCCGGTTTCAACACAAAGACTAAGAGCGTTATCATCAAATCTACCGAGTCGTCGCCCATTCGTCACAACTATTACAGCGTGAACGTTGAAACGGGCAAGCGCACCTTGCTGGACAACGGTGTGGGCGTGCACAACGCCACGCTCTCTCCCGACGGTCAATACCTTATCGACCGCTGGAGTTCGCCCAAGACTTTCCGCCAATACGATATTCTCTCCACTACGGGGCAGAAGGCGAAGAAACTGCATACCGATGATACGCCCTGGAAGGAGTATAACGTGCCCGAGATTTCGGGAGGTTCTATCAAGGTTGCCGATGGCACTACCGACCTCTACTATCGCATGGTGAAACCCGTAGGCTTCGACCCCACGAAGAAGTATCCCACGGTGGTTTATGTCTATGGTGGTCCTGGCGTGCGTAATGTGGAAGAATCGTGGAATTATACCGCTCGTCCGTGGGAAATCTATATGGCTCAGAAAGGTTATCTGCTCTTCGTGCTCGATAATCGTGGCTCTTCAGAGCGCGGTTTTGCCTTTGAAACGGCCACTTGGCGCCATCTCGGCACAGAAGAAATGAAGGACCAGATCAAAGGCGTTGATTTCCTCAAGTCGCTACCCTACGTTGATGCCAATCGCATAGGCGTGCACGGTTGGAGCTTCGGTGGATTTATGACTACCAATCTCATCTGCTCTTATCCCGATGTGTTCAAGGTGGCTGTGGCTGGCGGCCCTGTCATCGATTGGAAATACTACGAAGTGATGTACGGCGAACGCTATATGGGAACGCCTGAAAACAACCCCGAGGGCTACAAAGAAGCAAGCCTGCTCAATAAGGCTAAGAACCTCAAAGGTCGCCTTCAGATTATCATTGGCAACAACGACCCTGTTTGCGTGCCGCAGCACTCCCTCGCGTTCCTCCGCGCTTGTGAAGATGCTGGAACACAGCCCGACTTTTTCACTTATCCCGGTCAAGGCCACAACATGATGGGTAAGGATATGATTCATCTCCACGAACGTATCACACGCTATTTCGAAGACTATCTAAAATAATCATCATAGGTCTCGTTTCGGAACTCTGTTCTGCGGCGATACCTCTTAAATTCTTTCTTTATGAAAACCCAGATTACATCCTCCAAAGCTCCCGCAGCCATCGGCCCTTATAGCCAAGCCATCGCTGCTAATGGTTTCTTGTTCATCAGCGGGCAGTTGCCCATCGATCCCGCTACGGGCAATTTTGTCGAAGGCGGCATTCGCGAACTGACACGCCAAAGTTTGGAAAATGTGAAAAGTATCTTGGCCGAAGCCGGACTGACCCTTGCCGATGTTGTTAAGACCACGGTGTTCTTAGCCGATATGAGCGATTTCGCAGCTATGAACGAGGTCTACGCAGAATACTTCACCGCACCAGCTCCTGCCCGCAGTGCTGTGGCTGTTAAGACACTACCCAAAGGCGGATTGGTGGAGATTGAGGTTATCGCTGCTTGTCGATAAACAACAGGCCGCCGACCGAAAATTACTTAAAGGTGCGAAGTTAGTGAGAGGGGAAAACGTTTGTTTTCTTAGCTTTCACTAACTTCGCACTTATTGTGTCAATGCTTTGAACCCACGTTCGGTTCAAAGCAATAAAAAGGAAGTATGGAACAAAAATACAATGATGTCATCAGCGCAGTGCGTGCTCTCATTTCGGGCGAAAAGGAAGAAATGAGCGTATTGGCCAATGTGGCTGCTGAGTTGCACGATTCGATGGGCTATTTCTGGGTAGGTTTTTATTTGGTGCGCGAGGGCGAACTCCGTTTAGGTCCTTTCCAAGGTCCTGTGGCCTGCTATCGCATCCGCCATGGACGCGGCGTTTGCGGTACGGCGTGGGAGCAGGCAAAGACCCTGATTGTGCCCGATGTTGAGGCCTTCCCCGGCCACATAGCTTGTAGCAGTCTTTCGCGGTCGGAAATCGTCGTTCCGCTGCGCAATGCCAAGGGCGAAGTAGTCGGCGTGCTCGACATCGATAGTAAAGAACTCAACGCCTTCACACCTGCCGAAGGCGAGATGCTGGAACAAGTTTGTGCAGCTATAACCGAAACGCTATATTCTGAATGATGAAGTACGAAAAAATAGGCGTGTTTCTCTCGGCCAATAGTCAGGTTGACGACATTTGCCACCAAGCCGTGAGCGAAGTGGGAGAATGGATTGGTAGGACCCGCCGCACCCTCATTTATGGCGGTGCAAAGAAAGGCCTCATGGAGGAATTGGCACAGGCCACAAAGCAAAATGGCGGGCGCATCTTTGGCGTTGTTCCCGAAATAGTGGTCAATAGGAATTTAGTGAGCGAAACGCTGGATGTCACCATCCGAACGGTGGATTTAGCCGACAGAAAGAGCATCATCATAGAGAAGAGTGATATTCTCTTGGCCCTCCCTGGCGGCGTGGGCACACTCGATGAGGTTTTCACGGCACTTTCCATGGCCTCCATAGGCTATCCCAGCAAACGCGTAGTACTCTATAATCCCCATGGCTTTTGGAACTCTCTGCTGGACCTCTTAGCGGATCTCCACCATAAAGGAATGCTCCGCGATCGTCCTCAAGACTTGCTCTCCGTGGTAGAAAATCTCGAAGATTTGCAACATTTGTTAGACGGAGAATAAGGGAATCTATCATAGCCTCTATGCAGAAACCTCAAGAAATTTATCTGCGCAAGTCAATCATATAGGTGAGCGTAAATATCCTTATTGCGTTTAGAAATACAATAAGGCTGTCAGTTCACATCCTTATTGCGTCAGCCGACGCCCTTATTGTATTTCTAAATAGAATAAGGAAAATTGAGTACGAAGGAGGTAGGCTCTTCTCTGTAAGTTGTTTTTTGTTGTCACATCGTCACGTTGTCACACTTTGAATATAACCGCTTGAGTACCTATCTATTACGAGCGTGACGACGCGTGACAACAGTGTGACAACAAAAAAAGTTGTTGTCACGCGCATAAGCTCCTCTCTATCAGCATATTCGCCTCCTCCGTGACAGTGTGACAACAAAAAATGAGTTTTTTCTATAGGAGGAGAGAGGGAGAATACTCCCTCTACGCTTTCAGTGCGACACCGCTGGTGTCGGAGGTTAGTGTGGCTTTCTGTCCACGGGTTCATCCTCACTCCGCTCGGGCATCACCCGCGGTTAAGCATGGTGCGCCTCCGCTGGAGGCGTAAGTTGGTTATGCTTTACTGCGGGGGTAATGGTACTGGGGAGTGGCAGTGGTGCAGCAGATAGTGTACAGACTTCATTCGATGTGTGGCAGTGGTGATGGCGCAGGGATGGAGAAGTAGTCTCCGATGGTGTACAGACTTCTTTCGATGTGTGTGGGTGAGTTATTAGGGGCGAATTCCTGCGTTTTGATATGCTGGGGGATGAGGCCGGCGGCAGTGAGTGGACCGACTGTCCCCGGCGGGGACACACTATGCTTAACCGCGGGTGATGCCCGAAGGGTGAACCCGTGGGTAGTGTGCTCCCCCTCCCTTCCGACACCGACGGTGTCGCACAGCATCCACTCAGCAAGCCTTAAAGTGTCACTAACTCATCGCATGGTCCCTATATATTAAATCTTTGCTTAATTGTCAGAAGCTTCACCAAAACTGTATTTGGTGAAGCTTCTGAAGTTTTTTTGCAATGTTTTCTGGAGGGGATGCAGAGATTCAATAAAGGAATTGCTTTGCCGTGTTTTATTTGTTCACTGCGCCACCATCTTCCCAGTAGTAGATATTGGCACTTACCGCCACTTTCTTTTTCGCGGGGAAGGCAGAAACGCATACACCGGCATAGATGGTTGGGCGGCCTTCTATCTTGGGCAAGCGATAGCATTTCACATCTGAACGATAGATGGCGGAACATATACCTACCATGCGGCGACATTTCTCTTTGGTATGTTCGATATACTCTTCTTCTGAAATTTCTTGCCAGTCTTTAGGAATTTCATTCCACATAAACCCCTCTGTTTCTTCAATAGTGGGATACTCTCTGTACACATGAAATTTGATATTATCGATTCGAAAACCTGATTTTCCCGTTGTGTACTCCATTGAGGTTTCGGCATTCTTTTTTGTGACAAAATAGTATGCTCGCGCACTTTGATGTTCCCAAATATCCACACAGCCTCGACGGGCTTCCGTAGTATCTACTTCTTGTACGCGCATACCGAAAGCATTGAAGTAGGGTTGGATAAAGAACGGGCCAGTGAGTAGCGGGTCTTGCTTCTTAGGTTTGTCTGCATAGGCGGTAAACATCACTGTGCTTAAAAGTAGGAGCAGAAGTGTTTTAGTAATCTTCATTTTGTCGTTATCTTTTAATTGTGTTATGTGAGGTTATTTGATAGATAATGTAGATTGTGACATAACGAGGGTAGAAAGTAACATCATGTTCTGATGCGACCTTAAGCATTGACACTATACTATGTTTGGAGATTTGACTCAGGAGGTCGAAGGTGTCGAAGTGGGCAGAAGAACTGTGAGATGGTAGCATAAAGGAAGATGTCGGTCATTTTTGAATCTATTCTGCTATGGTTCTACCATATCTACATATCAATTCATTCTCTCTGTATGCCCGCAGTTTGATACTAACAGGCGATCCTTCTTGCCTCTAATAATCTTTAGATTAAAGATTAAAGCGTGCCGTTAGCATGATGCTTCGGGGGCGCAGTTGATATATCTCAAAATATTGGGTTAATTGAGTATCAGATCGAGATATAAAAGTATGTGTATTAAATATATTGTTGCCCTCTAAAATAAATTCGATCTTCCGTTTTGTTCGGTATATGAGGGAACAATTCAAAAAAGCATAATCCGTTTTTTCCTGAAGACCGGAATTGTGCGTATGGCGTGCCGTTATGTTCATCAGCAGACTTTTGCGAATGAGCGACAGATTTAGATTCAGGCTTTGTTCGAGTGTGCGGATTTTGTGAGCATAATCACCAGACACTGACCGCGAGAACGCATAGCTACAATCGTAACTGATGCGGAAATTCTGGAGGATATCGGCAGAGGTGTTAACGTTAAAGGAAAAGTTATTGCTGTGATAATCTGTTTTAACGGCCTGGCGCAGAATACTGCCATAATGGTGGGAATAATTGGCGGTAATATCTATGCGTGCCTTTTTCCAATCGAATCCCTTGCTGACATTTCCTGTTGTAGAGTAACTATCGTCATGATGAGGCATATATTCAGCTTGCATAATGGTGCGGGCATCATTATCAATGGTTGTCCCATATATTACATCGCTCCATGAGCGAGAGGCTTTCCCTTGTATGTAAACAAAGAGGCTATTCATAATGTCCTTGAAACTGAGTTTAGAACTTACTGAACCCATATGACTGTCTGAAATACTGGGCAAGTAGCGACTTGTGGTGCGGTAGTTACTCATGATATAGGTCGAAATGAGCTGTGGCCATGAAGTTGGTTGCACGCCATAAGAGCCTCCGCTTGCGATTGTCCAGCTGTCATTGATTTTCCACTGCAGGTTAAACAATGGTGTGAAACATAACCGTGTGCGGTGGGTCTCATCCTTTATTTGGGTATGAGTCAGTGCGAGTGGGAGGCGAAAAGAGAGTCTGAAGTCGTTGTTTACATACTTCAATGTGGCGCTCGCATTGACTCCTGCCCGCAAATAGTGCATATCGCCATTGTCGGGCGAAATAGCACTTTGCAGTAAAGGCTTCATACCTACATAATTGAGTTTTAGGGCAGCAGTGGGAACTATACTCCAGCGATGTTTCCTAAGATCTTTTATCAGAGAGAACTCGTTGACTGTACTTACTCTTGTGAGGTCAATATCTTGGCGAGCATCAAGACCTCCGCAAACTGTGAGCGATTGCGCATTGGTTTGTGCGCTGTTGTAGCTTGTTATTTCAACACCGTTACCGCCTTCGGTGCGGTGTACCCAACGAGTATAGTTGGATACCCCAATATTGCGATTGAAGGCGTGTTGTTGCATTTCCTTTGTGTTCGACACAACGGCACCGTTGGCATCTCTCCATTGCCCAGACAAGTCAAGCGTATTGGAGAGGTAGTTCCTTTGGGCATTGTTCTCATATGATAGTCGTACGAAAGAATTATTAGTGGTGAGATGGGAGGAAATGTCTTCACTAACGACACGAAAATTACTGCCAGGGAGCAGATAAGTGGTTTGTGAATAAGATTCTTGTTTCTGTATGTCGTGATTATAGGTGAGGCTGTAGTGGAGTTGTGCCGTTTTACTCAAGCGATTGAGATTGCTGGAATGAAAAGCATGTTCGTTGTTCCAGAGAGTGGACCCTACGGGCGATGTACCTGGGTAGATAATATCTGTCAGGGTAATTGTTCCTAATCTACTACTTCCATAGTGTTGTAACATGCGGTCGGCTCCCTTTCCTGTATTGTCTGCGCCATAATAGATAATATGTTGTCGTTGCTTGCCAAAATACATAGCATTCCCTTCGCAGTTCCACAGCATTCCGTTGTCATAGCCTACTCCAAGCGCAACAGCCTTTGTCCATATTCCCTTAGACTTGGTCTTCAGCTTGAGGTTGATAGATGCCGCATCGGGTCGTATCTGATCTTGCAGAGACTTGATGTGCTCGTGGTTTTCGAGCACTTGCACCGTGGCCACATCCTCTGCTTTTAGTGCATCAGTAATAATATTATAGCGCCCTTGCAGCATGTCCATGTCTTCTACATAAAAATTATTGATGGGAGTTCCCTGATATTTTATTGTTCCGCCCTCAATTGTTATGCCAGGCAGTTGCTTCAGCACATCCCTTATAGTGCGGTCGTAATTAGTCATATAGGATGCGACCAGATAGTTAATCGTATCACGACTTCCCCATAGCTTTTGGGCTTTTACATTAGCCTCACGCAATGTAATGCTGGTTTCTTCGGCAGTAAAATCAAGGGACTGGCTGACGGCCTTTACCTTCCGTATCTTCCGTTTTACATTAAAACCAGAAAGGCGAACTAAGATATTGTTAGCTTCAGTGGTGAAATGCAAGTTGTAGTTTCCCTCGTCATCTGTTATGCAGTAAGCTATCAGCGAAGAGTCTGTCGGGTGGAGTGCTGCTACAATGGCATAGGCAGCATCGCCGTTTGCATAAGACACACGACCTGTAACGCGAATGGAGTCTGATAGGGCAGCCCACGAGGCAGTAGCAAGTGTAAAATAGAGCAAAATAAAGATGACTTTTCTCATCATTCCAATTCTATAGGATAATAGGGTTGTTCTTCATTTTCCATGCCATCGCCCAGACGATAGTTAATGCCATAGTCGGCTGCGTAAGCACCATGGTTTTTATGCAATAAGGTTTCCATTTTGAGAGCACGACTACGTTTGATGCTACGTATCTTTTCATCGAACATCTCGATATTTTTTTCCCCCTTTATCTGACTAATACCATTGACTGTGAAGTGGAACTCGTTCTTAACGTCTGCCACTTCAAGAATGAGTCCAGGCAACCCATGGAACTTCCATGGGCCACAGCTCAGTGGGATATCAGCTGTAAACCAAGCCTCATAGTCACGTCCTCTAAACGTGGTTGTGGCACATTGACAGTTGTAGCCCATAATGACTTTAGACTTGGAGAGTATTTTCCACTTGAAGTCCGGAATGTCCTCAACATATTGAAACACGCCTGCGGCATCTAAATTGACGACCTGAGTCAACTCTCCCACTTTTGGATATGCCATAAACGTTTCGCCCACCAAAGCATGAACATTAAAAAGAGTGACTCTCCATCTGTTTTTGCTGCGTTGCATGACGAATTGGTCTATCAGCTTATGATGTTCCTCTACAACATAGCTATGTACCATTCCTTTTCCGATCTCAAGTAGCAATGTTGATTTCTCACGCCAATCACTTTCACCTACTTGTTGGGAATAATCGCATAATTGATCCAGCTCGTAACTTACCTCAACTTCAATGGGGGCGAGCGGCTTCATCTTCACCTCCTGTGCGGGGGCTAACATGGCGATAAACGCCAAGACTATTGACATTATTATTCTCATACTTCTTTATTTTAGCAATTTTACAATACTCGAATCGATGTGGCGAATTTCTCGTTCCGTATCGATAAGGTGATTTATTTATCGATTTCTATATATTGACAATTATCTCTATCTTCTTCGGGTTAATTGTACTTTGATGTGAAATACTTTAGATCATACCTTTGGTGCCTTTTACAAAGTAGGTGTTGCTAACTATTTTTTCCTTATAAACACAAAAAATGAAATAATGATAAAGAATAGCACACAGGATATGTTTAAGTATTCGCCTTTCGAAAAGTCTATTATTCCACTATAAAAACTATAGTTTAATCTCCACACTGTACCATAGGGTATAAGATAGATATAATCTTTATTTTGAGCAATAACCCCAAAGATCGTCATGAAACCAGCAAACCCGATAGGTAAGACAAAACTCTTAAAGATCAAACTAAGATAATATTGCATAATTGAAACAGCAGAAAGTGCTATAAACAAATATGAGAAATAAAAAGCTGTTAGGTTATTAACATTATAACTGGAAAATTCATATCCAGGTAATAACTTATCCAGAGCAAAACCAGACAGAAGGAAAGCAAGATAACCTATGAGGAAAGAAATAAAGTTAATCTCTAAAAGGAAGACCATTTTGCTCGAATAAATTGTCAGCTTGCTAATTGGTCTTGTAAAAAGAAGTCTAAATCCATAATTCTTATATTCTACATCGCATAAAGAATAACTCAAAATGGCTGCAAGAATTGGATAAAGCAGAGCATAGAAGTCGAAGATGTATCTACCCAATACCCATACCCAAGGATTATAATCAAAAGTTATTGTTGGATTATTGACAGCATCAGCATGTTTAAACAAAACATATATATCAATGCATAAAGTCATGAACAAAGGAAATAACAAGAAGAGCCAAATGGCAATATTAAATCTTAATTTATAGTGTTCACTTTTAAGAATAGTAAAGAACGATATAGGTTTCATAAGTCGGTTTTTATTAGATGAAGGAATACAGACTCCAAATTTTCTTGGTATGTATCTGCAAATAAAATTTGAATGTGGTTTTGTTGCATTAATTTTTTAAAACTGTCAAAGGAACCATCTTGCTCTATTTCTATAATAAGCGTTCCATCAGAGATCCTTTTTGTGGGAATCAAGTGTTCTTTACATATCTTCATGCATCGTTCCGGTTGGTCCGTATGTATTAAATAAGATTGCTTTTTCTGATTGAGTAGACTATTAATTTCTCCTTGAAACAATAATCTTTTATTATTTAATATTCCGATGTGTGTGCATATTTTCTCCATTTCAGCTAAGATATGTCCTGAAATGAAAATAGTTTTTCCTTTACTTTTAAGTTTGAGCATTAGCTCTCTCATTTCAAAAACACCTTGAGGATCTAGTCCATTGAGTGGTTCGTCAAGAATGAGTAATTTAGGATTATGAAACATTGCCATCGCAATTCCCAAGCGTTGTTTCATTCCTGTAGAATATTTTCTAACTTTTTTGTCTTTATCTTTAGTCAAATTCACAAGCTCTAGAACCTCTTGAATGCGTTTTTGTCCACAATGATATAGTATATCCAAATAGTTTAGATTCTCATAGGCACTCAAATCTGCATAGAAGAATGGATGTTCAATCAAGCATCCTATATTTTGAAGGATATGCAATCTGTTGGAATGAAATTCTTTTTTATTGAAAAATACCGTATTTATTTTAGTTTGCTCCAATCCTAAAAGAATCTTTATCGTTGTTGATTTACCCTCTCCATTCTTGCCTAAGTATCCATAAATGGAACCTTCTGGAATCTTCAAGTTAATGTCTTCTAATACAGAATGATTTCTGTAGTTAAAAGTGAGATGGTTAGTTTCAAGTATATTCATAATTAACACTTTCTTTTAAAATTATTCGTATTTAGTCATCGCTTAAAAAGCGTTGCTAAGTGAGAAGTCATTCATGGATGCCCTCTCGCTTAGCATTTCGCTTATTCTTTTGAGCAGGTTCAAAAGAGCTCTCATGGCTCTTTTGACGTTGTAAGCAGCGGCTGCCAATAGTATGTTCACAGCATCCCCTGCTAATCCCTTGTAAAAGTTGCGACCTAAGCGATGATCTGATTTCATGTGTCCGATGGTGGGTTCTATGCCTGCTCGCTTGCAGAATAGTTTGTGTTTCTTCCGCTTCTGATACCTGCTGTCTGAGGGTTTGGGAACATCTGGTATTAAAATCTGAGTGCCATTAACCTCTTTCTTCCCCCGATAACCCCTGTCGCCTGCCAGTATTTTGATCTTTCTCTGTGTCAGGCGTTCAACTTGTGCTAACGAGGCTTCTATCGTATGTCCATCATACTCATTACGAAGAGATTGTGCGCCAAGAATAATCCCCGTAGCCGAGCGGATGATGGATACCTTGTTGCCAAATTCGTACTTCTTATGTTCTTTACCCTTGCTGATGCATTGCACCTCTGGCTCGTGAATAGAATAAATCTTTTTCCCACTATGACGCCGTTGGGCTAGAATCGCCTCAAATCTCTCAATCAGCTCAGTGTAAAGAGAATGCACTCCTAGATTGCGCTTGAGCTCTCGGACTAATCGCCCTGCTATGGTGCGCAATTTCCTATCTGCTCTAACTGCTTTTTGGCGATTCTTGGGATGATTGCGGAAACGCAGGTCTCGATAAATGCGCTTGAGAACAAAAGTATAGCTTTGGCGAAGTGGTAACTCTAATTTGTGGACGATGTACAGAACCTTATGGACAATCTTTTTATGCAACTTGGCATCTGTAGGGTAAGTGATATTCTTCTCTTGAACGGTCGAATCAATAAAAGCCGTGTCATGATGATGCCCATCATCTTCTTCGTTATTGACCCGAATGCTTTCTTGGAAAATGAGTTCTACACCCTTTTCTCCAATGCGATTGCGAAAGTGTACCAATTCAGAAGAAGCACAGGGTGCATTTGGAATGAACTCTTGCATACCACAAAAGTATTGGTAATAAGCATTTTCACTCCATTGCTCCACAACGGATTCATCTGAGAGATTACGAAGGTGTTTGAGAATCAACAAGCCACACATCAGACGAATGGGTTTAGCAGGGCGACCATTATTCTGAGAATACAGAGGAGCGAAGGCTGTGTCAAATTTTGCCCAATCTATCTTATCGGCTAGTTTGTAGAGGGGGTGCGATTGGTTCAGCATGTCGGATAGACTGCTGAAGAATGATGGGGTGCTATGAGGCTTTGTAATCATAAAATCTGCAAGTTTTGTTCCCGAAAGATAACAAAACTTGCAGATTTGGCAAAGGATTTAGAGAGGTATTTTACTGAATTACAGAGATTAAACTACTATTTAAGGTTCGACTAACTATATGTTAGTTATTTATTAAAAATCACAAGCATGGTTCATTCCTTTATAGGGATTTATCCCAGCAGTTGGCGTACGAGGGCTGAGATGGCGCCGCCGTCGGCTTTTCCAGCGAGGCGTTTAGTGGCTGTACCCATCACTTTGCCCATTTCTTTCATGCTGGTAGCACCTACTTCGGCGATGATAGCACGCACTTCTTTTTCCAGTTCTTCGGGCGAGAGTTGCTGCGGCAGGTATTCATCATAGATTTTAGCCTGCTGTTCCTCCGCTTCAGCCAAGTCGGGGCGGTTATTATCCGTGAAGAATTTGGCTTGGTCGTGACCAGATTTTGCCATTTTGGCGATAATCTTGATTGCCTGCTCATCGGTGAGTTCTCCATTAGAGCCCGGAGCAGTTTTAGCTTCGATGAAGTTCTTTTTGATCATGCGCAGTGCCTCGGTGCGTACTTTGTCGCGCGACTTCATGGCTGTCATGATGTCTTTGCTTATTTGGTCGAATAACATAATATATAAGTATTGTAGTGTTTATAGATCTGTGAAGTCAATGGTATGTTCAGGGCGGTAGGGCTCACTGAGATCGATGGTGGTGGCCGTTTCGGGGATGACATGACTCTCAATCTGCTTGAGCTGTTCGCGTGTGCGCTTATAGGCGGGTATGGCATCAAGTTCCATCACCAGGTCTTCGTTGTCGAGGTCGTCGGTTGAGAATATATAGTTGTGTGGTATGATTTGTTTCTTCTGCCCTTTGGTCGTGCCGTAGATGCGTTCACGGCGTTCTTTTCTGCGTTCCTCAATTTCGGTGAGTACGCCGTTTTCGATAATTTCTGGTTGGTTGTTGTCGAAGCCAAAGCCGGAAGCAACTATGGTGACTTTTACTTTGTCGTCGAGTTCGGGATTGGTTTCAAGTCCCCATTTTGTTTCCACATCCGGACGGAATTTGTTCATAAATTCCGTTACTTCGTTGAGCTCTTCCATCTGCAGCCCCTTAGTTTCGTCAGGGTTGAAACTGATACACATCAAGAAGCGCGTGGCTTTGAAGATGTCGTTGTTGTTGAGCAAGGGGGAATGGAGCGCTTCATCAATGGCTTTGGTCAGTCGGTTTTGGCCGCGGCCGTATCCATTAGACATAATAGCCACTCCGCCATCGCGCAGAACCATCTCGACATCTCTAAAGTCGATGTTCTCAATGCCGTGCATGGATATCATCTCAACAATGGAGCGGACGGCCGTAGAGAGGGTTTCGTCGGCCTTCTTAAACCCATTGATAACAGAGAGGTCGGAATAGATATCTTTGAGCCGCTCATTATTGACTACTAACAGTGCATCGACTTCATTAGCCAGCGCATCGACACCGTCTAAGGCTTTATCGATTTGGCGCTGCATCTCGAAGAGGAAAGGAATGGTGACGATGCCGACAGTGAGGATGCCGCGTGCTCGAGCCTCACGCGCAATGATGGGCGAAGCTCCTGTGCCTGTTCCGCCGCCCATGCCCGCGGTGATAAATACCATGTGGGTATTCTTGTCCAAGGCTTTGTTGATGGCTTCAAGGCTTGCTTCTGCCAGTTCGCGCCCTTTTTCAGGTTTTCCGCCCGCACCGAGTCCAGGGCCTAATTGGAGGCGTTCGGGGACAGGCGAAGAGTCCAACGCTTTACGATCAGTGTTGCAAACAAGGAAGTTGACATCATGGATTCCTTCGCGGTACATATTGGCAACGGCATTGCCTCCACCTCCACCTACGCCAATGACCTTGATGATAGAAGGGTCGTTGGCGTTTTTCAGGTTTATGATGAGTCCGTCCTGCGGCTGTTCGAGCGTTAACTCTCCGAGGAAGGACTCATTGTTTTGCAGTTTTTCTATGTTATTGTTTGCTGTATCGGACATGTATGGATGTTTATGAATGAGTGGGGCAGTAGGAAAGGGCCGGGCATGAAGCCCGGCGCTAAATATCAGAAAGAGAGAAGACGAGGCTTCTCCCTATGAGGATTGTTCTTGTTTGTCGAGATGTTTTATACGAAACTAATAGATGCGCCTGGATCTAAATTAGCCGATTCGGGCTCAATAGCCATTACTCCCAAAGCCTTGGTGTTGATTTCCTTGAGCGTTTCCTTGGAGCGTTTGAACGTGGGCGTGAGTTCGACCATTGATATGATTTCTTCGTTGTCGAGGTCTTCGAGGTTAAAGAGATAGATGCGTGGTTTGCGGCGTTGCCCTGATTTCTTCTCGTCCGTACCGTAGTACTTGTTGCGACGGTCTTCGTATTCCTCTGCCTTTTCGGCTTCGTTGATACGACGCTGTTCTTCTTCGGCATCCATCTTCTCCTGCATACCTGGAATATCGCGCATACCGAAGCCTGTAGCCAAGATGGTGATCTTGACTTGCTTGCCGAGTGCTTCGTTAGTGGAAAGTCCCCACTTCGTTTCTACATCGTCGTGGAACTTCGACATAAACTCGTGTACCTCGTTCATCTCTTCCATCATGAGCGTGTCGCCTTCCTTTTCGGCGCAGAAGGAAATGGACAAGAGCACTTTCTTTGAGTGGAAAATATCGGTGTTGTTGAGCAGCGGAGAGTTGAGCGCGTTCTCGATAGCTTTCGTTACACGGTTTTCTCCTTCGCCGAAGCCTGTAGACATAATAGCAACACCGCCATCTTTGAGCACGGTGCAGACATCTCGGAAGTCGAGATTGATGATGCCGTGCATGGTGATGATTTCGGCAATCGAGCGGGCTGCTACCGACAGGGTGTTGTCGGCGCGCTCAAAGGCGCTCAGTACGTTGAGGTCGGGATAGATTTCGCGGAGGCGTTCGTTGTTGATTACGAGCAAGGCGTCCACGTGCTTACTGATCTCATCAACGCCGTCGAGGGCTTGATCGATTTTCTTGTTACCTTCAAAGCGGAACGGAATAGTGACGATGCCCACCGTGAGTATTCCCATGTCCTTTGCCTCGCGAGCAATGACAGGCGCAGCGCCCGTACCTGTGCCGCCACCCATGCCAGCGGTGATGAACACCATCTTGGTGCCATCGTCGAGCATTCGGCGTATGTCTTCCACGCTCTCTTCGGCTGCTGCACGAGCACGCTCTGGGCGGTTGCCCGCTCCGAGCCCTTCCTTACCCAACTGCAAGCGCATGGGGACGGGAGAGTCGCAGAGCGCCTTACTGTCAGTGTTGCAGAGCACAAAGTTTACGTCGTGAATGCCTTCACGGTACATGTGGTTCACTGCGTTGCCGCCACCGCCTCCGACACCGATAACTTTTATTATCGCAGGAGAGGTGCTGGGCAGTCCCATATCAATCAGATTATTTTCCTTGTGTTGAATATCTTCAGTCATTGTAGTCTGGTTTTAGGGAGTAACATTAGTTTTCTTTATCACTGACAAGATTGTCCATCCAACGTTTGACGCGATTGAAGATTGCTTTGCGTTTCTCGCGCTTTGCAGCTCGTTCGGCTTCAGCCTGACGCTCTGCTTCCAGGCGTGCTTCTTCCTCTTCTTGGAGTTTGAGCTGTTCTTGGAGCGCTTCCTCTTCAGCTTTTTTCTTTGCCTCATCGAGTTTGCGTGCTTCCTCCTGTGCTTTTAGGCGCTCCATCTTTTCTTTAGTCGGGAAGAGTTCTTTCTGACCTTCTCCAATCTCTCCACCGCAGCAGTTCTCGTCGCCTTTCTCAATCAAGGCAATGGCGCTGTTTGCTGCTCCATCTTTGTTGAAGTTCCTTAGTGCCTCCGACAAGCGGAGCGGAATGTTGATGCTCTTCACAAAGGTGACATTGTCGAAGCCTGTGTATTTCGCAAATGCTTTGTCGATATTCTTCATGTTGGAAGCTCCACCGGTCACGATGATACCACCAATGAGTTGCGTCTTATCGAGTTTGGAGAGTTTGATTTGTTCAGCTACGTTTTCGATAATTTCTTCTTGACGCGCCTCTATCAAGCCTGCAAACTCTTCATAGCTAACAGTGTCGCCGCGCTGGAGCTTGATAGGCGTGTATGTTTCTTCGTTTTCGGGGGTGAGGGCAGAACCATAGTTGAACTTCAGCTGCTCAGCCTCGGAGAGTTCGATTTGAAGAGAAGCAATATCGCGGGTGATATTTTCTCCACCCAGCGGAATGACCGCCAAATGGCGCAGAATACCGTTCTTATAAACAGCAACGGACGTGGTTTCTGAACCCATATCGACGAACGCACATCCTGAGAGGCGTTGTTGCTCTGTCAGCATATTTTCGCCCAACGCCAAGAAAGTGATGGGGATGTCGACAACATCGAGTCCTGCTTCATGGAAGCACGTCTTAATGTTATCACACACTTCCTTCTTCGTCACAACGTTGAGGAAGTGGCCTTCGATACTTTCAGCTTGGATGCCAACAGGTTCTAGAGTTGTTTGTGCACCCAACTTATATTCTTGCGTAACGGCTTCCAAGATGTCGCGTTCTGAAGACTGCATCTGGAGATTTTCGTCGTGGATAGAGTCGATGATATCTTCTGTAATCATCGTCTTATCTGAGAAATTCTTTGTGATCTTGTTGGGAACGGTGTGCATACCCATACCACCCACGCCGACATACGTCTGATTGATAGATTTCTTCAGCGTTTCTTCAAGTTTCTTTTTGATGTTGGCGATGCAGGTCTTCATTTTCATGACGTTGTTGATGCGACCTTTGCGGATGAATGCTGCCGACGGTTCCTGCGCCACGGCCAGGATTTGAATACCTCCGTCGGGTTGCTTCTTGCCTGCGATGCCGGTCACTTTTGAAGAACCTAGCTCTATCGCTACGATGAAGTTGTTGTCTGTTGGCATATTCTTATGTTTTATTGTTTTCTGTTGAGGCTAAAGCGGAAAGGCTTTATTTATTGTTTTCTCGCTTTGTTCCAATGACTTGATTGGTGTGTTCGAGGTTTAATCGGGTGTATTTATTCCAACCTACTTGCGGCATAACATTCTCATAGAAAGCTTTGAGATTGCGAAACTTGATTTCCAAACTATCACAATTTCCCAAATTTATCATCTGATTTCCCACACGGGGTACCAGTTCAACGCTGTGATCTTCCGTAACGTTGATTTGTTCCACTTGGTTGTTCCAAAAAATATTGTCGCGCAGAAATTTTCCCAGCTTTACGAGGTTCTTCTTTGCGAAGTTTTTGTCGATATTTCCTGTTGCTACGGCTAAATCGGCCACATAGCCCATTGGAGTCATTGAGTAGCCGTATTCATCGATGTAGTAGTCCTCTCCGTTTTTTGCCATGATGCGGAGTAGCGGCAGACGCTGATTGATGATAAGATTCACATGGCGATCGGGAGTTTTATAGCAGATAGCATCCTTGATGAAAGGATTTTTTTTCAGTACATCCTCAATTTTCTTAGTGCGGATTTCGTCCATCTGTTCTCCAACGGGATGTATGCGAGCCTTTTGCAGTATCCCTTCCGCCTCGCTAGCCGTGATAAAACCAGCATGAGCACTGTCGGTGATGACCACAGTGATGCCTTCACATTTTGCGCGGTTTCCACGACTGGTGAACTTGGCGAAAGCGAAGATCAGATAGGCGGCAAGTGCCAATATGAAGAGTATTTTGAATACCGTTTTCATTGTGTTTCAGAGAGGGATTGTCTGAGTTGTTGTTAGGAGAGGTTGCCGGGCGAGCAGAGAACTTGAGTTTGTCGCGTCTCTTCTTCTGTTGCTGTTTTTAACAGTTGTATTTCTTTTTCAGAATCTCTGTGAGTTCGGGAACATAATTGTCCACATTGCCAGCACCCAGTACCACGAGGACATCAAAGTCATGTTCGCGAACGTAGTTGGGCAATTCTTCTTTGCAAACCATGTGCTTCTCCATATCTGGGCGAAGGTTGTCGAAGATGAGCTGACTTGTTACACCAGGAATAGGTTGTTCGCGAGCAGGATAAATCTCAGTGAGCACAACCTCATCGAGCAACGACAGACTTGCTGCAAAATCTTTGTAGAAGTCACGCGTACGAGTGAACAAATGAGGTTGGAATATCGCACTCAACTTTCGTCCGCCAAACACTTCTCGTAAGCTCAGTATGCTTTGTTTGATTTCTGCGGGGTGGTGTGCATAATCGCTCAAGAATACGATGCGGTCGTTCTTCAACTTGAAGTCGAAGCGGCGATCCACTCCGCTGAACGTCAACATTCCGCGGCGTATTTCTTCCGCCTTAGCTCCTGCAATCTGTGCCAGAGCCATGGCGGCAATGCCGTTGTCAATGTTGATGCTGACGGGAACGCCCAATTCCACGTCTTTGATATTTTCAAACGGCGACACAAAGTCGAAAACGATGTGGCCGTTACCGATGCGCAAATTTTCGGCATGGAAGTCTCCCTCAGTTCGGCTATAGCTGAAGACGCGCACACCCTCTTGCGGGTTGGCTTTCATCTTCAAATCCGTATGCACGATGAGTGCACCTTCGGGCTGGATAAGCTCCGTGTAGTGGCGGAAGCTTTCGAGATAGGCTTCCTCTGTTCCGTAGATGTCGAGGTGGTCTGCATCTGTCGATGTGATCACACTCGCAAAGGGGCGCAAATGGTGGAAAGAACGGTCGAACTCATCTGCTTCAATCACCACAAAGGGGCTCTTCGGGTTGATTAAGTAGTTGGTGCCGTAGTTCTTTGTGATACCACCGAGAAATGCGTTACATCCCACATGGCTCTCATGGAGCAGGTGAGCTGTCATGGCTGTTGTCGAAGTCTTTCCATGTGTTCCGGCCACACAGAGCCCTTTCATCTGCTTCGTCAGAGTGCCAAGCACTTGAGCGCGCTTTTGAATTTCAAATCCATTCTCGCGAAACCACACGAGTTCTTTGTGTTCGGCAGGAATGGCAGGTGTGTAAACCACCAGCGTTGTTTGCGGGTCGCGGCATTCGGTAGGGATGAGGTCGATGTTTTCCTCGTAGTGGATTTGTGCGCCCTCCTCGCGGAGTCGTTCCGTAAGTTCGGCGGGCGTTCGGTCGTAGCCGCCAACGAAAATCCCATTGTGAAGGAAATAGCGCTCCAAGGCGCTCATTCCGATGCCGCCTGCACCGACGAAATATACTGATTTGATTTCTTGCATGATGATATGTGATGATTCTCGAGCGGGAGTACCGCGAGAAACTTATTGTTGTGCTAATTTCAGGACCTCGTCGGCAATGTCGGAGGCTGCATTGGGGCGCGCCAGAAGCAGAATGTTTTGGCTCAATGTCTTTAGGCGTTCGTTGTCGCTCACTGTGTTGATTGCCAGCGGTAGCAGTGTGCGCTGAGCTTCAGCGTCCTTGACGTAGATTGCCGCATCTTTCTGCACGAGCGCCAGCGCATTTTTCGTCTGGTGGTCTTCAGAAACATTGGGTGAAGGTACGAGTATCACAGGTTTACCCAAGAGGCAGAATTCTGAGATGCTTCCTGCACCGGCGCGACTGATAACCAAATCGGCAGCGGCATAGGCTGATTTCATGTCGGAAATAAAGTCCATCACTTTTAGGTTGTCTGGACAGCCGGCTTTGTCTAATTCCGTGTGAATGCTTTCGCTGTAATACTTTCCGGTTTGCCAAATAAACTGGATGTCGGTTTGGCGACGAATGAGATTTAAGTTTGTCAGAATGCTCTCATTCACTGTGCGAGCACCGAGCGAACCGCCCACAATCAGAATCGTCTTCTTCCCAGCTTCTAACCCAAACTGCTGCAATGCGTCTTCTTTAGACATACTCTTATCGAGCAAGTTTTGGCGCACAGGATTTCCTGTAAACATGATTTTGTCGGCGGGGAAGAAACGTTCCATACCATCGTAAGCCACGCAAATCTTTTGGGCTTTTTTCGCCAGAAGCTTGTTAGTCACTCCTGCGTAAGAGTTTTGTTCCTGCAAGAGGGTGGGGATGCCCGCTTTGGCAGCCATATTGAGCGTAGGGCCGCTGGCATATCCGCCCACACCTACAGCCACTTGTGGTTGAAATTCCTTGATGATTTGCTTCGCCATGCGCTGGCTTTTCATGATTTTCAGTAGTACACTGATGTTTTTCAAAAGGTGCTTGCGGTCGAAACCTGCAATGGGTAATCCTTTTATTTCGTAGCCAGCAGCTGGAACACGTTGCATTTCCATTCGTCCTTCTGCGCCAACAAAAAGGATTTTGGCATCGGGGCGCTTTTCTCGGATGGCGTTGGCAATAGAGACTGCGGGAAAGATGTGTCCTCCCGTGCCGCCACCGCTGATAATGACTCTTAATTCATCCATTTTAAGCATTCTATATATTATCTTGCAAATGTAACGTATGAGAGGCGAAAAACAAAACATTTGCTGCTTTTTTATCAATGCGTAGATAGCAGTTGTAAAGCGGTATTTGCAAGTGGGGTAGAGACTTGTTTTTGCTGCCCAAAGACAAAAGAGGTGCTTTGTTGTTTAAAAAGGAACTAAAAATGAAGCTATATATGTAAATAAATAAGTCTGTTAGTTCTTGTGCTGAATCTGACTTTTATATACTCGCAAAGCCTTTTTCTGTTAATTGTTTTTTTAAGAGGTATGGTGTGTTTTGCTTATGGCGGAAAGGTGTAAGTGTGTACCTTTGACTCTTTATCTTTCAGCTGTTTTAAGGCGGAATAAAGGTGCTGGAAAATACAATAAGGCTATCGGCTGACATCCTTATTGCGTCAGTTGATAGCCTTATTGTGCCAGCTGACATCCTTATGCGAGCAACGTTGGTGCTAAGGCTGTCGGCTTATGGTTTTGGAAAGTAAATGTATGTTTGCAGCGTGTTGAAAGTTAACTCAAAGAGGTGGGGTAGAGTTATTATATCATGCGGTGTTTCTTCAGTTCTGTGACGGTTTGGAGCAATTCTTCGTACCATTCTTTGCCGAAGCGGCGAATGAGCGGTTCTTTCAAGAATTCGTAGACACGAAGCCCCAGTTCCCGACCTTTACGGCGTGCGGGTTCGCAAACGTTCCAGCGATGGTAGTTAAGCCCTACGGTGTTGGCACCTAAATACTTTTCTCGAATGGGATAGAGGTAGCAGGAAATGGGTTTGCTCCATTGAGTGCGCCCTTGGCGAAATGCGCGATCCGTCGTACAGAAACAACAGCCGTTTTCGTGGCAAGTGAAAACACAATCTTTGCCGTTGACGATGGAAGTGACCAAGTCACCGTCTTGATCAACATACGCCACGCCTTGTTTCTGAATCACTTCGCGCGCCTTATCCGTTAGTTCGTTTTCTACCTCTGGCAACACATTTTCCAGTTCGCCCACTTCCTCTTCTGTGAGCGGCGCACCAGAGTCGCCCTCTACGCAGCAGATACCTTTGCAAGCGTCGAGATCGCAACAGAAATATTCGGTGATAATATCGGGAGAAAGTACAACGTTTCCTACTTGGATGATGTGAAGCATTTTTACCAATTTATGGGGGTTATATTGTGCTGAATGAGATAGTCGTTGCAGAGCGAGAAATGATGGTTGCCGAAGAAGCCACGATACGCCGAGAGAGGCGAAGGATGGGCACTCGTCAGAACCAGATGGCGTTGGCGGTCGACAATCGCCCCTTTGTGTTGCGCATAACTGCCCCACAAAAGGAATACTAAGTTCTCGCGCTCATCAGAAAGTAGACGCACAACGGCATCTGTAAATGTTTCCCACCCTTGCCCTGCATGGCTGGCAGCTTGGTGGGCACGCACCGTTAGCGTGGAATTGAGGAGCAAAACGCCCTGTTCGGCCCAGCGGCGCAAGCTTCCCGTGGCGGGAGCAGGACGGTGCAGATCGCCTTCGATTTCCTTGAAGATATTTTGCAGCGAAGGCGGCCACTGCACACCATCAGCCACACTGAAACACAGCCCTTCAGCCTGTCCCTTTTCATGATAAGGGTCTTGACCGAGAATCACTACTTTCACCTTGTCGAAAGGGCAGAGGTTGAAGGCGTTGAATATCTGGTTTCCAGGAGGGTAGCAGGGACCTGCTGCGTACTCTTTGCGGACAAACTGGGTGAGCTGACTAAAATAGGGCGCATCAAATTCGTTTTGGAGTTTTTCACTCCAAGAGGGGGCTATCTTTACTTGCATATTCTCTTTTATTGGCGAAGGTACGATTTTGTTTCTATATTGGTGTCTATATCAGTATGTTTTGTTTTTGCAATAAAAGTTTGTTTTCCTCACTTAAAGACGTATTCTCTTGTCTTACTTTGGAAAAGTACTACCTTTGCATTTGGACTTTTATAAAGTCCTACTTTAATCTTGCGAAAATATTTTATGAATTATTTATGAAGAAGTTATTACTCTTACTGTTGGCAACTATGCTGACAATCTCTTCTCAAGCTATCCGTCCGCTCCATATGGCGTTTCCTCACGCGCAAAGCGATGGTACCAGCTTGATGGCTTACAAACACGGCGACGGTCGTTATGCTTTCTCCACTTCGCTTGACAATTTGGTGCTTGTGCCCAATGCGTCTGGCGATCTTTGTTATGCAGTCCTTTTGGATGGAAAACTCGTAGCTTCCTCTATGATTGCTCATGAAGAGGCTGCTCGAACGGAAGCTGAAAAGCAGTTTATCAAGGCTCACCCGCTAACGCTTGCTGAAGCTGCAGCTGCAACAGCTACTGCGACACAGCATCCCCATCGAATTTCAACCAAGATGCTTGGTGTGTCCACCAGCGATGGTCTTGGCAAATTTGGGAAGAGCGGCACGGGCGGTGTTAACAGTATTGGAAAATACAAGATTCCCGTCATCATGGCACAATATCCCGACTTAAAGTTTCAGCCAACGACCACCATTGAAAAGATGAGTCGCTACTTCAATGAAAAGGGATATAAAGACGAACCACAGTGTGTGGGTTCGGCTCGCGACTACTTCCTCAGTCAGAGCAATGGAATGTTCGATCCGACATTTGAAGTAGTAGCTATTGTGACAGTTCCTCAAGGCTACAAATACTATGGCGGCAACAGTCCACAAGGTGGCGATAGCAACGTAACACAATTAGTGGAAGATGCAGTAGCCGCTGCTAAAGCTCAAGGTGTAGATTTTTCCAAATTTGTAGTGAAAGGCGCTATTCCTCTCGTTAGTGTTCTTTATGCAGGCCCAGGTGAGGCCACATCAGGAGCAGATGGTGCCGACTATGTTTGGCCGCAAGAATGCGACATTAATAGGAATATGAGCGGCTTCCATGTCAACTCTTATTTCGTGGGTAATGAGCTTTACCATAACAATGCACTAATGGGTATGGGTGTGTTCTGCCACGAATTTGGTCATGCACTCGGTTTGCCCGACTTCTATCCTACTAATCACAGCTATGACCATGACGATGCTTTCGGTGCTTGGTCTATCATGGACGGTGGCGCTTATGTCAGAGGCGGACGTGCTCCCGAAGGCTACACGGCTTATGAACGTAGCGTGATGGGATGGCTCAAAATCAAAGAACTGACCGATCCGCAAGATGTTACTCTTGATTCTTACGACACTGAGGACGGACAACCGGCTGTGCTGATTCGCAACAGTAATCAGGAGTATTTCATTTTGGAGAACCGTCAGCCTGGAACATGGTATCCTGCTAATCAGGGTAGCGGCTTGCTTCTTACGCGCATTGCTTATAACGCACACGACTGGAACTGGAATATGCCCAACAATAATCAGCACAAAAAACGCGCGATGGTGGTGACGGCTAACGGTGAGAAACTCTACTACAGTGCCAATCAAGCGAACCTCTATGGAAATGGTGTGAACGACATCAAATCATTCCCGCTTTTCGATGGTTCAAAACTTGGAACAAAACCTGTGACCAGTATCACGAAAGTGGGCAACCAGATTAAGTTCAGTTTTATGGCTGATATGGACACAATCTATTCTGAACCTTTCGCTAAAGATCTTGGTAAATTCACGATTCAAGATGTAAGTTTGTCGGAAGGTATCACTAAGGTGTGGAGATACCAGTCCTACTATGGCGCAAAAGGTACGGCTCATTTGGGTAGCAAGAACTATGCTGCTGAGAGCTGGCTGCTCTCTCCTGTGATTGACTTGAAGTATTGCCAGAATGCAAAACTCTTCTTCAAGCATTCCACAAAACTCTTCGGAGGAACCAATGACCAAATCACACTGTGGGTACGTGAAAACGAAACGGACACTTGGAAGCAAGTGACGGATATTACTTATCCTACTGTTGATTGGAACTTTATTGATGCCTCTCCGCTTGGCATTTCTTTGGCCGAGTACGACGGTAAGACCGTACAGTTAGGTTTCAAATATAGCAGTACCGATCAGGCTGCTCCTACATGGAACATTAAGAGCTTCTTGCTTACAGGAAAGAAGACTACGCCTACCAGCATCCAAGCTACGCCAAATGTGTCTTCCTCTGCGCCTGTTGTGTACGATCTCCAAGGTCGTCGCGTTCTGAATCCCACTAAGGGTCTCTACATCGTGAATGGCAAGAAAGTTCTCTTCTAAGTTTTAGCGGATTATTCCGTAGTAGAATATTTTATTTACAAAGGCTGCCGCCAACTCCTCAATAGAGTGCGGCAGCCTTTTCTTTGCCTTAGCCTTACCTGTTGTCTTAGCGTGCAACTCCTACCAGGAGTTTTTTGAAACTTTTTTTGGCGGGGAAACGCATAAAATGTGCTTCATCGTCAATAGCCTTATTGTGTTCTCAAATACAATAAGACTATCAGCTGACATCCTTATTCTGTGAGTCAACACCCTTATTGTAGCAGAACGCACGATGAGGCAGTTGAAACAAAGAAGATACACTCTCTTCCCTGTATCTTATTTTTTGTTGTCACGTCGTCACGTTGTCACGATTGAGGCATAACTGCTTGAAAATGTCCGTATTGCGTGCGTGACAACGGTGTGACAACAAAATCTAACATAAAATTTGTTGTCACACATCTAAATTCTTGTTTACCAATGTGTTTGCTCCGCTGTGACAACGTGACAACAAAAAACAGAATTTTTCTGGTAGGAGAGAGGAAGGAATATTCCTTCAATGCTTGAAGTGCAACACCGTTTCCAGCAGTTTTTTTTAGTATTATCTTTCAGTCTTTTGTTTCGAAGTGGTTAAAGAAAACGATTTCTATAGTTGGAAAGGTATAGGGTTGATGCTTTCTTTTTTATGAGTTTTGTTTTTGTAATAATTTGTTACCGAAAAGTGTGCTTCTGGCTTTTCACTTCTGCAGGCCTGGAACTTGTTGAGAGTCGGGGTGTTCTTCTACTTTTTCCTATATTTAAGGTGTGGTTCAGAAAAATAGCACTAATTTTGCGCCCGAAAAAAAATAAATAGCGCAACATGTCAGACCCCAAAAACTTAGTTATCGTTGAGTCCCCTGCAAAAGCAAAAACAATAGAACGCTTTCTCGGAAAGGACTTTAAGGTGATGTCCAGCTTTGGACACATTCGCGATTTGAAGAAGAAAAATTTCGGAGTTGACTTAAAAAGTTTCGAGCCACAATACGAAATCCCTGCTGATAAGAAAAACATCGTTAAAGAGCTTCGCGCTCAAGCCAAAAAGGCCGAAACCATCTGGCTTGCATCCGATGAGGACCGCGAGGGAGAGGCCATCAGTTGGCATTTGGCAGAGATTCTGGAACTTGATCCGAAGAAAGCCAACCGTATTGTGTTCCACGAAATCACGAAATCTGCCATACTCAACGCTCTCGAACATCCGCGTAATGTTGATCTCAACCTTGTTGATGCTCAGCAGGCGCGCCGCGTGCTCGACCGCTTGGTGGGTTTCAAACTTTCTCCTGTTCTTTGGCGAAAAGTACGTCCGAGTCTTTCTGCTGGTCGTGTGCAGAGTGTTGCTGTTCGCCTGATTGTAGAGCGTGAGCGTGAGATACAAAATTTTGAGACGCACGCCAGTTATGCTGTTAGTGCTTTGTTTGAACTGCCTGATGGAGCGAGCTTAAAAGCGACGCTTCGCAGTCATTTCAATACAAAAGAAGAAGCACATGCTTTCTTGGAGAGCTGCAAATCTGCCGAATTCCGCATTGACAGCATCACAACTCGTCCCACAAAGCGCACACCGGCTCCACCTTTCACCACTTCAACGCTGCAACAGGACGCAGCGCGCAAACTTGGATTCCCCGTTGCGCAAACGATGCGCGTGGCACAAGGCCTTTATGAACGCGGTCTTATCACCTATATGCGTACCGACTCTATGAATCTGAGCGACTTGTGTTTGAACACTTGCGGTCCAGTGATTGAGGCGATGGCGGGTAAAGAATACCACAAACGCCGCACTTACCATACCAGTGCTAAGGGAGCGCAGGAAGCCCATGAGGCCATTCGTCCTACACACATGGACAACGAGGAGATTACGGGTACAGCACAAGAGAAACGTCTCTATAGTCTCATTTGGAAGCGTACTATTGCTTGCCAAATGGCCGATGCCGAACTGGAGAAAACAACGGTTGAAATCAGTATCAGCACCCAGGCGGGCGAGAATTTTGTTTCGACGGGCGAGGTGGTGAAGTTTGATGGTTTCCTCCGCGTTTATCGTGAGAGCCACGATGAAGATAACAATGAAGACGAAGAACATCTGCTTCCGAAAATGAGTGAGGGCGATGTGCTGAAACGCCAAGAAATTGTTGCGCAAGAGCGTTTCACTTCTGCCCCGCTTCGCTACAATGAAGCATCGCTCGTACACAAGCTCGAAGAACTTGGTATCGGACGCCCTTCTACCTATGCTCCGACTATTTCCACCATACAGCAGCGCGAATATGTTGCCAAAGGCGATAAGACGGGCAATAAGCGCAAAGTCAACGTGCTCAAGCTGAAAGATAATCGCATCAGCGAATCGAATCCGCAAGAAACGTTCGGCTCTGAGAAGAAGAAGCTATTCCCAACGGATATAGGTCTCGTTGTGAACGATTTTCTTACACAGTTCTTCCCCGAAATTATGGATTATAACTTTACAGCCAAAGTGGAAAAAGATTTCGACAATGTGGCTGAAGGAAAGGAGAACTGGCACGAACTGATGCGCAACTTCTACGCAAGCTTCGAACCGCAAGTGGAGAAGATTCTCAATGAGAAAACCGAGCATAAAGTGGGTGAACGCGAACTCGGCATTGATCCCAAAACGGGAAAAACTATCAGCGTGAAAATTGGTCGTTTCGGCCCGATGGTTCAGTTAGGTACGGCGGACGAAAGCGAGAAACCGCTCTTTGCTTCTCTCCATGCCGATCAAAGCATAGAGACGATTACGCTCGAAGAAGCACTGGATCTCTTTAAGCTCCCGCGCACTTTGGGCGAGTTTGAAGATAGTCCCGTTGTTGTCAATACGGGTCGTTTCGGACCTTATGTGCTTCACAACAAAAAATTCTCTTCCATCCCCAAAGGAGAAGATCCTCTCGATGTTACCTTGGAGCGCGCCATCGAAATCATACAAGAGAAGCGCGAGGACGAGGCAAAACGCCATATTCTGACGTTTGAAGCCGAAGGTATCGAGGTGTTGAACGGGCGGTTCGGTCCTTTTATCAAGTTTGAGGGTAAGAACTATAAAATCCCCAAGGCGCAGCACGAAACGGCTGCTAAACTCACGCTGGAAGATTGTAAGAAAATCATCGAAGCCGAAAGCAGCAAGCCTGCAAAAACCACCTCTCGCCGCACGCGTCGATGAAAGCCATTATCCTCATTGGCTATATGTGTGTCGGGAAGACCACAATAGGCAAAGAATTGGCTAAGCGCCGTGGGCAGATGTTCTACGACCTTGATTGGTACATCGAAGAACGCTTCCGCAAACGTGTTCCTCAAATTTTTGCAGAAGAAGGTGAGGAAGCGTTTCGTAAGAAAGAGCGCAATATGCTCCACGAAGTGGCCGAATTTGAGAACGTCGTAGTGAGTTGTGGAGGCGGCACGCCCTGCTTCTTCGATAACATCGACTACATGAACCAGGCAGCAGAGGTGATCTATCTCAAAGCCTCTCCCGAAACCATTCTCTCCCACCTAAAAATAAGCAAAGGGAAGCGCCCCTTGTTGGAAGGAATGACGCCCGAGGAGCTGCAAGCGTTTGTGACAGATCAGCTAAAGATGCGCGAGGATTTCTACCTCCGCGCTCGCCACGTGGTTGATGTCGATGTGCTCGACTCAGCCGAAAAGATCAATCGCTTAGTGGAACTCATAGAAACAGAAATCAAATAAGAACAAAACATACTATACTCTACCGAAAGAATGAAGAAATGGAGAATTGAAGACTCGGAAGAACTCTACGGCATCAAAGGCTGGGGAGTGAGTTACTTCGGAATCAACGATAAAGGTCACGCCTACGTTTCACCACGTAAGAACGGCGTGAAAATCGACTTAAAGGAAGTGGTCGACGATCTGAATGAGCGCGATATTACAGCTCCTGTCTTGTTGCGTTTTCCTGATATTTTGGACAATCGTATTGAGAAAACGTCCGAATGTTTCAATATCGCCGCAAAGGAGTACGACTTCCAAGCCGAACACTTTATCATTTTCCCCATTAAGGTGAATCAGATGCGCCCCGTCGTGGAGGAAATCATCAGCCACGGTAAGAAGTATAACCTCGGATTGGAGGCAGGTTCAAAGCCAGAACTTCACGCCGTCGTTGCTACTAATATGGACTCCGACAGCCTCATTATTTGCAACGGCCATAAGGATCAAAACTATATCGAGTTGGCTCTGCTGGCTCAAAAGATGGGGAAGCGTATCTTTCTCGTTATTGAGAAGTTGCCCGAATTGGAAATTATCGCCAAAACAGCCCAGAAGCTGGGTGTTCGCCCCAATATAGGTATCCGCATCAAGTTGGCTTCCAGCGGTGCGGGTAAATGGGAAGAAAGCGGCGGCGATGCTTCTAAGTTTGGCCTCTCTTCTGCCGAGTTGCTCGAAGCGCTCGAACTGCTCGACAAAATGGAGATGCGCGACTGCTTGAAACTTATCCATTTCCACATCGGTAGTCAGATTACGAAGATACGCCGTATCTCTACAGCTTTGCGTGAGGCTTCTCAGTTCTACGTTCAATTGCGCAATTTGGGCTTCGATATACAGTTTGTGGATTGCGGTGGCGGTCTCGGTGTCGACTATGATGGTACGCGCTCGTCCAATTCAGAGAGTTCGGTGAACTATTCTATTCAAGAATATGTTAATGACTGCGTCTACACCTTTGTGGATGCTGCCAATAAGAATAATATCCCTCATCCCAACCTCATTACAGAAGGCGGACGCAGCTTGACGGCGCATCACAGTGTGCTCATTCTCGATGTGCTCGAAAGCGTACATCCAACGATGATGCCTGATGATTTTGAAATTTCTGAATCGGATCATCAGCTCGTTAAGGACTTAAATGAGATTTGGGAAAAGCTATCGCCCCGCTCAATGCTGGAAGATTGGCACGATGCGGAGGACATCCGTGAAGAAGCCCTTGACCTCTTCCGTATGGGTATGATAGATCTCAAGACGAGAGCGCAGATTGAGAGTATTTATTGGAGCATCACTCATGAGGTGACAGAGCTCGTCCACCATCAAAAGCATGTTCCAGATGAGCTTCGCGATATTGATAAGCGCATTGCAGACAAATACTTCTGCAACTTCTCTCTCTTCCAGTCGATGCCCGACAGTTGGGCGCTGGATCAAATCTTCCCTATTATGCCTATTGATCGACTCGATGAGCGTCCCTCGCGCAACGCGACCCTTCAGGACATCACCTGCGACTCAGACGGAAAAGTGGGAACTTACGTTAACAATGGTCATCAAAAGACCTATCTGCCGCTCCACGCAATCCGTAATGGTAAGCACTACTATATAGGCGTTTTCCTTGTGGGAGCTTATCAGGAGATTTTAGGTAATATGCACAATCTCTTCGGAGACACCAATGCCGTCCATATCAGTGTTAATGATGACGGTTATACCATTGATAAAACCATTGATGGAGAAACAGTGGCCGATGTGCTGGAGTATGTACAATACGACCCCAAGCGTCTCGTTCGCCGCTTGGAGAGCTGGGTGAGCAAGGCTGTTGCCGAAGAAAAAATCACTACGGAAGAAGGCAAAGAGTTTATCTCCAACTATCGTGCAGGTCTCTATGGCTACACCTATTTGGAATAATCCCTCTCATCTTTATACTCATATCGGCGAACAAAATCAGCAAAGAATTCTGTTCGCCGATTTTGTTTGTTCTAACAAAGGAATCACACTTTAATTTCATTATCGATAAATATATTATCTTTGCGCCCATTCTATTTTGCAAACACATAATACGCAACAAAAATGGGAAATAATGAAAAAACATTGTGGCAGGTAGTGAAAGGATACTTTAACGCACTGCCCGATAAAGAAGCCGAAGCCAAAACGATAGAGCAAATCAGTAGTGGAGTTACTTTTCATGGCGCCAATCTTTGGGTATTGGTCTTTGCCATCTTCATAGCTTCTTTAGGACTGAATGTGAACTCCACCGCAGTAATCATTGGTGCGATGCTTATCTCTCCCCTGATGGGTCCCATTGTTGGAATGGGATTAGGAATCGGTATTAGTGATTTGGCTCTGCTGAAGCGGTCAATCAAGAATTATCTTGTGGCAACGGGCATTAGCGTATTGACCGCCACACTCTATTTTCTTATAACACCACTCACCGAAGCGCAGTCGGAACTCTTAGCACGCACATCGCCAACGCTCTACGATGTGCTGATAGCTCTTTGTGGTGGCGCGGCAGGTATCTTGGCCCTCTCAACGCGTGGAAGCGGAAATGTCATTCCAGGGGTGGCAATTGCAACAGCCCTTATGCCGCCTCTCTGCACTGCAGGTTACGGACTTGCTATGGGCGAACCGAGTTTCTTCTTCGGGGCGTTTTATCTCTTTTTTATCAACACTGTTTTCATTACCTTAGCCACTTTTGTGGGCGTGCGTATGTTGCGTTTCAAGCAAAAACAATTCATTGATGCAGCACGTATGGTCACTGTGAAGCGCTACATCATCGGAATCGTGGTACTCACAATGCTTCCCGCAGCTTATATCACAGTACAGATTATCCGACAAAGCGTGTTGGAAAACAACAGTAACCGTTTTGTTCGCAACGAACTCGCTTTCAAAGGTACGCATATCATCTCCCAAAATTTCGATACAAAGCGCAAGACGCTGAACATTGTGGCTGTGGGGAAAATTATTTCGAAAGAGGAAATAGCAAAAGCAGAAAAAATGCTGGAATCTTATAATCTCGAAGACTATAAGCTGCATATCATTCAAGGTTCACAATCGGACAGTTTGCTTCTTGCCAATCAGCAACACAGCTATATAGTTGGAAATGCGCAGGCCAGTCAGCAAAAAATGATAGAGCAAGCTGCACAACTTGGAGAGGTAGAGCAACAACTCAACGCCTACCAACAATATGCAACACTCACCAAAGAGGTTCGCACCGAACTCAAAGCTGTGTGCCCCTCGGCAAAGAGTATCAGTATCTCTCGTGTGATAGAAGCGAAGACCGATACCGCTACCAGTCAAGAATATGTTATGGCCGTAGTGAATTGTCCGCGCGCTCTTAGCTCTCCAGATCGTCAGCGATTGCAAGAATGGCTAAAAGCACGAACTAAATCGGATAGTTTGCGCGTCATAGTAACCTCCTTTTAGTTTTTGCTTTGCTAAATCCTAAAAGAGCTTCCCTCTGTGAATGAATAAGGGAAGCTCTTTCTTTTGGTATGTTCGTGACTTCAGAGTAGTCAAATTTTGAACAGCAAACTAATTATTTGTTGTTTTTCCGTTCTAAATTTGACTATTTTCTTTGAGAAGCTATGCACGATGATGGATGTTTCAATCAGTGGGAGAGTATGAAAAAGTAGTTCAGAAGAGCAAGATGAGTGGCAGCGTAAATACAATAAGGGTGTCAGCTGACGCAATAAGGATATCAGCCGACAGCCTTATTCTGTCAGCCAGCAGCCTTATTGTATTTGCGGGTGGGAGGAAAGGAGGTAGAAATGGTGTGGAGGTACGCTTCTCCTGTAGTTTGATTTTGTGTTGTCACATCGTCACGTTGTCACACTCGATGGTTAAAGTGTTGAAATCGTTTGTGTTATGTGTGTGACAACGCGGTGACAACAAAAATGAGAAAGAAAATTGTTGTCACGCATTTAAGTGTTTGGTTGTCAGAAGGTTTTGTTTATCTGTGACAACGTGACAATGAAAAACAGTTTTTTATAGGGTGTGATATAGATGTATTGGCGTAACCCCAATTCGGGATAAGCAGTACTTCTTTTTCCTCAATAATTCTAACTAAAACCCCAAACTTAATTGGAGGTAAAGTTGTGCACTTTTGTTTGACAACGTACACCTGTACACCTTGTTTTCAGAAAAGAAAACGCAGCGAGGCGTGGCGAAGCGTCTTCAGCCTGTTGTTTCTCATCGCCTTGTTTGTCATAGGTTTCAGATGGAATTTCTTGGCGACCAAAGGTTTTGAAGATATGAGAGGTCTGTTCGGATATGTGCTGATGGCCATATGGTCGGGCTACCTCTTCGTGGAAAAGTTCATTCCCTATAAAATGATTGCCGGAACAAACGGGCAGTGGGTATTTTACTATATCTTCAAACTCCTCCTCTTTGTTATCATCGGAGTTTTTACCGCTCCTTTCACCTGTCTGTGGGCTGTGTATCGGGTAATAAGGGCATTTCGGTAAGAGGTGGTAATTTCTCCAACTGAGGGCTGGAGAAATTACAATTTATATTTTGAGAGATTAGAAGAACTTCTGCAACCGATAGTTGCAGAAAATAAATGAAGGGAGATATTCCTGGTTTGGAGTATCTCCCTTTGTTTCATTTACCGTTTCTTGAATTTTCCGCCTTTCAGGTCGCTTTCCACCATCCGCTTGTTGAGTTTCTCCCGGAGTTCGTCAAGGAAATAGGTGCGGCTGTCGTCCTTACGGCGCTTCATGTTCATATAGACGTTGTAGCAGTTCTTGACTTCTACGCCGAAGATGTCGGAAAAAGCGTCTGCCAGTTCCTCCACACCGATTTCTCCGTTGTCAATACAGTCGCAGGTGTCGAGAGCATAGAGCAGTTCCACCAAATCCACGACCTTTCCCGTCCAGCGGAACTTCTTGGCAGGAGAGGCAAGGACGGTGTTCGCTGTCGGCAGCAGCCCTTTGATACGCATGTCGTGGAGTTCCAGCTCGATGGCGACGATGTCCGAAAGTTCTTTCAGTTTTTTTCTGCCATGCTGCCCTTCCGACAAGTTCTGTTCAGGGCAAGTAGATGGCAGGCGGTGTAACGCAATGTGCGGTACGTTGCTGTCAGGGAGGTCTCCGTTTCGCTCATGGCAAGGATTTCCGTGCGGAAGTCCTCGGCGGCGCGACATACCTCGGGGGATTGTGCGGAGAGGATTATCTCCAATTTGGGTGATTGCGTCAGTCGTTCCATAATATTGTGAGTTAATATTCTATCATTGCTGTTTTCTGTTAATTGATTTATCGTTTTTGTTCCGCAATCGTGCCTTTTGCACCCCACCCGTGGGGTATCTCGGCAGGTCACTCGTGGGGTATCGTCGCACCCCACGAGTGAGGTACCGAAGGCGTTGCTTTGTTTGTTGCGTTTCCGCCCCCTCGATGGCTGATGCTATTATCGGCTTCGTCACTGTTTTACATATACCGTCTGCAGGCCGACGCCCTTATAGCGCATCGCTCCATACTTTCCGCCACCCTGATAGTCCTGGCAGAAGCTGTAGTCATGGGCTTCGAGCTTGCCCTTCTTGTTGCGGTAAACCACCCATGCCCGCACGGCGCGATCGGTTGGCACACTACCGTTGTAGTGAACCTTCCACGCTTCGTTGATGACCACCACGCGGAGTGCGCCCGGCACCTTCTGCCTGGCAATGCTCAGCACCTGTGCGTTGAGCTGCCTGTCCATTGCGCCTGCCTTCAGGGCCATTGTCGGGGGCTCGGGCGTCACCACTGCCGCATTGACTATCTCTGCGTATTCGGGCGTATTGTTGTAGCGGGTGTAAGCCATCAGCTGACTGTTGAACTTGCCCTTGTTGCGCTCGTAGTCTTTATGATGGGTCAGTATGTGCTTGTACATCTCGTTGCCGGCAAGCATATACAGCACCTTCAGATGCGGCTCTTTCGAGGTTTCAACCATTTCATAGAAATCGTTCACTGTCGTGGCGATGAGGTTAATATCGACCGCCACGCACGCCACATCCCGCATCAGCACCTCGCGGTCGTACGGCGACACTCCGGCGGCATAGGGGAACATCAGGCCTGCCTTCGCGTCGGCCACTCCGGTATTGCCGCTTACCGCATACTCCCTCACCGCCGTTACGCGGGTGCTTTCGTAGGCAAGGAGCATGCCCAGTGCCCATACCGATGACTTGCAATTGGGGTCGGCAAAGAAGCGTGCCGCCATGGGATAGCGGAACAGTTCATCTACCTGCATGGCCAGTTTCTGTCCGTCGGCAGAAACGAGTTCCGGGTTCTTCGTTGCGTTGTAGCCCACAATACCCAGTTTCTCATAGCCCTCATAGCCCATCGGGGCAGTGAGGAACATCTTGATCATATCGAGATAGTAGGCAAGAGGGTTAAAAAGCCGGTCTTTCCCAAGGGCGTAGAAGGCGGGATACTTGTAGTAGGGCTGCAACGGGAAGAGCTTCGGGTCGAGGTGCTCGTAGGCGGCGTACATCTGCTTGTACGACTTCGAGTAACCGCTCGGCACGCTCTCGTTGTTGGCAAACGACTCGTGGGCCAGTGCCTCTTTCGAGGGCTCGAAGTTCTGCTTGTAAAGGCTGATGAGCTTGTTGTACTGGCCGCTCTTGCTCAGGTTGCTGCCGTTGATGAAGAAATACGTATCTACAGACTCCTCCGTGTTGCCTGCTGTTTTGTCCGCAGCCTTGTCTGCAGCCTTGTCCTTGTCTTTTTCTGCAATGTTGTCAATAGCGTTAGCAGCCTTGTTCACCACCTTTTCTTTGGCTTCCTCAACCTTTTCCTTCGCTTTCTCTTTCACTGCGTCTTTGGCTTTCTTCAGAATGCCGCCAAACTGCGCCCGGGCAGGTGTGGCCAAAACAAGGGCCAGCACAATGGCGGTCGATAATACGGTGATTCGATTTATTTTTACCATGTAATAAAGTGCCCCCCTGCTGAATCTCCTTTCAGAGCAACGCCGTGTCGAGGGCCTGGGCGTTTGCGGTTATGCATCGGTTTCTTCGGGATAGTCTTCTTATCTCCCCTCCCGCCGCTCTGTGGGCGGGAGGGAGAGGTTTTTATTGTCAGCTTATCGCGTCATGCCCGTTTCGGGCAAGGCGAACTCATGGACGGACGGGACGAATAGATGCCCCAATGCAACGTTCACCATTGCCATCGGTGATTTCGAAACCCTCAATGAAGACTATACCTTCAAATTTATCACGTTCACCAGTTCTCAGACTTTTTGATAGATAACCGGTTGCGTTCGATTTTAAAATTGTTTCGTCGTAATAACCAGCACCTGGTAAGAAAATGCTTTTTCCATTGATTTTACTCTTAAGTTCATAACCATCTACGCCGTTAAGCTGAGTCTTTGTATAGGTGCAATTATCCAGAAGTTCTTTGCACTCCTCCTTTGTTGGCATGCGCCACGGAGCACCGAGTTTAACGGCTGCTGCATCGTCTTCTGCATCAAGGGTAGTCTTGTTATCAGTATCATTATACTTGCTCAGAGCATCTTCTAAGCCGAATTTATAAGTTGCCCATGAATAGTCTGCTTTCGGTTCTGTTTCACCCCATGCGTAGTAGTTGCCAAACTCTTCGGGTTTCGTTGCACCGAGGTTGCACTTCGCCCACTTTAAGCCACTGGGCAGACCGAGGTCTACATATTCAGCTGCAGGAGTAGAACCGCCGCTTCCAATTTTGTTTTTCAGTTCTTCGAGTTTCTGAATAATCTGCGCAAGGGCTGCGGCAGCACTGGTGTTGCCACTGTTCACGGCTGCTATAAGAGCGTTGATGGCGGCTGTCGTGTTGTTGATAGCTTCGACGATGCTGGCCTGTCCCGTGCCGAGTGCCTCAATCTGCGCTTTCATCGCATTAAGTGCGGTCGTCACGGCGTCGAACTTGTCGCTGTAGTTTGGCATCGCCTTGATGGCGGCCTCAATGGCAGTGAGCTTGTCGCCGTAGTCGGGCAGGTTTTCGATGGCCGTCTTGATAGCGGCAAGCTGCGAGCTGTAGTCGGGCAACGCCTTGATGGCTGCTTCGATGAGATCGAGTTTGGCCTCGAGCGAGAGAGTCTGCGCCTTAATGGCCGCCTCAATGAGGGCGAGTTTGCTCTGGAGCGTGGTGTTCACGTTGTTGATAGCCTCGGTGATGGCTTCTATCTTCGCCTCCATGCTGCCTTGCAAGTTGTTGATAGCTGTGATGAGTTTGTCTGCCATTTCCTCCTGCTTGAGGGTCTGGTTCTTGATGGCAGTCTCCAAGAGGGTGAGCTTGCTCTCGAGGGTGAGGGTCTGCGCCTTCATCGCTGCCTCGATGGCTGTGAGCTTGGTCTCGAGTGTGGCATTCACGGAGTTGAGTACGTCTATGATGGCCTGCAGCTTGGTCTGCTGGTCGGCGTTCATCTTGTCGATGGCCTCGGTGAGCTTCTTTATTGCTTCCTCGTTTTTCAGGAAGCCGTTGTTGATGGCCTCCACCACCTTGGTGAAGTCGTTGATGACCGACACGTTCATCGTGTAATTGATCTCGGGTGCGTCTTCCTGACACGAGGTGAAGAACGCAGGTGTTGCCAACAGCATGGCGATGGCAAGCAGAATGGATTTGATTCGTTTCATCTTACTATGATTTTAATGGGTTGTTTACATTGTTGTTGCTTACTTTTCCACCTTTATGGTTACCCTGCGCCCTTCGGCGGCAGGCTTGCCGTTGCGCTCGCCGATGGCTGTCTGCGGGTGCAGGTCGGCCTTGTCGAAGCCCTCCCTTACGAGTGCCTCTACCACACGGGCCAGGCGACGCTCGGAGAGCTGCTGGTTGTAGCCGTCTGCACCCGGCGTACTGGCCTCGGCCACGAGGGTGAGCCTATGGCCGCGCACGCTGCGGGCAAAGGCTTTGAGGTGTTCGGCCTCCTCACGGCTCATATAGGAGCTGTTGTGGGCAAACTGCACGAAGTGCGAGGGCTGCACCGTGGCGGGAGACTCTGCTTGTCTCTCTTCACAGTCGGTCAGGCGGCGTTGCAGTTCGGCCTGCTGCTGCTCTGCCCGTTGGCGGTCTGCCGCTTCGCGTTCGGCACGTGCCTTTTCCGTTGCCACGTCCCGTTGCAGGGCGTTTATGCGATCGTTGAGCGCGGAGAGTTCGCCCTCGTAGTAGGCTCGCTGCACCTTGGCACGGCTCGCCACGAAGTTGTAGCGTACGGTGGCAAGGGCGAAGATGAGGTTCTTCGGGGCGATGTCCTTGCGATTGAGAGGCCAGTCCGTCTCGCCTTTCAGTCCGATGGTGAAGCGGCGGCTCACGTCGGCCTCGATGTGGAGCGAGGCGGGAACGTAGAGCGTGTTGAACTTCTCGTGGCGGTTCGTCGTGCGCACGTTGCCCGTGATGGTTATCTCCGAGTCGTTGCCGATGGTCGTACCGTCACCAATGGGCGTGGTCTGTCCGCCCTGTGTCTGCGTGTTGCTAATGTAGATGCCGTACTCGTTGCCCTTGGCAAAGGTGTAGCCTACGCCCGTACCCAGCCAGATGTTCAGCCACTGCGCGCGGCGGCGGGGCCACAGCTCCATCAGGTTGAAGCCTACGCCCAGCTTGGCGTTGTGGTAGTTCATCAGGTAGTTGCCATACACCTTGACGGGCATCGTCTTGGTGTCGAGCGTGGAGAAGCGCTGCTCACGGCGGTAGCGCGACCAGAGATACTCGGCACCCACACGCACCCACGGGCGGATGGTGAAGTCGATGCCGCCGCCCACGGCGGGCGACTGTTTGTAACTGCGTTTGGCATCGAGGTTCTGATACCACACGTCGCTTGCCCACGACAGTCCGCCCTGGGCGTAGACGCTCCAGGTGCGGGTGCGCAGCTCGCTGTTTTGGTCTCGCGGCGGCTGTGTTCCGCCCCCGTCTGTGGCCTGCGCCTGCGCGCCGACGGTTACGGTTGCGGAGAACAGGACGCAGAGACTCACTCGTGCCCATCGGCCGCTGAGCGGCGGAATGAGCGGTTTCGTTCGTCTTTTGTTCATACTTGTTGCTTGAATTAAATAAAAGAGTTAATGATATTATCGTCTTGTCTCACATAATTATAATAGGCCGCTTGTGAAGATACCCATGAGCCGTTGCCAGAGGGAGCGGCGGGGGGGGCTTGCGGTCAGGAGGCTCTCGTCCCGTGCCCTCGGGCGGAGGATTCTCGGGATGAGGGTTGCTCTCGGTTTTCACTCCGCGGCGCTCGAACTCAATGTCTATCATCTCGCGGATGGTGTCAAGGAGTTGCATTCGGTCTTCCAAGAACCGCTGTGCCTCATCGGACTTCCGCCGTCGTTCTTCTGATTGTATTTTTCTTTCTGTTTGGTTCATAGCTCATCTGTTTTTCTGTTACAAAATTAAAGATGAAACGATGGGAGGGGACTATGCTAATCGGACAAAAAACTATTCTAATCGGACATTCTGCACCTGCCCCAATTATTCTAATCGGACATTTCAGGCTTGTAACTCACTGATACTCATAAGAAACCCATGAATAGTTTTACATCTTTTAAGAGATGGGTACTTTGGGGCTCAGAGACAGGTCTTTTCGCATTTTATGATTGATTTAGGAGCAGAAGACAATGAGCCGATAAAAGAAATGTTTGGCGAATTATGGAAGTTTTCTCGGCATTGTATTGCAGATTATGGAACTTTTTGCTATCCTTGCAGGCAGTTAAAACATCATGATAACATGGATGCAAGAAGACTGATAACCATATTTTCCGACCAAAAGGAAGAATTGCTGTCACACGACCTGTCGCTGCTGTGCGACAGGATGGAGGAAGGGCAGCTCTCGCCGTCGAGCAACCTTGCCCAGATTGTGATAGGTGTGCGGAGAAGCGGAAAATCCACTCTGTGCGAGAAGTTCATACGGCAGCAGGGAGTGGAATTTGCCTACGCCAACTTCGACGACGACCGACTGACAGGGCTGGAGACCGGAGATTTCGACCGCGTGCTCGATGCCTTGTATCAGCTATACGGCGATTTCAAGTATCTCTTCCTCGATGAGGTGCAGAACATCAAGAGCTGGCAGCTGTTTGTCAATCGGCTGCTTCGCCAGAAAGTGCACCTGTTCGTCACGGGATCCAACTCCAAGTTGCTGAGCAGCGAACTGACCACCCACCTGACGGGACGGCACAACAAGGTGGAGCTCTATCCGTTCTCGTTTGCCGAATATGCCACGATGCGCGGTGTGGAGCTCCGCTCCCTCTCCACCAAGTCTAAGGCCCTGCGCAAAAAAGCCCTGCATGAATACCTGACGGACGGCGGTTTTCCCGAACTGCTGAACGAGCAGAACAAACGGGGATATATAGAGGCACTGCTCAATTCCATCATCAAGAACGACATTGCCCGGCGGTTCCGCCTGCGACATGTGGAGGTGCTCCGGCGGATGGCAACCTACCTTGCCGACAATTTCTGTCAGGAGTTCGTGGCTACGGATCTTGCCAATATGTTCGGCGTATCGAACCATACCATAGAAAACTACTATTCCTATCTGAAGGAAGCATTCCTGCTTCTGGGTGTTCCCAAGTTCTCCTACAAGAGCCGGGAACGCGTACGAAACGAAAAAGTGTATGTCGTGGACGTGGCTTTCGTGTCGGAGCGCAGCGGCACCTTCTCCACCGAGAACACGGGATGGCGACTGGAGAATGTGGTCTATGTGGAACTGCTCCGCCGCTACCGCCCTGAATATGCCGACGTGTTCTACTACCGTGACAAGCAATGGGAGGTGGACTTCGTCATCGCCAAGGGCGGCAAGGTGGAACAACTGGTGCAGGTATCCTACGACATCAGTGCAGAGAAGACCCTGAACCGTGAGATCAACGCCCTGCTGAAAGCCGCCACGAAATTCCACTGCGAGAACCTGCTTCTCATCAACTTCGACGAAGACCGTGAGGTGGAGAAGAACGGACATACCATCCGTATGGTTCCTGCCGCCGAATGGTTGACCCGACAATAAACACACTTATGAATAAATATAAAATGTTATACTTATGCAGCACCACAAACGCGGTCTTAAAGCCTCCTTACAGCCTCTCTATGAGCCTTTTAGTGAAACTGGTGGGGTACCTTCGTTTGATTTTAAGCGCGTTAACAGCGTTTATTTCGGTTTGTTTTCTACTCGTTTCGTGCGGGAGGAAGCCTGTGTCATTCACCCCTGACGAACGCAAGGTGGCGGACAGCATCGTGCGCTCCGCCCACGGCATTGATTCACTCGCCTCGCTACAAAAGCGGTTGGAAGGCGAGGATAACAGGCTCGGCAGCATCATCGCCCTGCGGGAATGGGGCAAGGCATTGCGCAACGAGAGCCGCTTCGAGGAAGCCCTGAACGTACACAGCAAGGGGCAGCAACAGGCGGAAGCCATCGGCGATACGCTTGAGTGGGTGCAGGCGCTGAACAATATCGGCACCGACTACCGGCGGATGGGCGTGCTCGACGTGGCGCAGGAATATCATTACCGTGCATGGACGCTCAGCAAGGAATGCGCCGATACCTCGTTCACCGCTAAGAAAAACCGGGCAATATCGCTCAACGGACTGGGCAACATCTACATGACACTGGGCAACTACGAGCGTGCCGACAGTGCGTTGCGCCTTGCATTGAAAGTCGAGCAGCAATTACACAGCACATTGGGACAGGCTATCAACTACGCCAACCTCGGCTCCATCTTCGAGCATCACGGAGAGATAGACTCGGCGTGGGTGTATTACCGCAAGTCAATGGCACGAAACCAAGAGGCGGGCAGCACACTCGGCATATCGCTCTGCCACACTTACTTCGGCTCTCTCTACAAGGAGTCACGGCAATACGACAAGGCAACCGAGGAATACGAAACCGCCTACCGGCTAATGAAAGCCTCGAAGGACGAATGGCATGCCCTGAACTCGCTCATTGCCCTTGCGGACATCTATCACACCACCGGCAACGACGCAAAGGAGATGGAATATCTCGGCAAGGCGAAAGCGATAGCCGAACGCATCAAGTCGCCGGAGCATCTGACGGAAATCCATACCTTATATTACAAGCACTATAAACGGACGGGCGACTACCGTACGGCCTTGTCCTCCTACGAGCAGGCTACCGTCCTGCAAGACAGTGTGCTGAACATGGAAAAGGTGAACCGCATCCAGAACACGAGCCTGAACATCGAGCGCAACCGGCAGGCGAGGGAGATGAACGAGGCACGGCACAAGCTGGAACAGGAACGGGCGACGCGCTATGTCGGCTTTGCTATTCTGGGAGCTGTGTTGCTCGCCTTGTCAGGAGTATTGGCAATCGTTCTTTATACCAACCGATTGCGCCGCCGCAGCCACCTGGTATTGAAAAGACTGTCGGCCTTGCGGGAAAACTTCTTTACCAACATCACCCACGAATTCCGTACACCGCTCACCGTGATACTCGGACTGAGTCACGACCTGCAAGATGCCGAAACGGAAGCGGTCAGGGAAAGCGCTCGGACTATCGAACGGCAGGGTAAGGGTCTGCTCACGCTCATCAACCAGCTTCTGGACATCTCGAAAATCAAATCTTCCGTGGGCAATCCCGATTGGTGCAACGGCAACATTACGGCTCATCTCACCATGATTATAGAGACCTACCGTGACTATGCCCGCAGCCGTAACATAGACCTGCACTTCCTTGCCAAAGAGGCGGTGGAGATGGACTTCGTACCCGACTATGTGAGCAAGGTAATGAACAACCTGCTCTCGAATGCCTTCAAGTTCACGCCTGAATACGGAAAGGTAAGCGTGTCGGTATGGCGCGAAAGCAATTGCCTTTTCTTGGATGTAGCCGATACGGGCGAGGGAATGGACAAGGAGACACTGTCTCATGTCTTCGAACCTTTCTATCAGGCAGAGACCGATGCGCGAAACATCGGTACGGGTGTGGGGCTGGCACTCGTCAAGCAGATTATCGACGCAGTGGAAGGCTCCATCACGGTAGAGAGCACGGTAGGAAAAGGCACGACATTCCATATCCATGTGCCGATTCACAATGACAGCAAGCGAGATATGGGTATTACAACGATTGACAACTCTCCGCTCCTGCCCGAAAACGAGACAACGCCAGCCGACAGCGAAGGCGAGGACAGCCAGTGTCATCTGCTTGTCATTGAGGACAACCGCGACATCGCCGCCTATATCGGTTCGCTGTTTGCCGACCGCTATGCCGTTTCCTATGCCGCCAACGGCAGGGAAGGAATGGAAAAGGCACTCAACCTGGTACCCGACCTCATCATCACTGACCTGATGATGCCCGGCATGGACGGTCTGGAAGTGTGCCGGCAGGTACGGGGAAACGAAATCATCAACCATATTCCTATCATCGTCGTTACGGCAAAGATCACGGAGGAAGAACGAATAAAGGGATTAGAGGCAGGGGCCGACGCCTACCTCGCCAAGCCGTTCAACGCAGACGAGCTGCGGACAAGGGTGGAGAAGTTGCTTGACCGTCATCGCCATCTGCGTGACAAGTTCAGCAATAGTGCCGATACGGACAAGGAGCAGAAACTCACGGATGTAGAGCGACACTTCCTTGCCAAGGTGGTCGATTTCATCTATCAGCTCTTGGACAAACGGCACTTGGATGTGAACACGCTGGCAGATAAACTCTGCATGAGCCCACGCCAGCTGCACCGGAAGCTCGTTGCCATTACAGGCGACTCCCCCGCCACGTACATGTTGAAGATAAAGATGCAGAGGGCACGAAACCTGTTGGAGACTAAGCCCGGACTTACGATTGAGAACATTGCCGACCGTTGCGGTTTCGAGCATACGCCCAATTTCTATAGTGCTTTCAGGAAGATGTACGGCGTCACGCCTATGGATTATCGCAGAGGAATCGGCATTTGAGCCCACATAAGTCGTAGATAACAGCATTTTACATTAATGTGAGTTCGACGAATTTATCGGTTGTTTCATCTTGTGAGAAACCGCTTTCATACTCCATAGACAGGATGTGCTTATACCCCACTCGTGGCATGCATTTATAGAGCACTCGTGTGGTACAGCATCATCTCATTCACAAACAAATACAATTCGTGTTACATTAAATACGATTTCCTACCGAACGGACATGTTCACGCACATGTCCCGTTCGGTATTTTCTTTTTTGTAATGCCACTTCTATCCATATCGAAGCCACAAGTACGCAGTTATTTCAACCCTCTAACATATACTGTTTCTTTGATTTACCTTTGTCCGTGCACCGCTGTTGGTGCCATTAAATACATTATAATATGGACGAAAAAATCAAAGACCAAGAAGTCCTTTTGGTCAAGGATCAGAAGGACGAAAATCTCAAAGCTGTCGCAGGTACGGACGAGAAAGGCGGACTAAAAACCGTTCCGCCCACCGCCGAGCATGAACAGAGCTTCCTGAAGTTCGACAAGCACGGCAATGCGCTGGAGAACTTTCTTTCCAACTTCATGCGGCAGTTCAAGCATCCCACACCGCTGAACTTCTTCAAAGTGCCTTTTGAGAGTGCCGTTGCCAGTGCCCGTGTACTCTCGGAGATGCTCAAAGCACCGGATGTCCCCTCCAATAAAGAGATGCTGGATTCCGCCCGTGTCAATCCTTCGGACTATGCAGGGGAGCAAAAACAGCCGTTTCAAGGTATTGATCCCGACAAGGTGAAGTGGGAGCAGTTCGAGCAGATGGGCGTAAGCCGTGAGAGTCTCGAAAAGGGCAAGCATCTTGATGACCTACTTCAATACCGCAAAACTCCGCTTATTCCCATCGCAATCAAAATCGGGGAAGTCTCCCTTTACACCGATGCCCGTCTTTCTCTGAAAGCCTCCGGAGACGGTACGTTTATCCCCGTTGTCCACGCCATCCGCAAGGAGCCTCAATTGGAGCGCGAGTTCTTCGGGCATACCTTCACCGACGAGGACAAGAAAGCCCTCAGAGAAACGGGTAATCTCGGTCGCACCGTGGAGCTTGTACGTTGTCAAACAAAAGTGCACAACTTTACCTTCAATTAAGTTTGGGGTTATTAAGGCCACCCACATACACCATCTCGTTGGCATACGTTCAATGATGTCTTGTACTTCTTCGCTACGGTTAGGCATAGAGCTTTTATCTATTCTACACTAAGGGGTTTCCCTTAGTGTAGAAGTGAATTAGATATTGTATTTAAGCGGAAACGTCTTTATAGAATGTATTCAGTCCTTGCTAAACCTTAATGTAGGCCTCTTGTTTTTCTCGATGGGTCGCAACTCTTTGGGAGCAAGATATAATTTAGTATACATTTAATGAGCACCCCTCTCATGAATAAGTGTTACATCAGATCTTTCACGAACACAAACTCGCGGCCTTGGGCGCAGGAGTCGCGCTTAAGGGTGGGGATGAGCTTGAAGTCGTAGTAGAAGAGGCCATCGAAGTGCCAGTTGTGTGAGATGTCGAGCGACTGGAGATTGTTCTGCCAGCTCGTCGCATTGACCCTCAAGTATCTCAGGACGTTGTGCGAGACGTTCAGATGCTGCAACCTCAAGGGATAGAGGAGGCTGAAGATCTTGTTGTGAGAAATGTCCAAGGTTGTGAGCCGAGGGAAGATCTCGTTGTGGAACCGCACATTCGCCTCCTTCTCCTTCGCCCCAATCTGATTGTGCGAGAGGTCTAAGACCACGACATCTTCGGGGAATTGCAGTTCGGCAATCTCTTGCAGCGCATTGTACGAGAGGTCGAGGGTATCGATGGTGTACATCGAGAGGTTGGGCATCTTCGTGAGCCTGCTATGGGAGAGGTCGCAGTGGCGCACATGCGTTCCTGCCGGGAGCTGATAGAGGGCTTGAAGGCCCTTCACGCGGTCTACATCTGTGGGCGTAGTGCTGCCCGAAGCGAGGGACGTGGAGCATGCCATGGCAATGCCCACGCAGAAGCTCATAAAGCCGAGGAGTCGTTTCTTAATCATTGCGTGCACATCTTTCGGTGATACCTAATTGTTTGGCCAAAGCCATTCCTGATTCTACGTCGTAAATCCAGCCCTTGCTCGCTCCCACAGCGTCGTGCGCAATGTCTTTGAGGTGTTTGGGCCGATAGCTCTTGCCGAAGCAGAGGATTCGGGCAGAGAGGTTGGGATTACCCCTGACGTCCAAGTGTTTCCACGCTGTAGGGTCGAGCAGAAAAGGGCCGTGACCACCGCCCCAAGGCACGATGTCCACGATGTGGCGCAACTGGTTGTTGGATAAGTCCACCGTGTCCATATTTGCGATGATGGGCACAAAGAGCGTCAGTGCATTGTTGGCCAGCGAGAGGGTGCGCAGTTGGGGCGTGAAGATGGCGTCCCAGTAAAGGGTGTCAGCCAGTTGGTTGTGGGAGAAGTTGAGACGCTCAACGCCATGTGGCAGGCGGCGGAAAGCCACCTCCTTGATTTGATTGTGAGAGAGGTTGAGGTTTTTGATGTCGTACATCGAGAGGTGTGGCACCTCCGTGAGACCGTCGTTGGAGAGGTCGACATAGTCGATCTGACTGCCCCAAGGCTTTTCGTAGAGGGCTTTGAGTTTGGGATGTTGTTCGCTCACGGTCGTGCTACTCAGCCCCAAACACAGGGTCGCGAGAGCGAGGGCGGGAAGAAAGTGTTTCATAAATAAAAAAATTAGTATAGTGCTCCCCATTGATTCATGGCATTGTTAAACACACCTTGGTTGTACTTCTTTATGTATTCATGCTCTCTTTTATCAAACGTTTTCTCATCTGTTTTAGACCATTTCCCATTTTTTTCTATAAAAAAGATATCAGTAAATTCAGAGGAGTATCCTTTATTTAAAAGATACTGTCTTGCTACGGAAAAAGGATCTAAAGTCCCTGAATTGACCGCATATTCCATTGCTTCATTGTATGCAGCTATATGCCGAGCATGCATAGCTTCATGAGTAAGATTCCCTACAAAGGTAGTATTCGCGTCAGCATTCGTTTCGCTTCCAAAATTGAACCCTGCATTATTACTTGTACCTGTCATTACATAATTAACGTGAGTTCGACGAATTATAAATGTCTATAAATTTGGTGATTAGCGAAACTTGTTGTAACTTTAAGGTGTTGATATACATAGAATTACAAACAAAAATCGCTATGATCACCGAAGACAAAATTACAGAAATATTTTGTATGGCAGACGACTTCTGCAAGTTTTTTGATGCTATGATAACCCCAATTCGGTTTAAGGTCACCTCTTTTTTTACTCAGCTTATAGTCCACAACGATATTTCTATACTCGCCTGTGTGCTTATTCCTTCACGAGGCATTTATCCAATAGGCGGTCAATTTCCTCGCGGTCGAGGTGCTGACCGATAAAGACAATTTTCTGCATACGGTCGCCATACTTCTCGTCCCAGTCGCGGCGCAGGCCCGGCTCGCGAGCCATCATGTCGCGCAGCTCGTCCTCGGGCATTGTGGCGTACCACTGTCCGATGCTGCTCAGCCCAATCTGTTTGCCCGCTTGCTCAAACACGTAGCACGTGTTGCGCTCATCGCGGAACCAGCAAAGGCCCTTAGTGCGAATGATACCTTTGGGCCAATGGCGCGCCACAAAGTCGTCGAACAGCGACAATTCGAACGGCTGACGACGATAGTAAACGTATGTGCCGATGCCGTATTCCTCCGTTTCGCCACCTTCGTGGTCGTGGTGGTGATGATGGTGGTGGCAATGCTCGTGATGGTGCTCGTGCTCGTGGTGATGGTGTTCGTGTTCCTCCTCTTCCTCGTGGTGCTCTTCCTGCGGCTTCTCCAGTTCGGCCAACCATGTGGCCGATGAGGCTACCGTCTTGAAATTAAAGAGCTGAGTATTGAGCAGTTTGTCGAGGTCAACATTGCCGTAGTCGCACTCAATGATTTCGGCTTTCGGCTGCAATGCGCGCAGAATCTCCTTGATTTTTGCCAACTCTTCCGGCTTCACCTCCGACGCCTTGTTGAGAAGAATCATATTGCAGAATTCCACCTGCTGAATCACGAGGTTGGCAATGTCCTCTTCGCCGATGTCTTTGCGCTGCAAGTCTTCCCCGCTGTTGAACTCATCGCGCAGGCGAAGCGCGTCCACAACGGTGGCGATGCAATCCAGGCGGGCGATACCGTCCTTTGCCATACCTGGATACATGGTGGGAATACTGCAAAGTGTTTGCGCGATAGGGGCCGGCTCGCAAACGCCGCTGGCCTCAATCACGATATAGTCGAATTTCTTCAGGCTCGTAATGTCGTGAACTTGTTCCACCAGGTCTGTCTTCAGCGTGCAGCAGATGCAACCGTTCTGAAGGGCCACAAGGCTGTCGTCCTTCTTGCCCACGATACCGCCTTTCTCAATGAGATTGGCGTCGATGTTCACTTCGCCGATGTCGTTCACTATCACGGCAAATTTGATGCCGCTGCTGTTCGTCAGAATACGGTTGACGAGCGTGGTTTTTCCGCTGCCCAGATAGCCTGTCAGCAGCAGAACGGGAGTTTGTTCTATCATGTTTTTAGTTTTGTTTGTTCTTTCTGCAAAGTTATGTAGAAAATGGCTAAAAGCATAAAGTGTGCCTAAATTCACAGCCAACTTTATGGGCGAAGAGGTGTGGAAACGTGTGCGAAAAAGTGTCCTTTTGTTGACAACGCCATTTAAGCAGAAAAGTGCTGGAAGCGGGCAGAATAGCATGAAAATCCATCATTGCTGAAAAAAGTGAAGGAGAAGTGATCAGATTTTTCAAAGAAAGAGAGCCGAAAACAGATTTTTCGGAAAAACACTTCTCTTTTTCCGTTCCGCAAGTGTCTAATTGTCTATCGGTATCCTTATTGCGCTGGAGAATATCCTTATTGCGTCAGCTGGCAGAATAAGGATGTCGGCCGATAGCCTTATTCTGTCCACGGACAACCTTATAAAACCCCTGTTTTCAGAAAGGCTGTGCAGCGATAGATTGCATACATTTTTGATTTCGCGCGATTCTCACTATCAAAAAATAAGACTTTTGTTGACAAACCTTTCCTGGCTGAGAATCTATTGCATAGAGAGGTATTCGTACGAGCCAAAAGAGTGGGGGAGTGCTTTTTCTATCTGTCGTGGTCCTAATTCCCTGATTTTACACTATTTTTGCACCATAAAACAAATTAGATTTATGGCAAAACCAAGCATTCCTAAAGGTACGCGCGACTTCTCTCCCGTTGAGATGGCAAAGCGCAACTATATCTTTAATACTATTCGCGATGTGTATGCGCTTTATGGTTTCCGTCAGATTGAGACGCCAGCCATGGAGAACCTTTCCACGCTGATGGGCAAATATGGTGAAGAGGGGGACAAACTTCTCTTCAAAATCCTCAATTCGGGCGATTTCATGAGCAAAACGACGCCGGCCGAATTGGAGGAACACAACGTTGGACACCTGGCAGCTAAGTTCTGCGAGAAAGGACTTCGCTACGATCTGACAGTGCCTTTTGCTCGCTTTGTAGTGCAGCACCGCGAGGAATTGCAGATGCCTTTTAAGCGCTATCAGATTCAGCCTGTGTGGCGTGCCGACCGTCCGCAGAAAGGTAGATACAGAGAGTTCTATCAGTGTGATGCCGACGTGGTTGGCTCCGACAGCCTGCTCAACGAAGTAGAGCTGATGCAGATCATAGACGAGGTGTTTCACCGCTTTGGCATACGTGTGGCCATTAAAATCAATAACCGCAAGATTCTTTCCGGTATAGCCGAAGTGATTGGCGAAGCCGAGAAAATTGTAGATATAACCGTAGCCATCGACAAACTCGATAAGATCGGTCTCGACAATGTGAATGCCGAATTGCTCGCCAATGGTCTGATACAAGAGGCCGTTGAGAAACTGCAACCCATCATCAGTCTCAGCGGAACAAATGCAGAGAAAATCGCAACGATGCGTGAGGTGTTGGCAAGTTCAGAGGTCGGACTCAAAGGCGTTGCAGAAGTGGAGTTTGTGCTCAATAATCTGGGCGAACTGGTCAATCAGATTGACCTCGACCTCACTTTGGCGCGCGGCTTGAACTACTACACCGGCTGCATCTTCGAAGTGAAGGCGCTCGATGTGGAGATAGGTTCAATCACAGGCGGAGGCCGCTACGACAACCTCACGGGTATCTTCGGTATGCCAGGTCTTAGCGGCGTGGGCATCAGCTTTGGTGCCGACCGCATCTATGACGTACTCAATCAGCTCGAACTCTATCCCGAGGATACGGCACAAGGAGCGCAACTCTTGTTTATCAATTTTGGCGAAAAGGAAGCGGCATATTGCATGAGTCTTGCCCGTCAAACGCGCGCTGCCGGTATTTCTACGGAAGTTTACCCCGACAGTGTGAAGATGAAGAAGCAGATGAGCTACGCCAACGCCCAGCAAATCCCCTTTGTGGCCCTTTGTGGCGAAACGGAAATGCAGGAGAAAAAGGTGGCTCTGAAGAATATGCTCACTGGTGAGCAAACTTCGCTCACCGTTGAAGAGCTCATCGAGAAAATCCGATAAGTTCCATCCGAAGGCGTAAGACTCTGTTGAATTCGCCGTCTCATACATATTTCATTCCCCATACGTTGTGCCGCCGCACTTCCGTATGGGGGCTGTTTTTAGATAAAGGAACTCTAGTGAAAGGAATAGTCCCATTTGAAATTTTCTCTGTGCTTTTTATCAACAACTTCCTAAAGTCACTCCTTGAATATATAGTGGAACACCCATATCCAGCACCTTTGTTTGTCTAAATTATTGAACGGTGTAGTTGTTTCAATCTTGTTGATATTTGAAAGGCACAGAAGCGAAGACTAGTGAACCCCAATTCGGTTTAAGGATGTGGTAAGATTTGCAAAGGGCAAAGAATTGTACAAAAGAAAAGGGGCAGCTCCTCATAAAGGAGTTGCCCCATATTTTTATTTACTGTTATTTA
>NZ_JACICA010000001.1 GCF_014195585.1 Alloprevotella rava | reverse complement strand
CGTCGGCTAGGTGGGCCATTACCCCGCCTACTACCTAATCAGACGCATCGCCATCCTTTACCAATAAATCTTTAGTTGCAACAAGATGCCTCATCACAACACTATCAGGTATTAATCTTACTTTCGCAAGGCTATCCCTGAGTAAAGGGCAGGTTCGATACGCGTTACGCACCCGTGCGCCGGTCGACGCCCATCAAAAGCAAGCTTTCAATGTCGTTTCCCCTCGACTTGCATGTGTTAAGCCTGTAGCTAGCGTTCATCCTGAGCCAGGATCAAACTCTTCATTGTAATTATGATTTTGTTTTATTTTCTGTTTTACTCAGAACGTCCGTATCTATAAGAAAATTAACGGTTGATTTCTACAATTCTACCCGAACATGATACATTTCTGCATCTTGTTCTTTCTTTTCTTGTACTTCTCTTCTTAAAAGTTTATGTCAATTCTTTCAAAGATCACAGTTGACAACCACAAGGAATAACCCCCGTTTCTCGGTTGCGGATGCAAAAGTACTACGAGATTTTGGAATAGCAAAGAATATACTGCACTTTTTTTCGAAAAAAGTTTCAAATCGGAGCTTTTCTGGGGGAAAACGACGGGTGCCTCAGAGGGGCTGATAAACCTCACAAATGCGTAAAATACTGATTATGTATATATTAACAAAACAAACAAGATTTCTGAAGCTTCTGGGCTTTTTATTACAACTTTTTTTGAAGAGGGCTACTATAATAATAGAAGTAAGCTTTGGTTTCCTTATTGCGTTTGAAAATACAATAAGGATGTCAGCTCACGCCCTTATTGCGTCAGCTCACAGGCTTATTGTGGTGAAGCTATATTATAAGGAGTGTGAGCTTTTGTGGGTAGGAACGCTCTCCTATGTATTTTTTGTTGGTAAGAGAATATTGAGTTTATTATATAACGAAAGGATAATATTAACGCATTTTGGGGATGAATCAAAAAGGAACAAAATTTCACCTACAATTATAAAAAGGCAGGAAAATATTTGGACGATAATAGAAAATGCTGTATCTTAGCATTCCAATATAAACGCCATAGTCTATGAAGCATGAAATGCCCAAGCTCAACTATCCTCTTGATGGATTGAAGCCTAGGATAAGTGAGGATACGATGAAGTTCCATTATGGCAAACATCTCCAAGCTTACACAGACAACTTAAACAAGCTCATCAAGGGAACAGAATTTGAAGATAAGAGTTTAGAAGAAATTGTTAGAACGGCCAATGGTGCCATTTATAATAATGCTGCCCAGGTATGGAATCACACATTTTTCTTTGAAACTTTATCTCCCACTGCAAAACCTATCAGCGGCACATTGAAAGCGAAATTGATAGCAACATATGGGAGTATAGATAATTTCAAAAACCAATTGATGGCAAAAGCTACGGGATTATTCGGTTCTGGGTGGATTTGGCTTACATACAACGAACGCAATCAATTAAACATTGAAGCGATGACAAATGCAGGTAATCCACTACAAAAGAACATGACTCCGCTTATGACTATAGACGTTTGGGAACATGCCTACTATCTAGACTACCAAAATCGCCGTGCGGACTTTTGCGAAGCCGTATGGGAGTTGACGGACTGGCAGCTAGTAGAACAGCGCATGGAGAAAAATCTTTTCAACATCTATTATTAATTACACGTTATTAAATTAACACTAAAGTAAGACATCACAAAATGAAAAAGTATCGTTGTACAGTATGTGACTGGGTATATGACCCAGAAGTTGGAGATCCAGATGCAGGTATTGAGCCTGGAACTGCTTTTGAAGATTTACCCGAAGATTTCGTATGCCCTCTCTGCGGCGTTGGTAAAGACGACTTTGAAGTAGTTGAAGAATAAAAGCTACAAACTAATACACATACTTATAGTAAAAGGAAGAATTCCATCAGGAATCCTTCCTTTTTTATTCATCACAATGATGTCGATTTATCATTAGAATCTGGCTTAAGTCGCGCTGCCAATCTGGATGTTCCTTTAAAAAGCTATCGATATGGCGTCTACGTTTCTCCTCTAGAATTTCATCTTCGGCAATCAAAATACCTGTCTCTTCCACTTCTCCAAAAGCATGATTTATCGCTGTACCAAAAAAGCGCATTGTCGGCGAAAGATTCATGTAAGCATTAACGAGAGGAGGAATATTATAACCTCTAGCACGAACATTCTTATTCAATATTTTGTAGTCTTCCTTAAAATCCTTTTCCACAAAGAGACGTTCTAAGAAGAAAGCGTCTGTTTCTAGTTTAATTGGGTTAGTTGGGATAATCAAATGATCTCTATCGCCAAAATGCTTATCTAGAAAGTAAAGTATCATATCACGAGCGGGTCGGTCGAAACTCGGATACATCGTCATTTTACCAAAAAAATATTTCAATTCAGGAATAATCACGGTAAGAGCGCCCAAACCATCCCAAAGATTATCCAATGCAAACAAACCTTTGGTCATTGCACGACTACTTTGATATTCCAGCGTTACGAAAGAACGTCCTAATTCCGTAGTACGCGGTGCATAGTCGCGAATGAACTCTTCTGAGAAATGAAACATGTGACTTGTTGCAAGAATAGGTTGTCCAGCATTGTCATATTTCCAATCGCTACCAGGAAGGAAACGATAGCCACCAAGAATCACTTCATTTTCTGGATCCCAAACAAGCAGTTGGTAGTAAGGGTGATCAGACATATCAAACTCGTCTAAATCACAACTTAATCCAGTTCCCCCTCCTGCAGTGCGGAAAGCAATCTCTCTCAGACGACCAATTTCACGCAACACATTAGGGGCTTGTTGCCACGTTACAACATAAATTTCATTGCCGCCTTTATTTGTTGAGCGTAACTTACGATCCTGTGTAAGTTCAGATTTCAACAAACGACGTTCAATAGGAGCTATGATTTCTTCTTCCATATACTTTTTCATACAACCTAAAAGGTTGTTTCTCTGTTCAAATTATAGACAACATTCTGCACATATTCAGCCCACTCAACAGGCTTGCGAGTTTTATCAAAGGTTTGCCATGGAATGGGTTTACCAATGGTGATTGTAAATGTCTTATGACGATTTTTCATCATCTCATCAACTAGATAAAGCATCGCAATATTAACCTTAAGATGTAGGGCTTTACAGATATTGGCGAGACGATAAAAGCGTTCACTATTGGAGCCGCTAAAATGAATAGGAATCACATCACGATGTGTCTCAACACTCTTTGTTACAAAAGTTTTCTGCCAAGCTAAATCGCGTACCACTCCTTTATTCTTCCTACTACACAAGCCAGCAGGGAACATTATGATGGCGTCATCTGAATGAAATCCAGCCTCTACCATAGCAGGGAAATTCCGACTCTGTAAACCTGTTTTATTTATTGGAATACAAAGAGGAGCAAGTCCATGAAGATTCATGAGTAAATCGTTAACTAGATACTTCACATGACCTTCAAAATGTTCTCCTAAAACAGCACCTAGTGCCACACCATCTTGCCCCCCTAGCGGATGGTTACTGACAAAAGTATAGCGTCCAGCTTCGGTTGCTGGAGGAAGATTCTCACGCCCCACAACATTAAGGTTCATATCCAAAAAACGAACACAATCCCAAAGCCAAGGTACTCCCTGTTTTTCTCCTTCATCCTTCAAATACACATTGAGTTCATCTTGATGGATAATCCGCTTCAAATAATTGATAAGAAAACGGGGAACAAAACGGGCCTTCTCACCCATCTTGTCGCGTATAACCTTATCAAGGTCAATCAAATAAATATGGTCAGACATAAATATCTTTACAACTTCTAACATCAACGAACACCATTATTGCTCGTTTAGTTTTGCAAAAATAGTAATAAAATCTTCAGATTAACGGGTATGGACAATAGAAAGTTTACTTCACTTGAAAATAAGATATGCCGTATCAAGACGGTAAAAAGAAGAAATGTACTAAAAAGGAAGCATGATCGAAGTTACGATGATCCCACTTTTTTCAAGCAAAACCTTTACTCTCTTTCCATGCTTCCGCTTTAGCACATTTCCATATTAAATGCCTAAACTATATTAGGAACATTTTAGGCATGTACAAATGTTCCGAGATTTTCTCCTTCAAGAACTTTTTTAAGATTACCCACTTTATCCATATTGAAAACATAGATAGGTAAGTCATTATCTTTTGCCATTGCAATGGCGGTAGTATCCATCACTTTCAATCCACGCTGAAGCACTTCATCGTAACTAATATCATCAAACTTTGTTGCCGTTGGATCTTTCTCAGGATCTGCTGTATAAACGCCATCAACACGCGTACCTTTCAGCATGACATCAGCTTCAATCTCTATACCACGCAGAGTAGAACCAGTATCTGTTGAGAAATAAGGATTTCCCGTTCCTGCTCCCATGATGACTATTTCATTACGTTCCAAGATGCGCAAAGCCTTCCATTTATTGTAAAAATCACCTATCGGTTCCATACGAATAGCAGTCAGAACTCTACTCTTTACACCAATTGCACCTAATGCACTGCTTAGAGCGAGAGAATTGATAACCGTAGCACACATCCCCATTTGGTCACCCTTTACACGGTCGAAGCCTTTACCTGCTCCCTGCAAACCGCGGAAGATATTACCACCACCGATAACTATTCCGATCTGTACGCCCATTTCATGGATTTCCTTGATTTGCTGAGCATATTCGTTCAAACGCTGTGTATCTATGCCGAAACCCTGTTCGCCAGCAAGACTTTCACCGCTCAATTTCAATAAGATTCGATTGAATTTTGCCATTCTATTCCAATATTTAATACTTCCAGAAGCGAAATTAAGGAATCCTATGATAAAAAGCCTCATCAAATGATCCTTATTTAGTTTTTTATGCCAAAAATTCGATGATAATAGATTGCCTGCACACCACCTCTTACTAACATAAAAGTCAAAAAAGCAAGCCATAAACCGCCATTACCAAACATAGGGAAAAGCAAAAAACGAAGAAGGAAGAAACTTGCAGCAGCTAGAGCGACAGCGATTAGCATCAGGCGCGATGACGTTGTGCCGATGTAAAGTCCATCATAGAGAAAAGCAGCAAAGCCAGTTAGAGGAATAAACACTACATAAGGCACATAATCTTGTGCTATGACTATTACGGCCCTCTTATCCGTGAGGAGTTGCAAAAGTCCGTTTCCTCCTATCACATATACTATAGTAAAAAGAAGCATCAGTCCTATTCCCCAAACAAAAAGGTAGCGAGTAAGACTTTGGAACATTGAGAAATCTTTAGCTCCATAGGCTTTTCCTCCAATAGCTTCCCCCGCATAGGCGAAACCATCCATCACATAGGAAAATAGGATATAAAACTGCAAGAGCAGAGCATTTGCAGCCAGAATCGTGTCACCTTGAACCGCTCCCGTTGCAGTAAAAAAGAGTTGCACAGCTACTAAACAAAGTGTTCGGAGGAAAATGTCTCGATTTACAGATAAAAACCGTCCCCATGGAAGTTCCGCCTGAGATGACAGCTTACGCCAAAGAACGTCTATAGGACGATGATTTGCAAGCGGGAAGAACATATACATAAAAAAAGCGATCCATTGCGACACTAGCGTACCGACGGCTATACCTTCCACTTTCCAGTCAAAATACATCGTTAGCAACATACTAACCAATATATTGATAACATTTTGCAGAATAGCTACCACCATTGGTACACGAGCGTTTTGCTGCCCCAAGAACCACCCAGTCAAACTGTAAATACCCAACATAGCTGGCGCCCCCCATATGAGGATTCGGAAATAAGAGCCAGCCATGATTGAAACGTCTGGAGAGCTTTTCATCACCCATAAAGAGAATCTAAGCAATGGTTGCTGCAACAGAATAAAGGCAAAAGCAAGACCGAAAGCCATTCGCAGCGAGCGCTGGAGAATATGATTTATCTCTTCCACATTGCCACGGCCATAGGCTTGCGAAGTGAACCCTCCTGTTCCCATTCTAAGGAAACCACAGAGCCAATACAACATATTAAAAATCATACCGCCCACAGCGATAGCTCCGATACAATCGGCGGATCCAATATGTCCAGAAATCCACAAATCAACTAAGCCGAGCAAGGGAACTGTAACGTTCGAAACAATACTTGGGATTGCAATTTTTAGAATTTGGCGATTCATAAAATTGTTGTTAGTGAAGAACAAACTGGATTTCCTTAAAAGTATAGCGCCGCAAATGCCCCTCTACGTCTCTCAGCAACAGTAGTCCATTTGGTTCTATATCGGCTATTTCTGCTTGAAACTCTCCACCTTCATCACGATAAGTATACACACCTTCACGACGATAGAGACAAGCCTTATACTCCTCATTGATAGCTTCTCGTTCTCCTTTTTCCAAACGAGAATAATAATGTAAAAAACTTTTAAGCCAACGTTCAAGAACAAGATATCGGTTTACTTCAAAACCTACAATCTGCGCCACTGAAACAGGATTAGGAGCATCACTTAAAAAACTCTGTTGATTCACATTGATACCAGGTCCCACAATGGTGTGGGCTACCATCGAACCTTGCAAATCATGCTCTAAGAGCATTCCACAGATTTTTTTATCGCCATAATATACATCATTAGGCCATTTCACTGTCGTCTCACAATAAGGGCGCAACGCATCAACAACTGCCAAAGCTGCAATTTCTGAAAGATAAAATTGCTCATCAGCCCGAAGGAAATTAGGATGTACTAACAAACCGAATGTCATATTCTTTCCGTTGTCAGATTCCCAATGAGTACCTCGTTGCCCCCTCCCTGTTTTTTGTTTATCAGCATCAACAAGCAGAAACTTTTCTGTTCGTTCTCGCACTTCAGGCGTTCGGAGATAGAGCATTATTGAGTCAGTCACATTGAGATGTACGTAACCTACTTCTGGCGGCAAACCTTCAGCAAAAAAATCGATATTGGCTTTTTTCGTTAACTTATGTAGTACCAGTTCATAAGATAAATCTATGAGTTGCAAAATGAGCTCATCGCTTACATCACGCTCCACATAGACTGCATTCCAATGCAGTTTCTCAAAATGAAATGCTTCATCCACACCTTCATAATGATCCCGAAGCTTTTGAGCATATTCGGGGTCACATTTCAGCACAATACAATCAGCGCGCTCCAGTGGTAATACAGCAAACATCTTATTACAAACCTTAAAGACTAAGGTTGTATCATCAAACGGAAGACTCTCAGAAGCCCCCCGCTTACTAAGACAATACTCACGCAGTTGTTCTATATTGATCATCTAATAAAATTTATGAATGTAATGTTTCCGCCGAGTAAGATCCACGGAATAAGCATCTATGTAGTGCGTCACTTCAAAAGGCTCTTGCTCACCCACCACCGTTATAATGTCAAATCGGTAAGAACAGTTAAGATAATGTTCCTGCATATAAGCTTCTGCAGCCACTGCTAGATTGCGCTGTTTGTGCACATCAACCGCCCCAAGAGCAGTAAACTCCCCTTCCCTACTACGCGTTTTTACTTCAACAAATACTAACTCACCATAATTATCGGCAATGATATCTACCTCTAGATGCCCCACACGCCAATTACGATCAAGTAGGCGATAGTCGAGAGAACTCAGATAGCGACAAGCCACCTCCTCACCCAGCGCGCCAAGCCTGTTGTGGTCAGCCATATCAACGCTTATTTTTGAAAAAATCTTTCATTAGAGCACTGCATTCTTCTGCTAGCACTCCACTGCATACTTCTGTTTTAGGATGAAGTGCTTCAGGAGCAAATTTAGAGAAACCTCTCCTATCATCGCTTGCACCATAAACTAGACGCCCCAATTGTGACCATCCCAAAGCTCCTGCACACATCACACAGGGTTCGAGAGTAACATATAGCGTACAAGGATCGAGATACTTTCCGCCCAAAGCATCAGCAGCAGCAGTGATAGCTTGCATTTCGGCATGAGCTGTCACATCGTGAAGCGTTTCCGTCAGATTGTGCGCCCGAGCAATAATGCGGTCTTTACAAACTACCACTACGCCCACAGGGATTTCCCCTTCTTCGTAGGCTTGTCGCGCTTCAGCAAGCGCTTTCTTCATATAATCTTCGTCGGTCATAATTCTAAAGATTCTAAGGTATAAGAAATAAGTATCTATTACTTTTCACTCGTCACCAATTTCAGCCCGATTCTTCCACGGCACTCATCAATTTCTAACACACGAACTACAACGCGCTGCTGTATATGTACCACCTCGGCAGGGTTACTCACGCGATGATTTGCCAAGTTCGACTTATGAATAAGCCCATCTTTATGGATACCCAAATTAACAAAACAGCCAAAGTCTGTGATGTTCGTTATAACACCAGGAAGTTCCATACCCACTCTTAAATCATCCAGGCTCTTCACATTTTCATCAAAGCGAAAAACAGTGGCATGACCTCGCGGATCTCTTCCTGGCTTCCCCAACTCGGAGATAATATCATTCAATGTTGGCAAACCTACAGCATTCGTACAGTATTTATTTAGATCTATCGCCTTGCGCTTTTCGGCAGAACGTATGAGTTCGGGCACATCGCAATGTTCGTCCTTCGCCATCTGCTCCACCAGTGCATAACGCTCTGGATGTACTGCCGTATTATCCAAAGGATTTACAGCATCAGGTATGCGAAGAAAACCAGCACACTGCTCATAAGCTTTCGCGCCAAGGCGTGGTACATTGAGCAAGTCTTTACGCGAAGAAAAAGGGCCATTTTCCGCACGATAATCCACGATATTTTGTGCTAATGCTGGACCTAATCCTGAAATATAAGTAAGAAGGCTCTTACTGGCAGTATTGAGATTTACGCCGACAGAATTCACGCAACTTTCAACTGTTAAATCGAGTGTTTTTTTCAGTTCGCTTTGGTCCACATCATGCTGATACTGCCCAACACCTATTGCTTTGGGATCTATCTTTACTAATTCGGCTAATGGGTCTGCTAAGCGACGACCAATGCTGACTGCCCCACGCACCGTCACATCGTAATCAGGAAATTCTTCACGGGCTAATTTCGAAGCAGAATACACCGAAGCACCATCTTCCGACACTAAAAAAACAGAAATAGCATCGCCAAGATTAAGACTATTTATAAATGTTTCAGTCTCACGCCCCGCCGTTCCGTTTCCGATAGCTATTGCGTCAGGCTTATACACTTCAACCATATTGCGCACTTTTCTCATGGCAGAACCTATCATCTGCTTAGGCGGATGAGGATAAATAGTCTCATTGTGGAGCAGATTTCCTTGTGCATCCAAGCAAACCACTTTACAACCAGTTCGAAAACCAGGATCTATCCCCATAACGCGCTGCTGTCCGAGTGGAGGAGCTAACAAGAGTTGTTTGAGATTACTTGCAAACACACGAATAGCATCTGCATCAGCCTTAGCCTTGCTCTGCCCTGCAAACTCTGTTTCGATAGAAGGACGAAGCAAACGTTTGTAAGCATCTACAGCAGCTAGATGAAGTTGTGAAGATTCTCGCACGAACTGTGGACGACCATGCTCAAAGAGATCGTCACATTTTCGCAACACAAAACCTATAGCTTGTTCCTCATCATGCGGAGCTATGCTCACGCGCAAACAGCCTTCTGCTTCTCCACGCCGCATCGCTAGCAAGCGGTGAGAACTACAACGGGAGAGCGGTTCAGCATTGTCGAAATAATCGCGATATTTCTGCGCTTCTTCTTCCTTTCCTTTCACTACCGTAGAGCGAATCCATGCTTGACGACTATAAGATGTACGCACAGTGTTTCGAACTTCTTCGTTCTCACTCACCCGTTCCGCAATAATATCACGCGCCCCCTGCAAAGCTGCTTCCTCATCCAAAACTTCATCTGTTAAGTATGGAGCAACGAGAGTATCCAATCGCGCATCGGGATGCTTCATCAGCAAATCGGCTAAAGGTTCCAAACCGCGTTGTCGAGCTTTCTCTGCTCGTGTGTGTCGTTTGGGTTTATAAGGCAAATATATATCTTCAAGAACTGTTGAGTCCCAACAATTCTCGATACGATTGCGAAGCTCATCTGTCAGTTTTCCTTGTTCATCAATGGTGAGCAAAATCGTTTTTTTACGATGCTGCATTTCAGAGAGCCTGTCATTCTCATTTTTCACTGCGGCCACTTCCACTTCATCCAATCCGCCCGTCACTTCTTTGCGATAGCGAGAGATAAACGGAATTGTAGCACCTTCATTAAGAAGTTTAATAGTTCTCAATACCTGCTGCTCGTTGACATTCAACCGCTGCGCTATTATATTAGCAATCTCCATTTGTCTATCCTTTTTATCGAGCGAAGATAACAATAAGTTTTGATAGGCCATTCAAAATAGATCACATCTATCATCTCTACACATTATAATCACAGAAAGAGAAAAATAAACAATACACTTAATCCAACATTTATAAAATAGAACAACGAGGAGCATTAGTATAGACTTTGGAGCTAAAAAACTTTCTTCAATACTATAAACGTAAAAGATATATAAATACCTAAAAATAGAAAACATAATAGTTTTTTGTACATTTGCTAGCGAGCTTTATGGAAGCATCTTTTATTTTTAACTAATTATTGACAACTATAAACATGTAAATCATGAAAGTAAATACAAAGAAACCCTATTTTTTCAACGTAAAAAAGGAGCAGAAATGTACACTTATACAATTAAAAGCACCATTTTACCCCCCAAAAAAACAAACGTAACAAAGTACTTTTCAACAATCTAACTTTTTTGGAAAAACATTTCAAAATTATTGATAGTGACAGATCTTTACAAAAGTCATAGATTTACAGAACTCCTAAGTAGACCATCCTTTATACAAGGCTTTTATCTTACAATATCAATGAAAACATTAATTCTTCTCACATTCTTTGCGCTATATAGCTCTATATCTATAGCACAACAAAAGGGAAAAACAGACAGCATCTATATTCATGGGCGTGTTGTTGAAAAATTGAGCCAAAGGCCGATAGAGGACGCATCAATTATGGCTATCAACACGCAAGGAGACATTGTTTCTTCCACCAAGACAGTTGATTATTATAAACTCTATGGCATAGACGGAGGAGGTGATGTTTTGATAGAATTTAGTTTGGCTGTGCCTAATTTCGGAAACTATACATTGCTCGTACAAAAAGATAAGTTTCTGGATTTGAGTTATCCTATTACTGTTCCTGAAAAGCAATATAGGAAAAGAACTACCCTCTATGAAGTTGGCGATCTCTCCCTAGAGCGCGTGATTGAGCTTAGCGAGGCAACGGTCAAAGCCTCAAAAGTGATGATGCTCGTAAAAGGAGATACAATTATCTATAATGCTGATGCTTTTCAGTTATCCAATGGCTCTCTCTTGGATAAACTCATAGAACAACTCCCTGGAGTTTCGCTAAAAAACGGCGGACAGATCTTAGTCAATGGAGAATTTGTAAGCAGTCTGCTAATCGATGGTAAGGATTTCTTCAACGGAGATGCAGCAGTGGCTCTACGCAATCTTCCAGCCTATGCAGTCAACAAGGTAAAGGTCTATAGAAGAGGCGCAGAAGACAGCTATTTAACCATGAAAGACACAACAGATAGGAGGCAAGACCCTTTGGTTATGGATGTGCGTTTGCGCAAAGACTATCATAGTCGTTGGCTGGGAAACATTAGCCTTGGCGGAGGAACTCATAGTCGCTACAATCTGCGAGGCTTTGCTATGCACTCAAGCGACATTTTACGATTCACAACCTATGGGCGCCTCAACAATGTGGGAGATACTCGCCGCCCTACTGAGGGAGACACTTGGAGCATAGAGGATTTTTCAACTTCGCCTACTATAGATAAGGAGGGAGGAGCTGACATTTATTGGCAATCCCTACGCTCAAAAGCCTATATAACAGCTTCGCTCAAAGGAGGACAGCAGATTGAGACAATAGGAAGCGGCACTATGAGTCACCATTACCTCACAGATGGCACTTCTTATGATGGACTGGAGAAAACTATTGGAGACAATCGCTCGCATAGCTTTGAATATAATGGTCGCTTTGTTTTGCCATTACGCAAAGTCTTTATAGAATTTAAATCCCTCCTTGAATATCAAAAGACTGAGCAAAACACAACCTCCCAATCAGCTCTTTTGAAAACACTCCCCTCTGCTATTACCATACCTATAGACTCTGTACGTTCTCCGATATATGCGCCCTATCTTATTAGCGACTCCCAATCAAAAGACGCGGGTATGACCAAAAATTTAACCACAGCGCTTGGAGGTTTGGTAAAATTCGTTTCTCCACTAACGGGAAACACTATCACACTAGACACAGATGCCTCTTTCTATGATGGAAAAGCGTCTAACCACTATCGAGGCGACCGCTTCACCTGGAATGTAAGTGACAGGATGATAAAAGAGAACAGAGCTTCACTTCCTTCTCAGACATACTCATTGGGAACTAAGATAGATTACGAAATCTCTTTAAAAGCCTTCCGATGGAAACTATCTTATGGTTATTCCTATCTTTACACAAAACAAGACAGAGACATCCCGTTTGATATTATCAACTCTTACAGCTATAATGCTCGGCACAATAGGCATAATTTACAGAGCGATTTGGAGTGGATAAAGGATAGTCACATCCTACTACTTCGTTTACCACTAAGTTTTGAAAAAAGGACGGCAAACGACACACGTGCCACACAAATACAGAAGCATTACACTCTTTTCACTCCCTCTTTCACGTGGTTGTCCCCCTTTGGACTATATGCTTATTATAACTTGAGCGTTGACCCTCAAAAAATGTCGCAACTTTTCGACATCACTGATACCTATAACATGCAACAAATCTATAAGGGAAATCCGCATTTAAAGCCCTCGCAGCAGCACACTTTCGAGCTGAACTATTCCTCAAAAGCAAAAAAATCTGCTCAAGCGTGGCATGCAAACACACGTTATTCAATAGGGCATAACGAAGTGGTTTATACCTCTCTGCTCAACACTGCCACGGGCGTCTATACCCTCACACCAAAAAACGTTAGTGGAAATTATCTTGTCAGTTTGGATGCTGGCTATAGCCGCAGCTTAGACACTCAAAACCACTGGATGCTTAGCTCTGAAGTAGGAGCTTGGATACAACGTCAAAGTTATTTTACCACAACCTCCCTAACCAATATGGAGCGAGGCTCGTCCAACTCTGAAAACTTCAAAGCCAACCTACGCTTAACATGGCGTCTGCCACAACTACAAATCAATCTAAAAACAGGTGTACAGACGCTCTCTGCAACCAATAATCGTGCTAACCATTATGGTGGAACAGACTGGGTCAATGGCATCCTTCTTAACTACAATTTACCCTATGACTTCCAAATAAACTCCGATTTCACGCTATTCTTACGGTCGGGGTATTCTTTGGCAGGCATTCGACACTGTAGCAGTCTATGGAATGCCTCCATCAGTAAATCTTTTGGCAAACATTTAGGTTTTCGTTTAGAAGCCTATGACTTACTCCATCAGTTGAACAGTATCGAACGAATAGCCACCGCCTCCTATTGGCAAGAAAAGAATAAACTGACGCTTCCAAAATATTTTATGCTAAATGCAACATGGATATTTTGAAGTGTTAGTAATACTTAACGTGAGTTCAACGAATTCAGAACAATGCAAGCTGCGTGTCAATGGTCTTTGTACATTGACACACGGCTTTTGGGGAGAAAGACTTCCTTAAACTGAATTGGGGATAGTAACTTACACCAGTAAAAAACAGTTTTTTTGTTGTCACGTTGTCACAGAGAACCGAACACACTAATAGACAGAAGCTTAGGTGCGTGACAACAAAAATATTTCCTCTTTTTGTTGTCACCCTGTTGTCACACGTGTAATAAAAACGTTTTCAATTGCTTACAACACAACTGTGACGACATGACGACGTGACAACACAAAAACAACATAGGAAGAGGAGGGTATATATCCTCATTGCTTAGCTCCCTTATCATGCGCGCCGCTACAATAAGGATGCTGGTTGACGGAATAAGGCTGTCGGCTGATAGGCTTATTGTATTCTCAAACGCAATAAGGATACAGACAACGGCAAACGTAAAAGAGGATACGACAAGAGGTGATTTGGTAAGACTCTTGAAATATTCAGAATTTCACCTATAGTAGAAAGCGAAAAGGATACTATATTTCATATCATAAAACATTTGCTACTTTTCTAATATTAGCAGACAAGAGCAAAATAAATACTTAATTTTGTGGACAGAAAACATCAATCGTCATTCTTAACTTCGATAAAAATTATTTCTATCATGATAGCTCCAAAAATTGACTTTTCAGATCGCGAAGAAAGACTTTTCTTTATCCACGAACGATATAAATGCCAATATCCAGACTGCGGAGGCTGTGGATCGTGCAATCTCCCCGACGGTATGCCTGCCATCGAGATGTTTGCTGATTATATTGACGGAAAAGTAGAATACGCTACGATCGCAGCCAAATTGTGGACATAAAAGTATACAGAAAAGAAAACGCAAAGAAAAAGGTCTTAATGCAGTTAAATAACTGAACTAAGACCTTTCTTTGTAGCGCGGCCCAGGATTGAACTGGGGACCTCATGATTATGAATCATGCGCTCTAACCAGCTGAGCTACCGCGCCAGGTATTGCTGATTTGCGAGTGCAAAAGTAGTGCATACTAATGATACTACCAAACGTTTCTTGAAAAAAAACAAAAAAAAGTGCTAAACGCCCCATCGCGCGGTTTTATTTTATATAAGATGAGTACACATGCGAAAAATATGCTACTTTTGCTCATACAAAGAATTTACGATGACTATATTAAAGAAGCTCGATATGTTCATACTGAAGAAATTCCTTTGGGTTTTCTTCGGTTCCTTCTTTATCACTCTTTTTGTTTTTATGATGCAGTTCACATGGCGCTATGTGGACGAGCTTATCGGAAAGGGGCTCACCGTTGACATTCTTGCTGAATTCTTTTGGTACATGGGATTATCCTTGGTACCAACCTCTCTCCCTCTTGCCATTTTGTTGGCGTCGCTCATTTCCTTCGGTAATATGGGCGAACAGTTGGAACTACTTGCGATGAAAGCTGCAGGTGTTTCCCTGCTACGCATCATGCGACCTATACTAGTTTTAGTGGTCTTTCTAACAGGAACTTCTTTCTATTTCCAAAACAAAACAGCTCCAGAAGCTCAGCTCAAGCTCCGCACTTTGCTGCTGAGCATGAAACAAACTTCTCCAGCACTGGAAATCCCCGAGGGGGTTTTTTATAATGGTATACCCAACCTAAATTTGTTCGTAGAGCATAAAGAAATATCAACAGGAATGCTCTACAACTTGATGGTGTATAAAACTGACGAAGGTTTTGATAAGGCACAAATTGTTGTAGCCGATTCTGGACGAATGGAGGTTACGGCTGATCGTATGCACCTCATATTAGACATTTGGAATGGTGAGCAATTTGAGAATCTTCAGAGCAATATGAGTGTGCTCAGTTCACCTAACGGCACGCCCTACGACCGCGAGACTTTTAAATACAAAAGATTTATCATTGATTTTGACAGCAACTTTGAGAAAATGGACGAGGAACAGTTGCGCGGAATGGCCTCAGCAAAGAATCTCACACGTCTTCGCAACGACATCGACTCGATGGAAACACAATTAGACAGTGTGGGAAAATCATACTATGCGGAAGCAGAATCTCGCTATTATCAACATCCCAAACTCAATGCTGCACAAAACAAACTGCTCAAAGTTGCGCTGGCATCACGCGGGCTCAACTTCGATTCTCTCCTAGCCCACAACACACCGGAACGCGTACAATCGGCACGCCAAATGGCCCAAGCCAATGCCGCAGCTTTTGCTGCTGACCTAGAATGGCGAAGTGCGGTGACCAACGATGGCGACCATTTCATCCGTACCCACTGGATTGAATGGCATCGCAAATTCACATTATCCCTAGCTTGCTTATTTTTCTTCTTCGTTGGTGCTCCTCTAGGAGCAATCATACGCAAAGGAGGCTTAGGCCTACCTACTGTGGTCAGCGTGATTATCTTCATTTTCTACTACATCATTGACACTTCAAGTATGAAAATGGCGCGCGATGGTTCGCTCAACATGACCTATGGTATGTGGATCAGTTCTGCTATTTTGGCACCCCTGGGAGCATACTTAACATATAAATCAAACAACGACAGCGTTGTATTTAATTGGGAAACGTACCAAAACATATTGATGCGCTTCTTCGGCTGGCGCACTCCTCGTCATCTCTTCCGCAAGGAAGTTATTATTGACACACCAGACTATGCACGATTGTCTACAGATATTCCAAAACTGCGCGAATACTGTCGTAACTACAAAGAGCTAAAGCGGCTACAAATGGCTCCTAATTATATTCGCGCCTTTTTCCGCCCACAAGTGGACAGGCATGCTGAACGCATTAGCAATGAGTTAGAGGCTATGATAGAAGAACTTTCAAATACTCGAAGCTCTCGCATCTTGAGTATTCTCAACACATTACCCGTTATTTACATTCACGCTCACACGTCACCTTTCATAAATCGAAAGTTGAATATCCTTTGTGGCGTTATCTTCCCTATTGGACTTCTTCTATGGCTACGTATATGGCGTTTCCGCTTTCGTCTAAACAAGGATATGAAGCGCATTGACGAAGCATTGAGCCTACTGGAACAATATGTAAGAGAACAAGTAAAGCAGCAAGAAAATTTACCACAAGATACAATTACAACTAATAACGAATAGAAACGTTGCTCGTACTAGAGATGAGTCAACATAAAATAGATTTCTCCTTATGGATAAAAATTTCAAATTGGCAACTATTGACGAAGCGCTAGAAGACTTCCGCACCGGAAAGTTCGTCATCGTAGTCGATGATGAAGATCGCGAGAATGAGGGCGACCTCATCATGGCGGCGGAGTTCGCCACTCCAGAATCTGTCAACTATATGCTCCGCTATGGACGCGGAGTTCTTTGCACCCCTATCACTATTGAACGCTGCAACGAACTAAAACTAGATCGACAGGTAAACGACAACACCAGTATGCTAGGCACTCCTTTTACCATTACGATCGACAAACTGGAAGGTTGCACAACAGGCGTAAGTGCGCACGACCGAGCAGCCACCATTCGCGCTTTAGCAGACCCCAAGAGTCGCCCCGAGACCTTCGGCCGCCCTGGACATATCAACCCGCTGTATGCACAAGATCGAGGCGTTTTGGCGCGCGCCGGACATACTGAAGCCGCTGTTGATTTAGCACGCTTGTCTGGTTTGCAGCCTGCCGCTTGTCTCATTGAGATTCTCAACGAAGACGGAACGATGGCTCGAATGCCGCAACTACAAGAGTTTGCTCAGAAAGAAGGACTAAAGGTGATAACAATAAAAGACCTAATTTCCTACCGCTTAAAAACTGAGTGCCTCGTCGAACAAGGTGAAGAAGTTAAAATGCCCACCGAATACGGCGACTTTCGCCTCATTCCTTTCCGTCAAAAAAGTAACGGAAAAGAACATGTAGCACTTATCAAAGGAAAATGGGAAAAGGACGAGCCCGTTTTGGTACGTGTCCACTCATCTTGCGCCACTGGAGATATTTTCGGCTCTGAACGCTGCGATTGCGGCGAACAACTTCACCGCGCCATGCGCATAGTGGAGGAAGAAGGCAAAGGAGTCATTCTCTATCTCAATCAGGAGGGCCGCGGCATCGGACTAATGGCAAAAATCGCAGCATACAAGCTACAAGAAGAAGGCTACGACACAGTGGATGCTAATATTCACTTAGGCTACGACCCAGATGAGCGCGACTACGGTGTAGGTGCACAAATCCTGCATCTCATTGGTGCGCACAAAATGCGACTTATGACTAACAATCCCGTGAAGCGCGTAGGCTTGGAAGCTTATGGTTTGGAAATCGTTGAAAATGTCCCCATCGAAATTCAACCTAACAAATATAATGAACGCTACCTCCGCACAAAGAAGGATCGTATGGGACACAAACTGCATTTCGAGAAGTAAGTAAACGTAATTCAGTAGATTAGTAAAACACTATTATGGAGAATAGGTATAACAATTATGGAGAGGTAACTGAAACGAAAGTTGCCTTCGGCACTCTTATACGCAAAGTGTATCTTTGGATGACACTAGCCTTAGCGATGACAGGACTGACCGCCGCTTGGGTTGCACAGTCTGGCGCAATTTATCATATTTCACAAGGCTGGTTCTTTGGTGCTATCGGCATTGAACTCTTACTCGTTATTTTTCTCTCCACTCGCATTTGGAAAATGTCGTTTGCCACAGCAGGTATTACATTTGGTCTCTACTCCATACTCAATGGCGTAACGATGAGTTTCATCTTCTTAGTATATGAGTTTAACACCATCGCCACTACTTTCTTTATCACAGCTGGAACATTTGGTGGTATGGCACTTCTAGGCTATATAACCAAGAAAGACCTGAGTATCACGGGCCGTATGTTCTATATGGCACTCATCGGACTCATCATTGCAGGTATTGTAAACCTTTTTGTAACAAACAACACTTTTGACTGGTTTGTATCAATCGCTGGTGTGCTCATCTTCTGCGGGCTCACAGCTTGGGACTCACAGCGCATCAAAATCATGCTACAAGAAATGGGCGATGAGGAAAATGAGAACACCTTGAAGTTAGCACTTATAGGAAGCTTGGAGCTCTACCTTGACTTTATCAACATCTTCCTTTATCTGCTCCGCCTCTTCAAGGACTATTAAAGAAAGCTGAAAAAACAGACTATCATATCTAATCCTAATATCAATGAGCGTACTATCAGATTGCGTGAACCGACTACAGCCTAGTGCAACACTGGCTATGTCGCAAAAAAGTGCTGAACTCAAAGCACAAGGTATTGACATCATTAATATGTCCGTAGGCGAACCTGACTTCCCCACGCCACAACACATCAAAGATGCTGCAAAACAGGCTATTGATGACAACTGGACGAGATACTCGCCCGTGCCTGGCTATCCTGATTTGCGCAAAGCTATTTGTGACAAACTCAAAAACGAGAATGGACTGGATTACGAGCCTGCCCAAATTGTTGTGGGCAATGGTGCCAAACAAGCTGTTTGCAATGCCATTATGGCCCTTGTTAATCCTGGCGATGAGGTTATTATTCCAGCCCCCTATTGGGTGAGCTATCCGCAGATGGTGCTGATGGCTGGCGGTACACCGACCTATGTTGGCGCAACCATTGAACAAGACTTCAAGATCACTCCCGACCAACTTGAAGCTACCATTACGGCACAAACCAAAGCTATCATCCTCTGCTCTCCCTGCAACCCTACTGGCTCTGTCTACAGCCAAAAGGAAATGGAAGCTTTGGCAGCAGTGCTTCGCCGCTATCCCCGCGTATTTGTCATTGCGGACGAAATCTATGAGCACATCAATTACAGTGGAATCCACGGCTCTTTAGCAAAATGTGAGGGCATGAAAGACCGATGCATTGTCATCAACGGTGTGAGCAAGGCTTATGCCATGACTGGATGGCGCATCGGTTTCTTAGCAGCAGCTCCTGAAATCGCGAAAGCTTGCTCTAAGCTTCAGGGACAATACACTAGCGGCCCATGCAGTGTGAGCCAAAAAGCAGCCGTAGTAGCTTTTGCTGGCCCACAGGATTGTATTGAAGAAATGCGCAAAGCCTTTGAGCGTCGCCGCGACCTTATCGTAAAATTAGCTAAAGAGATTCCGGGCTTTGAAGTGAATGTTCCAGAAGGAGCGTTCTATCTTTTTCCGAAATGTAGCTACTACTTTGGAAAGCGCGATGGAGATTACGTCATCAATAATTCTACCGACTTTGCGCTCTACCTACTCGAAAAGGCACATGTAGCCACAGTTGGTGGCGATGCTTTCGGTAGTCCCGAATGCTTCCGTATGAGTTATGCCACTAGCGATGAGAATATCATTGAAGCACTGAAGCGTATAAAAGAGGCTGTAGCTCTTCTGAAATAAGACGAACCTTTTTTAACAAAATAACTTATTAAAACTGCCGCTTACCAAGCTCAATACCGTAAGCGGCAGTTCTTTTTCTTTTTATGCTTTATTTGGTCAAAAAGTCCGATTTTTTATTCCGCCTATAAAAAACATTTTAACTTTGCAGAGTAATTTATAATAGGTAAAAACAAATACTTATGATTAAGCATTGTATCGTTTCTTTGGCAATTGCTCTTCTTTTTCTTCCGCCTTTACAAGCACAGCGCACGCTTTCTTTGGAAGAATGCCGAAAACTTGCCATAGACAATAATAAATTTTTAGCACAAAGCCGACTCAATCAAGAAGTGGCAGAATATACCCAAAAGGCAGCAAAGACCAACTATCTTCCAAAACTTTCGGCCACTGCTGGCTATATGCGCTCGGGAAAGGAGTTTTCTATTCTTAATAAAGAACAGAAAAATGCACTCACAGGAAACGGAACAGCTCTTGTAAACGGCTTTGGACAAACGGCCCAACGACTGTTACAACAGAATCCGAGTCTCGCGCCGCTCATTCAACAACTAACACCTATACTTCAGAGTGTGGGCAACATCATTGATGGAGCTGGCCAACGGGTCGTCGATGCTTTCCGAACAGACAATCGCAATATGGCAGCAGGAGCTGTGATTTTAACACAACCGCTCTATATGGGTGGAAAAATTCGAGCCTACGACAAAATCACACATTATCAGCAGGACTTAGCCAATGAAAAGCTACGCGGCGATGAGCAGGAAGTTTTGCTTCAAACTGACCAAGCCTATTGGCAAGTCGTTTCTCTGGCGAACAAACACAAGTTGGCCACGAGCTATCGTAACACATTAAAAAAGCTGGACGACGATGTGCGGAAAATGATTCGTGAAGGCATAGCTACAAAAGCAAATGGGCTACAAATAGCTGTAAAACTCAACGAAGCAGAAATGCTAGTAACGAAAGTAGAAGATGGATTGGCCCTGTCGCGGATGTTGCTCTGCCAACTTTGTGGTCTACCACTCGAAGAACAAGTAACAACGGAGGACGAGACCCAAGAAGATCTTAAGGTTTGCAATGAAAATGCAACTCCCGATGTTGAAACGGCTTTCAACAACCGCCCTGAACTCTGCCAGCTGCAAACAGCTCAAAACATCTACGATGAAAAAATCAATATCGTACGCTCAGAATTTCTTCCACAAGTAGCATTGCTTGCCGGATACGGACTCACCTACCCCAATGCCTACAATAGTTTTGAAAAGAAATTTCGCGGAGACTGGCATGTTGGTATCACGCTAAAAATGCCTCTCTGGAGCTGGGGCGAAGGACGCTACAAAGTGCGCGCCGCCAAGGCAGAAGCAGCTATCACGACACTGCGTGCCACCGAAGCACGAGAGAAAATCGAGCTACAAGTAAACCAAGAAACATTCCGTGTGAATGAAGCCAACAAAAAACTAATGATGGCGCAAAAGAATCTTGAACAAGCCAACGAAAACCTAAGAGTGGCAACATTGGGGTATAAAGAAGGCGTTATCACCATGACCGATGTTCTCTCAGCCGAAACAGCTTGGCTGCAAGCACATAGTGAAAAAATCGACGCAGAAATAGACTGCAAACTAACACAAACTAGCTTGCAGAAAGCCCTCGGTACGCTCAATTAAACAATCGTTCATTCATCTGTAATTTCATCAATAAATATGGCTACTAATAATAAAGGAAAAGTCAATTTAATTCCCGCAATCCTCATTCTTCTTACTGTGATCATTTTAGTGGTATTGGCAAGTCTCTACGCCTTCCGCAACGAAGACGAAACACTTGAGGGACAAGCCGACGTCACAGAATATCGGGTATCTAGCAAAGTGCCTGGTCGAATCAAGAAGTTCTATGTTACAGAGGGACAGTATGTTCACGCAGGCGACACTTTAGCTGTTCTCGAAGCGCCTGAAGTAACGGCCAAACTGGAGCAAGCTCAAGCCGTGGAGAATGCCGCAGCAGCACAGAGCCAGAAAGCGGACAATGGAGCACGCAAAGAGCAGATCCAAGGAGCCTATGATATGTGGCAAAAAGCCAAAGTTGGTGTTACGATTGCCGAAAAATCTTGGGCACGCGTTAAGCGTTTAGCCGACGAAGGAGTGCTCCCTGCTCAGAAGCTGGACGAAGTCACTGCACAACGTGATGCAGCCATTGCCACAGAAAAGGCGGCAAAGTCGCAATATGATATGGCGGTTAACGGTGCTCGCATAGAGGACAAAGAAGCAGCACGTGCACTTGTCAACCAAGCACGCGGAGCCATTAAAGAAGTGAGTTCATACATCAAAGAAACATATCTCTTAGCGTCGGCCGATGGTGAAGTAACCGAGATTTTTCCTTCTGTAGGAGAACTTGTTGGTACGGGTGCCCCCGTTATGAATGTTGCATTAATGAACGATATGTGGATGACTTTCAATGTGAGAGAGGACAATTTGAAGCTTTTCCGCATGAATCAAACGGTCAAAGTGAATATCCCTGCTTTGAACAAAGAGGTGGAAGCCAAAGTTTTCTATATGAAAAATTTGGGCAGTTATGCCACATGGAAAGCCACAAAATCCACTGGACAATTTGATATGAAAACCTTTGAAGTAAAGGTACGCCCCACAAAAAAAGTTGACGGCCTACGTCCTGGTATGTCCGTACTCTTAAAATAACAATGTTGTCATGAAGGAGATCACAAAAATAGCCAAACGGGAATACCATCGGATGAAGAATAACCCCATCTATTGGTTTTCCATCATCTTTGCTCCCCTTCTCTGCGTTGTCTTCTTCACAACCATCATGTGGCAGGGGCTTCCCACAAACCTTCCCATCGGACTTGTAGACCAGGACAACACCACCACAACGCGGAAGATTGCACGCAACCTTGATGCGTTTCAGCAAACAGCCATCATTCAAAACTACCCAGACGTGAGTAGTGCACGACGGGCTGTGCAGCGTGGAGATATTTATGCGTTCTACTATATCCCCAAAGGAACAACCGCAAAAGCCAATGCGCAGAAAATCCCTACGATCTCGTTCTACACAAACTATGCTTACCTCGTAGCAGGCTCACTCGTTATGCGCGATATGCGTATGATGTCCGAATTGGCCTCTGCCTCAGCAGGGCGTTCGGTTCTTTATGCACGCGGTGCTACAGAACAACAGGCTCTTGCTTTCTTGCAACCTATTGTTGTCGATTCTCATGCTATCAATAACCCTTGGCTCAACTACAACATCTATTTGAGTAATACGATTGTTCCTGGCATCCTAGGTATTTTCCTCTTCATGATGACTGTTTATAGCATTGGTACAGAAATCAAAGAAGGCACAGCACACGATTGGATTCTAAAAGCACGCGGCAATATGCACGTGGCTCTCATTGGAAAACTCTTACCCAATACTCTCCTATTTCTCCTTGTGGGGTGGACCATAGTGTTCTACTTCTATGGATATATGCACTTCCCCTGCAATTCAGGAATTACCGATATGCTGATTCTCATGACGCTCTTCATTCTTAGCTGCGAAGCGCTTGGCATTCTTATGATTACTATACTTCCCACACTAAGATTAGGACTAAGTTTTGCCTCTCTATGGGGAGTTCTCTCGCTGAGTATCTGCGGAATGTCGTTTCCTGTCATGGCAATGCACCCTGCACTCCAAGGCCTATCCTGGTTGTTCCCACTCCGTCACTATTTCATTCTGTATGTTAACTGCGCGCTTGATGGCTACAACCTCACAAATGCTTGGCTATACCTGGTAGCCCTCGCCGGCTTCATTCTCCTAGCTATCATCACAACCCCCATTTTAAAGCGTGAACTCCTCACTGTGAAATATGTACCATAACCTCTGACTCTACATTTACTCTTTTACAGGTAATTGTAAAACTTATATCATTATGTCAATACTGAAGAATGGACGACAAGCCTTAGATGATTGGAATTATATCTTCAAAGCCGAATTGAAGAAAGTATTCCAGGATAAAGGCGTGCTTATCTTCTTTATCTTAGTTCCCCTAGCATACCCGCTGCTCTACGCGTTCATCTATAATAACGAAGTGATCCGCGAAGTTCCCACTGCTGTTGTCGACTACGATAATACGGCTTTATCGCGACAGTATATTCGCAATGTAGATGCCACACCCGATGTTCACATTGTGGCTCATTGCACGAGTATGGCCGAGGCAGAACAGCTCATCAAGAATCGTGAAGTTTACGGCATCGTCCGTATTCCCTCTGACTTCACACGGAACATCAACACCATGCAGCAAGCTCATGTTGGTGTGTATGCAGATATGAGCGGACTTCTTTACTATAAAGCACTGCTTCTCGCCAACACCAATGTGTCGCTAGCCATGAATGCAGACATAAAGGTGCAAAGAAAACCTAGTACAACGGTTGAACAAGACAAAGTAACGCAAATGCCCATACGCTATGAGCAAGTAGACCTCTACAATCCTCAAACGGGCTTCGCAGCATTCCTCATTCCTGCCGTTCTCATCCTTGTGCTGCAACAAACACTCGTTTTAGGCGTTGGACTCTCTGCCGGAACAGACAACGAAAGTAACCGCTACCGCGAATTGCAGCCCATCAACAGTCATTTCAATGGTATGCTGCGCATTGTCTTCGGCAAAGGCTTTGCCTATTTGCTGGTCTATCTCTGGAACATCGCTTTTGTGCTCGAAGTAGTACCGCGCATCTTCTGCCTACCGCAGATAGGCAATCCCTTAGACCTATGGCTCATTGCCATTCCTTTCCTATTGGCCATCATTTTTATGGCTATGACGGTCACGTTCTTGATTCGCCAACGCGAAACAGGCTTCATGCTCATCGTCTTTGCATCTGTTCCACTGCTATTCCTCTCTGGTGTCAGTTGGCCAGGAGTAAGCATTCCCACATTTTGGAAATATGTATCCTACCTCTTCCCCTCCACTTTTGGAGTAAATGCCTATATCAAAATCAATAGTTTAGGTGCAGAAATGGGAGATGTAAAACCCGAATGGCACGCGCTGTGGATACAAACCTTTTTCTACTTCACCACCACTTGTATCATCTACACCCTCAACATTCGCCGCAGCCGTCGTCGCTTCATTGAGATGTATCGAGAAAGGAAAGAAAGAAAGCGCAAATAGAACAACATTTTGTCCTTATCACATCTCTTCCCCCTTTTATCTGCCTCGACTATAACTTAGCATAGCTCTACACACGAAGAAAAATTTCCTTATTGTGTCAGCTGACAGCCTTATTCTATCAGCTGACAGCCTTATTGTAATTTAAAATACAATAAGGATATTTATGGACAGAAAACTACGAGTTGTATTTATAGCGTTCTTTTTATAAAGAGATGCTTTCTAATGTAACAGAATTTGAAAGAGGCCAACTGGTATCATTCGCCCCCTGTTCCGTCTGCAAAGAACGGAAAGGTTTGTCTTGTGGCGAAAATATTGTACTTTTGTCACCGCAAAATACGTATTTTGATATGTCAGACAAAATTTATCTTACTGGCGACCGCCCAACAGGTCGCCTTCATATTGGACACTATGTAGGATCTCTTCGCCGTCGCGTGGAGATTCAGAATACTGATGATTATAAGGATTTCTATGTGTTTATCGCTGATGCTCAGGCGTTGACCGATAATATGGAGAATCCAGAAAAGGTTCGCCAAAACGTGATAGAGGTAGCCTTGGACTATTTGAGCGTTGGCTTAGACCCTAATAAAGTTACGATTTTTATTCAGAGTCAGATTCCAGAACTCACTGAGCTGTCCTTCTATTATATGGATCTCGTTTCCGTGAGTCGTTTGCAGCGCAATCCAACTGTGAAGACTGAAATCTCTATGCGCGGCTTTGATTCAAGTATACCCGTTGGATTTTTCACTTATCCCATTTCTCAAGCTGCAGATATAACGGCATTCAAGGCTACACATGTACCCGTCGGGGAAGACCAGAAGCCAATGCTTGAACAAGCCACAGAGATTGTGCGCCGCTTCAATCATATCTATGGCGACACCCTTGTAGAGCCGCAGATAATCCTGCCAACAAATGCAGCCTGTTTGCGTCTGCCAGGAACAGATGGCAAGGCCAAAATGTCAAAGAGTTTAGGAAATTGTATCTATTTGAGCGAAGATCCTAAGGACATGAAGAAAAAAATTATGTCGATGTACACTGATCCCGAACATTTGCGCGTGGAAGATCCAGGACATATTGAAGGCAACACAGTTTTTACTTATCTTGATGCTTTCTGCCGCCCCGAACATTTTGAGGAATTCTGGGCAGACTATAAGAATCTTGACGAAGTGAAAGAGCATTACCAACGGGGAGGATTGGGCGACGTAAAGGTGAAAAAGTTCCTTAACAATATCTTGCAAGCCGAACTAGAACCTATGCGTTTGCGTCGTGCTGAATTTGAGAAAGACATCCCGGCCGTCTACGAGATGTTGCGCAAGGGAACAGAACACGCTCGCGAAGCCGCAGCAGCAACGCTTTCGGAGGTAAAACGTGCAATGAAAATAAATTATTTCGACGATACAGCACTTATTGAAGAGCAAGTGAAGCGTTATGCAAAATAATTTTGCAGGCTAACTCTTTGAGAGTTCGAATATTCTTCTTAACTTTGCACCCCGAAACGCATAGACTGCGTCAGCTGAAAAGAACGAAACAAAAAATAAAAAAGACAAAATAAAAATGAAACGTACATTCCAGCCCCACAACAGAAAGAGAAACAACAAGCATGGTTTCCGTCATCGTATGCAGACCGCTAACGGTCGTCGCGTGCTCGCTTCACGTCGCCGTCATGGCCGCAAGAAGCTCACTGTTTCTGACGAAGTTCATGGTAAGAAGTAATTCTCTTTTTGAGACTTTGAGATTTACGAGAGAGGCAAATGCTTCTCTCGTTTTTTTATAGTACCTTTGCAAGAGAATACGAGGTTATACCCCATAAGTCAAAGATAACATCACCCATGACGGTTAAGGAGTTTTTCAAGAAAGTTTGCAGCAAGAGCATTGTAGGCAATATACTAGCTATGATACTGCTCACGGTGCTGCTGATAGTAGGCGTTTCCTCCTTCCTTGGAGTTTATACACGCCACGGACAAGAAGTAACAGTCCCCGACCTGCGCGGTAAGAGTTACGAAGTGGCTGTAGCAGAACTCAACGACATGGGACTCAAGGCAGAAGTTCGTGATACGGGCTATGTTCGCACACTGCCTCCTAATTCGGTCCTAGATCAATCCATCCGTCCTGGTGTGAAAGTTAAAGCAGGGCGTGTCATAGAATTTACTATCAATGCGGCTTCAGCACGTGCTGTTGCTATTCCCGATATTGCCGACAACTGTTCTCTTCGTGAAGCCGAGGCCAAGTTGCAAGTTATGGGCTTCAAGTTGACAGCTCCGAAGTATGTTACAGGCGATAAGGATTGGGTTTACGGCATTGAGGTGAATGGTCGAAATGTTGTGAAAGGGCAGAGAGTGTCGGTTGACGTACCCCTTACGCTTGTTGTGGGTGATGGAAATTCCCAAGACGAGTATAATGGTAACGACAGTCTTGACTATGTCATCAACGGACCGAGCGAAGCCGAACTCGACGCTATGCGTTCGCTCTATGAAAACAACGATTACGATTCAATCCATATTTCCGAATGACGGAGTTTTCAGCAGAAACAGAGGACACTCTTCTTCCAAATATGCCGGAAGAAGATAATAAAGAACTTCTTGACGAGTCAGAAGACGACTCGATGGGCGGAGGCCTCTACGAGCATTTCCGCGTGGTGGCCGATAAAGGTCAGCAACTTTTGCGTGTGGATAAGTTCCTAATGATTCATCTGCCCGATACGTCTCGTAATCGTATTCAGTTGGCAGCCAAAGCAGGCTTTATTCACGTCAACCAAAAGCCTGTAAAAAGCAATTATCGCGTAAAACCCTTCGATGTTGTTACGCTACTTCTTGACCATCCTCGCTATGAAAACAAAATAGAGCCCGAGGATATTCCGCTTGATATTATTTATGAAGACAGCGAACTGATGGTGGTCAATAAACCCGCAGGCCTCGTGGTTCATCCAGGGTGGGGAAACTACACCGGAACACTTGTGAATGCCATTGCCTGGCATCTGCGCGACGACACCAACTATGACCCCAATGATCCAGGAGTGGGGCTCGTCCATCGAATTGATAAAGATACTAGCGGACTTCTTGTTGTAGCCAAAACACCCGATGCCAAGACCAAACTGGGCTTGCAATTCTTCAACAAAACAACGCGGCGTCGCTATAATGCCCTTGTGTGGGGAAATTTCCAGGAGGAGGAAGGAACAATTGTTGGTAATATCGCCCGAAATCCAAAGGACCGATTGCAGATGGCAGTATTCCCTCCTGATTCGGAAATAGGTAAGCACGCCGTTACTCATTATCGCGTATTGGAGCGCTTTGGCTACATCACGCTTGTAGAATGTATTCTTGAAACAGGACGAACCCATCAGATCCGAGCCCACATGAAACATCTAGGACATCCGCTCTTCTGCGACGAACGCTATGGAGGGGACAAAGTTTTACGTGGCACACAATCAAGCAGCTATAATAGCTTTATCCGCAACTGCTTTGAAATCTGCCCGCGTCAAGCTCTCCACGCTCGCACACTCGGTTTTAAGCATCCCACAACAGGGAAAGAACTCGATTTTACGTCCGAAATACCTTGCGATATGGCCCAGCTCCTCGAGCGTTGGCGAACATATTTTAATGGAATTAAGTAAACATACAAGATAGCAATGAAAAAAGTTATTGCAATTGTAGCCGGAGGTTATTCCTCTGAGCATGATGTCTCTCTGCGTAGTGCAGAGGGAATTCTCTCTTTCATGGACAACGAGAAATATGATAGCTACGTTGTTGACATAGAAGAGAACAGTTGGACAGCACATTATGGTAGTGAGCTTTGTCCTATCAATCGCAGCGATTTCTCCTTTACGGCCAGTGACGGGCAGCATAAGTTTGACTTTGCATACATAACGATTCACGGAACGCCAGGTGAAGATGGTATCCTTCAAGGCTATTTCGATCTGATAGGAATGCCTTATTCCACGAGTGGTGTACTTGTCGAGGCAATTACTTTCAATAAGTTTGCCCTGAACAACTTTCTTCGTTCCTTCCCCGAACTGCACATTTCTGACAGCATCATGGTGCGCAAAGGCGACACAATGCCTGTGGAGACGGAAGTCGTAAGTCGTTTAGGGCTGCCGTGCTTTGTAAAGCCCAATGCAGGCGGTAGCAGCTTCGGCGTAACAAAGGTAAAGACTGCTGAAGCCCTCATACCAGCCATTGAGAAAGCAATGAACGAAAGCGATGAGGTGTTGATAGAGAAAATCATGGTGGGCACTGAAATCACTTGTGGTGCGTACAAACAAGGCGATGAGATCGTAACTTTCCCCATCACAGAGGTAGTGACTAGCCAAGAGTTCTTCGACTACGACGCGAAGTATAACGGCAAGGTTAGTGAAATCACGCCAGCCCGCATCGCCGATGAAACTGCGAAGCGCGTAAGTGAAATGACGAAGCGCATCTATAAAATTCTCGGTTGCTACGGCATCATCCGTATCGACTATATTCTGTCGGGCGAAGCAGGCAATGAGCAAATCAATATGCTTGAGATAAATACAACTCCTGGTATGACCGTCACCAGTTTTATCCCGCAGCAGATACGCGCTGCAGGGCGTAAGCCTGGAGATGTCCTTTCCGAGATTATCAAAGGTAAATTCTAATTTTCAACATATCGGCTCCATACCAACAACTCTTAAAGGCCTGTTGGCGTGGAGCTGTCTTTTTTAAAACCGAAACAATATGGAAACACCTGCAGAATATGACGATATTCGCTGCTATGAAGCGAAAGATTTGAAAGCTACGTTCGATGCGCTGCTCGCTGACGAACAGTTCTGCGGCATCCTGCAGCAACTCTTTCCCGAAATGGCATTTGAACAGCTCAAAGCTGGGATCTATTCGTGTAAAGAAGTGATCGATTTTCAAGAGAAATTTATCTATACGTACATAGATAAGTTGATGAGCAAAGTAAGTTTGGGCTACGACCTCAACTGTGAGAAAATAGAGAATAAGCGCAAAGCTTACACGTTCATTTCTAACCATCGAGATATTGTTTTAGACCCTGCGCTTTTGGCTATGTTGCTTATAAAGAATGGTTTCTCTACAACGCAAGAAATAGCGATTGGTGATAATCTCCTTATTTACCCTTGGATTAAGCATTTTGTACGTCTTAACAAAGCGTTTATCGTTCAGCGGAGTCTCGGTCTTCGTGAAATGCTTGCAGCAAGTAAGAAAATGAGTAGCTATATGCACTTCGTCATTCGCGAGAAGCAGAACCCTATTTGGATTGCACAACGCGAAGGGCGCGCGAAGGATAGTAACGATAAAACAGCTGAAGCCGTCTTAAAAATGGTAGCCATGGGTGGAACAGGAACTCCGTTGGGTAATCTGAAAGAAATGAATATTGTGCCAATGAGTCTTTCTTACGAATATGACCCTTGCGACTATCTCAAAGCACAGGAATTCCAACTGAAACGAGACAACGCAGATTTCAAAAAGAGTAAGCAGGATGATTTGCTAAATATGCAAACAGGAATCTTTGGCTTTAAGGGACACGTACATTTTGCTATGGGTACGCCTATCAATGATTGGTTAGACGAACTGGAAGATGCTCCTAAGGGAGAATTCTTTGGAGAAATAGCTCAGCGTATGGACCGAGAAATCTATCGCAACTATCGTTTATTCCCTGGTAATTATGTTGCTGCCGATCTGCTTCATGGAAATGCTGATCATGCCAGTCATTACTCAGCAGACGAAAAAAATCATTTTGAGAAATATTTGTCAGGCCAGTTGGCCAAGATAATTATCCCGAACAAGGATGAAGCTTTTCTGCGTGAACGCATACTGGAAATGTATGCCAATCCTGTTTTCAATCATGAAAGCGTGCTTTAGTGCATTTCTACTGCTCTGCACCTTGTTGTCGGCTTGTTCCGACGATGAGGGCAGACCTTTGCAGAATTATGAGCAAGGATTGGTTGAAGCAATGTCGCGAGGGGATAAAACAGTGTCTCAAATAGTCTTAGATAATGGCGATACCCTTTCAGTGACCAATCGGATTATGGCGGCGCAACCAGACTCAGCTTTTCGAGCCTATGCGCTTTATGTACGCACGGATAAGACAGTTGAACTGACGCGCCTTTCGCCTGTATTAACCTGTTCCATTCAGCAAATCCCCGATACTGTTCTCCGAACTGATGCCCTGCTACTGCGGTCGATGTGGCTGGGCGGTCGGTACCTTAATTTCTTTGTAGCGCTGCCCACTGGTCCAGCAAAGCGTAGCCATTATCTGGGTGTTGTTGATAAGGGATTTTCAGAAAACGGAGCGCACACGCAGACGCTGAATTTGCAGCTCTTTCATTTTCAGAATGGAGACGGAAAAGCCTACTATCGTGATACTTATTTTTCTTGCCGCCTTGATTCTCATCTCCCACACCTCTCGAAGGGGGACAGCATCCGCTTGTCCTATGTGGACGAGAAAGGTAGGCGAACCTCAATAACACAAGTTTATTGATTCAATCCTTTAGGCAGTAGCTTCTTTAAGTACTGCCATTTTAAACTAAACTACCAGAACTAAATGGATTTCCATCCTATAGAATTGGCTGATCGAGAACGTATTCAAGAGGTTGTTCGTGAGAGCGAATGCCGAAATTGTGATCTCAACTTCTTGAACTTGATGAGTTGGCGTTTTCTTTATGATACGCAAGTGGCCTATCATGATGATTGGCTGCTTTTCCGCTTTAAAGCCGAAGGACATAACGCCTATTTAGCCCCAGTGGGGCATGGGGATTGGGCCGCTGTTGTTGGCGATTTGCTCGAAGATGCTCGCCAACAGGAAGCCCCTTTCTTGATGTTGGGCTGCCCAGAAGCGCAGTTGGGCTATATTAACGCAGCTATGCCCGACTACTTTTATGCTACGGCTGACCGTAGTTATACCGACTACATTTATTATCGCGAGTCGTTGGCTACGTTGGCCGGAAAAAAACTCCAGCCAAAGCGCAATCATGCCAATAAGTTTGAAAAACTCTATCCCAATTATGAATATCTCCCCCTCACATCTGAGTTCATTCCAGAATGTTTAGAACTTCGCGAACAATGGGAGGAAGAGAAAGATGAGATTCCTTCGGGGCGGCTCTCAGCTAATGCCGAGCGGCGCAGTATTGAGTACGTCTTTTCTCATTGGGAAGAGTTGGGAGCCTTTGGTGGAGTGCTCCGCGTAGAAGGGAAGATCATCGCTTTCACCTATGGTGGGCCAGTCAACTATGACACTTTTGACACCTGTGCAGAGAAAGCCGATTTCAACTTTGAGGGAGCTTTTGCCATGATCAATCGCGAATTTGCGCGTCACCTGCCTGAGCAATACGTCTATATAAATCGAGAAGAAGATTTGGGGCTTCCAGGCTTACGCCGCTCAAAGGAGAGCTATCGTCCTGCCTTTTTGCTCAATAAATTTACCGTTATGGAACGACATCCAATGAAGATGGATTAAATTTGCACACATCTATTCATCGTAAAAATAATTCTTTCGATATGCTTCTTACTCCTGAAGAACTCAAACAACAGACTCGCGAACTTTGGAAAACTTGTTTTCCAACAGATAGCGAAGAGTTTCTAGATATTTATTTTGAGGATAAATATACCGATGCCTCCAACATAACACGCCGCGAGGGGACTCAAGTGGTTGCTGCAGGACAGTTGTTGCCCTATAGTATGAATTTCTACGGCAGTACTGTTCATACAGGTTATTTCAGTGGGGTAGGCACTTTGCCCGAGTATCGTGGGTATGGATTGGCTTCACAGATTATTAGTGAGGGTCATCGTCGACTCTATGAGCAGGGAGGCGTTTTGAGTTATCTCATTCCTGGTAATGAAGAACTACGCCATTTCTACGAACGGCCGCAGCATGGTGCTTTTTGGACCTCTACTTTCCGTGCAGAAGTGGAGCTTACGCCCACGGGCGAAGAAGATGCTCACATCGTGATTGAGGAGCCCGAAGAATGGGGAGAAAATCTTTATGTCTATTACCAACAACGCTGTCGTACTTATCCTTTTATTTTCAAATCATCTCTGAACGATTTTTTTGCAGCCTTAGAGACCTGCGATTTAGAAGGAGGATTTGTTCTTGTGGCTCGTAATAAGTCGCGGATTGTTGGTTTGTGCTGGGGTGTACAAGAGTCCGACGGTCGCGTGATGCTGCGCGACATTGTGGTGAGTGACTATCGGGTTCAGAACCTCTTTGTGACGTACCTCTGTCGTAAGTATGCAGTGGAGCACATCTACGATCGTGGTGCTTGCGCGGGAGCCATAAAGGGAGCACAACCTTATGCTATGGCTCGTGTTGTTAATGTTGTTAAATTCTTCAAGACCATTTTGCTCCAGCATCCTGGTTTTGAGCTGAGCATTGGTATTGATGGCGATCTAGATGTGCCTGAAAACAACGGATATTATATGCTGCGTGGCGGAGAAGTCTTTATTGTGGAGGATCGTCCCAGTCAGATTATTACCCCTGGTGGACTTGCTGCGATGTTCCTCGGCTCTCAGCCCGTGATAGTCAGAAATATGCTCGATGAGTAAGTAGGCAATATTTGAGGACATTATAGCGTTAGACAATATTATGCGACTCACAATATTTTTTTCAGCATTCTTTTTGACCGCGCTAGCAGTTATGGCGCAACCTGTGGTCCAACTCAAGCAACAACGCCTTTCAAAGTGGGGAGTGGGTACTGCCAATTTCAGTGGTATTGCTCCGATTCATGGCGATCGTTATGTCATGGTCAGCGACAAAGAACCTGAAGATGGTTTTTTTGAATTTCGCATTGTGCAGAATCCCATCTCAGGGCAAGTGGAGTATGTCGGTCTTTCTGAATTCAAAGGAAATCCCCGTCCACAACTCGACAGTCGCGGATTTACCCTGCGCGATTGTGAGGGAGTGGCCTATAATCCATCACTCAATACAGTTTTCATTAGCGGAGAAGGCGATCAGCAGATTCTGGAATATGGATTGAATGGTGTGCCAACAGGGCGCGGCTTGAATATCCCTGATGAGTTTGGCGTTCCTAATATTCGCCACAACTACGGCTTTGAGTCGCTCAGCTATGATGCAACAACTGGTCGTTTCTGGACTACCACCGAAAGCACATTGAAATCTGACGGCGACTATGTCCATTCTAGGAACATGACGGCCACAAACCTACTGCGCTTGCAGAGTTTTGGTAATGATCTTCAGCCTGTGGGACAATATGCTTACCGGATGGATGCACCTGGTTTGCAAGCAACAGGGAGATACTATTGTTTTGGGGTGAGTGATCTCTGTGCCTTGCCTGATGGTAGACTCATTGTAATGGAACGAGAACTCAATGTTCCTAACGATTATATAGGAGCAAAGAGTGTGAGCCGTCTTTATATTGTTAATCCGTCGCGCGAACATAAGATAGATTCATCCACACCTCTCTCGAAACTATCAGCGGACAAATTCGTGAATAAAGAGTTTTTGTGTAGTGTTGAGACGGAGATAACGCCACTTTCTTTTTCTTATGCCAACTATGAGGGTATGTGTCTTGGTCGCCGTCTCGATGATGGCCGACAGACTCTCCTGCTTGTCAATGACAGTCAAGCATCTGTTGGCAAAGGCATCTTTCATTTGAAAGATTACATCAAAGTTATTGTTTTACCATAGCCACAAATCCTGCATTTTCAATACTTTAATAACGAAAAGAGTAAGATCTTTTACGCTTAGAAATATAAAAGGCGCACATTTGTGCGCCTTTTGTTTTAGAAACATCTTCCTTTCCAGCACCGATAAAAGCTGCAGAAAGGGATATATTTATATATTAAAGTGCTGTGAAAGCTGCGGCAAAACCAAAGATAATACCTGGGGCATTGGCAATGGCTACTGGCCAATCGCGCTTTTCTTTGAAGAGCCCGTATGATACCCAAAGCACACAGTTGACACCTGCCATAAATGGTTGAATGAAGGTTCCTTTATGACCTGCTAAATTGTTCTCAATTTGCGGGAAATAGAATACATACATTAATACTGCTGTTACTGTACCAATCCATCCCATCATTTCAAAAAACTTTTCTTTCTTCATTAGTTCTTGCTTTGTTTTAAGAGTAAATAAAACTTAAGTTCTGGCAGTCCTAAAAACTTCATATTTTAAGCATTGTTATCCCGAACTACCGCAGCAAAGGTAGAAAAAGGATTTTGGAACGAAGAAAAAGAAGTGCCTAAAAAGCGTGTGCAAAGTAAAAAAAACATTGAAATCTTTTTGAAAAAAAACGGCGTTATAGAGCTATGCCTTTACCCAATAAGCAGTCTCAAAAATACAATAAGGATATCGGCTGACACAATAAGGAAGCCAGCTGACACAATAAGGCTGTCAGCTGACAGGCTTATTGTATTTTGCTCTGTACTGAAAAAGGTTGACAGTTCTGTTTGTTAAAATATATTTTGGTTGACAGCTCCTGAAATTAAGTTTATAGGAGGTTGTCATTGTTGTTTCCTAAATCTGTTTTAGGTTGACACTTGCCTTATGGTGGCAAAGATAAGGATTTTTAATTTATTTGGCTTTCTAGGTTATTTGCGGTGGCTGCTTGAGGAATGAAAAACACCGAGGGAGTGCTGTGCCCTTGCAGTCTCGCCTTTATGATGATGAGAAATATGTGGATAAGATTGTTGACTCCTTTACGGAACTTGCCAATATGTATAACACCGTTACAGCTAACTGCAATAAAAATGCAGAGACTCTTAATCGTAATATCCAACTGACGGAAAAGCGATATACTGCAATGATGAAGCTTATGCAAGCGAAGAAATCCAAGGTTATAGAGCCACCATCTATGCCAAAGACATTGAATGACTTACCACGCTTCATATTCATGACATATCCCTGGTATTGGATAAAAAGAATGTATCGAAGTAAGCACTTTTGTCAGTTCCTGATTATCTGCATGGCTTGTGCCCTTGCCGTTTCTGTGTTCTTGACGATATTCTTGGCGTATGATAATGCGCAGTTGAGGAAAGAAATAGATAGAAAAGATTATACTTCAACACAATAATACGAATATAGAGTTCGTTATATCTATGTATCTTTTGTACCATTAAAATGGAGAAGTAATGCCAGCTAATAAAAATGCGATGACTCGATATAAGATACTTGACGATCTGCTTAGTTGTCGGTATCATAACTATTCGCTTGATGATTTAACAGAAGAAGTCAACAAGCGTCTTGCCGAATTGTATCCTGATACAAATGGCGTTGGACGTCGTACTATCGAGAAGGATCTTTTCTATTTAGAATATGAGGGACCTTTCTTGGTAGAAATTGAACGTTATAGTACTCCTGGTTATAATAGCGAGAAGCAGAAGTCATACAACAAACGCTGTCTCAGATATACAAGCCCCTCATTCTCTATTTTCAAGAAAGATTTGAGTGATGATGAGGAGTATCTGCTGAAAGAAGCACTTTCATTGCTTGGACAGTTCGAAGGACTTCCCAATTTGGATGCTTTGGAAGGGTTAAGACTCGGATTAGGTGTAAGAAGAAATGAAAGAAAGATAATATCTTTAACAAAGAATCCTTTGGAAAATTCCAATTTGCTTGGTGAACTTTTTACCACTATTTCACATCGACAGGTTGTGGAATTGCATTATCATAAGTTTTCTTCACCGCACACAGGGTTAACAGTCAATATACATCCGTATCTTTTGAAAGAATATAATCGACGTTGGTTTCTGTTTGCAGCAGCTGAATCAGATAGGAAACTACTTTGTTTCAGTCTTGATAGAATCGACAATGTGGTTCCGTTACCTTCGCATAAATTTATAGATTATGATGGTGAAATAAGCGAAATCTTTGACGATACACTAGGTGTAACGATAAACGAGGAAAGTCCTGTGTACAATATAGTTTTCTGGGTTAGTGATATCTCAAAAGATTATGTTGCAACAAAACCTATTCACGATTCTCAAAAAAACATAAGCGGAAGTGAAGAAGAGAAGCTTAGGAAAATATATCCGACACGTTCTAATGGAAGATTCTTCAGCATAGATTGCAAGGAGAATTATGAACTTATTCGTGAACTTACAAGCTTTGGCAAGGAACTTATAGTCCTTACACCAGTCATAATACGGAAGAAGATAGAAAACAGAATAACGGAAATGGTTGATAATTATAAATCTCTGGAGATGCGAACTTAGAATTCGTACTACATATTTAACTTTGCATCACGAAACATAAAATGATATAATATGGAAAAGAAAGAATTGCTGTCAGTTAATCAATATACTAAAGTTTTAGTACCAGCATCTTCATATAATATGCAAGATGATGATAGGCTTCTTATTCCTTTCACAAGTGGTGACAAAATAGGGTTTGTAAATAAAGAAGGATACATCGTAGTAAAGCCGCAATTCAGCATGTACTATGGTGAGTGTTATGAAGAAAACGATAATATAAGGGTTACTGTAGACGACCTCTATGGGTTCCCTCGCAGTGGAGGAAAAGTTTCCACATATAAGCGTCCGATGTATGGACTTATTAATTATAAAGGCGAGACAATCTTTGAACCATCATTTTATCTTTTGCTACCAGCTATTGGAGACAAGAAACTATATACTGTCCAAAATAATCATTTTGAATATGCAGTTTTAAATATAGATGGAACAGAAGTTGTTCCTTTTGGAAAATATAATTGGATTGACGGATTCGACAAGGGTCTTGCAAGGGTAAAAATAGGAAACGTGACAAATGGGCAAAAAGAGAATGGTAACAAGTGGGGATTGATAAATGAAAATGGCAAAGAAGTCCTCTCTTTAGAGTATGATAATATATGGAATTTTTATGACAAGAAACGTGTTACAACCAAGGTCGTAAAAGGTAATGTTGCCCATGATGTCATTCTTTCTGAACTATTGGATATGGATAAAACCCAAGAAAAGGACAATCACTCGGATAACTATGATATCAATGTCGATGATTATGGTACAAACTTTGGTGAATACGCTGGTTCGTATGCCCAAGATGTGGAAGGATATAGTGACGATGTGATAGACGATGCTTTTGATGGCGATCCTGACGCTTATTGGAATATTGATTAGTAATATTGCAATTTACGCATAACAACGAACAAAGAATTCGTGACAATGTAGAAACTTTGCATCAGAAAATAAAAAGAGGTCTTTGACATTCGGGGCGGCAGACATAAATTTGAATTCGTCTTGCGGGTGAAAGCCATGCTTTCTTTTAAGAAGGTATATTCGCATGATGTCTCATTATCTTTCGGGATATAGAGATAACAATGTTATCACGTTAACGTAGACTTGCACATACGTTGTATGTGCTTTCTATTGTGTTATGTTGTTTTTATATTTAATAGTCTTATTTTCTTATATAAAGAAATGAATGTCTGTCGTTTCCGATGTCACCTTCTTAAATATAAACAAGTATGGATAAGAATAGTATATCAAAAGCCACACAACAATTGGAGACAAAAGAGGATCTCCTTCGTCTTCTCAACCAGATAAAGCAGGATGAGATGACTGAATATGGTATGTCTGATAAATTCTATCCATTCACGATGAAACACCTGAATTATTATTGCAACCCCAACAATTCGTTTCATCGATATAAGCAATTCAAGATTAAAAAGAAATCAGGAGGCTTTAGGCTGATAACGGCACCGAGAAATCAAAGTTTTATGTTGCTATTGCGATATGTAAATGAAGTATTCAAGGCTGTATACACCCCTTCTGATTATGCCATGGGATTTACCGAAGGTCGTTCCGTTGTGACTAATGCAAACAAGCATAAAGGACACAACTATGTTTTCAACACCGACCTGAAAGATTTCTTTCCAAGTATCCATCAAGCGAGAGTATGGAAAAGGTTACAATTGAAGCCTTTGCTTTTCAAACAATCGATAGCCAATATCCTTGCAGGTCTGTGCTCTATGAAAGAGAAAACCGAAGATGGCAACATCAAGTTTGTCTTACCTCAAGGCGCACCAACATCACCTATCATAACAAATATGATTTGTGACAATTTGGATCGCAGGCTGGCAGGATTGGCAAAACGCTTTAGCGTTGTGTATTCCAGATATGCTGATGACATCACATTTAGCTCAATGCACAATGTTTATCAAACTTCAGGGGAGTTCAGAAAAGAACTAAAACGAATAATCGAAAGCCAAGGCTTCACAATGAATGAAGCCAAGACAAGGCTACAGAAGTTTGGCTCACGACAGGAAGTTACAGGCATCATCGTTAGTGACAAACTCAATGTGTCCCAAAAATATGTTCGCGACATACGCAACATTCTCTACATATGGCATAAATACGGCTATGACACCGCATTCAATAAATTCTTCCCCAAATACAAAGAAGCCAAAGGACATGTGAAGAAGGGTAATCCTGACATGGTGAACGTGTTGGACGGTAAACTTATGTATCTTAAAATGGTGAAGGGTGAAGACGACAGCGTTTACAAGAGACTGAGAAGCCAATTTGACGCATTGTGCAACTCACTTCATGACGATACAAAGACGACTCTACAAGGAATCACATACGTTGAGACATTGCCAGTATTGGAGTTTGAGAAGAAGAATAACACGACAATCACTATAGTGACAACTAAGCCCAAAGAGTTCTACACCGAACATACGTCCCAAGAGGCAACAGAAGATACACAAAAGAGTATCTCTGAGAATTTCATTCCTCATCGCTATGTATCCTTTAAATTAGGTGGGAGAATGCAAAAGGCATCAGTGAACAAGTCATTGAAAAAAGAAGACGAAGACCGAAAGGAGTTGTTGTCAATATCCAATTGTCGAGATGCAAAAGGAAAACTCTTCTGGCTCGTTCATCGTTCAGACAAGGTAACTGTATCACCAGCTCAACCTGTTGACATAGATGAATTGAATGATGATTTGGACAAACTATTAAATTAGTGCTTATGGACGAGAAACTGAAATCAACAATAGATAAAATAGTACAACTGAGCAAACAAAATCCAGAGTTTGACGCAGAATTGCGGAAGAGGTTAGAAAGAACCTCCTCCGCAAATGTTATTTCATCCCAAATGTCAATTTGCGATGATGTTCATGCTATTCGTGAGACGCTAGAAATAAGAGCCAATAACAGCATTTCGTATGATTTTATATTGGCAAAAGGAAATCAAAGATTAAGAGACCAACTTCTCATTGATAATCTTCGCATGGAAAATGCCGCTTTGAACCTGAAGGAAAAAGAACTAGAACGTTTTTATTCCTTTTGCGCAAATGCGTTCTATCAAATAGAAAATGTCGTAAATTTCTATTTTTATGTAATGTTTCCAGATATTAACAATTTGTTGAGTTTTATAGAGAATGCGACAAATGTTGATGGAATATATTCTTTCAAGTGTAATGCTAACAAAGAATATAAAAGCGTAAGTGATATTGAAATTACTCATAAACTCAATGCGATATGTAACACTCTTTTTCCTGATGACAAAAATATAAAAGCTACATATTCACAATTAAGGCAAGTACGAAACGAAGGAGCTCATCGCTGTATGGTAATCGTGGAAGAACACGATGAAAACAATGCCTTATATAGGTTTTTCAAATACAATACATTTAATAGTATTAGAATTGTTTTAATCAAATTGGTAGGAACGATAAAACAAGAAATAGAAAATGTAGGTAAAATCATAAAAAAACGAGGAGTAATAGTAAATGTTTTGCCCAGTATAGCTTTTATAAAAGTAGAAGGAAAAAGCCTACAGGTTTCACTACAACAACTGAAGAATGTCTGTAACAAAACGGCAAATTCTCAAATAGAAATCATCTATAAGAACTCTTCGATTATAGATATAGTAGATATAAAGTGAGAATAATTCACATAGAAAACATGTATCATCGGTACCTCATGCAAAAACAATAGTACCGATTACATGTTAGTAATAGACATTTTGGGGTTTTTCAAAGAGAGAGAAAAAGGGCTTGTTTCTGTATTCCGTTTGTTCTGGCCAACGAATCGAGAATTATGCGCTGCTAAGAAAGTCTTTGCAGGGAAATGATGAAAGAAAGGTTTTAGGAAATAAACAAAAAGAGTTGGGAAAAATCTGAAGTTCTTATAGGAATCAGTCCTGCCATTCCTCTGTGAGCATTCGTTCAAGCTCTTCAGCATTTAAGCGGAGATGGAAATGGCCATTTTCGGCTATTGAGATGCCGCCCGTTTCTTCTGAAACGCAGATAGCCAGACAATCGCTTTTTTGCGAAATGCCTAAGGCTGAGCGATGCCTCAGGCCGAGGGCCTTAGGGATGTCGGTGTCGTGAGACACGGGGAGGATACAGCCCGCAGCAGTGATGTGGCTATTGCTAATAATCATAGCACCATCATGGAGTGGAGAGTTTTTGAAAAAGATGTTTTCGATGAGTCGTTGGCTGATTTTGCCATTGATGATTTCCCCAGTGTTGATGTATTCTGCAAGGTTGACCCCCCGTTCCACTATGATGAGTGCGCCCACCTTTTGTTTCGACATGCTCAGACAAGCCATAACGATTGGCATAATGTCAGTGCGGTGGGATTTGACCTCTTTATTTAAGTGGAAAATGCGTGCAAGATACTTTGCATTCTTTTGGTTGCCAATGGTAGAAAGGAAATGTCGAATCTCGTCTTGGAAAAGAATGATGACAGCCAGCAAACCGATGTTCATCAAGTTGTCCATGATGCCTCCAATCAGTCGCATCTCAAACACGCGTGACACAAGAATCCATACTACAGTGAAGATGATGACGCCGCTAAAGATGTTGGCAGCGCTGGACTGCTTCATGAGTTTCCAAATGTAGTAGAGCAACAAAGCGACAAGGAAAATGTCGATGATGTCTTTAATTCCGAGTGAGAGCATGAGAACTTACTGAACGGTTTTAGTATATAACTGTACGGCTTCAACAGCTTGCTGAACGTCGTGGACGCGCAAAATATTTGCCCCCTTTAGGAGAGCGATGGTGTGGAGTACACTTGTTCCGTTAAGGGCTTCTTGCGGTGTGGTGTTGAGCAGCTTGTAGATCATGGACTTCCTAGAAACGCCAACGAGCAAGGGTAATTCAAATTCGTGGAAGTCCTGCAAGTGGTTCAACAACTCATAGTTTTCATCGAGCGTCTTACCAAAGCCAAAGCCAGGATCAAGAATAATGTCCTTTACGCCCATATCGCGCAACCTATTGATGCGTTGTGCCATATAGAGAAACACTTCGCGTAAGAAATCTGAATATTGCGGGTTGTCCTGCATTGTTTGGGGGGTTCCTTGCATGTGCATGAGAATGTAAGGAACATTGAGTTGCGCTATGGTACGAAACATTTGCGCATCCATTTCGCCTCCCGAAATATCGTTGATAATATCGGCGCCATATTCCTCTACAGCCATTCGGGCCACATCAGCTCGGAAAGTGTCGACACTAACCGGGAGTTGTGGCGCAAGTTTGTTGACTATTTGCAGACCATGCGAGAGGCGGCGCATTTCTTCCTCTGGGGAAACATCATCAGCCCCAGGGCGCGAACTATATGCTCCAATGTCGATCATTTGTGCGCCTTCGTCCACCATCTGCTGTACACGTCGGTGGATTTCCTCGTCGGATTGTTTTCTGCTCTCTACAAAGAAAGAATCTGGCGTTACATTTAAAATGCCCATCACTTTAGGCTGACTGAAGTCTATAAGCTTTCCGCTGCAATTTATTGTATAGGTCTGCATGATTTCCTTTACTTTATTTACTCGCAAAAGTAGTTAAATTCCGCTGACCATGCTTGTATCTATCTCTTTTTTTACTGCTAAAGCTCCATAAAGGTAAGGTATCTGTCGGAAAAGAAGTAGGCTGCGAAAAAAAACTTGTAACTTCGCACGATATTTAGAATGAAAGAAATGAATACAGCAGACTTGTACAAACTGTTCTGCGAGCATCCTGTCATTACGACGGATACGCGCGAGTGTCCGAAAGGGGCAATCTTCTTTGCGTTGAAAGGAGAAACTTTCGATGGTAATAAATTTGCAACTATGGCCCTCGAAAAAGGCTGCGCCTTTGCTGTGGTTGACGATAAGAAAATGGTGAGCAATGATGACCGCATGATTCTCGTTGACGATGTTTTGACAGCAATGCAGGAACTGGCCTCTTACCACCGCCACCAGTTGGGGACACCAATTTTGGAGGTGACGGGAACAAACGGTAAGACTACTACGAAGGAACTCACCAGTGCTGTCCTTGCTGAGAAATATCGCGTACTCTATACTCTCGGCAATTTGAACAACCACATAGGAGTTCCCAAAACGCTCCTGCGTCTGACAGAAAAGGACGAAATAGCTGTGATTGAAACGGGAGCAAATCATCCTGGAGAAATCAAAGCGCTGGCAAATATCGTAGATCCTGATTGTGGCTTAATAACGAATGTTGGTAAGGCTCACTTAGAAGGCTTTGGAAGTTTCGAGGGCGTTATCCATACGAAGGGAGAGCTTTACGATTATCTCCGCTCGAAAGCAGGTGGCTATATTTTTCTCAATGGTGACAACGAATATTTGCTCAATATAGCAAAAGGTTTGAAAGCATACACTTACGGGCGTCCAGGACAAGGCTATGATGTGGAAGGTGAGGTGCTGAATTGCAACCCCTTCCTGCATTTTCGTTGGCGTGTGAAAGATGGTGTCTGGCAAGAAGTGCAGACGCAGCTCATTGGCGCATATAATATAGACAATGCTTTGGCAGCTGCTGCCGTTGGCGTTCATTTTGGCGTGACGCCAGAACAAGTGACACATGCTATTGCAGCTTATGAACCGACAAATAACCGAAGCGAGTTGAAGCGCACAGCTAAGAATACGCTTGTGGTTGATGCTTATAATGCCAACCCCACCAGTATGAAGGCAGCTTTGGAAAACTTCCGCCTAATAGAGTCTCCACACAAAATGGCCATCTTGGGCGGTATGCGCGAGTTGGGAGCAGCAAGTGTTGAAGAACACCAAAAGATTATTGATTTGCTCAATCAGCTGAATCTCGAATCTGTTTGGCTTGTTGGCGAAGAGTTTAAACCCTTTGCCCATCAATATCGCTATTTTGAAAATGTGGAAGCTGTAAAAGAAGCACTGGCAGCAGCCCCCGTAGAAAATCACATGATACTCATTAAAGGCAGCAATTCTCAGAAATTGTTCCAATTGCCAGATGTGCTATAATTGCTCAATGAAAATGATAAGAATAAAAACGCTCTTTGCTGCTATAGCTTGCGTAGCCGCCACTGCAACAGCACAGAGTATAGATCCAATAGTTTCGCATATCAACACATCTGTTCGCCCACAAGACGATTTCTTTGAATATGCCAACGGCGCATGGTTTCGTGAGAATCCTATCCCTGCAACAGAAAAGGACAACGGAATTTTTACGGTGATACAGGATACCATTGATGATCAAATTCGTCGTATCTGTCAAGACGCCAGTGTTCGCAAGCAATTGAGAGGCTCCGCTCGCCAAAAGATAGGCGATTTCTATGCTTCTTATATGGATAGCATAGGGCGCAATAAGCGTGGTATTTCAGAACTGCAAGGTGACATTCGACGGATTCGTTCGGTGAAGGATGTTAATGCGCTGATTCGTATGTTAGCTTATGTTACGCGTGTAAGTAGTAGTGCGCTGTTTTCTTTTGGCGTTTGGCAGGATCAGCAGCAAAGTGATAAGTATGCTTTCTATTTGAATCAGGGTGGCTTGTCGCTACCCGATCGTAGATATTACGTGGAGAACGATGAGGCTACACGGCGCATTCGTCAGCGTTTTGTGGAATACGCAACGATAGTTTTCAAGCGTGCAGGTTTTGTTGAAGAGGAAGCGCGAAAAGCAGCAGAGACGTTGCTTAGCATAGAAACTGAATTGGCGCAGCACAGTCGCAAGCGAGAAGATACGCGCGATCCTCTGACCAACTTCAATAAGATGAGTGCGACGGCCTTTGAGAAACTGGCTCCTCATCTTGCTCTGTCCCTCTTGACAAAGACTTTAGGGCTGAAAGATGTTGATACGGTTGTTGTGGGACAACCAGAATTCTTCACGCATCTTGACGGAATGCTTCTTCGCATCTCGATGACTAATTGGAATAATTATCTTTTGTTCCATTATGTCAATGGGCTTGCAGCTTCTTTGGATGATGCTCTTTTCCAAGCTCAGTTTGACTTTTATTCAAAGACATTGCGTGGTATCGAACAACCTCGTTCTCGTTGGCGGCGAGCCGTTACGAGCACGGATCATGCCTTGGGCGATCTCGTGGGACAAGTTTACGTGCAAGATTTCTTACCAAAGGGAACGAAAGAAAAGTTCTTAGAAATTGGTAATGCTGTCAAATCGGAGCTTGCTACCCGCATCCGCAATCTTAGCTGGATGAGCGAAGAAACAAAATTAAAGGCACTTGACAAACTCAATGCAGTGGTGATGAAACTGGGCTATCCAGACAAGTGGAAGGATATGAGCCAGTTGGAGATCTCCCGTAAGTCCTATGTTCGTAATGTGATGAACGTAAACATTTGGGAGATGCAGCGACACTTGTCCCATTATGGCAAGAAAGTAGATCGTACTGAATGGGACATGGAACCGCAAACGTATAATGCTTATTACAATCCATCGAACAACGAGATAGTGATACCTGGTTGCAATATTTTTGTACCAGGTTTTACGGGAATGCCAGACGATGCTATCCTCTATGCCATCGTTGGTGGAACATTTGGACATGAAGTTACGCATGGTTTCGACGATCAAGGATGTCTGTATGATAAAGATGGTAACCTTCATAACTGGTGGGCCGAAGCTGATAAGAAACAGTTTGATGCTCGCACCGCACAAATTGTTAAACAGTTCAACGAATATGAAGTGGCTCCAGGCTTGCATATAAATGGTAGTTTGACGCAAGGTGAGAATATCGCCGATCTCGGTGGTGTTATTGTTGCCTTAGAAGCATTTAAGAAGACACCACAATATCAAGCTGGAGAGCAGATTGGCGGTTTCACTCCGTTGCAACGCTTCTTCCTTGGTTATGCTCAAGCTTGGATGCTACAGATGCGCCCCGAGGCTTTGGCAACACAGGTGAAAAGCAACGAACATGCACCCGCAAAATGGCGAGTATTAGGTCCGTTGTCCAATATCCAAGAATTCTATGACGCTTTTCATGTAAAGCCAGACGATAAAATGTATCGTGCTGACAAAGTGCAGATATGGTAGCCGTTGCTAACTGCTATATTACAATCGCGCAGAGCTAAAAAAGGCAGAATTCCGTTGCTTGTTAGTTAAGTAATTAGTATTTTTGCAGCCGCTTATACGAATATAAGAATAAAACAATACATATCAGATGATTAAATCACAAGAGATTAAGAAAGGTACTTGCATCCGTTTGGATGGTAAACTGTATTTCTGCATCGACTTCCTTCATGTGAAGCCAGGTAAGGGTAACACAATTATGCGTACGACTTTGAAGGATGTTGTTTCTGGCCACGTGTTGGAAAAGCGCTTCAATATCGGTGAAGCTCTCGAGGATGTACGCGTAGAGCGTCGCCCCTTCCAATACACCTACGCTGATGGTGATGATTTCCACTTCATGAATCAGGAAACATTCGATGATGTTATGATTGAGAAAGAGCTTATCACAGGTGTGGAGTTTATGAAAGAAGGTGATATTCTCGACGTCGTTAGTGATGCTTCTACAGAGACCATTCTGTATGCTGAAATGCCGGTCAAAACACAACTTAAGATTGTCTACACAGAACCTGGTTTGAAGGGTGATACCGCTACAAACGCAACAAAACCAGCCAAGCTTGAAACCGGAGTTGAAGTTCGCGTACCTCTCTTTATCAATGAAGGCGAAGTTATCGAGGTAGATACTCGCGATGGTTCTTATCTCAACCGCGTGAAGTAAGCTACTTTTGAGCAGATAATCCACTCCGAAATAAGTTTTTATACTAAATGTGCTAATGTACCTATGTGTGCATTAGCACATTTTTTTATACCTTTGCATCATACATAAATTTTTTTTAATAAATAATGGATATCTTAGAAAATCTTATTGTCCGCGCTAAGGCCAATAAGCAGCGTATCGTTCTTCCAGAAGCTGAGGAGGAACGCACTATTAAGGCTGCTGACCGCGCTCTTGCCGACGCTCTCGCCGACATTATTCTTATTGGAAATCCTGCTAAAATTCAGCAACAAGTTGAAACTTTCAACTTGACGAATATCAGCAAAGCTACTATTATCGCCCCAGAGAACAATCCAAAATCTGAGGAATATGCACAACTGCTCGCAGAACTTCGTAAGAAGAAGGGTATGACAATTGAGCAGGCTCGTGAATTGGTGAAGAATCCTCTCTATTTGGGCTGTCTTATTATTAAGAATGGAGACGCCGATGGCCAAATCTCTGGTGCACTCAGTACTACGGGCGATACGCTCCGTCCCGCTCTTCAAATTATCAAGTGTGCTCCTGGTATCACTTGTGTGAGTGGTGCTATGTTGCTCATTACTCAGCAGCATCAATACGGTGAAGATGGCGTTGTTGTGATGAGTGATGTCGCTGTCACTCCAGTTCCTACAGCTGAACAGTTGGCTCAGTTTGCTTACTGCACTGCAGAGACTGCAAAGTCTGTAGCCGGTATTACCGATCCTCGCGTAGCTATGTTGAGTTTCTCTACTAAAGGCAGTGCTTCTCATGAAGTAGTTGATAAGGTGGTTGAGGCTACTCGCTTGGCCCATGAACATTATCCTGAATTGAAAGTAGATGGCGAACTCCAAGCAGATGCAGCTCTTGTTCCCTCCGTGGCAGAGAAGAAAGCCAAAGGCAGTGAGATCGCTGGTAGAGCTAACGTGCTGATTGTTCCTAACCTTGAGGTGGGTAATATAGGCTATAAGCTTGCTCAGCGTTTGGGCAATGCTATTGCAGTAGGTCCAATCCTCCAGGGTATAGCTCGGCCAGTCAATGACTTGAGCCGCGGTTGCTCTATCGATGACATTTATTATATGGTAGCCATCACAGCTTGTCAAGCACAGGCGGCTAAACAGTAAAATTCCTCTATTTATGAAAATCCTTGTTATCAACTGCGGTAGTTCCAGCATCAAGTACAAGCTGTACGACATGACCGACAAGTCCGTCCTCGCAGCAGGCGGCATTGAAAAAGTAGGTTTAGCCGGCTCTTTCAATAAAGTAGCTCTTCCCAATGGGGAAAAGAAAATTATCAGCCACGAGTGTCCCACTCATACGGAAGGTATTAAATTGATGTTCGACACTCTTCTCGATCCTGAGATTGGTGCAATTAAGAGCCTTGATGAGATTGATGCAGCGGGCCATCGTATAGTGGCTGGTGGTACTTACACTAAGAGCCAGATTGTGACAGACGAAATGCTTGAAGGATGGAAACCTTTTATGGAATTAGCTCCCCTTCATAGCCCCGCCCATCTGAAAGGCTATCTTGCAGTGCGTGCACAGTTACCCAATCTTCCGCAGGTGTTCGTTTTCGATACAGCTTTCCATCAGACAATGCCGCCTAAGGCTTTCATGTATGGTCTGCCTTATAATTATTATACAGATTATAACTTCCGCCGCTACGGAGCTCATGGCACGAGCCATCGCTATGTGACTGCACGAGCAGGTGAGGTGCTCGGTTTCGATCCGAAAGACGTACGTATGATTACGTGCCATATCGGAAATGGTGCAAGTATCTCTGCTGTTGATCATGGCAAATGCGTTGATACCTCTATGGGACTTACCCCTTTGGAAGGTGTAATGATGGGTACGCGCACGGGTGACATCGACTCCAGTGCCATTCTCTATATTATGGAGAAAGAGCACCAAACTCCGGAAGAAGCCATCGACCTGCTCAACAAGAAGAGCGGTCTGCTCGGCATCAGTGGTGTGAGCAGTGATATGCGCGAAGTGGAAGATGCAGCCGAAAAGGGCAACGAGCGCGCTCAACTGGCTCTTGATATGTATTCCTATCGCATTAAGAAGTACATAGGTGCTTATACGGCCGTTATGGGAGGTGTTGATGTCATTGTCTTCACTGCTGGCGTAGGCGAGCATCAGTGGGATGTGCGTAAGGCTACAATGGAAGGAATGGAATACTTAGGTATACAGCTTGATCAAGAAAAGAACGAGCGCAATAATGGTGAAGAAGAACTTATTTCTCTGCCTGAAAGTAAAGTAAAGGTAGCTGTTATCCCGACGGATGAAGAATTGATGATTGCTACTGATACGATGCAGCTTGTTGCTAAGCAGTAGATTCATTTCTTTAATAGTTGGAGGAGAAACTTACCTACTACTTATAATTTCAACTGCCACTTATCTTTTTTCAGATAAGTGGCAGTTTTGTTTTATCCCTCGGATAGCTATATAAGAGCAATAAAAGAGTTTGCATTTATATTAACGTGAGTTCGACGAATTCACGTTAATATAGCGTATATCTAAAAAAACTCCCAATACAATGTTGGAATCACAAAAGATGCTTGTTATTAGGCATTGGCATAATCTGTGTGATAATACCATACTCTTCAACATCTTTATTGTCATTTATATTATACATATCTATAACCGTATCACCATATTTTATCCATTCCTCTTCTGAGATATTGAAATAGCCTAATGCTTTTCGAAGTGTATCTGGATAAACCTTCATATGAGGGTCTTTACCCCACTCATTTAAGATTCTTTTACGAATGAAATCTTGATTTTTCTTAATGTAATCAGAATGTTCACGTGACAAGTATTTAATAACACCTACATAGAAAATGTGCTTACCAATCTTCTTCCAGCGTTCTGCTGAAAGTCCAAGTAAATTCAATGATTTTTCAAAAGATTCGTCCACATCAAGCAGTTCTTTAATACGCTCTTTTTCTGAATAATATTCAAATCTATACAACTGTCCGTTCCTATATGCAAGTGTCTCTCTGGCTAGACGAATTTCCTTTTTGCTTGCAGGCTCTGCAATATCATGTGCTATACCTGCAATTGTGCTTGCGGCAGAATGAGCAACTTGTCCTATAGCTTCGCCATATTTTTCTCTTGTTGTTTCCTTTTTTGAATCCTGTGCAAAAAGATAAATAACAAAGAATACTATAGCTACAATTACAATAACCGTTTCCATAATCTACTTGAATAAATCTTCCGTTCTTTTCTTTTGTATACTCTTTGAAATGTATTCTTGATACCCCTATCTATTGCCGATATTAAAAAGGGAATATCTTTTGGTGATAGATACCAGACATTGTAATTAGGCGTGCGATCATAGAAATATTGCCAAATTCTTATTTCGCAACGTGGTACGTAATTTCGTATGACAAAATAAGGCTTTACTATTACCTCTGTTGCATTTCCTGCATAGGCATCGCAATCAAAGGTGGAATAACTAATTTCACAAGGCATTTCTTTTTCCACCTCTTGTACTTTGTTTGATTTAGCTGTAGCTATCCATTGTTCGTATTTTGTTTGCAAGTTCTTTAATTCTGACTTAAAAATTGTCATATTATTTCCCAATGATGAACAATGGATACCACTTTCACCTAACTTTCTGTACCAATCACAAATACTGACAACATTTATCCCATTTTCTGTGTAATAACTAAGTTCGAATCTGTTACCTCCCTCTGTATTTACTACTACATTTTCCATAAGACCATTACTTATGGTCTGGGCATTTAACCATGTACAGATAAATGTCGCCACTAATGTTAATACTATTCTACTCATAATTATAATAGTTTTGATTTTTCTTTTACTTCTATCAATTCTCCATATGTAAGGTTTTCTTTCACAAGAATCGCATAGAGTTCATTTGCTAATGAAACTTTCTCTGCATTGTAAGGATTGATAAATCTCTTTGGATTTACCTTTTCTTTTAAATCTTCCAACTCTGCTTTATCAATAAAGTTAATCCCAAGTTCCGATGAAGCTTGTATTTGGATTTCTATTAAAGCATCATTATTATCTGGAGTTGTTTCAAGCAATCTTTTATAGATTATATTGGCTTTTTCAACTTTCTCCTTGTCATAATTATCTATAAAATTCATTGGATTACATAATCTGACAAGGCGTTGATATAATGTTTCAGACTTTTTCTTGTTCACCTTACTCTCCTTAATAGTCAGTGGAATTATTAGTGACATGAATAAGACTGTTAGACTTATTCCCCACCATAGAAAAAGTTGATTTCGGTTTTTATTTACGGCCCAATCTTTTTCTTCAATCATATAATGCCTTTCTTGTGTTGCTGCAATAAAAACTCTGTAATAACCATTGTGCATCCATCCATTTTCGTATGGCATTGTTCGTTGAACTTCATCATAGCTTTTCTCCTTCGGATGACATATAGGAATCCCAGCTTTCCAACTATTGGGATTTTTATTCTCAACAATCCAGAAATATTCATTGCCGCTATCATGAATCTTTGACCAAAGACGATTACTAGAACCTTTACTAAAACGTTCAGAATAACCAGATTTTGTATTGGTTGTATAAAACTCGAACGCTTCATTAACAGCCTGCTCAACGGTATAAAAGTTTCCCCATTCAGATTTTTTAAGTCCTACTTTATATGGGAAAAAAGTATTGGTTTGAATAAAATCTTCATCAACTCCTCTACAATATATTCTAATGATACTCCAACCATCATCTTCCTGATTTGGATATTTGTCACCCCAGTTGAGTTCATATAATGATGCCAAGTCACCATAACTTTGTTTCCAGTCATCAGTTATCTTCTCGTCAATACTTGGGTCAATAGCTACAAGTCCACCTTTAGACGGTTTAGAAGGTATGGCAACTTTCTTATAGTGTCGCACTGGACTACCACTATAAGCGACATCGAAAAATCCATCATTATTTGAGACAATCATATCCCCACTTGACTGACCTTCGAAAATAGATTCTACATTATCTCTGATTTCAGATCGTAATCTAATGCGCTTGTTATCGATATAGTAGTAAACACCGAACACCATACCAATCATAGATACAATCCACAGAATCCAGAGAATTATAATGATATTTTTTCTTTTCATAACTTCTATTTTAACGTGAGTTCGACGAATTATAAGTGTCTATAAATTTGGTGATTAGCGAAATTTATTGTAATTTTAAGGTGTTGAAATACAAATAATTACAAACAAAAAATCGCTATGATCACCGAGGACAAAATTACAGAAATCTTTTGTATGGCAGACGACTTCTGCAAGTTATTTGATGTTATAACAGCAAAATATACGCTAAAACCTACTGGAAAAAGAAAATATCATCGAAGTTCTACAATGTCAAAGGCAGAAGTCATGCTGATAATGATTCTTTTCCACACTTCCGGTTATCGCTGCTTCAAACATTTCTATCTTGAAAAAGTATGTAAGCATCTTCGCCATCTGTTTCCCAAAGTTGTTTCTTATAACCGTTTAGTAGAATTGGAAAGGGATGTAGTCATACCCTTAACCTTGTTTATCAAGAAGGTACTGTTGGGCAAATGCACGGGCATAAGCTTTGTTGACAGCACACTACTGCGTGTCTGCAAAAACCAAAGAATACATATTCACAAAGTTTTCAAAGGCATAGCCCAAAGAGGGAAATGTTCTATGGGTTGGTTCTTTGGCTTCAAGTTGCATTTGATTTGCAATGAGAAAGGAGAACTTCTCAACTTTATGATAACGCCAGGAGATATTGATGACCGTAAGCCTTTGGAATATAACGCTTTTGTAGAGTTCATACATGGTAAGCTGGTCGGTGACAAGGGGTACATCAGTAAGAACCTCTTTCAAAGGCTTTTCGTTGACGGAATACAACTTATTACCAAATTGAAAAGTAATATGAAAGGAGCTTTAATGAGCGTTTCAGACAGACTTTTACTCCGAAAAAGAGCCATTATAGAAACGGTGAATGATGAACTTAAGAACATTGCACAAGTGGAGCACTCCAGACATAGATGCTTTGACAATTTCATCGTCAACTTATTAGGGGTCATTGCTGCCTATTGTCTGTTTCCAAAGAAGCCGTGTATCAATGTACAAAGGACCATTGACACACAGCTTACATTGTTCTGAATTCGTCGAACTCACGTTATATTATTTTCGGTTGGCTACTTTGTTAAATCTCCATGTCAGTGAGAAGAGGAAATAGCGAGGAATAGTTGTTGCAAAGCTCTCGGTGCGACCTTGTGCATCAATAGAATTAGTAGTGTAGAGATTACGAGCTAAGAGGTCGCAAGCTTGGAACTTTAAAGTAAAATTCTTGATAGAGCGCTCCAGACTTGTCTCGATGTTTGCACGCGTTTCGTTGAGCGATGCGTCGTTATAACCAAACCGTGAGGAGAAGTCGCAGTTCGCATACAGAATGAACTTGGCAGGTAGGTTGACAATTGCCTGAAGGCCATAGAGTAATGTGGTGGTATAAATCTTTTCGAATTGTGGGCGGGAGCCTCTGATATTGTTCATGAAAGCAGAGAAAGAACTGGAGAGATTCAGCCAAGCTGTGGGATGGCTTTGTAGTATAACTCCTGTTGACCAATCCAGTCTGTCCACATTGTATTTCTCGTTGTGACGGCCTGTTGTGGTATAACTTAAGTCTGCACTGTGATAGGCGTTTATGCTTGCCATGTAAAAGATAATCCATCTCTGATCCTTGTCTAATGGTGTGTTTACCATAAAGTTGAAGCCTGCATTCCAATTTCCATCGACATTGACGGGCTGTGTCGTGCGTACACCTTTTATCCGATCGTAGATGGTGGAGATTTCTACAGCGTTTTTCAAGAAATTGAAGGAAACCTTACTATAGAGATTCGTGCTTGTTTTGTAGAAACGGCGCATGTGCTGCAGTGAAACATTGTTTATCCATGTGTCATGTAGCTGCGAGTTACCTTTGGACACATTCAGCGGATCTGCTGCATCAGTAATGTCGATAAGATGATGAAGGTTGACTTGCTCTTTACGACTTGACGCAGACAATACCCAACTTGTGCCTCTTCCTCCACGATCCTCCGCGATGGGATTATATGTCAGTCTGACCGAAGGAGAAGGAAGCCAAGAATGGCGTGTGGCTGGATATTTGTTTCCGTAGCGCCAATAATTATACTGACTGTCCAAATATCCCGTTTCTGCTGTAACATTGAATTTCAACCATCGTCTATTGGCAAGTTTTAGCTCGTGTTGCCAGTTTGCACCCAGCAGATGCTTCTTTTGTCTAAGATTGCCCCAATAGCTGTCGGCACTACTCAGAACCTGTTCCAAATCTGTAGTGTTGGAAGGCAGTACTCCCAATACAGACGTATCAAAGTTTCCCCATGTTCCAGCTAAGAGGTCAAGGCGATAAAGAGGGTTGTTGTTACAGTTTTTATCGTACGCAAAGCTGTAGTAAGGGGTTAAAAGTCCATCGGCCTTTTCTGTCTGCCTATATTTCCAATCGTAAGAAATTTTCCCTAAATAGTGGTAGGAGTCAGTTTGTGACGCCACATACCGATTTCGGAAATCCGTTTGAGGTGTGGGGCGACTGTAGCGCAGATTATATAAGTCATAACGATGTCCATCTTGATTAGTGGCAGCAAACTCGCCCTCAACATTCAGTAAATTCCCTCCAAAGGCATTGTGCATCAAGAAAGAGGCCTGATGGTTGAGTTGTTTGCTATCGAAGTGCACCCGGTTTTGAAGGCGGCTGAGCAAGATGGACTGAAGGAACACGTTGGTGTTAAGTCTCGAAAACGTACTGTCCATTAACGCGTAGAAGTCTTTCTCCGAAGGATTTGCGTTGTAGTTGGCCGTCCGAATGTGATTATATCCGTGATTTTTCAGGTAGTTGATGGAATATTTGATTTCGTAGAATTGATTCTTGCGTGGACGAAGCGTCAGACGAGTTCTGCCTGCCACCGACATATTGTCGAGATAGGACACATTGGACGTGCGAATAAACGTATTACCTCCTGAAAGGAAATTCTCTCGGCTCGCCCCTTCATCATTATGCACCGCATTGTCATGATAGTCTGCCCCCATTGTGAAACGAATCTTTCCGTTAGGCTCATATTGGTAATTGAAAGTCAGATAGTTCCTGCGGTGCTTTCCGCTCTTTTCTGCTTTCCCTCTTTCTCCTTCTCTCGCATATTGATACTGTTGGCTGCGGTTATTGAAGTCTCCGGCTAAACTAAAACTTTGGTAGTCGTTAAATCTCATTAGATTAAATCCTGCCTGATAGCGCTCTTTTGTTCCGTATCCTGCCACCAATTGGCCTATATAAGTGCCTATATACTTCCGTTTCAAGTGTACATCCATCACAAATTGCTCGTCTCCCATCGAGCTCCCCATCATACTACTCTTTTCGCCTTTCTTCGTGTACACTTTCACGTTCTTAGCCACGTAGGCGGGTAAGCTTGCCAGAGCTGCACGAGGATTGCCGTTGAAAAAGTCTTTTCCTCCTAATAGCAGATTTTCAACTAAGCGTCCATTGACGTAAATGTTGCCATCGCGTATTTCTGCTCCAGGTAGTTGAGCAACAAGATCATTAAGCATAGAGCCGTCAGGAAGTTGGAAAGCAGAGGCATTATACACAAGCGTATCACCTTTGTAGAACATGCGTATTTTGGTACCTTTCACTACAGCTTCTCCCAATTGTACAAAAGATTCCTGCAAATAGAAGTCGCCCACATCATATTTTGTTCTTGCAGATGTGTATTTCACGTGGATGGGAAAGTACATTGTTTTGTAGCCCACGGCCATGCAGCGCAGAATGTAGCGACCTGGCTTCGGAACTTTTAATATGAACGTTGCTCCATCCTTCGGATTCCTATCCCGAACCGGTTTCCCATCTATTTCCGTGTGGCTAAGCTCTGTTATTGCATAAGTGGCTCCCACTCTGCTGCTGTCAGTTCTCAGCAGTGTCACTGCTGTAGAATCGATACTATTCTCTGTGATGAGGTCACGGATTCTACCTGTTATTTCTCCATTCTGTGCATAAAGGCAAAGAATAGGTGTGAAAACAAGTAAAAGAACGAAAGAGATACGTTTCATAATTTTGATTTTTAGTTAAGAAAGAGCTAACATAACTATTTTGCAAATATAATATAATATATAATAGCAAAGAAAAAGAAGTTTTTAAGCTTTTGTAAGCAGCTATTTGAGCAAAATAAGTTTCCACTTAATCAGATAATTAGCAATAGTTTGTGAGATTTTGCTTGGATGAAGAGAGAGGAAATAAAAGAGTAGGTAGGGGAAAGGAAGAAATAGTCAGAATAGCAGGCTGGCGTAACTTCTTTATCATGATACACTCCCCCATAAAAGTTATAATTTGTTGTCACTGAAAATAGAATAAGGATATTTATAACTATCTTTATTACATAAGTACATCTCCTCCAGAGAAAGTTGTAAAAAGCTTCAGAAGCCTCCATTTAGAGCACAAGTATTTAATAATCAGAACTCTATATGACATTAAAAAAATCACAAAAATTCTTCTCATGAAGTTTTTCAGGGACAACTACTTATCATATGCAAGACTCTACAAAACTCTTTCATCACTCCCCTATCATCTCAATAAAAATGCGCCCACTACGGAAGTAGTGAGCGCATTTAACGTATAATTATGTAGACGATAAATTTTTATTTTATCTTCTTCATCAATTTAGCAACAGCTTTCTGTACGTTGGCAACAGCCTTTGTGCTAACTGCATTCTTAGCTTCAACAGTGATTGCCTTATCATAATCGGCCCAAGCCTTAGCAGAGATAGCCTTCTGTGCATCAGTAATAGCAGTAGCAAGTTGAGCTGTTGCTTCTTCTTGCTCAGCTGAAGCAAAAGCGTGCTTATAACCTTTCACTTCGTTCCAATGTCCACGTGTAAAATCAGGGAAAGCAACGCTGGCAGAGTTGTTGTCAAGAGAAAGAGTACCGAGTTCTGCTAAAGCACACCATTCGGCAAGGTCGTAAATATCCATGTCGAGAGGTAGACCGTTCTGCAAACAGTAAACAAGGCGACTGTCCATGATGAAGTCCATACCGCCGTGACCACCAACCTCCTTGGCCTTCTTGGCATACTTCTTCAAGATGGGCGATTGATACTTCTCTTCGAGGGCCTTCTTTTCAGCTGCCGACATGAAAGAGTGAGAAGAAAGGTCATCAACCTTAGGAGTGACACCAGCTTCTTTCAAGCTCTTCGCATCAAGAGCGTAACCTTCAACAGGATATTTATTGGCAAACCCTTTCGTACCAGAGAGTTGATAGAGGCGGTCGTAAGGACGCGGATTCATCACTTGGTGCTGAACCTCAATAACCTTTCCTTCCTCTGTACGAATCAGTGTTGTGGTATGATCACCATTGCGGAAATTTGTTGGGCGAACACCTGTCTTAGCTTCCACATAGTTAGGACCATGAACAGGTTTAGTGTCCATTGCAACAAGTGTTTTCATGCGGTCACCACGATGAATGTCGAAAGCTTGTGCCACAGGACCTAGACCGTGAGTAGCGTAGACATCGCCACGATTCTCCATATTATACTGCATACGCCAGCCTAATTCAGGAGATTTCTCAGGATTCTTCCAATATGCATTCCAAAAATCATCTAGGTTATGAATATAAGCACCTTGTCCATGGAGCAATTCACCGAAAACTCCGTGCTGTGCCATATTCAAAGTATTCATTTCAAACCAGTCGTAGCAACAGTTCTCAAGAATCATACAATGTTTGCGAGTTTTCTCAACTAAGTTGATAAGATCCCAACATTGTTCAACATTCATAGCAGAAGGTACTTCAATAGCCGTATTCTTACCTTTTTCCATAGCAAACTTAGCCACGGGGAAGTGGTGATCCCAGTCGGTTGCAATGTAAACGAGATCAATATCTGGGCGTTTGCACAATTCCTTGTAGCCTTCTGCACCAAAATAGATGGAAGCAGGCGGAAGGTTTGCCTTCTTTAGATATTCTTGGCAACATTCTGCGCGCTTCTGCTCATAGTCGCACAAAGCAACGATTTCTACACCAGGAATATATGTCCAGCGTGCAACAGCACTAGGTCCACGCATTCCTAAGCCTACAAAAGCAACACGCACATTCTGAATTTTGGGAACTGTCAAGCCTAAAGCCGACTGTTGGCCAGCAGGGCGAGCAGGAGTGTCAAGTACAATCTGCCCTTCATTCCAATGCCACTTCGTAGAAGGAGAGGTGGACTGGGCATTCATCTGCCCAGACGAAAGTACCGCCAAAACGGCGACAGCAAGAACTTTGAAAAATTTCATAAAGTTGTGTATAAATAAATTTATTAGGTATTTCTATATGGGCAAAGTTACAATATTAGAATGAATATCCTAATAAGAGTATCCACTTTTTCGCTATTTGCTATTAAGAGAAAGCATTCTCGCTCGAAAGGAATGGAGAAAAAGAGTGATCTTCACAATGCGTTTGAATCTGAGCATTCTATTTTCTTTACCACTTTAGCCCAATAAATCGTCAGGTAAAATAGGCATTGCGCCTTGTTGGGTGCAGACAAAAGCTGCTACTTTTACAGCAATAGCATGAGCCTCTGGGATGGAAAGGCCTTTGATAAATGCAGCGCAAAAAGAAGCGGTGAAACTATCTCCAGCTCCAACTGTATCTACGACCGAAACCTTTGGCGTAGATTGGGAAGATACTCCCTCTTCAGAGATCACATAACTGCCTTCTGCACCACAAGTATAGATGACAAGGCGCAGATCGAAACGCTGACGAAGAAGTTCACATTGCTCCAAAGGAGATGTTACAGGAAGATTGTAATAATTGGCAAGGACGGGCAGTTCTTCATCGTTAACTTTAAGAATATTTGCGGCAGAAAGAGACAAATCTACCACTTCTTTACTATAAAAAGGAGTGCGAAGATTTATATCATAAATGCGAAGAACATCATCGTCAACAGGCAAGGAAGCTAAAAAGGCTTGAATAGCAATACGGCTTTGCGGACTACGCTGAGCCAAAGAGCCGAAACAGACTGCTTGAGTATTTTCCGCAATCTCGCGTAGCTCTTCTGTAAAAGGAATATTATCCCATGCCACATTCTGCTGAATATCGTAAAGAGGAATACCAGCTTCATCAAGCTGTACGTTTACCCGCCCCGTAGGATATTCCACTCGCTCAAGATATGCAGAAAGTTGCTTACGCTCTAATTCTTGAATGGCTTCTTCGCCTAAATCATCTTGCCCAATAGCACTTACTGCCAAGCCATTCAAACCAAACTGAGAAACATGATAGGCAAAATTTGCTGGAGCACCACCTAAACGTTTGCCAGAAGGGAGTAAGTCCCAAAGTAGCTCACCTAAGCCCACTACATATCTTTTCTTTTCCATACGTTTGCTTCCTTTTTGATTCACGGCGCAATATAGTATTATTTTATTGCATATAAAAACAGCGGCTTCTCTTGTTTCAAGAAAAGCCGCTGAAGATAAAAAGATTTACACTTTATCAGAGAGCCCCGAGCATCTTATCGATACCGTAGGAAAGTGTATCAATATAGTTATAGAAGACACCACCGATACCCAGCACTACGACGCCTGTTGTACAGATAACGAGAGCTGCACGCGTATAACCATCAGATTGGAACTGAGCTATAGGATGTTCGTTCTTCTTGATATACATAGCCTTCACAATCAGCAAGTAGTAATAGAGTGAAAGAACCGTGTTGATCAAAGCAATCAGTACAAGCCAGTGATAACCAGCATTGAACGCTGCCATGAAGATGAAGAACTTAGAAAACATACCAGCAAACGGCGGAATACCTGCCAAACTAAAGAGGCAGAGCGTCATGATAAAACTCAAGTGTGGGTTTGTTTCATAAAGTCCGTCGTAGTCGTCAATACGAATCTTACCGCTATTTTGCTCAATCACATTGATAACAGCGAAAGCACCTAAGTTGGCTACCATATAGACGAGGATGTAGAACACGATGGAAGTCATGCCCTGTGCCGTTCCCCCCATAATACCGAGTACGATATAACCAGCTTGGGAGATGGCAGAGAACGCCATAAAGCGCTTTAGATTCTGCTGCTGAATGGCAAAGATATTTGCCAACGTGATAGAAGCAATGATAATCCAATAAAGACCTGTGTTCCACTCAGCCATCAAAGAGTCGCCGGCAAAAGCCTTCACAAGAACCGTGAAGAGAACAAAAGCAGCACTACTTTTTGAGATAACGCTGAGATAAGCTGTCACAACGGTCGGTGCCCCCTGATAAGTATCAGCCGTCCAAAGATGGAATGGTACCAAACTTATCTTAAATCCCATTCCAGAAAGGAAGAACGTCAGACCTATAACGCTGAGAAGCGTATCACCAGAGAAGAGAGCACCCACACTGCTGTAATAGAGCGTTCCAGTAGCACCATAGATGAGCGAAAGGCCATAGACAAGAAGTGCACTGGAGAAGAGTGCCAACAAGATGAACTTAGCACCAGCTTCTGCACTTTCATAACGATACTTATCGTAAGCCACAAGGGCTGCCATAGGTACGCTGGCCAATTCCAAGCCGATGAAGAACATCAGGAAGTGGCCACTACTGATCATAAAGTACATACCGAGCAACGTGAAAAGCGTGACGAGATAGAACTCACCTTGCTTAACAATATTCTCTGGACGACGCAACCAACTATTAGCCATGAGAAATACTACAAGCGTTCCGATATTGAGAACCGACTTAATGACGGTCATCATCGGTGTATGCTGGTACATTCCACCAAAGGCCTCAGTTGCCTGCATACAACCATTGCAGCAAGGCAACAAGTTGATGAGAGTATGAATAGAGAGAAGGCCAATAGCTACAACGTTGATAGCTGAAGGCTTCTGGCTAATAGTTTCCCCATCCTTGGGCTCTTTGCACATAAACAAGTCGGCCAAGAAGAGAATAAGAATAACAGCCAAAAGGCTTGCCTCCTCGGGCATATGTAAGAATTGTGAATAATCCATTGTCTGTTTTTATTCTTTAAGAGATTACATGAACGGATTGAGATTCGTATTGGCTGCAAACGCCGTAATATGTTCGACAACTGGAGCTACGCCAGAATCTATCATATTACTTACCCACCACGGAGCAGAACCGAGAGCCGCAATCGTACCAATGAGACAGATAACAGCAAAACGTTCTTCCCAATGAGCATCGTCAAGCTTCAAATGTTCTTCGTTAGTGGAAACACCATAGAGGATTTTACCAACAAGACGGAGAATATAGACAGCAGTGACAACAATACTAGTGCAGGCGGCAATAGTCAGTACACGATGGAAGGTATCGGCATTAGCAAAGGAACCAACAAAGATGGTCATTTCTGCAATAAAGCCGCTGAAACCGGGAAGGCCGAGATTAGCCAAACCAGCTATCACGTAGCACACAGAGAGGAACGGCATGATGCGCATCAAACCACTCATCTCACGGATATCACGCGTATGCGTACGGCCATAAATCATACCGATGAGGGCAAAGAAGAGAGCTGTGGTCAAACCGTGAGAAAGCATCTGCAACACAGCACCAGTAGCCGCTACTTGATTAACCATCAGAATACCGAAGAGCACTAAGCCGCAGTGAGACACAGAGGAGTAAGCATTGATATACTTCAAGTCGGTTTGAACACAAGCCGAGAATGCACCATAAACAACAGAGATACCCGTCAATACAAGGAAAATCCAACCTAAGTCCTGTGCGCCTTGCGGCATGAGGAACATAGCAATGCGGAAACAGCCATAACCACCAAGCTTCATCAATACGCCTGCGTGCAACATTGACACAGCCGTTGGCGCAGAAGCGTGACCATCAGGACTCCAAGTGTGGAATGGGAACAATGCACCGAGAACGCCAAAGCCAGCAAAAGTTAGCGGGAACCATATGTGTTGCTGTGCAATGTCAATCAAATGAGCACCATTCTGCTGATGGGCAATGTCGAGAATGTCCATTGTCTGGCCTCCTGCTCCATAGAAGATACCAAAGATACCACACATAAGGAAAGCAGAACCGCCCATAAGCATGAGTGTCAGCTTCATGGCTGCATATTCTTTAGGGCCAGTGCCCCACACACCAATCAGCAAATACATCGGGATAAGAGCTACTTCATAGAACATAAACATGGTAAACATGTCAATGGAAATGAAGAAACCATAAACACCTGCACTTAACAGTGTGAACCACAGGAAGTATTCCTTATTCATGTACCAAGAAACAAATGTACCTGTAAATACGATGACGGAGGAAAGCAACAGCATTGCAACAGAGATACCATCGACTCCAACGGAGTACTTAATGTGCAATGGTGTTATCCAATCGAAAGAGGCGGTGAACAACATTTCTGCCGTATTACCAGCAGCTCGTTCTTGAAGAAAGAGCACAGTGAGGACAGCAGAAAGGATGAGCAAGCAGGTACTGCCCGCTACCATCACGCCTCTAATACTTTTTTGATCTCTTGCCAGCCACAAACCGAGCAGCATAAGCAGAGGTATCAGTACAAATATTGATAAGAAATTCATATATCTGTCAGTTTTAGAGGATCATAACTAATAACAGGGCGAGAGCACCCAAGAAGAAGATAAACGCATACTTCTGAATAGAACCGCTCTGGAAACCACGAATTTGGAAACCCAATTCGTGAGTTCCCCAAGCCAAGAAGTTGAAGAAGCCGTCAATATACTTACGGTCAAACTTAGCAATGGTTGCAGAGATGTACTTGAAGATGATGCGATGCGTAATGAACTGGTAGACTTCATCTAGATAGAAACGCTTAAATGCCCAACGATGGAGATGCGGAGCTGCATTCTGCATCTTGTCAGCAATAGGCTGTTTCTCTCCCTTGTAAATCCAAGTGGCAAGCCCAATAGAGATGAGTGCGATGAAACAACTCTTAGCACCTAAAGCCCAATTGAAATGTGCCAAGAAGTCGTACGCAAGTCCATCAGCAGAAATAATTTTTCCAAAAGGAATAAAGCCTGCTACTAACGTAATAGCTGTAAGGAATAAGAGCGGGAATGTCATCGCCAAAGGACTCTCATGCGGATGGCATTCTGCGTGATGTTCCTTGTTTTCTGTTCCCCAGAAGATACCATAGTAAAGGCGAAACATATAGAAAGCCGTCATGGCAGCAATACCTGTCATTACCCAACCCATTACAGGACTATAAGCGAAGCTCGCTTCCAAAATCTCGTCCTTCGAGAAGAAGCCAGAGAAAGGAGGAATACCAGAGATTGCCAAGCAAGCTATGAGGAAAGTCCAATGAGTGATTGGCATATATTTACGCATTCCGCCCATTGCGCTCATCTCATTGCTATGAACTGCATGGATAAGGCAGCCAGCACAGAGGAAGAGCGTAGCCTTGAACATAGCATGGGTGAAGAGATGGAACATACTAGCCATATAACCAATTCCAAACTCATGATCAATCAACTCAGGACTTGCTCCATTAGGCAGAGGCATACAAACGCCCAAAGCCACCATCATAAAAGCTATCTGAGAGATGGTAGAGAAAGCCAAGACACGCTTAATGTCACTCTGTGCGCAAGCAACTGCAGCAGCATAGAAAGCTGTAAACGCTCCAACCCAAGCCACGATATGGAGAGTGTCGGGAGCATAGGCAATCCAAAGAGGGAACATACGTGCCACCTGATATACACCTGCGACAACCATGGTTGCAGCATGAATCAGTGCACTAACAGGCGTTGGGCCCTCCATTGCATCGGGAAGCCAAATATGAAGTGGGAACATCGCACTCTTACCTGCACCACCGATAAACATGAGGAACAAGGCAGTAGGCAGCATAAAGGCTGCACTTGCAAATTCACGCACGCTACCAGTTTCAACAAAACTGAAACTAAAGGTTTGCGCATAGTAGCCATAGATGAGAATACCGATGAGGAAGAAGAGGTCGGCAAAACGCGTCACAATAAATGCTTTCTTACTAGCTGCAATAGCAGGCTTCTCTGTATAGAAGAAGCCAATGAGCAAATAAGAAGAAACACCGACAAGCTCCCAGAAGAGATACATCTGGAAGATATTGGTAGCGACAACGAGGCCGAGCATAGACATGGTAAAGAGGCTCAAGAAAGCATAATAACGCTGAAAGCCGCGCTCACCGTGCATATAACCAAAAGAATAGATGTGTACCATGAAAGACACCGTAGAGATGACAATAAGCATCATCACAGCAATCGGGTCTAACAAGATACCCATATCGAAGTGGAGATTGCCAAGAGGCAACCATGTTGTATTATACGGCACTAGAGCTTGATAGATGCCTTGTACATTGCGCCCAATGCCGAAGAAGTATTCAAAGGCTGTGTAGAGCGAAAGCAAGAAGACCAGTCCCAAGCTAGTTGTACCGATAAGTCCAGCAACCTTATGGCTCAATTTGTGGCCGAAGAGCCCCAGAAAGAGAAAAGAGCAAAAAGGCAATGCCAGAATCAGAATTGTATATAAAAATTGAGTTTCCATTGTGCATTAAAAGTCTTTTACCATTTCATCTTTGTGAGCTTGTCAACAGACGTATCCTTGATCAAACGGTAGATATTGACCATGATGGCGATGGCGATAGCGCTTTCTGCAGCCGTGATGGCGATAGAGAAAAGCGTGAAGAAGAAACCTTCTGTATTACCGCTTTGTCCGTAGAGCATACGGTTGAACACTGCAAAGTTGATATCGGCAGAGTTCAACATCAATTCGATGGATAGAAGGATTGCCAATGTGCTGCGGCGGGTGAGAAACCCAAAGATGCCTGCAAACATCATAATGGCAGAAACGATGAGGATATAATTTAATTCAATCATAGCTTTCTTTCATTTTAGCGTTTACGGGCAATAAGCAATGCAGCAACAATACAAGCGAGAAGCAAAACGGAAACAGCTTCAAAAGGAAGCAAATAACCATTGACGTCCGTTGAGAGCATAGAAGTACCTACTTCCTTGATCGGAAGAACATTCTCATTGGGGGCATCCAGGGCACTGGCCAGGAACTCTTGCTTAAAGATAGCAAAGAGAACTATACCAAGCCCTACTAGACTCAGGAGAGCTGAAGTGAAAATCTTTGTCTTCGTATTCTCGCTCAGTCGATCCTTCTTTCCTCTTGTCAGCAGGATGGCAAAGACGTACAGCACAACAACGCCGCCGGCATAAACCATGACCTGAACAGAACCAAGGAAGGTATAGCCCATCAGGAAGTACAGACCTGCCGTACCCAAAAGGGCAAAGAACAGGTAGGTGGCAGCACGAATGATACTCTTTGCTAGCACGCAGGCCAGAGAAGAGCAAGCAATGATGACTGCCAGAATGATGAACATTATGTTATGGGAATCCATTGTTTGATTTGGTTTTTAATTGTTAGCGGCCGCTGTTTCAGCTGCAGGAGTTGCAGGAGCGGCTGGAGCTTTTGGTTTCGGAGTTACTGGAGCAGCAGGCTTTGCCACAGCTGGACGAGCCACGGGCTTACGTTCTTGACATTTACTGCCAGGCTGATTAAGCTCTTTAATAAGCTTGGCACGATCGAATACTGCGGTTTCGTAACTTTGATCAAATGTGATGGCGTCATGAGGACAAACGCGTGTGCAGATTTCACAGTACATACAAATGCCTTGATTGTAGATGTACTTATCTAGCACTTTCTTCTTTTTTCCGTCCTCCGTTTCTATCATCTTGCTCACAACGGTGATAGTATCGTTCGGGCAATTGATCATACAGATTCCGCAAGCCACACACTTGTGCTCATTGTTCTCATCGTGAGGCATCACCAAACTTCCGCGAAAGCGGTCAAACATAACCAGCTCCTTACGATTTTCAGGGTACTGTTCCGTAATCTTCTTAGTGAAAAGTTCGCGCATTGTGGTTCTCAAACCAACGGTGAGCGTCTTAACGCCAGCGAACAGCCCTTGTAAATATGAGTTTTCTTTCATTGTTACAATTCGATTACACGTTAATACCCAAGCCCAATGTCACAACAAGCGCCATGAGCAGAAGATTCAGAAGACTGATAGGCATCAGATACTTCCATTCAAGTGAAAGGATATGGTCGATACGTAGACGAGGGAATGTCCAGCGTTCCCACAATAGCAATACAAGGATAAAGAACGTTTTCCCCACGAACCATACGACTCCAGGAATGTAGTTCATAACCTCGTTAAAGCCATCCAAACCTGCAATATGCAACGGAGCCCACCCACCTAAGAAGATGGTAGAAGCCATTGCAGCGCAGATAAACAGGTTCAAGTATTCAGCCAAATAGTAATAACCGAAGTGCATACCAGAATACTCTGTATGATAACCAGCAGTCAACTCTGATTCACCTTCTGGAAGGTCAAACGGACCACGATTACACTCTGCATTGCCAGCAATCAAGAAGATCAAGAAAGCGATCAGTGCAGGAATGTGTCCGCGAACGATATTCCAACCTTGATCGGCCTGTTGCTGCACAATTTCACTGATTTGCATAGTTCCACAGAGGGTAACCATCGTCAGCATAGTGATACCGATAGAGATCTCGTAGCTGATAAGCTGTGCTCCAGCACGCATAGAACCAATCATCGGATATTTACTATTAGAGCCAAGACCGGCCATCAGAATACCGACGACACCGATACCGCTAACAGCAATAAAGAAGAATACGCCTACATTGAAATCCAAAACTTGGCCACCCTTATTCCAGGGCAGGCAGGCGAAAGTCAGCATGGAAGCTGTCACAACCAGATATGGAGCTAAGTCGTGAAGAAAGCGATCCGACTTACGCATGCGGATAATTTCCTTGGTGAGCATTTTGAAGACGTCACCGAAGACCTGTAGCAAGCCCCACTTGCCGACACGGTTCGGACCGATACGGCACTGGAAGAAGGCACAGACCTTACGCTCCATATAAATTAGGGCAATGGCAAAGACAGCATAGAGCGTAATGATAATTAGCGCTACCACTATCGATTCCAGCAGGATGGCAGACCATTCAGGAATAAACTCCGTCAGCCAATCGTGGATCGCCGTTGTCCAAGTAGTTAAATCGAAAATATTTGAATTCATTGCTTAAATGAATAATTAACAATATACAATGAATCGTCGTGGTGTGCCCACAAATGATTCTTCGTTGATTATTAATTGTGGATTAAATGAGATTTATCTGTCAATGTCTGGTACAACGTAATCGAGAGTTCCGTTGATAGCCATCATGTCTGCAATCAGTTCGTTGCGGCAAGCAACATCCATAGCGTTGACAAGCGGCAGACCTGTTGAACGATAATGCAAGCGGTACGGACTCTTATCGCCCTTACTCTCAAGGAATACGCCGAATTCACCACGGCTACCTTCTACGCAGCTGTAGTATGTTCCAGTAGGCACTTTAATAATAGGCTTCGTCTTTGTCTGGAACGTACCCTCGGGGATGTTATCGATGAGCTGCTCAATAATGTGCAGACTCTCTTCCATCTCGTCAATACGGTTCAGCAGTCGAGCGTAGCTATCACCCTCGGTGCGTACAACTTCATTGAACTCAACCTTGTCATAGGCTGCATAGGACTGACGCTTACGAATGTCGTTGTGCCAACCTGATGCGCGACCAGAAGGTCCTGTCACACCCATGTTGCGAACTTGCTCGTTAGTTAAAACACCCACGCCAATAAGGCGATTGCGCGCGATGACATTGTTAATAAAGATATCGTAGTACTCCTTAATACCTTGACGCATTTTGGGGATAAACTCTTTCACTCGCTTCTGGAAATTAGGATGCAAATCATGGCTCACACCACCAATCATGTTGTAATTGATGATGAGGCGTCCACCACAAGTTTCCTCGAAGATATCGAGAATCATCTCGCGGTCGCGGAAACCATAAAGGAAGGCAGATGTTGCACCCATATCTTGACAGAGACAAGAGAAGAAGAGGATGTGAGAGTCGATACGCTGAAGCTCATCCATAATTGTACGAATAACCTGTACGCGATCGCTCACTTCTATTCTCGCAGCTTTCTCAATGGTCATACAGAGAGCATGGCGACTTTGCGTTGCTCCGAGGTAATCCATACGATCGGTCAATGCCAATGTTTGCGGATAAGTGTATGCTTCATTGAGTTTCTCAATACCACGGTGGATATAGCCGAGTTTCGGATCTATCTTCTTGATACGCTCACCCTCAAGTGCCACACGGAAGTGGAGCACACCATGAGTAGAGGGATGTTGCGGACCAATGTTAACCATATAATCCTCTGGCGTAAACACCACATTGGTAGTTTCCTTGATAGATCCATCGGGCATCCGGTCATACTGCGTTGTCGTGTCAGCCAGTACTTCGTTAGTCATACGCAGCGGATTGTTCTGCTCCGTTTCATCGTCCTTACGCATAGGATAGCCTTCCCAGTCTTCACGTAAAAAGACGCGGCGCATATCGGGATGACCTAAGAACTTGATACCATAGAAATCGAACACTTCGCGCTCATATATATTGGCAATTTCCCACAAGTCAGAAACTGTCGGAAGGAACGGATTTTCGCGATCCGTTGTCACCAGTTTGATATATTCACGCTTACCCGTATCCGTCGACCACAGGTTGTAAATACAACCGAGGCCTTCTTCCTGCCAGTCTTCTCCCGTGATGAGTTCGAGCATATCCATCTTTTCCTCATTTTTGAGGCGTTCCATTTCTGTGTGGAACTCATCGATGGTCACCATACGGGGATGTATCTCATTTTCAGCGGGAGCAGCGGGAACGGCAGCTGCTGCAGGACAAGTGGCTGCAGGCGTTGCAGCAGGCGCAGACTGTTGAGCCTGAATTTTCTTTTCTTCTAATTCGCTCATGCCTCTTCCTCCTGTTTAATGATTTCGTTTGCCTGTTTTGCTATCTCAGAACGGCTCATAGGATCTTTCTGCTTGCGATTAGCAGTACCGAAGAAGTTTTCGGCTTTCACTATACGCTGCAATTGCATCATGCCATAAAGGAAGCTTTCAGGACGCGGAGGGCAACCAGGGACATAAACATCAACGGGGATGATTTCGTCAACGCCCTTCACTACGTGATAAGATTTCGTGAATGGACCTCCGGCTACGGCACAACCGCCAATAGCCACGACATACTTAGGATCGGCCATCTGATCGTAGAGACGACGCAGAACAGGGGCCATCTTGTAAGTAATAGTACCATTCACCAAGATTACGTCAGCTTGACGAGGACTGTTACGTGTCACCTCGAAGCCGAAGCGAGCAATATCGTAGCGTGCCGCACAAACTGCCATAAATTCGATACCGCAACAGCTCGTAGCGAACGTTAGCGGCCAGAGAGAATTAGAACGGCCCCAGTTGATCAAATCGTCAAGCGACTTCACAACCACATTGGCTCCGTTTTTATTCAACTCTGCAACGAGTTCCTCATAGGTCTCGTTGTCATTGAACTCCTCGTAAGGAATGTTCTTGATTTTGGGCCTTTTCAGTTTCATTCCCATTTCAATGCTCCTTTCCTCCAGGCATAAGCCAAGCCCAGAACTAAGACAAACAGGAAAAATCCGACTACCACCAAACCCATCAGACCGAGACTTTTCATCACCACAGCCCAGGGAAAGAGGAACATCGTTTCCACATCGAACATAAGGAAGAGAATAGCGAACAAGTAGTAGCCAATGCGGAACTGCATCCATGCACCTCCACGAGTCGGAATACCACACTCGAAAGCCTCATCCTTCTGCGCGTTGAAGCTGCGTGGTGCCAACAGATTGGCCAACACCGTAACAACACCCACAAACGCCAGACCCGTCACGATAGTCGTGACAAATAAGGTAAAGTTCATAGCTTTAATGTGTTATTTATAAATTTAGTTGAAGTTCTCTGGTAAGACGCCAAAGCACAGTAAGAATATCTCGCAGGTTGAGTGAGAAGCAAAAAAATGCCGCCTACCTCCTGACGGAAGAGACGGATACGACGAATCAGCGAAAGGGCACACTTGTCCTCCGCTTCAACCTGAACATTTTCAAGCGATGTGTTGCAATCACACCGAATGATAGAGAAATTCTTCACTTCTTTTCGTCTTATAGAGTGCGAAGGTACGAAGAATTATTGGGAAAAAGAAATTTATACTACCATCTATACCCCTCTCTTTCTTCGCCTTTGAGCTATTTTTCTCTGGTCTTTAAGCTGTTATCCACTTGTCTTAATTTCTAAAAAAACATGAACAAGAAGCATTACTTCTTCTCTTGCCATTATTTCTTTTATCTAAATGGGCTACCAAATCTGATTATAAACAATCGTTTTTCATACTTTATAACGGTTCACGTCTCTCCTTTAAAGGATTTCTTTCTGCTCTTTTCTGAAGAGTTTACCAGCAAATTATCACGTAGCTTTGTATATTTGCAACACAAAAACGTAGTAACCAATGAAATTTACGCCACAAATAGCTATCATTACAGCAAACCCACTGGAAGGAAGAGGACTTGCCGAAATGATTAAGCGAATGATGCCAATGGGCGAAGCATGCATTTTTCACGACTTTGAAGAAATGCAAAAGGAGAACAATGGACAATTCTTCCACTTCTTTATTACTGGTCACGTTCTCTTACAACACTCCGCATTCTTCACCCCTATATGTCATCGCACCATTGTCTTAATCAATGGTACTGATACTGGCTGCATCCCCAATGCCTTTCGCACTATTGACACACATCAAACTGAGACAGACTTCACACGACAACTGCTCAGCATCTTCCACAGTGGACATGGTGCCAACTCGCAACTTCCTCGCCCGCGCAGCCTCCCCACTCCGCTCACTCCGCGCGAAACGGAAGTGCTCCACTTTGTAGCCATGGGGCTTATCAATAAAGAAATTGCGGAAAAGCTAAACGTGGGCCTTACGACTGTTATCTCTCACCGCAAAAACCTTACTGAAAAACTTGGCATCAAATCTGTTAGCGGCCTTACTGTCTATGCTGTCATGCATGGCATTGTAAAATTAGAGGATATTTAAGATATAAGTAAAAAGCCACATACTTATATATCATCGAATCATGCACCATATAGAGAAGCATGATTCCTTATTTTCATATAATCTTTTGAGACTCTTGTAGCATTTTCTGATCTATCAGCCGAGATATAGTTGCAATGAATTAAATAAGAGTGTATATTTGCAAAGAAAGTCACACTATGATATACTCTCTTGAATATAAATCTATAACTATAACGCAATTATTTTAATTACTCATCTTAAATTTTAAATGCTTATGGATCAGAAACATTACTCCGCATTTCTATCAATTTTATTGGTACTATGCTATTTCACATCTCAGCCTGTACAGGCACAGTCTAAGCTAACGTATGTGGCCGACGGAAGTGTTCCCATACAAAGTTTTTCTGTACGTACTATCAATCCCAACACAACAGTAACAGTAAAATTTCCCGATGGAATTGTTGCCGAGGCTGTGAGCGACAACGACTACCGGCTCACGAAGTTTGCACATCGAATCAAAGATGTCCCTGCTCCTTGGACTATAGAAATAACTGTTGAAGGAATTGCTTCTTTCGCCTCACAACAAACAGGTATTACAAAAGTAGACCTTACAGGGTGTAAAGAAATCAAACGACTCACGCTACCCTATCAAAATCTTGAAAGCATAAACCTTTCCGGACTCGAGGAAATGGAGGAACTTTACCTCCATGGTAACACAAAACTAAAAGCTTTAGATGTTACTGATCTTACCGAACTTAAAATTCTGAACATCTCCAACACTGAGGGATTGATTCCAGAAGGCTTAAATCGTTGTACAGCACTTAACTACCTGTACGCCTACAACTCTTCTTTAAGCAACCCCGACCTCTCGGCGCTAACAGAACTACAAGTTCTTGATTTGACAAATACAAAGACCTCATCCATAGATCTTTCTAAAAACACAAAGTTGCAAAGTGTTGAATTAACAGACAACCTCTTAACAGACGCGAACTTATCTACACTGAAAGATTTGATAAAATTAAATATCAATGGCAATAAGCTGCAACACATTGATCTTAGTCAGAACGCAAAGCTCGTTGAACTCAATGTAAGCAACAACCAACTTCAAACACTCAACATTGTCCTAGATTCATTAACTTCTTTGGACTGTGGTGCTAACAGACTTCCTATTTCTCAGTTGCCAATGCGAGGAAACTTATCTACTTATATCTACTGGCCTCAAAAAGATTTTATGGTAGCGCAGCAAGTAGAAGTAGGCAAACCTTTAGATTTAAGTCAAGAAGCAGAAGCTACAGGCGTTGCACAAAGCAAGAAAAAAACGGACTTCTTTGTGTATGATTCTGAAGGAAATATGCTATCAGAAGGCGATAATTATACCTGCACTAATGGTATCTTCACTTTCTCTAAAGCATTTGATAAAGCACTCCGAATAAAGATTAAGACCGCCGCTTTCCCTAAACTAAAAGATAAGGCGGCTCTCTATAGCACATACTTTAAAGTCGTATCTCCCACTACAGGAGTCAGCTCCCCTACCACAGCTAAAGACCCATATTTTTCCACAACTCCAGGTCACTTAACAATCGTTCTCACAGATAAATCAGCGTCTGTGCGCATCTACCAACTTAATGGTAAATGTACCACAAAAACAACGATTGAACCGAACAGTCCTCTATCGGTAGCACTACCACAAGGCGTTTATCTTGTTCTTATCGGCAACAAATCTTTCAAGGTCATTATTCCATAATCAAAATCCTCCTATTGGAAATTGCACAACCTTTACACATACAAAATAAGACAAGTAGGAATCATATAACAAAACAAGCGAAGTCGGAGGGAATAGACCTTAGACTTCGCTTTTGTTATGGGAGAAAAACACGGATAGCAGTAAACGTGTCTTATAGGTTTTATGGGTTGGTTTCGCCTTCTATAAAGTTCTCCATGAAGATGTGCTCTCCATCAAAAACGGCGTAGGTAAACTTATCAATCCAATCACCGAGAATGAAGAGGCGCGACTCTCTTTGGAGATGTAAATCCAATTCTATGTGGCGATGCCCAAAGATAAAATAGTTGATATTGGGATGTGTTATCAGATATTTCTTTGCAAAAACAACAAGTTCTTCTTTGTCCTCACCAAAGAAAGGAGGTTCGCCACCTTCTACTTCGTGTTTCCGTCGAGAATGCTCAGCCCATTTCAAGCCAAACCACATACCCCAACGGGGATGTACACTGGCAAAGAGACGCTGACAAAGGCTATTGTGAAACACACGGCGAAGCATCATAAATTTCCTATCAGAAGTGCCAATGCCATCACCATGTGCCAGATAGAACAAACGTCCACAAATCTCTGTCACACAAGCAATATCGCGATGAACAATCATGCCACATTCTTCTTCAAAGTAGTTGTGTACCCACAAGTCGTGGTTGCCCGTGAAGAAATGTACTTCCACACCATTATCCGTCAGTTCACTAATTTTCCCCAACAAGCGCGTATAACCTTTGGGCACTACGTATTTATATTCGTGCCAAAAGTCGAAGAGGTCGCCTAAGATGTAGATCGCCTCGGCTTTATCCTTAATGGAGTCGAGAAAGTTGACAATGCGACGCTCGTGCATACGGCGGTGTGGTATAGCCCAGCTGCCCAAGTGCGCATCAGATAGAAAATAGACGTTCTTCATTTCGCAATATTTTACATCAAACCTAATTCGAGTTTTGCCTCTTCCGTCATCATGTCTCTGTCCCATTCTGGTTCAAAGACAACGTTGACGAGAACTTGCGTCACGCCCTCAACGGCATTGAGCTTAGTATGGACATCTTCCAATATAAAGTCGGCTGCGGGACAACTGGGAGCTGTGAATGTCATGTCCACATCCAGTTGGCCGGTTTCCTGCAAATCGATGCGATATATCAGGCCGAGGTCGTAGATATTTACGGGTATTTCGGGATCGTAAACAGTTTTGAGCACCTCCACGATACGTTCTTCAATCTTGGTCTTTTCTTCTTGTGTCATTATAATCTGTATATGGAGCAGAAGGCCCTTAAAGCCGTCCTGCTTGGTTGTAACTAAAATAAGTGCGGTCGCCCATAATGATATGGTCGATAAGGCGAATATCCATCATCTCTGCCGCACGTTTCACTTTCATTGTGAGAAGATCATCTTGCTGGCTCGGGCTTGTGCTACCACTGGGGTGGTTGTGACACATCACAATGGCTGTTGCCTTAGCCAGTAAGGCTTCGCGCAGCAACACCCGAACATCCACTGCCGTGGCCGTCAGCCCACCACGCCCGATGCAGATATCGGAGATGAGAGAAAGGTTTTGACGGAGTAGCAATATGTGGAACTCTTCCACGGTAAGGTCCTCCATACGCGGAAGGAAGTATTCGTAGAGCACCTCAGGACTATTGAGTACCACATCTGCCGAAGCGGGTTCTTGCGCCCTCCGCTTTCCCAACTCGCACGCTGCAAGAATGGTGATAGCTTTTGCCTCCCCTATTCCTTTGTAGCGACACAATTCTGCAATCGACATACGTCCCAATCTGCGAAGACTACCATTGCAATCCTTCATGATGCGTTGCATCAGACTCACGGCACTTTCCTGCGGCGTACCGCTACCAATGAGTATGGCAAGGAGCTCGGCAGGCGTCAAGCGCTCAGCACCTTGTGCCGACAATTTTTCGCGCGGTCGGTCGGCTTCGTCCCAATTCCGAATAGTGAGCGAGTGCTCTTTGTCAGAAGGAGACTGCTCCTTCGGGCTTTGGGAAAGCACTGCGGGGTGAATGTCGATGCTTATGTCGGGAGTCATTCGTCTTTAGATTCCTACTGCCAAAGAGGCGGTATATGCTATTTGTAAAAATTCTTCTTGAAAGCTTCAAACTCTCCTCTACCCAAAACGCAACGCTGCCACCAGGCACGAATGAAACCGCTACCGTACCCTGTGAGTTGAACAAAAGCAGCGGCAATAGAGCGCAGCCCAACGCCCAAACTTTTGTTTTGTAGAGTTGAATCAACGCAAATGATGAGCGAATAGAGCATGAGTGGAAGCAGTCCAAAGCAAACGAGATGCCCGCCAAGAGGGCTGCAATTACTAAAAGATGCAGCTATGGGACAATCCGTTGAGTGGCAAACGAGCACGCCCCACGCCATGAGGAGAAGGCCCACCAGGATAAGAAACAACAAGAAACCTACGCCCAGAGTGAAGACCATGGGGAGCAGGTGTACAAGTTTGAGCGTACCAGGGTGACGCTTGGTCAGATTGATACGTGCAATACCTGAATTATGAACTTGTTTGAAAAACTTCTTCAAATCGGTCCGACGCTTATGCCACACCCATGCCGTGGGGAATAGGAGGGCTTTGTAACCATTCTCGAAAATGCGGGTGGAAAAGTCGATATCTTCTCCGAAGCGCATTTTGCTGAAGCCTTCGAGCTTTTGGTAAACATCAGTACGTACGCCCATATTGAACGAGCGAGGATAGAACTTGTCCATCTTCTTTTTCCCGCCACGAATACCGCCTGTTGTGAAGAATGATGTCATAGCATAGTTGATGGCTTTCTGCATCGGACTGAAACTTTCGTGGGCACGATCTGGACCGCCAAAGGCATCACAAGGATGCTGCGTGAGTTCAGTTTCAACAGCCGATAAATAGTCAGCAGGAAGCACTACATCAGAGTCGAGAATGAGTACATATTCTCCGTGTGCTCGCTCAACGCCATAGTTGCGCGTCTGGCCTGGACCAGAATTGGGCTTTAGGAAATAGTGTACGTCAAGCCGTCCCGCATAGTTTTCCACAACATCGTGACACGGAACGCTGGATCCGTCTTCAACGACAATGACTTCAAAATCCTTTAAGGTCTGTTCGCAGAGCGAAGCCAACAATTCATCGACTTCGTCAGGACGGTTGTAAACTGGAATGATGAACGAATACTTCATAAACGCAAAGATACAAAGACAATTGAAACATGACAAAGTTTTTACCTTCCTTTTCGGCCACACTATCGCTTGCAGAAATCTCCCCTCAAAATAAAGATAGAAATTGTCCTATTTTTCGGTTCTAAAAAAAGGTATATACCTATTCAAAAACGCCCTTATTGTATCGGCGGACACAATAAGGATGTCAGCTGACGCAATAAGGATATTTTAAAACGCAAGTATTGTATTTTTACACACCTATAACTTGCTAATAAACAAGCATAAAGAATCCCGAAGAACTTCCATCCCCCGGGATTATAGTTTAGCCAAATTGTCGGATTAAGACTTATTTCATTTCTTCAAAATCAACGTATTCTCCTTCATCTCGCTGATATATTTTCTGTTCTTTCTGCTGCGATTCTTGCTGATGGGTGTGCTGCTCTTCGCGTGTATTCTCTCCTGTGAATCGGCCTGCTTGCTTGTTCATTCCAAAAAGGAAATGACTCAAACGGAGTACAGGCAAAAGAACGATAGCAAAGAGAGTGAGAAAAAGAGCGCCTAAGCAGCCTAATAGTTGTGTCATAATCTAATTTCTAAATGTTGTATCTGACGTCGTAAAAGGGCAAATCGTATGCCAAACAAGAGGTTCTACTGTTTAGAAAGCTTATTGTTTATTACAGAAACAATAATATAAAATGGTATGATAACCACAAATGCAGCAAGACCTAAGATGGCTATCAAAATAGCACTAAGGAGAATGAACACATAGCGTAATTCGTTGTGCTTCCATCCGAAACTCTTGAACTTAAGGGCGAACATGGGTATTTCGCTTACGAGCAGATAACAGCTAATAAAGATTCCCACAATCAAAGCGTAGGGAAGCCATGGCTCAGCGGAGAGCGAAGCGGGTAAAGTAACAATAAATGTGGCCCAGAAAAGAGCATTGGCAGGTGTGGGGAGTCCGATAAATCCCATAGTTTGGCGTTCGTCAAGATTGAACTTAGCTAATCGCAAAGCACTGAAAGCAGCAATGAGGAAGGCCAAGTAGGGAACGTAAACAAGAAGGTCACCGTTTCCGGCCATGAAATAAGAGCTAAGCGTGGAGAATACAAGAGCTGCTGGAGCAAAGCCAAAAGTGATGACATCGGCAAGTGAATCGAGCTCTTTCCCTATGGGGGAGGAGACTTTCAGTAGGCGCGCGGCAAAGCCATCGAAGAAATCAAAAATTGCACCAACAACGATAAACGTTAGAGCTGTGCTATATTCACCTTTGAAAGCGAAATAAGTGGCAATACAGCCTGAGATGAGATTGCAACAAGTGATGGTGTTTGGAATATGCTTCTTCATTTCTTAATTGTACTATATGATGAATAAAAATGATGCAGAAAAGGTTGCCTGTGCAACCTTTTCTGCATGATAGAATAAATATGTCTTAGGGATTGAGCTTTCCAATAATGGTTTGGTTACCCATAACGGTTTGCCCAACTTCCACGTTGATTGTAGTGCCTAAAGGTAGGAAAACATCAACGCGTGAACCAAACTTAATAAAACCCATGTGTTCGTCAATATAACACTCTTCGTTTTCGTGTGCATAGGTCACAATGCGACGGGCTACAGCACCTGCTATTTGGCGAACAAGAACTTCCTGACCATCGGGTGTCTCAATGACAATGGTGCTACGTTCGTTTTCTGTGGACGACTTTGGCAACCATGCCTTATAGAAGTTGCCATTATGATGCTTCACCATCTTCACAATGCCTTGCACTGGAAACCAATTGGCATGAACATTGAAGAGTGACATAAAGATACTAACCATTATGCGGCGATCGTGGAAATATTCGTTTTCCTCAACCTCTTCTACTACTACAATTTTTCCGTCTGCACCGGCCACAACATTATTCTCAGGATCGTCCGTAAAGACACGGATGGGGCATCGGAAGAAATTGATGATAATACCATAAACAATGAAGCTTATAGTCAGGAAAATGTAAAAAGGAACTAATGAAGTTTCGTTCAAAAAGTAGTAAAGAAGGCCGTTGATAAGCGCCAAGATACAAAAACCAACGATGAGCGTGGGATTTCCTTCATGGTGCAGGCGAATGGTCTTGATATGTTTCATATTGGTTGGGAGCTAAAATGTGACCGAATAACGCATTCGGACATTAACTTAGGTGCAAAGTTAGCAAAAATAAATAAATACTCTTTTAAGATGGAATTTTTCTGCCCTACTATAAGCCTACTTTCACCGCAGAATATACGGTAAACAAACATCAAGTTGGCTTTAGTCGCCCAGCAATAACTGATACTTGGTTTCATACGTGGTAATAAAAACAGAGCTGTGCAGCACATAGAAAAAGCCGCCTCCCGAGGGAAGCGGCTAAACGTATAATTGCGGTAGGATGTGTTATGCTACTTACACACCTTGCTGCTTGAGATAAGCTTCAGCATTTTTAGCGACAGCATTCTCAGGGTCAACAGAAAGGAGGTCGTTAGTAACACGACGTGCATCCTGCAACATATCCTTGTTGATGTAATAGAAAATCAGATAACGATCTGCTTCTGTGCGAGCACTCTTCACGTCTTCACTCTTACCTGCGCGCTGGAGAACTTCTTCGTAGAGTTCGCGAACCTTATCCTGCGGTTTGCTTGAATCAGTGATATTGATACGAGCACGCATCAACACAGCTTGATAATTATCGGGAGTACGTTCTGCAATAGTCTGGAAGAGTTCGTCACCTGCTTTGAAGTACTCTGCCTTCTTCTCTGGGCTAAGGGAGTTCTCTTGGCTTGCAGCAGCATAGATTTCGCCAAGGCGGAAGCTATCTGTCATTTGTGCTTTATCACCAAGAATACTCAGATATTTCTGGAAGATACCAAGAGCTTCTTCAGGCTGATGATTACGACGGTAGAGCATTGCTAATTCCTTATAACTGGTTGCCTTCGCTGAATCTTTTTCGATAGCTTTCTTATAGTTTGTGATAGCAGTAGGAAGATCGCTGTTCTCTGAAGCATAGTTTGCTGCGTATTCGTAGTCAAGAGAAATGTAGAGAGAATCAGCGAAGCGTTTCTCTGTGATATACTTTATACTCTCTTTAGCTTTGTCAAGCTCGTAGTTATTTACATCAGCAAAAAACTGCATACGAGGGAAGATAATATCATTCGGATCGAGCGGAGCAAACTGTACTGCTTTTTCTTTCAAATCGAAGAATTCAGCAGTAGAATACAAGCTCAAGCAATAGTTCTCAGCTGCACGAACGTCGATATTTTCTGGTTTTACGGCCGCAAAATATGCTTTATAGCTGGCTACTGCGTCCTTGAACTTATCAAGATTATAGTTGATATCGCCCAACTGCTTGTCAACCTCAACATCATTAGGCTCAAGAGCTTTAATCTTATTGAGCATCTCAATAGCTACTGCGGGATTTACGTTCTTATAAACGAAAGCATTGGCACGCATAGCCGTAATATTGTTAGGCTCATAAGCGAGAACCTCGTCATACTTCTGACCGGCACCACCATAATCCTTACGAAGCATAGCTACCTGACCTGCAAAGAAAAGGCCGGGAACAAATTTGGGATCGTTCTGATAGATTTGCTTCGCACACATATTGGCGCACGGATAAATCTTTTCATTGAGAAAGAAGTCGCCCACATCAATCAATTTCTGATTGTTGTTCTTAACGCTTCTCATCATTTTTTGGAATACAGTGAAAGCCTTGTCTGGATCGCTAAGCTGAAGATCTAGCACCTGTTGTGCCTGAGTTGCCATTTCTCCACTAAGCGGGTTAGCTGTGTAGCCCTTGTCCATCTGTGCACTTGCCGATACGCCAACGAAGAGCATCGCTGCGAGTGCTAAACCTTTCAGGAATTTACTTTTCATATTATCTAACATTTTTATTGTTTCACAATAAGACCGCCTTATATTGCAGACGGTAAGAATAACTATCTTTTATGTACTTTGTCTTCTTTTTACTGAAGATATAACTGCAAAAATAGTAAAAATCTTCGTAGTGGATAACGTTTGAGAGTTTTTTTGGACTTTATAACGTTAATCAACTGATTATTGAGCAGTATGCACACTTATATAGTTTAACAAAATCTTTACTTAATATTCACGTTGCGAATCTGTACTGGCATAACGGGTAGCAACTGACTATTGTTGCAGAAGATCAACTGACCTTTTTGCCCTTTCAACCAGAAATAAAGGAGCTTAGGCATAGAACGATCACGTGGGTCAGTAGTAATGGTATAAACGGAACGAACCAGTGGGTATTGCCCCATAGCAACGTTGTATTGGTAAGGACGATAGAATTGTGGGTACTCTTCATCGGATCTAGTTACAAGCATCACTCTGACATCGAGAGAGTTGAAATTGGGCAACACGTTCTCGCTCTTTCCGCGCAACCAGTCCGTACCAACAACTCCGATTGCATTTGGATTTTCCTTGACAGCTTCAATAACTGCCGTATTACTGCCTTGAGCATAAAGATTTCCCTTGAGTTCCTTGCCGCCACAAAGACTATCGCGCATATAACGAACGGTACTTGAACCTGAATTATCGAAAACTAGACTCAACTTCCCTTTTTTCTGGCTATCACGAAGCTGGCTCCAATCAGTAATCTGTCCACTCACAATCTTTTTGACTTCACTAAGGCGAATGGTGCTATCGGGATTACTCTTATTTATAATAAGCGCAAAAGCCTCACTGGCAATCATAGATTGTGAGGCACTATGACCCGCTTGCTGAATTTTCTGAAGTTCGCGCTCTGTTAATTTGCGAGTTACTACAATGGAACGCAAACTATCATCAACAAGCAAACGAAAGGCAGAATCTTCGCTGCAATACAGGGGCAACAAATTAGCTTGTACGTGAGACAAACCAAACTGCTGCAACTGTTCTGCCATAATAGGTTGAAAGGTTTCATCTATTGCTATCTTTACATCATTAGATGTCAGCCAACTATTATCTGCTTTCTTATTGCCACCACAGGAAGCTAAAAGCAGAAGAGTAGCAGTAAACAACAAAATTTTCTTCATTCTCTAAATTTTATTTGTTTGCCGCAAATTTACATATTTATTTGTAAGTAACCACAACAGCCATAATTCAAAAAAAGAACAGTCCTCAAAAAGAGAACTGTTCTTATATAGAGACAGATATGAATCAGATTAGTTAATCTTGAAACGCACAGGGAGGGTGTACCAAACTGGAACTGGGTGTCCCTGAGATTTTGCAGGAATGAAGCGCGGGAGAGAACGAATAGTCTTGATTGCTGCTTGATCGCACTCACGAGAGAGACTCTTCTTTACCATTACGTCGCTAACAGAACCATCCTTATCAACCTTGAAACGAAGCACTACAGTACCTTGTAATTCTTGTTCAAGAGCGATTTCTGGATACGTCACGTGGCTATTAACGTAGTTGATAAGAGCTGCTTCACCACCAGGGAAACTTGCCTGAACTTCTACGAGGGCATTATCAACAACTTCTTCCTGCTTGGGAGGAATAGTAGTACCACCAGTGCGCTGGTTGTCCTTCAAGTCGTCGATATTGATACCATTCTTAGAGTCACCAGCATAGTCTTGAGATGCAATAGCGAAGTTGGACTTACCTACTTCTTTCTGCGTCTTCAATTCCTTAGACTTATCAACGAGGTTATCGTCGACAATCTTAGGAACTGTAAAAGCAATAGAAGCCTTTACAGCAACTTTCTGAACGTCAGGTTTTGGCTCTTCTTTCGGTTTCTCGATTTTCTTTTCTTCTTTCTTCGGGTCTTCTTTCTTTAGCTGACTAAAAGCTGTTGCTTGTTCATTGTCGCCCAAATCTGCCTTCATAGCCTTCTTCACCTCTGCACGAACAAAGGCTCCAACAATAATTGCTACGAGGACGAGGATTACAATAATCACAGATTTTAATTGGCGACTCCCCGACTTGGCACGCAGACGATAAGCACCGTAGTCTTTATTACGTCCCTCAAATACCAGGTCGCACCAATCTTTGGCGGTCAAATTGACTTTAGACATAGTTTTTTGATTTTACTTATCGTTTTACTTACCATTCAGACGATCGATCTTAGCCTGATCTGAACCATCGAATTTATCAATTACATACTTACCAATGCTGCAAATCTGCATTTCATCGAGCACATCAATAAGGTCTTTATAAGAAGCCTTATCAGAGGGCTTAATGATGACGCTTGGCGTATCATCAGAGTTACGGATATCATCAAGAGCTGCCATATACTGCTGCTTAGCTGCAAGAGCCTTCTTAGGGTCTGAACTTTGCTGCGTATCAAATTTTGCTTTCAAAGCTTTCACACGCAGCTGAGCAGCTGCGTTAGCTTCCATTAGGACAGCACGAATCCCTTCTTTACCATACGTAGTACTCTTCAGGTTGTCTTCTGTTGGCTTACCCTTGAAATAGTAGAGTTCACGATTCTCACCAATAAGAATAGTGATAGCCTTAGATTCTGCAATCTGAGAGCGATTTTGCTCATTAATATTCTCCTTATTTGAAGGCATCGTAATTTTCATCGTCTGCGGCTTCATCAAAGTTGTACACAACATGAAGAATGTCACGAGCAACATGATCATATCCACCATCGGCGTAAAGTCGACGCGGGCATTCATTTTCTTTTGTTTACTTCCAGCCATAATCATTCATGTTTTTAGTCGCCAACTTTTTTGAGGTCCGTAATAAGATTATAACGATCCTCTTCAATGCCGCGAAGTGAATTCATAACCTGTTTAATTACAGCATAAGAAGTTTTCTGGTCTGCCTTAATGGCAAGGCCCATTCCTTCACCAGCCGTGGTACGGGCTGCTTTGACCCAGACACTCAGTTCGTCATTCACACTGTCGCATGGAATGCCTGCTGAGGGGTCTTCCAACAAGGCATTGCGCTGAGTTTCAGGGGCATCGAGCCAGCTCTTGATCAAGTTTAGCGGAGCGCCAAACGTTGGAGCGTTAGCAAATGCTTTCATTTCAGCTGCATTCAGTGTAGGAAGTTTGCCTTCTGATATCATCTCTTCAGCCAAGGCGGTCAACCGTGAGGGGTCGTCCATAGTCATAAAGACTTTGCCTTGTGGATTGACAAAGATGGTTAGCAAATTCTTCTCAGGAATCTTAATTTCTGAAACAGAACCCGGAGTCTGTACCTTAATAGGTTCTTGCTTTACGAACGTTGCAGTAAGCATAAAGAAGGTAAGCAGCAGGACCATGACGTCGCTCATAGGTGTCATATCTATGAACGTGTCTTGTTTTTTTACTTTAAATCGTCCCATTGTTGTTTGCTTTTGATTGATAAGAGGTTGTCTGCCCTTATTTTTATAATATGGCCGACAACTGTTGTCAACCAGTTACCTTATTTATGATTTAGTGCGTTGCGTTGAAAGTTTGAACAATAGAGAAGCCAACTTCGTCAAGAGCGAAAGTCAGACGGTCAATCTTGTTAGTGTAGTAGTTATAAGTAATAACTGAGAGAGCACCAGTTGCAATACCAGAAGCAGTATTTACAAGTGCCTCAGAAATACCTGTTGCAAGTGCAGAAGAATCAGCACCACCTTCGCCACCACCCATGGCAGAGAAAGAACGGATCATACCAACAACGGTACCAAGAAGACCGGTCAACGTACCCAGCGTTACAATAGTACCAACGATGGGGAGGTTTTCCTGCAACATCGGCATTTCGAGAGCTGTAGCCTCATCGAGAGCTTTCTGGATAGAGAGTACTTTCTGGTCCTTATCCAACTCAGTGTTAGCATCCATTTCTTTATACTTTGCAAGCGTTGCACCAACAACGTTAGCAACAGAACCACGCTGCTTATCGCAAAGAGCCTGAGCCTTTACAAGATCTTTCTGCTGAAGAGCTACTTTGATATCAGCAACGAACTTAGCAAGGCTAGTGCGGCCATAAGCATTGCGAATAGCAAAGAAACGCTCGATAGCAAAAGCCAAAACAGAGAGAAGCATTGTCCAAATCAGAGGTACGATGAAACCACCTTTGTAGACAGTGCCAATCAAGTCACCAGTGATAGGCTGAAGTTCGCCGTCAACTTGGAACATGAAACTCTTACCAGTTTCAACACCACCTTGGAAGTGACTAACTGCACCAAACACAAAAAGGAAGATGCCGATTGCAATCACGAAGCAGCAAAGAATCACTGCAAAACCGGACTTGATGCCCGTGAAGCCCTTAGACTGAGAAGCCTTGGGAGCGCTCTTAGGAGCGGTTGCACCTTGTGGTGCAGTAGCATTTGTTGTTGCCATTTGTTTGTAAAATTTAGTTGATTATAAATTAATTATATTGTCTTTTAATCACTTAGAATCTCGACAGTCGTAACGACAGCCAATAATTGGAAGCAAATATACATAAACTTTCATACATATTGCAAACTCCGCATTAAAAAGTACAAGTTTTTTTGATTCATCCCCGAATTGCGTTGGTATTATTCTTTCTTCATACAATAAACCCAATATTCTCTTACCAATAAAAAGTTATTTTTTGTTGTCACGTTGTCACAGATTACGAAAACTCTCTGATTGACAATCTTTTATAGAGTGTGACAACAAATTTTCATTCCTTTTTTGTTGTCACACCGTTGTCACGCATATAACACAAACTATTTCAACACTTTAGCCGCCAAGTGTGACAACAAAAAACAACACATAGGAAATAGCATTCCTACTCATAAATGCCTGCAATCCTTATTGTAGCCCTCACCACAATAAGCGTATCAGCTGGCGCAATAAGGCTATCAGCCGACATCCTTATTGCATTTCCAAACACAATAGTACTGTCCCCAGCGGGACACATCGTGCGTAATCGCGAGTGATGCCCGAATGGCGAACCCGTGGGAGAAGTGGCAAATCCTATTTCCGACACTAAAGGTGTCGCACAGCCCCACTTCTACTCATACACCTCTTCACTCATCTACGTTTGCAGTGCAAAGCTCCTACAAAAATCCGCAATACCGACTTAAGGATATTGCGGAGAGAAAAAGAGGGTTCATCCCAAAAATGTACAGGTATTTATGAATAAAGAAAACTACCAACACCATTTGGGATGAACCGAAAAAGTAGCCACATTAAATTTATGAATCAGTATAGCACTAAGCTAAGATTTATGAATGAGTAAGTATTAGTAATATTTTCAAAAAAACAGTATCTTTGCCCTTGTAAAATCTAACAAAATTAGAATTGTTATGGAAAATATCGACTGGTCGAACCTGAAATTCGGTTACATGAAGACGGACTACAACGTTCGCTGCTACTATCACAATGGCGAGTGGGGTGAGATTGAGGTAAGCTCCGAAGAGAACATCTCTCTTCACATGGCTGCCATCTGTCTCCATTATGGACAAGAAGCGTTTGAAGGTCTCAAAGCTTTCCGCTGCCCTGATGGCAAAATACGCATCTTCCGCATGGAAGAAAATGCAGCACGTATGCAATCCACAAGTCGAGGTATCGAAATGGCAGAAATGCCCACCGATAAGTTCTGCGAAATGGTCAAAAAAGTGGTACGCCTCAACGAGCGTTTCATCCCTCCCTACGAGAGTGGTGCAGCACTTTACATTCGTCCCTTACTCATAGGTATTACACCTGATGTGGGGGTGAAACCAGCACAGGACTTTTTGTTCATCATCTTCACCACGCCTGTAGGCCCCTACTTCAAAGGAGGATTTGCCACTAACAATTATGTCATTATGCGTGATTACGACCGTGCGGCTCCGCTCGGAACTGGTTGCTACAAGGTAGGCGGTAACTATGCTGCTAGCTTGAAAGCGAACATTACGGCTCATAAGGCTGGGTACGCAGGAGAATTCTATCTTGATGCAAAAGAAAAGAAATATATAGATGAATGTGGTGCGGCTAATTTCTTTGGTATAAAGAACAACACCTATATCACACCAAAATCTTCTAGTATTCTGCCTTCCATCACAAATAAGAGTCTTCAACAGATCGCCCTCGACTTGGGCTTAAAAGTAGAAGCTCGTCAAATACCAGAAGAAGAACTTGCGACCTTTGAAGAAGCTGGTGCATGTGGTACTGCAGCTGTCATCAGCCCTATCAATCGTATTGACGACCTCGAGAAAGGACTCCAATATCAAATTGCAAAAAATGGAGAACCTGGCCCTATCTCAACAAAACTCTATACCACATTGCGCAACATTCAATACGGCATAGAAGAAGATCGTCACGGATGGGTCACAATTCTCGACTAATCACTGAAATTGCAAGAAAATCTCTACACTAAGAGTAAAAAAATAAAGATGAAATATCCTACGCTCATAATAGGTCTTTTGGCTGCCTCCGCTCTATTACCTGCTTGTAACGGGCAGAAGAATGACAAGGAGAAAGAACTGGCCGAACTCCGACAGTTGGCTGAACTTGATCGGCGCGAGATGGAGAATCAGTATGCCGAATACGCTGCTCAATACGGTGAAATGAAAAAGACGGTCAAGGACGATAGTCTGCAAGCTCGCCTCAACGCAGAGCAACTACGCGCCGAACGCTTGTTGGCAGAACTGAAGAACACAAAAGCAACAAGTTCTACAGAGATTCTCAGGCTCAAGAAAGAGTTAGCCACCGTGCGTGCCGTTCTGCGCGACTATATTCGCCAAGTTGACTCTCTCCAACAAAAGAATATCCGCTTGACTTCAGAACGTGATGCTGCACGTGCCGATGCTGCTCTCTCCCACCAACAAAATGAGGCGCTAGCAACAAGCAATCAGCAACTCAAAGAAACGGTTGAAGTGGCAGCTCAGCTCAATGCAACAAGCATCAGTGTCACACCCCTCAAAAAAAATGGGAAACCAGGAAAAAAGACAAAGGATATTAAGAACTTTGTTGTCAATTTCAACATTGCGCGCAATGTCACGGCAAAAACAGGCAATCGCACTGTTTATGTGCGCCTCTTGAAACCGAATCAAAACGTTTTAGGAGCTTCTGGAAGTTTCAACTACGAGAACAAGAGCATACAATTCAGTGCTTCTCGTCAAGTTGAATACACCGGCCAAGACACACACGTTTCTATCTATGTTCCAGCAAACGAATACTTAGAACCTGGTACCTATTCTGCCTATATCTTCTGCGATGGTCAAATGATCGGTAGCGGTAATGTAGCAATGAATAAGTAGCTTCTACTAGAAACTTTGGAGTTTTATAATTTTTGCCAATAAGCTCTAAACCTTATTTTCATCCGCAACGCCTTCTATGGGGCGTTGCGGATATTTTTTTCTTGTACTATCTATTTTTATAAAAAGGTCTCCACACTATACTATTTGTGTAGAGACCTTTAGACTTTATTTGTATCTAAACAAGTTATTCTGCTTCAGCAGCAGGAACTGTCTGACGGTAATAAGCGAGTTGTTCTGGAGTCATATTCATGATGAAAGCATGATGCTTAGCAACTTCTGCTACAACATGATTAGCATAAACGTGAGCACTCTTGGCGAAGAGGTCGGGACGTTCATTAGCATTGTAGAGCAGGAGGTGGAGCATAATAGTATCCGCAGCAATCTCTACAAGATGGCGTGCACAGATATCGTGAAGTTCCTGATCTGCTGCTTCCTTCACCTTAGCAGTAGCTTCTTCGAGCTTATCAGCCATTGTCTTAGCAATGGTTTGCAACGGCTGGAGATCGGCACTCAGTTGAGCCGTTTCGAACTCACGGCATTGAGCTAAATAAGAACCATTGGTGACGTAGCGAATGGCAGCAACTACCTGCAACTGAGTTGTACCTTCATAGATGCTTGTGATACGTGCATCGCGATAGTAGCGCTGAAGAGCATAATCCATCATGAAGCCAGAGCCACCGAGAATCTGGATACCATCATATGTATTCTGGTTAGCATATTCAGAGTTCATACCCTTTGCCAGCGGCGTGAGACTATCAGCAAGTTTTGCGAAAGTCTTCTGTTCTTTGCGCTCTTCCGGCTCAAGTTTGCGCTCACGAGCGATATCTTCGAGAGCCTTGTAGATATCAACATAGCGGCTGCACTGATAGAGCAATGCACGACCAGCATCCAATTTGGCTTTCATCAGCGCCAGCATATCGTAAACAGCAGGGAAGTTGATAATTTTCTTACCAAACTGCTCACGATCCTTAGCGTAAGAAAGTGCCTCATCGTATGCGCCTTGAGAGATACCTACACTCTGAGCAGCAATACCAAGACGAGCACCATTCATCAGTGCCATGACATACTTGATAAGTCCGAGTTTACGATCACCACAAAGTTCGGCGTGTGCGTTCTTGTAAACAAGTTCGCAAGTGGGACTTCCATGAATACCCATTTTATTCTCAATACGACGCACATTCACGCCACCTTGACGCTTGTCGTAGATAAACATGGAGAGACCACGACCGTCCGTTGTGCCTTCTTCTGAACGAGCCAAAACAAGGTGAATATCAGCATCGCCATTGGTAATAAAACGCTTCACACCATTGAGCAACCAGCAACCTTCTTCTTCGCTATATGTAGCTTTCAGCATCACACGCTGCAAGTCTGAACCAGCATCAGGCTCTGTCAAGTCCATTGACATGGTTTCGCCTGCACACACACGAGGAATGAAGCGAGAGTGCTGATCTTCGTTACCAAACTCATAGAGCGTTTCGATACAGTCCTGTAAGCTCCAGATATTACCGAAACCGGCATCCTTCGCAGCAACAATTTCAGCACACATCGTGTAAGGAGTGATGGAGAAATTGAGACCGCCAAAGCGGCGCGGCATCGTCATACCGTTCATACCAGCACTCACCATCGCCTGCAGATTGGCTTCAGTGCCCGAAGCATAACGAACGCGATCGCCTTCATGGTGAGGACCTTCGAGATCTACCCCTTCAGCGTTATCGGCAATGGTAGTGGCAGTAATCTCGCCAACGATGTCGAGCACGCGATCGTAGCTGTCCATCGTGTCGGCATAGTCCAGCGGTGCGTAATCAAATTTATCTTTGTCTGCAAAGTTGCGCTCTTTCAGCTCAACGATGCGCTTCATGAGAGGATGGTTCAGCTCGAACTTCAGTTCCTCATGATCGCTATAACAATTTGCCATATCTCTTACTTGCTATTTTCTTTGTAATACTTAATAAGTTTGGGAACTACTTCCTCTACTGAACCCGTGATGACGTAATCAGCAATTTTATTGATAGGTGCTTCGGGATCAGTATTGATGGAAATGATGATGCCGCTCTCTTGCATACCTGCAACGTGCTGAATAGCACCGCTGATACCGCAAGCAAAATACACCTTTGGACGTACTGTTACACCTGTCTGACCAATCTGCAGTTCGTGTTCACAAAAACCTGCATCGACAGCAGCACGACTCGCACCAACTTCACCATGAAGCTCTTCAGCCAATTTGCGGAGTAAGTCGAAACCTTCTTTGCTACCAACGCCGTAACCACCAGCTACAACGATTGGAGAGGATTTCAGATTGTTCTTAGCCTTCTCTACATGACGCTCCAGAACTTTCACAATATAATCCTCTGCAGGAACAAACTTAGCAACATCTTCATAGATAACTTCTCCCTTATATTCGGGATCAACTACCTCAGCTTTCATCACGCCACTACGCACCGTAGCCATTTGAGGACGGTGATCGGGATTAACAATCGTTGCAACAATGTTACCACCAAAAGCAGGACGAATCTGATAGAGCAGATTATCGTAATGCTTACCAGCTTTCTTATCGTCGTAGTCGCCAATCTCAAGCGCTGTACAGTCGGCAGTAAGACCGCTAGTAAGCGAGCTTGAAACACAGGGACCGAGGTCACGTCCGATAACAGTAGCACCCATCAAACAAATCTGTGGTTTCTCTTGCTTGAAGAGATTCACGAGGATGTCCGTTTGGGGCTTCGTTGTGTAAGGATAAAGACCTTCTGCATCAAACACGTGGAGTTTGTCAACACCATAAGAAAGAATTTCTTTCTCTACATGTCCCTTGATACCAGCACCAGCAACGATAGCTTCGAGCTGTACGCCTAACTGATTCGCCAACTTACGGCCTTTTGTCAGAAGTTCAAAGGAAACTTCCTCTACCGTAGTCTTATCTATTTCGCAATATACAAATACGTTATTCATTGTTTCCTTTTTAAATTATCCGATTGTATGGCTATCTAACAATTCTTTTACAAGGCTCTCTACGTCGGCATCAGCCGCTGTGAGCTGCTTACTTTCTTTAGCCTTGAAAACGATATTCTGAACGGCTTTCACCTTTGTAGGAGAACCAGAAAGACCGCACTGCTCAAGGTCGCCATCAACATCGGCAACGCCCCATTGCGTCACAGTCAAATAAGGTTTCTTATCGTACTCTTCTGCATAGGGTAAACCTTCTGCGGGGCGCTCCATAGGAGCCATAGCGCGCTTATACTTCATCACAAGTTTAGCATTGCGCGGACGACAAGGAGCTGCATCGCCATTCACAGTGAGCAAGAGAGGCAGCGGTGCCTGCACACGCTCAACACCGCCATCGATGTGACGCGTAACCGTGATTTGTCCATCCTTAATCTCATCGATACTCGTGACATAAGTGATTTGGTTTAGGCCAAGTTTCTGAGCCACCTGCGGCCCTACCTGAGCTGTGTCACCATCAATGGCTTGACGACCACCAATGATAAGATCGGGCACACCAATCTTGCGAATAGCCATTGAAAGAGCATAGCTCGTGGCGAGAGTATCAGCACCAGCAAAAGCTCTATCTGTCAGCAGATAACCTCCATCTGTTCCACGATAGAGACCTTCTCGAATCACTTCAGTAGCGCGAGGAGGACCCATTGTCAAAATATGGATGGTTGAACCTGGATTCTGATCTTTAAGACGCAGAGCCTGCTCAAGAGCGTTCAAATCCTCGGGATTGAAAATAGCAGGGAGGGCTGCACGATTCACCGTGCCTTGCGGCGTCATGGCATCGGGACCCACGTTGCGAGTGTCGGGTACTTGTTTAGCAAGTACAACGATTTTAAGACTCATATTAAAAGTTGTTAGTTGATTTATCTAAAACTATCGAATTAATTCGGCGCAAAATTACGCATTTTATATAAGTAGAGCAAGTTTCCTTATTCTTTTTTGCGCACTGCGACTCTTTTTGTGCGATTGTAACATTTTTTCTAAAAGAACTTAGCTCATCATTATTACTGACAGTTCTGAAAACAGAACAAGGTGCAACACGTATATGATATAAAAGGTGTATTTTTGTGCAAACAATAATAAGAGAGATATATGAAAATAGGAGATCGCGTTAGATTTCTCAACGAAGTGGGTGGCGGCACTATTGCTGGTTTCCCCAGTAAGAAGACTGTGCTCGTCACAGATGAGAGTGGTTTTGACATTCCCGTTTTAGTGACGGATGTGGTAGTTATTGAAACAGACGACTACAATATTGTTCGTTCTCCCAAGGAGGAAGCGAAGTCTAAAAAACAATCTGAAGCCAAACAACCCGATGCGTATATTCACTGTAACGACGATGAGGAAGAAGAGGACGATAGACCGATCACCTTTCGCCCACGCCCTTTGGAACGCCGCGGAGCAGATGTTCTCAATCTCTTCTTGGCTTTCGTTGCTCCTAAAGGTTTAGATGCTTCTGACACCTCGTTTGAGGCTTACCTCATCAACGATAGCAATCTCTATATTCAATTTATTTTGCTCAATCAAGATGGAAAGGCGTTCACGGTTCGTCATGCGGGAGTCGTTGAGCCGAACACTAAACTTTTCTTAGAGGAGTTTCTACGCTCCGAACTCAATGATTGGGAAAAGGTGACAATACAAGCCATTGCTTACAAGCAGGACAAGCCTTATCGCCTGAAAAAGCCTATTGATGTTTCTTTACGTTTGGAGGGAGCAAAATTCTATAAGTTGCACACCTTTACGCACAACGATTTCTTCAATCTGCCTGCTCTCATCTTCGATATTGTGCGCGACGACAAACCAGCCCGCAGCATCTTCATAGATGTTGAAGACGTTAAAGAAGCAATTATAGAAACTAAACAGCCCGAACACATTCTGCGCCAACCAGCGCGCACAAATGCTCAACCAGCAGATGAACCGATTGAGGTTGATCTCCATGCAGATGAAATTCTCGACACTACGCGCGGAATGGAGTCAAAAGATATTCTTGACTATCAGCTAAAAGTTTTCCGCGAAACAATGGAACAAGAAAAGAAGCATAAGGGACAGAAGATTGTGTTCATTCATGGTAAAGGAGAAGGGGTTCTGCGGAATGCTCTCCTCAAAGAGTTGCGCTCACACTACAAGGAATGCCGCTACCAAGATGCCAGTTTCCGCGAATACGGATATGGGGCAACAATGGTCATTATTGGATAAGAAGGAAATCATCTCCTTTCTATCGAAGGTGAAAATAAAAAACGAGACACAAACTTATTGCGAACCGATTCGCTGTAGTTTGTGTCTCGTTATATATAAGGCAAAAGCCTAATACTATCTTTATCGCTGGATATATGCTAGTACATCGCCTTTGGCAACGTGACCCCCTTGCTTAGCTGCAATCTCAACCAATTTACCACCGAGAGCTGCGGGGATTTCGAGAATCTGACCGTGGTTGTTCTCAATATAGCAGAAGAAGTCACCTTCCTTGTATTGCTTACCGATGTACGGCTCAATGCTCTGAACATTTTCGCCATCGCCATTGATTTCCCACAGAACGATACCTGCTTCAGGAGCAACAACAGCATCTGCGTTAGCATGCTTCAAAGCCAATGCCTCTTCGGGAGAAACACCCTTGCTCATGGCCTTATCCTTGGCTGCTTGAAGATCGGCGAAGAATTGCTTCTTAGCTGATCCGTCCTTGTAAGCGCGATACTGTGTCTCATGCATGGCAAACTCGTAGAGCTCTTCATCGTCAAGACCCAGCTCCCAACCGTTCTCTTCCATTTCCTTGCGGAACTTATCGAGACAATTCGGATAGAGTTCGTGCGGGTTGCCTGTATAGAACTCACGGTTCTGCTCTTTTGCAAGCGCAATAATTTCGGGAGCAACTTCTCCAGGCAACTTACCAGACTTACCTAGAATCATACCCCACATGTTTTCGTCCATCATGGAGAAACGTGGCTTACCCATTGATTCCGTGAGGAGGTTCATCAAGGCAATATTCTTAACATACTGGCTGAAAGGTGTCACCAAAGGAGGATACCCTACGCGAGGCCATACATAGCCCACTTCATCAAAGAGTTTAATAAGGAGTTCATCCTCTGTGTAAGCCGGCTCACCGTTCTTTTCGCGGTTGTTATTGATTGCTTGCATCGCACCCTTGAGGTCGGCCATCATTGAACCCATCATACCGCCAGGCAGACCACAACCTAAGAGCAATGAACTCATGAAGTGGTTTTGAGGATTCATGAAATAGCCCAAGAAGTCGTCGATAAACTCTTGCGTCAAAGCGCGTGCTTCCATGTAGGCTTGCATATTGATTTCGGGAACATCGAAACCATAATTCTTCAGCATACTCTGCACGGAGATAATGTCGGCGTGACCTTTACCCCACGACAGTGGCTCCATTGCCACATCGATAATGTCAGCACCATTCTTACATACCTCCAAAATGCTGGCCATGTTCAGACCCGGACCGGAATGGCTATGGTACTCGATGATAATATCTGGGTGCTTAGTCTTGATAACATTAGTCAACTTTCCGAGCAATGCTGGCTGACCAATACCTGCCATATCCTTCAAGCAGATTTCGGGAGCACCCGCCTCAATGAGTTGGTCAGCAATGTCGCTGTAGTATTCCACCGTGTGAATCGGGGAATTAGTAATACAGAGCGTTGCTTGCGGAGTCATACCCGCTTCAAGAGCCCATTTGATACTAGGGATGATATTACGAACATCGTTCAAACCGCAGAATATGCGTGTGATGTCAACACCTTGTGCGTGCTTCACCTTGTACTGCAACTGACGGAGATCGTCAGGACAAGGGAACATACGGAGAGCGTTGAGACCGCGGTCGAGCATGTGCGTTTTGATACCCACTTCGTTGAAAGGCTTTGTAAACGCGCGCACTGCATCGTTGGGATTCTCGCCGTAGAGAAGGTTCACTTGCTCAAAAGCACCACCATTGGTTTCTACACGAGCAAAACACCCCATCTTGATGATGACAGGTGCAATGCGTTCCAGTTGGTCCTTGCGCGGCTGAAATTTACCGTAGGACTGAAACATGTCACGATAGACAAGGCTGAACTGAATTTTACGTTTTGCAGTCATATTTTATAATCGATATTTGGGTGCGAATTTAACAATTTATTTTAGCAACCAAGGTTACGCCCCCGTTTTTCGCGTCCTCTTCCCTTTACTTTTGCTATATTGAAAACTGGAATGTACAATGACCTCCTTTGTTTCGTCTCCTGCTGCAATGCCAATGGATAGGCATGAACATAGATAGAGAGCTTTCCGATACCGATAATCTCGCATTGCAAAACATGGATAAGAAAGAACTCTATTTTCTCACACCAGAAAAAACTCATTTTTTGTTGTCACGTTGTCACACAGGAGGAAATGCGTTGATAGATAGATACTTAAGTGCGTGACAACCGTGTGACAATGAAATTTTGTTGTCACACTGTTGTCACGCGCATAATAGATAGATTTTCAAATAGTTATACTCAAAGTGTGACAACGTGACGACATGACAACACAAAAACAACATATAGGGAGGAGTGAGTTTTCGCATATTTTTCGCCGTCCTTATCACATCCCCAACTACAATAAGCGCATCGGCCGACACTATAAGCCTCTCAGCTCACATCCTTATTGTATTCCCAAACGCAATAAGGCTATTTTTGATGGTAAATAGTAGAATTCATGCATTCTCTCCAGAAGTTTTTGGCTCATCCCCGAAATTCTTCAACAATTCATACATAAGTTACGAGAGGGAGAACAATCTAAAATACAGTAAATTTGTGTCACCTACAATAGCTGAAGATGAGCACCAAAGAATATTAGTCATGCTGATGGATAAGCACTTAAACATCAAACATATCCCTCCTAAATCCCCTAAAAACAAGTATATTTTGCTATGCTGTATGTTTTTTATTGTTTTTTTGAGCACATACTATATTATTTATATAATTTTGCACTAAAAATCAAACAAATAAAGATATGACAGCTTGTGAGATGAAAGAATAGGACATAAATGTTGAGAACAAGAAATATAGAAAAAGAGCGTTCTCCATAAACTTATCGCAAAAGATAAATCATTACCATTTCTTACAAACTTCGATTGATTTTACAGTATTTTCGACTTTAAAAGCAAACTTCCCTATATCACTATTTTAGGATAAAGGAAAGTTCTCTCCTCTAAACTTAAAAAAGAAATAAAATTATTCATTTAATCTTTATAAAAAGATGGAAAAAATAAAATTCGTTTTTTTAATGCTACTGCTATCGATATCGGTAGGATTAAAAGCGCAGACAGTAAGCGGCACATATTCAGACGAGTATGGTCGCTGGAACTACAGCATCCGTACTAACAATGAGGCTCAAATTACAGGCGGGAGTCCTCACCTTGGTATACTAAAAATTCCTGCAAGTGTAGAGCACAGTGGCAGGACATATCCTGTAAGATCAATAGGAGTTGGGGCTTTTTCAGACAATTCTCTCATAGGTGAAATAATTCTCCCCAATGGGATAAAAGAGATAGAGGATTACGCTTTCTCTAGTTGTCCCGAGGTATATTCAATCAACATCCCCAGTAACTTAGAGAGAATTGGCATATGCGCATTCTATCAGAGCCCTAAAATAACAGGTTCTTTGACTTTCCCACACAGTTTTAAAGAACTGGGAGCTAGTTCTTTTATTGGCACAAGCTTGACTTCTGTGACATTCTTAAATCCTATAGCAATTTCTGAATCGTCAAGAGCAGCTTTTTCGAGTTGCGAAAGTCTAATATCTATATCTTTGCCTGAAGGAGTGACTTGCATTCCAGAAGGTTTTGTAAGCAGTTGTGAGAGATTAACATCCTTCAATATTCCCTCCACAGTTAGAACCATAGGAAAAGGAGCATTCCATAAAACAGGACTCACCTCAATTTCCATCCCGGAGGGGGTGACAAAGATAGAAGAAAGTACTTTTAAAGATTGTAAAGCCTTAGCCGGAAATATTGTCATTCCCAGCACAGTTACCTCAATAGATAAGGAGGCTTTCTCTGGTTGTGAGAAGATCACATCTATAACGGGTTTTCCCGCTACACAAACTGAAGTACCAGACAATCTTTTTAATGGTTGCAAAAATCTCACCCGTATTGATGGACTTTCTTATTCCCAACTAACAACTGTAGGCGAAAAAGCTTTCAATGATTGCGAAAAACTAACTGGTTTAAATCCCCTACCAGCCACTCTAACTGCCATAGGAAAAAGCGGATACGCTGGCTGTAAAGCTATGGTCGGAACTTTGACTATTCCCAATACGATAACAAAAATAGAAGAGGCTACTTTTAAGAATTGCGCTGGACTCACTGGCAATTTAACGTTAGAGAATAAAGAAATTGTAAGCGAAGCATTCTTGGGGTGTACGGGCTTGAACGGAACACTCACGGTGAAAAACTGTACTTTCACTGGACCAACTCCCTACTCTATAAAAAATCAATTTGCAGCAACTCAGTTTCACCATTTAGATACAGATGCTGCCACATTGCCACTCATCAATGGATCTCTGTTTGATATAAAAGACCTTGACAACTCCTCTTCAAATAACTACAACTACCCGCCAATGACTTTTGATGAGTCGCTGATCACAGGAATGAATAGTATCCCCGACAATTTCCTGAAAGATATGCCACAACTTGTGGGTAAAATCACATTCTCCCCAAGCCTAACAAGTATTGGTAATAATGCGTTCGATCATTGTGGTCTAACAGCAAATCTGAAAACCATCCCTGCTGCCACCACTATCGGTAATAGTGTATTCAGACTTTGCCCGAATATAACGACCGATGCTGTCATCCCAGACAACTACCCCATGAGTCCGTATACTTCTCCCGATAATGTCTTCCCAGAGCTACCATATCCAAATACTATTGGTGAGTATAGAGCTTTACCCTATATTTATTCTGGTATCACCTCTATGGATCTTGGAAATTTACCTTTCTACTTCTTTAGAGGAGGTAAAACCCCTTGGCAAATTGGTAGTATATGGGTAAATAAAAACTGGGGAGTAGAAAGCCCTAACCTGCTATGGGTAGATGCACGCAGATGCCAGCTTTCATACGAAGGCGGTAGTAACAATTTCCTCAAATGGACTTTCGTGAGAAATTGGGATGCCACTCCAGTTAATTACTACTATCATTATTTTAATTTTAGAGGGCTAAAGGTGAATGCGTTGGTGTATCTACCATCGGAGTCAAACTTCGTCGCTCCAACATTAGCTGATGATCCTACCTTTGACCAACGTTTCGATACAGATGAGAATGATGATGAGACAGGAGGTAATTCCTCTAACTTTATCATGGACGGAAAATGTAAACAATTCTTTGTAAAAGATGGTCTTCCCTACCGTGTACCGTTCCCCTTCACAGCACAAACTGCACGCTACAGTCGCACTTTTAATGTCACTACAGGGAAAGCAGTGAGCACGCTCTATCTGCCTTATCCCACTGACTTACCTGCTGGAATGTGTGCTTATACGCTCGTCAAGAAAAATCTACATGATGATGGTGAAAAGACATTTGTATTCCGTGAAGTTCCTCAAGGTACACGCCTCTCTGCTAACAAGCCATACCTTGTAAGAATCACCGATGGGCAACCACACAAATTGCCCGTAATGTGCAATGTGGAAGTTCCAGCTTCTTTAGCAGTGGATGCAGCAGGACAAATCGGTATTGAAGATACTGATTGGAAATTTTTCGGTACTACTGAGAAAATTGATAATACTGCGGCCGTTGCTAAGAAAGCTTACTATCTGAATGGTAACAAATGGTGGGCAGTACAGAATGGTGTGGAGAATGACTACATTGCGCCTTTCCGCTGTTTCATTAGTAGTCCTACGGGTGCTGCCGCTGCAAGAAGCTTCCTTCTTGTGCTCGAAGGTGACGACGATGGCAATGTAACGGGTATCAAACAGCTCGAAAACGACACAGAAAAGGACATCCACAGTGGTAAATACCCCTTCTATTCTGTTGATGGTAAACTGATGGGTAAAGACTACAACAAGCTGGAGCGCGGACAAATCTATATCGTAAACGGTAAGAAGTTCTACAAGTTCTAATGATAACCTCGTTCCTCTTCTTCTCGTTTGAGAAGAAGAGGAACGGGATTTCTATAGTGATCAGAATCCTTCTTATTTGAAAGGATAGATTTTAAATAATAACGGAAAAAGATAGACGAAAACAAGTAAATATAATGAAAACAAAGATATATCTGAAACCCGAAGTGGAAGTTTTGACAGTTGACCTACAAAGTCATTTCCTTGATTTGTCCGTCCCTATTGGTCCTGGTCCTGGTCCTGGCGGTGGTGGTCAGACAAGAAAAGAAATCTTTGAAGATGAAGATTCGTCCGGCAAACAACCAGGTGTTCCATCCAACCACAATCTGTGGGAGGATTGATAGAGCTAAGATGTTCTTCATTCTTTTTCTACTTGTCGCTTAAAAAGATAGAAACCAAAGTATATAATAAAGAACATCTCTACAAATAAAACATTTAGTACAGTTCAGCAAGTTAACGCTTGCTGAACTGTTTCCTTTTCTTCAGATAAATTTATAGCCTTCGCTTTTTAGCAAACAGCAAAAAAGAAACCTCCCGCACATGGTGAAGGGAGGCTTATATGTACATAGAGATTTAGAACTCTATTGAAACTTTATTTCGTCGTAATCTTCACAATTTCTGTGGGCTTCTGCTCTACATTGCGACGTTCCGTTTCGCGCACTACGGCTTCGGCAAGATTGCGGAAAGCACTACCTGTTAGGCTGTCGGCATGAACGGCTACGGGTTCGCCTTCATCGCCACTGTTGCAAATGCTCTGCACAATGGGGATTTGGCCGAGTAGCGGAACGTTCATCTCTTCTGCCAAACGTTTCACACCTTCTTTACCAAAGATATAGTAGCGGTTTTCGGGAAGTTCGGCAGGCGTAAACCAGGCCATATTTTCCACAAGTCCCAAGATAGGAACATTCACTTTTTCGTTTTGGTACATATCAATACCTTTGCGCGCATCTGCCAGAGCTACATTCTGCGGCGTGGAAATGATAACGGCTCCCGTGATAGCCAAAGATTGCAACAGCGTTAAGTGAATATCACTTGTACCCGGCGGTGTGTCCAGTACAAAATAGTCGAGATCGCCCCAATCGGCATCAGCGATAAGTTGCTTAAGAGCATTAGAAGCCATACCTCCTCGCCAAAGAGTTGCCGTATCCGGATTGACAAAGAAACCGATAGAGAGGAGTTTTACGCCATATTTCTCGGCAGGAATAATGAGTTCGCGCCCATCTTTTTTCTCCATAAAAATCTGCGCGCCTTCCACATGGAACATCTTCGGTACGCTAGGCCCAAAAATGTCGGCGTCGAGAAGTCCCACCTTATAGCCCATCTGCGCCAGAGCCACGGCTAAGTTGGCCGAAACGGTGCTCTTGCCCACTCCGCCTTTACCGCTGCTCACCGCTATAACATTCTTCACGCCTGGCAGCATCTTGCCAGGTTCAGGGCGTGCGGCTTGCAAGCTCTTCACACTGATAGCTACATTTATGTCTTTACTTACAAACGCGTGAATAGTTGATTCGGCTGACTTAACAACGGACTTGATAAAGGGATCAGTGCTCTTTTCAAAAATAAGGGAGAAAGAGACATTCATTCCGTCGATGCGGATATCGTCCTCCACCATATTGGCCTCAACGAGGTTCTTACCGTTGCCCGGATAATGCACTTTTTCCAAAGCATCGGTAATCAGTTTGGGATATAATGTCATGATCTAATTGTTATGTTCTGAAAATATTATTTTGCAGTCGTTAGCCCGGAGCGCTTATTGCGATTGTAGGAGCGATAAGAGTCCAGTTCGATTTCCACATCTGGCTCTTGGAAATCACCTTCCTGCGGAAGATGGAATTTGAGGTATTTAATCGTGATACCACGACTGAGCCATTGCTGCTCGTAATAAGTTTGAATACCTAAAATTGCTTTGTCTTCCTCGCTGAGTTCTGTCTGGTAGAGATCTTCCGTGCGATAGTCAACAGGGAGATTATTAGCAGCAATCATATACCTCGTATAGGTGAAGAGAAAGTTGCTATCCGTCTTTACATGAACAATACCATTATCTTTCAAAATGCGGCGATAACGCTCCAGGAAGTAAGTAGAAGAGAGGCGCTTGGTGGGCTTCTTCATTTGAGGGTCTGAGAATGTCAACCAGATTTCACTCACTTCGCCAGATTCAAAGAAACGATCGATAAACTCTATCCCTGTACGCAAGAAGGCCACATTCTTCAAATTATTCTCCAACGCATCCTTGGCGCCAGTCCACATTCGCGAACCTTTGATATCTACGCCAATGAAATTTTTATCGGGGAAAAGGCGTGCTAATCCAACCGTGTATTCGCCACGCCCACACCCCAATTCAAGAACTATGGGGTTGCTGTTCTTGAAATACGCGTCGTGCCAATGCCCCGGCTTTAAATCGTAAACAGGATTAGTCATTGACACGCCATTACAGAGTTCGCGCTCCGGACATTGAAACACATTCTCAAAGCATTCCATATCGGCAAATTTCGCTAGTTTATTCTTTCCCATCTGCAAGTATCTTTTTTACGTCTGCATCAGTCTTTACAAGTTTGTTCTTGCAGAACTTAAGAAGTTTTTGTGCCTCTTTGAGGCGGACACTCAGCTCATCCAGTTCGAGCGTATTCTGCTCGAAACTCTCCACGATTTCTTCCAATCGCGCCAGTGCCGTTTCGTAAGTTTGTTCTTTTGCCATAGTTTGTATCTCGTATAGCTTTCTTTTTTTATTCAACAATGCTGCTTACTGCTCCATCCTCAAACTGCGTTTGTAAGCGGTCGCCAGGTTTCAGTTGGGATGCTTTCCTTACGACTTTCCCGTTAAGCGTTGTTATACTGAAACCTAATTTCAAAATGCGTTCCGGACTGGCCAGTCGCACATTTTGCTCCAACATTTTCAAGGTTCGACCTTCTCGCTCCAAGCGCTGTTCTATTGCAACGGTGATACGCCCGGGAATGAATTCGAGACGATGTTGCTCATTCTGCAAACGTTGTTGCGTGAGCAATTCGAGTCGCCCCATCAAACGAAGCAAGCGCTCGCGGCGCAAATTGGAGAACTGCTCGGAAGCCAACTGAAAGCGATGAGCTAATTGTTGGAAAAGTTCTTTGCGATCGCGCAGACAGAGCGTAGCTGTACGCAGCAAAGTCTCTTCTAACGCTTCCACCTCTCGGATTTCTTTCTCACGTACATCAAGAAGAAAAGCTGCCACAGCGGTTGGTGTCTTCAGTCGTGTGTGTGCCACGAAGTCTATAACGGTATCATCGCGCTCATGACCAATTCCAGTCAGGACGGGAAGGGGAAATTGCGCCACATTAGCAGCTAGCAGGTAGGAGTCGAAACCGTTAAGGTCGCTCACAGCACCTCCACCGCGAATGATAGCTACTGCGTCCCATTTTTCCTCTTCGGCAGCTATCTGCTCCAAAGCTGCAATCACGCTATTCTCAACAGTATTTCCCTGCATGATAGCCGGGAAGAGTTTTAGCGTAAACTTATAGGGCTTTTGATTCATTTGGTTGCAGAAGTCGCCATATCCAGCTGCTGTCTCGCTCGAAATAACAGCGATACGACTCAGCGGGCGTGGAAGCACGAGTGCTTTATTCATTTCCAACACGCCATCTTCTCGCAACTGTTCTAAAATTTCTTGACGACGACGTGCCATATCTCCCATTGTGTAGGTTGGGTCAATATCAAGAATATTCAGACTATAACCATATACTTCATGAAAGTCTACCTCTACCTCAACAAGCACCTTCATTCCTGCTACTAATGTTTGCCCCGTGGCACGCTCAAAGTGGGAGCGAAGCAGTGTAAAAGTGTTACGCCAAATATGAGCCGAAGCTTTAGCAACTAATCCCTCGTGTGGATCGCGCTCTACAAACTCAAGATAACAATGTCCATTTCCTCTCACACTGACACTTGCGATTTCTGCCACGACCCAATAGCTATCAGGCATCTGATAGTGAAGGGTGTCTTTCACAAGGGCGTTGAGTTCAGAAAGGGAGATGGAAGTCATAAGCTAATGTGCTAATGTGCTAATGTGCTAATGTGCTAATGCATAATAGCATATCAGCACATTAAACAAATAATTATTTAAGAACTTGATTAGCTTTCCACATATCGGGAATACCGTAACCGAAAACCTCGTTAGGATGTTTGTAATAGTTGCCCGCTTCACGAACCGCTTTCATGATCTCAAGCGGAGTTTTATCACGATGAGCTTGCCAGAGACAAGTGACAGCACCAGCGAGGATGGGACAAGAAAAACTTGTTCCATTTGCCGTATCGACATTTCCACTGGGATAAAAAAGTGCACAATCACGTCCCATAGCCATCGCATCAGGTTTCACACGCCTATCAGCAGTATAGCCCAAAGAAGAGAAATTTGTATTGATACTATCTGCGCCAACCGCGCCAACCGTTAAGATGTCGGTAGCATCAGAGGGGAAATTGATTTTCTTCCATCGGCCGTTACCTTCATTTCCCGCAGAGTTGAGAACGAGCAAACCGCGAGAAGCAGCCAATGATGCTGCAATAGTATTCACCGCAACACGACCATTCAGATCGTCATAAGTATGATTCATTTCGGGATAGTCAAAGTGATAGTAGCCCAAAGAAGCTGTCACCACATCAACACCAAGACTATCGGCATATTCAAGAGCGGCGGCATAATTATCTTCTTCCACTAACTGTTCCGTCTCAGAGTCTTCACTCTGAATCAAGTAGAAACTGGCTTCTGGAGCAGTGCCCACAAGGAAGTTGGGATGATTAGTAGCAATACAAGAAAGAACCATCGTTCCATGAGATTGCCAGTCATAGACAGTCTTACCTGATTCAACAAAATTGCGTGTACCGAGAATCTTTGCACTGCGAAGACCGGGAATAATATCGGTATTGAGAAAACCTCCATCCAGCACAGCTATCGTCATGTCTTCTCCACGAAATCCTGCTTGATGAAGTTTCTGCGTGTTGAGCATCTCCACTTGTTGCTGAGCATAACCGTAAAAATTGTCAAGCGTATCCGTCACAATATCTTTTACAAGTTCATGGCGTTCTACATGGGGAGCAATATCTATTGAGTCTGGACCAACCCAGACAAGGCGCGTTGCCTTGACAAAAGGAAACATACGAATGGCTGCCATCTTCAGCGTATCAGTAGTTTCAACCACCACAGTGTTGTTCCATTTTGACATATTGTGGATTTTCAGTCCTTCTTGACGCAACACTTGAAGGTAGTTGGGCGAAACTGGAAGATCATAGTGGTCCACCTTTATCTTATAACGCCGCCGACGCTCAAGTGCTTGTGCCGAAAGAAATTCCTCTGGCCGTTTAAGCGAATAAGTATTATTTTTCTTATCAGTAAAAGTCACGCGGAAGCGATAACTCTTAGCCACCGCCTGCATTTTTGCTTGATGCTGTGCAGCAACTGGTATGCTGAAAAGAGAACACAATATGACAATCCACAAAATATTTAAAGTTCTCATTATTGCTATTTTTAATTCTTCTGCAAAGATACTCTTTTTCTTTATTCCATTGGAGGGCAGCAGGTGGGTTCTATTCCCATTACTGCCTTCCCCCTACTCCATTCTCATCTTTTCCCAGTCGAACGTAACGCGCCCTTGTCGGTTGATGAGATAGTCGATAGAGATTTCACCTTGATAAGGATTTTCTTGTTCATTGTAGTCGCCAGGCACTGCATCGGAGGCTTGAATCTTCGCCTCTGCCACACTCACGGGAGTATCTTTCAAACGCAACAGCGAGTTCTGCCCACTCATTTTTAGTCGCAATGTCACATAACCTGCATTGGTTTCGCCCTGCACACAGAGGTATTTGTCGAAACGCATAGGAGTACCACTTGCCGTTTGATGTTTACCCAAGATGAGTTGGTTCTGTGTTAGCGTGAGTTGTGGAATGAGGCGGAAGAGATTGAAGCCTAACGTAATTTTAATGTCTTTATCCTCAACTACCTTACAGAATATATTGCGGAAACGCGCCGTACCGATGGCTATTTCAGGTAACATCGCGTAGGTATTCTGAATGTCGCGGAAAAAGACATGAGCTCCTAATTTCTGAACGGCTTTCGTTGATAAAGTTGTAATGGACTGCGTAATATCAATGCTACTAATATAAGACTTCTTCCCCGCTTGAACGCTCACGGTCTTATCTGCCTGATTGAAAGGTACTGCAAGGGAATCGGCAGTAGACAGATATTGCGGAGCACCAAAGGGAATGGCGGCGCGGAGCAACTGTTCGTAGCGCTGTATCTCCAGTCGAGACGAACCCGAAAAGGCATTATTGTCGAGCAACTTACGACAGTCAGCAGCTGCTTCCGAATAATGTCCTATCCCGCCTAAAGCACGCACTTTTTCGATCTCTACCATGAGTAGTTCTTCCTCCGAGCGACTTCCGAACAAAGCCGGCTCAAGACGACGCGCTAAAGAAACGACAGAATTGGGAACATTCTTACCTTTATCCACTAAGAGTCGGAGAAAATCAGACGTCACGGAATCATCGGTCACAGCCTGTAAAGCGGGAGCGTTACGCTCCAAACCGAAAAGGTCGCCATCGGCGGTATAGTCTGTCAAGTATCGATGGTTGTATTGTTGTTTCCCTTCAATAGTGAGTTTCATCCCGCCAAAATCGAAGCGCACAAGAGAAAAACCACGAAGGAAGGGCAAACCTAAAATACCGCAAGAGTTACCATCCTTGACCTCACTGAGTTCGACAGCTGGCACAAGGGCGCACTCACCATTGAGTGTTAGATGGAAATCGAGCGTATCGGTTTCCTCGGGAGGAAACACCACAGCTGATAGCACATTGCCGGGCGAACCACTTTCCAAACTCAAGCCGCAAATAGCATCCCCGTATTCGGCCTGAAGTTGAAGTCGGTAATTATCGTTAAGGCGCAGATTGGGTTGACTCTTACGAACATCCATCTGGGAGGGAGCAAACACAATCTTTTCAGGATAGATACGAACCTCGCCCAAGCGCATCAACTCACGATTGCCAAGAATACGACAGATTTCAGGTTTCATTTCTGCAGTCATTTCCTCTACTGGAAATACATAGACAAGAAGATTTCGGAAGCGAACACTCCCTATACGAAGTTCGCGCAGGAAAGCTGGCCGAACATTCACTTTTCCAAACATAGTGTTCACGGCCAATGTCACATTGAGTACGCGCGCACCAAATTGTCGGGCATCGGCTTCAGTGATAATGGTTAGGTGCTGTCCTGTATTGAGATGGAAAAACACATTGCTACCTCCATTGACGGAAACTGGTAGAAGCAAAGGCCAATCGCGCGTAGTAGGGACGGAAATAGGCGTAGCGGGTTGCTCGAGAGCAAAAGGCTGCTCGTTGCGCAATTCGCGGGCAATACTGGAAAATATCTCCAATGGAACAGCGCGCAACTGAGGTAGCGTTGTGGCAAATTCGCAGAATTCGGCGAGTTTCTTCCAAAGCCCCTGAGATATATAATTTTCTATGCAAGTCGTGAGATAAGTGGTTTGCACTTCTGCATTCAACGAATCAGCATAAAAGCGCAGCAAACTATCGGCCGAAGCACACGCCGCATCGGGGAGATTGAACGCACGCGCCAGTTCCGCCCTTGCCGTGAGTCGCGCAAAGGCGGTGAGCGATTGATCAGAGCGATAAGCTTTCAGCAACTCAAAATCGCTTCTGCGTTCGGCCATTCCCAAAATACGACCACTCTCTCCGCTGCTTCCATAGCGAATGGCCTTTCGCGCATAGTCGCGGAACACATCGATGCGAGCAGCTTTAAAATTATGACGTTTGAGATAAAGAACTTGCTCATCTGCATAAGCTTGCAATTCGTCATAAAGCCCATCATTGAAGAGGTTCTCTGCTTTCAGTTCGGTCAAGGTCAAGCGCCCTACCGCCCCTACTTGTTTCGGAAAATTAGAAACAAGTGAATCTACACACTGATTGGTACGATTATTATTACCTTCTGCTCGTGCTATGGCCAAATCGCAGAAAAGGCGCACATAAGTAGGAAGTTCTGCCTTATGCTGGCGATAGAGAGGACGCAACTGCCTCACTTCTCCACGTGCTGCCAACATTGCACAGCGATTTGCAATAGAGTCGGGCAATGTTGCTTGGCTACTTGCCGCTATGCTTATGAACAGAAAGAGAATATTGAGAAAACGTTTCATCATAAACTGCTTTGAGAGCTTCAAAAATATAACACTTCGCCCGCAAATATCCGAAAAATAGCTGAATTTTACAAATTTACAGCTCTCTATTCTCCCCTACTAACAGCGTCATCCTCTGCCAAACAATCTGCCAAAAGCTCTCTTTCAGAACTGCAAAAACATCAACAAAATCAACCTACACAGAATATAAAGCATACGCCTTTCACAACGATAACAGTCTCCCAGAGTTTTGAAAAACTCCTGGAGGGCGAAAAGCATATTATATGCGCTATCGCCCATATCCTTATTACGTTCTCGGATACAATAAGCCTATCAGCTGACATCCTTATTGCGTCAGCCGACACCCTTATTGTAGTTACGGTAGCAATACTCATAGCGAAATCAAGAAACATTCTCCTCTCTCCTCTGCTCTTTTTTTCGTTGTCACGTCGTCACGTTGTCACACTTTAGGTATAATCGCCTGAAAAACAAACACATTACGCGCGTGACAACAGTGTGACAACAAATTTTCATTGTCACCCTGTTGTCACGCAAATAAGAGCCTGTCTATCAACATATTCTACCTTTCTGTGACAACGTGACAACAAAAATAAGTTTTTTGTTCTGGGAGGAGAGAGTGATGACTACAGTGTGTAGAGTTGCCTACAGGCTATAACACAACATGCAGGGGCGGAGGTTAGTGAAAAACTTCCGTACAAGCACCCACTGTCTCCGTCCGAGGTGTGAGGTACTCTGTACGGATGCGGCTACGGCAGAGGGAGGCAGAGTGGTACAGTGAGCGAAAGTGCCTACAGATAATACATAGACTGTGCACAGTGAAAGTCTTAATACACAGATATAAAGGTGTTACTCTGGTTTAGCAAAGTAACACCTTCTTTTTTATAAATATCAAGACATCCGCACTATCGTTTTACATCTCAACAACCAAGAAGTAAAACAAAAAAAAACGCGGCGTCCACTTTTCTGCAAAGCTTCTGCCGCGTTTTGTCGGAAAGAGGCGACTCGAACGCCCGACCCCTACGTCCCGAACGTAGTGCGCTACCAACTGCGCTACTTTCCGATTGCGGGTGCAAAAGTAGAGTTTTGTTTTTGTTCTACCAAATTATTCCCTTACTTTTTTACGTTCACATCTATCGCTAACTTCGGCGTTTTTGGGTCGTTTGTAATGAGCAAAATACGACGACGACCTTTGAACTGTAGTGTTGAATTATTTACAATAATTTTCATCTTTGCTTTCTCGCCTGGCTTTATTTGTCGACGGTCGAGACTGACAGAAATACCAGCGTTATAAACTTGCAAAGTACTCACCACAAGCGGAGTCTTTCCCTCATTAGTCAAACACAATTGTGTACGGAGACGTTTCTTTGTTCCCAAAGAGCCAAGATCTACGCTCGTGGTGTCAAGATGGGCTATCGGTGCATATTTCAACGTTGGCTCCGAATAGTTATTATCAGGCAGAAGTGTAACACTCACATTTATCTCATTGTTACGATTGATGCGCTCGCCTGTATAAGTAGAAAGATAAACAGAAGCTTGCGTTAGGCCCATATTCATAATAGCATCCGACTTTAGGGTGAGCTTTATTTTTGCCTTACGACCCGGATGAAGAACACTGGGCTGAATATCGGCATCTAAATACTGAGGAAGATGCATCAACCCCAGCGTCATTGGTTTCTTGCCTGCGTTGAAAACCTCCACGGTACGTTCTGGACGATCGCCACGGCGCACATCGTCAAACTCCACGTTCTCTGTTGAGAGCCATTTGTCGCCAAGATGCACGGGGAAGTTTTCCGCTTTCCCCTCACTAGGTATCACCACATGACCAACGAGATTGATATAATAGGGATTCTCGCCTATATTGGTATAAACTGCAATGCCTTTATAGAAATGACCGAGAAGTTCGGCGTCGTATTTAGCAATGATCTTGCCCTCCGCCCCGGGAGCTATCGAGCTTTGGTCCCAACTCACCAACGTGCAACCACAATCTGGTTCCACAGCCTTTATCTCCAATGGCTGGTTGCCTGTATTGCGAACACGAAAAATAGTTTGTGCCGGATTGCGCCACATGATTTGACCAAAATCGTGCTGGGTTTCAGAAAAGCTAATACGTGGCTGAGCCTGCATCCCGAGGGAGAAAAGAGCGGCAGCAAGGGACAAAAATATATACTTTCTCATTATTTCTTTTGCGTGTCGATAAAAAGCCACAGAAAACTGTGTACTGTGCAAAATTAGTTATTTTTCGCCATGTGACTTTGCAAATTCAACAGAACTTTCATATTTTTGTACTCTCTCAAACCTGAATTTCGCCCTCTCATTGCAGAGGATGTGAACTCTTACACCTATAAAAAACGAATGAAATTTATATCTTGGAATGTAAACGGACTAAGAGCCTGCGACGGAAAAGGCTTCCGCGATGCTTTTAGAAACCTTGACGCTGACTTCTTCTGCTTGCAAGAAACAAAAATGCAGGCGGGACAACTCGATATTGACTTTGAAGGGTACGAAAGCTACTGGAATTATGCTGAGAAAAAAGGCTATTCTGGAACAGCCATCTTTACAAAGCACCATCCGCTCAATGTGACTTACGGATTGGGCCATGAGGAACACGACCATGAGGGACGTGTTATCACGCTGGAAATGGACGACTTTTTCCTGATCACTGTTTATACCCCTAACTCTCAAGATGAACTACGCCGCCTCGACTATCGCATGACATGGGAAGATGCTTTCCGAGAATATCTCCTGGAATTGAACAAAAAAAAGCCTGTTATTGTGTGCGGCGACTTAAATGTAGCCCATCAAGAAATTGATCTTAAAAATCCAAAGACAAATCGTCGCAATGCAGGTTTTACGGATGAAGAGCGCGAGAAGATGACGCAGCTTCTCAATGCAGGCTTTACGGATACGTTTCGCTTTTTCAACCCCGACTTGACAGGTGCCTACTCATGGTGGTCCTATCGCTTCCGTGCTCGAGAAAAGAATGCGGGGTGGCGTATCGACTATTTCCTGGTATCGAATTGTCTGAACGATAAGTTAGTTTCAGCTTCTATCCACAATGAGATATTTGGTTCTGACCATTGCCCCGTTGAAGTTGTATTAAAGTAATCCACATATCACCAAGAAAGGACAAACGGGGGATACTTCCCTCTTATTTATCCGCCCATTTTTAAGAACAAGCTATGAAAGATTTTTTCAAATATGTTTTAGCAACTGTTGTCGGCATTATGCTCGTAGGGATTTTCTCTTTCTTTATGGGGTTCATGATGCTCGTCTCGTTGGCACTTTCCAGTAACCAAAAGCCAATGATTGAAGACAATAGCATTTTGAGAATTTCCCTTTCAGGAACCATTTCAGAGCGCGCCACTAGTAATCCTTGGGCTATATTCTTCAGCAACGATTTAGCCGAACAACAAGGGCTTGACAATATTATCAAAGCCATCAAAGTGGCAGGCGAAGACGAAGATATAAAGGGTATCTACATTGAAGGAGGTATGCTTCAGTCCGATTTTGCCACGTTGCAAGAACTGCGAAAAGCTCTTTCAGACTTCAAAGAGAGTGGTAAGTTTATCATTGCCTACGGCGAGAGCTATACACAGGGAGCTTACTATGTGGCGTCTGTGGCCGACAAAGTATTGGTCAATCCAAACGGAATGCTGGACTGGCACGGTCTCTCCTCTCAACCCGTCTTTTACAAAGACCTCATGGAGAAAGTAGGCGTCAAGATGCAAATTTTCCGCGTTGGTACTTATAAGAGTGCCGTTGAACCTTATATGCTATCAGGTATGAGCCCCGCCAATCGCGAAATGACGCAATCCATGCTCAACAACCTATGGGGGAACATCTGCAAGGAAGTATCTGCGTCGCGACGAATCTCCACCGATAGCCTGAATGCTTACGCCGATCGCTACCAAGCTTTGGCAGAACCGAGCAGTTATGTGAAGCAGAAACTCGTGGATGGTTTGGCCTATATTGATGAAGTACGCCAAATCCTGCGTAATCAGCTCGGCGGAAAGAAAGTGAATCTTGTCGAAGCCTCTGAACTAGCAAAACTCTATGACGAAGGCTCTTCGTCCTCCAAAATTGTTGTCTATTATGCTTCGGGAGAAATTTTTGGAGCGGAAGGTAATATGAGCGGACTGAATGGTGAACAAATCATCGGTAAAAATGTTGTTGAAGATTTAGATGCTCTTGCCAACGATAAGAAAGTAAAAGCCGTTGTACTTCGTGTGAATTCACCTGGAGGTTCTGCTTATGCCTCCGAACAAATTTGGCACGCTGTCGAATTGCTCAAAAAGAAGAAACCCGTCATTGTTTCTATGGGCGGCTATGCTGCCAGCGGCGGCTACTACATTAGTTGCGGTGCCGATTACATCATTTCCGAACCTACAACACTCACTGGTAGCATCGGAATTTTCGGTATGATTCCTGATGCTTCTGGCTTGCTCGAAGGGAAACTCGGCTTACATTTCGATGCAGTAAGCACCAACAAAGCTTACGACCTTGAGCCTGCAACGGGCCATCTTTCTCCAGCAGCAGGCGCAGCTATGCAGGCCTATGTTGACCGAGGATACAAACTTTTCATTAGTCGTGTAGCAGCTGGCCGACATATGACAGAACAACGCGTTAATGAGATTGGTCAAGGACGTGTATGGACAGGTCAACAAGCGTTAGCGCTCAAACTTGTCGATCGGTTAGGAACACTTGACGATGCTATTGCAGAAGCTGCTAAGCGCGCCAAGCTCATCGACTACGAAGTAATAGCATCCGACATTGAAACGGACTTCTTCAGTAGCCTTCTTTCTAACGTACAAGAAGACTATCTGGAACGTAAATTGAAAACTGTATTGGGCACATACTATGATCCTCTGCGCTTTGCAGAAAGTATCAGAGGTCGAGATGCGCTCCAAGCGCGAATGTTCTTTGAGCCTAATCTAAAATAAAGCACTCCGACAATTTCATGCGCCCCCTGCCCCACCCTCGATTATGGCCGTGGCTGCTTCCTGTAAGTTGGCTCTACGAGTTTGTAACAACCCTACGAAACAAAGCGTTCGATTGGGGGTGGCTACCTCAGCAGCGTTTCTCTATACCAGTTATCGCAGTAGGGAATCTTGCTGTAGGCGGAACGGGAAAAACACCTCATACGGAGTACTTGATCCGCCTCTTGGAGCAACAGTTCCGTGTTGCCACGCTTAGTCGTGGATATGGTAGAAAGAGCAAGGGGTTTAGAATGGTAGAACAAGAAAGTACTGCTGCTGAAAGCGGTGACGAACCGCTACAAATGAAGCATAAATTTCCTTGCGTGGCAGTGGCTGTTGATGAAAATCGGCGGCGAGGTATTCAGCAACTACTCTCAAGTTCCCCCGTCCCTGAAGTAATCATTCTCGACGATGCTTTGCAACATCGCTATGTGCAAGCAGGGCTCAACATTTTGCTCACCGACTATTCGCGACTCTATACCCGCGATCTCATTCTCCCCGCAGGGCGGTTGCGCGAAGCTCCCCAAGGAGCAAAACGCAGTAATATCATCATTGTAACGAAGTGCCCAGAAGATCTAAGCAGGCAAGAAGCAGCAGTCATTCGGCGAGAGTTGCACTTACAACCAGAGCAACATTTGTTCTTCACCACCTTTCGCTACCGCCATCCCTACCCTGTCTTTGGAGCTGAATCTGAGGGAGCATTGCAAGGAAGTCGCGTTCTGGCTATCACAGGTATTGCGCGTCCAGAACCCATGTTCAAACAATTGGAAGAAGAAGGTGCGGAAGTCACTCCACTAACGTTTCCAGATCATCACACTTTCAGCGATAGCGACATCAATCGCATCAACAAAACTTTCAAAGAGCTGTGGGAGCCTCCCTGCCTAGCTATCACAACGGAAAAAGATGCTCCTCGCTTACGCGATATGACAGGACTCAGTGCGCTACTAAAAGTTCACCTCTTCGCCCTCCCCTTTGAAGTCGACTTCCTCCTGGGAGGAGAACCAGCCTTTAAGAAACTCATCTTTTCATATATCGACAAACACAATAAATAATCATAAAAATATGGACATTAAAAATTACATCGAACAAGTTAAAGAGACTGCACAATGGATTAAGGAAAACACACAGTTGCGTCCCCGCACTGCTATCGTTCTCGGTACTGGACTCGGCCACTTGGCTGAAGAAATTGACATCGTAGACGAGATTCCCTACAACAAAATCCCCAATTTCCCTGTTTCAACAGTGGAAGGACACAGCGGTCGCCTTCTTTTCGGCCACCTCGGCGGCAAAGAAGTAATGGCCCTTGAGGGACGTTTCCACTACTATGAGGGATACAACATGCAACAGGTCACTTTCCCCCAACGCGTTATGGCAGAACTCGGCATCCGTTCTCTCTTTGTCAGCAACGCCAGCGGAGGTACAAATCCAGACTTCGAGATTGGCGACTTGATGCTTATCACAGATCATATCAACTTCCAACCTGAACATCCACTCAATGGCCCAAACTATCCTGGTGGTCCTCGTTTCCCGGATATGCACGAAGCATATGACCATGAGTATCTTGACATGGCACGCACCATTGCGCGTGAAAAAGGAATCAAAGTTGTCGAAGGCGTTTATCTTGCCGATCAAGGTCCTACCTATGAAACGCCAGCAGAATATAAAATGTATCGCATCCTCGGTGCTGATGCTGTCGGCATGAGTACAGTCCCCGAAGTCATTGTTGCCCGCCACGCTGGCATTCGCTGCTTTGGCGTGAGTGTCATCACCGATTTGGGCGTTGAGGGAAAAATTGTAAACATCACTCACGAGGAAGTGCAGCGCGCCGCTGACGCAGTGCAGCCTATTATGGCCGACATTTTCCGCGAAATGGTAAAACGCATTGATTAACGTGCGCGGCTGGATATAGAGCACAAGGAATGTGTGCAACTCTACCCATATTGACTTATCCCACCAAAGGGACAAAGCAACCAAGGAGAGTTGCCCACTGTAACATTCCCATGCTATATCCGTCTTACCTATAAGTGTGCACATTATTGCGCTTACTATACATTACAATAAAAGAAAGAACAAAATGAAAAAGATTCTGATTCTCATGGCTACTGTACTGAGTTTCACAACCACCAGTTGTGCACGTACAGCTCCAAAAGCTGAAGCAGCAGAAGTTACACAGGTAGAGACAACTACGGGCGTTCCCTCTACAGTAAAAATAGTCCCGACAAGCATCACGGGCGGACAAGCCATCATTGATGCCATCAAAGCCAACTATCCCAATAAAGTTGTCCTCATCGACATTTGGGCCACTTGGTGTCCTCCCTGCCGCGCAGCACTCAAGGATATTGACGCCATCAAACCCACCTATCAAAACAAGGGCGTTGTCTTTGTTTATCTCACAGGCGAAACCTCACCTCAAGATAAATGGCAGGCTATGATTCCTAGCATCTCTGGGGATCACTACCGCCTCACAAAACAACAGTGGCAAAACCTATGCACTGATCTCAACATTCCTGGTATTCCTGCTTATGTCCTGCTCAATAAGGACGGTAGCGTAGGTTTCTCCAACCTCACCGAAGGCGGATACCCTGGCAACGATGTTATTCAGAACAATCTCGAAGTTGCAATTTCCAAATAAATAACTACAACTTCCTCTGCTATAAAACACGGAAAGAACAAAATTGTTCTTTCCGTGTTTTTCATATCCCGCAGTTAACGCTCATATTTATTTCTACAAAATAGTTGTATCTTCGCGCCAAAATCAAAACTATGCTAGCAATTTTTATCAATGTTTTAGCCATCATTGCAGGTGGCTTTGTTGGTTCTATCACTAAGCGAAGCCTCAACGTAAAGTATCTCAATGCCCTCGCCACGGGTATGGGTATCGCCGTCTTAGTGATGGGGATCAATGTAGCCATGCAAAATATGAGCAAGAGTGATAACCCCGTACTATTCATCTTTTGTCTTGCGGCTGGTGGCCTCATCGGCACCATGCTAAATCTTGACGGTAATATGGAACGCGCCAGCAAAAAATTGCAGCGCAAAAAGCCGAAAATAGATGGTGCCCCTTCGGTGGCCGAAGGTATTACGACAGCCACGCTGCTCTGCTGCGTGGGCACACTTGCCATGATGGGCCCCATCCTTAGCGCTATCTATGGCGATGACACCTACCTCTATACCAACGCTACGCTCGATTTTGTCACTCTCGTCATCGTGGCGTCCACTTACGGCTTTGGCTCGGCGCTCTCCAGCATCCCCGTGTTGCTTTGGATGTCGTTCTTCTATTTCATTGGGTGGTTGTTCAAAGGCTCTATCTCTATGTCACCCGACTCTCTAAGCGCACAAATCATCACCGAGACCAACATCGTGGGCGGTGTTCTTATTGCTGCAGCAGGTCTGGGTGTTCTCCATATCAAGGACTGCAAGACGGTCAATCTCCTCCCCTCTCTCTTGCTCCCTATGATTTATCTTTGCATTCGCAGTTTGTTCTAAATTCTCTTTTCACATCTCATATAAAATTTCTCTGCCCTTTTGATAGAAGAGGATATATGTCTATTGGCAACTCCACCGACTGTATCCATCACTCTCTCCTCCTAGAAAAAAACTTATTTTTGTTGTCACGTTGTCACGGAGCGTGAAAAGAGTTGATAGACAAACGCTTAAGCGCGTGACAACAAGGTGACAGTAAAAATTTGTTGTCACACTGTTGTCACGCGGATAATACAAACGTTTTCAATTAGTTATACTCAAAGTGTGACGACATGACAACGTGACAACACAAAAATAAGATATAGGGAGGAGGAGATAGACCTCCTCCTCTGATTCCTTTATTGTATGCTCCATTACAATAAGGGAATGAGCTGGCGCAATAAGAATGTCAGCGGATATCCTTATTGTATCTGAAAACGCAATAAGGATATAGACGCTTGATCAGATTCCATCCATGCTTCTCCTCACAGAAGGAGATAATAAAACCGCTCACATCTGTCCGTGAGTTTAATTGCCTCTGGATTTGCCCATATTAGAACCATTCTCTTGTGAGGTACTACCCGTCTTAACATCTGAATTTTCAATGCTTCGAGCCGTTTTCTTCACCACTGCTCGTAGTTTGCCGAAGCGCCAACTAATGCCAAGCGAAATTCTCGAAAAGCCGTGAAGCACAGAACTTGTCGAACTTCGAAACATCGCTGTCTGGGTTGTATTATTGAATGTTTGTCGAGGATTGAAAATATTGAAACCATTGAGTGTAACCGTTAAACGGTCTTCCTCAAGAAAAGAGCGCGAAAGATTCAGAAAATAGTATTTGAATTTAGAACTTTGTCCTTGTAGACTTATATCGTTCCAATTAGCACCTACACCAAGACCAAATTTTAGTTTCCAGGGTAAGTCTTGTCGAAGCATCGCAAAGAAATTGCCCGAAAAGCCATAATTATGGTCGCTTGTCCTATAAGATTTCAAATCTGAGTATTTCAGATTTCCGTTCAATGTAAAAGCTGTCGATTTCCATGGGTTTACATTCAGATAAGTATCAAAGCTCCATTGCTTAGAATGTAGGAAATTGCCACTTGTTGAATGCTCCACACCATCTTTCATAAAACTATAGAATGTCAAACCATTATACGATGTAGAATAAGTTGCAGAAAAATTAACACTAAACTTTTGACTAAACAGACTATAATTCAGTTGAAAATTATGTGCTGTCTCACTCTCCAGATTGGGGTTACCATAGCTTATTTTCTCAGGGGAAAGATGATTAACATACGGAGAAAGATAGTAAATATCTGGACGACCGATACGCAAGTTATAGCCAAGACGAAGTAGCTGTGTATCGGTTAGATTATAGCCCAGATTCAAACTGGGAACCCAGTCATTGAGCCGCGTTGAAAAAGCCGCACGAGTCCCATTGGGATAGGTCACACGAATATGAGAACTCTCAAAACGAAGCCCCGAACGGAGAGAGAAACGTTTCAACCTATAGATGTATTCCGTGTAGCCCGCCGAAATGTCCGTACGATGGCGATAAAGCAAGCTTTGAGCGACATCAGGTAAGAAATCTGTTGCTGTTCCTGCCAAACGAGAGTACTCCTCATTATCAGAACGATTAAGGCGATAGATGTATTTTGCCCCGACAGACAGCGTATGATTCTCTCCGAGCGGAGAGGTAAAGTCGATCTGTGCTGTGTGTTCTTGCGATTTATTATCAGGGTCGATACGGCGATCTTTTAGCACGAAAGGCACGCTTTGCAAATTGTCGTAAACATTGAGAGTTTTATTGTTTCTCAAATCCGAACTAAACCGATAAGAAAAAGTCAAGTTCTGATTTTCTTTACCAAACTGATGCTGATAGTCCACACTGGTATTTATCCCATGATATCGACTGTCTCTATGGTTCACATTGTCATAAGAATAAACAGTCCCTGCATTCCCCGTCAAGAATGTTGAAGAAAGGCCATGTCCCTTCTGTCTGCCAGCATAAATACTACTACTAACACTCAGCAAATCATGCTTCGAAATATCATAGCTGGCATCTAAGCCACCGAAGCCATAGGTTCCACGATTGGAGAACTCGCTTGTTGTCCTCAATAAATGATTAACAGGATCATGAAAGAGTTCACGTTCCGATTCCGTCGTACTGCGCAACGAATTTTGCCCATTTACACCACCATGCGCAGAAAGCGTCAGTTTGCCTATCTGCACCATACCAAAAATATTTCCTCCCCATCCTCTATTGCTCCAAGAAAGTGTGGGCGTTACAGTATAACCACTCGTTGTTGCCTCCGTTGCCGTGACAATATTCAGTATGCCCGATGTGCCTTCCGCATCATATTTTGCACCAGGATCGGTGATAACTTCCACTTTCTTTACTACGCTGGCGGGAAAACTCTTCAGAACCACCGACGGATTATCGCTCATCATCTTGTTGGGCTTTCCGTTGACGTAAACCTTAAAGTTCGCTTTCCCATTAACGGTTATATTGTCTTGCCCATCTACTGTAACGAGAGGCACCTTCCGAAGCATTTCCAACATGGTATTCGTCTGTGCATCGGGATCGTCACTCATACTGTAAACCAAACGGTCTATCTGACTTTTCACCAACGGACGAGCAGCTACCACTTCTGCCGTAGCCAACGACTTTCCAGCATCTTGGGTCAGAATAGTACCGAGTTCAACCACTTTGTCTGCATCCAGCACCAATTCTTTCTTTGTTGGCAACTTGCCAATAATGGCTGTTTGCAAGATGTATGTTCCTGGTTTTGCATAGTGTAAGGTAAACTTACCACTGGTATCCGTAGTCGCCACAACCAAAGGCTTTATCTCTCCTTTGCGAAAGAGGCGTACTGTAGCATAAGGCTCTTTATGTTGGCTCAGTGAGTCCTGTACAACACCATGAATAGTATAACCACCGGCTACTTGTGCCGTAGCAAATATAGAAGAAGATAGTAGAATAGCTATCAAAAATATTTTTTTCATAAAAAAGATCTTTGAATCATTGCTGCAAAGATAAAGGCGATTCCATCTTGATGCAAAAATCTACAAATAAAAAAATATAAAAAACAGGAAACTGTATCAATCACACAAACAAAAGCAAGGGATTTGCCGAATAAACCAACGTTTCGACAAATCCCTTGCTGGATAAGAATTGTATTGCTATTTGATATTTTTGCGAATGCGACAGAGGTAGGCATTTAGGCCGTCTTCGTCGCGGCGGTCGATGATTTCGAGCAATTCCTTGAGTTCTGTCCGGATTTTCTCTACCTGCCGTCCTGTGCGCGGGTTAAACAAAATTTCGCGCAGGAGCGTGTCGTCCTCACTAAGCACCCCGCGAGCAATGGCCAAATGGCGTTTGAAGGTGGTACCTGGTGCATCTTGGTGCTTCATTACTGCAGCAAAGGTGAAAGTAGAGACAAACGGAATGGATAAAGAGTAAGCCACCGTTTCATCGTGTTCGTCGAACGTATATTCGCAGATGTGCAAACCGAGCCGACTGTACAAATCGCGAAAGAAGATACGCCCCATATAGTCGCCCTCATTGATAATGATGGCGTTCTCTTCTGCCAATTTTCCTAAATTGGCAAATGTCGGGCCAAACATGGGGTGTGTGCTAACATAACGTTGTCCGCACTTTTCGTAGAATTCATGTAGCCCTGTTTTCACCGAAGCTATATCGGAGATAATGCAGTCGGGCGTGAGATGCGGTAGCACTTCCTCGAAAACGCTCAGGGTATATTTCAGCGTCACAGCATTGATAACGAGTTCGGGCTTAAACGCATCGATTTCTTCCAACTGCGTGAAGCGTTGCGTGTTATACATGAAGCGCAACCGCTTTGGATTGACATCGTACACTGCTGTTTCGTGCTCAAAACTAAGAAGGTCAACAAAAAACGACCCCATCTTGCCAGCACCTAAAACTAAAATTCTCATATTTCTAATTATACATTCTTCACCATCTCTTCAACGCAATAGATGGCTTCTAAGACACAACAAAGAACACGCTGCTTCCTTTCGCATGCAAGAGAGAGAGAGCGAGCATTTTCTCCTTCCTATTCTCGATTCAATATCTCCACTTGCTGGCGCACGCTTTCTTCGTGGATGGCTTCAAAAACGGTTTTCATAAAATCGTTCGACATTCCGCTCAACACACCTTGTGCACCGCGCTTGTTGATAATCTCACTGTAGCGCGCCGTTTGCACGATGGTCATATTGTGGTCCTTCTTGTAAGCGCCAATCTCTCTGCTGACGCGCATACGTTTTGCCAGCAGGCGGATGAGGTCATTGTCGATGTGGTCAATCTGCTTGCGGAGTGCTTCGAGGTTCTCCGTGGACGCGGCAGAGTCGCGAATCACGAGTTTGTCAAGGATAAAGTCGAGCACATCGGGTGTCACTTGTTGCTTGGCGTCGCTCCACGCAGCATCGGGATTACAGTGCGATTCGATAATCAAGCCATCGAAACCGAGATCCATAGCTTGCTGAGAGAGCGGAGCAATGAGTTCGCGGCGACCGCCTATATGACTGGGATCACCAAAGATGGGCAGATTGGGAATGCGGCGACGCAACTCAATAGGTACGTGCCACATGGGCAGATTGCGGTAGAGGCTTTGCTCGTAGGTTGAGAAACCGCGATGGATAACGCCCAAGCGTTTCAAGCCAGCTTGATTGAAGCGGAGCAGACCGCCTATCCAGAGCTCCAAATCAGGATTGACGGGGTTTTTACAAAGGACGGGAACATCCACACCTTTCAAACTATCGGCCAGTTCCTGAACAGCAAAGGGATTGGCCATTGTGCGCGCGCCTATCCAAAGGATGTCGACGCCGTACTTTAATGCCAGTTCCACATGAGAGGCGGTAGCCACTTCCGTAGCTGTGAGCATTCCCACTTCCTCGTGTACTTCCTTGAGCCATTCCAAAGCTGGTTCTCCGTGACCTTCAAAGCCTCCGGGTTTTGTACGAGGTTTCCACACCCCCGCACGATATATGCGTATGCCCTCGGCTGCCAGTTGCTTGGCAGTGGTCATCACTTGTTCCTCACTCTCTGCCGAACAAGGGCCGGCTATGATGGTGGGCCGATGTGTGGCATCTATCCCATCCAGATTCAGAGGTGCTAATTCGAGTTCCATATCTGTTGTTCTTTATTTCTATTATTACTTTTCAAATACTGTTTGGATTCGGCGAAGGGCTTCAGCCATCATTTCTTCTTTCGCACAAAGACTGATGCGGATATAACGACGTCCGTTGCTGCCAAAGATAAAACCTGGAGCCAGAAATACACGGGCTTCGTGGAGAACTTTTTCCGTAAGATCTTCTACGTCAACATAATCATCAGGTATGCGCCCCCAAACGAACATTCCCACGGAATCGGTGTCGTACTGGCAGCGGAGCGTGTCCATGATTTGCCAAGCCAAGCGGCGACGGCGCTCGTAAGTGGCGAAGTTGTTCTCGTTGTGCCATTCATCGGAGTTGTCGAAGGCTTGAACGGCGGCCAACTGCAAGGCGCGGAATGTGCCGGAGTCTATATTACTCTTTATCTTCAATATCCATTTTGTCCACGCGGCGTTGGTCACACACATTCCTACGCGCCAGCCTGGCATATTGTGGCTCTTCGACATCGAGTTGAATTCAACACAATGCTCCTTCGCTCCTTCCACTTGGAGCAGGCTCATAGGTTTGTGGTTCAGGATGAAACTATAAGGATTATCATTGACAACTACTATGGCGTGACGGCGAGCAAAGTCAACAAGACGCTCGTAAGTATTCCGCAGGACTGGTGCGCCTGTCGGCATGTGGGGATAATTGCTCCACAACATCTTCACTCCCGTCAAATCCATTTTTTCCAGTTCGTCGAAATCGGGTTGCCAATCATTCTCGGGCTTCAGATTATAGTAGACCACCTCAACGCCCAGCAGCGTGGGCAGAGAAGTATAGGTGGGATAACCAGGATTGGGCACAAGAATTTTATCGCCTGGATTGCAGAATGCCAGCGTAACGTGAAGGATGCCTTCCTTCGATCCAATGAGCGGTTGTACCTCCGTGTTAGGATTCAGACTAACGCCATAGAAACGCTCATAGAAGTTGGCCATCGCTCCGCGCAGTTCTGGTATGCCGCGGGTGGGCTGATAGCCGTGGGCTGAAGCTTTGCGCGCTTCGGTGCAAAGCACTTCGATGGTTTCCTTTGAGGGCGGATTGTCCGGACTCCCTATTGCGAGCGAAACCACATCCTTTCCTTCGTAGTTCATGTGTGCCACTTCCAAGCATTTCCTTGAGAAGTAGTATTCACTGACAGCCGTCAATCGGTTGGCAGGTTTGACTTTCTGAACAGTATCCATATATGCGGTAGTTTATGTGTTGGGGCTGTTTTATTTTCCTTCGTATTCTCCGAGAATTCTCAACTGTCGGGTCAGTGGGCGCACGGCATCTATGCTCTGGCGATAGCGGTGGAAATCGGAATAGCTCACGTCGACATAGAAAAGGTATTCCCATTCTCTCCCAATGATAGGGAGCGACTGAATCTTTGTCAAGCTGAGATGATAGAAACTAAAGATACTCAACACCTGGCTCAAACTGCCTTCGGCATGAGGCAGGGCAAAGACGATGGAGGCTTTGGTGGAGTGGTGAACATTCCGCAGAGCCTCAGCGGCCCAAGTATTACTGAGCACGAGGAAACGGGTGTAGTTGTGCTTGTTGTCCTCTATGGAGCGTTCCAGAACTTTCAGACCGTAGAGTTCGGCTGCATCGGCGTGGCAGATAGCGGCGTGTCCGTGGAGCTGCATCCGTGCTATTTTCTCCGCCGCGCCAGCTGTATCTTCGGCCTCCACCACTTTCAGATGGGGACGGTGGGAAAGGAAATCGCGACATTGGGCCAAAGCCACGGGATGTGAGTTCACTTCCGTCAGCAGTTCGGAACTATCGCTGGGTAAACACATCAAACTGTGCTCTATGTGGAGCTTGTGTTCCCCCACGATGGTCATACCGCTCTGCTGGAGCAGTTCGTAGTTGTGGAGCAAACTTCCTGCAATAGTATTCTCTATGGCTACCAGTGCGAGCAAGTCGTTGTCCTGCCGAGTTTGTGCAAACAAACTTTCAAACGTATCGCAGCAAACGAGCTCTATCTCCTCGCTCGCAAAAAACTGATGGGCTGCAATATCGTGGAAAGAACCTTTGATGCCTTGTATCGCTACTCGTTTCATTTTTCTCTTTTCTTTCGGTAGTGGATAGGAACTGAAGGATAATAAAAAATCCCGCTCTATCGGGCGGGACATTTAATAGGTTTCATTTCCTTATTTTACGCATACGACATCCCGCTTCACTTGTTCAGCAAAGTAATAATAAAAGTAAAAGTTAAAACCTTTATTGGATGTCATATATCTATCAAATGTACTTGTTAATGCTGCAAAGGTAGTACTTCATGCGGACGCACCAAACAAAAACAAGTTTTTTTTCTAAGAAACCTCAAAGATACTTATCTTTTCCTCTTTTCTCCCTAAAAAGACATTATGACAATGAAGCTCTCTGCCTATCCTCGTCAATAAATCTCTTATTCTACTGACCTGAGAATGGCTCGAAATCAAACTTGAAGCAAAGTTATTCTCAGACCTGTCCGACTCGCCTGATCTGTCCGATAAGGCTATCGGTGAATACAATAAGCCTATCCGCGGACATCCTTATTGCGCCAGCTGACACAATAAGGAAATCGACGAACACAATAAGGAAACTGACGGATAGAAACAGGACTTTTTCACTAAAAAAAGGAGAGAAACGAGCTTTTTCCCCTCCAAAACACCATGTTTTGCATACTTCCGCGCCGCTCTGCTCTTTGGATTTTTGAACAAATGCCTCGTGTTTTTATTTCCTTAACATCTATTTCGCGTTTTGCCAATGTAAAGATAATACGCGCCAAACAGAGCGTTCAATCTCTCTAAAGCACTGACAGAAAGTACCCTTTTAGGCGTATTTCTGCATGTAAAAGACGTTAATAGAAAGGAGGAAAACAAACTTTTGCTTAACTTCGCAGCACTATGCACGAAGAAATACAGGATTTTGTTGATGCGCTGGAAAGCTACATCAAAATGGCTCTACGCGAAAGCTTAGAGCCGGCCGAATACACGCATGAGGCGTTGGAAATTGTGGATGCTCGCAACCATTTGTTCCGCTCTGCCGGTGAGCATCCCACAGATGAGGAAGCCAACATCTATGCGCTGCGCGACCTCCTGCATGTAGATGTCGACACACTCGAAACACAAGTGAACCGGGCAAGGCTCAGAGCGGTGGCTCGGAACTATTTTAATGAATAACAGATCAGAAACAGCATGGAAGAAGATATTAAATACCACCACCAACTCCCTATTCAGCTTCGCTTCAACGATGTTGATCGCTACGGCCATGTGAATAATAATGCCTACTTCTCTTTCTATGATTTGGGCAAGGTGGATTATTTCAATTTGGTCTTGAAAATCTACAACGGCACGCCGGATGTCGTTCCGGTGATTGCTAATATCAATGCGGACTTCATAGCTCCCGTTTTCTATGGTGATGATATTGTCATGGAAACTTGTGTGAGCCATGTGGGGCGTAAGAGTTTCACGCTCGAGCAACGGGCCATCAACCGCAAGGACAATAGCGTGGTTTGCCATTGCCGTTCTATCATGGTGTGCTTCTCACTAAAAGACCAAATCTCGGTAGAAGTCCCCGACTCTTTCCGTCGTGCCATCGAGGAGTTTGAACATACAAAATTCCCGCTTGAGAAATAACGACTGACAGAGTACTACTGCTCATAAGACGCTCATTCATGCCACAAACTATCACTTATACAACGGACATCCGCAAAGAGGGGCGCCGCCTCTGCGCTGAGTCTTACGATCGCATCTTCCTACTGACGGATAATACAACGGAGCAACTCTGCCGCCCCTTACTTGGCAACATCGACGGCCTTGAGGAAAGCATCGTCATCAAAGCGGGCGACGACAACAAAACATTGGAAGCTGTCAGCAAAGTATGGACGGAACTGCAACAGCGCAAAGCCAGTCGCCACTCGCTGCTCATCAATTTGGGCGGAGGTATGGTCACGGATCTCGGCGGCTTTGCTGCCTCCACCTTCAAACGAGGGATAGACTTTATCAATATACCCACAACGCTGCTTGCCATGGTCGACGCGGCCGTTGGAGGTAAGACAGGCGTGAACTTCAATGACTTCAAAAACGAAATAGGCGTTTTCCGCGATGCTAAAGAGGTGATTATCGACACTTCCTTCCTGCGCTCGCTCGACAGCCAAAACCTGCGCTCGGGTTATGCCGAGATGCTGAAACATTCCTTGCTGAAGGATACTGCTATGTGGGCAAGTCATGTGGCGTTCGACCTTTGCGAGCCCAATTTTGTGCAGCTCCAAGAAATGGTACGCCAAAGTATCGAGGTGAAACGTGCCGTTGTGGCTGAAGACCCAACGGAGAAAGGCATCCGAAAAGCCCTTAACCTGGGACACACATTCGGTCATGCGCTCGAATCGCTGGCGATGCTGCAACAACGCACAGGACTTCATGGCTACTTTGTGGCTTGGGGTCTCATCTGCGAACTCTTTCTGAGTTGCTCCCAAGGTTTCCCCACCGACAAGATGCGACAAACAGTTCGCTACATTCGCGAAAACTACGGCTACTTCCCATTTAGTTGCAACGATTACGAACATCTCTATCAGCTGATGCTTCACGACAAAAAGAATGTGGGCAATGTCATCAACTTCACCCTACTGCGCGATGCGGGCGATATTCTCATCGACCAGCACGTCACGAAGGAAGAAGTTTTTGAGACCTTCGATTTTCTGCGAGAAGGCTGAAAATCATAAGTAAGTATAGAGCCCACATCATTTTTATTCAAAAAACAAAGAAAACATATAACAATGAAAAAAATCGTACTTATCGTAGTTTTACTGGCAGGTATCACGCTGCCCACTGCAGAGATTGCACAAGCTACTACCACCCTTTCACTGAACCATACGGCCGACCAACCCAGCGCTGAACAGCTGAAACGCCTCGGTCTGGCTAATGCGCAGCTCACTTCAGTACGCAAAGGCATTTGGAGCGTTAGCCTAAACGGCCAGAAAGCAGGTTACGTCATCAATAGCTCCTCTTACGCGAAGAAAGTGACAGGCTACAACGGATATACGCCCGTACTTGTCTATGTTAACAAGGCGGGCAAGGTGGAACACATCTATACGCTGGCCAATCAGGAAACTCCTAAATATTTCAAGATGGCCTCTGCCAGTTTGCTCAAATGGAAAGATGCCAGCGCCAAGAAGGATGCCAATATGCAGGTTGATGCTGTCAGTGGGGCTACTTATACCAGCAATGCTTTGATTAAGAATGTACAGGCCGCTCTTGCAGCTTACAACAAATATTGCAAGTAACGCCCAGCGGATGAATATTCAAAAAAATAAGCAAAAAGGCACTGCGGCTAAAACGCGTTGGACGGATCTTCTGTCGCAAGCGGTTTCGCTGATGATTGTGTTCTTGATGCTGGCTGCCGTAGCCTTTACGTCGGGTCGCCTCTTCGGGAAAGACATCACGGCAAAGGCTGCATCTCAGGCGGAAGCCGCACCTACTTACTCCTTGCCCACGCCGCAGGAATTAGCAGATTTGGGGTATCCGAACGCGACTCTATCCGAGCGCGATTCAGCAATATGGGACGTAACGACAAGTGATGGAAAATCCGTCGGCACACTCTATAACTCGGCGCGATGGGGTAAGGATATCATCGGTTTTGCAGGTCCTACACCACTCTTTATACTGACTGACACAGACGGACGAGTACTCCACATCACAGCACAAGCCAACCAGGAAACAGAAGGTTACTTCGGGCAAGCGTCACAGTTGCTCCACGTGTGGAACGGAAAGACTCCAGCTGAAGCTCTGAGCCAGAAAGTCGATGCCATAAGCGGTGCTACTTATACATCGCGGGCAATTATCGGTAACGTACAAGCCACTTTCTCAGCATTGGAAACGGGAAGTTCTGCAATAGGTAAGGCTCCGCTGTTGGGCTGGATAAAGACGGTAGCGGTTATCGCCGTGATGTTGTTCGGCATCCTTGCTGCCTGGAAGTTTAGAGGTAACAAGCGCATGCGCATCACTGTGTTGGTGCTCAATGTCCTTGTACTTGGTTTTTGGACGGGACAGTTTATTTCGCTCTCGCTCCTACGTAGCTGGATGGAGAACGGAGTTGATTGGATAGGCGCCCTACCTGCTGTCGTCATGGTGGCTCTTGCCGTTCTGCTCCCCTATTTTGGCCGTAAGAATTTCTATTGCACGTGGGTTTGCCCTTATGGTAGTATTCAAGAACTGGCTTGGATGCTTCCGCTTCCCAAGATCAAAGTAAATGCAAAAGTATTCCGCCGGATGAAACAACTGCGCTTAGTTGTACTGGGGATTATTCTGCTGATGCTTTGGATGGGTATAGGCGCGGAAATCTTAGACTACGAACCGTTTACAGCCTTTATGTTTACAAGTGCCCCTATCGGCGTGGTGATTTTCTCGGTCGCATTCGTTGTTCTGAGCCTTTTCGCCCCGCGCATCTGGTGTCAAGCTCTCTGCCCTGTAGGAATGTTGCTCAACACAGCCGAAGACAACACCATCCCAACAAAGAAAGCGAAGAAATAAAGCCTCACAACAACGACTAAAACTATCATAATTTCAAACACAATCGTCATTTCTATATGAACAAATATAAAATCCTTTCGCTCTTCCTTGCCATCGCTCTGCTGGCGGCTCAAGCCCGTATTTTCATGGGCGACAAAGCGCAAGAGGTGAGCACTTCCGAAGCCGTATTTCAGAACATATTGACGCGTAGCTCTATTCGGGAATACACTGCAGAGCCTGTGTCGCGCACTACGCTTGACTCGCTCTGCCGCGCAGCTATGGCAGCTCCAACGGCAAAGGACCAACGCCCCTGGAAGTTTGTTGTCATTGACGACAAAGCCGTGCTGCAAGAACTTGCCTCAGCTCTACCCTACGCTCAAGCCTTGAAAACTGCGCCCGCAGCCATAGCTATTTGTGGCGACCCTACACTCATGAATGAAGATCATAGACCTACAGAATGGTGGGTGGAGGACTGTTCAGCAGCGACTCAGAACATACTGCTCGCTGCACATAGTTTAGGACTGGGCGCAGTATGGTTGGGCGTTTATCCAGCCAAGACGCTCGTAGCTTCAGTTAGTAATACTTTGAAACTTCCCTCAAATCTGAAGCCGCTCAGCGTTGTTGCGCTCGGCCACCCCAAAGGCACTGCTCAACCGAAGGATAAGTACGCAAAAGACAACATACGCTACAACGTGGGAGACTTCCCCAACGCGCAAGCAGAAGAGGAAGAGGAAAGCACGGAAGGCGGAGGTTTCTAAACCGCATAAGCCAACTTACAGAAAGAGATGTTACATTTTGTTGCATCTCTTTTTCATTTTTAGACAGAATTAGTATGGGAGTAAAAATAATCTCGTAAATTCGCGACCAAGTTAATCATCTTGTCTACTCCAATTACGCAAAGAATGAAAACAACCGCAACGCTCGCTTCATCGAAACTTTGCAGCCCAAGCTATCCCAAAGATAACGGTAGCCACAAACAACAGTGTTTCAAAACAGATATAGCGTTGCGCATGAATATCATATTTTTCGCATTCAACAAGAAAAACAAACAATAAAACACCAATATGAAAAAGAACCTTAAAGTAAGTTTGGGCAACAAAATCCCTTCAGGTGTCGTATGCCTACTCCTTATCACCGCTCTTTTCTGTTATATGGGCAGCAAAATGGGTGCAGCAAATATGCTCAACACCATTATGAAGACGGCGCACGACTTATTGCTCAACACGTGCTTCTACCTGATGGCCATATGCGTCATTACGGGAGCCATCGGCAAACTCTTTGTGGAGTTTGGTGTAGTGGATATGCTCGAAAAACTCCTGCGCCCACTCATGCGCCCGCTATTCAACCTGCCGGGCGTAGCCTCTCTGGGCGCGGTGCTGACTTTCCTGTCCGACAATCCAGCTATCATCACGCTGTCCAAAGACAAGCGATTTGCCAGCTACTTTAAGAAATATCAGTTTATCTCCCTCACCAACTTCGGTACAGCTTTCGGAATGGGGCTTATCGTTATCATCTTCATGATTGGTCAAGGCTATTTCATCGAGCCGCTTATCGGACTGTTCGGTGCCTTCTGCGGCTGCATCGTTTCCACACGCCTGATGCAGCATTTCATTATCAAGAAGTACCCTAACTTTGTCGAAGAGAGTGCGGTAATAAATCCCGAAGCCCGCGAAGGCCAGCGCGCCTTGGCTGCACAAGTGGAACACCAAGGAGAAAACAGCATATTCTTACGCACCTTGAACGCGCTGCTCGATGGAGGCCGCTCAGGCGTTGACATCGGTATTGCCATCATCCCTGGCGTACTCATCATCTCCACGCTCGTTATGATGCTCACCTTCGGCCCTGCTGCATCGGGACAATACTCTGGCGGAGCTTACGAGGGAACTCAGCTGCTGCCCATGCTGGCTGAGAAAGTGGACTGGTTCTTTGACTGGCTCTTCGGTTTCTCCGATCCCCATCAGATTGCCTTCCCTATCACAGCGCTTGGAGCTGTTGGAGCGGCCTTGAGCCTTGTACCTAATTTTGTGCAACACGGTTGGCTCGACGGAAATGCTATTGCTGTTTTCACAGCCATTGGTATGTGTTGGAGCGGATTCTTGAGCACCCACACAGCAATGCTTGACTCACTGGGCTACAGAGAGCTTACATCGAAAGCTATTATCTCACACACTTTCGGCGGCATTGCAGCTGCTGTCGCAGCGCATTGGCTTTATCTGCTGACAACTCTTATCTGAAAATAGAACGAAAAGACATAATACTAAATGGGATTTTTCAAAAACCTCTTCGGAGCTTCCGAACCTAAAACGGAAGCGGATCAAAAGAACGACACAGAAAAGATGTTCAATATCTTCCATGACGACGGCGTGCGCGCCAAGAACATGGGTGAACTTATATTTGCGGAACAGTGCTTCACAAAAGCTCTGGAGATTCGCGAAGACGCACCTACGCGCAGCTATCTGGTGGAAGTGCTCATACTCCTTCAACGCTACGACGAGGCTGTGCCGCAGCTTCAACATTTGCTGGATGCTGCTCCCGAAAATCTCGAAGTAGCCCTCCTCTTGGCCAGCACCTACGGACGGACAAAGAACTACGAGGCAGAACAAGCTCTTGCTGACAAAATCAGAGGGCAGCACCCCGACGATCCTCGCGCCCTCTATTTTGCGGGCGAAGCTGCACATGGGCTTGACCAAGACTTTCAAGCCATCGCTTTTCTCACGCAGGCTCTCCAACAGGAAGAACACTATCCTGCTGCTCTCCTACTTCGCGCCCAGATTCTGGCTTCTATGGGACAGTACAACGAAGTACTCGCCGATGCTGAGGCTCTTTTGGCGCTCGACAATGAGAATGAAGAATTTCTTCTGCTGCATGCCGATGCTTTGCAGGGCACTGGCCGCGACATAGAAGCCGAAGAATCGTACTTAAAAGTGCGCGAGATGAATCCTTTCAGTATAGAAGCGATGGAGAAATTAGGGGCTTTCTACGCTCTCCACCATCAGTTGGACAAGGCCTTGGCTCTCTACGATGAAGCCATAGAGTTGCAGCCCGACAACGCCGTTGCCTACAAACTTCGCGGGGCTGTAAAGCTCCAGCTCAACGACAAACTCGGCGCTGAAGACGACCTAAAGAAATCTTTAGAGCTCCAACCGGAGAGCGCGAAAGAACTTGACGGTGAATACTCCAATATCGAAAACAAGATGGAACAACGCTATCGTGCACAGAATCCGTTCCAATTCTAAACATCTCGATCATGAACGAATTTCCAAAACACCTGCTGGCGCTGGCCTTCTTCAATCTCATCCCGACCTTGCTGAGCGTGTTCTTTCTCTTTGGCGGAGCTACCATTGGCTATAGCCCAAACGCCCTCTTAGCCTTTCTGCTCTACTTTCTGAGTAACATGCTGTGGATTATCCCTGTCAGCACTTTCTTTTTTGGCCTTAACGAGTTCCGTCGCGGTTATGAGAAACGCAGTCTTGCCCTTCTCATCGGTGGATCTCTCTTTACCATCGGCGACATTCTCTTTCTGATTCTCCGATAAAGGCCAAGCATTCATAGAGCAGATAATTTCAACTACATATTGCTTCTTTACGCCCACTGAAATCTCCTGTATTTCAGCGGGCGTTCTTCTTGAAAACAGGAGCAAACAAAAGATATAAAACTGCCCAATATTTTTACAACGACACAGAGCGAAATAGAATCCGATTCAAGGCTTTCCGCCTATCAGCTTCTCAAAAATCGAACGAAAAAGGATTGTTTTTCGGAAAAACATCTCAAAAATATATTTCAACAAGATAAAAAGAGAGGCTAAAAGCCCTTTCGACGGATTTTTCAGCCCAATCTCACTCAAAATTACAATAAGGCTGTCAGCTGACATCCTTATTGTGCTGGCTGACGCAATAAGGAAATTTTCAAACACCCTTATTGTATTCTCAGATCTCCTTATTGGACAGATCGGACGAATCGGACTCGTTGGAGGACTACTTTACTCCGACTTGGATTTCAAGCCTTTCTCGCAGCCATAAAACAAGAAATTCGTTTACAAAATAAAAGCAGCTACTTCTTACAAAGTAGCTGCTCAAAATAAGTATAGACCTATGAATTCAGTTTCGTAGTGTATTCAGATTCAAAATTAGGCGTAACTAATCAACGAAAATGAAAAAATATCGAAGTTAGCGTAAGCCAACTGATAATGAGGAGGAAATGCTCTGATTTGCATGGTGCTGCATTATTTGTAAAAGGCAGAAAAGTGCAGATTTAGGTAGAAGTTCAGTTACCAGAGTATTACCTTGTTTTGATGTAGGTAACGATGGTGCAGTATTCGGTAACTGAATTATTTTCGCTCGTGTGGCTGTTGCTGTAGCCGGCAGTTTTCTGCGTAAGTGAGGAACGCTTTAATTCGGGTAATTTTGCCCACAAATATTAAAGCGTATGAAAACAGAGAAGATGAAGGTGCTGCTCTACCTCAAAAAGAGCGGTCTGGACAAATCGGGGAAAGCTCCGATTATGGGACGTATTACCATTGGGCGTTCCATTGCCCAGTTCAGTTGTAAGCTTTCCTGTAATCCTGATTTGTGGAATTCACGTGAGAGCAGGATGGACGGTAAGAGCCGCGATGCGGTGGAGATTAACGGGAAGTTGGAGAATTTGCTACTCTCCATTCAATCGGCTTATCAATCATTGATTGCCAAAGGTTGCCTATTTGACGCAACCGAAGTAAAAGAGCAGTTTCAAGGCAGCGTACAGGCACGGTGTATGTTCATCGAAAGGCTGGATATGCTTATCAAGGAGCGTGAAGCGCACATCGGTATAGATATGAAGAGAGCATCTATGTCTGCCTATCGTCTCACCCGAAAACGATTGCAGGAGTTCATTCAAAAGAAATATAATGTTTCGGACTTGGCATTCTCGCAGCTGACAGAAAACTTCATCTACGAACTGCAGACATTATGTCTCGGTGAACTCGGTTATCAGCAAAGCACATTCTTCAGAGTGGCAGCAGATTTGAAGACTGTCTGTAGGCTGGCTTATCGTGAGGGGCTGGCTGATACGCTTCTGTTTGATAATGTCCATATAGAACGGGGAGACAAGAAAACACCCAAGGCACTTGACAAGGAAGCATTGGACAAACTCAAAGCACTCCGCTTTGATGAATTGGAAGAGGAAATGGAAACTACTCGTGATGTGTTTCTCTTCGCCTGTTATACCGGTGCAGCCTATTGTGATTTGATGATGCTTGGTAAGAAGCATCTTGTTCGTGATGATAATGGTAGCCTTTGGTTAAAGTTCAACCGACAGAAGACGGGTGTGCTTTGTCGCATCAAATTATTGCCCGAAGCCATCCGACTAATCGAGAAAATGCACAGCGATGAAAGGGAAACATTGCTCCCATTCATTAAATATCCCGCTTATCAGTCTTGCCTGAAAGCCTTACGACTGCGGACAGGTATTTCTTTTCCCTTTACCACGCACATGGCAAAGCATAGAAATTTTCATAAACACCAAATAATCAATAGATTAAATTGCTTACCAATGAAAGTAGGTAACGATAAGGAAACCAGCGAGCTTCTATACTCCACCTTATTTTGCCATTTCAAAGAACCACTTTGTCTGTTGCAAAGATAAAGGTATATCGTGAGAAAAAAGAATTTTCTCTCTTGAAATTTTCGTAAAGTCGTCTGTTGGGCAGCTTTTTGTTTTCTGTATATTCTATTCTTATGATGAAATGCAGTCTTCGAAGACTGCGTTTTTTGTTTTCGCCCTGCTTCTCTCCCTGCACATCCTCCACTTATGCCTGTGTATCGTCGGGGTTGGTTGTTCGTTGTCATCGGCAAAGGTAGTTCCGGGCTTCTATGGACAAAAGAGGTCGGGTCGACAAGCCGTTACGGCGACAATCTCCACTTTGAACCGACAATAAACATAATACCGATTTTAAGGACAGAATTAATCGCTAATTGATACCACAAAGTTTCTATGAATATACGATGACTTTTCTACGAACACTTCAGCGTAATAGGGATTACAAGTCTATTACACTAATTGCGTCTTGATATCTTGATATAGTTTTTTCAATCGCCATACTGACATGTCGATAAGTGGCTCAAACATAAAACTGTTAAGGTGTATGTTTTCAGGAGTTATTAGATTTACCTCTTTAATAAGTAACTGTATGTCGTTAATTGGAGAGCATCGTTCTTCAAATTTCTTTGTGAGTGCAGAAGTCTGATTTGATGTGATACGGTTATAGAAATTATTGAAATCATATAAGGACATTACTTGTTTAAGTTTAGATATCATATAATCTTCTGCTTTTAACCTTATGCCAGCAGCAAAAACTATCTTGTTTTCAATATATATTTCATCAAGAACTGGTTGATTGCAGAGAGCTTCTGCCGTGTTGTAAATGTAATTTTTTATGTTGAAATCAGTATTTACTACTGGCAAATTATGTATATCCATATTGTTACGAACGATTTGTACAATGTCGTTTACTGTCAAATTTTCCGTGTCAGTTTTAACATGTAGACACGAAGTTAATTTTAAATAGTCAGACTTAGATGGATCTATAGTAGTATCTTTGGTATATTCAATGAGGTTACGCACCAAGGGGATTAAAGCGATAAAGAATTCAGGTTTATCCGCATGGCTCTTTATGAGTTTAAATGGTTCTCTCAAATATTCAGCCTGATGAAATTTAATTTCATCATTAGCTTCCTTATAGGCCATGTATGTGCTATTTCTTTTAACTCTCAGACGGGATGATATTGTTCGATAAAAATCAAAATTGTGGGTAAGGATTATCATCTTGAATCTTGCGTCATCTTTCAAATCGCAAAGGTATTCAACTATCGCGTATTTATTCTTGTAGTCAAACGAATCTGAGATGTCATCAAATACAAGAATATGCTCTTGCCCTCCATCGTGTTTCATCTTTTCGATAGCAAAGAGCAGTTGTAGAGTATAGAATGCCCTCAGTTCCCCTTTACTTAGAACGACTTCTTCCAAAACTTTTGACTCAACTGCTTTTTGGCCAGCTTGAGTGCTGTATTCAAAAGATAATGCTGCCGCTTCCTCATTAAGTAAAAGGTCGGTCTGATTCTTGATTTTTACTTCAAAGGGAACCGAGAACCTTTTATTGAAAATACTTATTGTCTTTTCCCAAGCAGATCTTTGCCCTGCCGCTTGTTGAAGCACAGAGTCTAATGTGGGTTTGGCTTCTTGATAAGCCGTTAATAGGTCAACGGCCTTATCCTTAAATTTGGCAAAATACCCTTTCCATACTTCTTTGTGAAAATTGTCATAGTCAAGTAATTTATCTACCAAATCTGGTTGGTTTTCAATTATCTCTTTGAACTGTCGCAAAGATTCGTTTGCGCTGGCTTTTTTATCAATCTTTTCAAATGCTTTTTTGACTGCGACATCGTTAAGAATGCCAGAAAGCTCGTCACTTATTAAATTTGCAAGCGAGGCTGCAGAATCAATTGTGGTTTCATCATCACCCAATACAATTTTATGGCTGACTTCGAAGAATGCATTATCTGCAACAGATTTAGATAACTCAGAGGCTTGGTAAGTGCCAAATGTTTTGCCATTTTTCTGCCTGAATAGTTTCGAAGATTGTAATATGGCTTGGTATTTATCGGAATAATCTTTTAAGGCCTCATGATTAGAATCAATGAATGCTTTGACCTTACCATCTTTATCAAATATGCTATTATATTTAAAATTATAGCATATCTCGCTTCCAGCAACCTCAGCCATCACTTCCTCAAACTTGCTATAGAAAAGGCTCGGCTTGCTTTCACAGAATGTTCGAACAAATTCTGGTATAATATCAGTGCTTCTTGCGTGGTCGCTAATGTCCTTGAACAAGGTTTTCTGTTTTTCAGACAAGGTTTTTAGGATATTATCATATTGCTGCTTCAATACAATGTCAGCAAGAAACGATGTGATGTTCTTTGGTGTTTCCGAATCAGGCTCTTCACAATTTGATACATATATTGAGGCAGGTAATATGACATTGCCATGTTCATCCTTTATATCTATATTCCCAGCAACATCTGCTACTACATCCTTGACTTTGTCAGCTTTCCCTTGCCCATATAATTGTAGTGTTTTAGCAAAGGAGGTCTTCATTAAACCGTTGGGTGAATAAATAAGCACCGCATTCTCACCTTCGAAAGTCAATTCTTGTGAAAGTTTTGTAATGCCAAAGCAGTGTTCTAAGTTTAAGTTTATTTTATTCATTTTTTAATACATGTCATTACGATATAACCTATTACAAAGGTAAGGGTATATCGTAAGAAAAAAGAATTTTCTCTCTTGATTTTTTCCTTAAGCCGTCATTGGGGCAGCTTTTTGTTTTTGTGTATTCTATTCTTATGATAAAATGCAGTCTCCGAAGACTGCGTTTTTTGTTTTCGCCCCGCTTCTCCGCCTGCACATCCTCCACTTATGCCCATGTATCATGTCGGGATCGGTTGTTCGTAGTCAGCGGCAAAGGTAGTTCCGGGCTTCTACGGACAAAAAAGGTCGGTGCGGCAAGCCGTTTAGACGATAATCTCCACACTTCCATTTCATTACAGGTAGTATTCTTGCCCTAAAGCTTGTTGTCCTTGCCCCCTACCTCTTTGTTGCCTCGAAACGAAAACGACCGACCCGATGGAAAGACGCATAAAAATGTCGGATATGCGAGAAGTAGGGAAAAATGGAATGGAAACTCAACTCCCTCTCCTCCTGAATCCGCATAAAATCAAAAAAATCAGACAAGATGAAACTGAGATATAAAATATCAATTCGGGTAGCACTTGCATTCGCAGCCCCTCTCCTTTGTGGCGGAAGCGTTTGGCTTTACCCGGCAGGTACATATAACTAAACACCTAATTATCAATCCATTACCACCGCAAACTTATTCTTCAATTGAAATTATCATTCTGTTCATATTTGAAATTCTTATGTGACAACAGAAGTAACTTTGGAGAATGTCAAACTGACATGAGAACTGTCAAGATAAGATAAGATGTTCAAAAAATAGCCTGTCTTCAACATTGGCAAAGTATTTGTATATACTATATTATGTAGCAGGCTTCCTTATCTTCCCCTGTAATCTGAAGAATTTAGTATGGTATAGAGCTGCTTACCAATGAGATCACCCCAAGTACAAAACAGTAGTCGTAATGTTTAACAAATAATTTCATGAATAATGGCTTTATTTTTCTTGAGTTATGATTTGCGTAATAAAAGAGATTATCAGCCCCTATATGATGAGCTTAAAAAGTTTAATGCAGTTAGAATGCTTGAATCTTGTTGGTGCTTTAAGCGTATTAACACTAATGCAAAAGGCTTAAGAGACTATTTTAAGGAATTCGTTGATGAGGATGATGGACTTTTGGTATCGCAAGTAGCAGAAATAGATGGAGTTTATCAATGGGCTGGTTTGAATCTTGACGGAAACCCAAATGAGCTTTAATGAAGAACTCCCGAGTTAATAACGGCAACCTGAAACATGTTGCCACTAAGAACAGAAAGGAGGTAAATATGGCAGGCAAGAACATTCATGTTGTTCGTGATGGCGACCAATGGAAGGTAAAGCAAGAAAATGCTCAACGTAGTTCTGGTAATTTCAGAACACAGCAAGAAGCATTTGAACGTGCTCGTGAAATCGCGATTAAGAACAGTCAAGAAGTTGCTATACACGGATTAGATGGACGTATTCGTGAAAAGCATAGCTACGGCAATGACCCATACCCACCAGAAGGGTAATACCGAGATTTAGAACGTGCCCTGACAAGCTGCAACTTTGTCGGGGTTTATTTTTCTCAATCCCCTATTCTGTCACATATAGACGCATAACAACTGGAAATGCTGTATTCCTCTTTTCAAAGTTTAACCGAAAGCGACCATTAGAGATTTTTGAGAACAAAAAAACACAAAGAATCTCTATGAGACCTCTGCAAAACTCCTTACGAGAGATCTCAAACATATAACTTATTGATAAACAATTTTATTTTAGACTAAATAGCGTTTTGCAAAGGTCTTTCTATGTCTTCTATAAATACAGGTTGATCATTAATTTTTATGCGCACAAGCAACTGATTTAGTTGCAAAAGAAAGAGAATTTTTCCAATGACCAATTGGGGTTTAATATTTCAGATATTATAAATCATACAAATTCACATTAAATATCCTTGTCGCCCGACTCTATATTCAAGTAATAGAAAAGTTACGATAAAAATAGATTTCATTTTCTGTTTAATGGTTCTACATCTACTTGTAAGATAGTGTATGCACATCTTGTTTTATTTCTTTGAAGAAGCAGATAGGGAAATGCCTCTTTAAAGGAATAGATTTCCATGTGGGCATATCGTTGGATGTTTCGATAATGGAACAGGACCTTACTTGGTGGGATATTTGCCTCCTTGCCGAAGTATCGGAAAACATGATGGGGTTTATACTTGCATGCGTCCTTCCACATGTCTCCCATTGTACACTTGTGCAAGTATATACGGAACTGTTGCCCCATGCCCATTCACATTCCTATTTCCATATACTTGGTTGCTTGTTCAAACAGATACAAACAGGTGTTTAGGCTTGGGGAAGTTGGCATATCCTACTAATAAGTACCTGTCTGACGGGGCAAATATAGATGCCTTCCAAGCTAATCCCCTCCTTTTACTAAGTACCCCAATTCGGGATAAGCAGTACTTCTTTTTCCTCAAAAAAGTTTCAATAAAAGCCTAAAAAGAGGATTGTTTTTTGTATATTTACTGTTGAAAATCAATCATATAACAAAATAACAATCCTCATGAAACTTGTCAGCAAAGTTACGGAAATATATTGTATTGCAGATGATTTCTGCAAAGAATATCATTTAGAATTGAACAAAACCTCTCTTTCGCTCTCAAATCCCTCTGCCAATAGTCCAAAACATCGCAAGAGAAAAGGACGAATGAGTGATGCTGAAATGATCACAATTCTTATATTGTTTCACAGCAATACATTTCGGAATTTCAAACATTTCTATCTCTTCTATGTTTGCCGAGAACTAAAAAAAGAGTTTCCCAATCTACTCTCCTATACACGCTTTGTTGAGCGTATGCCTCGTGTTGCAATCCCCCTTTTGCTCTTTCTCAAACTGGGATTAATGGGAGAATGCACAGGGATAACCTTTATCGATTCCACACGTATTCCAGTGTGCGAAAACAAGAGACAATCCCGTAATCGCGTATTCAAAGGGTACGCCCAGAAGGGGAAAAGTACTATGGGATGGTACTATGGATTCAAACTTCATCTTTTGTGTAATGAACGAGACGAATTACTCAATTTTGCACTAACCCGAACCAATGTAGACGACCGTAACCCAAAAGTATTCAACGATTTGACGAAGGATTTATTTGGAAAATTATATGCCGATAAAGGGTATATTTCTCAATCACTTTTTGCTTCACTCTTTGACAGAGGTGTACATATCGTAACAGGGATACGGACTAATATGAAGAACAGATTAATGGATGTGCATGATAAAATCATGCTTCGCAAGAGAAGTATCATAGAGACTATCAATGATATGTTGAAGAACGTTGCACAGATAGTTCACACACGCCATAGAAGTATCGCTAATTTCATCGTTAACCTTTTAGCTGGCATAGCTGCATATGCTTTCTACGACACCAAACCTTCCATCAATATGGAGTTTGAGAGGGATGCAAAGCAGAGTGTAAAACAGCTTACTTTATTCTAACCTATAATTTGCGTGAAACAATTATACTTCGGTTTTAGGTCAAGGCCGAAAGGATGCGTGTGCGGTTTAAGAAACTCATGAAAGAGCGTTTCTTAAACCGAATTGGGGTTAAGTGCGTACTTGTGGCTTCGATTTGGTTAATTGTGGCTTCGTCTCTCTTAATGGCTTTGGGGACAAGAGGTCGTAACTTTGCAGCAAGCGATAAGCCGGTATTTCATGGCTTTGAAACATACATTTCGAGAAGATAAAGCACCGCCTTTCGAGGCGGATTTATTTGCGTCGGAGCAAATAGCAAGGTATGTTTTATGCAGCATGACTTCGTTTTTGCAGCATAAAACCTTTGCTCTCCAAGAGAGCTGAAAAAACTCCGAAGTCGTTTTTCTTGAAAGAGAAAATGTCATATTTCGAATGCTGGTTATGCCGTAAAATACTAAAATCCAAAGTAAGAAATGAAAATGAAGAAAATTCGGAGCGCACGCTCCAAAGAGAAGACAGAAAAGCGTGTCTCGGTCAATTTCACGCCGACAGAATACGCCCATTTCCTCACGATGAAAGAGGAAAGCGGTGTACCAAGTCTGTCATTATTCATCAAGGCAAGAATCTTTAATGAGACTTTTCGGGTGATAAAAGTGGATCGTTCGTTGCTTGACTATTATCAAAAGCTGACGACTTTGTATGGACAATTCCGCAGTGTGGGAGTCAATTACAACCAGACAGTAGTTGCAATGAAGAGCAACTTTACAGAGAAGAAAGCCTTTGCAATGCTCACAAAGTTGGAGAAACTGACGCTTGAACTGGCAATAATCGGAGGTGAAATCGTGCAATTGACTCGTGAATTCCAAGAGAAATGGCAACATCGGCAGTAACCATTTTACATTGTACTGTTCTTTATGGATGAAAAAATCAGGCTTCCATCTCGTTTGGGGAAGCCTGATTGATTATTTGCATGCAATTACCGTTTTTTGAATTTTCCACCTTTCAGGTCGCTCTCTACCATTCGTTTGTTCAGTTTCTCTCGGAGTTCGTCAAGGAAATATGTGCGACTGTCGTCCTTGCGATTTTTCATGTTCATATAGACGTTGTAGCAGTTCTTGATTTCTACTCCGAAGATTTCGGAAATGACGTCTGCCAGTTCCTCTACACCGATTTCTCCGTTGTTAATACAATCGCAAGTGTCAAAAGCATAGAGTAGTTCTACCAAATCAATGACCTTTCCTGTCCAATGGAACTTCTTAGCAGATTTGATGGGCAAAGCAGGAAGAATCCCCTGCATTCGCATATTCAACAGTTCCAGTTCTGTATCAATGACAGACAATAGCTCTGCCACATTTTTCCCCCGCCCTATCCGATGAGGGTTTCTCTTGCAGAGATTGCAATCGGAAACGGGTATAACGAAGAATACGGAGTATAAAAATGTTATCGTTCTCTTCCGTGTTCAATTTAATGATCTCTTTTATCAAGTTATCAGTTGCATTCCGCTGCTCGTCAGCGGACGATTCATTCGAAGAGAGTACTCTGAATGAAAATGTCTTAACTAATCTTTCCATATGCATTCGATTTTGAATTGTTGATTGGTATATAGCAAAGTCAACTATCATGTCATGAGCCTTTTGTAGAAATCTTCTTTGTAAGTATTGCCGATACCGATTTCATATTTTCCGATGAATACGTCGTTGGTGTCGAACGATTCTATTTTCTCTAAGTTCACAACATAGGATTTGTTGATGCGGAAGAAAACAGACGGAGGCAGAAGTTCATGGATAGTGCGCAGGTACATCTTGGTAATGATGCGTCGATTTTCTGTTTGTATGATTACATAATCCTTTAAGCCTTCTATAAAGAGGATGTCGTCATATCTGATTTTGAAATATCTACGCTCTGATTTCACGAAGAAGAAATCCACATCTGCCTCCACACTTTCTTTCTCTGCATTGATGAGTAGGGTGTGATAGGCAGAAACCTTTTCCACTGCTTTACGGAAACGTTCTTCCTCGATGGGTTTGACGAGGTAATCGGTAGCGTTTACCTCATAGCTGTCCAATGCGTATTCAGAATAGGCTGTGGTAAAAACGACAAGTGTTTGTTGTGGGATTTTACGGGCAAAATCAAGCCCGTTTGTTCCGGGCATCTCGATATCAAGGAATATTAAATCCACAGGATTATCTTTTATGTATTCAGTCGCAGATTCTGCAGACTCAAAATTGCCGACAAGTTCCAGCATTGGACTCTTGCGTACCAACCTTTCCAATCCTTCTCGGGCGATAGGTTCATCATCGACGATAATACATTTTATAGGTTCACACATAAGCATACAGTATATTTATTTTCTTCTTCCGTAATGGATAAGGTATAAGACTTTCCGAATAGCAATTCTAGTCTCCGTTTGATGTTTTTCAACCCCAAACCTCCGTAATGATTCGATGTACGAGAAGCGGCCTTGGTGTTTTCGCACTGGAAGTGCAGTTGGTTTCCGGATGCGGCAAACGTGATGTGTATGTTTGTCTTTCCTTTGACTTCAACACTATGCTTGACCGCGTTTTCTACAAAGGGAATAAACAGTAATGGATATATAGATATATCTTCCACCACGCCCTCTGTCTTGATTTCGTAATACAAGTTTCCACGACGTGTACTTTCCAGTTCCAAATAGTCATGCAAGAAGGAAATTTCATTCCGTATCAGAACTTTTTCTTGCGAAGATTCGGACAACTGATAGCCCAACAAATTTTCAAGCCGGGAAAGAATGGCATATGCCAGTTGTGGTTCTTGCTCTGCTTTAATGTTGGCATTATTGAGCGTGTTGAAAAGAAAGTGCGGATTTATCTGGCTTTTCAGTTGTTGCAATTCTGTTTCTGCCGTCGTCTTTTCCAATTCCGATACTCGACGGCTGTTTTCAGCCCAGCAACGAAACTGTGGTACTACTGAAGTAGAGGCTATCGTCAATCCCAACAATAACATATTTCCCGCGATATTGAAACAAAGAGAGGTCAGCCTGTAACTTTTGGGAACATCGTACAGGGTATTTTGCACCAGTATGATAAAAAGCATCAACAGAAATACGCACAAACCGATGGAAGCGAAATATCCTGACAATTTATTGCGCAATAGGAAACGAGGAACCAGCAGGCGGGCGTTGGTATATACGGTGCAGGTGAAGACAATGAAATATGCCATCCATTCGTAAAACCTTGCATTCGTGAGCCGTCCGTGTACACTGCCAGTGTTATAGACCATTTCCATTGTCAAAACAACTATAATGCAAAGTAAAAGCAGGTTTCCCATTCTATGGAATCCTCCTGTTTGGATTTGTGTTCCAATCTTTTTATTTATCTCTTTCAATAATGCCATTCGATTCTTTATGTTTATTAATTTCCAAAAACTTTATCGGAAAATTTCTTGGAAAGCTTAGTAACTTTTCAAACTCGTTTTGTGTGAAGCGTTTTCTGGTCTTCTTGAGATGGTAAAAATGCGCTTACCCGTTTTGGGAGGATTGCTATTGTTTGTACAGGTACAGACAAGCGTGTCGGCGCATATTTCAATCTCAATTTCCATTCGGTCTTTTCCCGGTGAATTGAATAGATGTTCTTCTACAAACGATAGTAACGTCAATGGAGAAATAAAACAAATACCAGTCCTCATTTGGCAAGAGAGTGTGAAATCGGTGAGAGTCCCGCACTTCTTTTCCAAATTCAGGTAGTCTTTAAGGATTTTGATTTCGGAATTGAGTGGTACAACCAGATTGCTGCAATCGTATAGGCGATAGCGTACAATCCGGCTCAGTGTCAATAATAGCGGAGATACTTCCGGGGGTTCGGTCAGGCATAGTGCAGTTGCTTTTTTCAATTTAGCCAAAAGAAATTCCGATCCGATATTGTTTCTCAAATTTTCCAACTCAACGGTTAGCCTGCGAGTTCCGATTTGTTCCTCCATCTCAGTCATTTGAATCCAATGTTTGTAAAAGACGATTACAGTAATACTCGTCACCGACAATGTCAGTACCGAGAAATCGGAGAAGAAATCGACTGCTTTATTGCGTCCGTCAGAAAAAAAAGAATATGGACCGAAAGGTATTTGATACTTAAAATGAATGTAATACTCCAAGCCGATATGCGCTATCACGAATGTGAATATTGCAGCGAGCAAGACAGCTGCATATTGCACATACCTTTCTTGTTGTAGCAATTTAGGAATGAAGATGTACATATTCAGATATATCAGCAACAGATAAGCTACTATATGTGCAAATATAATATCACAAACATCTCCACCTCGAATCTGTTCTCCATAGGTAATAAAAATATGGTTTGTGGAGATAATGCCTATGGAGATGATAAGCAGGAAATGGCGAGTCCATCTGTATTTCTTCTCCATAAGAAAATCATATAATACGCTTTGTTTCTTTCTCTCTTGCATATATATACTATTACTTTTTTGCCAAGTCTTCCATTATTTCAAAACACAATGCGTCTACATTTTTCGCATGAGGATGCAGAAAAGAAACATTGGAAAGAATAATGACTCCACTCTTTTCATTCATATCGAATACCATAGAGGAAGAAAAACCGCCCGTACCACCATTGTGCCAATATAAATCGTTTCCGTTATCTGCCTTTACGATATGCCATCCAAGTGCTACGCTAAGTTTGTCGTTTACTTTGAAAGTCGGTTTTCTTGTCATTGCAAGTTCTTTGTTGCCCATATCAAATTGAGCCTCTAAAAAACATGCCATATCGTTTGCAGAAGAAAGAATACCACCGGCTCCTAAAAACACATCCGAATCCCATATCCAATTGCCGATAGGAACACCTGTGCGGCTTATTCCTTTGACAAGACCGGTTTCTACTAATCTTGCATCTGTATATGAATTATTCATTTTGTACTTTTTGAAGATTTTATTGGAAACGAGTTCCGTGAAACTGCATTTTTCCATTTGACATAACGTATATCCCAACAAACCAGTTCCCAAATTTGAATACAGATATTCTTTCCTATCGGAAGAACAATATAATTGCAGCTGATTTCTGAGGTAATACTCTAATTCAGAGTCGCTGTATTTCTGAAAAGGATTTTCCCGCTCTGCTTTTGTACTGTCTGCCAGAAACTCTGAAAGTTGCAAATTGGAGGGATTTTCTCCCAATCCGGATGTATGATTTGACAGGCTTTCAAAAGTTATCCGCACATCATCCTTGAACGTATAAGGGTAAAATTTATTTATGTCGTCTGTCTGTTTAATCTTCCTTTCAAGTATTGCATCGGCGAGTAATGTCGCCGTAAAGACTTTTGAAATTGAGCCAATCTCAAAAACCTTATCTTTGTTTTCAATATTTCTAATCGTGTCATTTTGTTTTATCATTCCATAAAAATGGGATATCCCATTTTTTATGAGCACGATGGATAGTTGAGTTTCATTAGACAAATCCTTTGTCTTTTCAAATATTTTTCGCGTCAGGTTTTCTCTCAAACCAGTTAAATCATTTACGACATTCTGTGAAAAAGTTATTCCATGTCCAAACAGGTTTATCAAAAGAAACAGCGCGAATTTTGTTTTCATATAATCTTATGATGTATTGAACGTTATGCCTGAGCATTTATTATAATCCGTATCGTATGCCTATTGAAAAATAGGGGGATACACCGAAATGAGGGTAGTCGTCTTTGCTGCTAAAGAAAGCCTTCAATGTCCGTGAACGAAAATAAGCTTCTCTTGATGCGACAATTCCTCCGACAATAGGGATAGAAACATATTTCCCAATTCTGAACTCTGGTTGAATGCCTATATAACCATACTGCATCACGAAATACTTCTTACTGCCGTCTTTCTCTACTGCAGCCATAAGCCCTTTGGATTCCGCATGTATTCCCAGATTAAAACTCTTGCTAAGTTGTGTACTGATTTCAGCTTCGAATGTATTATACATGGATAATTTGAATTTGTATTTTCCCTCTATTTTCCAATCCAGATATAAGGACGGAAAAATCATTGGATACCCCAGCGCATTATTCAACGCAATACCGGCTCCCCAATCCAAATTCTTGTTTGCGTGTCTGATAAATAATACACCTCCCTGACCGAGAAACGAGCTGCCCGATATTTTGTTCAGATCGGATGTGTACATTCCAGCTCCTAAAATAGCGAGTATAGACCATTTCTCATTAAGTGGTCGCAGATGCATAACTCCCATTTGAGCATTCATAAGTTCTTTCTCTGTAAAATCCGATGGCATTTCTTTATTTTTCATGGAAGCGTATGTACCACCCAAAGCGACAATCCAAGCCGTCAGTCTCCCGTTTTCATTCTTTCTTACATATAAAGGAAGTCTCGCTGAGCCTTCAAAGGTCTGCAAGTTTCCTTCACCACCAATTTTATTACCATTCTCATCTTTATATACAGACGGAGCAATATATTCTGACTTTAATTGAATCTGGGCAAACACATTCGCTCCTCCCGAAAAGAGGAATAGCATAAAAATATATACTCTGAGCATTTTTTGTTCCATAATAGTATTATTTCAACACAAAGATATCGTATAAAACAATCAGGTTTCAAGAAAATAGACAAATTATAGGTTTTCAACATACAAAATGGGGTGTTTGAATATACTAACATTCTTCTTCATACTTAGTTCCACCATCCGTGTTTGCTATGATGCACAATTAGTGGAGAAAAAAGTATTTTCTTCTCAATGAGTTTGCTAATTATCCATTTACGGAAACTTTTGGCTTGTGGAGAAGGAAAGCGAAACGACAGCATCGTTATCATTTCAAGGTTATATAAATCCACTGCACCGCCCTTAAACGATAGCGTTTGCATCACCTCATCTTCTCTGAGCAAGCCCTCTTTGAGGATAGACTTGATGTGGCTGCTTACCTTACCGGAGAATACACCGAACAAGGTGGCTATTTCGCAAGCCGACATCCAAACGGGAGTTGTCGGGATATGTACTTTTCCGTTCTCTCCAATGGTTATGATTTCTCTTTTCATAGTAATTCAATATTCATTGTTTTTTCTTCTTTCGATTAACCTATCCATATCCTCTGCAATCTTCTTCTCGGAAATCTTCGCATAGGTCTGCGTGCTGGTGATGGAGGCGTGTCCCATCATCTTTGCGATACTCTCCGTACAAATCCCCTCGGAAATCAAAAACGAGCCGAAGCTGTGTCGGGCTTGATGGTAGGAGAGGTTCTCCTTTCGCCCGATGATGACACCGAGTTCGTGTATCTCAAACCACATCATGTCTCTGCTTGGCAAAGGGAAGACCGGCTGCGTATCATCGGTCGTATTGTACAAATCAAGTGTCTGCTCCGCTATCGGATGCAGGGGAATGAATGACTCTACTTTCGTCTTCTTACGGTTGATGCGAATGTATCTTCTATTGTCGGCAGTCCGCCTGATATGGTGCGGATACAGCAGTTGGGTATCGACATAGGCGAGTCCCGTAAAACAGGAGAAGATAAAAGTCCGTCGAGCCAATTCCTTCAAAGGGGCATTGACGGGCAGTTTCAGTTCCAGCAGTTGTTTGAGTTCCGCCCTGCTGATGTGCATCCGCTTGGAGGGTGGTTTCTTCTCATACTCCAGTTCTTCCAAAGGATTGGCACGGATGATCTCATGGTCTACGGCAAGATACATCAGTCTGTTCAGCCAACAAAGGCAATGGTTGGTCTGCAATGCCCCGAAGTTCTTATATCGCTTCAGGTAGACCTTGTATTCCCGTCCGAATTCTTCGGTGATATCCGAAAAGGCAATATCCGTCTTACCTTTCGAGTCCAAGAACTCACGGATATAGCTCTGGTAATACCGTGAGCTTCTGTAAGCCGAAGTGGAGTCGATTTCCTTGGAGCGGACGGCAAGGCGTTCCCGTTCCCTTTCTCCCATTTTGAGCAGATGGGTAGGAATGACCGCATGACCTGCAATTTTGTTTTTCAATAGTTCGGCACTGACCACACCCTGCTCTTTGAGCATTTCATCATAGAGCTGCTCCGCATGCTTGCGGAACTCTTTCAGGCGATTGTTCGTCCGCACCTCTACGGTCTCCGCCTTTTTGGCATTCCACTGTTTGGGATTGCAGGAGATGCCGGTGGTTATCGCCGTACTTTTCCCGTCAATGGAGATTCGGCAGAGTACGGCGGTCGTGCCGTCTGCGCGGACTTTGCTTCGGTTGATGTATAACAATAAAGAAAATGTGCTACGCATAATTCGTTTGTTATCTATGGGGTGTTTATAATATGAGTTTCAAATCCTTTGTCGCTTCGATGTATTTGTCCATATCCTCGAAAAGCTTCTTGGGCGTAACCTTCGCATACACCTGAGTAGTTTGCAGGTTGGAATGCCCCAGCATCTTGCAGATGGTCTCGATAGGAACGCCGGCTTCCAAGGTAATCAGCGATGCAAACGAGTGCCTGCCGGCATGGTAGGTCAGGTCTTCCTTGATGTCGGCAAGGACAGCCAGACATTTCATGAGGCGGCGCATATTGGGATAGTGCAACATCGGGAAGAGAGTCTGACGGTCGTCATCCCTGTATTTCTCTATCAAGGCAAGGGCTTCGGGCAGCAGCTTGACACAGGCACGAAGCTCGTTTTTCTTGCGGCGGTATTTGAGCCACAGACTGCCATTGTCATCCGTGAACAGATTGTCACGTGTAACGGAAACGGCATCGGCGTAGGCTGTTCCCGTATAGCAGGCAAAGAGAAAGAGATCTCTTGCCAAGATATGGGAAGTGCGATGTTCTGGGATTTCTAAGTTACGGATTTTCTCAAAGGATTCCCGGCTTAGGGCTTTCGGTGTTTTCTCCTTTTGTTGGGGAAGGCTGAAGTGGGCGAAGAAGCATCTGTCGGCATGTCCCTCCTTGTAGGCTTTTCGGCATACCTTCTTGACGATAGCCAGATAGTGCCGGCAGGTATCTATGGCAAGTCCTTTATCATCCAAGATGAAACTCTGATAGTCATGAATGAACTGCTCCGTCATCTGACCGAAAGCAACGTCTTTGGTGCGAAACTCCTTTTCGATGAACTCTGCCAAGGTTCTCCGGGTATAGATATAGGCAGGATAAGTTCCCTTTGCACGGTCTATCCCGATGCGCTTCCTCAAATCCTCGCAGACAATGTCCGTCATCTCCAACAGGGTCATCTGTGTTCCGAGACTTCCTTGAAACAGATTCTTGACGCCTTCTGCATCAAAATCGACCTTACGTTCCACCAAGGTATCGAATGCCGCATGGATGGAGAGCAGCAGCTTGTCCAATTTGGCATTGACCTCTACGGCTTCATTGCTCTTGCCGTTCAACCGACTTTCACGAGGATTCCATAAATCGGGTGTGCAGGAGATTTTGCAACTGAACTGCACCATTGAACGATTGACTGTAATACGTCCCATAATGGGAGCCTTGCCCGACTTGTCGGGTCTGCTCTTTTTGAGGTAGAGCAACACTTTGAATTTTTCTATTTTCATACGCTTTAATTTTATGGGCAAAATTACCCGTTGTTAAAGCATCCTTTGACAAGCAAAACATTGATAAACAGACAGAAAGAAACGAGATGAGAAAAAATCTTCCAATAATCGTTACCTCAGTTTGTTCGGGAAACAACAGGATAACGGTTTGGTAACTGAAAGGTCTCAATATCCCACACAGTTCTGCCTACCTCTATCTGTTGCAGAATATAGAAAAACGATTAATTCACAACCAGTTACCTTATTTATACCTATGTTCCTCTTACACTTGCTTATGCTTGTATTTACCATACTGCAAGGCATACGTTCGGCACGATGAGTTTGAGTGCCGGCATTCCCATAGAGAGCATTGCCAAGATGATGGGACACGCATCTATCGCCAGCACACAAATCTATGCGCAGGTAACCGATAATAAGATTTCGGAGGATATGGACAGACTGATAAGAAAATATCAAAAGGAGAAAGCAAAGGAGGAAGCAATATGAACATCAATCACCATCAAACAAAAAGAGACCGTAGCTATTTTGAATGGAGCGACAATATACAAATCGTTCGCAAGGGAAATGGCGATATAGCCATGACGGAGAGTGAACTCGTAGATTTCTTCGGTGTAACATGGAAGAAACTCAATTATCACCTGCAACTGCTTCTGAAAACATCTCATCTGCACCCTGACGAAAGGAATGCAGGTGAGGAAGAAGTTTTTGTGAACGGACGACCAAAAGGCTATGCGCCGCTTTATCCGCTCTCAACCATCATCGCTTTATCTTATCAATTGGACAGTACGGAAACCCACTTGTTCAGGAAATACATCTGTCAAGAGATAAAGCATCCTACACCTATGGTAGAACAGATATTCCTATATGGACGTGGCAGTATCAATTGATACACTTTTCTCTTTCACCGATATCAACCTACGACATAACTACAAAAAATATAAAATTGTGATAGAAATAAAGTTAGAATGTAGTTAGAGAAAAACAAGCATTACAACCCTATGACTACATTCTACTTTTCTTCTTTACGTACCTTCACATGTTATTTTTATTTTGAGTATAGTCATTTCATGTATTAAAATGGAGTCAGAAACTGTACTTCATCTTCACCCACGCTTCGGAGTTCTTACCATACATGGCAAACTTGCCTTTGTTGGCATGGAAATAGTCGTAGCCGACGGTTAGTTCTATATCGTCGTTGAGAGAATAGGAGGCGGAAAGGCGGTTGAAGATGCCGCCGTTTGCCACATCGATGTAGGCAAAGGTGGAGAGTTTCAGCGTGTTGTGCAGCAGTTCCTTTGAGAGTCTTGCTGTGGCAAGCCCAGCATTGCGATAGACGGAGAGCGCTGCGAGATTGCCCGATGTGTATTTATGATAATACTGCACGCTGATGTTCCAGTCGTTACCCGGATACCAGTCTACCCCTGCAAGGGCATTGAGTGTGTTGCGCCGCACGGCATTCTGCCCCAAGCCACGTCCTTGTGCCTCGCCTATGTACTCGGCGACTTCGGCGCGGAGGACAAACTGACCGACGGGCAATGAGCAGTCGGCACCCAACATCGTCATACGGCGGTACTGTCCGTTGATGTGGAGCGTCCTTCCATCGCCCGACAGGGCAGGGCAAAGGGCGGGCAGCTTGTTCCACGTCCGCAAGGCACTCACGGAGAAGTCTATTCCGCAGAGATTGACGCTTGCCCGTCCGCCAAATTCCATATTCTTGATTTTCTTCTCCGGCTTGCCGCTTTCCAAGTCGGTGGTGTAAGGCTGTGGTGCAGACGGCAGGCGTATCGCCCACGGATTGCGCTCTTCTGTCGGCAACACGAAGAAGTCTGCCACAGGATTGCACACGGCTTCAAGGGTGACCGAACCTCTTGTGTATTTTGCACGCAGCCCGTTGACGGGCATGCGAATGTCGTCGTAGTCTTGTGCGAGAAACTCTGTATAGTCAAACGGCGACACGCAATCGGTAACGCGTAGTGCATCCGCCACGCCCCATACGACAATCTGCCGCCCCACACGCAGGTCGAAGTTGCCCTTTGCATAAGAGAGATAAGCCTCGCGCAATTCCAGTCCTGTGCGTTCTTTCAATATTCCGTTGTAGGTGGCGTTCAGAGATAGGAAGAGCGAAGCCGCCCCTTTCTCGAGTTTGAGTTCTCCCCGCGCCCGAGTCCGCGAAGCCATCCAGTCGGCACGTCCCTCCGTCCTGACGGCATGGTAGATGTCAAGAAAACCTTTCACCTGCACATGCAAGGCATTATCGTCCGATGCTTCGACCGTTTCCTGTGGAGTGCATTCCGAACCGATGGTGTCGCTATCGGCCGGCAATGTATTATCGATTTGGGCTGCTGCCTGCACCGAGAGTATCGGCACAAGCAAGAGCATAAATAGTTTCATATCAGAGTCCTTTCTCCAGTTGGGAAACAGTGAAAAGGTTAGGCGATTGCTTTATGTTGAACTTCTGATTGTCCATACGGATAATGGTTTTGTGTCCCGTCTGTACATTCTCCATCTGCATAAGGTGCATCGTCCAGAAGCCCTGCACTTTATTTATGTTGGAAATCGTGAGCCTACGGTGCAGCTTGTTCAGCTTATCGTAGTATTCCGCCTTTACCGCCATCAGGCAGTCCTGTCGAACCCAGGTGACGCGGCGTGTGTAAATCTCATCCTTGTCGTTGGGTACCGACTCTACCACCCAACATTTTTGACCGCCCAACATTTCTTCGCGCAGAAGCGTATGCTTCTCTTCGTCCACGCTGCGGGCGCTCATATCGTTGTAGGTAAAGTCGCTGCCCATGAAATAATCGGTTTTTGACGACTTTCCACTGATGCGCCTCGTCTTTTTCATTGCCGGAAGATAGAGCCACTTGTCGTCCACCTTGGCGGTATTGTCGTAGTCCCAAGTGAGGAATCCCGTACCCTTCACGTCGCCGGGATAGGTGAAGAACATGATTTTCTTCGTATCATTGCCTATGTCCATTGCCCACGATTCGAGTTTCCTCACACGCTTATGGCCGCTCTTCTGGATGAGCGTCATTTCGATGGTGGCATAACGTGTGTCACCGTCTGCGCGGTTTCTTACTTTCTGCATGATGTCTCTGCCCGACAGCCCTGCTGCCTGCGCGCCGCACACCGCCAGTATGGAGATGAGCAGCAATGTGAAATGTTTTGTTTTCATATCGTTATATTTTATGGTGTTTTGTTATTACTAAGGAAGTTCATTTACCGCTTCCGAGGAAGTCCGCTTATCATTCCCGAATACACGGAGATACTTGAAAAGAATTGGCGCGAGAAAGAGGTCTGCCAGCAGTGCCGACATCATACCGGCCACAGCCAGAATGCCCCAATTGCGCATCTGTGTGCCGTCGGAGAAGACGAAGCCTGTAAACGTAGCCGAGATGACGACTGTGGACATGACGATGGCGAGTCCTTCGGTGCGGAAGGTTTGGTTGATGGCTTCTGCATAATTGCCGCACCTGTCATATGCCACATGGCTGTGGTTGATGAAGTGGATGGTGTCATCGACGGCAATACCCAAGACCATCGGAATGAGCGAGGCTGTCATCATATCGAGCGGATAGCCCAACCAACCCATCATACCGCCCACGATGATGGCGGGGGCAATATTCGGTATCATACCCACAAGCCCTACTTTCCAGTTGCCGAAGACAAGGACGAGGATAACGCCTATGACCAATACCGACAACAGCATCGACCACATCTGCCCGCGCTCCACATACTGCTGCATCACGGTGAACTGCGGTATACTGCCCACCACCGAGACGTGTGCGCCGGGAAAGAGTTTGCGCGCCTCCGCCTGCAAGTCGTTCATTTCCTTTTCCGCCTCGTTGGAGTTGTAGTCTTTCATCTCCAACTGCAACCGCAGCCGCTTGTAGTCGTAATCCATCCAGTATTCCGACTCCGTACCGCCCGCATTCTCATAGAGCAACAGCAACTGCGCCACCATATCGGCATTGTCGGGAATACGGTAGAACTGCTGCTTGTTGCCGTTGAGCGTGCAGTTCATGTCCTTCACGATGTCGGTGATGGAATTGTGGCGTTTCGTCAGTTTGTAGCCGCCTGCAATCTCCGCCAGTTGGTCGAGTTTCTGCAAATTCTCCGGCTTCTTGGCATCGTTATCGTGCGGCAATGTAATCATAAGGTCATAGGAATATATCGAACCGAGTTCGGTTTCGCAGAGGTCGAGGAATTTCTTTACGTATGGAATCTTCCGCCCCATCGTCTTTTCGATGTCGAACGCCGGTTCGATGGAGAAGAGTCCGATACCGCAGAAGATGGTCAGCACAACCGACGAAACGACAATAGAACGATGGTTGCGTATCACAAAACTGCCGAACAGTTCGAATCGTTTGCCGATATATCCTTCAAAACTCTTCGACATATCGGCGGCAGGCTCGCGGTCCTTGCCGAACGACAATAGGATGGGTGTGAGCAGCAGGCAGGTGAGCAGCACGGCAAGCAGACAGAGCGAGGTGTTGATGCCGATGGCTCGCATCGGTACTATCTTCATTGACAGGAACGTCATCATAGCAGCCACGGTGGTAAGTCCCGACAGCAACACGCCCCAACCGGTTTCGCCTACGGCTTCCTTGATGGATTCCCTGCGCTTGCCTGTTTCTACAAACTGCGTCTTGAAGAAATTGTACAGGTGAATGTTGTAGGCGATGGAGCAGGCAAAAGTCAGTATCACGGCAATCATTGTCGTGGTCATGTCGATGTAGATGCCCGTCCAGCCGATGATGCCGAAACTGATGAGCAGTCCGAACACAGACGTGAGCAGTGGTGCAACCACGCCGCGCAACGAACGGGTTACGATGAGCATCACAACGATGGAGATGATGAAGGCAAAGAGGAATAGCCGCCCCAGTTCGCTTTTGAGATAAACGAATTTCTCGTAGCCCAGATAGGGCATTCCCGCGGCGTTGGGCGACAGTTCGGCGTATTTCGCCTTCCCGATGATGTGTCCCGCTTCTTTGCCCGTAATCATGTCGGGCGCAATGTCGCTCGTCTTTTTCCACACGCTATCTTCGGGGAACGGCCGCAATTTCACCATAATCCACGTCATCGTGCCGTCATTTGACACCATCTTCTTTGCCAAATACGGTTTGCTGTACGCTTTCTGCCGGATTACATTCAGCGAAGCGGCATCAGACGGAATCTCGTCGGGGACAATCTGTTCGATGGTCATACCCTCCTCCGTACCTACGGCAAACTCAATGTCGGTGAGCGACGTTACCTTGTCGGCATACGACAGACTGTCTTTCAGTTCGTTGCTCAGCTCGCGAATGAGCGTCAGGCTGCGTTGAGAGAAGATGTCCTTGTTTTTCACCAGCACCGCCACATAGTAGTCGTTGCCGAAGATAGACTTGAATTCATTGGTCTTGAGCAGCATCGGGTCGTCGCTCACGAAATAGTCGTCGAACGAAGTTTTCATCACGATGCGCTTCGCTCCCACAAACGAGAAGGCGATGATGACTGCGAACAACGCACCGACTATAAGACGGTGGCAGAGTATCCAGACTGCCAACTGCTTGAACTTACTGTTGATTTTTACGATTTTCATTGTTGTTTTATCTTTGTTGTTATTACTATCTCTGGACGGTTGTCTGTATTATCTCTGACCGGTCGTTATTACTATCTCTGATCGGTCGTTATTACTACCTCAGAACGATCATTATTACTATCTCTGAACGGTCGCCAAAAACCTTTAATACTTATGTGATTGGACCAATTTGTCCAACTAATTAGACTAATTTGTCCAGCTCATTGGACTCGTCTGTTCAACTTATTGGATAAACGCGTCCAATTTGCACGGTCACCATACGCGTCGTAAGCTATATGCTGTTGTGCTGTTTGCCATAATTCTTTGCGAGCGATTGGTGTAGAGGTATCATTGCCGTTTTTCCTGTTGCAAACGAACCATGTGGGCGAACTCGCCGTTGCGAGCCAACAGCTCGTCGGGTGTGCCCTGTTCGCTCACCGTACCGCCGCTAAGCACCACGATGTGGTCGGCATTGCGGACGGTGCGCATACGGTGGGCGATGATGATGACGGTTTTGTTGCGCACCAGTTCGGAAATACCCGCTTGTATTTTCGTCTCGTTCTCGGCATCAAGGCTTGCGGTAGCTTCGTCGAGAAGTATGATTGGGGCATTCTTCAGCAGGGCGCGAGCAATGGAAATGCGCTGCCGCTCGCCACCCGAAAGGGTTTCGCCATTTTCGCCGATAACGGTATCGTAACCTTGCGGCATTCGGCTGATGAAGTCGTCGCACTGTGCCAGTCGGGCGACATGGCGCACTTCCTCGTCGGTAGCGTTGCGCTTGCCGATTCGGATATTGTCGGCAATAGAGGCATTGAACAGCAAAACGTCCTGAAAAACAATGGAATAGTGTTTCAGCAGCGTTTCGGGGTCAATCTTCGAGATGTCGTTTCCACCCACAAGAATTTGTCCGTCGGCAATGTCCCAAAAGCGTGCAGCGAGCTTGGCAGTAGTGCTTTTGCCCCCACCCGATGGCCCCACGAGGGCGGTAACGGTGCCTTGGCGTGCCGTGAACGAGACATTGTGCAGCACTTGCTTCTCGGTTTCGTAGGCAAAACTTACGTTGCGGAACTCTATGTCGTAGTTTTCGAGTTGTACGGCTGCACTTCCCTCCTGCGTGGGCATGTTTTCTATTTCCTTCATACGGTTGATGCGCACGTCGAGGAAGGAGAGAAGGGCAAGGTAGTTGCACACTTCGATAATGGGATTGTAGACCATTGCCGATGCCAACAGGTAAGCCAAGTAGGTGAATACCGACACTTCGCCCTGCTGCAACAGCCACGCTCCCACCAATATAACGGTGGGCATACCGAGCTTGAGCAGCATTCCGGCGAGGTTGAGGAAGACTCCTGCCACGAGTTCGCCGCGCACCAGCTCACGTTCGTAGCCCTTCAGCCGCTTGTCGAAGCTGTGGCAGTATGCCTGTTCGCCAGTGTACGACCTTATTTCCTGCATACATTCCAGCCCTTCCTGTATCTGTTCGGTTACGCCACGCTTCACTTTATAGTGCTGAACGAAAGCTTTGTGTAGCTGACGGCGCGACAGCAGCAGGGTGGTTACGGCGAGCGGAACAACCCAAAAGAGGGCTAAAGCCAAGTGCCAGTTGTAAGAGAACATGCCCACGCCGATGATGACGACGCTCAGAGCCGACGCAAACAGCTGGGGAACAGCGTGCGAGAAGGTTTGCTCGAGCATCGTGCAGTCTTCCATCACGGTAGAGGTGAGGTCGGAAAGGTTGCGTTCGCCGAAGAAAGCGAGGGGCAGTCGGCTCAGCTTTTCTGCCACTCCGATGCGGCGTTGCGCACTCTCGTTGTAGACAGTGGTGTAGGTGCTGTCGTACTGAAAGCGAGCCAAGAAGAACATAAACACTGCCAAGAGCACTGCCACAAGCACATAGAACCACAGCGTGTGCGGCTCGGTGGAGGGCTTGGCGTCGATGTATTCCATGAGGAAAAAGAACAAATAGGTGGGCGGCAGCATCAATGCGAGGTTCATCAGTGTAGAGCAGGCGATGCCTTTCCGCAAGTCTTTCGCTCCTTTTTCGGTGAGGGCGAACCGTTGTTGAAGATATTTTATCATAATCTTGTGTCCTTTCTGTTTAGGTTTATAGTTTCCATGCCACCGACTTTTGGTATTCGTTCCACATCTTATAATATAATGTGGCTTTCTCCATGAGCTGTTGGTGCGTGCCCTGTTCGGCTATTCTGCCGTTGTCTACCACGACAATGTTGTCGGCATCTTGCACGGTGGTCAGTCGGTGGGCTATCATGAGCACGGTTTTTCCGCAAGTCAGGTGGGCAAATGCCTGCCTGATAAGGTGCTCGTTTTCGGGGTCGGCAAAGGCAGTAGCTTCGTCGAGCACCACGATGGGCGCATCTTTCAGAATGGCACGGGCAAGCACTATGCGCTGCTGTTCGCCGCCAGAGAGGTATGTTCCCTCCGCTCCTATCACGGTGTTCAGCCCCTGTGGCAGCCGCTCGATGATTTCTCGACTCTGCGAAAGGTCTACGGCGCGATTCACCTGTTCGATGGTTGCATCGGGATTGCCGTAGCGTATGTTCTCCAAAATGGAGGTCTTGAACAGTCGGGTGTTCTGAAACACGAACGACACGTTGCGCATCAGCATTGCCTTATCCATGTGCCGAACGTCCACACCGCCTATTTTCAAACTGCCTTCGCGCACGTCCCAGAAGCGTGGAATAAGTCTTGCAATAGTTGTCTTGCCACTTCCAGACGCTCCCACCAGCGCAACGGTCTTGCCTTGCGGTATGTCGAGGTCGATGTGGCTTACGGCATCGCGTTCCGCCGCTTCGTATCGGAACGACACATTGCGCAGACTGACGTCGAAGGCTGTCGCTTTCTCGGGCTCGGAACTCTCTGAAAGCGGTGGCGTGGCGGTGAGTTTCTCCAATCGGTCTACCGCTTCGTTTGCCAAAAAGAGGTTCTGACTGAGGTGCATGGCTTTCATTACGTTGGCTGCAATGATGGGTGCGATGAGCACATACAGCACCATATCGGAAACGATGATGGCAGTTTCGCCGCCGTGCCCTATCAGTATGATGCCCGTAGGCACAAGCAGAAAGGCGAAAGCATTGATGGCTATGGTGTAGGCAGACATGGGCGTGCGCCACAGAAGGGTGTATCTGATGACGAGGTCGCGGTAGTTGATGATGCTGTCGTGAAAGCGTTTGAACGAGAATACCGTCTGTTGGAAGACCTTCACGACGGGTATTCCGCGCACGTATTCCACGGCTTCTGCACTCATTTTCTCCTGTGCATCGAGGTACATACGCTGGAAATCGTTGTTCTTAGGGTTCATCATGTAGCCCATGATGCCGAAGGCACACACTATCGGCACCATTGCGGCAATGCCCAACTGCCAGTCTACGGCAAGCAGAAGCACTATGATGCCTATCGGAGCCACCACGCTGCCTGCCACATCGGGCAGTATGTGTGCCACGAAAGTGTGGGTCTGGCTCGAATCTTCGTCTATTATCTTGCGCATGCGCCCCGTGTTCTGCGTGTCGAAAAAGCCCAACGGAACCCGCATCAGCCGCTCCATGGCAGTGCGCCGCATATTGGTTTCGATGCGGAAAGCGGAAAGATGCGAGAGCATGAGGGCGGTGAAATAGAGCAAAACATTCGCCACCGACACCACGAACGCCGCAATGGCATAGTCCCATACGGGCGTATCGGCAAGGTTTCCGTTGGCAGTGAGCAGCGTGCGCACCACCAACCACAGGAAAATAAAGGGTACGAGCGACAGCAGTCCGTTCACTGCCGACAGCACAACCGAGCAGGGCAGCAACGGCTTGCGCCCTCCCATGTAACGTCCTAAGCGTTTCAGTATTCTTATCATCTTCTTCTATATATGTTAAAAGGTTATTGTTTCTACGGTTTCATCAGTTCTCTCCACCCTGCCATACTATAAGCGGCATACTGCTCGAGCGCACGGTTCACCTCGCTTTCGTCGTACTCCTCGTGTTCCACAAGCTCGCAGAAGATGTTCACCCACATGGAACTCGCAATGTGCAGGAAGAAGGGCGATATGTCGATGTTGATGTGCGGATAGCGCGCTTTCATCAGTCGCAAGTATTCCGTGCCTGCTTTCAGTTGGTGTTCAGCTATTCTCTCCTTGTACCCCGCAAGCGATGTGCCTTCGGCATTGAACAGCAACAGGTGCAGCTCGGGGCGGTAAAGCCTCACCATTCGCTTCATTGCGCCGATGTATTCGTTCTGAAAATCGAGTGCGTCGAACACCTCTATGCTTAGGTGCCGCTCCTCGTTGTGCGACAGAATGTAGCGGTTCAGCTCGTTGAGCAGCGGCCGCAACACCTCGCAGAACAGCTCGTCCTTGCTGCGGAAGTAGTTGTACACGTTGCCCGCAGCAATGCCTGCACGCCGCGCCACCGTGCGGATAGACGTGCTGCGTGCGCCGTGAGCGATGAATTCCTCGTGCGCTACGGCAACGATACGCTGCCGAATGTCGTCTTTCAGTGTCTGCATACGCCCATGAAAACTTTAAATAATGAACCAAGTTCTGTTTTGTTCATAAAAAAATCGCACCGTTTCGTAATCGAACGGTGCGATTTATTGAACGAGCCTATTTGCGCTCTTACTATATAAATATTGTGTATTCGCATAGCTGCAATGTTTATTTTGCAAAAGTAGCAAAGATATAAAAACGCCGCAATACCCAAAAATAAGTATTTTGCAATAAACACTTATGTGTGTTGAATGTCTAAATTTATTTTATAAGTCAAACAACATATTGAGACCTCTGCAAAAGTCTTTTTACACCTAAAAGCTACTATTGATAATCAATGAGTTATATTTATGATTTCGCTATCTATATGAGGTTTTGCAGAGGTCTCATATTGTGAAATAGAATATGAAGATTTTCAGTTATATAAAATCAATCCCCTCACTTATAATTCTCCTCCAACATCTTTTCCAAATCCGAAGCCTTATAGAGGATTTTCCCTGCAATCTGCGTGTAGGGGATAACCTTTCGGTCGCGATAGTCCTGCAAGGTGCGGGGACTGATATACAGCCGCTCACACACTTCTTTACCCGTGAGGAAAAGCTCACCTGCAAAGAGCGGCTTGTGCGTCCCTGCCACTTCCAAAATTCTTTTCCCCACACCTCTTAGCGCCGAGACAACCAGCTGCATCTCGTCGCTTTCCATGTTCAAATCTTTTGCCATTTCCATCATATACTGTTGTTTTTAGGTTTGTCTGTTCTTGCAAGGAGCAGCTGTTCCACATCCTCACGCTTGTAATAGCACTTATGTCCGATTTGCGTAAACGGAAGTATGCCCGTATCGCGGTAATGCTGCAAGGTACGTTTGCTGATGTTGAGTAACCTGCACACATCTCCGTTGTGTAGCCAATCGGTGTGTTTGCTCTTTTCTCCGAATGCCTTGTGGCAACATTCTGCAAGGCTCAAGATTTCATCTCGCAGCTTTGCCCAATTGCTTTCTGTAATGACGTAATAGTTCATAATCTTATCTTGTTTTATTGTTTGTTGTTTCTGGTTCTTCCTGTTTACATCTGCAAAGATAATGGCGCATGTACGTCTCTCAAAGCAGCAGGGAACAGTAGGGAAGTATCGGGAACAATAGGGAAAAGAGCAATCCACTTCATCAGTTCGTGTTTGCGTTTTCCTACCCCGTCTTTTTTCTTTCATTGCAAAATTAAGATAGGACATTTCTTATTCCATCACTTTTCATTCAACTGGCAGCTTGTGGCGCTATGGCAGAGACAAAAGAGACAGATTGCTATTCTCTCCATTACACAAATGAGGATAATAAGATAATCAAAGCAAAATACTACATCTGAAAGCAAACAACGACATCGATATTTCAGCCAACCTTTTCTTCTTACCATCCGATTTTTACTTAATGAGGCAATAAATGCTCTTCTTTTTGACTTGCTTCCCTAAGAATTTAGCAGCAGACTGACGTAACATTATGCAAGAAGCTTCTGAATGCTTGGAAGTTACGCATTCTCACCCTAACTTCACTCTTGGCAACCAATTCAAGGAAATAATGAAAAGAGAAGCAGATACAGGCAATATAAACGACAGGCGAAATCACAATCGCAAGAGTAGCTCGTCCAAAAACGCAGAGATAGAAGCATATCTCTCTACACACTATGAGTTCAGATACAACACTGTATTGGGAAGAACTGAATATCACAGTAAGTTTAACAGCGATTTTGTAAAGGTCGGTCGTTATGAAATCAACACGCTCCGTAGGGAGATAGACAACGACATCGGGATTATCACATCTTCCGATAATCTCTATTCCATCATCGAGAGCAGTTTTTCTCCGCGCATCAATCCCATACAGGAGTATTTCAAAGGATTGCCACTGATAGATATAGGCGATGATAGTAGCTGTGGTGGTAGTTACAGCAGTAGTGTTGTGCCTTCTTCCTTTTCATTGAAAGCTATTCCCTATTTGGCAAGCTGCGTGGTTGTCCGTAACTCCCAAAAGTGGCTACCGTATCTCACCAAATGGCTCGTGGCAGTGGTTGCCAATGCAATGGACGATCGCGAGTGCCGCAACCACACCTGCCTTGTGCTGACAGGCGAGCAGGGGAAGTTCAAGACAACATTTCTTGATTTGCTCTGTCCGCCGGCACTGCACGGTTACAGTTATACAGGAAAGATATATCCGCAGGAGAAGGACACACTTACCTATATCGGGCAGAATCTTATCGTAAACATTGACGACCAGCTCAAAGCCCTCAACAAACGGGACGAGAATGAACTGAAGAACCTCATTACCTGTCCGATGGTTAAATATCGCATGCCCTATGACAAATATGTGGAGGAACATCCTCATTTGGCAAGTTTCGTGGCATCGGTGAACGGCAACGACTTTCTTACCGACCCGACAGGCAGCAGACGTTTTTTGCCTTTCGAAGTACTCTCCATAGACATAGAAAGAGCAAAGGCAATTTCTATGGATAAAGTTTATACGGAAGCCAAAGCCTTGTTAAGGTCAGGTTTCCGCTATTGGTTTGACGATGACGAGATAGGCGAACTGTATCGGGAGAGCGAGGACTTCCAAGTACAGACAGCAGAGATGGAACTCTTGCTACGTTGTTTTGAGAAGCCAACGGAGGACGAGAACTATTTGTTAATGACCACTACGGAGATACTCACCTATTTGGGCATTTATACCCACCAGACACTTCTTGCCAAACGTATGGGCGAAGCCTTGAAGAAAGCAGGATATATAAAGGTGAGTAAGCGAAGAAACGGTGGGAATCCCATCTATGTCTACAAGATTAGAAAAATCTTGCCATGTCCACTCATTCAAACTTGTAGTAGCCAAATGTAGTAGAATGTGTAGTATCTCCACATACCACTAACTATTGTTGATTATCAATTACTTATATTGAGATAGTATGTAGTAAGAAGAAAGATGAAAAAGTTTGGAGGGGAAAACTTTAGAAAAGAGGATTTCATTCAAACGGCATTCAAATATCATTCAAACCAACCATTATTATTCAAATAAGAATTATCCAACCATTTAAAGTTTATGACAATGAAAGAAGAAGATTTATCACTCATCAAGCGATACCCCATTGTGGCGTATCTTGAAAGGAAAGGCATCAAGCCAGTACGCAGGACACCTGCCTATGCCCTGTACCGTTCACCACTTCGTGAAGAAACACATCCGAGTTTCAAGGTGGACACAGAGAAGAACCTTTGGATAGACTATGCCGAAGGCAGGGGTGGAAGCATCATCGACATCTGTATGCGTTTGGAGGACTGCACGCTATCGGAAGCCATCCACCGCTTGGGGCAGACCACTCCTGATGATACTGCATATAGTTCTCACAACGACTTCGCGCCAAACAAATCCCAACCGGCAAACGGGGCAAGGAAACTGAAGGAGGTATCAGACACTCTGCCGCCACATTTGCAGGAGTATCTTACAAAGGTACGCTGCATTGATTTGGAGAAAGCAAGGCCTCTTCTCAAATGTATCAGCTATGAGGTAAGGGGCTGGCGCTATCAAGCCATCGGCTTTGCCAATCCATCAGGAGGGTATGAACTTCGGGACGACAAAACGTTCAAAGGAACGATTGCCCCAAAGGATATCACTCCAATATTTGAGAGCAAGGCACAGCCCATCTGCCTGTTCGAGGGATTTATGGATTTTCTCTCTTTCCTTTCAATGAAAGAAGAAGTAAATAACTACTGCCTTGTGATGAACTCCGTAAGCAATGTGGCAAGGACAGTTCACTATCTAAACGCCCACTATCTAACTCATATTCAGGCTTTCCTTGATAACGACGACGCGGGGCGAAGAGCAATACAGGAGCTGATAAAGGCAGGCTTTAATGTCGAGGATATGTCCCGATATTACAAGAACTTTAAAGACCTCAACGAGTATCATGTCAGCTGTGTTCGTGAGCAACAGAAAAAGTTGGAGAAAACACCCAAAACAAGCAATAAGGTAAAACAAGTCAAACTAAAAATACGATAGAGCAATGAAAAAGATAAAAGCAAGCAGAGAGGAGATAGACCAATCCATAAAAGAAGCGTTCAACATGAACAGACAGGAAAGTAATGAAAGGACAGAAAGGAGAAGTCTTACATACTCTTGGGAGATACAGAAGACGAGGTGGAAGAACAACCACAGGCAAAAGCTCCATCAAAGGAAACAGATTGCCGAGAAGTAATAGTTTCCGAGCCATCCGAACCTACACTGCACACAGAGAATGCAACCGTTCAACGGCGCATCAGTGCCAAGATGAGACGGGGAACGCTCGAAACCTACAAGCAGGCTTTCCTTGTTCCGACCAAATTGAACGACCGAAAGGCGGTTTATCTGAGCAAGGCGACACAGGAGCGTGCAGACTTCATCGTCCGCAGACTGGGCGACAGGGGCAGCAACCTTTCAAGTTTTGTGGAGAATATCGTGCGCATTCATTTGGAGGAATACGGTGAGGACATAGAGAAATGGAGAAAGCTGTAAACCGCACGAAAAGGGTCGAGGGTTTTACTGAAAAGAGACGTCTCTTTCACTCAGAACCCACGTCCTTTTTTAGAGAATACGATAATGCCAATTTACTGAACATGCAGAACGGAGGGAATGCCACGAACGCAGTTAAACACAGAATGCAGTGCATTCGTTTCCAAGCAGAAAAATATTTTATGTGTAAACGGCATATTGGGTAGCATTGCAAGACGTCAGTTTGTACCCACAAACTGCGCTTGCTCCCCTCATTCGATTATCGGGGAGATTAAACCGTAATCACTCCGTTCTCATCGGTCAGCCATCAGAAATTAAGAAATAACGAAAAGAGGACTTTTATATGAACAGAAACAACAGAAAGACTGCCCGATGGCAGCAACAGGAGAAGAAAGAACAGCGGATGAACAAGACGGAGTTCATCAAGGTAAGATGCACCTTAGAGGAAAAGCAGCGAATTAAATCAAAGGCAGAAAGCACAGGACGGAAGTTCTCTGATTACTGCCGCGAGATGCTTCTTAGTGGAGAAGTTATTTCTGTTCCTAAGATGACGGACAATGAAAAGGAAGCCATAGAGGTGTTGAGACGAACGGCCTACTTCTTTATGCATATTTCCAACCTTATCAAGGTAAAGGATGATGCGTGGGTACTGATTACCCAAAGCCTTTCCTATCTGGCAAGGGAAGCTTTTAAACGTTTCTTTAACCCCAAATACCGTATTGAGGAAAGGGCAATTAAACTCTTAAATCTGATGGAGAATGATAGGAAAATGTAAAGCAATAGCACATGGCAGTAATGCACTGGAGTATATTTTCAGAAAGGGGAAACTCGGAAAAACGCTTCTCTTTCACAATCTCTGCGGCACTACGCCAAAGGAGATTTACGAGGAAATGAAGATGGTCAGCGATTACAACACACGGTGCAGGAACAAGTTCCTGCGTATCGAAATCGGCATAGCACCACAGGACGAGAAAAGATTGAGTCTTGCATCCGTCCGTAACCTTGCGTCAAACTTTGCAATACGCATGGGACTTGCCAACCATCAATGGGTGGCGGTTACACATAAAGACACCGACAATATGCATATCCATATCATCGCCAATCGCATTAGTCTGTATGGCAACGTTTATGACACTACCTTTGTGAGTAACAAGGCAGCAAGGGTTGCAGAGGAACTCAGCCGCAAGTATGGTATGACCTTCGCAAAGGAAGTCAAGACGGAAAGGATATACAAAAAGATAAAAGCTAGCCCAACAAGAGAACAAACAAAGCAGCAGGTACAGAAGATATGCTATGCTTTACTTGATAGGTACAAAGGCACAGGCATCACAGGGCATTCGATGTTCCTCTACGACCTTAGCAAGAGTGGTGTAACCATTGAACGCTTGAAAAACAAGCAGGGAAAGATATATGGATTGAAGTTCGCATACGACAGCCAGACTTTCAAGGCATCTGAAATCGGCAGGGAGTTCGGTTACCGTTCCTTGCAGAAGAATTTTGAGATAAGTAACAAGACAGAACCAAAGAAAGCTACGACAATGGCAGATGAGCTGGCAAAGAACAAAATTCAATCCGATACAGGTTATCAACTTGTTCCTCCCAGCCGCTCCTATACGTCACCTGCCAACACAAATGAAAATTCATCTATTGCACAAGCCGTAGGAAATGTAGCAAGCACCGCCTTGAATGCAGCTGAAGAAATGATTTCGGGGGCAGGTGGACTTATCAACCCACAGACACACGGCGATGATTATACCGAGACAGCCTGGCAGCACAAATTTAGAAATCAAGCCAAGAAAAAGAAGAAACGAGGGAGAGGATTGTAACCATTTTTCGTTATCCCTATCTTTCCCCAAAACGAAGACAAAGCAAAAGAGAGAAATCTTCATCAAAAACGCTTGTTATTCAAAGCAAATGATTATCTTTGCAAATAGAATAACAAGCGTTCTTTGTTAATGCAGAAACCCGCGACTAAAAGCAGTTCGCTCGTTTCCAAATCGTTACCTATTCAGTCTATGCAACAAGGTAACTTCTTTATTTTCAATTAGATACTTTTTGAAAAGTATCTCGCTCAGTGAAAAAATCAGAACCTAAACGCTGTTGAATTTCTTCAGGAGAGAAGAAACGCCCTCCGTCTAATTCGTCGGAAGGATGAGGCTGCACAGCAGTTGTAGTGCGAAAGACATTCACAAGTTCGCGCTCTCTGCTGGATTCAAAGACATAGCGTGTTACAAACTCAGGCTGATAATCCGCAGGACGAAGGCCCAATTCCTCCCAAACCTCCCGCACCAAAGCATCCTCTATACTCTCGCCAAAATCTACGTGTCCGCCACACGCCGTATCCCATCTCCCTGGCTGTATGTCCTTCCAGTCGGGACGCCTTTGCAGGAACAGTTCTCCTTTTGCATTAAACACATGGAGATGAACCACGGGGTGGAGCAATTTAGACCCATCGTGGCAATGGCCACGCGAGGCTTGTCCAACAACACGCCCCGCTTCATCAACGATGGGAAATATCTCGTTTTTATTTTCTTCCATTTTTTCAGCAGTTGGGTACGCTTTCTTTCGTCAGCAAGACAAAGAAGGCAGAACACATCAGAAGTTGAGTAAACAGCCGTCGCCGTAGGAAAGGAAACGGAAGTCGTGCTCCAGTGCATAGTTATAGATGCGCCGCCAATCTCCTTTGACAAAGGCAGAAACAAGCAAGAGGAGAGTGGACTGCGGCTGGTGGAAATTCGTTATCATCGTCCGTACAACGTGGTACTCATAACTCGGAGCAATCATTATCTGTGTGCTGGTGTGAAGCGTAGGCAGGTTGTTACGCTCCAGATAGTCGAGAATGTTTTGCAAGGCCTGCAAAGTGGTGAGCGGTTCAGCAGTTTGCGCTGCATATTCATAAGGCATCCATTGCGGCACACGCAATTCTTCCTCGGTAGCATTAGGATTCTGCTGCAAGATTACGCCTATATAATAAAGGCTCTCAAGAGTGCGCACCGATGTAGTACCTACAGCGATACATTGCCCACCGTGAGCTATCAGTTTCTCAATCGAAGTGCGCGCCACAGCAATCCACTCACTGTGCATCGTATGCCCTTCGATTTCTTCGCTCTTAACAGGCTTAAACGTGCCAGCACCTACGTGGAGCGTAATCTCATCGCGCTCTATGCCGTGGGCATCTAATTGTGACAACAACTCGTCGGTGAAATGAAGGCCAGCAGTGGGAGCTGCCACTGAACCTTTTATCTTAGAATAGACCGTTTGGTATTCTTCCAAATCCCGTTGTTCCGTGTCGCGGTTCAAATATGGTGGTATGGGCAATTCACCTATCGCATCGAGAATCTCGGAGAAAGCGACGGTATCATCGTTCCAATCGAAAGTTACTTCGAAGCCCGTGCCGGAAACTCCTCCGCGCTCGGCCGTCAGCGTGAGCAATTTATCCCCCACCTTGATTTCCTGCTCCAAACGTCCTTCTTTCCATTTCTTCATATTACCGATGAGACAGGTCCAAGTGACACGGCGTGTAGTGGAAAAGTTCACCTGATAGTCGGACGGCGTGTGCGGTTCGAGACAAAAGACCTCGATGAGAGCACCTGTAGCCTTGCGGAAATGAAGACGAGCATAGATCACCTTCGTATTATTGAACACTATGAGTTGTCCAGGCTGCAGATAATTTGTCAGATTGTGGAAAACATCTTCTCTGATGCCTTCTTGATTATAAAGGAGCAACTTGGCCTCATCTCTTTTCTCGAGCGGATGTTTTGCAATGCGCTCGTCGGGCAAGTTGTAGGAAAAGTCTTTGATGTGTATATGTCGTGGATCTTGCATAAGTTGTAAGTTTTTTTCAGTCGGCAAAAGTAATCAATTCAAATGGTACAAACAAAAAGCACCTCCCGCGTGGGGAAGTGCTTGAGGGAGATAGGAAGCGAGACAAGGGAGAGGAAGTTAGTTGAGCACTTCCCATTCGATGAGAAGCTTGTTATCGCTCACATGACTTCCCGCCAAAAAGAGCGCATAGCTCACTTCCAAACGCCCGCCCAGCTCGGACATGGCAGCCTGATAGCGATGCGTATGGATCTGCATAGGTAGCGCACCATGGGGAGTGATGTAGCGAGAATCAACACGCTCGCGTTCGGCAAAAGTCATACGTGAGCGCACCTGTCCCATACGCCGCAGTTCAGCCTGCGCCATATCGAAGAGAACATGAGTAGAGCCGCCATTGTCAGCCTCGTTGTAGCTGAGCAGATGACGGTTGTCGCGAATACCCCAAGTGCCTTTGAATGTATTTTGAATCTTTTCAGTTTGTCCGCCAACATTTGTAATCAGGCGGGTATGAATGGTAACGGTTTGCATCTTTATCGTACTATGATTTTCTTACTATTACGAAGATAAATTCCTGGTTCTGAAGGACGCGCAACACGGAGGCCGTCAAGGCGATGCCAAACCTCTCGCCCCACAACTTCGGCGGAACGAACGGCCGTAGTAGCAGGCAGCGTGAACGAAACTTGGCGCACTACCTTCCACGGGCTGCGCACGAGCAAGGTATAGGTTTGGCCTGGAACGAGCGCGGTGAACTGAACGGTATCTCGCATCGATTCGCCACCATTTAGGTAAATATATTTCGGATGACGCGTACCCTGCACCGACACATCAAGACCAGGAATGATTTCATAGACCAAAGACTGACCCGAACGGTAGGAATTCGCAGCGTTCTCAACGGAAAGCATTATGCGGACTACGCTGTCGGAGGGAAAAGCCAACTGTGGTTCGGAAAAGATCAATTGTGCTCCGCTCCCTGCTACTACGGTCAGCGTGTCAAGACTGAAGATATGGCGGTCGTCGGGCGTTAATCGGAGGATACGTTGGCCCAACTGACGAAAGCGCGCATGCAGCAGAAGAGTCTTAGCCTCGCCCGGCTGCAAAGTTGCAGAGGTGATGCCGACGTAGTCCGCTTGTCGCAACGTATCGGTATCAGAGGGGAGATTGGTGAATAGGGCAAAAGGAGTAGTTAGTGGGTATGTAGCAGTGTTTCTGACAAAGAGACGGATGCGCGTATATATGTCGCGTGTGGGAGCATCAAGGATGTGCACGGAGTCGATAGCTATTTCTGTCCCAGTTCGCTGAAGCGTGTCGGGGAGTTCCACGGAAAGATTGTCGGGATGTAGGAACAACACTTCTCTATTTGCAAAGAAACCCTCTCCCTTTCCTACTTCCGTTTCCTGACCGAGCGGTTCTGGGAAATAAAGAATATCGAAATTGAAATAGCCGTCATAATCGCCGCCATAGCCCCAATTAACATGGAAGTTTCCGGCCTTATCCTGGCCGTCGAGCACAAAGGCATGTCCGCCAAGATGCTGAACATTGCCAGCACAATATACTGGGCGTCCGGATTCTACTTCGTTACGGATAGCTGCTACCCAAGCAGAGGGATCGTACTTATAACTGTCGAGATAGTGTACATACTTCAAACCAAAAACGCGCTGCAGCGGCTCGAGAGCGCGATAGGTATTAGCACCGCTTTCTCGCAGCCCCCAATTCATATGAACAGCCTGGCCGAGATAATAGCTCAAACGGGCAACAGCATCTATGGACGCAGCGGATTCCGCACCAGTGTAGTGCGACAGTATCAGCCTTGAATCGACAGTCGCTCCAGGGTTAATGTCGGGTATCTGGTAGTTTTTCGTTGTCCAACCTTTGAGCGTATCTTGCAAGGTATAGACACGCTGATAATAAGTCAGTATCTGTTCTAAGGCCGTAGCCACACAGCCCACCACGCAACGCTCCGAACTGAGAACAGAATCGGCGTTAAGAAAGAAAGGACAAGCGGAATTATAGGGATGTCCCTGCGAGCGAATGGAAGAAAGCAGAGGCAGGACAACACGTCCCGAGAAAGCAGGAACAGAACGATGGTGCGCATCAATGGGCAGCAGGGGCAAGAGATGGTCATACTGCTGCAAAAGAGTGGAAAGCGCGGGTGGAATGACGCGAGCCTTGTAAGTGCCGTAAGCCAGTACTTCGGGAAGGCGATCATCAGCAGCCGCGAGAACAAACTTATTGCCCGCCACAAACAGATAAGAGGCTGGAGAAGTGCGCAGGGTGAGCGGATGGACAGCTGCTTTGCGCTGGCCGCTCTGCTTGAAATAGGAAGCTACACGTGCCCGAGCCTCATCTTCACTTACGGACTGAGCGGAAGCTACAAAAGCGAAACAAAGAAGTAAAACAGAGAAGCACACGCACCGCAATAATAAGTGCATGCGAAAATGGGAGAAGCCGAGAAAAACAGTATTTCTCCGCGATATTTTGAAAGGGATATATTTCATTAGAATAATAAAAACGGACAGCAAGTTTTTTCTGTTGATACTTACATCAAAGGTGAGAAAACGCGGGCATGAGATTCGAGCAGACGCCGCCATAAAGGCCGGTGTTTCCAATCCTCGTAGCAAACCTCTTCACAATCCTCTTGCGCTGTCAGAAAGAGATCTCGCAAATTAGTTGCTGTCTGCTGATTGTAAACGTAAGCATTGGCCTCGAAATTGTTCTCAAAACTACGGAAATCCATATTGGCCGATCCGACAGAACATACTTCGTCGTCGGCAACGAGTACTTTAGCGTGCAGGAAACCGCCTTTATAGAGGAATATCCTTACGCCAGAAATCAGTACATCTTGGAAAAAACTCTCGTTGACCCAGCGAAGAAATTGAGAATCAGGTTTCTCGGGCAACATAATACGCACGTCAACGCCCACAAGGGCTGCCGTCTGCAACGCCTGCAAGAAAGCTTCCGTCGGAACAAAGTAAGGCGACTGTATATAAATGTATTTGCGAGCGTTCTGTATGAGCCATGAGAGCGAATAGGCAATCTCTGGATACTGCGCAAAAGGTGTGCTGAAAACTATTTGAGTGAGCTGTCGACCAAAAATTTCTGTGGATGGAGGGAAATAGCACCGCTCCGTTTTCAATTCTTCCGTTACAAAATACCAATCGGAAAGAAACACGCGTTGTAGGACTCCGACACTCTCACCTTTGAGCTGCAGCTGCATATCTAACCAGTCGGCACGGCGAAGTGGGGCGTAGCGAAGCGCGAGATTCATGCCGCCAATAAAACCCGTATGACCATCGATAACACAAACCTTGCGATGATTGCGATAATTGACTTTTCGCGTCAAAGAAGGGAAACGTACGGGTTCAAAAGCCGCACAGCGAACACCAGCCTTTTCTAGCCGATGGAAAAAAGTCTCAGGGACACGCCAACATCCCACATCATCGTAGAGAAGTCGGACCTCCACACCTTCCCGTGCCTTGTCCGCCAGAGCATCTGCAACAAGCTGGCCGATTGCATCGTCTTCAATGATATACGTCTCTATATGTATGTGATTTTTTGCGGCATAAATGGCGCGCAACAAAGCGTGGAGAAACTCGCGTCCCGAAGGCAACAGAACAGCAGAATTATTGCCTGTGATTATACTATAATGATTCCGTTCAATACCTTCAGCGAGCGGAAGAAAATGTGCCGGAATTTCACGAGTAGAAGGCTCGGCGCAAACTTCCAACATACGTTGCGTGATGCAGTCATAAGCACGTCGGCGGAAATGATGCTCACGCCGAACGTTTTGTCCGAAGAAATAGAAGAATATAAGGCCTATGATGGGCAACAGCCATATCACAATGAGCCACGCAATAGTTTTGGCCGGCTGGCGGTTCTCCAAAACGATGACTATAGCCGTACTCATGATGAATAGGGCGTATGCAATCAGTAATATGTATAGAAGTACTTCCGTCCACATTTTTTCTATTTCTTACTCTGATAAGTATCTTCGCTACCTTCTTTCGCAAAAATACGGGAAAATTTAAGATATCACGCCTCACCTCCCACTTTTTCTACCGCACCTACTGAAACTTCGTTATTTAATTCCAAAAATATACTTTTCTATCCTTGTTATTCCAAAAGACATGATTAAAACGTTTAAAAAACTTTAAGCCTAAGAGCCTTTTATTACTTGAAATAATTACAACATCTTTATATTCTCGTAAATTCAATCTTAATCTATTAAAAGATATTGTTTTAATTTCTTTCACATTAAATAATGTATTGTTAGTGGTTATATTCGTTGTATAATCACTCAACAAATTAAAATAGTTATCAATGTCGGATTCTTTTAAAGCCAAATCTCTATCAAATCCGGTATCTATTAATATATTATCAAATACAACATTCCCTATCTTCATTGAACAAGTCGGTGTAATCGAATCTTCAAAATTCAAACAAATTGCAGATATAGGAAAATTCATGATCGAGTCTTTCGGCATAAACTCTATATAATTATCTACAAAAGAAATATAAAAATTTGTCTTGTAAATCATATTCATTCCTATAATTCCTTTTATATTCATAAAAGAATGATTAGAAAAAACTTCAGGAGAAGATATAAAAATAAAATTATGAAATGACACTTTATCATTAATACTTAATTTCTTTCCAAAAAAAGCAGGAACTATTTTTTGGGATCCATAAGTATCCGAAATAAAGATAGGAAATAAAAATACAGACATTTCTATATCTTTAGTGTTCGAAAAACAAGAGCCATTTGCTCCTGTATCAAAGATAAACCCATTCTTAATTATAATGCCATTATTACTATTGGAAAAATAAACCCTACCATAAGTAGAGGTCACCAAAGCACTGTCAAGTATTATGTAACCCAACAGCAGACAAAAAATTATAATAAATAATACTATAAATATAATTTTATACGTCTTTTTAATGTGACATCTAATACTTTGAATCATGTTATTAATAGATTTCTTCAAAATTATTTGGAAGAAGAAAGAGTAGGAAAAGCCTTACCCTATTGTAGTGGTGAAAAAAACTGATGTATGCTCAGAAATCCTCCTCAAGTTCGTCGCGTTGATTCTCCGGCCAGTTCACAAGATAGAGTCTGCCGGTGGTTCTCGTAAAGGCAGTGTAAAGCCACCGCAGATACGCTGTCGAATCCATATCGGGCGGCAGATAGCCTTGGTCCACAAAAACGCGGCTCCACTGCCCGCCCTGCGCCTTATGACAAGTTACGGCGTAAGCATATTTGAGCTGCAATGCATTATAATAAGGGTCTTGGCGGAGCTGCTTCATGCGTTCTTTCTTCGTTGGGAGAAAAGCATAGTCGGCCAGTACGTTTTGAAAGAGACGTTCCTGCTCTTCGTTCGTCAGAGAAGGCGACTCGCTGGTCAGCGTATCAAGCAGGACGCGACAGTCCATCTCGTAGTCGTTATAATCCGGAAAGCGAAGCGTGGCATCAGCAAAATGAAAGCTATATTGCTCGTGCACGTTGCGAATACTAACAACTTCGGCCGTATCTCCATTTGCAATGAAATCGAAAGGTAAGTGCTCGTCCTTTCCGAGCGTCTTTAGTAATTGCTCGGTCCAGAAATAATTGTTTTTCACAGCCATCACCAAATCGCCACGAGCCAGCTGGTCTTCACGATCAAAGATGCGCGCGCGGATTCCTCCATTGTAGACATTGGCCCGCTTATTGGAGCGTGTCACTACTATGGTGTCGCCCGTTCCATAATCACTGTACGCGTCGACAAGTGTCTCTATAAGTTCATCTCCGGGCAGGAAGCGCACCTCTCCGCGCCTACTTCCTTGAATCACGGGCATATCCAGTAATCCCGCGGATAAATGTTCGCGCAAACGAGTGGCACCGCTCAGCACATCAGAACCTTTCGACTGGCGCATAACTTCTGTCAAATCGGCCTCATCAACATCCAAACCATAGGTGCGAAGCACATCGGCACGAAGCGCAGGGCTTTCGTCCTCCCCCACTGGCGGCAACTGCGCCGTATCGCCCACAAAGAGCAGTTTACAACCCTCAGTACCATAGACATATTGGAGAAGGTCATCGAGCAGTAGGCCCGTTCCGAAGATACTCCCCATGCCGCCCTGATTGCTCAGCATGGAAGCCTCGTCAACTATAAAAAGCGTGTAGGGAAACTTATTGAAGCCGAGCGAAAAGCGCGTCCCCTCACCGTTAAAGCTTTGCTGCCGATAGATGGTCTTATGAATCGTATAGGCAGCAGTACCTGCGTGGGCACTAAACACCTTGGCCGCTCGTCCCGTAGGCGCAAGCAGCTGGACAGGCCGCTCCAATTTCTGCATCACTCTGACCAGCGCGCCCACAAGTGAGGTCTTGCCCGTTCCCGCATAGCCCCGAAGGATAAATGCAGCCTGCGGGCGCGGCAGCACGAGGAAACGTGCCAGTTTCTCTGCGGCTTCGCGCTGTTTGGAAGTAAAAGGAAAATGAAATTCCTGCGCTATCTGTTCAACCAGTTCTTCGTATATCATTGTGATACAAAAGTAGAAAATTATTTGTAATTTTGCTGCCCAGCAACGTAGCAGGTACATACCTATCAACAACCTTAGTTTGTCGATGGCTTTCTTCAGCTTACGTTCTGACTTCTTTAATTTGCATCTCAACACATATGGAACTACCCAAAGATCCCATGATGCTATACAGCGTCATCAATATGAAACTCCGCGACAACTATAAGTCGCTCGACGAACTCTGCAAGAAAGAGGATGTTGAGCGCACAAGTATCGAAAAACAACTGGCTACAGCCGGTTTCGAATACTCCTCGGAACATAATAAATTTTGGTGATACCGATGCGCATACTTAGGCAATATCCGTTCTCGCTTATCTGCGTGGTGCTCATCTGGGTGCTATGCTTCGACACAGCCGATGGAATGCCGAGTGTCAGTATTCCCAACATCGACAAGCTGGTTCATTTCGCGATGTACTTTGGCACTTGCTCCACCATCTGGTGGGAACGTCTCAAAGCCACAGGGCGAGAAGATTTTCGCTGGCTCGCCTGCTTCGCGGTTATAGCACCTATCCTAATGAGTGGGGCAATAGAAATTTTGCAATCGCAGACAACTTACAGGAGCGGGGATTGGGCCGATCTCTTGGCCAATAGCCTTGGTGCGTTTGCGGCAATTCCGCTCGGCCACTTCCTACTAAAGCCTGTCTTTGAAAGTCGCTCCGACGAGCATATAGGCGATGGGCAACAATCGACATAAGCCACCTTGACCCCCGCGCCACTTCCTCACGAACAATCCTATACCTCCTGCATTTTTGCGCAACATATTCATTCTGACATCCTATGGAAACGAGTCACTTTCCCACAAAGCTCACCATTCGAGTATCTGACACTCGCCTCTGCTTTGCGCGCTACGAACTGCGCCGCGAACCGCTCTTTGCTTTCTCCTCCTGGCAACTGCGCCAAGAGTTCTCGTTGCTGCAAAACCTGCGTGAAGCCATGGATCGCGAGGAACTATTGCAGGCTCCAACCAGTCACATTGAGATTCTCTGCTGCCGACCCGTCACTCCCGTACCGCTGGCCGACTTTCAAGAGGAGGACTGCACGAACATATATAAATATGTATTCCAGCAGGAGCGTCCCCACCGCGTGTTCTACGATACTTTGCCGTGTGCCAATGCTGTTCTGCTCTACGGTATGAAGGAGGAAATTTGCCGCGCCATAGAGGAAGTGTTCGGAGAAGTCCACTACACCTCCGCGCTCACCTCGCTGCTGGCCCATCTCTCCCAGAAAGGGTTGAGCAATGGTACTGGCCGCCGCTTTTTCTGCTATCTACACAACAACACGATGGACTTTGCGGCTTTTAGTCATACCCGACTTGAACTCATCAATACTTACGAGATTCACAACACTACAGATGCGGCTTATTATACTTTTAATGCGGCCCAAAAGCTGGGGGCAGACCTGCGCCATGACACTTTCTTTATCACGGGTAATAAGGCTGAACGCGAAAAGACGGTAGAATATTTCCGACAGTTTGCAGCAAACGTCTATGGCGTTAATCCTACGGCTGAATACAACCGTTCCATTGTGGCAACTACTCCTGGTGTGCCCTATGATATGATAACTTTCTTGATGGAATAAGCCATGCGAGTAATTACTGGAAAATATAAAGGCCGCCGCTTCGACGTGCCGCGCACTTTCAAAGCCCGTCCAACGACCGACTTTGCCAAGGAAAATGTGTTCAACGTACTGCGGTCGTACCTCGACTTTGAGAAAACCACTGCGCTCGACCTCTTCGGAGGCACGGGGAGTATCACGCTTGAGTTGCTCTCCCGCGGATGCCCGCAGGTGACCACTGTGGAGAAGGATCGCCAGCACTACTTGTTTATCCGTTCCGTACTGCGCGAACTCAACGACGAAGCAGCCAATCCCTTGCAGGGCGATGCGCTCAAATTCATCGAACGCTGTCGGCAACCCTTCGAACTTGTTTTTGCCGATCCGCCTTACGCGCTGCCAGAGTTGCCTGAGCTGCCAGAACGTATCTTGAAGAGCGATTGTCTCAAGCCAGGCGGACTCTTCATTCTCGAACATGGCAAAAACCACGACTTCAACCACCTGCCGGAGTTCTTAGAGCATCGTTCCTACGGCAGCGTTAATTTCTCCTTCTTCCGCAAGCCCGAAACGGCGGAATAAGGGCTGCTCCCAGCAAGAGCATCGGAGAGCTTGACACAAAGGAGAAAATCACCATTCTCCTATAAGTATGCTCCCATAAGATAGGATAGAGATTCCTGCAAATAGTAAGAATTCCGCCCTATAACAAACCCGCCCATTTTTTGACATTGGCTTAGGGTGAAATAGATGTTAACAATATAAAAATCCGCAGTATCTGTCAGAAAATGCACGCCGTCGGCCCACGCAGACTGATGCAGATAGTGCGGATTTTGATAGGAAAATGCCCATTTTCCTATTTCTAAACAAAAACAGCCCGCTTTTTTCCGTCAATTTCCTTATCGCGTCAGCCGATAGCCTTATTGTGCCAGCCGACGCAATAAGGATGTCCACGGATAGCCTTATTGTATTCTCAAACATCCTTATTGGACGGGGCGGACGAGGCGGACTCATCTGAGAACAACTTTGCTCTGAGTTGGATTTCAAGCCATTCTCGAGGCCGTAGAATAAGAGATTATTTTACAATGCTTAAGATTTTAATAAATAATATAATAGGACTGTTGCTTTGGTATGATAAAATCTCGTAACTTTGCACTCCGAAACGTTTCAAACATCTTTTATGTCTAGCACTAAACCTATCAGAACCGCCCTGATTTCAGTTTTCCACAAGGACGGCCTTGAGGAAATCCTCAAAACACTTCATGAGAAAGGTGTCAAACTAGTCTCAACCGGCGGCACACAGCAGTTTATCGAAGATTTAGGGTTTCCCTGCCAGAAAGTAGAGGAACTAACCACATATCCCTCCATCCTAGGCGGCCGCGTCAAGACGCTACACCCCAAAGTGTTTGGTGGAATCCTGGGCCGTCGTGGTTTGGCAGAAGATCAAGCCGAGATGCTGAAGTATGCCATACCGCAAATCGACCTCGTCCTTGTTGACCTCTATCCTTTCGAGGAGACAGTGAAGAACGGAGGTAGTGCAGAGGAGATTATAGAAAAGATCGACATCGGCGGCATCAGCCTGATTCGCGCTGCAGCTAAGAACTTCAACGACGTTGTTATCATTCCTAGCAAACACGAGTATGCTGAATTCCTCAACATCCTCAAGAAGCAAGGTGCTAAAACAGATGTTGAACAGCGCAAGCATTTTGCCGAGCGGGCTTTTGCTACTTCCAGCCACTATGATACGGCTATCCACGAATGGTTTACGAAATAAATAACAGCAGAAAATAGACAATGAGTTTCTTCAGCAATTTTTTCTCCTTCACACAGGAGCTAGCGATGGACTTAGGTACTGCAAACACCATCATCATTGCAAATGAACAGATAGCAGTCAATGAGCCGTCCGTAGTAGCTCTGGACCAACATTCAGACAAACTACTGGCAGTGGGTCAGAAGGCTAAATTGATGTACGAGAAGACTAACAATAAGATCCACGTTATTCGCCCCCTGCGCGACGGCGTTATTGCCGACTTCAATGCCTGCGAGCAAATGATCCGTGGCCTTATCAAAATGGTCCATTCGGGCCGCCGCCTCTTCTCTCCCTCCCTCAGGATGGTCATTGGTGTTCCTTCCGGTTCTACCGAGGTGGAACTTCGTGCTGTGCGCGACTCAGCTGAGCACGCAGGCGGCCGAGATGTCTATCTGATCTACGAACCTATGGCTGCCGCCATCGGTGTGGGCATCGATGTAAACGCCCCCGAGGGAAACATGATTGTGGACATAGGTGGCGGTACAACGGAGATCGCCGTGATTTCCTTGGGTGGAATCGTTTCCAACAACTCTATAAAGATGGCTGGTGACGACTTCACGGCCGACATCCAAGAGTATATGAGCCGCCAGCACAACGTACGCGTCAGTGAACGTATGGCAGAGCGCATCAAAATCAATGTGGGTGCAGCCCTGACAGACCTAACGGAGAACGCCCCTGAGGACTACGTGGTTTACGGGCCGAACCGCATCACCGCAATGCCTATGGAAGTGCCCGTCTGCTATCAAGAGATCGCTCACTGCCTCGAAAAGAGCATCGCTCGTATCGAACAGGCCGTTATCAACGCCTTGGAGAACACTCCACCAGAGTTGTACGCCGACATCGTAAAGAACGGCATCTGGCTGACAGGTGGCGGTGCGCTGCTTCGCGGACTTGACAAGCGACTGACGGAGAAAATCAACATCCCGTTCCATGTTGCTGACGATCCTCTCCTTTGTGTTGCTAAAGGCACAGGTATTGCCCTCCAAAATGTTGATGATTACACGTTCTTGATGCGTTAATGCGCACAGACATCTCCATAAATAACAATGAGCAATTGTCGTGTTGTGCAATTGTTCATTGTTCTTTATTAGAAGTCTGTCCCTTTTTCCGACGGAGAGCATAAGACTTGTCCTCCCCCTACTTAATTTGAATCATAAATAGGCTTGATCCTTTGAAGACCTTTCTTGACTTCCTTCGCAAATACAACTTCTTCTTCCTGTTTCTCCTACTGGAAGCGGTGAGTTTCATACTCTTGTTTCGTTTCAACAGCTATCAAGGCAGCGTTTGGTATACTGCAGCCAACAATACAGCTGCAACGGTTAACAAACTGTATTATGAAGCCATGTCCTATCTCAATCTGGGCGATGTGAATGGCCGTTTGACTCACCAAAACACCTTGCTGACTCAAGAAAATGCTTATCTGCGCGCTCGATTGGGGGAACTCTCCCATCAGCCAACGCCCACGGAGCTAAACGTGCGTCAGACATTGGCGAACTACAAACTACTGGACGCTGTCGTTGTGTCCAACTCCACCAAGAAGACCAATAATTATATCGTCATCGACAAAGGAAGTAGTGATGGCGTTCGCCCAGAAATGGGCGTCGTGGGAGGAGGTGGCGTTGTCGGCATCGTTTATCTCACTGGCCCTCACTATTCGCTTGTCATCCCTGTTACTAATCGCAAGTCAAGCATCAGTTGTCGCGTTCGCGGCCTAGGCTTTTTTGGTTACTTACAATGGAGCGGCGAAAAATTGCTCCATGCTTATGTCAACGACATTCCTCGCTATGCCAAAATAAAGAAAGGTTCTATTGTTGAAACCAGCGGTTATAGCGCGGTATTTCCACCTGGAATTTTCATCGGCCGCGTGAATAGCGTTGGAAATTCACCAGATGGTCAGAGCTATCGTTTAGATATCACGCTGGGCACCGACTTTGCCACCTTGCGCAACGTTTGCGTAGTCATGACTCCGTATCAAGCCGAAATAGACACCCTAAAAGCTCACGCGGCCGAGCAAGATACTCACGACGCTCTCAATGGCTTGGAAAGAATACAATAAACATTTCTGAGAAAACGCTTCTTGGGCGCTCAGAAGGGCGGACTATAACGAACGATAGCTCCCTCCTGCAGAAAAATTGTTCTACAAACTGCTAAAAGCTTCTTTATCCGTGTTTCAGACAATATTATCCCGCATAGGTTGGTTCTTATTGCTCTTGTTGCTACAAGTGCTCGTATTCAACCACATCCATATCATGGGCTACGCCACACCAATGCCCTATGTGTATTTCCTACTCATCCTGCCCAGCAACACCCCACGCTGGCTCTATGTCCTACTCGGATTCCTGCTGGGAGTACTGATAGACATTTTTGGAAATACGCCAGGCATGGCCGCAGCCACTATGACGGCCATTGGCCTTATCACACCGCTACTTTTCAACCTTTTCGGACCGAGAGATCAAGACAAAGACGACAACATCTTACCTTCAATGAGAACTATGGAGCGCTGGCCCTTCGTCCGCTACCTCCTAACAGCTGTTTTCCTGCAGTGCGTCATCTTCTTCTCTATCGAATCTTTCAGCTTCTTCAACTGGACTTTTCTGCTTATCAATATCGCTGGTTCAACAGTACTGACTACGCTGTTCTGCATCGCCTTGGAGCTGATAAGAAAAAGGCCCTAATGAACACATACAATAATATAAGACACCATTGGAAGCCTACAATTTCAGCAACAGAAAGTTTGTGATTGGCGGGGTAGCTATTGGCATCATCATTATCTACCTCATACGCCTGTTCACCTTGCAATTGTTGAGCGACGACTATAAGAAAAACGCCGACTCCAATGCTTTCCGGAAGGATATCATCTATCCCTCGCGCGGTCTCATATTCGACCGCAATGGCCAACTTATGGTCTACAACGAGCCCTCCTACAACATCATGATTACAATGAATGAGCAGCAGGGCGTAGATACTCTAGATTTTTGCAAAACTGTTGGAATCACCAAAGAGTACTACATACAGCGTTGCGAAGAGATAAAAGATCCGCGAAAGAACCCAGGCTACAGTCGATACACGCCGCAGGTTTTCATGACACAAATACCTCCCGAAGAATACTCCCTATTCCAGGAAAAGCTTTTCCGCTTCAACGGATTCTCCATTGAGAAGAGATCCATTCGCCACTATGCTGCAGCGATCGGCGCACACATACTTGGCGACGTGGGCGAGGTGAATCAGGCCAACATTGATAGTGATGCCTACTACCAGCCAGGAGACTATATCGGAAAGCTCGGAGTTGAGCGTTCCTACGAAAAGGTGCTCCGCGGAGAGAAGGGCTTGCGCATCATGCTCCGCGACGTCCACGGACGAACGAAAGGGCACTATATGAATGGCGAATACGACAAACTGCCAGTGCCTGGGCAAAACATAACGCTAGGACTTGACCTCAAAACGCAAGAATTGGCGGAGCGACTGCTACAAGGGAAAATCGGAGCGATTGTAGCCATCGAGCCATCAACGGGACAGATTCTGTGTATGGCTTCCTCCCCTACTTACGATCCTGGCATTATGGTGGGGCGTGACCGCTCTAAGGCGCACGAATCTCTCTCGAAGAATCCGCGTAAACCTTTGCTCAACCGCGCCATCATGGGTACATACCCGCCCGGCTCCACCTTCAAGATATCGCAAGCCCTTTTAGGTTTGCAGGAAGGCAGCATTGACCCGAAAATCAGTTTTCCCTGCCACCATGGCTTTAGCTATAAGGGACTCCACGTTGGATGCCACGGACACGCCAGCCCCATCAATCTAGTGCCCGCCATCGGTACTAGCTGTAACAGCTACTTTTGTTGGAATCTCTTTCGCCTACTCTCCAACAAGCGCAAGTACGGCTCAGTGCAGAACGCTATGACTGTATGGAAGGACCATCTTGTGAAAATGGGCTTTGGCTATAAGTTAGGCATCGACCTCCCAGGCGAAAAGCGCGGCATGATACCCAACGCGCAATATTACGATAAGGCGTATAAAGGTTCGTGGAACGGACTGACGGTTATCTCTATTTCGATCGGCCAGGGCGAGGTCACATCAACGCCGCTGCAAATTGCAAATTTGGCCGCACAAGTTGCCAACCGCGGTTTCTTCTACACGCCCCACGTTGTGCGCTCTGTGCAGGGCGGCCAACTTGACACGCTCTACACTCGCAAGCGTTACACCGGTATCAACCGCCGCTGGTACGACTACGCAGTAGCCGGAATGCGCAAGGCCGTTATTGACGGCACGTGCCGCTCCGCAAATCTCCCTTGGTTTGAGGTTTGTGGCAAAACGGGTACGGCGCAAAACCGCGGCCACGACCATAGCGTTTTCATGGGCTTTGCTCCTATGAACAATCCGCAAATAGCTGTCTCCGTCTACATTGAGAATGGCGGCTTCGGCAACGTTTATGGTGTTCCCATCGGGGCACTTATCATCGAACAATATCTTCGCGGTCAGCTCTCGCCTGCATCTGTGCAGAAGGCCGCGGTAATGCAAAATCGGCACATCAAGTATGGAGACTTTGAACGGTAGAAAATACGGCAATCCGGCAGCACGCGCCGACTGGTTCGTCATTCTTATTTTCCTGTTGCTACTAGCTGCTGGTTGGCTCTCCATTTGTGGTGCGAGCCACAACCTGGGCGACACAGATTTCTTCTCGTGGGGCACGCGAAGCGGTAAGCAATTGGCGTGGATAGGATGCTCCATCGGCTTGGGAGGTTTTCTCCTGATGGTCGATGACAGATACTTCGACACGCTTGCCCCCTTTCTATACATCTGCATGATGCTTCTGCTGCTCATCACCCCCTTTATAGCGCACGACATCAAGGGTTCGAAATCGTGGATTTCCCTCGGCTCCGTGAGTTTGCAGCCTGCCGAGTTTGCCAAGTGCGCCACGGCGCTGGCCGTGGCTAAGGTGATCGGTCAGTATGGCTTCAACCTCTCTAATATGCGCAACTTCCTCAAGGCGGCAGGTATAGTTCTGCTCCCCATGGTTCTTATTGTGTTGCAGAAAGAGACGGGGTCTGCCCTTGTCTATCTGGCATTCTTCCTCATGTTCTATCGCGAAGGAATGCCAGGCTCCATATTGTTTACTGCCGTGGCTGCAGTTTCGTATTTCGTTGTAGGCATCCGTTTTGAAACAGATATTATGCCTGGCACGCTGACCACTATTGGACAGTTTGCCGTACTTATCATCATTTGGCTCAACGTTGTGGGGATGTGCGGCATCTACCTGAAGCGTAACAACAGCTGGTTCTGGTTTCTCTCCATAGGCCTACTGACACAACTCATCGCCTATCTCGTTTCAGCCTTCATTAAGCCGTTTGACGTGGCGTGGGTACAAATCGTTGGTATCGTAGCCATGGCGGGTTATCTCATTTGGCAAGGCTTGGGCGAGCGGCTCAAATCCTACTATCTCATTGCCATCTTTGCGCTCGGAAGTACTGCATTCCTGTATTCGGCCAACTTTGCGCTCAACGATGTGCTTGAGCCGCACCAGCAAACCCGCATCAAGGTACTACTAGGTACGGAGGACGACCCACACGGAGCTGGTTATAATGTCAACCAAAGTAAGATTGCCATTGGCTCGGGCGGACTTGAGGGCAAAGGCTTCATGAACGGCACACAAACAAAACTGAAATACGTTCCGGAACAAGACACCGACTTCATTTTCTGTACCGTGGGCGAAGAGCAAGGTTTCCTCGGCAGTGCGAGCGTGTTGCTCCTCTTCCTACTCTTGATACTCCGACTGATTTATCTCTCTGAGCGACAAACCACAGTCGCGGGACGAGTTTATGGCTACTGCGTCCTATCCATCCTCCTCTTCCACGTGTTTATCAACGTGGGTATGGTGATGGGCCTCACACCTGTCATCGGCATTCCGCTACCCTTCTTTTCCTATGGTGGTTCAAGCCTTTGGGGCTTCACGCTACTCCTCTTCATATTCCTGCGTATCGACGCGAGGGACAAAGTAAGAATGAGATAAAACGTTACGGAACAATAGATACACACAAACTATGGCTAAAAAAGAACATCCCTCACATATCTGGACAGGAGTGATTGTAGGCGCGTGTCTACTAACGGTGGTCAGCATCTTCTTCTTGAAACGCGCCAGCGACCTCCGCTCGCCAGTTTATACCCAATTACACCCAGAGGACACAGCAGCAGTGAAAGAGCGTATGCCCGTTGCCCGCCCCGACACCACTATTGATGCCACCTATCTGCCCATTCTGCGCGACACCGTGAATGTTGCGCTCTCCGACAGCATTACGCGCGACACGCGCGGAGCTTACGAAGCCGGCAGCGAAGACGGCTATTTGGCGGGTATGGACGATGGAGCCACGCAGCACCCTCGCGCGAGCTACGATCCCTCAAACGCTTTCACCAAACCAAAGGACAAAGCTGCCTACGTGCGCGGCTATAGCGAAGGCTATCAGAAGGGCCTTGAAGATGGGGCCAAAGGTAAGCAGTTCAACATAGGCAACTAACCATCCTTATATCCAATAAAGTCTACTGGCTTTTCCCAGATGCTGCGGAAAAGCCAGTATTTTTTTACGCAAAAGTCGAAGCTGAAGAACAGAGCAAAAAAGGAAACAGAACAGCGCTTTATTCGCCCCATTTCTCGACTTCAGAGCGCGAAGAAGACCTTTCAGCTTTCGGAACAAGCAACTGAGATTGTAAAACAAATTCGTATTCTACAGAGCTGAGATTGGCTTAAAATCCACATTTTAGTAATGCGATGTTAGGATTAGTCCAACTCGTTCGACCTATCCGATAAGTCTATTCGTCACTACAATAAGGAAATTTTAAAATTTCCTTATTGCGTCAGCTGACACAATAAGGAAGCGAACGGACAGCCTTATAGTATTTCCAAACAGAATAAGGAAATTTTCATCTTGGCGGTATGCGCAGAAAGCTAAAATGATGAAAAAACAGCGCCTTTCCCTTCTTTTTCAGACAAGATTTAAGAAAAACGGACAAAAGAGCACACCTCGGTGTGAATGTGCAAAGGAAAAACACAGACTTTTCAATGTTATTCGCTGCTAGAATGATAAAGCCTATTGTCAAGAAAGAAGGCGGTAAACAGATATTTAAGAAGCAGGAAAAACGCACTAAAATGTCAGTTGCCATCCGCCGAAAAGAGGAGGACTTGCGGCAGCCGCTGACAGATAAAGCTGAGACGCAGCTCCACACGTTTGGTACAGCGAAGAGGAGAAAGACGAGAGAGAAAGATTAGCACATTCTTTCAATTTCTGTGCAGTTTGTTTGGTTCGTTCGGTATAATGCAGTATTTTTGCACATCCTTTGCACAGTCAAAGCAAAGTGTGTTAAACAAAGAATTAGTATGTCCATAGCCAAAACGCGCCAGACCCTCTTGGAAGTTGCACGAGAACTATTTGCCCGCAAAGGCCTTGAAGCAACCACTATGAACGATATTGCCCAAGCTTCGCAGCGTGGGCGGCGAACACTGTACACATACTTCCGCAACAAGGAAGAGATCTACTACGCCGTCATTGAGAACGAATTGGAACGCTTGTCTGAGAAAATGGACAAAGTGGCTGCGATGAACATCGAGCCAGAGGAGAAAGTATTGACGCTCATCTACACGCACTTGCAAGTGATAAAGGAAACAGTGGCTCGCAACGGCAACCTGCGCGCGGAGTTCTTCCGAAATATATGGAAAGTAGAGCAAGTGCGCAAAGCCTTCGACCGAGAGGAGCAGGACATTATCAGCCGCGTGCTGAGAGAGGGCGTAGAACGCCACAGATTCAACATCGACAACATCGGCCTTATGACCGACATCATCCACTATGTGATGAAAGGTCTCGAAGTGCCTTATATCTACGACCGCCTCGGTCGTGGCCTTACGGAAGAGGAATCTATCCCCATGGTGATGCGCGTTATCCGCGGCGCACTGGGATATTGTGCTGCCGAAACTAAATAAGACAATATTTACAACTAAAACATAAATCAAAATTATGGGACTTTTAACCGGCAAAACAGCCTTAGTCACGGGTGCAGCCCGCGGTATTGGCAAAGCCATTGCTCTGCGCTTCGCTGAAGAAGGCGCAAACATCGCATTCACAGACCTCGTCATCAACGAAGACGCTGAAGAAACCATCCGCGAGGTGGAAGCTAAGGGCGTGAAGTGTAAGGCGTACGCTAGCAACGCTGCTAACTTTGAAGAAACTCAGACCGTGGTGGAAACCATTAAGGCAGATTTCGGCAGCATTGATGTGCTGGTGAACAATGCAGGTATCACCAAGGACGGTTTGCTCATCCGTATGACCGAAGCTCAGTGGGACGCGGTATTGGCAGTGAACCTGAAGAGTGCTTTCAACTTCTGCCACGCTGTTGTGCCCATCATGCTGCGCCAGCGCCAGGGTTCAATCATCAATATGGCTTCTGTAGTGGGCGTTCATGGTAATGCAGGTCAGGCCAACTACGCTGCATCTAAGGCAGGCCTTATTGCTTTGGCAAAATCTATCGGCCAAGAGTACGGTCCTAAGGGCATCCGCGCCAACGCCATTGCTCCAGGCTTCGTTGAAACCGCTATGACGGCAGCTCTTCCCGAAGATGTTCGCAAGGATTGGATGACAAAAATTCCACTTCGCCGCGGCGGTCAAACTGAAGATATTGCCAATGTGGCAACATTCTTGGCAAGCGAAATGTCAAGCTATGTCAGCGGCCAGGTTATTCAGGTCGATGGCGGCATGAATATGTAATTTTACACCAATAAGATAAGACGAATCCAGCGGAGAAGCCTCAAAAGGCCCGATGGATTCGTCTTTTTAGTTTCTGAAAGCATGAATATCCTTTACGAGGACAACCATATCATTATAGCCAATAAAGCTGCGGGCGAAATTGTGCAGGCTGACAAAACGGGCGACCGCACCCTCTGCGATGAGGTCAAAGCTTATATCAAAGAGAAATATGCCAAACCCGGCGCGGTATTCTTGGGAATTCCTCACCGTTTGGACCGCCCCGTGAGCGGTATTTGTGTGTTTGCCCGCACAAGTAAGGCACTGACACGCCTCAACGAGATGTTTAGAAAAAGTGAAGTCAAAAAGACTTACCATGCCATAGTGGGCAATTGCCCCAAGCAACCCGAAGCAGAACTCGTACACTACCTCACACGCAACGAAAAGCAGAACAAAGCCTACGCCTTTGAGCAGGAGACGACTGGAAGCAAACGTGCAGTTTTAGATTATAAGGTGATTGGACAAAGCGACCGCTATACGCTCGTGGAAGTGAATCTCCATACAGGGCGCCACCATCAGATTCGCTGCCAACTGGCGGCTATCGGTTGCCCCATTAAAGGCGATCTCAAATACGGAGCACCGCGCTCCAATCCCGACGGCTCTATCTGTCTGCACGCGGTACACATCGAGTTTGAACACCCTGTGAGTCATAAGCTCATTAGTGTTAGTGCGCCCTATCCCAAGCTACCCATTTGGCACGTTATGTAAGCGTGTTGACAACCTTTAGGCATGAAAATATCAGCGGCTTTCAACGCTGAACATAAACAAGAAGAAAGAAAAGAAAATATAAAAGCCAGTGCAGCTCCCTGCACTGGCTTAAATCTATATTATGGTTTTCGGAAAGCAGCACAACACCAGTTGCGCTCTTGTCCTGCATGGTCGAAGGTAAGACCTAAGCGTTCGGCCTCTGCCTTTATGCGCGGCAGATCATCATAATAGAAACCACTCACAAAGAGCAAACCGCCAGCATTCAGACGAGAAACATACTTCTCCATATCAGCCAAAATGATATTCAGATGAATGTTGGCCAAAATCACATCAAAGGGCCCGACCTGCGGTAAAAGGGAGGCATCGCCCAGAAGTACTTCGATGTTGGACAGGTGGTTGAGTTCGAAATTCTCCTTTGAGTTGAGCACGCACCACTCATCGTTATCGATGGCCGTGAGAGCTGTGGCGCCACGCATACTTGCCAAGATGGCGAGCAAGCTCGTACCGCATCCCATGTCGAGCACAGTGCGTCCTTCCATAGGATTGTTGAGAATCTCGCGTATCATTTGCGAAGTGGTCTCGTGATGGCCCGAACCGAACGACATTCGAGGATTGATTTTAACGTTGTACTCAACCGTTGGCACGTCCTTATGGAAAGGAGCAGAAATCACACAACGATTGTCAATATTGAGTGGCTCGAAGAAATTGGCTTCCCATTCAGCGTTCCAATCCTTATCCTCGGCCTCTTGCCCTTCATAAGAGATTTCAGCTGGCAGCGGGAAGTCGGCCAAAACTTCTTTGAGGCGTTCCTCGCTAAACTCGTCTTTCTTGATGTAAGCCTTCAGCGGTTCTTTGCCTTCTTCGTCTTTTACAAAAGAGTCGAAGCCTGCATCGGCCAATACAGCCCCCAAAATGTCCTGCATATCGCCAGAATTGGGAGAGATGTTAAAGGTATATTCCAAATACTTCATAATGGAGATTCTTTTCCTTCTTTTTCTGATGTGAAAAAAGAAGGTGTTTTTATGCGTAATAAAGAGGTGAAACGAAAGGTCTTGTGCGTTGATTCATAAGACAAAGAAAAGATTGCGACTAAGGCAACTGTTTACGGATGCGCCACTCGGGCGGATATAGATTATTGGCACGTGCACCGAGATTGTTCACAAAACCGAGAGGATGTCCTTGATAGGTCACAATGACATACCCGCGCGGAGCGTCTACTGTGATAGCATCTCGGCGCAAGTAAGCAAGCGCTTCATCGAGCGAGAGCTCCACGCGCGGAAAGGCTTCGGGAGCGAGGGCTTGCGAGAGAGCCAATTCCTGCTGCGGTACCCATTTTTGCCCCTTTGCTTCAGCCAGCAAAACGCCTGCCCAAACTGTTTTTAGATGAATGCGAAGGCGTTGCACATCCTCATAGAGCGACTTACGAACAGCTGCCACGTGTGAATCATCGGACGCATAGAATTTATAGTCAGCTTCGTTCTGCAACCAACCGCTCAGCTTGCTCGCATTTCTCAACGGCAGTTCGCGCACACCTTTCTTATGCTTTCGGTTGCCACCGCCCGCCGTCGTGCTCGTCTTGCGGAGCAAAGCCAAAAAGAAGCCCTCGCCGCGACTCTGCCCTGGGAGAAAATGATAAACAGGAAGCCCCCGTCCGGTGGTATCGCCCATCACATTCCATTCTTCAGGCACATCCAGACGAACCAGTTCTGCGCCCAATTCATCACATATATAAGACACGTTGTCTTCATCCTCGGAGCGATTGAAAGTGCAGGTGCTATAAACGAGAAAACCGCCTTGTCGGAGCGCAGGCCAAACATCGGCAATGATACTGCGTTGTAATTCGGCACATTTCCTGACATTCTCCAGCGACCATTCGGTGCGCGCTCCCATATCCTTACGGAACATACCTTCGCCAGAGCAGGGCACGTCCGCAGCAATAACATCGAAGAACCCCGTCAGCGGAGCGAAATCGGCAGGATAGGCATTGCTAACCACAACATCAGGCTGTCCCCATTTTGCCAAGTTCTCCGCCAGCACCATCGCCCGCTGCCGCAGCGGTTCGTTGGCAACGAGCAATGCGCCATCGGGCAGAAGCGAACGCCAGAGCGTACTCTTCCCTCCGGGCGAAGCACAGAGGTCGAGCAAACGTTGCGGACATTCGCCCATTGCCTTGAAAGCCTGCTCCACAAACATGGATGCAGCTTCTTGCACATAGTAGCAACCAGCGTGGAGCAAGGGATCGAACGTGAATTGCGGGCGCTCGCTGAGATATCGGCCTGTTCGGCACCACGCCACGGGCTCTCCGTCGGTGTCGTAGCCCTTTGCTTCATTGCAGCGAACACTCGTAGGGCAAGGCGTTTCAAGCCCCTCAAAAAGTTGGCGGGCTCCGTCTGCTCCCAGCAGGTTTGTCATTTCTGAGACAAATTCCGCAGGCAATGCTATCTTTTCTGTGGTTGTCATATCAAGGGTTTTGCTGCTACTTAATTCTTTCTTTGTCGGCAAAGTTAGTCTTTTTTTGGTACTTTTGCAGCCGAAAAAAATCAAACAATGAGACAATATCTCAACTTGCTCCAGGAGATTCTCAACAACGGTGTTGAGAAGACTGACCGCACTGGTACGGGGACGAAGAGCGTCTTCGGTCATCAGATGCGCTTCAATTTAGAGGAGGGTTTCCCACTCCTCACCACGAAGAAACTACATCTGAAATCCATCATCCACGAACTGCTTTGGTTCTTGCAGGGCAGTACGAACGTGAAGTATTTGCAGGACAACGGCGTGCGCATTTGGAACGAATGGGCCGACGAGAACGGTGAACTGGGCCCCGTCTATGGCCACCAGTGGCGTTCGTGGCCCGACTACCGCGGCGGCACTATCGACCAAATCCAGCAAGCGGTTGACCTGATTCGCAACAACCCAGATTCGCGCCGCATCGTTGTTTCGGCGTGGAATGTGGCCGAAGTGGCGGACATGGCCTTACCTCCCTGCCACATGCTCTTTCAGTTCTACGTGGCTAATGGCCGCCTGTCGCTCCAACTCTATCAGCGTTCGGCCGACACGTTCTTGGGAGTGCCGTTCAACATTGCTTCGTATGCACTTCTCTTGCAGATGATGGCGCAAGTGTGCGGACTCCGCGCTGGCGACTTCGTTCACACTACGGGCGACACGCATCTCTATCTCAACCATCTGGAACAAGCGCGCTTGCAACTCACGCGAACTCCGCGCCCTCTCCCAACTATGAAACTGAATCCCGAAGTAAAGGACATTTTCAACTTCCACTTTGAAGATTTCGAACTGGAAAACTACGATCCTTGGCCACATATAAAGGCGGATGTATCAGTCTGAAATCAATTTTTCTCCTCCTTTCTCCCTCGCTTTTTAGCTCCTTACTGATTCCTTATATATATGCTCACCATCATCTGTGCTGTTGCCCAAAATCGGGGTATCGGCTATCATAACAACCTGTTGTTCCATCTCAGTGCCGACTTGAAACGCTTCAAGGTTCTTACCACGGGGCACACCATCATTATGGGGCGGCGCACTTTCGACTCACTGCCGAAAGGAGCTTTACCCAATCGTCGCAACATTGTTTTGAGTCGCAATGCTTCGCTCCAACTCCCTGGAGCGGAAGTGTTCCCCTCACTCCAAGCAGCTCTGAGCGCTTGCCAAACTGACGAGGACGTTTACATCATTGGCGGTGCATCCGTTTATGCCGAAGCCTTTCCCCTTGCTCAGCGTCTTTGCCTGACAGAAGTGCAGGCTGTTCCTGCCGAAGCGGATGTATTCTTTCCCGAATTCGATGCTACGCAATGGCAAGAAACCAGTAGAGAACATCACGATGCCGATGAGCGCAACGCCGTACCGTTCGACTTTGTCGACTATGTCAGAAAAGGTAAATAAACAGTCAAAAAATAGTTATCTTCTGCCTTTTCACTAAGAAAATTAATAATAAGACTAACAATATGAAACATTTTCTTCTTCTCCTTTTCGCGCTGACTGCTACCACACTTTCGGCCAAACCGCGCGAAATTCGTTTCAAAATTCTTGAAACCACCGATGTTCATGGTAATTATTTCCCCTACGATTATCTCAACCAGCAGCCGGGCGAAGGCTCGCTCATACGTGCCTACTCGTTCGTAAAAGCACAGCGACAACTCATGAAGCCACAGCACGTGTTGCTCCTCGATGCGGGCGATATTCTGCAAGGACAACCTTCCGCTTACTATTACAACTTCATGGACACTGTGAGCCAACACGCTTGCGCTTCAGTGCTCAACTATATGCAGTATGATGCAGCCACTGTAGGCAATCACGACATTGAGGCAGGTCACGCTGTTTATGACCGCTGGACGAAAGAATGCCGCATGCCGATGCTGGGAGCAAACATCATCCGCACCAGCACTGGCCAACCCTACTGGCGTCCCTACACCATCATCAAGAAAGACGGTGTGCGCTTTGCCGTTTTAGGTTTGCTCACCACGGGTATCCCCAACTGGCTCCCCGAAAACCTTTGGTCGGGGATGCGCTTTGACGACATGGTGGAAGTAGCCCGTAAATATATGCCCGAAATGCGCCGCCAAGCCGACATAGTTATCGGACTCTTCCACAGCGGTGTGGGACGTGAAAACGCCACGGGAACAAAAAATGAGAACGCCTCTCTGCAAGTGGCACAACAAGTTCCGGGCTTCGATCTCATCCTTTGTGGTCACGACCACCGCAAGGCCAATCGCAAAATTGCCAATGTCAATGGCGATAGTGTCCTTGTTCTTAACACGGGTGCTAATGCCCATTTCGTAGCAGTGGCAAACCTCGTTGTGGAAAAGAATGGGAAGAAAGTAAGCGTCAAGAGCGCCACTGGCCATTTGGAAGACATCGACCAATGGGAAGTGAATCCCGAAATGCTCGCCCATTTCCAACCGCAGATAGATGCCGTAAAGAAATTCACGCAAGAGGTCATTGGCCACAACGCCACCGAACTCACCACTCGCCCCGCCTTCTTTGGCCCTTCAGCATTTGTGGATTTCATCCATCAGCTACAGCTGAAAATAACGGGAGCTCAGATCTCTTTTGTTGCACCGCTTAGTTTCGATGCCCGCATTCCTGTTGGTACAATCCGCGTCAGCGACATGTTCAATCTCTACAAGTTTGAGAATATGCTCTACGTTATGCAGCTCACGGGGCAAGAGATTAAAGACTTCCTTGAATATAGTTATGCTGGTTGGACGCAGCAGATGAGCTCTCCCTCAGACCATTTGCTGCTCTTCAACGACCGCACCATCAATTCTCCAGAAAGCTGGCAGCGCCTGCGCACTCCGAGCTACAACTTCGACAGTGCTGCGGGAATCCTCTACGAAGTGGATGTTACCAAACCTCGCGGACAGAAAATCACCATCAAGAGCTTAGCAACGGGCGAACCGTTCGATCTGAAGCAGACCTATCGTGTAGCCGTTAACAGCTATCGCGGCAACGGTGGTGGCGGCCTTATGACTGAGGGGGCAGGCATCCCACGCGAGCAGCTCGTTAAACGCGTTGTTTGGAGTACGGACAAAGATTTGCGCTACTATCTCATGCAAGAAATTCGTCAACAAAAGGACATCGCACCCAAGGCTCTCAACCAGTGGAAATTCGTTCCGGAAAACTGGACAACTCCTGCTGCGCAACGCGATAGCATCACGCTCTTCAAATAGTCCTGGAGAGGCCCTTTCCTTAAAAAACTTCAGCAAAAATTTGGTACTTCAATCGTATTCGCGTACTTTTGCACTCGGATTTCAGCAGAAGTCTTTGCTCAACCGCACAAGGAAAGGTGCTCGAGTGGTTGAAGAGGCACGCCTGGAAAGCGTGTAAACCCCTAAAGGGTTTCGTAGGTTCGAATCCTATCCTTTCCGCACATTATCAACACTTCAAGCGACTTAATGTTTTTACGCATTGAGTCGCTTTTTTGTATTATTTTGATGTAAAAACAGACAAAAAGTGCAAATCATAGGCAAACAAAAAGAAAATAAAATCATTCATACACTTCCTATTATTTATTCACCCATCATATTTTCCAACACTTTCTTCTTTCATTATTATCAAATCACTTATTTTTGTAACATTAAATCCAAATACACCTAATTCATCAACTAACGAACTCTACAACTAACACATATCATTAACAAAATAACTTTTATTATGCGAAAACTTTTATTACTACTTATTATTATTCTTGCAAGTCTCAACGTAACAGCACAAACCACTCACGCAGCATATTGCGAAGTTGTTGTTCATAATGCCGCACTATTCTCGCAGAAAGTATCAGCTTTTGTAGATGCAGGCACAGAAAAGCGCGGCTACATCATCAACGAGGACGGAAGTAAAAAAATCTTCAACTCACCAGTTGACATACTTAATTTCTTCGGAAAACTTGGATGGTCTGTAAGTCAGAATTATTTTACACCCGATTCTAAGGAGAAAGACAACATTTTGCATTTTCTCTTGACAAAGCAAGTAGAGCACGATGAGGAAGTATTTGTCGGCCTCAAGATAAAAAAATAACACAAGAAAGATTATTCGCACATTAAGTCGCTTCTTTATTGTTGTTACGCAGCTTACATATTTCACCTTCTCCACTCCACCCCATCAAGAGTTTTTCAAAAAAGATTCTGACGCTTCAGATTTTGAAGTTTATCACTAATACTTGATTGATCATAAGCAACTGAAGTTTCAGGAACGTATCAGAAGTTTCAGTTTGCATTTCTGCTAACCCCGAAATAACCCCCAAAAGTTTTCTGTCTCACTTTTAGGGGTTATTTCAAAATCTGCGCTATCATAAATATCCTTATTGCGTTTTCAGATACAATAAGGATGTCAGCTCACAGCCTTATTGTATCCGCTCACGCGCTTATTGTGTTTGAGGATAGACTAAGGTTCTCCGCCGCCGTGCTTATTATACCCACTCCCCTTAGCAATGTAGCGTACTCATCCACTGTCCCCGGAGGGGACACACCATGCGTAACCGCGGGTGATGCCCGAAGGGCGAACCCGTGGGGAAGTGATGCACAAACCTCCGACGCAGGAAGCGTCGCACAGCACCCACCTCTCCTTCTCCCAGGATTTCATTTTTTCGTTGTCACGTCGTCACGTTGTCACACTTTGAGCATAACAACTTGATAACGTATATATTACGTGTGTGACAACGCGTGATAACGGTGTGACAACAAAGAGAAATTGTTGTCACGCATATAAGTCTCTATCTATCAGCATCTTCCCCTCCTCCGTGACAACGTGACGACAAAAATCGAGTATTTTCTTAGGAGGAGAGAGGGAGAATACTCCCTCGACGCTGTCAGTGCGACACCGCCGGTGTCGGAAGGTAGTGCTGTTGTCTGTCCACTTCTCCACGGGTTCGCCCTCACTATCGTTCGGGTATCACCCGCGGTTAAGCATGGTGCGCCTCCGCCAGAGGCGTCAGTTACTCTGTACTGCTATGACTATGGCTGTGGAGGCTGAGCAGTGGTGGAGTATTAACAGAGCTGTAGGTGGAGTTGGTCACAGACTGTACATAGACTTTTTTCGATGTGTCTGAGGCGATGGTATGATTATAGACTGTCACGATATGCAGGGGCAGAGGACTTCCTCGCGCATCCTCACTATCCCCGCCGGAGGTGTGAGTTACTCTATTTTGCTGCAGGCTTAGTGTTGACGAAGCTATGTGTGGAGTTGCCTACCGATAGTGCATAGACTTTTTACGATGTGTGTGAGGAAGCGTAAGATAGACTTCCCTCGTGCTCACCCACTGTCCCCGGCGGGGACACACCATGCTTAACCGCGGGTGATGCCCGAAGGGTGAACCCGTGGATGGGCAACGACACAAACCTCCGACGCAGGAAGCGTTGCACAGCACCCACTGCGGCTCGTGTGGAGTTTCTCCCTCAACGCTTTCAGTGCGACGCTCGCTTGTACACTGCCTTAATGAAGGAAAATATGTATTTTTTTGTATTATTTAAAAGTTTCTTTATATTTGCAGATGTATAACTTTTAATACAAAAATGCTTGCCGCTTTGCTTTCTAAAGAGCCAGAAGGCGGACACAGTGTAATCTAAACAATATAAACATTATTCATTTCAACCTACCCAACTTCCCGATACGGCACTCCTAAAAAGCAGAACGACAAGGAGACAAAAAGGGGAAGCGAAAAATTTATGAACAAAAAATTACTCAAGAATTTCTGTGCTGTGTTCCTTGCATGGTTCATGGCCTTGTTGCTCCTTCCGCAGTCCGCTCAAGCACAGGAGAAGGAAGCCTATGTTGTGAAAAGCAGCGACAAGAAAACGCTAACGTTTTACTACGACGATCAGAAATCATCCCGCACGGGTACTGTGTGGGGAATTGGCGAGACGAAGCGTGGATATGGAAATACATACCCTGCTTGGTCTGGAACGTGGGGTACGTCAGAGTCCAAAGTTACTACCGCTGTCTTCGATGCTTCGTTCAAAAACTATCTTCCCCAAAGCACTAAGAATTGGTTTCTTAATTTAAAAAAACTGAAGAAAATAGAAGGATTGACAAATCTCAATACATCTAAAGTCACTACGATGAGTGGAATGTTTACTCATTGCAAGAATTTAACTTCCCTCGATCTCTCCAACTTCAAGACGGAGAACGTGCAAGACATGAGTGAAATGTTTTATGGCTGCCAGAATTTAACTTCCCTCAATCTCTCCAACTTCAATACGGAGAACGTGAAAGACATGAGTGAGATGTTTAGGGGCTGCCAGAATTTAACTCCCCTCGATCTCTCCAACTTCAATACGGAGAACGTGCAAAACATGAGTGAGATGTTTAGGGGCTGCCAGAATTTAACTTCCCTCGATCTCTCCAACTTCAATACGGAGAACGTGCAAAACATGAGTGAGATGTTTTTTGACTGCTCAAGTTTAACTTCCCTCGATCTCTCCAACTTCAATGCGGAGAACGTGCAAGACATGAGTGCAATGTTTTCTGGCTGCCAGAATTTAACTTCCCTCAATCTCTCCAACTTCAATGCGGAGAACGTGCAAAACATGAGTAAAATGTTTTGGGACTGCTCAAGTTTAACTTCCCTCAATCTCTCCAACTTCAATACGGAGAACGTGAAAGACATGAGCTATATGTTTTATGGCTGCAAGAGTTTAACTTCCCTCGATCTCTCCAACTTCAAGACGGAGAAGGTGCAAAACATGTATGAAATGTTTTCTGGCTGCCAGAATTTAACTTCCCTCAATCTCTCCAACTTCAATACAGAGAACGTGCAAAACATGAATTTAATGTTTTATGGCTGCCAGAATTTAACTTCCCTCGATCTCTCCAACTTCAATGCGGAGAACGTGCAATACATGGGTTCAATGTTTGAGGCCTGCCAGAATTTAACTTCCCTCAATCTCTCCAACTTCAATGCGGAGAACGTGCAATACATGGGTTCAATGTTTAAGGGCTGCTCAAGGTTAACTTCCCTCAATCTCTCCAACTTCAAGACAGAGGACGTGCAAGACATGAGCTATATGTTTTATGGCTGCTCAAGTTTAACTTCCCTCGATCTCTCCAGCTTCAAGACAGAGGATGTGCAAAACATGAATTCAATGTTTTCTGGCTGCCATAATTTAACTTCCCTCGATCTCTCCAACTTCAAGACGGAGAACGTGAAAAATATGAGCTATATGTTTTGGGGCTGCCAGAATTTAACTTCCCTCGATCTCTCCAACTTCAAGACGAAGAACGTGCAAGACATGCGTAAAATGTTTTATGTATGCAATTCTCTACAAACCATCTATTGCAATAATACTTGGACGAGCGCAGAATCTATGCAGATGTTCCTTTTTTGTGAAAAACTCAAAGGAGCAGTTCCCTACGATGTAAGTAAAACAGATGTCTCCATGGCGAATCCTGAAACAGGATATTTCACAAAGAAAGAAAGTACGGGAGTTGCTACGGCTACTACTGAAGCCAATGCAAACATCCAGGCGATTTACTCTACTGACGGACGCAGACTTAACGAGCTACAGCGCGGACTGAACATCGTTAACATGAGTAACGGAACTACGCAGAAGATTCTCCGCAAGTAGTGTTCTCCCTCAAATAGAAAATTCCCCACTAACTGCTCGCTGCGAGTAAGTTTGTGGGGATTTTCTTTGGTATAAAAACAATCATCTGCAAAACACGGAAAGGAGGAAGAGAGAAAAAAGCGAGAAAAAGGAAGAGTTTGTAAGGGAAAGATATGTGGCTACGACAAGAAATCCGTATTTTTGCCAAATATGCCGAAATCAAACAAGTTAAGAAAAATAGGAAAGGTGGCACTATGGGTGGTTTGCACACCAATAGTCCTCTTCCTCATACTAGCCCTACTGGTTTATCTTCCACCAGTTCAGAACTTTATAGTCCAGCGCGTTTGTACGCATTTCAGCGAAACAACAGGCGTTCAGTTTTCCGTCGATAATGTTCGACTAGCTTTTCCGTTGGATCTCAACGTGAATGGTGTGAAAGCTGTGCAGAAAGGCGACACGCTGCTCAACGCACGCACCGTCCGACTCAATTTGGAAATGCTCCCTCTCTTTCATGGGCAAGCCAATGTGAGTGGAATCGAATTAGACGCGTCGCGAATAGATACAAAAAATTATATCTCAAATACACGCATCAAGGGAGTTGTGGGGCATCTCACAGCAGAAACAAAAGGCGTGAATTGGCAAAAACAGGACGTTCATGTTCAGTTGGCACAACTGCGCAATTCAGACATAACAGTGGCTCTCGCCGATAGTGCGCTCGACGATACTACGACCACCAAGAGCCATTGGCGCATACGTGTGGACGAAGTCAGTCTCGAAAATGTCAAAGCGCGTGTAGCATTGGCTGGAGCTTTGCCCATCACGTCTCCCCAAAAGGCGCATCACACTATTTGGGTGGCGGCTCAATTGAAAAAGGCGGTGCTCACCGATGGCGACTTCGACACGGATAAGGCGTATTATGCCTTCCGCAGCTTGAATATCAAGAAGGGGAATGTGGCTTATACGCCCAATGGGGCTGACGGCACTTGGACACCAAAGAATCCCATCCCTGCAATTCCTGCCGACCGTCAACGAAACCACAAAGACAGTGTGCGCATTGCCTACACTTATACTGATAACGTGGCAGCACTGGAACGCTGGAGTCCATTCCCCGTAGAGACAATAGGGCGCGGGAAACAATGGAAGTTCCGCACTGCCTCCAGCAATTCAACTACACTACAAAAGCCCACAAAGCCATTCGATCCAACTAACGTTGTAGTGACAGGGCTAAACGCACAAATCGACACGCTCAGTTACAACCGCGCAGGCGTTTTGCGCTTGGGTGTGCGCCACGTTGCCTTACAGGAGCAATGCGGTTTTGCAGTGAAAGAGCTCAGCGGAGCGGTGTATCTTGACAGCACACACATAGTGCTTCCTGCCCTCAACCTAAAAACGCCCTATTCTTCGCTGCGTGCCACGGTAAATCTACCCTTCTCAGCTTTTAACAAAGGCAGTCGTGCTTCAGTTAGTTTGAACCTCGTTGCAACGTTAGGGGCACCTGATGTGAAAAACTTGGCGCGCGGTTATCTTCCTGCTCGTTATCTCCGCCTCTATCCCAACCGAACGCTTTCGCTCAATGGGCGTTTCTCGGGGAATTTGGCTCATATCGTTTTTCAAAATGCCTCTATCAAGCTGCCAGGCATTCTGACTTTCAACGGTAATGGACGATTGGATGGCATCACGGGAAAAACACCTTCGGCAAAAATGATTTTTTCGCTCCGCACGGGAGCAGCCCTTCCCTCACTCTTCAGAAACATTTTGCCCGATGTGGCCAAAACGGTGAGCATTCCTGCTACGCTGGGGATGAAAGGTAACCTATCCTTCCGCGGCACTGACTACCAACTCAACACGAACCTTGCAACAGGGCGCGGAAATGCGCAAGTGAAGGCGTGCGTTAATCTGCAAACAGAGGCCTTTGATGTTCGCGTTAATGCTCGCCAACTCGCATTGCAGCAGTTCCTACCTAATATGGGGCTGTCGGCATTTAGTGGGACACTCTCTGCGCGTAGCAGAAGTTTCGACGTACTCTCCCCCCGCGCCGGCCTCACGATGGATGCTCGTGTTCGTAGTTTTAACTACGCCAATTATGATCTAAGCGGACTATCTATTACGGTTCGCCAACAAGGTAGTACATCGAACGCTCAGTTCAGTATTAACAACGCGCTACTTACTGGAAAAGGAACGCTCCAAGCTACATTAGGTAGAGACATCTCTGGCCGATTGTCGAGCAATTTTGAGAAAATTGATTTCCGCCGATTGGGCCTGACAGCGGACACTGTGCAAGGTGGCGGCCAGATTGATATGCACTTCCGCACCAATCGCGCATTCACAGCTTACTCAGCATCTGGCCGATTCACCGACCTCTTGGCAATGACGCCCAACAGAGGTTTCACGCCTGGCGATATAGATTTCTCGTTTGGGACGGGAAATGATTCAACCCACGTCTTTGCCACTAGTGGCGACATGGTACTTCGACTCGGAACGCGGGGGAATGTTGATCGTCTTGTGCCGCGTCTTACGCGTTTCTTCCATCAGTTTGAAAAGCAACTGGCTCACCGCCAGCTCAATCAAGAGGCTCTCAAGAGTGAGCTGCCAGTGATGAATTTCCATTTCGAAGCTGCGCGTACTAATTTCGTGAGCGACTATTTGCGCATCAAAGGGTATCAGTTCCGCACGGCTTATATTGATCTCCATGCTCATCCTCTCTCGGGACTGTCGGGCCTCATCCGTGCCGACTCCATCACAACAGGAAAACTACTTTTAGATAGTGTCAACTTGGTCATATCGCAAGATACTTCAGGCGTGGTTATTGACGGAGGTGTCCGAAACTACACGCGACGCAACCCCAATAAATTCAACGCGCAGCTACATGGTTACATCCTTTCGCAAGGAGCTGGAATACAAGCAAAGTTCTTTGATGCCGACGGGGATAAAGGTTTCGATGTGGGCTTGCGTGCTGATGTATTGCAAGATGGTATCAACATCGTTCTTTATCCCGAACAGCCTGTTCTGGCTTATCGCAGTTTCAGTATCAATAAAGATAACTACATCTTCCTTGGAAACAATAAACAGATTCGAGCGGATGTAAACTTAACAGCGGATGACGGTACGGGTCTTAAGATTTACTCTACCGCCACCGATAGTGTAAACGATATCACGCTTTCTGTGAACAATGTCAACTTAGGTGAGCTATCCAATGTACTTCCTTTCTTACCAAAAATGCAAGGTTTGCTCTCGGGCGATATTCACTTCTTCGACGATCATAAGAATATCAGTGCGATGGGTTCACTTCAAGCTAACAGTTTTGCTTTTGATGGTACACGTCTGGGACAGATTGGAGCCGATGTTACTTACTTGCCCAAATCGAACGGAGAACACTACGCCTCGGCCTTTATTAGCTCGGGCGGTATCGAAGTTCTCGAAGCAGAGGGTACTTATGCTGACAGGAGCGGAGAATTTAATGTAAAAGGCAATCTACACGATTTCCCAATGCCTATGCTCAATGCCTTCCTCGAAGGAACTGACATAGCACTACGCGGTAAAGCGGGCGGCGATTTCACGCTTCAAGGAACAGCGAAGAACCCGATACTCAATGGATCATTAGATGTAGATTCTGGTCACGTTTACTCCGACGTCTACGGTTTTGACTTCCGCATGGAAGAAAAGCCTGTTGCTATCAACAACTCTAAGGTGCATTTTGAGAATTACAACCTCTACTCCACGGGGAAGAATCCGCTCGTTCTCAATGGCGATATAGATATAAGCAACACCAGCAAAGTTTCTTTGGATTTCAACGTAAAAGCGAACGACTTCGAACTTATCAATACGCAACGTAAGCGCAACTCTTTGGTATTTGGAAAAGTCTATGCCGACTGTCAAGGTACGCTGAAAGGTACAGCAGATAATTTGTCGATTCGCGGACGACTCGACATCCTCGATAATACCAATATGACATATATTCTGAAGGATTCGCCCGTCTCAGTAGATAATCGTCTCGAAGATCTTGTGAAGTTCACAAATTTCACCGATCCTGAAGAAGAAATAGAACTTGAAGAACAAGCCTCATCAAGCTATGACCTCGCGCTGGGTATCAATGTCAACGAAGGGGCTCATTTCAACTGTCTTCTCTCCGAAGATGGACAGAACTACGCCAATATTGAAGGTGGCGGCAATCTTACATTCCGCATCACGCACCAAGGAGATATGCGCCTCACTGGCCGACTAACAGCCAGTTCGGGTGAGATGAAATACGAACTGCCTGTTATTCCACTCCGCACATTTAAGTTGGTGGAGGGCAGCACTATCGATTTCACTGGTGACCCTACCAATCCACGGCTCAACGTGACGGCACTGGAGCGCATGAAAGTCCTCGTCACAGAAAATGAGCAGCAACGCAGTGTGGCTTTTGATGTAGGCGTTTCCATCACCAATACGCTCGACAAGATGGGGCTAGAATTCACCATTGCTGCTCCCGAAGATTTGAGCGTTCAAAACCAATTAGCTGCTATGTCAAAGGAGCAACGCAACAAAGCGGCTGTAGCGATGATGGCAACAGGTATGTACCTCACCGACTCTAGTTCAATGAAGAGCGGCTTTAAAGCAAACAATGCGCTAAATGCTTTCCTCCAAAATGAGATTCAGAACATTGCGGGTAACGCACTGAAGAGTGTCGATTTAAGCGTGGGCGTAGAAACTGGAACTTCACTCGTCGGTACACAAACCACTGACTATTCTTTCCAGTTTGCTAAACGCTTCTGGGACGATCGTATCCGAGTGATCATCGGCGGGCGCGTAAGTGCTGGTAAGAATGCAGATAATCGTGCAGAGAGTATTATCAATAACGTGAGTGTTGAATATCGTATGAACCAAGGGGCAACTCGCTATCTGCGCGTCTTCTACGATCGCGACCAGCAAGACCCCCTTGAAGGGCAGCTCACAAAGACTGGTTTGGGCTACTCTGTGCGCAAAAAGACGGATAAGTTTGGCGATCTCTTCATCTTCTGGCGTAAGAAAGAGAAAAAATAAGTTGGATTATTGCTCTTTATCGTTGAGGCGAAAAGGGTAAAAGAGCAACCTTTCTATAATAGAAAACAATAATGAAACAAGACAATATATTTTCCCAAGATATAGCACGCGCAATGAGTTTTCGTTCGCTGTTGAGAGTTTCGAAGAGTGTAATGGGGCTTGTGCTACTCCTTTTGCTATTCCTTACATCATGCTCTACTACTTCAAAACTGCCCAGTGATGAGCAGTTGTACATCGGTATCGACAAGATTGCATACACTAACACTCCTACAAAGAAAACGAAGATTCGCCGCGATTCGGTGGGCGTTATCACTACGATTGCCGATGTAGCAAATACGGTGAGCGATGTTTTGGCAGGACGAACAGATGGCAACACGCTTGACAAACTCAAAGATGCGGCGCTGAACGGACAGAAAACTAAAGCCGAACAGAAAGCTGAAGAACAAGCTGAAGCGGCAGAACGTGCTGCCAACAAAGAAGCCTTTGAAACAGCGAAGGAGGAAGTGGAAGCCGTACTGGCCTATCCGCCTAACAATGCTCTGTTCGGTTCTTCCTCTTTACGCTCTCCTTTTCAGTTGGGACTATGGTTCTACAATGGTTTCGTTGATGCCAAGTCGGGTTTGGGAAAATGGATTTATAAATGTTTTGCTCAGCAACCCGTCTACGTCACAACAGTAAATCCTGATATGCGCATCAAGGTGGCACAAAACACCTTGCAGAATTATGGCTACTTCCGTAGCAAAGTGGGATATAAGATTATAGAGCAGAAAAATCCCAAGCAAGCTAAAATTAGCTATACGGTCAATGTGGGGCCGTTGTCGCGTTTCGACTCTATCCAGTACTATTCTTTTGGTGCGCAGCAAGATAGTCTGCTTCATTCCACTAAGTCGAAACACCTCTTGACAAAGGGTGCACCGTTTAGCGTGGTAAAACTGGCGAATGAGCAAACGCGCATAGGTTCGCTCCTCAGAGAGAACGGCTACTATTATTGGCTGGACGACTACACCACTTATCAAGCCGATACCTTGATCCGTAAAAATTTTGTACAACTTCGTGTGATGCCAAAGCCCAGTATTCCTGCTGTTGCTAATCACCCATGGTACATTGGACAGACATATATAAATGTACGACGCAATGAAGAGGAACAATTGAATGCTTCACGTACAGATCAGAATTTCACCTATACTTATGGCGGCAATAAGATGCCGCTACGCTCCAGTATGTGGCGCCACGCCGTCATGCACAATAAAGACGAACTGTATCATTATACCGATCAGCGCAACACTCTGGAGAAGTTGAACAAAATAGGTGTTTTCAATATGCTTGATGTTAGCTATGTACCGCGAGACACTGCTGCTAATTGCGACTCGCTTGATATCTATATTTCGGCACAAATGGGTAAACGCTACGATTCTGATTTTGAAATGAACACTACGCTCAAGAGCAATCAGCAAGTAGGACCTGGTTTGTCTTATGAGATGAACAAGCGCAATGCTTTTCGTGGTGGAGAAACCGTTTCTTTCAAAATTTTCGGATCGTATGAATGGCAGTTTGGTTCGGGCATTCGTAGCAGCAACTCATTGCTGAACAGCTACGAATTGGGCTCGCAACTCTCTTTCACTTTCCCGCGTTTCTTTGCTCCTATCATTTCGCGCCATCGCCTCAACTTCCCCGCCGAAACAACATTTGCTATCAACGGCGACTGGAAACGACGCGCAGGTTTCTTCACCTTGGTGAGTGCCGGACTTAGTGCAACGTATAACTGGTACAAGAAGTCGAATATGCTCCATGAGCTAACGCCGCTAAGCATCGACTTCAACAACACTATCAACACTTCCCACACCTACGACTCTATCATGGCTGCCAATCCCACACTGGCAGTGTCCATGCGCGACCAGTTCATCCCAGCCATGTCCTACACCTTCACATACACTTCTACTGCCCGACACCGCAATAAGCTGATGGTTCAACTCCACGCAAAAGAAGCCGGTAATCTCTTTTCGGGCTTTTATGCCGCAACGGGAAAGAAGTTCAACGAACAGAATAAACGCATCTTCGGAAGCCCTTTCGCCCAGTTTGTAAAGACAACAGCGGAGATGCACTACACTCTCCCCATCAACAACCGTCTCACACTGGCCACACGCTTCTTTGGCGGGGTCATCTTCTCCTATGGCAATAGCACCACAGCCCCTTATTCAGAACAGTTCTATGCGGGAGGTGCCAATTCGGTTCGCGGTTTTACCATCCGAACCATCGGTCCGGGTAGTTATCGCAGCAATGATTCTAAATACTCCTATATAGACCAGACGGGCGACATCAAACTGGAAGTCAATACTGAACTGCGCGCTCATCTGTTCGGCTCGCTCTATGGCGCAACATTTATAGATGCCGGCAATGTTTGGCTGATGCGTGAAGACGCTAATCGGCCCGGCGGACGCCTCTCTGCCTCCACGCTAAAAAATATTGCAGTAGGCACGGGCGTCGGTCTGCGCTACGATTTGGAATTCCTCGTTCTGCGCTTCGATTTAGGTATCGGACTTCACGCGCCTTACAAAACCAACCGTAGCGGTTTCTACAATTTGGAGAAATTCAAAGACGGACTTGTTTTCCATTTCGCCATAGGCTATCCGTTCTAAGCCATGCTGAGTTCTGTCCAAACTCACAACCTCCCCATCGTATAATCCTTAACCCCACAGTGATATGAAGAAAGTTTTATTGTTAGCAGTGGCTGTTCTGTGCAGCCTTGTTGCCCGTGCCGATGAAGGTATGTGGCTACTAAAACTTATGGAACAACAACACCTTGCCGACTCGCTCCGAAAAGCAGGTCTACAACTACCGCCCTCCCAGCTCTATAGTGAGACAGGCTCGAGCCTGAAAGATGTTGTCGGTATCTTCGGCAATGGATGTACGGGTGAAGTTGTATCGCCCGACGGCCTTATCTTCACCAACAACCATTGCGGTTTCTCCTACATCCACGCCATGAGCACCGTTGAGAAAAACTATCTCAAGGACGGTTTCTTTGCAAAAAGTCGCGCGGAGGAACTTCCCACACCCAACCTCACCTTTACGTTTGTCTTGGCAATTGAAGACGTGACGGCGCAGGTCGAAGCTGAAGCACGCCGATTGGGCATCGATAAATACACACGCCAGAGCTACAGCTTCACCTCGAAGATGAATAACGAATTGCGCAAGAAATCGAAATATGCAAAGCTGAAAGGCATCGAATCAACCCTGCTTCCATTCTTCGGTGGCAACCAGTTCTACATCATCTATATGCAGGAATACACTGACGTGCGCCTCGTGGCCGATCCTCCCCTTAATGTAGCTCAGTTTGGTGGCAATTCCGACAACTGGGTATGGCCTCGCCAAAATGTCGACTGGTGTGCGTTTCGCATCTATGCCGATAAGAACGGACAACCCGCACCCTACAGTCCCAAGAATATTCCCTTGAAGCGCAAAAACTATCTGCGCATTTCTTCAAAAGGTGTTCAGGAGGGCGACTATACCATGGTGATGGGCTTCCCCGGCTCAACATCGCGCTTCCTCACCTCCGAACAGGTTGCACTGCGTGTCAATAACACCAATCAGCCCATAGTGATGGCTGGCTGGCCCGTTCTCGATCTCTATAAGAAATATATGGAAAAGAACGACAGCATCCGCCTCGTCCTTGAAAGTACCAATATGCGATTGGGCAATGTGGTGAAGAACTACGATGGCATGATTAAGGCTGTGCGCAACTTAAAACTCATCGATGAGAAACGCCGTGAGGAAAAGCGCTTCCAAGATTTTGCGCGCCAAAGCGGCAAACCTGAATACCAAACGGTGGTGGCTGACATCAACAATCTCTGTAAGACTTATCAGGATTCTATCTTCGACGATAATCTGCTGTATGCAACACTGGGCAACATCAAATATCCCGCATCCTACAGAATCATGCAAAAACTGCTCGCTGCCTTAAAGGCAAACAACCGTCAGGATGTCCAAAACAGCAGCAAAGCTCTGCTCGAAAGCTATGACAAACAGCTGGAAGATTTCACCAAGGATTATGTCATTGAACGCACCCTCTTGCTGCTCCCCATCTGGGAGAAAAACTGCCGTTTGCCCATATCGCGCAGTTTGCAGGTAGGCAATCCCTACGAACTCATCTCGCAGTCCATCTTTGCCAGCCGCAAAAAGCTGGAGACTTTCGCTGCCAATCCCTTGATAGAAACGCTCACTTCCGATCCCATCTATAGGATGATTAAAGACATTGACGAACTTTCAGAAAAATTGGAGGGAACAAAACATTTCAAAACGGCCGTCCAACCCCTGGAGAAGACCTACGTTCGTGGACTCGAAGAGATGTACAACAACTCCAAAGCTCCCGATGCCAACTTCACACTGCGCATGACTTACGGCCACGTAAAGGCGATGAAGCCTCGCGATGGTGTGCTCTATGATTGGCGCACCACGCTGAAGGGCATGTTTGAGAAGGAGGACAGCACCAATATCGACTACATCGTACATCCGCGTATGCGTCAGCTCTATGAGGCGCGCGACTTCGGACGCTATGCTCGAGAGGACGGCCAGTTGCCCACATGCTTCATCTCCAACAATGACATCACAGGCGGCAATTCAGGTTCGCCCATCATGAATGCGAAAGGCGAACTCGTTGGTTTAGCTTTCGACGGCAATATCGAAGCACTGAGTAGCGACCTCAAGTTCGATCCCGAACTCCAGCGATGTATCAACGTCGACATTCGCTACGTTCTCTGGATTCTCGACAAATTCGGCGAAAGCAAATATCTCTTCAACGAAATGGAGATACACTAACTCACTCCTCACAGAACGGCAGCCTCCCCTGCCGTTCTGTTTCTTTTTAGAAAGTTACCACTATCTGCTGCAAGCTATATCTATCTATGGAAGACTTCCCCACGGGGGGGGTATCCTTTGGGCATTCCCCGCTATTAAGCATAGTATGTCTCCGCCGGAGACTGTGGATGCACGGCAGCGAGGGAGTATTATCCACCTTCCCCTCCCAAGAAAAAACTCCGTTTTTGTTGTCACGTTGTCACAGAGGATAGAACACTCTGATAAATAGACGGTTAGATGCGTGACAACAACTTTTTTTGTTGTCACACTGTTGTCACACACGTAATGTACATGTTTTCAGATCATTATGCTCAAAGTGTGACAACGTGACGACGTGACAACAAAAAAGAAGATCTCAGAAGGAGGGAGATTATTCATTATTTCTGACTTACCCTTTCTCGTCTCAGCCACAATAAGCGCGCCAGCTGACGCAATAAGGATATCAGCTGACATCCTTATTCTATCCTAAAACGCAATAAGGATATTTGCGCTTTGCGTTCTTCGCACCCCGCCCTCTCTATTCGTATCTCTAAGTTTATCGGGCAGCAAGATATAAAGAAATGAAAATGTGACTATTTCCGAAGGAGGAAAAGAAAGTGAATGGTGTGTATGGAAATTTATTTTTACCTTTGCCACATATTTTGTCTCGATATGTTCGGAAGATTACGATACACACTGCTCACAATCGCTTTTCTGCTCATCGGTAACACCGCTACTTGGGCCGACAAAACTTTTGTTTTGGTAATCGATCCAGGTCATGGTGGACACGATGCAGGTGCTGTGGGTAGTTTTTCTAAAGAAAAGGAAATAAACCTTCAAGTAGCACTCGCCTTCGGTAGTCTGGTGGAACAAAATTGCCCAGACGTGAAGGTGATTTATACGCGCAAAACGGACATTTTCATTCCGCTCGACACGCGCGCCGATATTGCCAACAACGCCAAGGCAGATCTCTTCATCTCTGTTCATACCAATTCCTTACCAGCTGGGCGCATAGCTTACGGTTCGGAAACTTACACGCTTGGTATGGCCCGTGCTGGAGCTAACCTCGAAGTGGCAAAACGCGAGAATAGCGTTATTACCTATGAGAAAGACTATCAGTCGCGCTACCAAGGCTTTGACCCCAACAAAGCGGAGAGTTATGTCATCTTCGAGTTCATGCAGGACAAATTTATGCGACAGAGCGTTGACCTGGCACGCTGTATTCAGAAACACTATGTACGCGCCAACCGCAAAGACAAAGGTGTGCATCAAGCGGGATTCCTCGTGCTTCGCAAAACAAGTATGCCTGCTGTATTAACAGAATTGGGCTTCATCTCTACGCCTGAAGAAGAATCTTTTCTCAACTCCAAAGAGGGAATCAAAACGCTTAGCACAGCTATTTACAATGGTTTTATAGACTATCGAAAGCAGCACGGATACGCCGGTAAGACGCTACCGCCGCCCATTTTCAGCAATTATTCTGCAACGGAAACTACGCCGAAGGAAGACACTTCTGTGGTACAGGTGGTGCCAGTGGAAACAAACAATGCTCCCATTGTTGCGCCCCGTCAGAAAGAGAATGCGGAGACTACGGCCATTAGTGAGAAAGAGAACGCCAAAGCAGCGGACAACACTCCTGCAAAGCCAACCAATAAAGAAACGGTGACAGCACGCAAAGAACCCACGCAACCGAAACCTCGCAAAGAGGAAAAACAAGTTACGACTGCTAAACCGAACCCCACAGCAAAGACCCCAACAGGCCCGAGCTATACGATTCAGTTTGCTGCTACTTCAACGGAGGTTTCACTCAAAGATCCCATTTTCCGCGGAATGGAAGACCTGAAATGCACGAAACGTGGCAACCTCTATATCTACACAACAGGACACTACAATAGCAAGGCTGAAGCCGAAAAGGATACTAAGAAGCTACCAGCTCGATATAAGAGTTATCTCATCGTAAAAGAAAACGATCTCGCAGCTTCCGCTCAGTCGGCTACTAAAGCAGAGAAACAGCCTTCAACAAAAAAGGCTGAGAAGGCTGAACCTGCTAAAGAGCAAAACAAGCTCACCTTCCGCGTGCAGTTTGCCACCACACCAACGAAACTTTCCACTACTGATGCACGCTTTAAGGGGCTTCCCGACGTGCGTTGCTATCACGAGGGAAAACTCTATAAATACACCTCGGGCAACTATGCCTCTCAAGCAGAAGCACGCAGCGCACTCAAGGAGTTGCAAAAGAAATACCCCGATGCTTTCATCGTGAAGTTTCAAGGTAACGAGAAAAAATAAATACATATACATTCACCCGACAATCAGCACATAAAGAACAATATGCGTTTTTTTACAAAAGAAGTAAAGATTGCTTTGACTGCTATCGTAGCCATCGCTTTGCTCTACAGCTTAATCAATTTCATGAAAGGTGTTAACATCTTTAAGTCGTCTAATACCTACTATGTAGAGTTTGAGAATATTCAAGGACTAACGGTTAGTAATTCCGTCTATGCTAATGGGTATCCAGTGGGTATCGTGCGCAGTATCGAATACGATTACGATCGCACCAACAAGGTGGTAGTTGCCGTAGAACTCGACAAGGAAATGCGCGTCCCCAAAGGGACAAAGGCAGAACTCGAAACTTCGCTCATGGGCGGTGTGACGATGAATCTCATCCTCGGCCCTAACCCAACGCAATACATCGAACGTGGCGACACGCTCAAAGGTGGCCCACACGAAGGAGCTATGGCTCAGGTGGAACAGAGCGTTCCTCAAATGGTGGCTCTCATCCCGAAAATCGACTCTATCCTGACCAATTTCACACGGCTCACCAGCGACCCTGCTCTCCAACAGATGTTACACAATGCAGCAGCTATATCAGAGAACCTCCGCACTACAAGTGCACAGCTCGATAAGATGATGGGGCGCGATGTGCCGCAGATGATGGCGAAACTCAATCAAGCAAGTACAAATCTGAACAAACTTAGCGAAAATTTGGCAGGCGTGGATGTACAGAGCACCATGCAGCAGGTCAATTCCGCACTGAAAGAAGTAGAGGGTTTCTCCCGCAATATCAACAACCTGTCGGGACAACTCACCACTAGACTCAACTCAAAAGACAATAGTTTAGGTCTGCTCATGAACGATCGCGGGCTTTACGACAACCTCAACCGCACCTTTCAAAACGCCGACTCTCTTGTCACCGACCTCAAGGCACACCCGAAACGCTACGTCCACTTCAGCGTGTTCGGCAAGAAAAGTAAATGAGAATAACCCAATTAGGCTACTCTAAAAAAAGACAAGAAAGTATCAACTAATAGTGCCGGCCACCACATACCATGGTAGCCGGCATTTATCTGCCTCTTCCTCAGCTCACTGAAAAAAGCAGAGAATAACAGAAGAAAAAGATATGAATACACGGGCTTAATATTTTGCCCTTTATTATTTTTTTACGAATTTTGCAAGCACTTCCCTAAACGGAAGGAAGAAATACAGAATGAGCAACACCCAACAGCAAGACCAGTGGGAGGCTTTCCTCTCCATCCTCAAAAGAAGCATTTCCGAACAGGAATTTAGGACGTGGTTCTCTGCCGTACAGTTCGTAAGCTATGAAAGCCACGTACTGAGAATTGGTGTTCCCAATCTTTTCCTCACAGAATACATCGAGGGGCATTTCCTCAAAGAGATTACAAAAGCTGTTGAACACGCGTTTGGTGTAGGTACTTCGCTGCAATACTCTATTATATCATCGGCCGATGATGAAAACCAACCGCAACGCCCTGCTGCAAACCCGAAACCGAAACTACCACCACTGGATTCGAACATCAATCAGAGTTTCACGTTCGATAATTTTGTGGAGGGACAAAGCAATAAGCTAGCGCGCACTATTGCTCTTTCCATCGCAGCGCATCCAGGAAAGACGTTCAATCCTTTCTTTCTCTACGGGCCTAGCGGAGTAGGCAAAACCCACCTTATTTCTGCCATTGGACACAAGCTCTTGAAACTACATCCGGAAATGCGTGTTCTCTATGTTCCTGCACATCTTTTCAAAACGCAGTTTATTGATTCTGTGCGCAACAACACGCAGAATGATTTTATACACTTCTATCAAACGATAGATGTGCTCATCATCGACGACATTCAAGAGTTTACTACCACTAAGACCCAACAAGCTTTCTTTCACATTTTCAACCACCTGCAGCTGAACGGCCGACAGATTATCATCTCCAGCGACCGCGAACCGGCAAAGTTTGAGGGCATCGAAGAACGTATGTTAACGCGTTTCCGCGCGGGAATGATGGCACCGATAGAACGACCTGATTTAGCTTTGCGCCGTGCGATTCTTCAAACGAAGATTCGCCGCGACGGACTCAAGTTCCCTAAAGAAGTGGTCGACTTTATTGTGACTCATGTGGATAGTAGCATTCGCGATTTGGAAGGAATCATTAGTTCCATCATGGCTTATTCCATTGTTGATTTCTGCGGAGAGATCACGCTACCTTTAGCCGAGCGCATTGTTTCTCAAGCTATCAATTTGGCAAAGAAGGAACTTTCGCTCAACACCATTACGCGCCATGTCTGCACCTATTTCGGTGTGAAAGAGAAAGAAGTCATGTCGAAAACTCGCAAGCAGGGAATCGTACAGGCACGCCAAATCTCTATGTACCTCAGCCATAAATACACGGATTTGTCTTACGCCGAAATAGGACGACAAATGGGAAAGAAAGACCACTCCACTGTGCTCCACTCTTGCAGTATGGTAAAGCGTCGCTTGTCAACTGAAAAGAACTTCCGCCACCAGGTGGAAGAAATCGAAGCAGGTTTTAAGAACTAAAATCCGCACTTATTCAAGGAAAGGGCTTCTACTCATGTCTCCCCTACAAGCTCTCAAAAAATACTTTGGTTATAATAGTTTTCGCCCCAAGCAAGCCGAAATCATTGACACAGTACTTGGCGGGCGCGACTGCTTTGTGCTGATGCCTACAGGAGGAGGAAAATCTGTATGTTACCAAATACCAGCAGCACTTCTGCCGGGGCTAACCATCGTTGTTTCCCCGCTCATCTCGCTCATGAAGGACCAAGTGGAAAGTCTCTTAGAAGCAGGCATTCCCGCTTGCGCCATCAACAGTTCACTCCCGCTTGAGCAGAGCGTGCAACTCCAAGAGGCGTGTGTAAACGGGGAATACAAACTCGTCTATCTCTCCCCCGAAGCATTATTGGCATCCTTACACGGCTGGATTTCTCGCGCCAAAATTTCGCTTGTTGCTATCGACGAAGCCCACTGCATTAGCCAGTGGGGACATGACTTTCGTCCCGAATATACGCAATTGGGGGAAATCCGCCGCGATCTGCCTAACGTTCCGATGATGGCTTTAACTGCCACGGCCGACAAGGTGACGCGCGAGGATATTCTCCAACAACTCGGGTTGCACAACCCTTATATTTCCGTTTCCTCCTTCGATCGCCCTAATCTTTCTCTGACGATCATTCGCGGCTTCAACGGAAGCGAAAAACTCAAAGCCATCCTCCGGTTCTTGCACGAACGCTCCGGACAAGCAGGTATTATATATTGTATGTCGCGCAAGACAACAGAGAGCGTCGCTGAAAAACTCACGACAAAAGGTGTTCGCGCACTCTCCTACCACGCTGGACTATCGGCCGATGTGCGCGACAAAACGCAAACGGCCTTTATCAACGACGATGTTCAAATCGTCGTAGCCACCATAGCTTTTGGTATGGGTATCGACAAGAGCAACGTGCGCTGGGTTGTTCACTACAACCTGCCCAAAAGCATTGAGAGCTACTACCAAGAGATAGGGCGTGCCGGACGCGATGGCGACCCTGCCGACACGCTCCTTTTTTACAATTACGCCGACATCATTCAGCTCGAACGTTTCGCTCAGGATAGTGGTCAGCAGAACATCAATATGGAACGCCTCAACCGTATGCGGGAATACGCCGAAGCCAGTGTGTGTCGTCGCCGCATATTGCTCAACTATTTTGGTGAAGAAACAAGCACCGACTGCCACAACTGTGATGTTTGCAAAAATCCTCCGACACGTTTTGATGGCACTACGCTCGCGCAGAAAGCCCTTTCTGCCATCGCCCGCACCGAAGAAAGCATCGGTTTCAGCACAGTTATCGACATCTTGCGCGCCACCTATTCGCCCACTGTCCGCTCCTCCCACTACGAACAACTAAAAACATTCGGTGCAGGACGGGATGTAACGGCTCACGACTGGCGCGACTACCTGCTACAGATGCTCCAACTCGGGCTTGTGGAGGTGGCATACAACGAGGGCGACCACCTAAAGATTACCACCTTAGGGCGCGATGTCCTCTTTGGCCGTCGCCCCATCGAATTCGCCCAAATTCAACACGAAGATTTCCAGAAAAAGGAGAAAGAAAAAAAGGCAGCGCGCCAAAAGGAAAAAGATACCCTCTCTCTCTTCGATGCGGGAGAAATACAGCGCGGAGTCACAAACGGAGAGATGTTCGAACGCCTCAAAGAGCTCCGCTTGCGCTTGGCTCGAGAACAAGGATTCCCGCCCTACGTTGTATTCAACGACCGCACACTCCACGCCATGGCAACGCTTCGTCCACACACGCTGGACGATTTCGACCGCGTCCCTGGCGTTGGCGACTTCAAAAAAGCAAAGTACGGAGAGGTTTTCTTAGAAGAAATCAACAGATGAGCCGCTCTCACGCAGCAAACAATAAAAACTCAGGAAAAATCCTCACACACAACGGGTATGCTGAAGCCCATCTTTTATCTTACTTTTCAGTTTCACAGAAAAGCCATAATAAAAATTCCCCATGAACTTACTCGCAGCGAGCAGTTCGTGGGGAATTTCTATTTTATTGAGAACACTACTTGCGCAGAATCTTCTGCGTAGTACCGTTGCTCATACGGACGATGTTCAGTCCGCTCTGCAACTCGTTGAGTCTTTTTCCGTCAGTAGAGTAAATCGCCTGGATGTTTGCATCACCATTGAGGGTAGCGGTGGCAACTCCTGTACTTTCTTTCTTCGTAAAATATCCTGTTTCGGGATTCGCCATTGAAACATCTACCTTACTTGCGTCGTATTTCACCGCTCCTTGGAGATTCGTACAATTTTCGAACATATCTTGAGAATTCGAACATGTCCAAGTATTATTGCAATAGATAGTTGTCAAAGAATTACAGTTAGAAAACATATAGTCTATGTATTTAACATTATCTGTTTTAAAGTTGGAAAGATCGAGGGAAGTTAAACTTGAACAGTCAGCAAACATATGTTGCATATTTTGCACTTTCTCCGTATTGAAACCCGAAAGGTCGAGTTGAGTGAGTTTTTCACACTTACGGAACATTGCATACATACTGCTTACTTCAGATGTATTAAGGTTTTCCAAACCCTTTATTTCCTCTAGATTCGTGAAATGGATAAACCAAAAATCAGTATTTTGGGGGCGAAAATCCTTGAATGAAGCATCAAAGATAGCAGTAGTTACAATTGGTTCAGGGGCCATCCACGTTCCAGACCAGACAGGATATGTTAGAGAAAATTCCTTCTTCGTCTCCTCAATTCCCCACACATTGCTCCCAGTGCGGGAAGATTTCTGATCGTCATAGTAGAAAGTCAGCGTTTTCTTATCGCTGCTTTTCACTACATACGCTTCCTTCTCCTGTGCTTGAGCTAACTGCGGAAGGAGCAACAATGCCATAAACCATGCAATGAGCACAGTACATAGATTCTTGAGTAACTGTTTTTTCATAATTTTTGCTTCCCCTTTGTCTCCTCGTCTTCTATCTGCTTTCTGGGAGTGCCGTATCGGGAAGTTGGGCAGTTGAGGTTAATAGTAATTTCGAATCATTAGATTAACACCTTGTCCGCCTTTCGACTCTTTAGAAAGCAAAGCGACAGGTTTCTTTTATAAAAGTTGTATTTTCGCAAAGGTATGGAAACTTATTTAATAATGCAAAAAAATATTTTTCCGTTGAGGGGAGTGGACGGATGAGCGTGGGTGCTGTGCGACACCTCCAGTGTCGGAGGGATGGGAGGACTTCGCCTCCACTTATCCACTTATCCGCGGGTGATGCCCGAACGAAGTGAGGGTGAACCCGTGGACAGACAACAGCACTAACTTCCGACACCGGCGGTGTCGCACTGAAAGCGTCGAGGGAGTATTCTCCCTCTCTCCTCCTAAGAAAATACTCGATTTTTGTCGTCACGTTGTCACGGAGGAAGAGAAGATGCTGATAGAGAGGTACTTATACGCGTGACAACAAACTCTCTTTGTTGTCACACGTTGTCACGCATTGTCACGCGCGCAATATATACATTATCAAGCTGTTATACTCAAAGTGTGACAACGTGACGACGTGACAACGAAAAAACGAAATCCAGGGAGGAGGAAGTAAACAGGAGTGGGTGCTGTGCGACACCGTCGGTGTCGGAGGGGGTTATGTCACTTTTCCACTTCTCCACGGGTTCGCCCTTCGGGCATCACCCGCGGTTAAGCATAGTGTGTCCCCGCCGGGGACAGTGGGTGAGCGTGCGACATTACTAAAGGGAGTGGATACAATAAGGGCGTAAGCGGATAAGCTTATTGCATCTGAAAACGCAATAAGGATGTGAACTGGCAGAATAAGGGCGTAAGCTGATAGACTTATTGTGTCTGAAAACGCAATAAGGATATTCACGATTCGATTTATTGCACTTATACTCTCCCAAGATATTCTGTACCTAAAAATAGAATTGTGGTACACTACCTATATTGATGCCGAAAAACTCTTGGAGAGAATTGTGAGTAGAAATAGCCAAAAACGCTACCAATCAAGACCGCGATAGGGTTTCATGAGGTTGTAGTTTTCAACATGATAAGGATTGAACCCCTCACGCTTAGAGGCTTCAACACTCAAACCGAGCGAGAAGCTGTCGTTTACCTTCCAGTTAGCCCCCATCCCTACGCGATATTTCGCGGGGGCATCCCAATAGTAGGGGCTCCATAATAGTGCGTTTTTGGGCACTAAACTTGCCGTGGCATAGGCATATACATCGAGTTTTTCTGTAGCCCGATAGGCTGCAAGAACGCCCACTCCCAGTTCAGTACCGCCATATCCGTCCCACTTCATATGGTTGGCGAAGACACCAGCTGCAAAAAGCAGTCGCGCGCTGATGGGTTTTACATACGCCAACGCTAAGTTTTGCCCAAAACCAACGCCTTTGGGCGCATGCTTTCCGAAAGCTACGGAAGCACTCATTCCGAACTGTACGTTCAGGCCAGGATGTAGCGACCAACTGCCACCCCAGAAACTACCATAGAACGGAGAGAACGCACTATATGCGGGATTGCGCACCTCGAGAATCGGCTGCAAAGCTTCGTTTTGGGCCAACGGTTTGTGGGCTGCGACGGCAACGGTTGTTGTATCAACGGAGAGAGATTCAACAACATCCTGTGCACTGAGAGTTTGGCACAAGAAAAACAATATCAGGAATAAACTTATCAGATGCTTCATCGGATTTGCTTTTGCATTTGTGGCAAAGATAGAGACTTTACCTTTTTTGTGCTACTAACAAAAGCTAAAAAAGTATGTAAAACTTTATCAGTTTGGATTTTCCGCGTAACTTTGAACGAAAATAATGTAATGAAAATCTCAACAATACGGCTCTTGCCCCTGCTTTTCTTTTGCCTATACACAGCTACTATTGGGCAAGCACAAACGTTGCGCCAACGCCCTTTGCGCAGCATTAGTGCCGACAGCGTAGTGTTCTTGAGCAAGGATCAGACAAACCTCCGCATGGCGGGCATGATAGGGACGATTCCTGCCATGCCACGACCGCTCACGGAATGGCGGAAGAAAGATGTGAAAGCCTTGCTGAAAACCGCTCCCACACCGCAGCGGCCTACACTCAAAGCTCCGCAATCCGTTTATGAAGCTATCAGCATCATCCAGCATTGCTTACCGCTCCTCCAATGGACGGGTGAGGCGCGCTACTGCGACTCACTCAACGATGCGCTCTTCAATCAGCTCATGCCCGCTTTGCTGATAAAATCTTTCGAGCAGCATCTGGCGCAACAAGCCGTGGTGGATGCGGCACAATGGATGTATCTCACAGACGAGCAGGGCGTTTCTATCAATCTCTATCTCAATGCTTTTGCGCGGATTGTCACTCCAAAATTTGCGCTCACGCTGGATCAGACCAGCAGGATGCCGTTTGGCAGTCGAGTGCAAGTGCGCGTTGGTGGGTTGAAGAGTCAGACACCACTGGAGCTCCGATTTTTCATTCCGTCGTGGCAGAAAACGATGCCACTCATTTATGTGAATGGGCGCGAGGAGTTTTGCACAATGGAAAAAGGCTATGCCGTCATTCGCCGCAAATGGAATGCAGGCGATGAGGTATTTTTTGATTTCGACCTCACGCCACGCATTGAGGGGTCGCTCCTCCGCGTTGGTACACTCTATTATGTGCCAACAGCAGCACCTTCATTACCCGCCTATCCCAGCAACGAGCTGAACTGCTACGAGCACCCTATCCTGCAAGGCAAAGGCTTTACGGCCGAACCGATTACAGACAAACCGATGCTTCCATAAGAGAAGAAACCATTGCTTTATCCGATGTAAGCATCTCTCCCTCTTCTCCTTTTCCCCCTCCCCCATTCCCAACAATATATGCTTTCCCTACAACAACAAAAACAACTACTTCAGAAAGAATATGAGTTCGAACGCAACGAGTTTCGTCGCGAAACTGAGGCGTTCGGCATAGGGCGAAAGGTGAAACGTGGAGACTGCTGGTTTCCCGTTACCGTGGGGCGCAGCTATTATAACTCGCTCGATCGCTTAGTGGTGGAAATCCATCGCTCAACAGACTCTGACATCGAGCACAACTTTGAATATGGTCGCTCGGTCTGTTTTTTCTCACAGCAGAACAGCGACAGCCTGAAATACCTCAATTTTAGCGGCACAATCAGTTATGCCGAAGCCGACAGGATGGTGGTGGTTCTGCCCAACGAGCAGGCACTGTCCCAACTACAAGCATTGGAGAATGGCGGTGTTCAACTGAATTTTGACGAGACTTCGTACAAGCTTATGAACGAAGCCCTCGATGCGGTCATCAGTGCCCGCGGAAACCGCTTGGCGGAACTGCGCGACATCATTCGCAGTAGGAAACCCGTGAGCAGAACAGAGAATCTGCTCCACCTGAACCTACCATGGCTTAACGCCTCGCAGGAGCAAGCCGTCAACGATGTGCTGGCAGCACGCGATCTGATGATCGTACACGGCCCACCGGGAACAGGAAAAACCACAACGCTCGTGGAGGCTATCATGGAGGTGATGCGGCGCGAACCACAAGTGATGGTATGCGCCCAGAGCAATATGGCTGTGGATTGGATTTCGGAACAACTCGCCGATCGCGGAGTGAGCGTGCTTCGCATAGGTAATCCGTCGCGCGTGACAGACAAAATGCTGAGTTTCACCTACGAGCGACGCTTTGAGAGCCACCCCGACTACTCCACCCTGTGGAGCATACGCCGCACCATCCGCCAACTCTACGCCACACCGCGCAAAGGGCGCAGCGAGAGTTTCCACCAAAAGATTGCGCGCCTTCGTGAACGAGCTGACGAACTGGAACTTCGCATCCGCAACGCACTTTTCGACCAATCGCGAGTAGTGGCTTGCACCTTGGTGGGTAGTGCCAACCAACTCCTGCAAAGCATCCATTTTCACACCCTTTTCATCGACGAAGCCGCACAGGTTCTCGAACCGGCGTGTTGGATTGCGCTACGAAAATGCGACCGCTTTGTGCTGGCTGGCGACCACTGCCAGTTGCCCCCAACCATCAAAAGCAACGCGGCGCGCTATGGCGGTTTGGACAAAACGCTCATGGAGACACTCGCGGAGACACATCCCGAAGCTGTACGCCTGCTGACGGTGCAATATCGCATGAACGAAGCACTGATGCACTTCAGTTCGGAATGGTTCTATGAGGGAAAACTACAAGCCGCACCGGAAGTGAGCCACCGCGGCATTATGGCCGATATGGATGAACCGCTTGTGTGGGTTGATACGGCGGGAGAAGACAACGATGGACAAGAGGATTTTCACGAACAATTTATTGGAGCGAGCTACGGCCGCATCAACAAAGCAGAGGCACGGCTCACGCTCGCCACGCTCATCGACTACGCCGAGCGTATAGGTCGCCAACGCCTCCTTGAAGAGCGCATCGACATCGGTATCATTTCTCCCTACAAAGCTCAAGTGCAGTATCTCCGCGCTTTACTAAAGAAAAACGCCTATTTGCGCCCGCTGCGCAAGTCGATCACGGTCAACACCGTTGACGCCTTTCAGGGACAGGAGCGCGATGTTATCCTCGTGTCGCTCGTGAGAGCCAACGAGACGGGTGAGATTGGTTTTCTGAACGATTTGCGCCGCATGAACGTTGCCATCACACGAGCCCGAATGAAACTGATCATCTTAGGGGCGAGCACAACTCTCTGTCGACATAAATTCTATAAGAAACTATACGACAGTTGCAGCAAACTTTCCATTCAGTCCCTCCGCCAAAACGAAGACTCAACAGAAACGCGCGCCTAAAAAAGATTGAGAGAGAGTTGTTTAATTGTGTCGATGGGATTTTCCCTCTTTTTGCGAAACAGCAAAAGGAGGTGTGCCACTGCTCCAAATAAATCGCAAAACACATTAGAAAAATAGAAAAGGAGAACCTTTATAATACGTTTTTTGAAACTATAGTTTGCATTCTTCATTGTTTTGACTATTTTTGTCCAAAATTTCCCACCTAATCATTTAAAATGAAAAAATTTACTTACTTATTATCTGCGCTGGCCTTGTCGGCAGCACCGGTGATCAGTAGTGCACAGAGTCAATTCTCTCTGCAATCACAGACGCTGACAAATTCCGACAACGAACCCGGACCAGTATTTCCGCTTCCCACTGAACGGCAGCTAAAATGGAACGAAACAGAGTTCTACGCTTTCTTTCACTACGGAATGAACACCTATACCAACCTGGAATGGGGTAAAGGCGACGAAGCCGAATCTATTTTTGCTCCAACAGCAGCTCCCAACCCAGAACAGTGGCTCAAGGCTGTACAAGCTGCGGGAATGAAGGGCGGTATTGCTGTGGTGAAGCACCACGATGGTTTCTGCTTGTGGCCTACATCTTCAACGACCCATTCTGTTGTCAAAGCTGGTAATGCCTTTGGCCGAGAGACCAATATTCCGCGCGATTTTGCAGCAGCAGCTCAGAAATTGGGTATGAAATATGGTTTCTATGTTTCTCCTTGGGATCGTAACTCTGCTCTTTATGGTACAGACAAATATGTGAGTGATGTTTTCCTCCGTCAGTGTGCCGAATTAGCTACTTATGGTACGGATCAGTTCGAAATGTGGTTCGACGGTGCTAATGGTGGCGATGGCTACTATGGCGGACGCAACACAACAGTTAGCGTTGACCGCGAGACATACTACGATATTCCAAACTTGCGCGACTCTATCCACAAAGTTTGTCCTAACATCATCCTCTGGGGTGTTGGCGGAGAAGCGCGCTGGATTGGTAACGAAGCTGGCTGGGCTGGTGAAACTAACTGGTCAACAGAGAACCTCGGTTACGCGCCTGAGCGAAACGGTATGTACGGTACGGAAGACGGTTGGATCTGGTTCCCAGGCGAAAGTGACGCTAAGATGACCGACCAGGGATGGTTCTGGCACAGCAACGAGGCGCCACTGAGCGCAGAACGCCTCTTTCAGATGTATCTGGAGACAGTGGGACGCAACGCGACACTCATCCTGAACTGCCCACCCAACAAGGCCGGCGTTTTGCCTGAAGCTGATGTAAGAGTACTCAAACAGCTCGGAACGATGCTCAAGAATAGACTTGGCAATGACTTAGCCAAAACAGCACACATCGAGGTGAGCAATACGCGTGCGGCAGGTGCTAATCGCAACTACGAAACAGCCAACCTAACAGACGGTGATGCTAAGACATATTGGGCAACAAATGATGGCGTAAACAACGCCACTATCACGCTGACATGGGACACTCCTCAAACCGTACGCTACGTTATGTTGCAGGAGTACATCCGCCTCGGACAGCGTATCAAGAGCTTCAAAATTGAAACCTCCACAGATGGCACAACCTGGAAAGCTACGGCTCCTGGTGTGACCACTACTACGGTAGGTTACAAGCGTATCATTCCGCTCAACGGCTCTACTTCTAACAGTTACGGCAACGGCACTTCTGTCAAAGCAGTGCGTATCACGCTGACAGACGCGAAGTCTTGCCCCACACTCTCCACCCTTTCCGTTTTCTAAGACTCCATAACAATGAAACACCCCATTATATCTGGTGCTTTACTCTGTATGGCAGCACTTCCTGCCACAACGGTAGCACAAACTATCAATTTTGAGACTCAGGACTACAAGTCCATCGGTGTTTACGACACATGGGAGAACTCTCCTTTCCGTAAAGGCCAACTGCAGGGAAATGTAGCAGTGGTTGACAATCACCTTACGGCGATGGACTCCACCCTTCTTATTTTTCCCAATAGCTCTGAAAAGATTCTTGGTTTCCAGCGTTCGCGCTATGGTAGCAACACGTTTGGTGCGCGCATCGACCTGAAAGAAACCTTCGAACTTAAGCCAGAAATCAAGTACGTACACGTACTCATCAATAAGCCTGTAAGCGGTCGCGTGATGCTCATTGGTTTAGGAAAGCGCAAAGAACGCGCCGACCAAAGTGCGGAAACTGAGCAATTCTGGGTTATCTCCAACAATACGGTAACACCGAATCAGTGGTGCGATGCAGTATTTTCAATCAAGGGTGCTGGCGGTATAGACATCCACAGCCTTGTGGTAGTGCCCGATGCAGAGTCTTCTCACACGCTTTCCTCCGACTTTGCTTGTTACATCGACAAGATCGTAGTGAACGACAAAGTAACATCCGACATCGAACGTGAGGACTACCCCATCAACTTTAAGAAAGATCAAACTTACACCCGCGGAGACCGTGGTCTGAAGGCTGTAAAACTGCAAGCTTCTACTATTAACGTGACTGCCTCTATCACGCAGGGCAAAACGCGAGTATTCTCAGACCTTACCTCTAAGCAATTCCAGGTGAAACCAGGTCAAACGGTGACGCCAGCTTTCGATTACTCTGGTACATGGATGAGCGGCTACGTTTACGTTGACTACGGACGCGACGGAAAGTTCTCCTACGACATCTTACCTGATGGTAAACCCGACAATTCTGACCTCGTCACCTATTCGTTCTACAAGAACAAGAATAGCAAGGGGGCATCTGTCAACAATGGTAACACCCTCGTTCAACCGTCATTTACAATTCCTGCAAACTTGCCGGTAGGTTTCTATCGCATGCGCTACAAGGTGGACTGGGACAATATCGATCCCCGTGGTAATTCTTCAAACGACAACAACATCTTGACCAACGGTGGTGCAATTGTGGATGTACGCCTCAATGTACACGGCGACAGCGTCTACGTGAACGATGCCAACCGCAACGGCGAAGTGTTGGCTGCCGACGGCTCTAAGCTCAACAGCTACCGCATTCCTTTCGGTAAGAGTTTCACCATCAAGATGAATCCGGAACGCGGTTTCACTTATAGCGGTATCCGTCTGCGTCATGGTTACAACTTAGCGGGCGACTCGCTTGTCCACAGCACACCACAGTACGAAGATATCATTTTCAAAAAATCTCAATTCAAGAAGGACGACACCTTCACCATCCCTGCCATCTACGTTGATGGTAATCTCGAAATTGAGGGGCTCTTCATCAGCAATACTAGTACCGTTGTAAACGACTACCCCGTAAATTTTGACAAGGCCACAAAGCGCACTCGCACCGACCGCGTTCTGAACGGAATCGGCTTGGGAGAAATCGCTTACAACGTGGCCAACACTGAACTCATGTACCACAACTTGACGAGCAAGACTTTCGTTACTCGTCAAGGCAGTACGGTAAAGCCTTTTGTTAATTACAGTGCAGGCTGGATGAACGCCTTTGTCTATCTCGATAAGGATCAAGATGGAGATTTCAATGTGGAAGAAGTAGGTGCTAAAGGAGCACTCACAGAAAGCACAGACCTCGTTTCCTTTTCAGCCTTGACACTGAGCGATCAAACACGCTACAACAGTGCAGGTACTCAACTTGACAACCTGAACACCCTCAACACTCCTGCGTTTAAGATTCCTGAGAACCTCGCTGATGGTTTTTATCTGATGCGCTATAAAGTGGACTGGGACAGCACAGACCCTGCTGGTCGTGTGGACGAACAAAACCATATCGTAAACAATGGCGGTGCCATTGCAGATATTCGCGTGCTCGTCACCAAGAGAGAGAAAGTGACCGCTAAAGTTTTTAGCAATCACGGTCTCCTCACTTCTTTCGACGGTAAAGACCTCAACAACGCTGAACTGGCTTTGGGAAAGGGACTTACGGTATTGGCTAAATCTGAAAAAGGCTACAAACTAACAGGCTTACGTCTGCGCCACGGCATCCTTGGTGGCGACAGCATTGCGAACAAAGTGGCGCAATATGTCGACACATACTTCACAGCTGACGACATCAAAGGCGGAATGCTGCAACTCAATGGTGGCTACGTGGATGGCGACCTTGAATTCTACCCTACCTTTGAACCAGCAACAGCTGAAGAAGAGGCAGCGGGCGAATATATCCTCGTTTTCGATGATGAATTCAACCAGCCCAACGGTACTCAGCCCGACCCTGCACGCTGGACGCGCTCCGTGCGCTACGGCGCAGCTTGGAACCGCTGGATTAGTAACTCCAACGATGTCATCTTCTGCCAAGACGGCTGTCTCGTTGCGCGAGCCATCCCCAACCCCGACAAAAGTATCGACAATGTTGATATGCTTACAGGTGCCGTTGAAACGCGCGGTCTTTATAGCTTCACGTACGGAAAAGTAGAAGTTCGTCTTCGCACTAATCCTCATCGCGGCAATTTCCCCGCTGCTTGGATGATGCCACAGCCCCCTGCTGAGGGTTGGCCCAAGGCTGGTGAGATCGACATCTTTGAAGCTATCGACACACAGAATCGTGCTTACCACACCATACATACTAACTGGACATACACTCTCGGTAAGAAAAACGAACCGCAATCAAGCTTCAGCGAAAATGTCAACGTGGCCGATTGGCACGTATATGGTGTAGAATGGGATGCAGAGCGCATCACTTGGACTGTAGACGGACAGCAGGTGGGTAGCTACGCAAAGAGCACCGACCAGAACGCTCTCGACAAAGGTCAGTGGCCGTTCACTAAACCGTTCTACCTCATTCTCAACCAGAGTGTGGGCAACGGCAGTTGGGCAGCTAATGCTGATGTCAACCACGTTTATGAAACTCGCTTCGATTACATTCGCGTTTACCAGAAAGTACCGACAACGGGTATCATAGAAGTGACATCCAATACAAATAATTCAAATGTAGTTTACGATCTGAGCGGCCGCCGCGTGAATACTCCTAGCAAAGGTCTCTACATCGTGAATGGAAAGAAAGTTTACATCAAGTAATCCCCATTTTTCATAATACCCCCAAAGGCTGCCTCAACAAAAGGCAGCCTTTTTTGTACATGCAAAAAAGAATTGTTCTCAGAAGAGAACAAACGATTCGGACGAAATGAAGAATAGCCCCTCAGCCCTGTTGGACGAATCAGAGACATCGGAGGAGGAAGTTCTCCCAACTATTATCACCCTTATTATGTTCGCAAATACAATAAGCGCGCTGGCTGACATCCTTATTCTGTCAGCTAACAGCCTTATTGTATTTTCAAACGCAATAAGGCTATCGACAAACACAATAAAGAAGGGCAAAAACAAGCTTATTCCACCAGAAATTCACATAGTTTTCCACAGGTTTTTCCACAGCTTTCAAATGGACATCCTTATTGTATCCCAAGACTTTTGAGGCTATTTTAGAAAACTGTTTTGAAGAAAGCAACAACAAAATAAGCCAATCCGAATAGAACTGGCAGATGTAGATTGACAAACATAAAAAGAAAACCGCTACAAATCTTTTGACTTGTAGCGGCTAAATTGTGTTGGGGTACTCGGACTCGAACCAAGAATGACAGGACCAGAATCTGTAGTGTTACCATTACACCATACCCCAATTCCTTTGGGCTTTCGGGCTTTCCTTCCCGATTGCGAGTGCAAAAGTAGTACTTGTTTTCATAAAAACCAAATGTTCCCACAACTTTTTCTAAAAAAATTGCTGACAGCCTTATTGTATCTGCCTAAAACTTAGATTTTCTTCTTTCGGCACATTCTTTGTTAACCCGCCACATAAGCAAAAATCGCAACGTCCTTATTTTATTCCATCATCGGCACAAGGTCGTTCGGAAAATAAGCACTAAATTTGTTCCTCAAATAATTGTACTCAAAAAAAGATGACAGAAACGACCCAACTGGTGGATTCCATCGTTCGCGGAATCCAAGAGAAGAAAGGCTTTGATATTATAACAGCCAATTTAACTTCAATTGGCACAGCACCTGCCCAATATTTCGTGATTTGCACAGGCAACAATCCGCAGCAGGTGGAAGCCATCGCTGAATCGGTGGCTGATACATCCCGAAAGGAAATGGGCGAAAAACCGGCCTCCGTACAAGGAGAGCAGCAGGCTGAATGGATTGCACTCGACTATGGTACTGTCATGGTGCATGTTTTTGTCCCTTCTGCGCGCCAGTATTACGACTTAGAGAATCTCTGGGAAGACAGCGAGTTGACGGAGATTCCCAATTTAGACTAACACGTAAAACATGAAACAGAACGCTTCAAAGAATAAGATGCCCAAGTTCAATCTCACTTGGCTTTATCTCCTTATCGTCTTGGGGCTTAGCTACGTGCTCTTCATGGGCACAGGCTTTGGCGGCTCAGCAGATAAGGACATCGACTATACCACCTTCAAAGCCTACGTTCAAAAAGGCTATGCAAAGAGTATCACGGTCAATAAGAGCGAGCAGAATGCAAAAATCCTTATTGATAGTGGTCACATCCGCGATGTGTTTGGCAAAGACAGCGGTAAGGCTGGACAAAACCCAACAGCTACTGCTGGAATCCCCTCTACTGATGATGTGCAACGATTCTTAGAACTTGCCCAATATAAAGGCCCTATTCGATACGAGATATCCAACAGTCTCTTTTCAAACCTATTAACGAGCTTCCTCCCCCTACTGCTCATCATCCTTTTCTGGTTCTGGGTGTTCCGCCGCAGCAGTGGCGACGGCGGTGGAGGTGGCGGCATCTTCAACGTAGGTAAGAGCAAAGCAAAACTCTTTGAGAAAGGCGATGGTGTGCATGTAACGTTCAAAGATGTTGCAGGACAAGAGAGTGCAAAACAAGAGGTGCAGGAAATTGTAGAATTCCTCAAAAATCCAGGACACTATACTGAATTGGGCGGTAAGATACCCAAGGGCGCACTTCTCGTAGGACCTCCGGGCACTGGTAAGACTTTGTTAGCCAAGGCAGTAGCCGGAGAGGCCAACGTGCCGTTCTTCTCCATGTCTGGATCCGACTTTGTTGAAATGTTTGTAGGTGTTGGTGCTAGCCGTGTGCGCGACCTTTTCCGACAAGCTAAGGAGAAAGCACCAAGTATCATTTTCATTGACGAGATTGACGCCGTGGGACGCGCCCGCGGACGCAATGCAGCGTTCGGCGGAAATGATGAGCGCGAAAACACCCTCAACCAGTTACTCACCGAGATGGACGGCTTCGGTACAAACTCAGGTGTTATCATTTTGGCAGCTACCAACCGTGCCGACATCCTTGATAAAGCCTTGCTTCGCGCTGGTCGATTCGACCGCCAGATACATGTAGATCTCCCCGACCTGCCCGAACGCGTGGCTATCTTTAAGGTACATCTCAGTCCGCTGAAGTACGACACCGCTCTCGATATTGAACTCTTGGCTCGTCAAACTCCAGGATTCTCCGGAGCAGATATTGCCAATGTCTGCAACGAAGCTGCGCTCATCGCTGCCCGCTATAAGCACGAGTTAGTGAGCAAGCAGGATTTCCTTGATGCCATCGACCGCATCATCGGAGGTCTGGAGAAAAAAACAAAAGTGATGACGGAGGACGAAAAAAAGGTCATCGCGCTCCACGAAGCTGGCCACGCCAGTGTTTCCTGGCTACTACAATACGCTAACCCGCTCGTAAAGGTCACCATTGTCCCACGCGGTCAAGCACTCGGGGCAGCTTGGTATTTGCCCGAAGAACGTACCATCACAACGAAGGAACAAATGCTCGACGAATTATGCTCCTTGTTGGGCGGACGTGCTGCTGAAGAACTTTTCACGGGCCACATCTCGAGCGGTGCACTCAACGATTTGGAACGCGCCACCAAGAGTAGCTATGGAATGGTGGCTTACCTCGGTATGAGCGACGAACTTTCCAACCTCTGCTATTATAATAATGATGAATACAATTTCTCCAAACCGTATTCAGAAAAGACGGCCGAGAGAATTGATGCTGAAGTGCATCGCATCATCAAAGAGCAATATGAGCGCGCCAAGAAGTTGCTCACCGAGAACAAAGAGAAGCACGCTCGTCTGGCCCAGTTACTCGTGGAGCGCGAGGTCATCTATCGCGAGGATGTAGAAGAAATTTTCGGTCCGCGCCCATGGAAGAGTCGCGGCGACCAGTTGCTGGAAGAGCAAGAGGCTGCCAATCGTAAAAAGGCTGAAGAAATGGCTCAACAACACGCCATGGAGAAACAGAAAGCTGCTGAAGCGGCCAACGCCCCACAGCAGGAAACGCCGCCTATTCCTCCAACCACTGCTGGCAGTGAACTTCCACCCATTCCAGTAGTACCTCCTGTTTCCGAAGAAAATCCTTCTACTGACAATCAGCACGAAGAAAAACAATAACAAATGAGTTCCGCAGAAACGCCGTAAGGTGCTTCTGCGGGACTTCTCTATTTTATACCCATCTGCCCATAATGAACAATTTAGTTACTCGCGCCATCACTGGCACACTCTTTCTCTTAGTCGTCATCGGGTGTATCATCGGCTCGGCTCTGTCCTTCACGCTGCTCTTCGCCCTTATCACGGGAGTCACCGTATGGGAGTTCGGCACCAACGTCAATAACCACACGGGAGCTAACGTAAACCGCCTCATCAGTACGACGGCTGGCGTTTATCTTTTCTTTAGTTTCGCCTTCGTCATGTCTGGGATCGTCGACATCAAAGCTTTTATCCCCTATCTGCTCACTATCCTCTATCTCCCCATTAGCGAACTTTATCTCAAAGACGAGAACCCGCTGCGAAATTGGGCTTATGCCTTTGCCTCTCAGCTCTATATTGCCCTGCCGTTCTCTATGCTCATCGTCTTGTCTCAATTTAGCCAAGCTATTTTTAGCGGGGACAGCACGAAGTATTGGGTACTCCCGCTGAGCGTTTTCATCTTCATCTGGACGAGCGACACTGGAGCATATTGCTGCGGAAGCTTGCTCCACAAGCGTTTTCCTGCAAAACTCTTCGAGCGCATCTCTCCCAATAAGAGTTGGGTGGGAAGCATCGGTGGCGGAGTATTCTGTCTCATTGCAGCCGTACTATTGAAAACAGCCTTTGGTGGTAACATGACGGTGCTCCAATGGATGGGGCTTGCACTCACAGTATGCGTATTCGGCACTTGGGGCGATCTCGTGGAGAGCCTCTTTAAGCGACAACTTAGCATCAAGGACAGCGGCAATATTCTACCAGGACATGGCGGTATGCTCGACCGCTTCGACAGTGCTTTGTTAGCCATCCCCGCTGCCACCATCTATCTCTATTCGCTCGAAGCCTTCTGCTATTGACCACGCTGAGCCTCCTCGCTCATTGAGAGCAAAAGATCTCGGCTCACCTCATAAACAACGCCACGCCCCTGATTCTCGGAATCGGGAGCGTGGCGTTTTTATTGTTTGAAAAATGGGTCGAAACGATGAGCCGAACTATTGCAACAGTCGTTTTGCGGTTTCCATCATGAAAGGCATGAGGACCTTGTACAGAATCACAAAGTTGGGCTGCCCATCAGCATAACAACATATTTCGTAGGACTGATACTGGAACAGAACGCCCTCTTTCGTGAAAAGCGGCCCACAAAGTGGCAGTGGAACAGGTCCTTCTGAATTTGGAATCATCAAAACCTCGGCAAGTTCTTTATCGGTTTTCACATTGAAGTAAACTTTCAGCGAGTCACTCATCAGTTTCTGAAATGCATCAGAACTAGTTTTGAAAACGTCCCACCCTATGCGGCGGCCGTCCGACTTACGGAATGTTGCGCCGCGCAGTATAGATATTCCGTGCGCTCCACCAGCAAACTCATCGAAAAAGCAAGACATGGTCAAATACGACTTTCCTTCAGCCAGCTTTTCCACAGCAACTTTCGAATAGAGTTGCACTCCGTCGAGCCTAAACTCTGCGCTTTCTTCCAGAAGTGGCTTCAGTCCCTCCTTCATATAGTGGGTAGCCATTCCTTTCACATCGGCATAGTCGCCACTATAAGAACCGCCCAGTTCTTCACTGATCCATTCACGCACACTATGGGTCAATGCTTCACCAGCCCCCTTAGGCGTAGTGAGAAGAACAGAAGAATAACAGATACCTGAATCCATTCGAGCAGAATCCACCATCATCGCCGTGGTATCGGCCGCAGCAGGCTCTGCACTGCCCTTGTTTTCACCTTTCGGAGCACATCCAAACACCATTCCGCAAGCTCCCAGCCACAGCAGAACGGGCAAACTTTTGCTAATCTTTATCATCGTATTTTAAATCTTTAGTTTGCAAAACTAAAGCATATTTTCTTTTTACCACAACACACTTATATCTTCTTTTACTATTTTTGCGAATGGATAACAAATAAATAAAAGATATGATAAGTTTCATCATCAGTTTGATAGCTCTTATCCTCGGATACCTGCTTTATGGGCGCTTCGTTGAGCGCGTATTTGCCCCCGACAATCGCCCCACGCCCGCTGTGGCTCAGGCCGACGGAGTGGACTATATCGTACTGCCCTCGTGGAAGGTCTTTATGATTCAGTTCCTCAACATTGCCGGAACGGGCCCCATCTTTGGCGCCATCATGGGTGCAAAGTTTGGCCCTGCCGCCTACCTATGGATTGTTTTCGGCTGCATCTTTGCTGGTGCTGTCCACGACTATTTCTGCGGTATGCTCTCCATGCGCCATGGCGGCTCATCACTGCCCGAACTCGTCGGCATCTACCTCGGCATTTCCGCCAAAAAGATTCTGTTGGTATTCAGCATCATCGTGCTGCTGATGGTGGGTACTGTCTTTGTCTATTCCCCAGCTCTCATCTTGGGCGGAATGACTGCACCTGCCGCTGATGCCAAGACATTCCACATCATGTTATGGGTGGGCGTCATTTTCATCTATTACATGCTGGCCACGATGCTCCCCATCGACAAAATCATTGGCAAGATTTATCCCATCTTTGCTTTCTCGCTTCTCTTCATGGCTGTGGCCTTGGGCGGTTACCTACTTGTGAAATGGCCCTCATTGCCTGAAGTGTGGGACATGGCTTCAACGCCCAATCTCGACGGTTCTGCTCTCTTCCCCTGCCTTTGCATCACGATAGCCTGCGGAGCTGTCAGCGGTTTTCATGCCACGCAAAGTCCGCTCATGGCTCGTTGCGTGAAATCAGAGAAGAGCGGGCGCGCCATTTTCTATGGTGCCATGATAACAGAGGGAATTGTGGCCCTGGTGTGGGCTTCTGTTTCAAGCTATTTCTTCTACGATGGCGGAGCAGCTGCCGTGGGCAGTACAACGCTGGCACAAGCGCCCGAGGTGGTAACGGCTGTGAGCAAAGGTTGGTTGGGCATCGTGGGTGGCATCTTAGCTATCCTCGGCGTTGTTGCAGCTCCCATCACGAGCGGCGATACGGCATTCCGCAGCGCGCGCCTCATCATTGCCGACTTCCTCAAGTTCAGTCAACGCCCCATTATCAACCGCCTTCTTGTGGCTGCTCCTCTCTTTGCGGCTGCGGGCTTCTTGCTCTGGTTCAATATAGCCGATAAAGACGGCTTCAATATCATTTGGCGCTACTTCGGGTGGTCGAACCAAACACTTGCAGTCTTCACGCTTTGGACCGCTACTGTGTATCTGGCGCGCGAGCACAAGCCCTACATCATCACGCTCATCCCCGCACTTTTCATGACGGTGGTGTGCACTTCCTTTGCTTGCTATTCCGACACAATGCTCAACTTCGGACTGACAACTTCCTACTGCGTTGGCGCATTTGTTCTCATCGTCACCACGCTATGGTTCTTCCGTTGGCTCAAGAAAGACAAGGGCCAACCGGAGCAATAAACCATTGCATACTTGTATCACTGCCACCTGCACAAAGAGCGTGGGTGGCTTTTTTGTAGACAAAAGACAAGCCCATTCAGAAAAAAATACAGACACAAAGAATACATTTTACAACGTATCAAGAGAGCGCGACAGAGAAAACATACTTTGTAAAACATATTCTTACTTTACACCATATAGAATCGCATACTTCCCAACAACAAAGAAAGGAGATGAAAAATTCCGCCTTCTTGAGAACATAGAAAAAGGCTTCCGCGCACAGATACAATAAGGCTGTCGACTGACAGCCTTATTGCGCCAGCTGGCTTCCTTATTGCGTCGACGGATACAATAAGGAAATCTACGGCGTAGCATAGGTCATTTTTTTGAAAAAACTGAAGAAAAAGGGGGCTAATCAGCATATTTCATGAACAAAGCAAGATTTTGGTGCATAAAATATGCCCTTGGATTTATACAATGTGCGAAAAAATTGCGCAAATAAAGCAAAAGCTGCATCTTTCCCGTTCTATTTCAGCAACTACAAATGTAAAGAAATAGCGCACTAAAAACAACTAAAAATATCACTTCCGCTTTGAACAAAACAAATGGAAGTCCACCATTGCCCCTAAGAGAAACGAAGCGGACTTCCAACTTACTATATTGTCTAAATAATGGTTTTCTTCATTGCAGACTTTCCAGCCGTCACGCCCTGCTTTGCTGCATACTATTTAGCCGTTCCGGATATGCGCATAATATTGACATAGGCCGTAGAAAACTCTCGAGCCGTCAGCGGATTGCGGCGGAAACTGGACGCAGTGGAGAAACCATAGGAGAGCAAGCCGCCTTTCTTCACTTCAACAATCATCGAGAACGGCATCCATTGTGTCTGCATCAGATTCCTCTCTATAGCTTTAATGTTAGCGTTCGGAACTAAGTCTTCGAGAATTCTACTATTCTCTTCGCTACTCATAAAAACTCCTGGCTCAAACTCCTGTGTCTTCACTAAACTGCTATCCAAGACGGCATAAAGCGTGATGCCTTGCCCGTCCACTCGACGCATACCTTGAATCTTGTAAACACCTGGCGAAACTGTAAGCGATTTCTGAATCTCGAAGTCTAAATTTTTACCTTCATCAGCTTCCAAGTGAAGACCTTCAACCTCCGGACAATCTTCGCTATTGTCAGAATCGTAAAGTGGATCGTCGAAAGAATCAGAAGCCTCATCCGTACCGCTCAATCTAACTACTTTCCATCCTTCACTATCGAGATAGCGCCAGCTACTATCATCGAGGAAAACGCCATTGCGCGTATTCTCCTGATGATAAACAACGCGTTGCTTCTCGTTGTATTTGTCGGTAAACGTTTTTGCGCGCATCACACCTGTAATAGTTGAGAATAGAGCCAGACCAAAAGCAATGACCCAAATAATAGTGAAGGTGGCTTTTGTAGCTACCGACATCGGTTCGCTATTGGGTTTGCGAAACATTGCGCGCACGATACCAACGAGAGGAATAGCAACGAGTATCAAACCTGAAAAGAGACCAATCCATATCCACCACTTCACATCGGGCATCTGGCTCTGAAATTCGCACAATTCTGCAAATGGCCCACCCCAACTGGCGGATTCCACACCAGCCACTGCGGCTGCACCAAAGGTTATCATTGAAATAAGGATCGTGAGGAGTATGCTGCCAAGAATCAGCACTACAAAACCCATCACCAGGAATAGAATGACTTTCACCATAATACCCAAACACCCTGTGGCTTGGGACTGCACACGCGGATTTGCCACAAAATCCTGAGTGGCCTTTACGCCGCGCATCACTTCGTCCCGAATGGTGGAGGGATTCACGGGCTCGCCGCGCATCTGCAAACGCTCCTCGGCTGTGCGCGCTTCAGGAATCAATGCCCACAACACTAAATAGACAAGCCCCAAAGCTGTCCAGGTAAAGATAACAGCCAGCACGAAAAGAATGCGCCAAGGCAGGGGATCAGTTCCTCCAAAATATTTTGTAGCCCCCGAGATTACACCACCGAGCATACGGTCTTCAGGGTCGCGGAAGAAGCGACGCGTGGTGCCTTCTCCATAGACAGGCGGCGGCATAGCGCCAGGAGCTGTCTCTTCGCCTTCTTCTGCTTCTTCCATCTCCTGCGGATCGCCAATGCGGTTGATGATGCTCTCCACCTGCTCAATGGTGATAGCCTCCACACCTTGTTCTTTGAGTTCGGCAAAAAGCTCAGCCACGCGGTGCTCTACATCGTCGGCCACTTCCTCACCTCCTTCGCGGCGAGAAAAATAGCTGCGGATATTTTTCTGGTACTTTTCCAACAATTCGTAAGCATCCTCATCAATGTTGTAGAGTTGTCCGAAAAGATTGATCGTGATATTCTTTTTCATAAGTAAAGATGTTTGATTGTTAAACTTGATTTTGTTTGAGCAGGTCTACTGTGCGTGTCAGTTGCGCCCACGCACTGTTGAGTTCCTGCAAGGCTGTGCGACCGTCCTCGGTAAGTTCATAGTACTTTCTGGGAGGCCCCTGCGTCGACTCCTGCCACTGATAAGAGAGGAGTCCGTCCTTTTTCAAGCGAGAAAGCAATGGGTAGAGCGTTCCCTCTACGACGATCAGCTCCGCCTCCTTCAACTGCGCGATGATGTCCGTCGCGTAAGAAGCTTGTCGGCTCAGGAGCAAGAGAACGCAGTATTCCAGCATCCCTTTCCGCATCTGCGATTTCGCGTTGTCTGTATTCATAAGCTCATAAGTTTATATTACCAACTTGTTTGTACTGCAAAGATATATACTTTTATAAATACCTTGCAATACAAAGTACTTGAAAATATCTATATTTTAAGTTTATTTTAGATTTAAAGCAGATTATACAACAACAAACAATTGATTTTGATAGCTACAAACAGAATACAGAAAAGAAGAAATCTTCGCAATTTCGCCTCTTCGTGCAATTCAATTTATCTTGTTTCAGCTTTCAGCGTCACAAACTATGCAGAAATGTTAATACATTTCAAAATCACATAAATAAACGAATGAAAGAGTATGACATACCATTTTTTTGTATTTTTACACCAAATTTCATTCAAGGCATGAACGATTCATTGCTGTCATGCCCCTATTTTACCCTAATGAAGCCAAGAGCAACCATAAAACTCATTTATGCATGGACATTAGTTATAATGTTCATGTCAGCTGTTGTTCTTAAAGGTTTCCACTATCACGACACATCTTATAATGGCAAGGCAAAGGTTTCAGCTAATCATGAAGTCTCTGTAAAGCAGATTTGCTACGTGTGTGACTACTTCATGCACGTGTCCACAATTGTCAAACCCTCTGTGTTTATAGCCATTATAGCGGTAAGTTGGGTCGTAAAATTTGTATTCACAGAACAGACTGTTTATCGAGCTGTTGCGTCAGTCAATAGTCATTCTCCTCCAACAGTTGGCTAATCAACTCCTCACAACGTAAGGGAGAAGTGTGCATTTACGCGTACATACAAAGCCTTATTTCAACTGACATAATAAGAAAAATAGAAAGTTTAAATTGTGCACTCACTCGTGCGCACAAGGCTTTGTTGTAGGGATTTTACCGGTTTTTCGCGCGAGTGAATCGCCGAAAAACCAACTATTGAATTTATTCTCAGACAATGATGCTCAATTTTAAATCAGGAAGGCATCAGTGGACAGGCGTTTTATTCATATGCCTGTGCTGGTGTGCTCCCTCAGAAGCGCAGAGAGGCGCTTCCGATAAACTTGTTCACGACTCCATATGCCTACATGAAGCCGTGGTTTCAGGCCACCGTCAAGTGACGGGGGTAAATCAAGTAGGCAGTCAAATCAACCAGATTACAATCTCAGAAGCCATGGGACGATCATTGGGAGCATTGCTCGAAGGAGTCAGTGGCATGAGTTCTATCCAGACAGGAACAATCGTTTCGAAGCCAGTCATACATGGAATGTATGGCAACCGTATTCTCATGGTGAGCAATGGCGCCCGACTAACCGGTCAACAATGGGGTGCAGATCATGCTCCCGAAGTAGATAAGAACAACTATAGTAACATTGGAGTGGTGAAAGGAGCAGATGCCGTTAAATACGGTTCCGAGGCACTTGGTGGTATCATTCTCATGCAACCATCGCCCCTACCCTATGAAAAAAGAGGTCTTCGTGGCATGATTTCAACATTTTACGGTACAAATGGCAGGCGTTTTGGGGCGTCTGGTTATGTGGAGAACAGTTTCAAATGGCGCGGAAACTGGGCGTGGCGTCTACACCTGCACAGCGAAAATGGAGGAGATAGAAGCACTGCCCATTACCTATTGAACAACACGGGTATGCGTGAAAACAACCTCTCGATGACTCTTGGCTACAGCCACAAGCCATGGCGATTAGAAGCAGGCTACAGCCTATTTGCACAGAAACTTGGCGTTATGCAGAGTGCACAGATGGGCAATGAGCAGTTGCTCCAAGAGCGAATAAGACTGGGGCGACCCGTCGATTTCACTCCCTTCAGTCGGCATATTGGCTATCCCTTTCAGCAAATCACCCATCACACGGCTTTTTTCAAGGCTTTTTTTAATCATCAAGCCATCGGCAATTTCTCCTTTCAGTCTACCTTTCAGCAAGATAACCGACGTGAGAATCGCATCCGACGTATGAACCATTCCAACATTCCTACTATCAGCCTACATTTAAAATCGCTGCAGAATTCTCTTGTCTGGAACAAAGGTTATGGACAATGGAAGAGCGAAGCTGGTACCCAAGTGCTTGTAACAGAAAACCATAATGAGCGTGGAACTGGTGTCGTTCCTATCATTCCCAATTATACTGAGGTGGCTTTCGGGCTCTATGCATTGCAGAAATTCACAACTAATCGCTGGGGATTGGAGGCTGGAGCACGTTTCGACGGACAGCAGACCAAAGCCGACGGCTACGACTGGACAGGCCAACGATATGGTGGAAAGCGTGATTTTACAAACTTTATCTATAGCCTTGGTGCTCATTATCACATCAACAGGCAATTGAAAGTGACATCACATTTCGGTGTAGCTTGGCGTGCTCCGCACGTCTATGAACTTTATAGTAACGGAAATGAACTAAGCTCTGGCATCTTTGTAAAAGGTGATTCTACACTTCGTTCCGAACAGAGTTACAAGTGGATTACATCTCTGAAGTATGCCAACAAGTATTTCAACATTCAGCTTGACGGCTATCTTCAATGGATCAACAACTACATCTACGACCAGCCGACAGGCCGAAACATCACTGTTATATCAGGTGCTTATCCTGTGTTTCAGTATAGACAGACACGTGCTTTCTTTAAAGGTGTCGACTTAGATGCACACATCAGACCCATTAGTTCACTCGATTATCACCTTGTTTCGGCCATGATTTGGGCATGCGAAAAACCTTCTAATGCCTATCTTCCCTACATTCCGAGTTTCCGACTAACACATTCGCTGACGTGGGCGTTACCTTTCTATAAAGCTTGTTCGCCCAAAATTGGTATTAGCCACCGCTTTGTGGCCAAGCAAACGCGCTTCAACCCCGCAACCGACCTCATTGCTTTCACGCCCGATGCCTATCATCTCATAGGCTTTGAAGCGAGCTTTTCCGTGCCAATACAAAAAGGAATGTCACTACGAATAAGCCTGATGGGCGATAATATTCTTAATCGTGAATATAAGGAGTACACCAATCGCAGCCGCTATTACGCCCACGACATGGGGCGTGATGTGCGCTGTATGATTACATGGAATTTCTAATAAAAACATAAAACGATGAAAACAAAGAAATTTATAAACGCTTTTGTGCTTTTCATAAGCACTGTTGCAACCAGCTTTTTTATGGCCTGCAACCCTGAAAATCCTGAAAACGAAAAAGAGAACAAGCTGCACGAAGATCCAGTCCGTGCAGTGTTCATCTTGCAAGAAGGCACTCTCGATGATGCTGCAACCTTCGACAAAACACCCAAAATGGCTAATTTCATTCCCTCTCCTACCTCTCCACAGGTGATTGAATGGCAGACGACGAAGGGTAAAGGCTGGCACGTAACGAGTAGTACCAAGGCTTTCCAAGTGAAGAATAGCATTGAGTCCCCCTCTGTAGTCTATCTCCTGAAGATGGAATACTACAACGACAAGGGCGAAATGATGAACAATCAGTTCTTCTCTCTCGGTCAGGACAAGATACATCAGCACTTCTTCTCGATGTTCAAATCAGTGAACTACAACGGTGAACTGAGTTCTGTCCGCGTCACGAACAAGGCAGAATTGCCGTATGACTACCGCTATATTGATGAGCTAAACGGCACGTTCATCGGCGAAACCAACCCGATGGGTTTCCAGGGACTCATCAAATTTGTGAAATCCGGACAACGTTTTGAACTCTCGGTCGACCTGCTTCACGCTGCAGAAAGCAAATTCGGAGACGATGGAAAGCCTTCTCCTTTCTATAGTCCTGCCAGAAAACTGCTCAGCACTGGACTGTGGGACATCAACGTAAAACTGCCTATCGTGATCGATGGCCAGTCAAATGAAAGTACGGAACTCGATCCTTCGCTCTTTAAGCCAGCTAAAGCTGTGATCGAAATCTACAACGGACACCTGCACGGACCGCATGCCTTCCATCAGAACCCTACACCGAAAGAACTCAAATATATCGGGAAAAATTACAAACTCATCTATACCTTAAATGATGGAAAGTGGATAGCTGATACAGAAAATCCCTCAAGTGTGAACCTCATGGGAAGCAGCAAAGACTATTATGTGTCTGCTTTCGTCATTCATTATTATGACAAATCAGGAAACGATATCACTTCGCAAATCGAGGAAAACGATGAGAACAAACACTATCAACACTTTTTCCTAGCCAAGAACATCCGCCCTTCTTACGGTGGCGAAAAAAATGTAGACGATGAAAACTCCACCAAGTTTTTCAAGTATGTCTATTGCGATACGACACCATGGGACAAGACCAACAAGCACGACGGAGCAAAATTCACCGGCGAGCAAAATCCTATCGGCCAGAAAGGTTACTTCTGCTTTCTGCAAACCCACAAGCAGTTTAATCTCGAAATACGCTTGATGCGTGCCCGCAAGTCCAAATTTAATGCTGGTAAGGCAAGCGAATTCTGTACTCCTTCTGCCAGCCAGTTGCAGGATGAAGCATGGATGCCAACCCTCTCTATTCCGATGAACATCTACATGGATAGCGATGAACGAGAACTCGACAACAGCGTTTTCGCTAAGGATTTTGACAATTTGAGCAACGATGCAAAGGACTATTCACAGAAAGATTTGACATCTATTCGCTCGCTCATGGAAGCTTTCGGAGTGACTGACATCAAAACAGCAGTCCTCGATTTCTGGTGGAATTTCCACGGTGACAGTAAGCATAGCGATGCCGGTTTCTGGTTTTAGGCAAATGCCCCGTATTCTCTCATCGCTTAAAGAGGAGAGTTAATCGCACAAGAAATAAAGGTTCATCCCCGAATTGCATTGGTACTTTTCTGTACTCATAAACACCAGTACAATTTTGGGATGAACCCTTTATTTTTCTCATTACAAGCATTGAGGGAGTAAAGATATGCGTGAGCAGAAGTGGATGCTGTGCGATACAGCTGAGGGTGGTGGATAGAAATTGTTGCTTCTATTATCACTCCTACCAGTAAAAACTTGAATTTTGTTGTCACGTTGTCACCGCAGAGTAAATACGCTGATAAACAGTAGGTTGCGAGCGTAACAACGAATTATTTGTTGTCACGCGTTGTCACGTTGTTGTCACGCACCCAATCCATAGATTTTCAGTTAGTTATACTCAAATTGTGACGACGTGACGGCGTGACAACAAAAAAACAAACTCGGGAGAGGAGTGTGTTTTCTCTTAGTTGCAGCCTTATTTGTCGCGCTCACAAAAACAATAAGGGTGCGAGCTGGCGCAATAAGGATGTCAGCTGACAGCCTTATTGTATTTTCAAACACACTAAGGATATTTGTGGGAGGGCTGAGTTTAGTGGGACTCATGGATAATACCAATGCAATTCGGGGATGAATGTTTAAAGCAGCGATAACCGAAAGTGTGGAAAAGAATCATTATCAGCATGACTTTTGCCTTTGACATTGTAGAACTTCGATGATATTTTCTTTTCCCAGTAGGCTTTAGCGTATATTTTGCTATCATAGCATCAAAAACTTGCAGAAATCATCTGCCATTACAAAAGATTTCTATAATTTTGTCTTCGGTAATCATAGCGATTTTTGTTTGTATTTATTTGAATTTCAACACCTTAAAACTACAATAGTTTTCACTAATTACCAAATTTATAGACACTTATAATTCGTCGAGCTCACATTAATATTAACAACTTATGCATTTGCGAACGCTATTATTGACCTTGCTTATCGGAGTTTCTAATTCTATTTATGCTCAAAAGATTCGCGTCAGCGGCGATGTTTGCAATATACTGACGCAGGAAGGCGTAAATCGTGCCATCGTCAAACTTATGACAACCGACAACTCTACCGTTTTGGCAACAGATACCACACGCTACCGGTTGATTACCGAGAAGGGCGATAACTGGGAGAACACGTTTGCTGATAAACAAAGCGGAGCCGTTTTTTCCTTTATCGTTCCAGCCATGAAGGAATATTTGCTCGTGGTGGAAGCGAAGGGCTTTGAGGAATATCGGCAGCAGGTGGTGCCCGAAGCGGGAAAAAGAGCGGTCAGTGTACCACACGTCTATCTCCGGCCCAGAGCCAAAGATATTCAACTTAAAGAGGCTGTGGTAAAAGCTACACGCATCAAGATGTTTTACAAGGGTGATACCCTCATTTACAATGCCGACGCCTTTAACGTGGCGCAGACCGAATCACTACGCAAACTTGTCCAGCAATTGCCCGGTGCGGAGATGACGGATGGCCAAATACGTATCAATGGCAAACGGGTGGACAACCTCCTTGTTAGCGGCAAGGATTTCTTCCAAGGCAATATCCAAGCTGCGCTCGACAACCTGCCCGCCTATATCGTGAGTCGTATCAAGGTCTACGACAAAGCCGGCGAGCAGTCGGAACTCACCGGTCGGGACATGCACGATGAGAGCTATGTGATGGACGTACGCCTCAAGCGGAAGTACATCGGCATGTGGATGGCCAAACTCTCTGCCGACGGTGGCACAGATAACCTTTGGGGTGGCCAAGGATTCCTGATGCGCTTCGACGACCGGCAAATGTTTACCGTCAACGCCGACATCAACAACTTCAATCAGAACCGGCAGATGATGGATATGGCCAACACGCAAGAGAATTATCCATCAGGAAGGGTCAGCACCAAGACCATCCGCTTCTCTTATTATATGGAGCCCAACAAAACTTGGCGCTTCACCTCCGGTGGCTCCGTCAGCCGCAGAGACACAGAACAGCAGAGTTGGCAAAACAATGAAACGTATCTCACGCCTCGCAACCTCATGAGCCGCCATGCGGAACACATGAATGGCGAGGATTTGACCGCCTCGGTCTCCGCCAGCCTTCGCGCCCGCAAGTCGCAGCGATGGCAACATTCATTAAGTTACAACTTTGACTACACCCGCAAGCGTAGCACCCGCGACAGTCGCAGCCTCTCTTATTACTTGCCCGCCAAAGCTGCCTGGGAGGGAATCTCACTCGACAGCATCATACGCCTTGAAGAAAAAGAAGCGGGTAAAAACGCCCTGCTGTACAGTTTGGTCGACCCAAGCCTATCCCGTTCACGCAGCCTAAGCCACCGCCCTGAATGGCACTCCTCATTTGTTTTCGGGACCGATATGTTCAACTTCAGCGCCGCACTCAAACACGAGGAACAAACTCGGCACGACTTTTCCAACTATCGTCTGATGACCTATGCCGACGGAACTACCGACGCACGCCGACGTTACTTGTACCAAAGTGATGACCTTCTGGACTTCAGTTCCGAACTGAACTGGATGCACCGATACGAACGGCTGCAACAATACAACGGCGTGGTAAAGCCCTTCTTCCGGTATTCCCATCGTCACGGCACAGCTAACCACCCCGAATATCGCCTGGAACGCATGGCGGAGTGGTCCAGCCAGCAAAGCTGGGAACTCGAAAGTCTGGGACGTCTGCCCCAGACCGAATGGCAAACGCTCTGTCTGGATGAAGCCAACAGCTATTATTCCACCGAAAAAGAACACAAAGCCGAAGCCGGCGTAAATCTGTCGCACAAGATACTCTTTGAGGGCGGAACATCCCTGCAGATTGAAACCAACGCAGCCTTCTACTACCAGCGCCGCATGCTCGACTACGACCGCGAGGGCTGCAAATACAGCCCGCAGCGCGAGGGCTTTTTTTTCCGTCCCAACCTGACGCTGAAATGGAAATACGAAAACCGTGAAGGGCGCACCTGGATGCCGGAATGGGATGCTAGTTATCAAGGCAAGCCTGCCATGCCCGCATTGACACAACTCCTGCCCATCCGCGACTCCTCCGACCCCTTGAACCGCTTTGTAGGCAATGCTGATCTTGGCAATCCGTTCACCCATGAATTGAACACGACCTACCGCCTGCAACATGTTAAGAGCGGTCGCTCATTCAATATCAATGCCATCTATCGCCGCCTTCACAACGATATTGCCACACAATCTGTTTTCGACCCGGCCACAGGCATCCGCACCTATCAACCGGTCAACACATCGTGCACCCATGCCCTGCGAGGGCGCGTCGAACTCTCATCTCCACTTGACGGCAAACGACGCTTTTACCTTACCGCTTCGCTTTCTGCCGATTATTATCAAGCAGAGAAATTGTCTTTCCTGACAGAAGAAAGTGCGGCAACAGCAGGACTGCTTCGCAACATAGGATTTACGCCTTGGCTCGCCCTTCGTGTCACAATTGGCAACAAATTCCGCTTTTACAGCCGTTGGAACACGACTTTCCGTCATGCCTTCCAGCCCGGTATGAGCGACAGTTATCGTGAGACGGTACTCTACGGCGACATCAACTACACGCTGCCTTGGGGCATCCAGCTCGCCACCCTCATAAAGAGCACTCTCTACGCCGGCAACAGCCAGGCAACGCTCAACCGCACTGTAACCAACTGGGACGCCACGCTCTCAAAGTATTTCCTAAACGACCGTCTCGGCATCCATATCAAGGCGCACGACATCCTGGCGCAAACCAATAACTTCAGTAACGAGGTAACCGCTACAGGACGCATAGAAAGCTATACCGACGCGCTGCCCCGCCACCTGATGCTCACCGTGAGCTATGATTTCAATTGGGTGAGAAAAAAGAAACAGTAAAAAAATAATGAAAAAGATTCATATACCAGTGGTTAGCGTTCTGCTGCCCGTCTATAATGCTGGGACGTATCTCCAAGAATCTGTGACAAGTACCTAAACCAAACTTTCACATCTTTTGAGTTGCTAATACTTGATGACGGTTCGACCGACGGATGTACCGACTTCTTGGATCATATTGCAGACAAACGTATCCATTTGATAAAGCAGAAGCATAACTATATAACCTCAATTCGGGATAAGCAGTACTTCTTTTTCCTCAAAAAAGTTTTAATAAAAGCCTAAAAAGAGAATTGTTTTTTGTGTATTTAACGTGAGTTCGACGAATTCACGTTAATATAAGCAGTAAATTTAGAGCATCAATAATATGGTCTACGGCTTTGCAGTCCGTGCAACAGCCGCAAGCAACAAACAATTATCAGACAACAAGACTGCGTTCCGATTTCACTTGGCAACTGCCTTGGGATGTCGAGCTTCAATCGGATATAAATACATTGATATATAAAGGTTATTCCGAACGTTCTATCAATCAAACAGCCATTCGATGGAATGCCTCCTTGCACAAATACTTCCAACTTTCGCATGGTACATTATCGGTCGGATTTAAGGTATACGACATCTTACACCAAGCAAATTCTCTGCAAACATCCATCGATCAGTTCTCTCGCATAGAAAACTACACGAATGTGATGCCTCGCTACGCCTTGTTATCTTTGGTATATATGACAAATTGGAGTAGCAAAAAAAGAAGTAAAGAATAATGAGATTACCACACTATATACAGAATGATGCAATGGACTGTGGGCCATCTTGTTTGCGTATGATTGCGAAGTAATACGGACATTATTAGACGCTACAAACACTGCGCAACAAATGTTTTATAACTCGAGAAGGAGTATCACTCTTGGGAATTTGTGATGCAGCAGAAAGCATTGGTTTTCGTACGAATGGCGTTAAACTTACTTTAAGCCAATTAGTAGAGGAAGCAAAGCTGCTGTCTATATCTCCCTCCTCTAACAGAAAAAGGACACCCCGTTTTGGAGTGTCCTTTTATGATATTGTAGCGTCAGAAAGTTTTAGTCTTCCTTAGCTTCTTCGTCTTTTTTAGCTTCAGCTTTTGCTTGTTGACGGATTGCCTTGATCTTTTCGGTAATCTCAGAAAGATCCTCTTTTAGGCGAGCCACCTTCTTCTCAATGTCTGCAACAAGAGAATTGCCGGAAGAAGATTTTGCACTGAAGAAAGAAAGGTTCGTTTCGTAGTTCTGAATCTCGGCCTTCTTAGCTTCGAAAGCTGCTTGGAGACGTGCGCGTTCACGATCAAGTTCGTTACCAACCTTCTCGCTTACCTTACGACGAAAATTGTCTACATGGCGGCGACGTGCTGAGACATGAAGCTGATCATAGAGCTTGTCGCAGATAGCACGATACTGCTGGTAGATTTCCTCTTTCTTGCGGAAGGGAACATGGCCTGTCTCATTCCAACGTGCTTGCAAGTCGCGCACTTTTTGCAACAGATCATCGCCAGTTTCAGTGAGCAAGTTGGTAAGTTCAGCTATGATAGAGTTCTTCTTCTCGAGATTAGCTTCTTCCTCGCGTCGCTGGTCGCCAGTGGCTTCGTTCTTTTTGTCGAAGAAATAATTGCAAGCTTCGTTGAAGCGTTTCCAAATGGCCTCGCTCACCTTGTGGGGCACAGGACCAGATTCCTTCCATTGCTTTTGCAGTGCAATGAGTTTGTTGGTCGTAGCAGCCCAATCTGTGCTCTCTTTGAGGGCTTCAGCAGCCTCTGCCAATTTGTTTTTCACTTCGATGTTGGCACTAAACTTCTCGCGTTGTGTTTTGAAGTGTTCGGCCTTACGCTGGAAGAAACGATCGCAGGCGGCGCGGAAACGTTCGAAGATTTGCGTATTGTCTTTTTTCGGAGTAAAACCAATAGTGCGCCATTCAGCTTGCACCTCCAGTACGCTCTTGGTGAGTTTGTCCCAGTCGGTGTTACCCTTCACATTATCAACGTCGATAGCTTCCACTTTTTCGCAGAGCGCGGTCTTGAGTTTAAGGTTTTCTTCTTCCTTCTCTTTGAGTGCTGTGAAATGGTCTTGATGACGCTTGTTCACCACTGTTGAAGCCTCCTTGAATCTATTCCAAACTTCCTCGCGGTGCTCTTTATCAACAGGACCTATCTCGCGAAACTCTTGGTGGTATTGCTGGAGCTGATGGAAGGCAGAAATCACATCAGATTCTTCTGCTAATTTTTCCGCAGCCTCACAGAGGCGCAATTTTGCTTCGAGATTCTTTTTAAAGTCGTATTGGCGTGCTTCATAGTTGAGATGGAGCTGATCATAGAACTGCTCACAGTAGAGCTGATAAGTTTTCCACAGCTCAGTAGCATTCTCAGCCGGAACCTGCTTAATCTCTTTCCATTCAGCTTGAAGCTGTTTTACTTTTTCATAGTTCTTGTCGGCCTCTTCAGGAGAAGCGGCAGCCGTTTTGATTTCCTCAATGATGGCTTGTTTGCGCTTGAGGTTTTCCTGTTTTTCAGCCTCCTCTTCAGCCGCTGATTTGGCGCGAAGTTCGCGAATCAGATTGTATTCTGCCTTAAAGGTTTCTTCATCGGCATCGGGAGCCGGCTTGAAATCTTCAGCAGCACCGCCGTTTTTAACAAATTCCTCGCGAGCAGCCACAACTTCTGCGCTGTGATAGCGATAGTAAGCCTGCTTGAGGGCTTCGAGGTCGGGGCGACGAATGTTACCACCTTCTCGGGCTATTTCTTTCAGACGCTCCAAGACTTCTGCCTTAGTGGCGGGGGCGGGGCGTTCGGATTCAGCAACCTGGGCTTGCGCCTCAACAGCTTCTGCCGCTACGGGGGCAGTTTCCTTAGATTGAGCCTCTACAGACTCGTTCTTTACTTCTTCAGTAGTCTTGTTTTCGTCCATTGTAACAACGTATAAACAATTTAATGTGAGAGAGATGTAAATTTTCTTCCGATGTATATACTTTAACAAGGGGACATAGCATCGGACACTTCTTTTTTATCATTGCAAAAAAAGTTATTTTTTATGTATTGGCAAAGTTTTTTCAAATCTTTTTGCCTTTTATGAGCCGATACAAGGAAAAAACGGATACTTTTCATAGAAAAAGGTGCAAAGACAGTTGCACTTCTTGTTTGTTTTCTCAACAAGAGTAGAAAAACTGTCTTTGCACCTTCTTTTTATATATAAGGTATAGGGCTGTGTCTCAGCCTTATGGTTTCAAATCCATGTGCGCCTGCGGAACAACCAATAGAAAATTCCGGTGACAATGAGCGAGGCGGCCACCACAATGGGGAAGCCCCACAACCATTCCTCCATGCCATTGAGAAGGTTCATACCGAAAATACTCGCGATAAGCGTGGGGAACATCAAGATAATGCTAACGCTGGTCATCTGCTTCATGACGCCCGACATATTATTGTTGATGATGTTGGCGTAGGTATCCATCGTCGAATCAAGAATGTTTGAATAGATATTGGTGGTTTCTCGCGCCTGGTTCATCTCAATGTTGACGTCCTCGATGAGGTCGGCGTCCAACTCATCCACGGGGAGTTTGAACTTCAGCTTACTCAGCAGCGTTTCGTTACCACGAATAGAAGTGATGAAATAGGTCAAACTATCTTGCAGGCGGCTCAGACCGATGAGGTCCTCGTTGTCGATGCTGTGGTCGAGGTTGCGCTTGGCGTCTTCAATCAGCACGTTGATTTGTTTCAGGCGTTTCAGATACCACACCGCACTGGAAAGGAACAATCGGAATACGAGATCGACGGAGTCAGTAAAACCACTATTGCGTTTCTGCTGATAGCTGACGAAATCAATCATCATGTTGGTTTCGTAGTTGCACACCGTCACGCAAATACCCTTGTTGATGATGATACCAAGTGGGATTGTTGTGTGCGGGGTACGGCTTCGCACTTCCTTCACATAAGGAATACGAAGGATAATCAGCGTCCAACCCTCGTCATATTCGTAACGAGAGCGCTCATCCTTATCTCGGATGTCGTCAAGAAAGTAAGTAGGAATTTCGAGTTCGTTGAAGAGAAAATCTTCATCGTCGGGAGAGGGACACGTCACCTGTGTCCAGCAGTTTGGTTCCCATTTCTCAATCGTGCGCAGGCCTTGATTGATATTCCAGAATGTTCGCATTAGGCTTTCCTCCAAGTTTGTTACGACGGGGAAACACCTTAGAGCGAATCCCTGTCTTGTCAATCGTTATTTTCCGCGTGATAATCGTCCATTTGTGGTCGGTAGAGAAGCGATGCAAGCTCCAAGATTGATATTTCTTTCAACTTTTTAGAGGTCGTTGGAGAAACATCGGAGCTGGGCACAAGCGCCACAGAGCATTGTCTTCGTCTGTAATTTGGTTTTAGTGCTACAAAAGTAATGCTTACGGCTCGAAATAGCAAACGAAAGACTGAAAAACCAATTTTTCTCTAAGCAACACGTGCCTTTATCTTGTCCCTGCTTACTGCCCTTTATCTTTACAATCGACTTTTTTAATGTAGAATCAGGAATCTTAAAAAGTATTTCAAAAAGAGTTGAGTAGTTGCAAAAAAGAGTTGTTGTCACAAACTTTTTCTCAAATTTTGAGAAGAAAAAGTGGGAGACGCACCTTTTTTCTACAGATTTAATGTTCAACACGTGCCGAAACGGCACTTTTTTCCTTATTCTATCAGCTGACACAATAAGGTTGTCAGCTGATAGCCTTATTGTATTTTCAAATTTCCTTATTGTATCTACAGGCAGCCTTATCGGGCAGGTCAGAGCCGTCGGACTCTTCTGACGAGCATCTTACTTTAAGTTGGATTTCGAGCCATTCTCGAAGCCATAAAATACGAATATTTTTGACGAGAACTTTTGAAGGCACGAACATATTATCGCTACTTCCGAAACAGCCAAAGACATTGCTAATGGAGAATGCTCCTATTGGGCAAAAAAACTGTCCGCAACACATATTGCTATGAGTTGCGGACAGAGAGGGAGGAGATGTTTATATATTTTTAGCAAGTAGAGATTATTTGTATCTCAACCATTTTATCATCTCTTTGAGAGAGGGTTTCTTACCATACATCAAGATGCCAACACGATATATCTTGGCGCCTACCCATACCATGCCGATGGCAGAAGCATAGAGAAGCACGATGCTGAGAGCTTCCTGCCAAAGAGGAACACCGAAGGGGATGCGCACCATCATAACGATGGGAGATGTCAGCGGAAAGATACTTGCCCAGAAAGCTAAGGGACCGTCCGTATTGTTAACGCTATACATGGCGGCATAAAGTCCGAAAACCATGATAAGCGTGACGGGCAGCACGAACTGGCTACTATCTTCTTGCTCATTAACGCTTGCACCTACAGCAGCAAAGAAACTTGCATAGAGCAGGTAGCCTCCGATGAAGTAGAGCACGAACATCAACATCAGTTCCAGATAAGGCAGATTCTTCAAGGCGGAGAGAATCTCAACAGTATCGCCCGACACTTCGCTCATAGGCATCTGCGATGCTGCTCCCATCATAGGCTGAGTCGCAGCTGCCGACTGCGTGACTTCAGGACCAAAGATGGCTGTGGCTACAGTGAGGATAATCGTGAACAAAATACCCCAAATGATGAGTTGAACAAAGCCAACGAGGGCTATACCTATGATTTTTCCCATCATGAGCTGGAATGGTTTGACGCTGCTCACCATGAGTTCGACAATGCGATTGGTTTTTTCTTCTATCACGCTTTGCATCACCATACCGCCATAAGCCATGACAAACATATAGATGAGGAAAGTGAAGATGAAACCTGCTCCGATAGCTATTTCAGTATTGGAGGAAGTAGCTTGTCCCTCTTTGTCCCACTTCACTGTGGAAATACTAATATCTCGATCTATGTCGTCGATGATTTTGTCCAATTCTGGCACACCAGAGGCGGCAAGTTTGTCCTTGCGCACTTGCTCATTGATTTGCGACTCTACATAGGAGAGCAGACCTCCCGAAACTTCTTTCCGACTGAAAATGGTGATAGCGTTCGGGTTCTTACTCAGATCGGCCGTTATGTTCACAACGGCTTCAAAAGAAGAGCTGTCGGACTTCATATCGGGAAGGACTTTGGGCATCAGCACAAAATGGAACGTTTGCGTGTCCTTCAGCACGGGGAAATAGTGGCCCGTATTGTCGACAACGGCAATGTTGGACTGCTCATCGTTCTCGATAGTGGAAAGCCACAACGGCACCATCACGAGTGCGGCCAGAATAAACGGCATCAAAATCGTGAGTACGATGAAACTCTTCTTCTTTACGCGCTTCAGAAATTCGCGCTGGATGATAATCAGAATTTTATTCATGATGATGCTTGCTTATTTGTTTTCAATTTGTTGATCAGCCCAAGTGGCGTCTTGGCCTACTACGTTGAGGAACACATCGTTCATCGTGGGCATTTGCTCGGCAAAACTGCGGATTTCAACTTGGCGAGCTAAAGTTTCCACCAGTTGGTTGTTGTCCACAGTCTCTGCTTTGCGCAGCGAATAGCGATGAACGCCGGAAATACTTCTGTTGCCGATGATGCTAAACACGCCGTCGAGAGGTTGGAGAGATGCGCTGGTGGTCACGAGGTCGTAAAGCCCAGTGCGGAACTGACTCTTCACTTCTTGCATATTGCCTTTGAGCACCACCTGGGAGTGGTTGATGAGCGCGATGGTATCGCAGATTTCTTCCACACTACTCATATTGTGAGTGGAGAAGATAATGGTGTGGCCCTTCTCCTTGAGTTCGAGGATTTCCTGCTTAAGCTGCTCGGCATTGACGGGGTCGAAACCAGAAAAAGGCTCGTCGAAAATGAGCAAATCGGGTTCGTGGAGCACCGTGATAATGAACTGCACTTTCTGAGCCATACCCTTGGAGAGTTCCTCTAATTTCTTGTTCCACCAAGGCATGATGTCGAACTTCTCAAACCAGTTGCGGAGACGCATCTCGGCTTCGCTGCGCGAGAGGCCTTTTAGCTGTGCCAAATAGATAGCTTGTTCGCCCACTTTCATTTTCTTGTAGAGTCCACGCTCCTCTGGCAGATAACCTATGCGCTGCACGTCGGTGGGCTCTTGCAGTCGGCCATCAAAAAAGACTTCTCCCTGATCGGGAGCTGTTATGCGGTTGAGGATGCGGATAAGGGTGGTCTTTCCCGCACCATTCGGACCCAAGAGTCCGAAGATTTGGCCGCGAGGTACTTCCACACTCACATCGTTGAGTGCCGTATGTTTGGCAAAACGCTTCACAATGTGGCGAGCTTCTAAAAAGTTGTCCATAAATAAATGAATGCTTATATATTGTTATTGTATAGGCGTACCCTTGTAGAAATCAAGGATGATGTTGCGAAACAAGTATTCGTACTGAGCATTGATGCGGTTGGTCTGTGCGGTGGCATACTTTGTCTTTTGCTCGTTATATTCTGTGGCATTGGCCTTCCCGTATTCAAACTTTTTTGTCATCATCACAAAACTCTCACGCGCCACTTCTTCTGCGCTGCGCGAAGCTTCGTATTTCTTCTGTGCTGCAACGGCGTTGTACCAAGCTGTTTGTATCTCTTTGTACAATTCCTTCTGCGCCTGATCGAACTGCACACGCTGTCCCTCGTAGTTGATCTTAGCCATACGGATATTATTGCGAGTTTGGAAGTGGTCGAAGATAGGAATGTTTAAAGATATACCTATACTCTTATTGAAGTTGTCTTTGAACTGACGTCCAAAAGCGGGATTTGTGCCTCCATTGACATGGTAATAAGAAGTACCTATACCGCCGTTGAGAGAAAGAGTTGGCCAATAGCCTGCACGGGCTATATCGATGCTTTTCTGCGCGCTTTCGATACGCAACTTCTGTGCAAGGATGGCGGGTTTACTCATGACGGCTTCTTCAAATATCGCCTCCGGATTTCCTCCTACTGGCTGTGGTTGCATCATTGCGGGCGCGATGACATCGAGGGAGTCGGGCGTGCTCATCTCTATGAGTTGACTCAAATCGAGCAGTGCCAATTTGTAGTTATTCTCATTCTGAACAAGTGCAAGTTCGTCCTGCGCCACAGTGTTCTTGGCTTCGTTCACCGCCAGTCCGCTTGCTTTCTGCGCTTCATACACTCTCTGAATGCGGCTGTACTGAAAGCGGCTGAGCGAGAGTTGCTCTTTTGCCACACTGATCATTTCTTTCTGATAGAGCGCTTGCAGATAGGCTTGAGCAATCTGCACACTCAAGTCCTCACGCACTTTCTCTAAGTCGGCCGTAGCAGCTTGGAGATTGAGTTCTGCCTGCTTCTTCTGGTTGGGAAGACGAAAACCTGTAAAGAGTGGCAGAGAAGCACTGACATTTACACCTGTGCTGGCCGTGTTGCGGCTCACATAGGTGTTTTGTGCCGTCAGACCGCGCCCGAAACTAAAGCCCTGATTTGCGCCGCCACTTACTTCGGGCAATCGAGCATTCTTGGCCGTTGAGAGGTTCACTTCTTCCTGCTGACGCTGCAGAACGCTTCGTTTCACTTGCACGTTGCGATTGAGCGCATAATCGATGCACTCACGCAGCGTCATAGGTTTCTGAGCCACTGCCGTTAGGGACAGCAAACTCATTATGGATAGGATGATTCGTTTCATTTGTTTTGGATTTTAAGCATAAGCTTCAAACTGTGAACTACTCCTTATTTTCCGTCAGCTCCTTTACTGGCTTGAATGGATTCTTGAGCTTTCTGATTGCCACGTACTTTTTCTCCTTTCTTCAAACCGGAAAGAATTTGGATATACATACCATCGCTAACGCCAACCTTTATCTCGCGCTTAGCAAACGTCTGCGGTGTGGCAGCCGTAAGCACCTGCACATAGGCGCGACCGTTCTCGTAAGTCACTGCACCTTCTGGAACAGAGAGCACATTGGTCAGACGCTCCAGCACAATCTCGGCATTGGCGCTGTAGCCTGAACGAATGTAGACTCCGTGGGGCATCTTCACTGCTGCCTTGATTTCAAACTTATTGGCGCTGGATGTAGTGGCTGCTTCCACCTTCGGAGAGATGTATTCCAAAGTGGCCGTAAATGATTGGTCTTGCAGAGCGCCCACCGTAATCTTCATAGGCATTCCCGTATGAACGCGGCCCACCTCGGTCTCGTCTATCTGACCTTTGAAAATAAGGTCGCCCATGTTGGCAACAGTGGCAATCGTCGTACCATCATTGAAAGAGTTCGACATAATCACGCTGGTTCCGACTTTCACGGGGATGTCAAGAATCAGGCCGTCCACAGTGGAGCGGATGAGCGTGGTGCTCATCTGTGCCTGAGAGCGCGACACGCCGTTCTTTGCAATCTCGTAGTTGTCGTTGGCTACAACCAGTTCTTCCTTGGCTTGTCGGTATGCCTGGCGTACTTTGTCATATTCGTCGGCCGACACCAACTGCTCATCATAAAGTTTCTTTTCACGCTGATAGTCCACCTGCGCTTGTTCCAGATTGATAGTAGCCAAACGCACACGGCTTTCAGCAGAGGAGAGCGACTGCATGTCGGGAATCACCTTTACTTTAGCGATAATTTCGCCTGCTTTCACTTCTTCGCCAGCCTGTTTGCAAAGTTCATAGATAACGCCCGAAATTTGCGGTTTGACAAGGACTTCGTCGCGCGGCTCAATGTCGCCAGTGAGCACACTGGTTTTCTCAAGTGTGCGCTCCTGCACATCGTAAGTTTCATACTCTATGACTTCTGGCTTCGACTTCTGATAGAGGAATACAAACATTCCGATGAACAATACCACTGCTACAACTAAGAGCAGGATTTTAAAGAACTTCTTCATAATATCTTTTGTTTGTTATTTACTGTATTAAAATGATGGATTTGTATCATTCGTCCGTCAAAGCCTCAATGGGCTTGATGGCTAAAGCACGCAAACTGGGGGCTACACCGGCCAGAGTGCCGAGCATCATTAAGACGCCAAAGGCAGACAGGGCCATACCAAACGATAACTGAAACTTAGCTTCGACGCCCGTACTGGCAGCAATGCCCATCTCCACTCCTTGCAAAATCAGAACGGAGATAACGATACCCAAAAGGCCTGCAAACAGGGTGAGCACCATGCTCTCGGCCATTATCTGCCAGAGAATGTTGGAGGGGCGGGCACCAATGGCGCGGCGAATACCAATCTCCGTGGTGCGCTCCTTCACAGTGACCATCATAATATTGGAAACTCCAATTGTACCTGAGATGAGCGTGCCGATACCAATGAGCCAAACGAGGAAACGAATGCCAGCGAAGAGATTGTCAATGACTTGGAACAACTTCTCTAAGTTGATAGAGAAAAGCGCTTGATCGTCATCGGGTGCAATAAGGTGTTCTTCTTTTATCACTGTATTCACCGCTTCTTCAATCTCTGTAACGGTGTGTCCAGGGGCCGCAGTGTACACCAGCATATCGGCACGGTCGCCTTTCTGGTAGATTTTCTGAGCCGTAGTAAAGGGAAGCATTATGGTTTGCTGCGAATTACCACCGCCCGTACCGACGTTCGACTTCATATTACTCACGCCCACCACTTCATAATAGATAGAATCCAGCTCAATAAACTTCCCGCAAGGGTTGGGCGTATCGGGGAACAGTTCCTCGCGTACGCGCATACCAATGACACAAACCTTTCGCTCTTGATCACAATCCGTCTGATTGATAAAGCGCCCATATATTATATGAGGATTCTCCATAGCAGCATATTCAGGGTTCACGCCCTTCACTGTTCCATATGTAGTTTTATCCTTGTAACGAGGTGTTGGATTCTCTCCCAATATCACTGGTTCGCAAAGGTCTATGCCCTTCACTCTATGTTTGAGCAATTGAGCATCAGCAGCACGCAAATTCCACTGACGTCCGCTCTGCAAACCTTTATAAGTCTTCGTTGTCTGCCCAGGAATGAGAAAGCAAGAATTTTGTGCAATTCCTTCAAAGTTTTTCGCCATCAAACTTTCCAGTCCCTGGCCTCCACCCATCAGCAGCGAAAACATAAACAGTCCCCAGAATATACCAAAAGCCGTTAGGAAACTTCGCGACTTATTGCGCATCAACGTTTCGAACGTCTCCGACCATTTGTCTAAATCGAATATTCTCATAATTTTAATGTGCATTAAGTGCTTCAATTGGTTTCACTCTCACAGCTTTCCACGCGGGAAAGAAACCTGCCACCAATCCAGCAACTATCAATACGAACAAAGCCTCTATTGCCACAGTCATATTGACCGTTGGATTGAGAAATGTGTACATCGTTTGGTCGGCAATAGTCATCGTTTCCTGTCCTGCTGTAGCGTTGAGATATTCCGTCATCAGAATTCCGCACACAAGGCCTATATAGCCAGAGATAGCTGTGATGATGACGCTTTCGAGCAAGACGCTGCGCAGAATGCTCCACGAACGTGCACCCAGCGCTTTGCGGATGCCGAACTCATGGGTGCGCTCTTTCACTGTAATAAGCATAATATTAGAAATGCCCACTACTCCGCTGAGCAAAGTCAAGAGACCGATGACCCATAGGGCGGTATTGAGATACCCCATAGCTTTGTCGGTTTCTTCTTCTCCAACAGCCGTATTAAACATCCATATTGCTCCTTCGTCTGTGGGAGAAAATGAGTGGAGTCCAGCTTCTGCCTTTTTGAAATCGCGTTGGAAAATACTGTCGCTGGCTGCATCGGAGATATTTCGCGTTTGGAGCGTCAACTGATCCACCTTTTGCCCAGTCTTATAAATGAGTTGCAACGTTGTGAAAGGAATGTGTCCTTCCATTCCTCCGAAGCGGCCTTCATCGCTAAAGATTCCTACTACAACATATACATTACCGTCCACGCGCAACGACTTTCCGATGGCGTCGGAAACAATCGAAAAAAACTGCTTCGCCGTTTTCTCGCTCAGCACAATAACCTTGCGGCGCTCTTCCATATCTTTGTTGTTGATATAGCGCCCATAAATAATTTTGAGTTTATTGATATGCTCATTGGCAGGATAATAGCCTCCGAGCGAAGCTGAGAAAGAGCGGTCGCCATAGCTCATCGTTCCGCCGCTGAGCGAAATTTGCCCAGCAGCTTCCGTAACGCGGTCGCTGAATTGTCCGCTGGCCATACGGATATCGCGGTTGTCGAGTTGAATTTCTCTACCCTTTTCCCAACCACCATACGCTTCGTCTGTTATTCCAGGATACACCTTCACAACATCCATAGCCATTCCGCCTCGATTGGCTTTGAAGGCATTGATAAGTCCGTTGCCCGAACCAAGCAGCGTGATGAGCAGGAAGATACCTACGCTGACGGAGAGTCCCGTCAGGGCTGTACGCAGCTTATTAAGCTTCAGATGCGTCCATATTTCTCCTAAATCGTCAAACACAATCGTTTTGTTTTTTGGATGAATACTTCCTTATTTCAGATAGGGCTGACCTTCCATCGTCTTGTTCTCTTCAATCTTTCCGATGATACCGTCCTTGATATGAATCACTTTATGCGTACGATAGGCCACTCCGCTTTCGTGGGTCACCACCACAATGGTCATGCCCTTTTTCTCATTGAGGTCGCGCAGCAGCTGCATCACTTCCTCGCTCGTCTTTGAGTCGAGTGCGCCGGTAGGCTCATCGGCCAAAATTATCTGGGGATGAGCGATGATGGCGCGGGCAATGGCCACACGCTGCTTCTGACCGCCGGAGAGTTCGCTGGGCAAATGGTGCGCCCACTCCTTCAAGCCCAAACGCTCGAGGTATTCCAGTGCCAGCGCATTGCGTTTGCGACGACTCACACCTTGATAGTAGAGCGGAAGAGCCACATTCTCCATAGCGTTCTTAAAGGGAATGAGATTGAACGATTGGAAGATAAAACCAATCATGCGGTTGCGATAATCGGCAGCCTTCGTCTCGCTGAGGTTTTTTATCAACACGCCGTTGAGCAGGTATTCTCCTTCGTCGTAGTTGTCGAGGATTCCCAGGATATTGAGCAAGGTAGATTTGCCGCTACCACTGGCTCCCATGATGGACACGAACTCTCCTTTCTTTATGTCAAGAGAGATACCTTTCAACACGTGTAGGGGCTGTGCGCCTTGATAGGTCTTATGGATTCCGTCAAGGTGTATCATCGTTGTTTGTTCCATTCTGTTTGGATTTGGTTAAAGTCAATTCCGAGCAACTTCATTTGTCGGAACACTTCGGGTAAGGTTTCCTCCATGAATTGCTTGCGGTTGGATTCGCGGATATGCTCTATCGCGTCGGGCGACACGAAATAGCCCATACCGCGCTTATTATAGATTACGCCTTGGTTAGACAAATAATCGTAAGCCTTAACGGCGGTGTTGATATTCACCTCCAAGAGCGCGCTATATTCGCGAACGCTGGGAATACGCTCGTTGGAAGAAAACTTCCCAGCAAGGATCTCTTCGGATATTCGCTCAGCTATTTGCAAATATATGGGATTTGCGTCTTTGAAATTCATAACACAATCATTTTTTCCTACATTTTTTAGCTCAGGGCGTGGCTCTCAAGGAGCAGCACTACTGGCAAAAATTTAGAAGTAGCGATACTGAATGACCTGCTTGCGGCAGAAAAGCCAGTAGCTAAGGGAGAAAAATACTGCTGCACTGAGGGCTTGCAAACCGAGAACAACAGGAGCAACATATTGCAACGAGATGTGTCTCGGTATATACAGCCAAAAATCATAACTCATCAAAGAGAAGGCTACAACCACTACTCCTACAATAAATTGAATGATGAAGCCCAACAGAATAATCTTCATAAAGGGATGCTTATTGAAGAGCGCACTGGCAAACATATTTGAGGCTATCGCGTTGAGAATAGAGAGAAATATATATAAAAATTGAATCGTGCTTAGCGAAGTATAGGGACCTTCATCGAAATTCATTTGAATAAAAGTCAGTGTTACAGAGGTCCAGTTCAAGAGCAAGCTGGGATAATCTTTTCCTAACAGCCAACCCAAGAGTAGCCAAAGAGCATCGGTTATGAGATACAGGATAATAGCAAAAAAGATATACCCAAATGTTAGGATAATAAAGCGAGAGACAAAACGCTCGGTATTGGTTGCTGGCAGCATACCTGCGGCGATACGCCCGCCCCGTGTTGTCTGGTCGGCACACAATCCAGCACACACATAGGAGAGTCCGGAAAGAGTGATATAATAAATAAAGATATTCAAGGAGGCTGCCAGTGCCGCAGGGTTATTAGAGGAGGATACTACACCACGACCAAACCACACTACAAACATATAGAGAGAGAAGAGCACACCAAGGGTGATCATATATCCTTTTTTGTTCTGACCAAGGTCGCGCTTGATAAGCAGGCCGAGGCGCTGAAAACTGAATGATTGCATATTCGTATTGTTTAAGTTAAAAAGATTGTTCTTGACTATGTAGGAGCTGCTGCCGATTCTTTCAAGCGCGCAAATGCTTCAACAAGTCTTTTTTTAGCATAAAAGCATTGAAGAGTAGTTCCAGATTGATGGGCGTATCCTTTGTTCCATCGTTCGGAACTACCACAGCCACGCCTTGCAACGAGGGCTGAGCATAGAGAGCATCATCTACGGATGCGCCCATCGGGCGGAACTCGAAAGCCAACTGCTGTGCAATCTCAGCCACGGAGGCATTGAGGAAAACTTGCGAATTGTCCATGATGATGATATGGTCGAGTAGCGAATCGATGTCGCGCACTTGGTGAGTGGAAATCACAATCGTTTGCTCCTCACTCATGTTGGAGGAAACCACCTTGCGGAAAATGCTTTTCGAGGGAATGTCCAGACCATTAGTGGGCTCATCCATCAGAATGAGACGCACCTGCGTGGCGAGCGCAAAACTCATAAAGGCTTTTTTGCGCTGCCCCATGGAGAGTTGGTCGAGGCGCAAATCATCGGTGAGTTCAAAATCGGACAAACATTGCTGCAACACCTCTTGAGAGAAGCGCGGATAGAAGGGAGCGTTCAGTTTGACATAGTCGCGAAGGCATACAGCGGGCAACTCCACTTCTTCAGGCACGAGAAATATCTCGCCAATAATCTGGGGCTGATGCGCACGAGGGTTGCCGCCCATCACCTCTACCGTGCCGCCTTGCGGCTGCAACAAACCACACATTATATATAATAATGTACTCTTTCCCGTACCGTTCTTTCCGAGCAGGCCATAAATGCAGCCTGGCTTTAGTGAGATGGAGAAATCTGTAAACACTGGGCGATACTTCCTCCCATAACTGAACTGAAGATTCTCTATATTTACCATAGTAGTTTGAGTATAATAGTGTACTACTTTAATATTACACTGCAAAACTAAATACTTGTTTTGAACTCTGCAACTATTTAGAGATATTTTTTTCAAAAAACTTTTTGCGGCACAACTGAAATCTTCTCCAACCGCGCAAAGAAAAGGGCCGCTTTCCTTGATTTTGTCTAAAAACTTCTGAATCTACGCGGCCGAGAATCGCTTGAAATCCAACTTGGAATAGAGATGCCTGCAAAGAAAGACTGCAGAACTGTCCGCCCAATAAGGTTGCTGACAAATACAATAAGGCTGTCGGCAAACACCCTTATTGCGTCAGCCGACTCCCTTATTGTGCTGGCTGACAGGATAAGGAAACCGACGGAGAAGATTCCTCTTTTTCTCCAACAAGAATCATTTTTTAGCTGGACACAATAAGGAAATCTGAAAATTCCAACTAAAAATCGAAAATTGAAAAGCTGAAATTTTTGGCCACATATCCTCCTAATAATAAACAGCCTCTGTTTTAACATTTAGATGAATAAGGCCGTATGTAAACAGAATAGGCAGTAAACGTAGTCATCTTTATATATACGCGCGTAGCAAATAAGACCGTCCAACCATCGAAGAAAGAAAAAAATTAGGTCGCATACGATTTTTTTTGGCAGAATACTTGCACGGTTCAAAATAAGTATGTAATTTTGCATCAGTTTTAAGATTGTAACGATTACAAATAATAAATCATGTCAAATAAGCAAGACACATACGACTACCTCCTCAAGCACGGCATCAAGCCCAGCATCCAACGCTTGGCAGTGATGGGCTACTTGCTGGAACATCGTACGCATCCTGCTGTTGATGAGATTTACAACGCACTGAAAGCAGAAGTCCCCACCCTTTCTAAGACTACAGTTTACAACACACTGCGTCTTCTCGTGGACAACGGGGCTGCCATGATGCTCCATATTGATGAAACAAAATCTTACTTTGATAGTAACATGGAGCCTCATGCACATTTCTACTGCACACAGTGTGGGCGCATTTACGACATCCCAGCCACCACGCGACGGATGCGCAACAGCGCCGATCTTCCACAAGGTTTTTCGGTAGCAGAAACGGAGCTAACCTTCCGAGGTGTATGTCCCCACTGCGAAGAAACAAAAGCATAACATAACAATTTAAAGATTTACTACATTATGAAGAAAAAATTCGTTTGTACCGTTTGTGGCTATGTTCACGAAGGTAATGAAGCACCGGCAGAATGCCCAGTATGTCACGTTAAAGCTGACAAGTTCAAGGAAGTGAAGGAAGACGAACTGAACTTTGTTGTTGAGCACAAGATTGGTGTTGCAGCTGACTGCGACGAGGAGATGAAGAAAGACTTAAATGCTCATTGGATGGGTGAGTGCAGCGAGGTAGGTATGTACCTTGCTATGAGCCGCCAGGCCGACCGTGAAGGCTATCCCGAAATTGCTGAAGCTTTCAAGCGCTACGCTTTTGAGGAGGCTGACCACGCTTCAAGATTCTGCGAGCTGCTCGGCGACAATGTTTGGGATACTAAGACCAACCTTTACAAGCGTATGATTGCAGAGTCTGGCGCATGTGAAGATAAGAACCGCATTGCTAAGCGCGCTAAAGAACTGGGCTTGGATGCTATCCACGACACAGTTCACGAAATGGCACGCGACGAAGCTCGCCACGGACGCGGCTTCGCTGGTCTCTACAAGCGTTATTTCGACAAATAAATTCCTCTTGGATTCTCAACAACTGCCACCTGTTATCTCACAGGTGGCAGTTTTCTTTTTCAGCTCTCTCAATAACGCCCAGTGCTTTCTGCTACATAGCAGCCATATTTATTAGAAAGAAACACTATCCTTTATGAGGAGAAATCAATATCTTTGCGAAAAATTATTGCACAACTATGGCACAAGGAAAAGTTGACGCCCTGCTGGGCATTGTCTTTGGTGACGAAGGCAAAGGAAAAGTTGTAGACTACTTCACACCGAAGTACGACGTCGTTGCACGCTTTGCAGGCGGCCCTAACGCTGGCCACACCATCATCTTCGAAGGAAAAAAATTTGTTCTCCGCTCTATACCCTCGGGGATCTTTGATGAAAACAAGGTGAACATTATCGGCAACGGCTGCGTCATTGCTCCCGACCTCTTTATGGCCGAGGCAAACGAACTCGAAACAGCTGGATACTCGCTTACAAACCGCCTGCACATCAGCAAGCGCGCACATCTCATCCTGCCAACCCATCGCGTGCTCGACCGCGCTTATGAAGCGGCAAAAGGCGAAGCAAAAGTGGGAACAACGGGTAAAGGTATCGGCCCGACTTATTCAGATAAAGCTGCCCGTGTGGGACTTCGCGTTGGCGACATCCTCGACAATTTCCAAGAGAAATACGAAAAGCTGAAAGCACGCCATATCCAAATCCTCAACGACTTACACTTCACCGACTACAACATTACGGAAGAGGAGAAGCGCTGGATGGAAGGCGTGGAATACTTAAAGAAATTCCAACTCTCAGATACTGAAATCGAAATCAACCGCCTCTTGGAAGAGGGCAAAAACGTCTTGGCGGAAGGTGCACAAGGTTCGCTCCTCGATATAGACCACGGAACTTACCCCTTCGTTAGTTCGTCGTCAACCACAGCAGGTGGTGTTTGCTCGGGTCTGGGCGTTGCTCCTCGCCACATCCATCGCGTTTTCGGCATTTTCAAGGCCTATTCTACGCGCGTTGGCTCAGGTCCGTTCCCCGTTGAGCTCTTCGACAAAACTGGAGATACTATCCGCCACATTGGCAATGAGTACGGTGCAGTCACAGGCCGCAACCGCCGCTGCGGATGGGTTGACCTCGTGGCTCTGAAGTATGCCATCATGATTAACGGTGTTACGGATCTCGTTATGATGAAGGGCGACGTGCTCGACAGCTTTGAAACCATCCGCGTGTGTACAGCTTACAAGAAGGGCAACGAACAAACTACCACGATGCCTTACGATACAGAAGGCTGGGAGGCAGTTTATGAAGATCTTCCCGGTTGGAAAACACCGCTTACCGAAATTCGCGACGAACGCGACTTCCCTGCAGCTTTCCAGTCCTATATCGACTATTTGGAGCGCGAACTTAACACGCGCATTTCTATTGTCAGCGTAGGCCCGGATCGAGAGGCAACAATCATCAGAAAGTAAAAAGCGACTCACTCCCCCATTGCGTTTCAACGCAAACGGGAAGTAAGCACCACTACAATAAGGACAGCCACAAGTTCACAAGAACTCTGTGGCTGTCCTGCTTTTCTGCCGTTCAATCGCCTTCGCCCACTTTTTTGTTGTCACACTGTTGTCACGGATATAATACTTACTCTTTCAAACAGTTAAGTCCTAATCGTGACGATGTGACGACGTGACAACAAAAAAAATAAGTCATAGGGAAGAGAGTGTGTGCTCCTACTTATACATTCTCTCGTAGTATTCTTGATAATCTTCCCCGCTCACGTCTTCAATCCAATCGTGGTGTTCGAGATTCCAGCGAATAGTTTTCTCTATGCCTACTTCAAAGGTCGTTTCGGGGAACCAACCTAAGTCGGCCTTTATTTTTGTGGGGTCTATGCCATAGCGCTGGTCGTGGCCCAGTCGATCTTTCACGAAACTGATAAGGTCGTCGTTGATCCACTCAAGGCCATCTTGGCGCTTCAGCAGAACACGGAACTGCGGATTCTCTTCCATCAAGCGGCGAATAGTGCGGATGATGATTTTCACAATCTGGATATTCTGCCGCTCATTGTGGCCGCCCACGTTGTATATACTTCCGTCTTTGCCCTTCGTAACCACGAGGTCGATAGCCTTACAGTGGTCTTCCACATAGAGCCAGTCGCGAACATTTGTTCCCTGCCCGTAAACAGGAAGTTGCTTACCCTCAAGGATATTATTGATAATCAGCGGAATCAGTTTCTCGGGGAATTGATAAGGTCCATAATTGTTGGAGCAGCGCGTAATGCTAACGGGCATTTTGTAAGTGTCATGATAAGCACACACCACGAGGTCGGCACTTGTCTTTGAGGCACTGTAAGGGCTGTGCGGTTGTAGCGGAGTTTCTTCTGTGAAAAATCCCTCATCGCCCAGCGAGCCGTAGACCTCATCAGTAGAAACCTGATGGAAGCGAACACCGGACTGCCAAGTGGGATAGCCTTGCTCATCTTTTCCCGTCACCCACGCGCGGCGAGCACAATCGAGCAGATTCTGCGTACCGAGAATATTGGTTTGAAGAAAGAGTTGTGGATTCTCAATAGAGCGATCTACATGACTCTCTGCGGCAAAGTTTACCACCACATCAAAGCGATATTTCGTAAAGAGCTCATCCACCAACTGACGGTCGCCGATGTCGCCACGCACAAATTCGCACCTGTCGTGGTCGATGTCCTCAGCAATTGTGCCGAGATAGCCCGCATAGGTCAGCAGGTCAAGAACAACCACGCGAACATCCTCATATTTCTTGAGAATATACTTCAAATAGTTTGCGCCGATAAAGCCGGCAGCTCCTGTCACTAAATAAGTCTTCATAAAATCTGTTTTATTTATGACAAAAGTAACAATGTAAAGTGACAACTACAACTATATTCGTTGAAAACAAGCTTTTCGCACCTATTTATCTCTTCTAAACTGCCGTTTTATAGGAGAAAATGATGCTCTTCTCTTTCAAAAGCATCCGGTCACCCCTTTTGGAGAATGCTACAAAAATTCTTTATTCCTTTTCCTTTCACGGCAAAAAGCCTACCTTTGCGCCAGTTTCAGGATTTATAGTGGTCTACGCTCGCCCATCCCGTTTCCTAATCAAGAAAATTATGGCAGTGGACAATACCTCAACTCTGCTTATAGCTGTTGCCTATCTGGCGTGTGCTGCATATATAAACAGAATTCCACACAAAACGAGAAGAGCCGAAAACAACAGAGAAAACTCATCACTTCATAAACAAACCATTTCGCAACAAGAACTAACGCATAAATGAAAGCCTACAAAAAGCCCCAGAACAGAGTGATAAACATAAGCACAAGAAACACGTTCGCTGATTTCATTGTGTCTAGCAAAGAAAGTTTTGAGCAATGGTCTCGCCAGCAAGAAACGCATGGCGACATCCTTGATGGATCCACTGAAAGCTCCGACTTCCAGCCTTACACCTCTTGGAAAGACTTGGACTAACAGTAAAAAAACATTATTAAACATACTTCTACCAACAGCGGGAAGCACCTTCGGGAGCTTTCCGCTGTTCGCGTTTTCTGACGAAACTATCCTATTCCACAACACAAGAGGAGCTTTCCTTTATTGCTTATTTTGAATCGCATAAGGAAATATCGCACACAATAATGTAACTTTGCAAAAAATCAAGACTATTATGGGACTTCTTCAATTCGACAAGTTGCCGGTCAACAACCTTGTAGGGGCTGACTGGAACACTTATAAGGAAATTCTTCAAGGCCGCGAAATCGACAAGGGCTATCGTGGAAAATATCGCCTCACTACTGCCGTTTGCCGATTGCTATCCACGCTCGCACCCATACAAGAAAGGCGTTACCAAAAACGTTTGGCCAACCAACCGCTGAAGCACGATCCCGTGTTCATTCTGGGCCACTGGCGTTCTGGAACGACCTTTGTCCACAATGTTTTGTCCTGCGATAAGCACTTTGGCTATAATACGACCTATCAAACGGTATTCCCCCACCTCATGATGTTTGGGCAACCATTCTTCAAGAAAAATATGTCGTGGCTCATGCCGAGCCATCGCCCAACGGACAACATGGACTTGGCTGTCGATCTACCGCAGGAGGAGGAATTTGCTATGACAAATTCCATGCCCTACACCTATTATAATATGTGGTACTTGCCGAAGTACTGGCAGGAATATGCCGACAAGTATTTGCTCTTCAAGGACATCACGCCGGAGGAACTCAAACGCTTCGAAGAGGAGTTTATCAAAGTCATCAAAATTGCCCTTTGGAACACCAGCGGCACGCAGTTTCTCTCCAAGAACCCGCCCCACACGGGCCGCGTAAAGGAGCTGATGAAGATGTTCCCAAATGCCAAGTTTATCTACTTGATGCGAAATCCATACACCGTATTTGAATCCACGCGTTCCTTCTTCACCAACACCATTCAGCCCCTCAAACTGCAAGACATCTCGGAGGAAGAAATCGTGCAGAATATCCTGACGACTTACACGAAGCTCTACGACAAATACCAGGCCGACAAAGTTTGCATCCCGGAGGGAAATCTCATCGAAGTGAAGTTTGAAGACTTCGAGCAAGATGCACTTGCCATGACGGAGAATATTTACTCCTCGTTGCAACTCCCTGGTTGGGACGAGGCGCATACGGCTATCGAGCAATACGTCAATGCGAAGAAGGGCTACAAGAAGAACAAATATGCCTACAAACCTGAAACTGTCCGACTGGTCAATGAAAACTGGGGATGCGCCATAGAGGATTGGGGCTATGAGCGATTGTAAGTTGCAGCTTCTCCCACACAAGCTACCACGCAATTAGAAACAAACATCATCACGAGAGTTCCGCCCTACAATGTCTCCGTAGGACGGAACTCTTGCTTTTACTAAACCAGCACCAGAAAACTTGTAGGAGATAACGCAACAAAGCAAAGAAAACTGCCCTTTAATTTGACAACACACTTTTTCGTTCTAGAAAAACATATCTTAAGATTCTTACAGAAAATCTTTGAGTTGTTCGAAAAAAGAAAGGAACAAACCATTTTTCTCTTTGTTTTTTGCTAAAAAAGGTGGGGAAAGTGCTTTTTTTCAGATAATTTCGGCCATCAACATGTGCCGATAATCCGTGTTTTTCCTTATTGTGTCAGCCAGCACAATAAGGAAATTTTCAAACGCAATAAGGCTGTCAGCTGACAGCCTTATTGCGTTCTCCGACAACCTTATAGAATAGGTCGGTCAGATTGGAGGAGTCTGAAAATAAGTCTACTTCAATTTGATTTTGAAGCCACTCTCGGGAGTACAGACTGCGAACTATTTTTACAGAATATAAGGGCGTTAAATCCTCGAAAGATTTAACTGATTTCTTTCTCAATCCGATTGGTCAGTTCCACAAACTCGTCCACGCTGAGCTGCTCCGGACGCTTCGTCAGCTCGGGGTGAGCCAAGAACTCCGTATGGTCGCAGTTGGGCGAAGTTTGTGCAAAAAACGGTTTGAGCGACACGCGCAACATTTTGCGGCGTTGCTGGAACACGGCCTTTACTACTTTCTTAAGCAACACCTCGTTGCAACCACATTCGTGTATATCGTTGCGCGTCATGCGTACCACCGCGCTGCGCACCTTTGGAGGAGGATTGAACACACCAGGCTCAACGGTGAAGAGGTACTCAACATCGTACCAACGCTGTAGCAACACGCTCAAAATGCCATAGGACTTTGTGCCGGGACGTGCCGCAATGCGCTCGGCCATCTCTTTCTGAATCATTCCCGTGCAGCAGGGAATAAGCTCTTTGTAGTCGAGCATTTTGAAAAATATCTGGCTGGAGATATCGTAAGGATAATTGCCTGTAAGCACAAAAGGCTTGCCGTCAAATACAGTATTGAGGTTCATACGTAGAAAGTCCTCGCCCAGAATGTTATCCCGCAATTCGGGCCAACGTTCAAGTAGGTAAGCCACACTTTCGCGGTCGATCTCCACCACCTTCACCTCTCTGTCCTTGGGCAAGAGGTATTGTGTCAGCACGCCCATACCAGGGCCTACTTCGAGAACGGGCAACTGCGGGCAGGCATCTACGGTGTCGGCGATGCGCTCAGCCACATGGAGGTCGGTCAGAAAGTGCTGACCGAGATTTTTCTTAGGTTTTACTGATTTCAACATATCGGAATTGTTACCGGAAAGGAACCACGCAAACGTAGGTTACTCTGATTGTGCAAAAATTGAAGACAATTCTTTGGAACATTGGGCAGATTGTCCTAACTTCGCATTGGAGACGTCACAAAAGTACGCATTTCCCTACGAAACACATTGAAGATTCTTAAGAAGATACTGCAACTGGCGCTGCCCTTTGCTTTTGGGCTGGGCATTCTGTGGTGGATGTACCGCGGAACAGATTGGCGCGACTTTTTCCGTAGTGTGTTCGGCGAGATGAAATGGGGATGGATGCTTTTCTCCTTTGTTTTCGGCATTCTAGCCCAGCAAATCCGAGCTTGGCGCTGGAAAATGGCACTCGAGCCCTTGGGCGAACATCCACGGCGCAGCAGTTGTGAGAATGCTATCTTTATTAGCTATGCCGCTTCTTTAGTGATTCCTCGTGTAGGCGAAGTGACGCGCTGCGGCACACTAAAGAAATACGATGGCATCTCTTTCACAAAATCGCTCGGGACGGTTGTCACGGAGCGCATGGTCGATTCCCTCGTCATGCTTCTCCTCACCGCGACCGCCTTTCTCTGTCAAATCCCCGTTTTTCTCAAGTTCCTTCGTACCACAGGTATGGACTTCCGCGGATTTTTCGGGCAATTCACCAGCACTGGCTACCTCGTCACGGTGCTTTGCCTAATTATGGCCGTTGGAGCATGTGTATTTCTCCTCCGCCGCTATTATTCCCGCGGGCGCGACTTGCTGAAAGATCTTTGGGCAGGAGCACTCTCCCTCAAAGATGTCCGCAATCTGCCGCTCTACATCCTAATGAGTTTCGGCATCAACCTTTGCTATTTTCTCCACTTCTATATTGCTTTCTTCTGCTTCAACTTCACAAGCGGCATCAGCCCTATCGAAGCATTCCTTATATATTGTGTAGGAATGTTCGCCGTACTCGTGCCGACGCCTAACGGGGCTGGGCCGTGGCATTTCGCCGTTAAAACGATGCTCGTCCTTTATGGAGTGGCAGAAAAAGAGGCCATACTCTTCGCGCTCGTAGTCCACACGCTGCAAACGGGGCTTGTGGTGCTCCTTGGAGCTTTCGGATTTGCCCGCCTCTCTATGAAAAGCAAAAATGAAAAAGACTAGTAATAACTCTTAACCATAATAATTATGAGTGAAATCAAGAATTTGCAGCCACAGGCTGTTTGGAAGAATTTCTACTTACTAACACAGGTACCACGCCCTAGCGGCCATTTGGAAAAGGCTCAGCAATTCCTGTTGGATTGGGCCAAGGAACGCAATATCGAAGCCTTCAAAGACGAGGCTGGAAATATCATCATGCGCAAAGCAGCCTCTAAAGGCTACGAAGACCGTAAGATGGTGGTGATGCAGGGCCACATAGACATGGTTCCGCAAAAGACAAAAGAATCTACCCATAATTTCGAGACCGATCCCATTGAGACCTACGTGGACGGAGAATGGGTGAAAGCCAAAGGCACTACTCTCGGCTCGGACGACGGTATGGCAGTGGCCACTATGATGGGTATCCTCGAGGACGACACTATTGAACACGGCCCGCTGGAGTGCTTAATCACGGCTGATGAGGAGACAACGATGTACGGAGCTGAGAACCTGGCCAGCGACACCTTGCAAGGTGAGATTCTCCTCAACCTCGACAACGAGACAGAGGGCGAAATGGTCATCGGTTCAGCAGGTGGCGTCGACCAGAATGCAGTGTTGGAATATCAGGAAGAAGAAACCGATGGCGGCGATGCAGCTGTCAAAGTGGTTATCAAAGGTTTGCTCGGCGGCCATAGTGGTTTGGAAATCAACCAAGGTCGCGCTAACGCAAACAAGCTGATGGGCCGTCTCGTTCAAGATGCTATGGCCAATTTCGAAGCACGTCTGTGCAGCTGGGTGGGAGGAAATATGCGCAATGCTATTCCGAGTCACGCCGAAGTGGTACTTACGCTTCCGAAAGAGAATGTTGCTGCACTGAAAGAGGATTGTATCGCCGACTGGAAAAAGGTTTTCACTGACGAGTTTGCCTTTGTTGAGAAGCAGCTCGAACTCCTCTGCGAGGACGTGGAACGCCCCGCTAAGCAAGTGCCGGCTGAAATTGGCGACAACTTAGTTAACGCTATTTGCGCCTGCCACAACGGACCGATGCGTATGATTCCAGAAATCCCCGATGTAGTGGAAACCAGCTCCAACCTTGGTATCGTGGAGATTGGAAACGGAACAGCGATGTTCACAGTACTCGTGCGCTCCAGCCGCGATAGTATGCGCGAATGTTGCGCTGAGACAAACGAGAGCGCATTCTCAATGGCGGGCATGAAGGTTACTTATGCTCATCAGTATCCAGCTTGGCAGCCCAATCCGCAAAGTGAAATCGTGGCACTGATGCAGAAAGTCTACAAGCAGCTCTTTGGCACTGACAATCGCGTGGGCGTTGTTCACGCCGGCCTTGAATGTGGCGTCATCGGTGCCAAATATCCCAAGATGGACATGGTAAGTTTCGGTCCGACACTCCGTTCTCCGCATACGCCCAACGAACGTTGCAACATTCCGTCGGTAGAACGCTATTGGCAGTTCGTACTTGAGACATTAAAAGAAACGCCAAAGAAATAATTTTATAGTAACGAGTGACAGGTCTGAAGTAGTTGCTGAACAGCACACTTATTATAGCTACGCTTTGTAGCCTCCGACCAGTCGCTCGTTACTTCCTATTTATCACTCAAAACTTTCGACAAATGAAAAATCTAAGAGTAGAAGCCATCGTCTTGGCTGTAGGACTCGCCATCTTAGGTGTGTTCCTTTATTGTGGTTTGAGAAGTTTTTCTCGACAGGACCGCATCGTCAGCGTACGAGGTTTAGCAGAGAAAGAAGTAAAGGCCGACCACGTTATCTGGCCCATCGTGTTCAAGACATCCAGCAACGACATGCAGGACCTTTACCGCCAGCTCAATTCATCCAATCAAGTCATCAAAAACTGGCTACAAGCAAACGGCATTCCTGCAAATGAAATCAGCGTAGGTGCTCCTCAGATTTCAGACCTTAGAGCCAATCAATACTCCGACCTTTCTAATCGTGACCGCTTCTCATTGTCTTGCGTGACAACAGTAAGCTCTTCACAGGTTGATAAGGTGCGTTCACTGATTCCCCGCATCGGCGAACTGCTCGCTAAGGGTGTAGCCATTGCCGGAGACGAATATAGCAATCAGGTGCAGTATGATTTCACCAAACTCAACGCTATCAAACCGCAGATGATTGCTGAAGCAACGAAGAAAGCCCGCGAGGCAGCCGAGAAGTTCGCAAAGGACTCCGACAGCAAGATTGGCAAAATCAAGAGCGCAACCCAGGGACTTTTTGAAATAGACGACCGCGACCAATATACACCATATATAAAGAACGTTCGCGTAGTTACATCTCTCAACTTCTATATTGAAAACTAACGTCCTCTTAGAGGCAATGATTAGAAACAAGCGTTGGCTGATAGCTGCTGTTATAGTGGCTATCGGCCTTTTGCTGTTTATTTTCGACCCCGTGCAGACACAGTGGTCGCCAAAGTGCGTGGTTAAAGCTGTCACTGGCTACGACTGTCCCGGCTGTGGCTTCCAGCGAGCAGCTCATGCCGTGCTCCACGGACGATTTATGGATGCTGTCCACTACAACCTCTTTCTGCTCGTTGCCCTACCCTATCTTTTTCTGCTCGTTCTCAGTGATTGGCTGCTGCGCGGTAAGGCGCAAGCTCAACTGAAACGTTTCACTCATCATCGCTATTGGATTTGGACATATCTCGTCCTATTTTTCACGTGGTGGATACTGCGAAATTTGCTCGGACTATAAGGATGTCAGCCACTTTTCTAAAGAAAACCTTGGATAGGTCTATGAAATAACATATTTTTGCTTTTTAGATAAACTTACCCCCTTATGGAACAATATTTCTATCTTGATGTAAACAAAGTGCAGCAAGGTCCTGTTGACGGATCTCAGCTGGTTAAGTTTGGAGTAACTCCTACAACGCTCGTTTGGAAACAAGGCATGGCGCAGTGGACACCTGCTGGACAAGTGCCCGAGCTTGCAGCTATCTTCAACGTTCTTGAAGAAGTTCAGCAACCGCAGCAAGGCCCACAATTTGGCCCTCAAGTTGCTCAACCCAACTTCTATAACCAGCAGACATACAACCAGCCGCCGCAAATGCCACCCCCTCCTGATAATTATTTAGTATGGGCCATTCTCGCTACAATCTGCTGCTGTCTGCCATTTGGTGTAGTTTCTATTGTTTACGCTGCAAGAGTAAACGGACTTTATCAAATGGGACAATACCAGGAAGCCTTAGCAGCCTCTAACAGTGCAAAGACATGGGCCATTGCCGCTGCTATATGTGGGGTTGTCATTGGCATCATCTACTTCTTCATTGGACTGATGCAAGGCTTTATGCGCATGTAATCAATTGTAGCTATATATGAATCCAGACTATCTGCAGGCTGCTGACGAACAGCCTTCACGCCCTCCTATGCCAGATAATCATCTGGTTTGGGCCATCCTTTCCACCTGCATGTGCTGCCTTCCTTTTGGCGTAGTTTCTATTGTTTACGCTGCACAAGTGGAGAATCTCTACTGGAAGGGCCGATATGAAGAAGCTTTTGATAAAGCAAACAAAGCGCGCAAATGGGCCATTGCTTCAGCAGGTGCAGCAGTAGCAGTCTGGATGATTTATGCTTTGATCCTTTTAATTATTTTTATCTTAGGTCTTAAGCAACCACATTAACATACGAACTATGTCCACAGGACTACTTATGCTGTTGACATTGGCGTTCTACTTCCTACTGCTGCTTTTCATCTCTCGGAAAAGCAGCAGTAGCCATGATAACAACGCTTTCTTTAGAGCCAACCGCCGTTCACCTTGGTGGATGGTGGCTTTTGGTATGATAGGCGCCAGCATCTCGGGCGTATCGTTCATTTCTGTACCGGGCTGGGTAGGCGCAACTCAGATGACGTACCTTCAGATGTGCGCCGGCTTTTTCTTTGGCTATGTAGTCGTAGCTTTCCTGCTCCTGCCGCTCTACTATCGCCTCCAACTCACCTCCATCTACACTTATCTGGGCGAACGCTTTGGGGAAAACACCCACCGCACGGGGGCACTCTTTTTCCTCCTTAGCAAACTCACCGGTGCAGCCGCGCGGCTCTACCTCGTGGTACTCGTGCTCCAGCAGTTCATTGCCGAACCGCTCGGCATCCCCTATCCGCTCACCGCTCTCATCACACTGCTGCTCATCTGGCTCTACACGCGTCGCAGCGGCGTCAAGACCATTGTGCGCACCGATGCCCTGCAAACGCTCTGTATGCTCCTCGCCCTCGGCGGCATCTTGTGGGCAGTGATTAGCAGGCTCGGACTGGACTTCCATGGAGTAGTCACCACCGTCAGTCAAAGCCCATTGAGTCGCATTTTTGCTTGGGAAGGCACACAATCGTTCTGGCGACAATTTTTCAGCGGTATCGTCATCGTCATCGTTATGACGGGACTGGACCAGGACATGATGCAGAAAAATCTCACGTGCAAAAACCTGCGTGAAGCGCAAAAGAATATGTGCTCCTACGGCCTTTGTTTCCTGCCCGTCAACCTCATTTTCCTCGTCCTTGGCATACTCCTCTTCACGTTCTGCGCCCGGCAAGGCATCGCTATCCCAGAGCAAACCGATCGCCTCCTGCCCATGCTGGTGAGCAACGGTAGTTTGGGCAGCATCGTCATACTCCCCTTCACCATCGGCATAGTGGCCGCCGCTTTTTCCAGTGCCGACTCAGCCATTACAGCCTTGACCACGAGTTGCTGCATCGACCTTATCGGAGTGGAGCGCCACAATTGGGAACAAGCCCGACAAGAGCGCACGCGCAAAATTGTACACATCCTCATGTCGCTCACCTTCTTCGCCGCCATCCTACTTTTCCGCGCCATCAATTCCACCAATGTCATCAACGCCATCTATGTCATGGCGTCCTACACCTATGGCCCATTATTGGGACTCTACGCTTTCGGTCTGTTCACGCGGCGTGGCGTGCGCGACCGCCTTGTGCCCTGGGTGTGCATTGCCTGTCCCATCATTTGCGGTTTGCTTGACCATTACGCGCCCCTCCTATGGGACTACAAGTTTGGCTACGAACTCCTAATGCTCAATGGTTTATTGACATTCGCGGGTCTACTCCTTTGCCAAACCCACAAAGCTGCGCGACTCTCCACCACATAAAAAATTCCCAAGACAATCATAAAAACTTCGGACTTATCAGGCTTTTTCTTACAGCTCAATAAGTCCGAAGTTTCTTTACAATGACCTTTTGCAAAATAGATTGCAACAACTGATAAACACGACCGCTTTCAGCAGAAAATATGCTTTTTCTATTGTTCGGCAGCAAGCAAAAGTCGCTCAACAACTCTCAGAAACCTAAAAAATCAAGGTTTCCCCATTTTTTCTGCTCTTTTTGGGCCATCAGTAGCCCCTTCTTGCTCGTAGTTTTCCTTATTGCGTCAGCCAGCATCCTTATTGCGTCAGCCGACACAATAAGGATGTCAGCTGATAGCCTTATTGGACCGGCCTGAAGAGTCGGACTTGTCAGACTCCCTCTTTACTTTCACTTGGATTTCGAGCCATTCTCAGACCTGCAAAATAAGAATTCTGTTTACAAAACAAGAGATTCCCATGAGCGGCCAGCAAAACAGAGTTTGCAAGACTTTCATGGGAATCTCTCTATTTGAGATAAGCTCCGAGAGCTGGGCTCTGGAGCGGGAAACGTTACTTCACGATGCGGACAGCAATGCCCTGTCGGTCGAGTTCATCAACGGCTCGCTCGATAGCTTCATAGTGTTCGGGGGCAATGCCCAGTTTCGGGAGGTCGAGTGTAGGAATGGCCTCAGCGTTGTGCAACTCCTTCTCATCCACAGCCGAGATAATCATACCCACGGCAGAGGTATTGTTCGTTATCGGGTCGATAAGGATGAACGAGCCTGTTTGCTTGTTGAGTTTGTAGGAATCGAAGAAGAGTTCCTTTGAGGCCTGAATCACCACGCGGCCAATTTCGTTGAGGCGGAAAGCCTCACACTCGCTCTGCTCAAGGGTGTTCACATCTATGCGGTAGTGGATTTGGTCCACATGGCAGCGACTCGTGTTCGTGGTCTGTTTGATGTAGAACGCCTTAGAGCGGTCCATTGGTTCCTCGTCCATCCAAACGAGCATCGCCTCGAAGTTGCGCCCCACAAAAGGCAGGTTGTCGGCCTTCACCAGCATTTCGCCGCGCGAAATATCTATTTCGTCCTCCAACTGCAAGATAACAGATTCGGGCGGGAAGGCATAATCCACCGTCTGCATAGGAAGTTCGGCGGTATTCAGCGTAGAACCATCAGCCCCCAGTTGCTTCTGATTGGGTGCATAAGGTGGCACAATGGCTTTCACGCGGGAGTGCTTCATAGAAGGCAGCGCCACCACCTCATCGCCTTTGCGAATGATGCCACTGGCCACCTTGCCGCAGAAACCACGGAAATTCAAGTGCGGACGACTGACAAACTGAACGGGGAAGCGGAAGTCCTCCATATTATGATCGGCATGGAGAGGAATGGTCTCGAGGAAATCGAGCAGCGCAGGACCTTCGTACCACGGAGTACGCTCCGACTTGTCCACCACATTATCGCCGTCGAGCGCGCTCAGCGGGAAACAAGTGATGTCCTCAATGCCGAGCGGGCGGACAAAGTCCATATATTCCGACACAATCTTATCGAACACTGCCTTATCGAAGCCGCAAAGGTCCATCTTATTGACGGCCAGCACCACATGCTTGATGCCGAGCAGCGAAACAAGGAAAGTGTGGCGGCGCGTTTGTGTGATGATGCCGTTGCGGGCATCAACGAGGATGATAGCAAGGTTGGCCGTAGATCCGCCCGTGATCATGTTGCGCGTGTACTGCTCGTGTCCCGGCGTATCAGCAATGATGAATTTGCGCTTATTAGTGGAGAAATAGCGATAAGCCACATCGATGGTAATACCCTCTTCGCGCTCGGCCTTCAAGCCATCGAGCAAAAGGGCATAGTCGATGTTTTCGCCAGCATTTCCCACGCGCTTGGAATCGCGCTCCAGCGCGGTGAGCTGATCTTCGTACAATTTCTTAGAGTCGAAGAGCAAGCGACCAATCAGCGTTGACTTTCCATCGTCAACACTACCGGCTGTGAGCAGGCGCAGGAGGTCCTTCTTCTCGTCATTATCAAGAAATTCTGTAATACTGACTTTATTATCTTTCAGGTCTTTCATTGTCCTATGTAACTATGTATGTATTGCAAAGTTAATATATTTTTCGGGAACGGCGGGCGGCACTCTTATGCCGCAGGCCTTATTGTTGTTCTTTCTGTCGGGTAGGTAGCGGCGTGCCACCTGCTGCAACAGATTCTTGCGCCAATTGCGTTCGCAATTTATTGGAAAGTTTTTCCGCCCCCTCCAGCGTGAGGTGATCGGCATCATAGAAGTCGTTGGCCGTGAAATCCGTATCGGCGCGAAAATCGAAATAGCTCACACGCGGATTGGACTGCACTGCCCGACAAATACGAGCTTCCATGGCGCGCACCTGTGGGGCATACTGACAGGCACGATAGCGCGCCGTGAGCGGAGTTGAGATCAAAACGAGGCGCGCATGATAGCGCTGCGTGACAGTTTGGATGAGTTGGCGAAAGAAAGCTTCGTTGAGAGCCACATTCTTGGCATCGCGGAAAGTGTTGTTGTGAGCGCGCGCCTCGGCATTGTTCCAATCGGAGGGCTTTTGGGCAAGCGTATAGTCGGTGCCTTGTCCGAGCGCGCTCCATGTGAGCCGCGCAGGCTGCCACAACGTTTTGAGGCGTTCGCGGAAAGTAGGCATCGAGCAAAATTCGAAGCCATAGCGACTCAACCAACTATGATAGTCGCACCCCATATAAAGGCGATAGCGGGAGGCATAATACCACGTATCGTCGTGCTCAAAGTCTTCATGGAAAGAAAAGTCGGAAATGGGAAGAATCACCGTCCGCAAGGAGCGGAAAGCATAATGGTCGAGAATGAAATTATCATAGCGCAGCGTCTGCGAAACCTGTGCAGCGTTATAAGCCTTCGGTCCAAAAACTTCTGGAGTTAAACCGTAGTAGGAATGCGAACTCCCGAGAATCAGCACCTCCACAGAATCAGCATGAGCCGTCAACCAAGCATTCTTCGCCCGCGACGGATTGGGGAGTGAGCGGAGATACACCTCGGCAGCCGTCAGCAACAACAGCAGCGGTAAGATGAGCAAAAAGGTGCGCAAGATAAATTTCTTCATTTCTGTTGCGAGGAAAGATGAGTGCCGTAAACGCGGTGCATCAAGCGGAGCGCAACGGCAGAAAAACAGAGGTAGTAAATTATCGTACTAACATAGTCGGCATTGAGATTGACCCAGGCCGGAGCATCATTATCGTAGAAAGAAGCATAAGAGCGCAGCACCTTGAAAGGATCGCACACAACATAGAGCACAACGTAGAGAAAGAACGGTGTGAGCAAGAAGAGCGTGCGCAGAATAAACTTTCTAAGGAACGGCTGCTGCATAAGAAATCAGAACTGGAAATAAATAAAATCCGTGCCTGCGCCCATAGCAAAAAAGATGGCTACAATGATGGCATAGTAGAGCACAAAACGGAGAGGAGCATTAAGAAAACGCGGTGGAAACTGGAGCGCGTGTTGGCTATGACGTTGCCACCATTCAACAGCCAGCATCAAGGCCACATAGATAAGCACTTGTTTACCATGAGTAGGCATGGCGGGACGAAGCGTTATGAACATACGCACCAAATAGTGGACGGCATCGGTGAGCGTAGCACTCCTAAAGAGAATCCACCCCAACATGACGAGGAAGAAAGTAAGGAACATCTGCCCACCAGTACGCACTAATCCGAAGATACCGCCAAGGGATTTTTCTTCCGCTTTATGGCCGCGCAGAATGCTGGGCACAAAAAGGCAAGCATGATAAAGCCCCCAACAAACAAATGTCCAATTAGCGCCGTGCCAAAGGCCACTGATGAGAAACACGAAGAACGTGTTGCGCAACTGCTTTGCACGCGAGCAACGACTGCCACCGAGTGGGAAATAAATATAATCACGAAACCACGTCATCAGCGAGATGTGCCAACGTTGCCAAAAGTCGCGGATGTTGCGAGAAAAGTAGGGGTAACGGAAATTCTGCATCAATCGGATGCCAAAAAGGCGACCCGTACCGATTGCTATATCGCTATAACCGGAAAAGTCGCCGTAGATCTGAAAGGTAAAGAGAAGTCCGCCCATCAGCAGGTCTACCCCACTGGCCTGTGCATAATCGGAAAAGATGGCATTAACGCCAACGGCGCATTGGTCGGCTATAACAATCTTTTTGAAGAAGCCCCACAAGATTTGTCGCATACCATCGACTGCATCGGCATAGGAAAATGTGCGGTCCTGCTGGAACTGCGGCAGCAAGTTAGTAGCGCGCTCAATAGGGCCAGCCACCAACTGAGGGAAGAAACTGAGATAGGCAAAAAATTCTATGAGGTCGTGCGTGGCAGGAAGTTTCTTGCGGTAGACATCAATGGAATAGCTGAGTGCCTGAAAGGTGTAGAAACTAATGCCTACGGGAAGAATCACGTGGACAACGGGTGCGTGGAGCGCTCCGACCCCCAAAGCCGTGGAAAGGTCCTGCAAACTGTCGGCAAAGAAGTTGAAATACTTAAATGCGCCTAAGATGCCGAGGTTCAGCAGTATGTTGCTCCACAATATGTGTCGAGCCCATCGCGGACAGCGTTCCTCCCAAATGCCACTGGCATAACTGCAAAGCGAAGTCAGAGCCAGCAATCCCGTGAAACGCCAATCCCACCAGCCGTAGAAGAAGTAACTGCAAAGGACAATCCAAAGATTGCGCGACCTACGACCACGACAAACGTACCAATAGAAAAGGAAGACGCACGGCAGGAAAAGCAGAAATTCAAACGAATTGAAGAGCATAAAAAAAGAGCCTTACCCCTCCTTTGGCACGAGCCAGAGGGGTAAGGCTGAATATGGTTTTAGAAATATCCTTCACGCTTCTTTTGTTCCATAGAAGCATCTTGGTCGAAATCAATTACACGCGTGGTGCGCTCGCTCTTTGTGGTAGTCATCATTTCCTCCACGATTTTCTCAATCGTATCAGCTTCGCTCTCAATTGCACCAGTGAGCGGCCAGCATCCGAGGGTGCGGAAGCGGATTTTCCGCATCTCAATCATGTCTTTGTACTTTTCAGGCAAGCGTTCATCGTCTGGCATGATGAGTTGGCCGTCCATTTCCACGACTGGACGCTCTTTAGCGAAGTACAGCGGTACGATGGGAATGTTTTCAAGGCGGATATATTGCCAGATGTCCAGCTCTGTCCAATTGCTCAAAGGGAACACGCGTATGCTTTCGCCCTTGTGGATACGAGTGTTATAAATGTCCCAGAGTTCCGGACGTTGGTTTTTGGGATCCCACTGCTGAAACTGATCGCGGAAACTAAAGATGCGCTCCTTGGCACGGCTCTTTTCCTCGTCGCGACGGGCTCCACCGAAAGCTGCATCAAAGCCGTACTTTTTCAAACCATGAAGAAGCGCCTGCGTCTTCATGAGGTCGGTGTGTACCTTTGAGCCGTGCGTGAATGGGCCTACCCCAGCCTTAAACGCCTCCATGTTGCTTTCCACTATCAACTTCCAACCGTGCTCTCGCGCGTACCAATCGCGGAATTGGAGCATCTCTTTGAACTTCCACTTTGAGTCGATGTGCATCAGAGGGAAGGGCGGGCGGCCTGGAGCAAAGGCTTTCTCGGCCAGGCGAGCCATAACGCTCGAGTCCTTACCGATGCTGTAGAGCATCACAGGGTTTTCAAATTCGGCAGCTACTTCGCGGATTATGTAGATACTTTCCGCTTCGAGCTCCTTGAGGTGGCTCAGATTATACTGTTCCATATAGGTGTAGGTTTTTACTTTATGTTGTTATATAGATGAATGGTGTCGATCAATGGGAGGCACTTATTTTATTCGATACCTAAGAAAGTCAGGATTTGCTTTACGCTGTCCTCGAGGCTCATCTTGCTGGTGTCGATTGACAAGGCTGGATGCTCGGGTGCTTCAAAGGGCGCGCTGATTCCCGTAAAGTTCTTGATTTCTCCACGGCGCGCCTTGGCGTACAGCCCTTTCACGTCGCGCGCTTCGCACACTTCGAGCGGAGTGGAGATATACACTTCCTTGAAATCTTCTGCTCCGATGATGTCGCTGGCCATACGGCGCAGCTCATTGGAAGGGGATATAAATGCGGCAATAGTAATGATGCCCGTGTCCACAAAGAGTTTGGCAACTTCGGCAATACGGCGGATGTTCTCTCGGCGGTCTTCGGCCGTAAATCCGAGGCCTTTGTTGATACCACTGCGTATGTTGTCGCCATCGAGGATACGGCAAAGCAAACCTCGCTTTTGCAGTTCGCGCTCCAGAGCTATTGCCACGGTGCTTTTGCCTGAGCCGCTCAGCCCTGTGAACCAGAGCATGACGCCTTTCTGCCCCAGAAGCTCCTCTTTATCAGAGCGGCTGAGCATTTGATCAAAGATGGGATATATTTCGTTCATACCTTTAGAATGGCCAAAAGATGGGAATTAAGAATACACTTAAGAGAAAGGAGATGATGTTTAGAGGAAGTCCGACACGCACGAAGTCGGCAAACCGATAGCCGCCCACACCCTGAACAATAAGATTGGTTTGATAGCCAATGGGTGTGGAGAAACTTGACGAAGCAGCCATGCAAATGGTCACGAAGAAAGGCATGGGGCTAACTCCGAGCTGCTGAGCGATGGATAAACTAATGGGGAACGTCAGTGCAGCGGCTGCGTTATTGGTCATGAGCTCCGTGAAGCAGTCCGTCACTATGAAGATGAACGCCAGGAGTACGTAAGGGCCGAAATTGTCCGTCAGACGAATGGCTATCTCGGCGATAGCTTCCGCCACACCTGAGTTCATCATCGCCTTACTAATGGCAAAGGCCGACGCAATAGTGATGAGGATGTCCCAACTAATGAACTTCGTGTATTTCCGGGCTGGAAAAATCTGCAACCAAGCCATCACGATGGTCACAACAGAGGCAAAGAAGAACATATCAAGGTGAACTTTCGGAAAAGCCGAGCGAACGGCGGGCAACTCCCCTACCGTAGCCCCGAGAACCATCAGAGCCACCAGCACAACAGCCACCCAGCGCTTTGCGCGGGAGAGCGTATTTGCCATACCTCTGCTACTGCTCACCATGAGGAAGAAACTCGAATCTCCCCAGTTGCTAAGAAATTCTTCATCCGCCAAAAGCACGAGCGTATCCCCTTCGCGATAGCTCACCTTGCGCATATCGTGCATCAAGAAGCTCTCCCCGTTTCGGCGAAGCTCCAGAATCGTTGCTCCATACTTTCTTTTGAAGTCGAAATCAAAGAAATGTTTTCCTATTGCTGGAAAGCGCGCTCCCAACACTACATCAACGCGGAAATAACGGGAGTCTTTACCCGACAGCTCTGCTGTTTGCTCCACAGTGCGGCTATCAGGTAAGAGCCAATGGGAGAAGAGGAGCATATAAATAATACCAGCGATGGCGATAAAGATTCCCACCTTTCCCAGCTCAAACATAGTGAACCCTTGATAGCCTGCGTCCATCACCATTCCATCAACAACGAGATTGGTGGACGTACCTATCAAAGTACACATACCGCCAAGAATTGTGGCATAGCTCAACGGGATGAGAAACTTAGTAGAGGGCAAACGAACAGATTCGGTCCAGCGCTTGATAATTGGGGCAAAAATAACGACAACTGGTGTATTGTTGAGAAAAGCTGAAATGGCTGCAACAATAGGCAGTAGGCGCAGCTGAACACGATGGACAGAAAGTCGTCCCTTGGGCAGTAAGAGAAGGAGAAGTTGCTCCAACACACCCGTACGCCGAATGCCCTCACTGACAAGAAAGAGCAACGCCACCGTTATCATGCCTTTGTTGGAAAATCCCTCCAGCATTTCTTTCGGCGTCAGTATGCCAGCACACAAAAACACCACTGCGGCCGAGAACAGAACCATTCCCGGGCGCATTCGGTCCTTCATAAGCGCCAGCACAACTAGCAAGAGGACGACAACGACAAATACTAACATATCTTCAATTCATGCCCCCCCTATTTCTGTCCACACGTGGAGAACAAAAGCTTTGAGGGGCAACGACTTTTATTTACTTACTATGAAATGAGGATTGTGTAAATCCTCTTTGTTATAAACCAACGGTTCACCACTTGCGGCATCATAAACGCGCATTCCTGCTGCCCGCACAATGGCATCGCCTGCAGCGGTATCCCACTCCATGGTGGGCGCCAATCGGGGGTAGATGTCGGCACTCCCCTCCGCCACGCGACAGAGTTTGAGGGACGAACCTGCCGACAAGATTTTCACCTCGTCATGTTCCTTTCGCAAAGCATCGATGAAAGCCTGCGTTTCAGCCGAGAGATGGGAGCGCGAAGCCACCACCACAAAGTTGTGGCGCTGCGTTTCCATGGGAAGATGTACGGCAGAGCGGATAAGTTGCACTTCATCATTCTTAGCCACTGTGATATCCCCTACTTTGAACGCTCCAAAGCCTTTCATGCCGAAGTAGAGAGTGTGAGTGGTGGGTACATAAATCACGCCGCCCACTGGTTTTCCTTCCACGACGTAGGCAATATTGACAGTGAACTCCCCATTGCGTTTGATGAATTCTTTCGTACCGTCGAGCGGATCTACGACAAAGAGTTCTGTCCAATCCTTACGACTATCATAGGGTGCGTGTGCACCCTCTTCACTCAGAATGGGAAGTCCTGTTGGCCGCAAGTGTTCCACGATAACAGCATTAGCCTTGCGATCGGCCAGCGTCAAAGGTGAATTGTCGTTTTTTCTTTCCACTTCCCAATCCTCTGTAGGACGGGCGTAAATCTCCATAATAGCTTTTCCTGCTTCAACAGCTGCTGGAATTGCAGCACGCAGGAATTCTGTAGGATTGTACATACAACTTCTAATTTATTACGGCAAATATAACCATTCCATATAGAAACCACAAGCAACAGGGTTAAGCGCCCTACTCTCAACCACTGTGGTCGGAACGGAACAGCAAAACAAGTTGGGGGACACAAGGGAGAAAATCTCACTCTTCCCCTACTCTCTGAACGTTTTGCTCTTCCAAAGTCGGAGGAGGAAGATGATGCCGCGGAATGTCAGCTCGATGGCCATGGCTGTCCATACGCCAGTGAGTCCCATATCAAAGACCGATGTCAGTGTGAAAGCGAGCGTGAGGCGCACACCCCACATCGAAGCCAAGTTCATAAAGGCCGGAATGAGTGTATCGCCAGCTCCCACGCAGCAGCCATAGGCCACGATGGAAGCCGCAAACATGGGTTCGGCGAAAGCTTCAATGCGCAGAGCGGCAACACCGAGGTCGATGATTTCCTGAACCGGTGTGAAGACCGCCATCATCAGCGGGGCATACACATACATAAGGATACCCATCAGCGTCATGATGCTAATGCCAAAAGCCACGGCAATAAACGCAAAGCGGCGGGCTAAAGTTTTCCGCGCAGCTCCGATACTCTGTCCCACAAGGGTTGTGGCTGCATCAGAGATACCATAACCCGGCATGTAGCATAGGCTTTCGGCTGTCACGCCAAAGCTATTGGCCGAGATGGCAAAAACGCCCAAAGGAGCTACTATCACAGTGGTCAGAATTTGGGCGGAACACATGGCCACATGCTGCACAGCCATGGGCACCCCTATCTTCCAAGCGCGGGAGAGCACGCGGCTCGTGGGGATGAAGCGTCGCAACTCGCCAAAGCCTTTGTTCCAAATGCTCAACTGCCGCGAGCGCGCCAGCATATAGTAGACCATGATGATTGCCGTTAGAATTTCGGCCGCTGCCGTGCCTAACGCCGCCCCCGGAACGCCCAGCCCCATGCCTGGCATGGAGAAATCGAAGCCCAGAAGGGAGACGGTACGCGTGGGATAGATGAAAAAGAAATTGAAAATTATATCGAACACGCACATCACGGCGTTGAGGATACTTGGAAACTTCACATTACCGCTACACCGCAACATGGCCGAAGCTAAGATATCGAGCTGAAGTATCGGAATAACGAGACTGAAGATAGCAAAATAGGTGGCACTATCGCCGCGTATGGCATCTCCACCACCGAGCCACATAGGCAAATAAGGACTAACAAGAATGCCCAGCAAGCCCTCGATAACGCTAAAGACAAACGTAGCCACCAAGGCTTGGCGCAGCACATTGCGCGCGCCTTCTTCATCGTTGGCACCAATGAGATGGGCCACCTGAACGGAGAAGCCCATACTGACAGCGTTACAAAGTCCCGCAAAGAGCCAAACACTGGTGCTAACGAGTCCGATACTGGCACTGGCGTTGGCTCCCAGGTGGCCCACCATCGAGGCATCAATATAATTCATCACGATGGTGGCTATCTGCGCCAACATAGCAGGCAGACTGAGACGCACAAGCAACTCCAGTTGTTGCCAGCGCGTCATCTCCCGCCCTGCGCGGATTCCTTCCAGCAGTCGGTCGGTTTTTGTTGTAGCTATCCCAGTCATAAGCGGGTGCAAAATTACAATTTTTCCAGGAGAGACTGACGAAGTGAGAAGGCTCTCCAAGACTTTGTGAAAGAGAAAAAGGGCGTCCGCTCTTTTGACTATACCAAATTAACCGTCCGATTTATTGACAAACATTTTTCTCAACATAGAAATGGAACGGAAGAGATTTTCCTGAAACTACGATGAAGAAAATCGAAAAAAAGGAGAAACACGGAGGAAAATCCACCTGATTTGAGAGAGAAAGGAAGGGAAACAGCTCATTTTTTTACAATTTCAGCCGTGAACAAGTGCTTCAGAGCCACTTTTTTCCTTATTCTATCCACCAACACAATAAGGCTGTCAGCTGACTTCCTTATTGCGTTTGAAAATTTCTTTATTGCATCAACCGACAGCCTTATTCAAGGCATTGGACAAGTGAGGCTCTCCCTTGCGCCAGTTTATTTTAAATTGGATTTCAACCGATTCTCGAGGCCATAGAAAAAGAGATATTTTTACAAAACATTGGTTCTTAAATCAATAGCAGGCAGAATTAAATTGAGAAATATGACACATTCAGGCAGAGAACAAAAGCTCTTTCATATACAATAATTACAGACAGAGCCAAACGCAAAAAGAACTGCCTCATAACGGCGCAAAAGATGCGGCATTATGAGGCAGAGAGTGTGTCAGATAAAGGAAAAGAAATGTTATTGTAACACAACTTTTGAATAGCTACCGTGCAACGTTACAACTCTTACCACACAGGGAGTTTGAGGTAAGGCGAGCACGAGGCGAGGTTGGTTGGAGGAAGAAGCACGCAGGAGCAACGCACCATTGAGTGCATAGATCTCAACGCTTTGAAGCCCTTCTTGCTCCACTTCCAACAGTCCGTTTCCGGAGCGCATGGAGCTATGGGTCGACGCATCGGTCAGTCCCGTCAATATGTCATCCGGATAAGAATTGTAAGGGCCATTAACAATGGACACATAGTAAGGGTCGATGGACAGAGGCCAGAGATCTTTTTCCTCCCCATTGATTTCTCCCATCAGTGCCAAGCGATAATTGCGGTGGTTAATGATCTTCAAATCCTTCGCCTTGAGCCATCCGCTCAGAATAGTGGCGATGGAATCTTCCCCTGCGAGATGGACGGTTTGAGTGCTGGAAGCCAACGGGAAGTGTCGTTCCGTTTCAGTATCCACGAGGTGGAGCGTGAGTTTTCCTTCATACTCCTTATCCTTGTTGAGATAAGCGATGCAGCCCAATTTGAAGAGTCGCGTATAGCTCACATCAATTTCTTCGCTCGGCATACTTGAGCCGTAATCGTCCTGGGCGAATCCATTGGCCTTTGCAAAGATATCGGAAGAAACATCCTTACCGACAACCTCCACAAAGGAGGCTTGCTGGCGGTTGATGTTTTGCACGGGACAGGTCTCCAGCGTGTGCTCCTTGATGATTGTCAGACGCAGGCGGTAGCGACCTGGAGCAACATCGGCAGGTAGGCGCAGCGGAAATTTCACAAAGGTGGTGGCGAACATCTCAAAGTCGACAGTTTTTTCCGTTAATACTTCGGCAACAGGCATATCGCTATCGTTGAGCAGTTCGAGTTTCACCTGTCCGTCGAAAGGTAGCGCATTGAGTTTTCTGATGGCAAGGCGCACAGCGTTGGGTTCGCCTGGTCGCAAAGTGGTCTTAAATTCCGGCTCAGTCATGAGCTGGAAAGCGGCTTCTGTGGAGGCCTTTTCACGGAAAGAAATGTTATCATCCTGCACCTCTAAGACAAAACGCGGTGCTTTCTTGAATTTCATCCATGCGCCCCATTCATCTGTACCTTTGCGTGCTGCAGCGATGGGTAGGAGTGTATAAACGCCGTTGGGAAGCCCGGACAAATCAGTGGTAAAAGTAACTTCGTCAACGATAAGTCCCGAGGGCGGCATCTTTCCCTCATCTTGTTGGAAGCGAAATGCCGTGTAGCCACCCGTGGAATGATGAGAGGAGGGGCAAGCACGCACCAATGAGCCGTCCTCTCCATAGATGCCGATTCCTATATCGCCAATAAACGGAAGGGAACTTTGGTTGATAAAAGAACTATAAACTATCTTCACATCAGAAGTGGCTTTTTGGGGTGCAGCACCGAGGAAGTGCATCTCGCCACCTATATTGAAAGCCAGATTGGGTGCATCTTCTCGCAAACTTTCTTCAATCTTTGGAACGTCCGGCTTATTGGGGCGTGCCAAAATAACGAGGAGCTGCTTATTAAAACTCAACGGACGCCCGCCAAACTCTGTTCCAGAGGAAGAGAGATTGAGTGCTGCCAACGAATAATAGCCATCAGCCTGTCCGTCCCAGCCAAAATTCATGTGAATCAAGCCTTCACGATCGAAGCCATCAGCCACCCAGGCATGACCGCCTGCCCCGCTTCGCTGACTGCCCGAAATGTAGAGCGGATAACCTTTGCGAAGTTCGTCCTGGATGACTTCTAAGAAATGAGCGTTTCCCTCATTCTCCTTGGTAACAATGGCAGCATCGTAATCGAAATAAGAGCGAAGAGCCTGCGCAGCAGCAAAATTTTGCGCGCCGCTACTATTTGGCGTGTACTGCATATAGACGGAGATACCAACATCGCTCATCAATTTTGCCACGGCATCTTCCTGCTGCGTCGTGTAAGAACCATAGGTGTAAGTGGGACTCATCTGCTCCCAAGCATACTGCGACTGCGAAAAATCAGCTGAGCGCGTTTGACCGTCATAAGTAACGGTGTAACTATTACTTCCCTGACCGCGCAAAGGCCACTTATGGTGGTACATGATTTGAGCCATCGCCGTGGCCACACATCCCGTATAGTAGTGGGTGAGCTTATTGTAAGGTTCGCCCTGTCCCCAGCGAGATTTGATAAGCGGGGGAACGGCATCGGCAGGTTTCGGGGCGTGAGGAGCCTGAGTAGTGAGTTGGGTATTACTTTTCAGCTGGTTGTAAACCTCTCTATAACTCTGAAGCAAGAAACAAACTTCTGGATTCAGACGTGCGGTATCCATCACGCCCGAAGCACTATAAGCCAGCACCTCTCCCATCGCGTCGTTTCCGGCAACAATAACGAAACCGTTTCCGCCTGCATCATTATATATATAATAAGGAGTGGGCTGCAATGAAGCCTTTGCTCGCATCCGCAACTCACGCTGCGTTTGCTTATTGACGCGGACATATCGGCGGGCAACAGAAAGCGCTTCGTCTGGAGATACCTCCCGCGCCTGGACGTTTAAGCCCGACAAAAGAAAAGCTAAAAGAAAAAGGACAAAAGACGAACTCCCACAAAAGGCACAACAGGCCTGGCGGACAATTCGAGATAGTCGGTTAAAATTCATGTAAAAAAGTTTTTGTGAAAATATAAGATATAAAAATAAGAAACAAAGAGGGATGAAATTCCAGCACTTATTCAGATTTTTCAGTATGCTCGAACTGATTCAAAAGTCCCTTTATATCCTCCTGCACGCGCTGATACTCTGGACAATCTGTATAGGTTGTGTGTTTGCGGAGCATTTCTTCCACAAGACCAATGCTGTGCTGATAGGAAGCAAGTTCGTTCTGTGCTTGAACGTTATGCACTGCAAGGCGGCGTATCTCATTTTCTTTCTCGCGCCGCAACACTTCGCACACGCCATTAAGCATGGGAGCCACCAGCCCCTTGAAGAGATCGTGGCCGCGCATATAGAGATAGGTGGTTTGTGGGGTCATTCCCAACCGCAAAAGCTCGGCACAGAGCGGTTTGTAAGTCTGCCGCCCTTCGGGGAAGCGTTTTTGCAAACGTGCAATCTTCTGATTGACGCGGTGGCGCAGAGTTTCCAACGTACGCTCGGGATGATAATAGTCGAGTTGATAAATTTCGATGATATGATAAAAGTCGAGCATCGAAAATTCTTTATAACCGCCATAGCGATAACACCAGATGTTCCAAGCAAAGAGCGGCCAGATGATTTCGGAGTAGAGTTGTAGGAATGTTTCGAAGTCGAAGAGTCGCCGATCGTTGAGCGTTGCCATGACGCAGACATTATGGAGCGCGGGAGCATAGCACTGAAAATTCTCAATGGCATATACATAGGTATGGAACACATAAGGATTTTCGCAAACCTCCTTCGACACGAGCGTAGTTCCCTGCATGAGATAGTCATAATCTGCATCCACGCAAGCAATCATATATGCACCTAATTGTGGTCCCAACTCATTGGCGAGAACTTCCTTCTTACCCTTGCTCAGCTTAGTGCGCGAAGGGAGCATCACTTCAAAATAGTAACGCTCCGTTTCCAAAGGGCGCAGCAGCGTACTCCAAAAGAAGACATCGTCATAGCTTTCCACATAAACAACAATCTTCTTCCTTTCTTGCTTCGACTGCAAGCGATTCATCGCTTCTATATAAGCTGAATTCAAATTTTGGGATAATCTCCGAGCCATAGTAAGAGAGAATTAGTCAAGCGTAATATCACTGACCTCTGTCACGGCATCTTGCCAACCATCCATAATGACAGCGGGAGAATGAGTAGTGAGAACGATTTGCGCATTGGGGTTGAGTTCGCGAATAAGCCCAACGAGTCGTTTCTGCCATTCAAAGTGCAAACTGGCTTCTGGCTCATCCATGAAAAGAACGTAAGGCTGCTGATCCTCTGTCAAAGCCGTCAGAAGAATAACAAGAACTTGTTTCTCACCGCTTGAAAGAACATAAGGTTGCAGCACCTCTCCATACTGGGAGAACTGAAGTTCGTTGCTTTTTCGGTCTATTTTCTTCCCCGTTTCAGAGAAGAGATCATCAACGATGTCGAGAAAGCGCGTTTTGATACTTGCTGCATCCGTAGCTTTCTGCCGCGCTTCGGGGTCGCCACTGGTGAGAAGTTCAATCATGCGGTTTCCCACATTCACTTGATAGTCGAGGTAGCGCCGCTGAAGCAAATAGAGCTGCCAGTCGAGTTCTGTTGCCACATGAACATCCGTGAGTTGCTCCAGATGGTCGCTTTTAACCAACTGACGGTCGAAACTCCTGATAATATCATAACGAATACCCGTTGCATCAGAAGGTGCAAACTCCATTGTCAATCCCGTCGAGGTATCAGCCGGAGAGAGTTCGCCAGAAACAGGAAGTTCGCGCAGGTGCTGAATCAAACGATTCAGAATTGTACTCTTCCCTTCTCCGTTGCGTCCACTTAAGATATTAACATCGGGGTTTAGTTCCCAAAGAATGTGTTTGTGCCCAGACCAAAGACTCGGAATATCTATGCGACGAATATAGTTAGCATATTTCATAACTCAACATATTTATCAGTTGCAGCAAAGATACTGAGTTTCTGGCAGATAGGCAAATTAGTAAACATTCCAATACTTCCTTCGCTGCATCTCCTCCGTTTTTCTTAACAGTATTTTTCTCTTTCCTAACTTTTTTGCTTAAAAGTTGCAAAAACATTTATTTTTCCGTTTCTTTGCAAATATCATTATATTTAATGATTATACCGTGGATACACAGCTTTGAGCGTAACACTCTTAATCTTAGGAGAACCCACCTCGAAACTGCAAAACACATGTTCATTCTTAATTCTCATCACTAAATCTTAACTCGTATGGAAAATTCATTTCTGAGGCACTTGTTTCGAGGAGGCCTAATCCTTTCTGCCTTCATTGGTGCATCTGCTTGTCCCTTATCGCTCCATGCTGCCACAGTACGCAGTATTGAAGTAACAAACGAGAAAATTTCTGGCGTTGTTGTTGATGCTGAAACTGGGGAAGCGTTGCCAGGTGTTGCTGTTAGTGTAACAGGACGCACTGCGCGTGCCGTCACTGATGCTAAAGGACATTTCTCCATTGATGCTACAACTGGTGTCAACCTTCGTTTCAGTTTTATCGGTTATGAAACAGCTACAATGAAAGCTGTTAATGGCATGACGGTACAACTCCGCATCAAGGATAACAACCTTAACGAAGCTGTCGTTGTGGGATATGGAGTACAACGTCGTAACAGTATGACAGGCTCCATGCAAACTGTAAAAGGTGCCGACTTGACTAGCACTACAACCACACCTAATGTGGGCAATATGCTCGTGGGCAAAGTACCCGGTGTAGACGTTGTTCCTGGTTCAGGACAACCTGGTTCTATGGGGTCTATCATCATTCGCGGTAAATCGACTATCAATGGTAGCACCGACCCTCTTTGGGTGATTGATGGTGTTATTGTGGGTTCTGACCCAGGTGACATCAACCCTGACGATATACAGAGCTTCACTATTCTGAAAGATGCAGCCTCAACAGCAATCTATGGTAGCCAAGGCGCAAACGGCGTAATTGTTGTTACAACAAAACACGCAGCTATGGGCAATATTAAAATAGGCGTCACAGCTAAAACAGGTATCTCTGTACTCAACAATGGACACGTTCACATGATGAACGGGCAGGAACTATATGACTACTATTCTTCTTTCAGCAATGCTGCTGAAATTGCTTTCCCACGCTGGAATAATGATTTGCGCAACAGCAATTTCGATTGGTGGAAAGAAGCTACACACATAGGGTCTACCCAAGAGTATGGTCTCACCTTGAGCGGTGGTACAGAAAAAATGCGCAATTTCTTCAGCATCGCCACTTATAAAGAGAACGGAGCAGTGAGAGGTTACGACTACACACGCTTCAATCTCCGTTATAAATTGGAGTTCCGCCCCTACACATGGCTGACAATCAGACCTTCTTTTGATGGAAGCAAGACAAATATCGAAGATCGCCAGCGCGATGTCACGTCTATGTACTCCATGTTGCCTTGGGATAACCCTTATGATGAAAAAGGAAAACCTGTTAAGAACTATTCCGACACATGGGTCAACAGCAATTCCACAAACTATCTCTACGAATTGCAGTACAACTGGGCGAAGAGCAACGAGTATCGCTTTAATGGCAACATCGACTTCGATATTCGCCTTACAGATTGGTTGACATTCTCAAGTGTTAATAGCTATCGGTGGTTCACAGAAAAGGATAAATCTTACACCGATCCACGCACCTCTGGTGCAGAAGATATAGGACGTGTAAGCGAAAGCTCTTCTATCGGCGAACGTCGCTACACTAACCAACTCCTACGCTTCGACAAGAGTTTTGGACTTTGGGGTATCAATGCATTGTTAGGTTATGAATTCAACGATGGCAAATTCTCACCTTCAAGTTCTTCAGGAACAGGCATTATGAAAGGTTACTCCGAACTTGATGTCACCACAACTCCTGAAGCTGTGGGAGGAAACGACTACGAATGGGCCGTACAGAGCTATTTTCTCAACGCTAATGCTCAGTACGACAATAAATACATGGCTCAATTGAGTCTGCGTAGAGATGGCGCCAGCAATTTTGGAGCAAACAAGAAATATGGTAACTTCTACAGCATCAGTGCAGGTTGGGTTATCTCTCAAGAAAAATGGTTTACGCCGACATGGGTCGACTATATGAAGCTACGTGCTGCATACGGATCTGTTGGACAGCGCCCGCATACGCTCTTCCCGCAGTACAGCCTCTATAACATTGGCTCTAGCTACAACGGCACGCCTGGTGCGCTCCTCTCGCAAATTGGCAATCCAAACCTGACATGGGAAAAGACATTCACAACAGGTATCGGACTTGATTTGAACATCCTCAAATGTCTCCGTCTAACTTTCGACTATTATCACAAAAAGACGAACAACTTGCTCTATCAAGTTCCCATCAGCGGAGTTGTGGGCGTTACGAGCATTTGGAACAATATCGGTGAGATGACCAATAACGGCTTCGAGTTCTCTTTGGGTTGGGACATCATCAACCGTGACGATCTCTATTGGGGCTTCAACGCCAACTTTGGAACAAATAAGAATGAGATTAAAAAGCTTTACAGTGGTACCAGCCAAATCATTCTGAACGACAACCCCAGCACGGCAACGACACTGCTCAAACCGGGACTTAGCATTGACACCTATTATCTGCGCGAATGGGCAGGTGTAGACAAAGACAATGGGCGTCCCATGTGGTATAAGACAGATGACAACGGCAATCGCGTCATCACTCACAACTATGCAGAAGCAAATCCTGTCACGCTCAACAAGGATGCAAATCCCGACTTTTATGGTGGTTTCAGTTCAAACGCTCGCTGGAAGGGCTTTGATGCACAAATCGTATTCGGTTTCTCCGTTGGCGGATACCTCTACAACTACTCTCGTGAAGAATACGATTCTGATGGCGCTTATACCGACCGCAATCAGATGAGACTCAAAAAGGGCTGGAGCCGGTGGACAAAACCTGGCGAAAACGCTACACATCCCTTGGCTTCTTACAACAACGACACCAATTCCAACAAACGTTCTTCCCGCTATCTGGAAGATGCAAGCTTCTTGAAGTTGCGCAGCTTGAATATTGGCTACACTTGGAAGTTGCCACAATGGTCTATCGAAAGCCTACGCCTCTATTTCTCTGCCGAAAATCTTTTCACCATCACGAAATATTCAGGTGTTGACCCAGAGCTCCCCGCTAGCAACCTACGCGACAATTCTGGTGCGCGCTTTGCGTCACGCAGTATGAATGCGGGGCCTGCTGTTTATCCATCAGTGCGCCGCTTCTCTCTTGGCTTAAATATCAATTTCTAAAACATCACGTTGAAGTTGACAAAATATAGAACATTATGAAAAAGATCATATAATCTATGGCACTGATTACTGCCATCTGTTTCAACTCCTGTAACATAGACCGCTATCCTGCCAGCAGCATGGACGGCGATGAAGCCATTGGCAATATTGACGAGAATTTCCCCTCACTGCTCAAAGGTGCTTATGGCTACCTCAAAAACTGGTCGGACGTTATGCACCGCTGTGGCGAATATGCAGGCGACAATATGATGATTCGCGGTACTTCCACCGATGCTTTCTATGAGTTTATCTCTTTCTCCCGCACCCCTAACAACTATCGCTTACAGAGTTTTTGGGATCGCAGCTATAAAGTGATTGCTCAAACATCGAACCTCATCAAGGAAGTGCCCGAAGGAAAGAGTGATGAAATTGACACGCAATTAGGCGAGTGCTACTATCTCCGCGGTATGCTCTACTTCTATCTCTGCCGTGCATACGGCCGCCCCTATTATCAAAATCCAGAGCAGAATCTGGGCGTACCCATTGTCAATGGAACTCCCGACAATCCTGCAATGGCAACTCTGCCCGATCGCTCCACTGTGAAGGAGACTTACGAACAAGCCATCAGCGATCTCAAGAAAGCAGCCAGTCTCATGAAGAAAGACATTCATGGTGAGCAGGCTCACATCTATGCCAGCCGCGAAGCTGCTTGGGCCATGCTGAGTCGCATCTATCTCTACATGAGTGGTACGTACGAGAGCCCGAATCAGGAATACGCACGCGAGTGTATCACCTATTCGGACATGGTTATCAACTCCGGTAAGTTCAGTCTTCTCACTCGCGAGGAATATGGCAAGAGCAATACTCTTCTTCCAGAAAAAAACACTGAAGACATCTTTGTCATCAAGCGTATCGGATCAGAATTTCCAGGCTACGACTACTACTTCGGCATCGGTGGTATGTACGCCAACATTGGCGGTATGGGCTGGGGCGAGATGTACGCCAGTGCAAAATATCTGGATCTGCTCAACGAAACAGGGCAAAACGATTGGCACGAAGGAACCTACACCGACATCCGCGCTAAGTTTATCGAACCGCAATATACGGACAAAAAGACTCCTGTATTCCGCTTTATCAAAAATGTGTATAACAACGATGGAACGCAAACGAACTACAACTACGTTCAAATCCCTTACACGAAAAAAACAGGCGATACAGGCGATACTATCATATGCCAAGAAAATAATGAGCAGAGCTATACACTCACTCCCGTTGACCCCAGCCAACGCCTCTATAGCATTCAGTATTCCGACGGAAAGACCTATCAAGGTGTGCTCGACTACGAGATGAAGCTCAACCGTGTTTATCCTATGTTCTACATCGTCAAGTGTTCTCGCGAAGGCGGAGAAGAGAATCATCTCTATTCTCCCATCATCAGCCGTCTCGATGAGATTTATCTCAACCGCGCAGAAGCCAACGTGAAACTCGGAAATCTCGCTCAGGCTATGCAAGATATCAACACAATCCGCGGACGCAGCATCGTGGGAGGCGAATACAACGCATCGCAATTCACAGCTATAACGGCAAAGACATTAGTAGACAAAGAGCGTCAACTCGAACTGGCTTACGAAGCAGAACGCAGTTATGATGTATTCCGCAATGGAGGCACGCTGACGCGCCACTATCCAGGGCCACACCATCCTATGGTTGATATCCCAGCTACAGACTATCGCGTGGTATATTTCATCCCGCAAACAGCTATCGACAGCTACAAAGGTACGTTGACACAGAATCCTGCATCCAACTAACCCTCACCTTCATAAAAAAGGTAAAACATTATGGCTCGCAGCAAAGTGCTGCGAGCCATTTTTAGTATCGAAAAACAATAATGATGATATATATGGCTTCTACACTCCTACCAGAAAAAGCTTATTTTTATTGTCACGTTGTCACAGAGAAGAGAATCTATTGATAAACAAATATTTAAGTGCGTGACAACAAACTTTTTTCGTCATTTTGTTGTCACCCCGTTGTCACGCACATAATATCAATATTTTCAATCAGTTACAACTAAAATGTGACAACGTGACGACGTGACAACAAAAAACAAGATGTAGGAAGAAGAGAGCATCAGCATATATTTTCGCTTTATTGTAGGCGCTCGCAGCTACAATAAGGGAGTTGGCTGACGCAATAAGGATGTCAGCTGATAGGCTTATTGTATTTCCGAACACGATAAGGATATTTGCGATGGAGCATTTCAAAGTTTCAGAAAGGCTTCACTCTCTACCAGCCTGAATATGAAGGAAAAAGAATGAAGCTTCTGAAACTTTTTCTCAAACTCTGGGGCGTAGATATTGCAGGTAATAGGCGAATGAAGCTCTCTTCTGAAGACGTGTTTACACGTTTCTTGGTCATAAAGAGAGCAGAAAAAGAAACTCCTGCTTTGTTATTCAGGAAATTAGCCGTACTTTTGCACCGCTTTTCCGCATAGCCGCTGGCAGAGAACGAATGAACTGTATATGCTATGCTGGGACCGACAAACAATATTTAATTCCCAAATCAAAAATGGCAGATTTAATTAAAATTGCTGAAGAAGCTTTTGCTACGGGCATCCAGATGCCAACTTTCAAAGCTGGTGACACTGTAACTGTGGCATACAAAATTGTCGAGGGTAACAAGGAGCGTGTACAGTTGTACCGCGGCGTTGTTATCAAAATCGCAGGTCACGGTAACAAGAAGCGCTTTACAGTTCGCAAGATGAGCGGTACTGTAGGTGTTGAACGTATCTTCCCTATGGATAGCCCCGCTATCGAAAGCGTTGAGGTAAACAAAGTGGGTAAGGTTCGCCGTGCTAAGCTCTACTACCTGCGCAACCTCACTGGTAAGCGTGCTCGCATCCGTGAAAAGCGTACAGCTACGGTTAAGCAATAAGCCGCTTCTGCTTTTTTGCAAAGCAAGTAAAAAGAGACCATCCTTTCGAAGATGGTCTCTTTTTTTATTGTGGACAATATAGAAAACAAGCTCTTCTGCTTGTTCCCAAACCTTTTTCAATCCATGCTATATGTGTGAATACTACTGCCTTGAGCACTCGGCAAATAGTTGATCCCCCACCAACACACTTGGAGGAATATGAAACTGACAAGCAGCATAACAAAAGATGTGCGCAGATGGCGAGGATTGGACCGGCGAAAATGAATATAGATGAGGTAGCTAAACCATGTGATAGCCGCCCAAGTTTCTTTGGGGTCCCAACTCCAATAATGTCCCCATGCTTCTTTTGCCCACAAAGCGCCAAAAAGCATACCGATAGTCATAAAGGCTAAGCCAATATAGGAGAGATTATCGGTGAGTTCTATCTCTTTTTCCTCTACAGCAGAACGCTTGAAGAAAAGCAAATAGATACTCATCAAAGCAGCTGCTCCAAGAAGGGCGTAGGCAAACATGTAGATGATTACGTGAGGGGCAAACCACGGACTTTGCAGAGCAGGCATCAACGTCTTGTTGTGGATTTCTGGTTTGAAGAGATTGATACAGACAAAGACAGTGGAGAGCAATGTACTGAAAGCTAAAATCCACTTATACTTCCAACGACTATACACGATGAAACCTGCCAATGGGAGAAAGAAACTATACCAAAGACGCGTTTCTCCCATGGTGCGAAGCGGTGGACGCTCCAACGAAAACCACATGAGAGTGATGAAACTAAAGAAGATAATAAGGCCAATAGTCGTAAAGCTGTAAACCAACAAAGGACGCTTTTCTTTCCATGCGAAAAGCGCACCTGCCGCCCAGAAAAGTATGGCGGGAATAGCGAAACATATAAATGATGACCAGGACACGGTGTTTTAATGTGCTAATTAAGAAATGTGCTAATGTGCTAATTATTATTTGCGCCTACTCCCCATAACAAACATGAGAATCGCACCAAGGAGAAGGAGGGCTATACCCACATAAACATAAGGAAGCCAGGGATCACGAACGAGTTCGAAGACAGAATACCGACTCCATCGCCCGCGATCGTGGTCGTAATCGAGTTGATATATCTTCCATCCGCTGACGCTGAGTGGCTTATTAACATCTATCGTATCGCGGAGTTTACGCCCATCTTTCGTGTAAACCGTTACATCCGAAGCAAAGCGGCGCGGTTCAAGTTGCGGCATAGCAACAGCGGTTTTCGCATCGAGCGGGAGCACTTGCATGGGGAAATAGAAACTGCCACAACTCACCCAACCACTAATGCGATGATGGGTAGTAGGATTGATGACTTCCACCATAGCTGCAGGAATTGCACCGGCTGAGCCCCAAGCAACAGCTTTCAGTTTACTCCCTTCGGGTACAAGAGCTGCAAAAGGCAAATACTGCTTAACATGTATCTCCCAACCATTCAAACGGCCGTGAGCAAGACTATCTTCGAGACTCAGCACATCGGACTTTCCACGCGGAAGTGCATCTCCGCTTTTACTATCGATAACGATGAGCTTCGGCGGATATGTGTCCATGATAAAACTATTGAGTTGCACCGCAAAGTCGAGCTCATGAACGTTATTCTTATCATCGAGCCCACGCCATTCGGGAACTTCTGCTTCCAACTCCGCTCCCAATCGCAGGCGTTGCATATCCGCACTTCCGAGTGTCCCACAAGTGAGGACAAGGAAGAGTCCGAAATGTGACACAAGAAAGGGGACTCCTCGCCAAGTGAAATGGCTGATTTGTCGAAGAATAACAAGTCCAAGTATGTAAGTCATCCACATATATACGAGAACAAACGCCCAATGGCTCAACATCTTAGTGATTCCCAAAGGGTCAGAAGAGAAAGCTTCGAGCCCTACTTGCTTCGTTAATCCCATAATAAGCGTGAGCAGTGCAACCCAAACGATTGCTCCCACAGCCGCTTGGCTACTACTCATCCAACGCAGCACGTAGAAGCGGTTTCTTAAAAGCCAGCTACCCAGAATGAGTAATACCCAAAATACTAAAAAGATAAGATTGACGGGAAATGCAAACAAATCCCATTTAATCGGACCTATTGTAAACTGTAGCAATAGTCCCGTTAAAACAAGCCCGCCTCCAATAAATAGAGCTTCTTTAATTTTCCAAGGTTTTATCCACACGATATTTTAATGTGCTAATTTAGTAAATGTGCTAATGCGGGGCGACAAGGTCGCTTGAATGTGCTAATGTGGCTTGAATGTGCTAATATGCTAATGATCTAACGGGACACACGGTGTAACCCACATTAGCACATTGTCTCATTAGCACATTAGCACATTTTCTCACATTAGCACATTTCCTAATTATCACATTCTTTTAGTGAATTCTTCCCTTCGCCTTTGCTTCCTGAATCCATTTAGGAACAACGGTAGTGAGGAACTTCTTCTTGTCGCCATTCATCTTGGCCATATCCAAGCCGATGTACTCCTGCGCCTTGGCTTTCGTACTGATGTCTGGCATTGGAACTTCACCCGTGAAACCGTGCTTCGCCAAAACTTTTGAGATAGAGAAGCGAGCTTTGTGAGCAAAGTCGAGAGCCGAAGCAAGAATGCGCATCACTTCATCCGTTGCGTGGAATGAAGCACCATGGGAAGCCACTGCGTAGTCCCAACGCCACTGACCAGAACGAAGATCTTGCAGAGTTTCTTTCATTTCATTTTCCGTAGCACCCTTATCCCAAGCAAACTTCGCTTCAATGTGTGCTTTAGCCAACTCTGCTTCAACGCGGTCACGAATCTCATTAACTTTACGCTGATGCTCGTAGACATAGCCTTTCAATTTCTCAGCACTCTCGCGATGACATACCTGACAAGTGCGGTCTATATTAGCCAACGGACTTGTAATCTGATGATCCGAGAACTTAACGCCACCTTCTGCCTTATAAGGCATATGGCAGTCAGCACAGGACAAACCACGCTTACCATGCGTACCTTGCATAAAAAGCGTATAGCCCGGATGCTGCGCTTTCAGAATCGGAGCGCGACTCAAAGCGTGCGTATAATCTGTAAACTTAATCTTATCAAAATAGCGTTCTATATCTTCGACGCTGTTTCCCTCATCCATCGGAAAAACAAGATAACTCGTACCCTTCTGGAAATAGTATTCTTCATGACATTGTGCACAAACAAGCGAACGCATTTCTTGATGTGGACGCGTGTTGACATCTTCGCCGTTGTGAGTGCGTGCCCATGCCTCCTTCAAAGCAGGACGACTCACACAAAGATTCATCGTGACAGGGTCGTGACAATCGGAGCAACCGATAGAATTCATCATCTGACTACCATGTGCCGACCATGGTGCTTTATAGAAGTTTGCCACCCCCATTTCACGCATCAAGCGAGGAACATCTGGTCCCTTACATGTCCAACACGTTCCGGGTTGTTTCTCCCCCTTATCACCAGGTATCATCGGAGCACCAGTGCGCAAAATCTCGCGCATATCCTCAATAGCGTGCGAATGACCGCGCGGAGAATTATACTCCCAAGAGAAAGCGTATCCCGCCCAAAGAATCACCATATTGGGGCGCTGAGCCAAGACATCCTTTCGTTGACTCCCATTAAACTCACTTTCAAACGTAGTATCTGCTGTCATCTTCCACGTTTCATACTCACGCGGAAAATCAACTGCAAAAGAATCGTTGAGAGAAACAATACTGTCCTTCATCGGGAATCGGCGGTTGTTAAAAATACTTGCCACTTCGGCGCGACGCTCCATCAGCGACGCTGCCAGAAGTCCCAGACAGAAGACAATGAGCATGGCACCACCAAAGAGAGCCCAGCCTTGCCATGTTTTGAGTTTTCGCTGTTGTTCTGACATAATAATATGATTTTTTAGTTTTTACAAATAGAAAAAAATATTACCGTCCGCCAACGGTTTTATGAAGCCATTGCGGAGCTGTTGCAGGCGGATAAGGAACAATAGCATTGGGAGTGCTCGAAAGCCCCACCCGTCCATGCGGTGTTTCGCGGTGGCAATCCCAACAAGCTTTCCCCTCGTTACGCTGCGCCATCATGTAGTCGATACGCCCCGTATTCACCAGTTCGGTGTTCAACTGGGTATGACAACGTATACAGTTATCCATTATCACTTCCGCACTCGCTTCTTTGAGCATGATAACATCTTTCTCGCTTTTGGTCACAAAGGCAGCCACGTGTCCAATACCATCTTTCGCTTTGAAATAGTACTTTGCAAACACACTGCTGTGCGGAACATGACAATCGTTACACGTTGCAGTATGAGCATGCGAACTATGTGCCCATGTAGCATAATAAGGTGTCATCACATGACAGTTCATGCACGCTGCTGGGTCATCCCCCAAATACGTTGTAAAGCGGAGAGTATATAAAAACAGGCTTCCAAGTCCTGCTATGCAGCCGACAAGTAGAATCAAACCTACTTTCTCTGCACGTGAAAGACGACTCTTGAAATCGTTCCACAGGGCTTTCATCTTACAAAATAATCCCATATAAGAGTCTTAATAGTTGTTCCTTTTGCAAAGTTCAGTTTACATTTTTAATCCTGCAAAAGAAAAAGGAGCTTTTTTATACATCCTCATTAATTAGGAGACCATTTTTAAGTTTTTATAACTTTTTACGGGATGAAATAGTATTTCATCCATACTCCCGCAAGACATTTAAAGTTTTTTATCTCCGCTTCATACAATAACATAAACGGCAACTCCGCTAACTTTTGTTTGGAGCCCCCCCTCAGTCTCTCTCGTTTCACTCAAAGCAAAGCACCCTAAGATTTCATTTTCCTAACAGAAATCCTTATCTTCGTAGCACCAAACCCATGAAGACGACAATTTATAAAAGCTAAAGGAGCGTTACTTGACGCTTCTCGCTGCATATTCTCCTGCGCTAGGTGCAGGATCTTTACTAACCTAAATAAATTATCATGTATTTTTCAATTCTCCGAACTGTCGACGAGACAGGCCGACAATGCGTGTCCAAAATGGACTTCAACCAATTCGCACAACGCATTCAGCAACCAGCAAAGGCGCAACACATTGCGGCTTATCGCGAACGCTATCTTCTCCAACCCTCAGCTTTCAGCAGCAGTGATGGTGCCGATGTCGCTCAACTCGACTTAGGCTGTGCCGCTTTCGTACACCCCGCTTTTCTATTCTCGCGCAATCGCGACGGACTGATTAGTAGGAAACACTACAATGGTATTATAGTTCTCGAAACACTCCCCCTTGCGTCTACCGAAAAAGCCGAAAAAGTGCGGGAGGCGGTTAGCCAACAGCCGCAAACGCTCGCCGCCTTCTTAGGCATTGATGCACACAGTGTGAAGATTCTTATGCGTGCTACATTGCCCAATGGAGACTTACCGCAAGTTCCTAACGATATCCAAAGCTTCCATGCCCACGCATGGCAGTGGGGCGTACGCGTTTATGCACCGCTCGTGGAGCATTGCAGCGGTCGCCTTTCTCTCCGCAATGCGGCTCTCTCTCAGCAGCGTTTTCTCCTTTCTGCCGATGCTGCGGCCTTTTTCCGTACCGATGCCGTGCCGTTTATTCTCCAGCAGCCTCATCAGATGCCCCAACCACTCACGGAGACGCCCGATAGCAAGCGCCCAGCAACCGCCCAACTCTCTACACTCATGGCGCAACGTCGCTTCCATTTGCTCCTCAACGAACTCTTGCGCAAACAGGCAGATCACCTCTCCGACGAGCAGCTGCTTCCGCTTCTGGGCGAGGCTTGCTGCGCTGATGGCCTTGCGGAGGAGGAAACCATCCATCAAGCGCAGTGTTTCTTCCATCGCCTCGAACCGGACTATGTGCGCTGTGTGCTCCATAATGTCTACGATCGTTCGTGCACCCCGGCAAATACTATTGGGCTGAATCGCTTGCAGGAGATAGCTCTTCGCCTCGAAGAATTTATGCAACGACGCTACGAAGTGCGCTTCAACACCTTGTTGGGGCAACTTGAGTATCGCTGTCGCCATTCTTCGCAACCCCATTTCTGTCCCGTTGACGAACACGTGCAAAGCACTATGGAACTGGAGGCACAGAAAGAGGGAATCAATCTCCTCTCGCCCGACATGACGCGTTACCTCCGTGCTCGCCCACTGCATTTCAATTCTGTGCAGCACTACTTCGACCATTTGCCGCAATGGGACGGAAAAGAGCGCATCGCCCAACTAGCACAACGCATTCCGTGCAACAATCCACGTTGGTCGCAACTCTTCCGTCGCTGGCTGCTCGGCATGGTGGCTCATTGGCTTCATTTCGACGAACGCCACGGCAACCAGATTTCTCCACTGCTCGTAGGCCCACAGGGCTGTCATAAATCCACATTCTGCAATCAGCTCCTCCCGCCCGAACTGCGCATAGCTTACACCGACAGTCTTGATCTCACTAGCCGACGCGATGCTGCCCTCGCCCTCAACCGCTACTTGCTCATCAACATCGATGAGTTCGACCAATATCGCGAGTCGCAGCAAGCTCATATCAAATACTTGCTGCAAGCTCCCTCCATCAGTGTGCGCCGTCCTTATGCCACCACAGCCGTCACTCTCCCACGCTATGCTTCGTTCATCGGCACGAGTAACCGCACTGACCTCTTGACCGACCCAACAGGTAGTCGCCGCTTCATCTGTGTGAACATCACCGCGCCCATCGATGTAGAAACTCCCATCCACTACGAGCAACTCTATGCCGAACTTCTCCATGCGCTCTATCACCGCGAACGCTACTGGCTCGACACTTCGGAAGAAACCTACGTGCAAGAGCAAAACCAATCGTTCGAGCAACTCCCCTATGTGGTCCAACTCTTCCAAGCCTATTTTCGCCAGCCCACTCCCTCCGAAACTGGCGAATGGCTCACCCCTACCCACATCATCGAACGCCTCCAGAAGTATTCCCGCATAGCAATACCGATGGGGCAGATAAATAACTTTGGACGATATTTGCAAAAAATGAAGTTGGAAAATCGCCGCACGCGCACATCACGTTTATACTATGTAGTTGAAGGCTCTCCAGAGGTTTCATAATTTCGTTGTCACGTCGTCACGTTGTCACGCCTAGCAGATATTCACCTTATTTTCAGCATATTAAAAGCATTTTTCAAGTGTGACAACAAATTTCATCCAGTATTTTGTTGTCACACTTCAATATATGCTTCACAACACTGATAATCAATCACATAAAAACAAAGTGTGACAACGTGACGACGTGACAACAAAAAATTAAAACTACTGAAGAGTGACACTCTGCTCTGTACTGAAAAAGGTTGACAGTTCTGTTTGTTAAAATATCTTTTGGTTGACAGCTCCTGAAGTTTTATGGGAGGTTGTCATTGTTATTCCTAAATCTGTTTTAGGTTGACACTTGCCTTATGGTGGTAAAGATAAGGATTTTTAATTTATTTGGCTTTCTATTTTATTTGCGATGGCTGCTAGAGGTATGAAAAACACCGAGGGGGTGCTGTCGGCAGGGGGCGAGTAGCCCCCGAGAGACATTGTGCTATGCTGCTTGTTCTAATAAGCGTTTCATTTCTTCGAGAGGTGTCCTCATTTCTAAACTTTGATGGGGGCGTACTCGATTGTATATATCAACGGCTTTTTGCACGAGTTGCTTTACTTCCTCGAAGCTCTTTTCTTCTGTTTCAAAGAGCCATCCGTTCTTTACGGTGTTGTTGATTCTCTCTGCTAGGGCATTGTGTAGAGGGTCGCCTGTTTGAGTCATACTGGCTCTTATTCCGAGGTCTTTCAATAGCGCAATGTATTCATTGCAGCAATATTGAGTGCCTCGGTCGGAGTGGTGGATGAGCCCTGCTGGGTTGACATGGTTGACTCTATAGAAGTCGATAGCTTTCTTCATGGCTTCTATGGGGCCGTCTTTGGATAAGGTGGGATGGAGCTGCCAACCTACTATGACTCTTGAGGCGGCATCTGTTACCAGTGAGAGGTAGGCCCAACCTTGTTGAGTGGCAACATAGGTGATGTCGGCAACACAGAGTTGACCGAAATGGGTGGGCTTGAGTTTTGGGGTTGTATTAAGTAAGTCATCGAAAATGAAATAATTATGATTTGAAAAGGTTGTCCGAGGACGTTTGCGGTAGCGCTGACACAGGCCGTTGGAACGGAAGAGATTGTAGCATTGGTCGCGACCAATGGAGAACTTAGATTGGAACTTGCGACGACACAGTTCGTAGAGTTCGCGCATGCCTGCTTTGGGGAGGTCCTTGCGTAGCTCTGTGGCATATAGGACGATACTCGTTCCTAGGATTTCCTCTTCTTTTTCTTGATTTATATACTTGTAATAACCTTGTCTGCTTATGCCAAGATAATCGCAGAGAAAGGAGACATTACGCCGCGCGGACGTATCCTCTTCCTGGCTCTGAGACAAAGTATAGATTACTTGGCATCGCGTTTTTTTCGGATGGGGATATTAAACATTTTCTCCGCTAAATCTATCATGGTGGAGTTGGCCAAACATCGCAATTCGGATTCAGAAAGAGCCTTCTTAAGGCGCTTAATCTCTGCCTCATAGGCTTTGCGCTCTTTAGAGAGTTGAGACTGGAGTTCATCGACAGTATTCGGGATTTTTGTTTCTTTCATAAGTCGTTCGATTGTGGAGAGATCAGGAGTGCCATATTGCTTGCAAATATAGCGGAAGGTGGTATAAGGAACTCCACGACTACGTGAAAAATTTTTAGCGTCCATACCGCTTTGCAGGTAAGAACGCAACAACAGGACTTTCTCTGTTTCGCTGTACTTTAATCTTGACATAATCTTTTTTTGAGTTTATGAACTGTCAACTTATTTAGTACAGGACACTCTCTTCAGTAGTTTCTCTTTTTCTCCTTATTGTATTCTCCAACGCAATAAGGCTCTCAGCTCACTCCCTTATTGCATCAACCAGCGCAATAAGGAAAGTTTCCAGCGAGACATACCCACAACATTCTCCCACTATCCCCCAGCGGGAACACACCATGCGTAACTGCGAGTGATACCCGAAGGGCGAACCCGTGGATAGAGTGCTCTCGCTACTCTCCGACACCGGCGATGTCGCACAGCAGCCACAAAGACTTTCTCAACTACTTCTTTATCTCCTAAAGCAGAAAAGATACAACTAAAAATAAAAAGCAAGATATATTATGAAATAAAATAGCCCAATTCTTTATTCACATATCATAGAAGTTTATGATCTTCATTCCAAACTCTATATATCCTCAAACATATAACTTGATATTCTTAAGAAAACATTATACCTTTGTATAGTAATAAACAAATTCTTAATAATCATATGACTGAAACAGAGAATATTTTTAATGGAAATAATGATATTTATGCCTATCTTGATGAATGTGGTGGATATGGTTTTAAACAATACAATCAAGATTCTCCACTTTTCATTATTGTTGCTATAATTGTAAAAAGTTCAGATATAGAATTAATAGACAAGAAACTACAAGATATTAGAAATAAAGATTTTAATAACTCTGAAATCAAGTCTAATAACATAAAAGGGAATCATAAACGTAGAGCTAAAATTTTAGATAAAATAAAAGATTTACCCTTTAGTTTTTTCGCTTTTATTGCTGATAAACGAGCAATTTTTACAGATCATGGAATAACCAAAAGTAAAGCAACCTTCTATAAGTTTCTCAATGAAAAAGTGTATGAAGAACTACGCTCTACTTACCCATCTTTAAATATAATCACAGATGAAATTGGAAATAATGAGTATGTACGAGAATTTACGAACTACGTAAATTCAAACAGAAAACCTATAACACTTTTTGACAAAGAATTTTTCAAGGTTGTTAATAGTAAAACAACTAATGCTATCCAATTAGCAGATTTAATAGCTGGAACCTTATCATATATATATGATGATGAGAAAAAAAAGAAGGTTCCCAACAATATTCATTTTCTTAATATAATAAACACAAAAATAGCAAAAATAAGATTCTTCCCTCAAAGCTATGACAAGAGCCTCTTTGAACATGCAGAGGGATCACCAGACTATGATAGAAATATAGTACAAATAGTATATAGAAAAGCTATTGACTTCTGTAATAGAAACATAAATTCCAATAATGAAGATATTAAACGCCAAGTTTTTGTTTTGAACTATCTCCTATTCCGATATCAATACAACTCTTACAGAAAATATATTCAAACAAAAGAGCTAATGAGGGCAATGGAATTAAATAATTTCCCAAAAATCTCAGAACAAGTTTTTAGGAATAAGGTGATAGGAAAATTACGAGATAATGATGTAATTATTTCAAGTTCTACAAAGGGATATAAACTCCCTTCTTCAGAAAAAGAAATATGTAATTATTATCATCATGTCAATAGTGTTGTTATCCCAATGATTCATCGCTTAAATTTATGTAATGAATCTCTAAAAATGGCAGAAGGAAGCAAAATAGATTATTTAGACAAGACTAACTTTAAAGCTTTAAAAAAATTAACATCAGTATATAGAAACATCATTCACAAACCAGATCTTTAAATCAAAGACTCTTTTCCCAAAGATGAGCTAAAATAAGTAAAAAAAACACAGTCTCAAATAATAATGCCTATTTTACATGACATTTTGAAAAAGGACAGGAAATACATAAAAGAACAATAATCCTGCCTCCGCATAAGAAACAAGAGGAGAGTTTGGAAAATTCGGACGTTTACAGTAACTTCGCGGGATAACTTACAGATTATGTCGACAATAATTTTTCCTGCACCAATATATGGTCCTGTCCATAGCCGAAGGATGGGAATTTCTTTGGGCATCAATTTGATGCCGCACGATGGAAAAGTTTGCACGTTCGATTGTGTCTACTGCGAATGTGGCTTCAACAAGGATCGCGTTGCACAGTCCCAACGCCCCACACGGCAGGAAGTGCAGCGTGCGCTCGAAGAGCGTTTGGAGCAGATGCAGGCGGAAGGACAAGTGCCCGATGTGCTGACCTTTGCTGGTAACGGCGAACCTACCACCCACCCCGACTTTTTGGGTATCATAGAGGATACCATCGCGCTGCGCAACCGCTTTTGTCCGAAAGCAAAAGTGAGTGTGCTGAGTAATACCTCTTTGGCAGCTCGTCCCAACATCCACAAAGCACTCATGCTCGTGGATAACAATATCCTCAAACTCGATACGATCAACCTGGAGTATATACAACTCGTCGATCGTCCTTTGTATCCTTACAATGTTGAAAAGGTAATCGAATCGCTCAAGGCTTTTAATGGACACGTCATTGTGCAGACGATGTTCATGAAAGGAACAGTGGAAGGGAAGAATGTGGACAATACGGGCGATGAATACGTGTTGCCATGGCTGGAAGCAGTCAAAGAAATCAAGCCGCAGCAGGTGATGATTTACACCATCGACCGCGAAACGCCCAACCACAACTTACAGAAAGCTACCCATGAGGAATTGGATCGCATCGTGGCCATGATTGAGAAAGAGGGGATTCCTGCCACAGCTTCCTATTGAGAATCTTTCGCCCACAACTGATACGACAAGACATTGAAGTTTACAGACAACATCCACCAGCTCATTGTTCGCCATCATCTGCTTCATGATGGCGAGCGCATTTTGGTTGCCCTCAGTGGCGGGGCAGACTCTGTTGCTCTTCTGCTGGCGTTGCGCGACTTGGGCTATCGTGTGGAGGCGGCTCATTGTCATTTTCATTTGCGCGATGAAGAAGCCGACCGCGATGTCTCCTTTGTGGAGCAACTCTGTAAGCAATTAGATGTACCTCTCCATCGCACCGATTTCGACACAAAGGCGGTGGCGAAAGCGCAAAAAGTGAGTATCGAAATGGCGGCGCGGGATTTGCGCTACACATGGTTCCGAAAATTGCTCCGTGAGCGCGACATCCGCTTTGTGGCTGTTGCCCATCATCAAGAAGACAACACCGAAACACTCTTCCTCAACCTCCTACGCGGTGCTGGTTTGCAAGGACTGACGGGAATGTCCGTTCGCACAACGGATGTTATCCGGCCGCTCCTCGGCGTGACTCGACAAGAGATTGAGACTTACTTGAAAGAAAAAGGCGAAGCATTTGTTGTTGATAGCACAAATGCGGACACCTATTATAAGCGCAACAAATTGCGACAAGAGATACTCCCTTTGTTGCGCCAGATGAATCCATCGCTCGACCGCACCCTCGCGGAAACCATGCAGCGTATAGCCGAAGCCGACAACATCATGAGAGAACAGTTTGAAAAGTTCCGAAAAGAGAACGTGCGGGAAGAGCAGTTTGGCATCTCCGTTGGAGTTGCCCCCTTGTTAGAATCCCCCGCACCGCAAACATATCTTTTCCTCCTTATGAAGGAATACGGCTTCAGTTCTTCCCACATTTCCGACATTTTCTCCACGCTACCAGGCGAATCGGGCGTTTTCTTCACGAGCGCCACAGGGTGGGCCACTCTCCATCGGGGACGGCTCATGCTTTCGCCCATCATCGAAGCTGTCCCCTCTACTCCACTCTGCGAGGGCAAAACAGCATTACCTGCTGGGCGCACTTTGTCCGTAGAAAAATGCGCAACAGTAGAGATTAGCAGAGTTCCAGAAATTGCCACCCTTGATGCCGATAAAATCCAAGGGGAGTTGTTCATCCGCAGTCTCGAACCTGGCGACCGTTTCCACCCATACGGTATGAACGGAAGTAAACTTGTGAGCGATTACCTCACCGACCGTCACTATTCGCGCATACACAAACGCGCAGCCCTCATCGTCTGCGATGCCACCGGTCCTCTCTGGCTTGTTGGCGAACGCATCGACCGCCGCGCGGCCATATCGAAAACCACCTCCCGCTGCTTAAAACTCGTCCTTTTACACAAATAAGTGCAGAAAAGTGTGAATTTACTACACTTTTCTGCACTTATTTGTGTAAAACGGATATGAAAAGAAAATCACACACGCTACAAAATCTATGACTTCCTCTAAATCTCATCAAAGGAAATAGGAACCATTCTATTTCTCTTTTTTAGTTCTCCATAGTTCCTAATAGGGATAGAAAAAGGAAAGGATGAAAAAAGTGAGAAGCGTGAGTAGTAAGAAATAAGGAGGGATAAATTGCCTATGCAGCTTCTTATGTTTTTGACTTCCTGCAACGTAACGAAACATACAATAAGACAAACTCGCACTAACAAAGCCCACCATCGCGCCTGCCAGGAGGTCGCCAGGATAGTGTCGACCCAGATAGATGCGCGTATAGCACATCATCAGTGCCCACGCAAAGAGGAGCAGCGAGAGCGAACTTCGGCGAAACAAATAGTGAATGAAAAACGCAAAGCCGAAAGCATTGGCGGCGTGGGCAGAGGGGAAACCGTAAGCCCCACCCCGATCATTTGCCACTACATGAATGAACTGCGACAAGGGATTATCCAGATTGCATGGGCGCAAGCGATGAAAGATGGGACGCAGCAGCGTAGCCGTAATTTGATCGGCGAAAAATATCGTCAGAAATATAGCCACAAAGATTAGAGCCGAAACGCGCCACTTGAAATTGCGTAAAATCACGAAGACAAAAGCTGCGTAGAAAGGTAGCCATATCCACCGTGAGGAATAGAGCCACATAAAATTGTCCCAATACGGAGTGTGCCATCCGTTGAGAAAGAGCATCAACTGTGTGTCCAGATCTGTAAAGAAATCAAGCATCTTTGTTAGCGTTTAGCAATATCATCGTAGAGTTTTTGCAGAAAAGCTTTTGCCGGCTGCAAGTTCTGCCCTTTGCTCCGCCCAGTGTCGAGCATCACGCGGTGAGCTTGGTTGTCGTAGATAAGTTGGTTATCGGTGGTGACGAGGCCGAAAGCATCGGGCACAGCAAAGAAAGCGAAATGCGGAGCATGCGGATTGAAGAGATTCTTACTGAAGGCGAACTCTTTGTGCGACAAGCCCAACTGCGCCAAGAGCGTGGCGGCGATATCCTGCTGACCTCCAATAATATCTATGCGCTTCGGTTCTCGAACAGCTCCTCCTGTCAGGATGAGCGGAATACGATAGCGGTTGATGTCAAAATTGCTAATATGAGGGGGATAGCACCCGAGATGGTCGGGAACAAGGATAACGAGCGTATTCTTCCATGCGGGCAACGTTCGGAAGTTGCGAAGAAAATCTCCGATAACACTGTCAGTGTAGGCAAAGGCGTTGAGGCGCTCGTCGCTTAGGCGGTGGTACGGCACATCGAAAGGTTCGTGGCTACTGCTCGTTTGTACCACACGGAAGAAAGGCTCTTTCTGTGGATTTTCGCTGCGGAGTTCTTCCCACACCTTGCGGAAAAGCAAATGGTCATGGACGCCCCATTTCGAGAGACGGTCGCCCACGGGGAAATCTTGGTCGGAGACAATATCCGTAAAACCTTGCGCCACGAGATAAGAGCGCATTTTGGTGAAATCTGCATCACCGCCATAGTAGTATTTAGGACGATAACCCACTTTCAGAAGAGCGCCACAGATGGATGGGAGATGCGCCGTTTTGCTGGGATACTTCATGATGCTCATCGTAGGTTGAGCTGGATAGCCGCTCAAGATGCTAACCAGTCCGCGGTCGGTGCGGAAGCTATTGGCGTAGAAATTCGTAAAGAGAACTCCCGTTCGGGCTATCGAATCAAGATTGACCGCCACATTAGGCAGTCCGCCCGTTTCCTTCATGAGGTGGTTGGAGAAACTCTCCATCACAATGATCATCACATTGGGGCGTTGCATAGTTAGCAGGGAGTCGGAAAGTGCCATATCCGCTTCGGGCGGCTCTTGCATAGAGCGGAAGAGGCGCGTTGCCTCACGATCGTCCATGAAGCGGTATTGTTTCCCGAAATCCTCTTGTCCTACCAGTGATTCCATCAAACTAAAAAGCGGATTCACAGCGGCATGATTGAGAACAGGGTCGCCACTGTAGAAAACTTTTCCTACGTTCATCGTCGACGTTGTTATCCCACCGCGGATAGGGAGAAACAGAGCGGCTGTGAGAAGAAACAGAGCCAAGCTCTTCCAGGCTCTATTGTGAATTCTCTCAAACTGCGGCCAACGCTTCGGGCGAAGCAAGAAGAAATAGAATACGGCATAAATGGCGACACTGCAAAGAGCCATTAGCAACAAGCCGAGGAGCAAGAATCCAAAGCTCACACTGGCCACCGCCTCCTGCGGCGACGAGAAGAAATAGAACAACGGCGTTGAATCAAGTGGGAATCCCCAATAGCCATAGAGCACAAGATTCAAGATAAAAGCCATCCCTACGATAGTAGATACACAGCCAAAATAAGCCATCAACGTTCGCCGCGGCCACTGCTCTTTTCGCCAGAGCGTGGGGAGTAGCAGCAAAGCAGGAATGACGGAGAGATACCCTGCCATACTGAAATCAAGCGGGAGTCCGTGGTACATAATGCTCAACCAATCTGTTGCGCGGAGGTGCTGCACGTTTTGTCCATACACAAGGAGAAAGAAAGGTTTTTGCAGAACAAAACAAACGACCCATAGAAAGTAGACACCGAAAAATCGGCCTATCCTCGTTTTCATTACGTCTTTATTTTTCAGCAAAGTTAACAACAGATTCAATTTCCTGCAAAGAGTAGACTATAAAATTCGGTAAAACACAATAAGGACGAGCATTGCGGCAAAGCGTCTTTCCCGTTTAGAGAGAAAGAAAGCAGAGCCTGCAAAGCTCATCCTTATCTTATTGAAAATTCTATTTATACTGGTGTGGCTTAAAAACGACCGCTGGGGGACAGGACAGCCGGGCCAGGACCGCCACCGGGACGTCCACCGGGACCGGGACGTCCGCCAGGTCGTTCTTTACGCTCACTTTCGCGCTTAGCATCAGCATCTTTTGAAGAACTGCCACCTGGGAAGATGTTCAACTTATATATAAGGTGTACCATGAAATAAGAATTGATGGCATTGTTCCAAGAGTCGCTACGCAGCTGAGCATTGAGCACGCGGCTGATATTGCTTTGCTGCTGAAGGATGTCATAGAATTGCACGCTGAGTGTCAGATTCTTTTTCTTGAGAAAACTCTGACTGAGCTGAGCATTCCAAAGCAGTTCATTTGTATTCATGGAGCTTACCGAATATCCACGGCGACTGCTCATACGGATGTCCGTGGAGAGACTCATTCCCCAAGGTGCGTTGAAATTGGCCTCTGCTCCATAGCTGAATTGCCAAGTGTTGAGATTGCTTGACGTTTGGATGCTGTTGCGCGAGTGCTGATAGTTCAGCATACCGATAAAACCTGCATCAAAAAAGGAGGCGCGATAGTTGAGCCGCAAGTGCTCACCCATGCTCAAGGTCTTATTGACATTTTTCTGCGCATTGGCAGAATTGAACACATTATTATAATACGCAGTGTTGTGCTGACTACGCACGCCAGTGGTCTGCAAATAGGCCGCCACAAGACTGCGCGTGTGACCCGCACCACTCACGCGGCTCACATAGCCTACATCGTGATTGAAGTTGAAATTAGTGAATGCAGAGAGTGTCCAAACCTTGTCTTTACCAAAGCCGAAATTATACATACCATGTGCTCCCATACTCCAGATACCTGCTATGTTTTCGGGACGAGAATAGCGCACACCCGTGGCGTCATTGTAGACAACGCGCGTGGAGATGGCATTAGACGTTTGCGTGAAGTCGAAGCCGAAGAACATTCCTGCTTGCTGCTCTGGATTGTAGCCACGATACTGAACCTGCAACCAATTTACCCACGAGGGCTTCAAGCCGGGATTACCCATAGTAATGAGCAACGGATTGCTATCATCCACCACATCAAGCAGGTTCGTCATCGAAGGTTGAGATGCAGAGCCTCGGTAGTTGAACTCAAATTGATTGGTCTTGGAGAACTGGTAGCGGAAGCGCAATTGCGGGGAGATGTTGAACACCTTGCGCACCACGGTGGTGTCGATGTTCTGTCCGGGGCGTTCGTACGCCAATTTTGTGCGTTGTGGATTGAAACTTACGCCAGCATCGAAACGGACGATTTTATTGTTATAGCGCACACCCAGATTCACACTATTATTGAAATAACGATAGGTGGCATACTGTGAATTGTAGTCATCGCGCACTGCCTGCAGAACTTGAGCATCGGTGGGCAGTGTTCCCAGCGGCGGATAAGCCAGCGGGTTGCCCCATGTGAGCGAGTCGATCTCGTTCAGATTATAACGGCTGCGGTCGCTATCCTGATAACGGAAGGAGTATTCATAACGCACCTGCGCGTTCCAGTTTTTAGCAAACGGTTCGGAATAGCCAAAGCGCAAACCATAATTATAGTTTTTATTGGGCGTCCAACTATACTGATTGAGGAAGCTTGCGGCCTTGCCGTTATAGTATTGTATATCCGAGATGGAATAGGTACTACTGTGTCCCTTGCTGTAATTATAGTTGACACGGAAACTCACATTGCGACCATTGCTTCCTAAGCGACGAATGATGTTCATGCTTCCACCCACAGAATTATTAACGCTACTACCTTTCGAGAGCCGTTCGCTACGATTGACGGCAATACTGGTGAGGGCAGCGGCAGGATTGGTCGCAAAGATGCTATCCAGCGGCGAACCGCTCAAACCATAAGGGTCGCTCTTGAAAGTAGCACTCCGGCTTTTAGCACTGTTATGGCTGTCGCTATGCGAGAACGTGGGGCGGATATCTACATAAGTCATTGAGTCGGGATTCCACTCTAACTTCAATTCTCCACCAGCGTAAGTTGAGGACGAGAAGCTTCTGGAGAGGCTGTTCGCAAAGCTACTAGAAGAGCCACTCGTGAGGAATATCTCCGAATTGGTCTTAGCGAGAAGATCAACGCCCGTGTGGCTGTAGCGAACGTTTCCGCCCAGTTCCAAACGGCCTGCTTCGCGCTTTTTCTTACCATTCTCCCATTCGAAGTCCAGACCGAATATTTTGCTTGAAGTAAGTCCGTTACTTCTGCCAAAGCCACGCGGTCCGCCGAAGCCTTGGTCGCCAGTATTGTTGAGCGAACCGAAAAGAGAAATACGGCTGTTGTCGGAGAAGCGAGTGGCAAAGAATTTCTCAGCATAACGGTCCTTATTACCCCACCCCAAATCGGCATTAACAATCCACGACTCATTCAGCTCGCGCTTCGTCATGATGTCTAGCACGGTAGTTTCTTCACCATCGTCGATACCTGTTTGCTCTGTGTAGTCGCTTTTCTTGTCATACGCCTTCAGCTTACTGACCATCTCAGTAGGCAGATTCTTCATCGCCACCTTTGTGTCACCCTTGAAGAAGTCTTTACCGTTGACGAGAAAGCTTTTGACGGTTTTTCCGTTCCACTTAATCGTTCCGTCGTCGCTCACTTCCACGCCGGGCAACTGCTTAACGAGCGATTCGAGGGTGGAACCCGTTGGCGTGCGATAGGCCGAGGCGTTGAACATGGTTGTGTCGCCCACCTGCTGCATACGTGCGGCAGTACCAGTGACTACGGCCGACTGCAAGGTGTACTTGTCGCCTGCCAAACCTATGATGCCTAAATCAATAGAATCGTTGTTCTCCGTGAGCGTTACCATGCGGTCGGCTTTCGAATAGCCCACAAAGCTAACGCGCAAAATATACGCGCCAGGTTGTGCCACACGAAGTTTGAATGCACCGATGCTGTCGGTCATTGTCCCAATGATTTTCGTACTGTCAAGCTTCATCAGCGTAGCCGAAGCAAACTCAAGTTTGTTCATATTGCGCTCGTCCTCCACGCTACCCGTAATCACATATTTTTGGGCCAAAAGCGTTTGAGAGACGATGAGAGCGAGCAATGAAAAAAGAAGGCGTTTCATGCATTTACTTTCTCGTGAATAATCCTATTTCAATCATACAGACATAGTCCCCTCAAGGGCGATGTCACTTTCTTAGGACGAATGGTGAAGAAAAAGGTTTAATTGCGATTCCCATTTTTATAAAAACCATAATAAAGAAAACTCTAACTAATCTATCTATCCAACAAAAAAAGAGATGTTTTAGTTGTTGAAAATTTACAAGAAACATTTGGTGTTGAACAATTTTCTATGAATCTTTGTAGCGCTAATTATGATAAAGCATATAAAAGTATACTAATAATTATTATCATGCTATGTCATCTATACCTACAGTAGATAAGACACTTATCGGACAATTAGTAAAACATGTCTTAGTAGAAGTTCCAACTTTAGAAACTCCAGGAATTTGCTTTGGAATACAAAAGAATCTTTACGATACAACGTATCATACCCATCTTTACCAGAATGGACATGCTTATGGTCCGTCTCATACTGACACGAGTTGCTTTGACAAACTACGGAATTATGGTTTTTCTCATGCTGTCGTATATGAATCTACAACAGGGGAGTTCGTTTCCTATGAAGGTGTACCAGAGGACGGTGAGGTTACAGAAAAAAATAAGGATCGAAGTTTCCATTCAAATAGCGAAAGAAAAAAAGATATTAACAAATGCATAACATCTTGTTCATTTTAGCTGTTTTATTGAGTGTCCCATCATATGCCCAACAATGTATGAGAGGAGATAAAGGCTTATTGTTGTCTCTTCCCTCGCTGCAATATGTGTCACTGGATGAAATGCGTGCGTCCTTTTTCCATGCAGCTCCGCATTGGGAATCCATACGACCTCTTGATAAAGAGTTGAATTCTAAAAATAAATCGTGCGAGAAACTTATTGGGTGGCCTCTGGGGACAGTCATGTTTGTCAGTACTCCATCAACGAGTCTTCCTTCGGGAAACAAGCATATCAATGCAGATTGGTTCTTTCATCTACGAACGGAAGAAGAGCCTTATGATTTTTGTATGTCCAAATCAGATGCTTCGTTAATGAAGGAAGATACAAAGAGACTTGTCTCTGAACAAACAAAGTCAGATACAGCCAAAATTCCAGCTGTTTGGCTCAATGGTAAATTCTGCTTCATAACAAATCCTCTTCCATACTTTGGCTTTGTAGTCTCTAACGAATTCGGTTGTTTTGAGGTGGTAAAAGGACAACGGAAATATCAGGCTTTTAAAACATATAAAAGTGCGTACTTTACCAAGGCCAACGAATATGCACTTTTCAAGAATAATGTCTCCTTTGTTTTCGATGGTGGGATATATTGGAACATTAAGCGATTGTTTGCTCAATCGTGCGTGATGAGTGAAGAGTTAAATGCTAAAGGTCAGCATTACAAATTATCTTCAGACACCGCTGATTACAATCTGATTGCCTATGTTTCATCTACAGGAAATATCAGCCTAGATATTCTGACACCTGAAACTCTTTCAGACAATAATAAGAAAGATGTGGCTCTGCTTACTGACTACTTCACCCACTTACCAAAATGGACACTAACTCCCCTCTATGTATCTGACGGCAGGATTCTTTCTGGACGTTACTATCACATTCAAAAAAAAGGAACAACATGGCGAATTATGGACTATCTCGAGGCAGCCGTGCGCAAAAGAATCCGGATAGAATTATAGAGAACATATTAGATTCTTTCGAAATATGAAGTGATAAATAGATAAAACAATAAAAGGTACATGTTTTTGATATAAACAAGCGGAATTTATCAGCATCTCAAATTAGCAAATTGAAAGATGCATTGAAACAAAAAGGCTGCAAAGTCCTAGATGAAAATGGATGTATTCATGTTGAAATAACTTTATAATACCAAATGTATGAAATATAGTAAGATCTTATTATCCCTCTTTTTTTTACTTTCAGTGGGAGGAAAAGGGCAGCAGGTAGACTATGCTGCGTCTTTCTCGTTGCGCAACTTGGACACCACCCCCTGGATACAGCTCATTCCAGAAGATTTTGAGATGTCCTTCCAAATAAAAAATGGCAAAAAACAATGTGTGCTGAATATGACTACAGACGAGTTTGTTACAGCCAGAGAAGGATATATCGCTTATTTCTATCATGGAGAAACGGACAAGATTTTTTCTACGGACAGTGTTTTTCAATTGACCCTACAACCTGATTCGCGGAAAATACTTGATGTGCCTGCCAATGTTTCAAGCAAACAAAGTCATGCAAGTGATTGGAACAATTGGATAAGCAAAGGAGAATTAGAGCCTGTAACTTACAACGTCCGTTTGTTAAATGATGGTTATGGCATTCTCACTTCCTCTGTCGACACATCTGAGCGAGTCCTTGTGCCAACGACAACAAAAACAATCTTGAACAAGTATCCCATAAAGGTCTGGAAGCGTTTTTTCAATATTTTACGAGGATATTATAATGATTCTCCTGTTGATGAAATGTCTTTAATTAAAGCGAAAAGCACAAAATACGCTCGTCTTTTGTGCTCACTACTCCGTTCTCATCCTAATTTTCTCCCGGGATATTATGAGCTGCAAGCTATAGCAATGGACAAGGTTGACATGATAACTTATTTGAATAAGGGACTATCTATCTACCCTACCGATATACGCCTTTTAACTTTTAGAGCTTTGGCAGCAAAAGAAACTGGTGACAAGGAAAATGCAGAGTTTTTTTTCCGAAAGGCAGAGCGCTTGTGTAAAGAACATCTTAGCGTCCAGCCAAGAGATTGGAACACTCACATCCGACTTCTCTTCATCAACTATCAGTTGACGGCTGATAAAGAACAACTACGCTCACATGTCAATCTATTAAAAAAACAAATTCCCCATCTCACGAAGGATGAAGGAGAACGCATTGATGCCTTTTCGCAGATAATCAGCAAGTAAGAATTCTTTTTAATACCTCTTCAAACCCTTTTCTTTTTAATGGGATTTGAAGAGGTAACAGATGTTGGAATAAAGACCCGTGATGTGAGTTGTATCAACATGATTCTTGTAGGGAATATAATAGTAGAGATAAGTAATCATGAAAGTCTCATTGAAAAGGAAGGGTTCTATTATCAACTAGTTGCATCTCAAACCGGAAAGTTGAAGGAAGATTAATCTCTGCTCTTTTACGCCTCTTTCTTCTTCATAGCGCGCTGCGTTTGGAGGAGCACGCTAAGCACCACAAGGCCTATGCCCAAATAGAACGAAAAGTTCAGTTCGCGCCCTTCACCAAAGAAGATGAACGCCATGCAAATGGTGTAGATGGGTTCGAGGTTGTAGCTCAGTTCCACCGTAAAAGCGGGAAGCGTTTTGAGGGCGGCAATCTGCAAGAAATAAAGGGCAACGGTGCAGAACAAGGAGAGGCCGAAAATCCACATAAGATCCACCGTTTGCGGAAGCACGAAGAGCGTGGGCACATCCGTAAATGCCGCGAGATAGAGCGGAACAAGCAACGTGAGCACTACGAAACCGCCCATCATCTGATAAGCCAACGCATCACGCGAACGCACTTCTTGAGAGTATTTCTTGAGAAAAATAGCGGCCACTGCTGCCGTGAAAGCGGCCACACTACCTATGGCGATGCCCAAGCGGTAGCGGCTGTCAAGCGAGAAGATGCAAAGGAGACCGGCAACCGTGATGAGAGAATAGACAAGCTCACGAGGAGAGAATTTCTTATGGAAAACGAGCGGCTCGACAATGGCGGTGAAGAAGCCCACAAGGGCGTAGCACACCACACCAATGGAAACATTGGCATACTGAATACTGGCGTAGAACAGCACCCAGTGGATGCCCAACAAACCACCGCAAGCAGCCAACTGAAAAGCGCGCTTGAGAGGGATGCGCGGAAAACCGATGAACACGACCAAGATGAGTGTGGTTAGCATCATTCGCCACCACGACAACTGGGCAGCATCGAGCGACACCAACCTACCGAACAATCCAGTGAAACCTGCCAGCAGGACAGACATATGCAATTGCAAGAAAGCTTTTCCTTTCTCCGATAGCATCATAAGGGGCTATTTGTTAAGCGTTATATAATTTTTTCGGAGCAAAAGTAATAAAAAAATCTAAAGACTACACACGAGCTGCTGCGTGGGCAGTTCGCTTTTCGCATTGTCCTATTTTATCTCTATCTTTGTCCGTATGAAACGATTAGTAGTGTTGCTCTTTCTGCTCGGCAGCATCATCCCGATGACGGGCCAAACCATAGTGGAACTCCGAAAAGGAGCTACCACCGTGCGTTCCAAAAACCTTCACGACTACGATGTGCAGACAAAGGACGCGCGCCAAGAACGTGAGGATTCGCTCAAGTATGCCGACAATCTGAAGTGGGCATACAATTATCTGCATTCCGATTCGCTCAATGCAGCCGAACATCTCTTCCGCGAATGCTTGCGGCTTCGTCCGAAAGCACCAGGCAACAATATTTTGCGGCGCAGTTTGGGACAGATTGCACTTGCGCAAGGACGCTATCGCGAAGCCATAGAGACTTTCACCGAGGTGCTTCGCCTCAATCCGTCGGATCATGGGGCACGCATGGACAGGGCTACAACTTATCTGCAAGATAACAACCCGCAGGCGTGCATCACCGACTGCGATTTACTGATGCCAGCAGCACAGACCGACTCGCTGCAGGAGCGGCTCTACTTCTTGCGCGGAGCGGCTCATCTGCAAAACCGACAGTACAGCAATGCGCGCAACGATTTGGAAAAGGTGCTTTCGTTCAATCCTTCCAATACGAATGCGCCCATTCTTCTGGCTATGGCGCTCGAAAAGGAAGGGCGGCCGAAAGAGGCGCTCCAACGCATCAGCATCTATATCAATGCGCATCCCCAGGACCTCAACGCGCTGCTCTATCGCATCCATCTGGAGGAGGAACAGCAAAACGTTCCTGCGCTCCGCAACGACTACGACCAAGCGCTGCGCCTTGCGCCCGACAATCGCGAGCTCTATGTGGGGCGAGCTGGCGTACTGATTCTGCAAAAGGATTTTGGTGCGGCACGGAGCGACCTTGACAAGGCGGTGAATCTCGGTATGCCGCGCGCGGCGCTCCGTGAGCTTTACAAGCAATTGCAATAACATCCGTCGGTTTGTTTCATCTTTTTCTGACTGAATGAAGAAACTTTTTCTCACACTCCTACTCTTCCCTACCGTTTTCTCTCTCCTTTCGGCTCAGTCCGTAAAGGTGGAGAAGAAGGATTACCGCGCCGTGTGGCTCACAACGCTCATGGGGCTTGACTGGCCCAAGACGCGCGCCAACAACGCTGAGGGCATCACCCGCCAGAAGCAGGAACTCATCGACATCCTCGATCGGTTGCAGCAGGCAGGTATCAACACGGTACTTTTCCAAACTCGATTGCGCGGCACAACGGCTTACCCCTCGGATATAGAGCCGTGGGACGGAGCTTTCACAGGCACGCCGGGCAAGAGTCCCAACTACGATCCGCTGCGCTTTGCTCTTGACGAGGCGCACAAACGAGGAATGGAGCTCCACGCTTGGGTTGTGGCGTTCCCTGTTAATAAAGTGGCAGATATGAAACGACTGGGCAACCGCTCGCTACCGCGCCGCCATCCGGAGCTTTGTCAGCTCAGCAACGACCAGTACCTCATGGATCCCGGCGTACCGGCGACGGGCGACTACATTGCTTCTATCTGCCAAGAGATTGCACAAAACTATGACGTTGATGGGATTCATCTCGACTACATCCGTTATCCCGAAAACGGCATCCGTTTTAATGATGCGCAGACTTATAAACGCTACGGACAGGGGCTACCGCTCAATCCTTGGCGTACGGAAAACGTGACACGCGTGGTACGTAAGATTCGCCGCGCTTTAGATAGCGTCCGACCGGGTATAGTGCTGAGTTGCTCGCCCGTAGGAAAGTACGCAGACATGGCTCGGCAGAGTTCGCGGGGCTGGAATGCGCGCGATGCGGTGCATCAGGATGCGGTGGCATGGCTCAACGAGGGAACGATGGATGTACTCTTCCCGATGATGTACTTTGATGGGGATAATTTCTACCCCTTTGTGCTCGACTGGAAAGAGCGTGCTCAGCGCGGCGCGATTGTTCCGGGATTGGGGCTATACTGCTTGTCGGCGAACGAAAAGAACTGGCCACTCGTTGCGCTGCAACGGCAAATCAATTTCTTGCGCACGCAGCGTCTCAACGGCTTTTGCCTCTTCCGCAGCAAGTTTCTGACGGACAACGTAAAGGGCGTGTTCGACTGGCTCTCCCACAGCTACGACAACGACCCACTGCAAGCCATGGGTGGCATCTTCGAAACGCTTCGCCAACAAAAGAAATCGGCAGCTCTGTCTCCTTCGACGGATTGGCAAAAAGTGCCTCGCATCAACGTGGATGCAGAAGTTTTTGTCGTGGTGGACAATATGGGACGAGAAATACGTCGCTTCCGCCCCGACTCGGTATTTAGCACAGCCGATCTCCCGCACGGCTTTTACCAACTCCGTGCGCTCGGACGAAAAAAAGCCAACCATAAAATCATGGACTTTAGAAAATAACGAAAAGATGAAACACGCGCTTTTATTACTGGTATTATTCGGAAGCCTTTCTTATTCCGCCATGACCTCCAACGAACTCCTCCACCGCGACAAACTGACGCGGCGTGACAGTGCGGCTTTAGAACTCGTTCAACTTTGGAGTTACGCTCAAGGGGCGCATGATGTGCTTCTGCAAAGTCCCTCTCCAATGTTGGTCAATAATATGGCTGTGGCCGACTCCATTTGCTTCGACCGCGCCATCCAGTTCATTCGTCACTACGGCTACCCTACTCCCACTCTTTTGGGCAAATATGCGTGCCTGGAACAAACACAAGTGCTCATCCCTATACTGCTGCGCAACCGCGATCGCCTTGCAGCTCCCGACATCCGCGAACTGTTGCAAAACGAAGCGAAGGCGCACCGCCTCAGTCGCAAAGTGCTCAACACTTTATTAGAGGAATAAGGCACTGACTTTATAGAACAAAAACGGAAGACTTTACCCGCGGGGGATAGAAGTCTTCCGTTTCTTTATAACTCAACCCGACTGACGGGCAGAAGGGACTTAGGCAATGGTCAGAAGAACTGCGCCTTCGAGCACACTATCGCCTGCCTTAACAGCAATACCGCTAACAGTACCATCTGCCTCGGCCGCAATATTATTCTCCATCTTCATGGCTTCAAGAACGAGAACATTCTCGCCCTTCTTCACCTGCTGACCAACAGAAACGTTTATTTTCGTAACAACACCTGGCAGCGGAGCTTTCACAGGCGTACCTTCGCCAGCACCTGAAGGAGCGGCTTCAGTAGTAGCCGGAGCGGCAGCGACAGGAGCTGCTGGAGCTGCGGACGGAGCTGCAGTTGTTGTTACATCGGGCAGGTTGTCCTCAGCGAGCTGCGAGTTCTGCATCTCTACATCAAAGGGGATGCCGTTGACAACCACCTTGGCCAGCTGACCTTGAATCTCGTTAATGGTCACGTCATACTGCGCACCATTGACTTTATACTTATATTGCTTCATAAATTTATGATTCGTTACGGAATGAATGGTTAGAAAACTTCGCCAGTAGGCACTGCGGCATCATCGGAATTGGATGTGCTACCCACTGCTGGGCGCAACAAACCTACAGGATTACCCCAAGAGGAGCGATTATGCTGCAACGTGATGACATCTGGCTCGTCATCGTGGACAACTTCGATGTCATTCTCCAGCAGAGCCAGTGAGATGACAGCAGCATAGGCGGGCATTTCGTTTTCTGCCACCTGCGGATATTCTCCATCAACGAGGAAATCCGTAATCGTACTGTCTTCGCCACCTACACGGATGCAAAGTTCACGACCATTGATGTTATATTTGAACGTCTTCATTTTGAAAATGTGCTAAGAGGAACATACGAAAATGTGGAAATGGGAGAATCGCACAGAAGTACAACTTCGCCCACTCTCACATTTACACATTTTATAAAGGTATATTACCGTGCTTCTTCACAGGACGCGTTTCGCGCTTGTTCTTCAGCTGCGCCAAAGCGCGAATCACGCGGAAGCGAGTGTTACGTGGCTCGATGACATCGTCAACATAACCATATTCGGCAGCCTTATAAGGATTGGTGAAAAGCGTATTGTATTCTTTCTCCTTTTCTGCCAAGAAAGCCTTGGGATCTTCCTGTGCTTTGGCTTCTTTACCATTGAGAATGGCAACCGCACCAGAACCACCCATCACGGCAATCTCTGCGCTGGGCCAAGCATAGTTGAGATCGGCCTTGAGCTGCTTACAACCCATCACGATGTGGGAACCGCCGTAGCTCTTACGCAGTGTAACCGTCACCTTGGGCACTGTGGCTTCACCGTAAGCATAGAGCAATTTTGCACCGTGGTCAATAACGGCGTTGTACTCCTGGCCTGTACCGGGCAAGAAACCTGGCACGTCAACGAGACTAACAATAGGAATATTGAAACAGTCGCAGAAGCGCACGAAACGAGCTGCCTTACGGCTGGCATTGCAATCGAGAACGCCAGCGTAAACACTGGGCTGATTAGCCACAACGCCCACACTCTGACCGTTGAAACGAGCAAAACCTACGATGATATTACGGGCAAACTGGCTATGCACCTCCAAGAACTCGCCATTGTCGACAATCGCTGAGATAACCTTATACATATCATAGGCCATATTGGGATTGTCGGGGATAAGTTCGTTGAGCGAATCCTCTTTGCGGTCAATCGGATCGGTACATTCCTTCTCAGGAGCTTTCTCCATATTGTTCTGAGGAACATATTCGAGCAATTTGCGAATCAAAGCCGCAAATTCTTCTTCGGTCTTAGCTGTGAAATGAGCCACACCGCTAACACTGCTGTGAACACGAGCACCACCCAAATCTTCCTGGCTTACATCCTCGCCCGTCACTGTCTTTACCACTTTCGGGCCAGTAAGGAACATATAGCTAACGCCCTCCAACATCACAACAAAGTCGGTCAAAGCAGGGCTATATACAGCACCACCCGCACAAGGACCGCAGATACCGGAGATTTGAGGAATCACACCGCTCGCTTCGATATTGCGTTGGAAAATCTCGCCAAAGCCCGCCAGTGCGTTAATACCTTCCTGGATACGCGCACCGCCTGAATCGTTCAAACCGATGCAGGGGCAACCTTGCTTCATGGCCAGATCCATCACTTTGCATATCTTTTCTGCCATTGTGATTGATAGCGAACCGCCATTCACGGTGAAGTCTTGAGCAAAGACATAAACAAGGCGACCATTGATAGTACCCGAACCAGCCACTACACCGTCGCCCAAGAATTTCTTCTTCTCCATTCCGAAATCGGAACAGCGATGGAGTTTGAACATATCCAATTCTTCAAAAGAACCCTTATCGAGGAGCATATCGATACGTTCACGAGCCGTAGCCTTACCTTTGGCGTGCTGCTTGTCAATAGCAATCTCGCCTCCGCCCATGCGGGCTTTCTGACGCAGTTCGACGAGCTGCTTAATTTTTTTCATTTGTTCACTCATAGAGCTTTATTTTATGTTTTAGCTTACACCTTTATTATATATCTGTGCAAAAATACGATAAAGCCCGCAAAGCACAAAGAAACGCGCTTTTTTTTAGACTTTGACGATTCAGAGCATTGAGTTATCCAACATTTTTCAGCCATCTGTCGCCTCTTTTTCTTATTAGCGACTAATAATGAAGGCTGCGGGCAAAAATAAGAAAAGAGAAAGCATACAATTCTCTTTAGAAAGGGGCTAACACATCTATAATTGTAAACACAATTCTTATTTTAATACGACGAGAATGGCTTGAAATTAAAATTGAAATAGAGAGGTTATCGTATTTGTCCTACTGGTTTGACCTGCCCAATAAGGATGTCGAAAAATACAATAAGGATATTTTCAAACGCAATAAGGATGCCAGCTGACAGCCTTATTGTATTTTCAAACAGGATAAGGGAAAGTAGAGCCTTTCCTCAGTAAAAAAAACACTTTTTAGACTTATCAACCTACTCCCAAAGGCAATTTTTCACTAAATCTATAAAAGCTCACGTTCGCTCAAAGACATTTTTCAGCTAAAACAATAAAATCTCGCGCTAGATGAAGAAAACAGATTGTCAAATAATTCGGCAGTAAAACAAAACTCAACACCTTTTGCACAAAAAGTCGTAACTTTGCCGCAGAAAAGACTATGCTTATGACAGGAGAGAAGCAGAAACAATTCAACGCCTTGGGCGAACAGCCTGTAGGGAAACTTTTGATGCAATATGCCATACCGGCCATCGTTGCCATGGCGGCATCGTCCATTTACAATATCATCGATGGTATTTTCATTGGACAAGGTGTCGGCCCTGAGGCCATTATGGGATTGGCGCTAACAGGGCCTGTTATGCTGCTTACGGCTGCTTTTGGAGCTATGGTAGGCGTGGGTGGTTCGACGCTGATGTCTATTCGCCTGGGGCAGAAAGACTACAAAACGGCACAGGACATTCTGGGAAATGTGCTCTTCATGAACCTCACCATGGGGCTTTCGCTGGGATTTATCTTGCAGGTGTTCCTCACTCCCATCTTGCGCTTTTTCGGAGCGAGCGATGTGACGATTGGGCCCGCTCACGATTTTATGACTGTTATACTTGCAGGCAATGTTGTGACTCACATGTATTTGGGACTGAACGCTCTGCTTCGTTCCACCAACCGCCCGCAGAAAGCCATGATGGCAACTATCGGTACGGTGGTGTGTAACTGTTTACTTGCACCACTCTTCATTTTCGTGTTTCATTGGGGCATTCGTGGCGCAGCACTCGCCACAGTGTGCTCGCAGCTCATCATGCTGATGTGGCAGTTCCATCTCTTCGCTGACAAATCAAACCTCGTACATCTGGAACCAAAACTCCCCAACATTCGCTGGAACATTATCAAGAAATCACTTATCACGGGTCTACCGCAATTTTTGATAAATCTCTGCGCCTGCCTTGTGGCAATTCTCATCACCCGCAGCCTGACGCAATACGGTAACGAAACCAGCATTGGAGGCGATATAGCCGTAGGTGGATATGGCATTTCCAATCGCCTTGTACTTTTCATCGTCATGATTGTCATCGGCCTGAACCAAGGAATGCAGCCCATTGCAGGTTACAATTATGGTGCACAAAAATACGACCGTTTATTGGAAGTCCTCAAAAAGGCTATTATATTTGCAACATGTATCACCACAACGGGATGTTTGGCGTGCTTCATCTTTGCAACGCCATTGGCCACTCTCTTCGCAAAGGATTCGCCCGCCCTGATTCAGCAAGCAGCCCACACGCTGCGCATCATGGTGGCCACATTCCCGCTCGTCGGCATTCAGATTATGTCGGTGGCATTCTTCCAGAGTATCGGCTTCTCGGGAAAGAGCATATTCTTCGCTCTCACGCGCCAGCTCATCTTCCTCCTCCCGATGATTCTGATTTTGCCCCACATCTTCAGCAATCCCGTTAATGGTGTTATCTTCTCTCTCCCTGCTGCTGATATTTTGGCGTTCTTAATTGCCATCACGCTACAGGCGCAACAAGTGAGAAAACTCAAAAGACTGGTAAAATAAAAGAGCAAGAGAAGAAAGCAACGTTTCAGAAACTTCGCTACTCGGCTCGCTCAACTTATAACTAAAATTTATGGAACCATTTATCATCACTATCGGACGGCAACTTGGAGCTGGCGGCCGCGCCATCGGACATTTTCTGGCGAAAGAGTTCGACATGGACTACTATGATAAAGAAATCCTTGCCGTAGCGGCAAAAGAGAGTGGCTACTGCGAAGAAATCTTTGAGAAAAACGATGAAAAGAAAGGTTTCTTCGGTAATGCCTTCCGCTCCGTCATTCCTATGATTGGAACGGGCGAATACTACAACAATTCTATCTCAGAAGAGGCGCTCTTCCGCCTTCAGAGCGAAGCCATTCTTAAAGCTGCCAGCACGCGCAGTTGTGTTTTCATTGGCCGCGCTGCCGACTATATTCTGCGCGATAATCCGCGCTGCATCAACATCTTTCTCACGGCCAACTATGAAGACCGCATATCGCGCGTGATGGAACGCCACAACGTGGAGCGCAAAGCAGCTCGTCGCTTGCTCGAAAAGGGAGAAAGCGAACGTGCCGAGTTCTATAATTTCTATAGTTCGCGCACATGGGGCGAAGCCGACACATACCACCTTTGTCTCAACACCAGCGTTGTAGGTATTGAAAAAAGCGGCGAAATCATCAAGGAGTTCGTGAAAGCAAAGTTTGGGCTATGAAACGCATCGGTCTGCTTTCCGACACTCATTCTTATTGGGACGAACGCTACGAGAAGTATTTCGCCGATGTTGATGAAGTCTGGCACGCGGGCGATATTGGTTCTACAGAACTTGCCGAACGCTTTCAAGCCTTCAAGCCTTTCCGCGCCGTTTGTGGAAACTGCGACGGTGGCGACCTCAGACGCATGTTCCCCGACCTCTTGCGGTTCAAATGCGAAGCTGCCGATATCATGATAAAACACATCGGCGGCTACCCAGGCAACTACGATCGCTCCATCGTTGGGAGAATGTACACCAGTCCGCCCGACCTCTTCATCTCTGGACATAGCCACATTCTCAAAATCCTCTACGACAAAACGCTCCGCTGCCTACATATCAATCCCGGTGCAGCAGGCTTGCAAGGATGGCAAAAGGTGCGCACACTTGTCCGCTTCACCGTCGACGGAAAAGAATTTAAGGACTTAGAAGTGATTGAGTTGGGCGAAAAAAGAAAAGATAAATAGGTATAACTACAACCATAATAATTATGATTAAGAAAACGACATTTGCACTCTCGGTTATGCTCTTCATGGTAGCACAGAGTGCAGTAGCCGAAAACTATCCTACAAGTGAGGAGATGGAAGCTAGTAACAACAAACTAACGATGATAATGCTCATCTGGGTAGGCTTAGCATTCCTTGGATATTTCATCTACAGAACATTACCCATCATCAAAGCGCTCTTCGGAGTCATACGAGGCGGTTTCCGCATGGATAAAAAAACCACATTGAGCGAAGAGCAACAACGAAAAATCCTTTTAAGCGGAGTCTATTCAAAGCAAAAAGGCACTTACATGAATTCTCTCAAAACAGGTGGTAACTCTTGGAGTGATCGCGACTTACTCTCCACTGCTTACGGCATCTTTGATGGAGAATCGGCCAAAGCAAAACTCGACTATTTCAAGTTGGCAGGCTCGCGTCGCTTCTTCCCTTTTGTTGTCGAATCTTTGAAATTGAAAGACAAACAAGCCATTCAGCAATATCTCATTCAAAATTTAGAAAATGAAGAAGATGCCATCGACTGCTGGGAGCAGGTGCAAAACGCTTTTGAAGCTATGCCATCAATGATCAAAGAAGGCATCATCAAGGACGAAGCCGACTTTGCCCGCATCGGTCCCGACGCTTGGGATTCTGGTCGTTTGGTTTTTGTGGCTCGTTTGTGTCTCGAACAGAAATACATTACTGAAGCAGATGTTTGGCACTATGTTGATGCTGCCGATGACATTGCCCATCAGTCGCTCACATCCTGGGAAGACTACGGAAAAAGCTATATCATAGGCCGCTGTCTCTGGTGCGGCACAGCCAACTACTTTGCAGTGATGGCAGGTCACGCCAAAGAAATGTTCACAGACCCCAAGAGCCCCTGGCAACAAATTCCGTTCGCGGAATAACATTTTAATAATTAAAAATAGCTTTATGAAAAAGTACTTATTCTTACTCTTGGCAATGCTGCCAATGCTTTTTGTTTCTTGCTCATCCGATGATGACGAAACTGCATCTCTAAAAGGAACCACATGGGTATGTCCCGATGAAGGCGAAGGTGTTAGAACCTTAGTTTTTAATAAAACAGAATTCTTATACACTCTACAGAGCAAAGAAGAAACAGAATCTGTCAAAGGAACTTACACATACAATCCGCCCCTCATCACTCTTACATCAAAAGACCCAAAGACAAACAAGGAAGAGACGATGACGGGATCAATAAAGAATGACAAATTGTCGATTGGAGAAATTGTCTATACCAAGCAAAAGTAGAAAACAATAGTTTGAAATAAAAACCGTGCAAACCAAGTAATTCTTGATTACTCCAAGCACAAACAAATATTAGGCCGTAAGAAAAGAGAATCTTACGGCCTATATTGTTAGTAGGTGCGGAGACGTAGCCTCTACTCATCATCTGCACTTCAGCAACTCCACCTTCAAACAGATATCACCAACACTCAAACCAAGACAACCGAATCTCCACTCAATAAAGCGTTATAAATGAAGCTTTATTCAAACTATTCAAAGGGTTGAAGAATTTTTTGCGTAATAAAAAATAAAAATCAGAGGGAGATAGCGATAGTTCAGAAGCGATGGTAAAACATTCCGCAAAAGAGGGGCATATAAGCTATATGGATAACCCCAAAATATCCTTATTGCGTTGGGAAATACAATAAGGATGTCAGCTGACAGAATAAGGATGCCAGCTGGCGCGCTTATTGTGGCGAAGACAACAATAAGAAGGGTCGGAAGTACACGCGCTCACACTCCTCCTGAGAGTTTGTATTTCTGTTGTCACGTCGTCACGTTGTCACATTTTGAGTATAACCATTTGAAAATCTATCTATTATGCGCGTGACAGCAGTGTGACAACAAAAATTCATTGTCACACTGTTGTCACGCACTTAAGCACTTATATATCAACACCTTTCCTCCTGTGTGACAACGTGACAACAAAAAACAGAGTTTTTCTTGGGAGGAGGAGAAGAAAAAGCTTGTTACGCACCCACTGTCCCCGGCGGGGACACACCATGCGTAACCGCGGGTGATGCCCGAAGGGTGAACCCGTGGAGGTGAAGCTCTCCCATCCTCCGACACCGGCGGTGTCACACAGCATCCACCTCTAATCGTAAGGTTTTCTCCCTCTACGCTTGCAGTGCGACGCATCCTGCGTCGGACAGATGAGATGTGCCCAGAAAGGCGACTCACAGAATGCAGAAGACGAGAGAAAGGACAGCGAGGCAAGCAAAGAAAAGCATATTGCGAGAAGTCTTGCCAAGGATTTTGTTCAATTCGCGCCCACGATTGATACGCACCATCTCGCGCCAAGTAAGAAAATGCGGGAGTAGGTAAAGCATTGCGAGCGGGGCATATAGGCGACCATAGAAAGCAAGGGCGGAAAAGCACAACACACCGAAGACACCTTGCAACAAATAGAACCCACTGCCAAAACACCCACCAAGTACGGCTATCAAGGTGCGCTTGCCACAGGCGCGGTCCGTATCGCGGTCACGATAATTATTGAGCACGAGAAGCGTATCGGTAATCAGTCCCACCGCAGCACTGAGCCACCACACTTCGGGAATGAGCCTTCCTGTCAGCAAGAAATAAGTACCCGTTACGGGGACAAAGCCAAAAAAGACATAGACGAGGACATCGCCCAGTCCGCAGTAGCTCAGCAGCGTGGTATAAAGGAAAGCAAACACTAAACAAGCCAAGCCCACGAGCAGGAAATAGACCGTAACCAGCGAGAGATTGTCCGCCACAAAGGCCGAGGGACTTGTGATGAGCGAGGCGTAGAAAGTGGCCAAGCCCACAATAGTTGCGAGCACCAACATGAGAGCTATTCCGCGCTTCATCGAAGACGGACTTATCCAGCCCTGCGCGCAAGCGCGTTCAGGACCAAGGCGTTCTTCGCCATCCGTCCCCTTCAAGAAATCAAAAAGGTCATTGATAAAATTAGCTGCTATTTGCATCAACGCGGCAAAGAGCATACAGCCCAACGCGGCCAGAAGACGGAACGAGCCAGAGGCAAAAGCCAAAGCGGAGGAGGTGACAACGGGGATGAGCGCTGCCGAGAGCGTCTTTGGGCGCGCGGCCAATAGCCAAGCGCGAGCACTGTTCTTTCTAACTTGTTCCATAAGGGCAAAAATACTGAATAATTCTGGGAGGGACAAGAAGCCGCGCGAAAGCGAAGAAGCCGGACTTACTGGCGAATCCCAACGAGTCCGACTTCTACTGTTCTTTTTCTCTGCCCCTATTGCAGATACATCAGCAGTTGTTTGAGGCTTTTCTCATCTCTCCAACTCCAGAAGCGGTCGGCCATCAAGGTGCGGAAAGCCTGCTTCATTTCGGGGCGCACAAATTTCTTGACTTGCGTCTCGTTGGCGGGTATCTCCTTGCCCGACAGCCAAAAATAGTATTTTTCTTGCAAAGGATAGCCTACATCGGACTCCCGCTTGTCGCGGTCAAGTTCAAAGAAAGTGTTGACATTCACGCCCGAAGCGCTGGGAATGTCTAAATCAAAGAAACCCTCGCTATTGGAGCTATACGTTTCTTCTTTGAGGCGATTCATATCCACCGTAGTGACGCAAAGCAAATAGTTATAGCCCTGACGAGCCACTACACGCCCCATCTGATTATTCACTTTCTTATACTCCACAGTATCGAGCCGCAGTCCTAACACATTATTGAGATAGGCCTTATAAATCGTGTCCTTGCGAACAAAACAGAGAGAGGCATCTTTCAGAAAGATATTGACGCTATCATCTATGTGGCGATTGAACGTTTGGAGTATCCTACCTTTTTGGAAAGCTTCATTGAGAAAAACCGTCTTTGAGCGGCGCAACTCTTTCTGCTGCTGAGCAAAAGCTACAACAGTGACCAAAAAAAGAAGAAGGGAGAAACAGGTATGGCGCATAACTAAAAGGATTATGTGAAACAAGAATCGAGTAGGAAGAAAGGAGAAGGGTACATTTGCAAACTCAGAAATAGCAAATCAAAACCTTCTACTCCCCCTCGAAACTAACTGCTGCAAATATATAAAAATTGCGTCATTTCAGCAAAAAGGGAAAGAAAGCGGGAGGGTTTCCGCTAAAAATGTTTAACTTCGCCGCACTTAAAACTAAGTAACTCCTTACATATTTCTTTCTAACTTATGGAATGGTTAATTAAAATCATCAACAACCCTGTGCTGCCTGCGCATTTGGCACTCCTCTTTGCGCTGGTTATTTGGTTGGGTGTAAAGTTGGGCAAACTTAAACTGGGCGGAATTTCCCTCGGCGTAACCTTCGTGTTGTTCGTCGGAATCCTTGCCGGACACCTCTACCACACGTTTGTAGTGGCTCCCTCCAACGGAGAAATGGCAACAGCCATGGCCAACCAAACGCTCATCATCAATTTCATTAAAGAATTTGGTTTGGTGCTTTTTGTCTACTGCATTGGTCTGCAGGTGGGCCCTGGCTTCTTTGCCACATTCAAAAAAGGCGGGGTTGAGATGAATCTTCTCTCCACTGCACTGATTGTACTCAACATTGCTGTCATGCTGGCGCTCTATTTCATTTGGTTCTACTCCCCTGGAGATCCACTGAACAAAAAGAATCTCGCCATGATGACGGGTACTCTCTATGGTGCGGTTACTAACACGCCAGGTTTGGGTGCTGCCAACAACATCCTTCCTCGTTTGCTGGGCGGAAGTGCCGACTACGATCCAGGTTTCAACATAGGTAGTAGCTACGCTTGTGCCTACCCGCTAGCCGTTGTGGGTATCATCGGTGCCACCATCGCTATTCGCTACATCTGCAAAGTTAGTCTCGACAAAGAGGCCAAAGAATATGAACACGCCAACGAGGCAGATCCTTCTTCAGTTCCCGAACATTTCATTCTGCGCGTTACTAACAAAGCCGTAGTGGGCCATACGCTTCAAGAACTTCACAACTTTGTGAAGGGCGACTTCGTTTGCTCTCGTGCAAAGAAAGATGGCGAAATGTTCATTCCGAAAGAAAGTACTGTAATGGAAGAAGGAATGAAACTCTACATCGTTACTGCTACTTCAGACAAGGAAGCTATCATCGCCTTGATGGGTGAACTCCTCGACGAGGACTGGCAAAAAGAGACAGAAGGAGAGAAACGCTACATTTCACAACGACTCATCGTGTCAAAACCTGAAGTAAACGGTTTGACATTCCACGACTTGCATTTCTCTTCCCTTTATAATGTAAACGTGACACGCGTGACACGTGCTGGTATGACACTCTTTGCGCGCAGAAACTTCCGTCTGCAAATGGGTGACCATATCCGCGTGACGGGTACGGAGGAGAACATCAACCGCGTTCGCGAGATTGTGGGCGACACGCAAAAGCGTCTCGAAGCTCCCAATGTTGGAATGTTGTTCCTCGGCATTCTGCTCGGTATTTTCCTAGGACAGATACCTATTCCTATCCCCGGAATCAGCGAACCCGTAAAGCTCGGTCTGGCTGGTGGCCCGTTGGTGCTCGGTATCCTTATCGGAGCTTTCGGCTACAAGTTTAAGATCACGGCTTACACCACAAACAGTGCCAACTTGATGCTCCGCGAGGTGGGCCTCGTACTCTTCTTGGCTGGTGTGGGCGTTCAAGCGGGTGCTACATTCTGGAACACGGTCGCCAATGGTGGTTACCACTACGTTTGGATGGGTTTCCTCATCACGGTGATCCCAATTATGATTTGCGGTCTTTATGGACGCCTCAAGATGAAGTTGAACTACTTCACATTGATGGGTCTCATCGCTGGTACGAATACTGACCCCCCTGCTCTTGCATTTGCCAATCAAACGGCCAATAATGATGCGCCAGCAGTGGGCTACTCCACGGTTTATCCGCTCTCTATGTTCCTGCGAATCCTTACGGCTCAGCTCATTCTCTTGATACTCATTCCGCTCGTTTGATGCACACAAATAAAAGAGCAGTCCTCTGCGGACTGCTCTTTTTCTTTTCTACCCTATCAGACACTGTTCCATTTCCAACAGTGCCTTTTTTCTATCTGTACCTCCAGCGTAGCCCGTGAGCGAACCATCGGAAGCAATGACGCGGTGGCAAGGCACAATCAGCGATATGGGGTTTCGCCCTACTGCTCCACCAATGGCGCGCGCCGAAGTGTGGCAAGTAAGAGCCAACTGGGCGTAGGTAGTGGTGGCGCCATACGGAATTGCCAAGAGGTGTTGCCACACTTGTTGCTGAAAAGGAGTCCCCAACAGTCGCAGAGGTGGCACAAAATCGGGCCGGCTACCCGAAAAATAAATATCCAACCAATGGTGCACCTCGCGAAGTATAGAAGTCTCTTTCTCCACAACCTCCTCGCAGAGCGTTCTGCCGAAGTATTTCTGACTCTCAAACCAGAGTCCTATCAATGCGTCCTCACGGCTGGCCAACACGATACGCCCCAGTGGCGAATTGTAGGATTGAGTGTATGTCATATCAGATAATTTTCAATCAGAATACACACAAATGTAGGGAGAAATCCTTAAGAAGCATCGCTAAGTCCCTAAAATATGTCAATATCTCTGCACTACTGGGTGTTTTTCGTATCTTTGGCATACTTTTGTCTATAAGCCTCAGCAAACAATAAGTACTAACTAAAATAAATTCCGACACTTATGATTTGGATTATATTTGGCATCTTCGCCTTGATCAGCTATTTGGTTCAGTCGAACCTAAAATCGAAATTCAAGCAATACTCTCGTGTTCCCATCGCCAGCGGAATGACGGGCGCACAAGTAGCGGAGAAAATGCTACGCGATAACGGAATCTATGATGTGCGCGTTACGTCTGTTCCGGGGCAACTCACAGACCACTATAACCCTACCGACAAGACCGTGAACCTTAGCGATGGCGTTTATAATAGCTGCTCGGTTGCTGCCGCTGCCGTTGCAGCTCACGAATGTGGCCATGCTGTTCAGCACGAAAGAGCTTACGCTCCGCTACAACTCCGTTCTACCCTCGTGCCCGTGGTAAACTTTGCGTCGCAATGGGTGCAGTGGGTGCTTTTAGCAGGTGTTGTACTGGTCAACACAATGCCTGGAATCCTCTTGGGAGGTATTGCGCTCTTCGCGCTGACCACTCTGTTTAGCTTCATCACCCTCCCCGTTGAGATTGACGCCAGCCGACGCGCCACGCAATGGCTTGCAGGAGCGGGTATCACCAGTAGAGAAAACTATCCGATGGCTGTTAGCGCACTCCGCTCTGCTGCTTACACCTACGTTGTTGCAGCGCTCGGTTCGCTCGCCACACTCATTTATTACGTTCTCATCTATCTGGGCAACCGCGACTAAGAGATTCTGAAAAATTTCGTATAAAGAACGAGACACAACCACAAAGGCTCTCCTCTTGCTGGTTGTGTCTCGCTTTTTGTTTTTATTGCTGACCGCTTGCCCTATGCTTTTCAACAGCACACCAGAAGAGATGCACGCGTACGATAGAGCTAAGCGCAAATATCCTTATTGTATCACTGCTTTCTTACACCATAGCGCTTGAGCAGCTCATTTTTTCGTTCTTCAGGTGTTTGGCATCGGTATTTCATGTGCCAATCGTCCAGCTTGCTCTTGTATAAATAGCTCAGTTTCAAAACAACATCGAGCGTGGTGTCTGTAAGTTCTTTCACTTCCAGTAAGGTTTCTGACTCTTCTATCCCATAAGTTCCTCTACCTGTGGGATAAAAGTAATGGAATTTCACGAAAATGGTACCAAAAAAATTATCTATACGATAATTATCCAGGGATACCGATGCACTTCCACATAATCCTCCACCAGGAGAAAATACTAATGTATTCCCATCTGTAAGCGATATCCAACGCTGCTGTAGCTGCGTAAGGTTTACATAAGAATAGACCACACCTGGCAGAGCATCTGCCTGGACAATGAGGGCATAACGATCGCCAGGACGCAATGTGCCTATCCGGCTCATCATCTTCCACGGCTTTTTCAGAATGGTGAGCGAAATCGTGTCCCGCTGGTCGGTGACAAAAACAAGGGAGGTGTCCTGTTGGCTGATTAGCGTGGCATAACTGGAGTAGTCAGGGGCTATCCCGATAACAGCCTCTCTTTGCGAGAAGGCGGATGTTTCCAAACAGAAAAGAGCTGCTAAAAGAGCCGTGCGTAAAGAGTGTAACATAAATCTATCGGTTTTGAAATTTCGGCAAAAGTAATAAAAAAAGCAGTCCGACAAGCATTGCTTACATCGGACTGCAACATTTATGGAATAAGGATAATATTACTTCTTCGTACCTTCGTATTTACCGTTCAAAAGAGCTTTCATCATTTCGTACATACGGCCGAAAGAGAAATCAAAGTTGAGTTTCAGCTTCTTATTGGCGAACGTACCAGAGATTTTGCTATGATTGATGGCAGCACTCTTGCCGTTCATCATGCCAGCACCTTCAACAGGATCTGCCGCGAAAGAAGCAGTAGAACCATTGAGCGTCAACTTGACATTAGTAAGCTTCAGATTTGTCATCTTAGAAGCCGGACGACCAGAACTTGCAGGGCTACCCGTAATTTCAGCAAAGGTGATGTTCACCAAGTTGTTTCCAGCCTTTTCTACTTTCACTTCTGTATTATCAGTAGCATAAGGAGCATTACTCAAAGAAACGGTGAATACACCAGAGTAGGTACCACAAACATCTTCAGCCGTGAGGGGTTTGTCTTCATCCTTTGAGCAACTCGTAGCCATCAAGCAGAGGCCGAGTCCCAGAATGGAGAAAAATTTAGTTAGTTTCATAAAAATTTTAAGTTAAATTAAATTCGAGTGCAAAAGTAGAGAGTTTCCATTTTCCTTACAATACCCCTTTTTAGGTATAAAAGAAAGGAGCAAGCGCCGGCTACTTTCAACCGAGCGATTACTCCTTATTATCACAGGAATTAGGATTTTTACAATTCGAGACGCTCTTCGAGCTTGCTCTGTACGGTTGCATCGAGCACCGCAACGGCTGTAACATTGACGATGTCGCGCACGCTGCTTTCGAAGTCTGTAAAGTGGATAGGTTTGTTCAGTCCCATCTGAATAGGGCCTATCACTTCTCCATCGTCAGCCATATTGATAGCTTTCACCATCTTATAAGCCGAATTGGCCGCCGAGAGAGTTGGGAAAACAAGTGTGTTCACATCCTGCCCTTTGAGGCGCGTAAAGGGATATTTCTCATCGCGCAGCTGGCGGTCGAGGGCGAAGTTCACCTGCATTTCTCCATCAATGGCCAAGTCGGGGAATTCTTGCTGCATCCGACTCACTACATCGTGGACCACAGCAGGCTTACCTTCATTGTCCGAACCAAAGTTGGAATAACTCAACATGGCCATAATCGGAGTGCGGTTGAAGAAGCGCACCGTTGAAGCCGAGAGCTTGGCGAGGTCGTAGAGTGTTTCCGCATCAGGGTCGCGGTTGATGAGCGTGTCGGCAATAAAGAAGATGCCTTTTTTAGAGGAAATCAGGTGCATCGTACCGAAGTGCGAGTAGCCCTCCCGTATGCCAATCACTTCCTTTGCTACCTTGATCGTATTACTATATTTAGTGTATAATCCAGTAATGAAAGCGTCAGCGTCGCCAGTTTCCACCATCATCATGCCAAAGTAGTTGCGCTCATACATCTTGTCCATCGCTTCCTGCAAGGTGTATCCCTCTCGCTGCTTCTTTTCGGCCAACAGGCGAGCGTAGTGGTGGCGGCGGTCAATCTGCGAATCGTCGCGAAGATTCAGCAGCTGGCAACCCGTCAAATCGAGGTGGAGTTCAGTCGCTAAGGCTTTAATCTTAATTTCGTTACCCAAAAGGATAGGTTCGCAGAAGCCCTCCTCCTTTGCCTGCACTGCGGCCTGTAGCATAGTGGGGTGAGTGCCCTCGGCATAAACCACGCGCTTCGGGTGGAGCTTTGCCGCGGCATATAGATTCTGCGTGAATTTCGTTTCCTGCCCCATGAGTTCGCGCAACTGCTGACGATAAGCGCGCCAGTCGGAGATGTCCTTTCGTGCCACGCCACTATCGATAGCGGCCTTTGCCACCGCCATGCTCACCTCCGTAATGAGGCGCGGATCAACGGGCTTCGGAATAAAATAGTCAGGGCCAAAAGTGAAGTTGCGCACATGATAGGCACGATTCACAATATCGGGCACAGGACGACGAGCCAGTTCGGCAATGGCGCGCGCCGCAGCCATTTTCATTTCTTCGTTGATGGCCGTAGCAGCAACATCCAATGCACCGCGGAAAATATAGGGGAAACCAATCACATTATTAATCTGATTGGGATAGTCCGTGCGCCCCGTCGACATCAGCACATCGGGACGAGCCGCCTTGGCATCCTCGTAAGAAATCTCGGGCACAGGATTGGCCAGCGCAAAGATGATGGGGTTCTTCGCCATGGTGCGAACCATCTCTTGCGATACGATATTTCCTTTTGAAAGACCTACAAAAACATCAGCCCCTACCATTGCTTCGGCCAAGGAATGTACATCCGTGCGGGTGGTGGCAAACTCGCGCTTTTGTTCGGTGAGATTAGGGCGATCTGCCGTTATCACACCTTTAGAATCAAGCATCACGATATTTTCCTTACGCACGCCGAAAGCACAATAGAGACGGGAACAACTGATGGCGGCTGCTCCGGCACCGTTGACCACAACTTTCACATCCTCCATACGCTTTCCCGCCACATCCACGGCGTTTAGCATTCCGGCGGCCGAAATAATGGCCGTGCCGTGCTGGTCGTCGTGCATCACGGGAATATCGAGTTCATCCTTGAGTCGGCGTTCAATCTCGAAACACTCTGGTGCTTTGATGTCTTCCAAGTTGATACCGCCAAATGTCGGGGCGATGGCTTTGACTGCTTGTATAAACTTTTCGGGGTCTTTCTCGTCCACTTCTATATCGAAAGCATCCACGCCAGCGTAGATTTTGAAGAGGAGTGATTTTCCTTCCATTACGGGTTTGCCGCTCATAGCACCGATGTCGCCCAAACCGAGGACTGCTGTACCGTTACTGATCACGGCAACGAGGTTACCTTTGTTGGTATAGCGATAAACGTCGTGCGGATCTTTTTGTATCTCAAGACATGGCTCAGCCACGCCGGGCGAATAGGCCAGAGAGAGGTCGGTCTGTGTGCGATAAGGCTTTGTAGGAACAATCTCAATCTTGCCGGGCTTTCCCATAGCATGATAATGCAGGGCAGCTTCTTTAGTAATTTTCACCATACTTATCTGGTTTATTATTTATCATGTATCTCTATTTTGCAAAGATACATTTTTTCATCAGAAAGCACCTACTGACTAACAGGTGTACCAAAAGAAACCTCGTTTTTAGAATATTTTTTTACTGCCAAAAGTAAAGAAAGGCTAACACTTATAGACGAAGAGAAGTTTTTATCTTATTTTTGCAGACAACACATTTGGAAACATACATTTTTAAGATAGATATGAGAACAACAAATGATAAGGCGCTGCTGCGGGAGCGAGTGATTGATGCGGGGCAGGAACTGTTCCACAAAAACGGGATCCGCGCCGTCACGATGGACGATGTGGCGCATAAACTCCACATATCCAAGCGCACACTCTACCAACTTTTCGACACCAAAGAGAGTCTGCTCATTGCGTGCCAGCAAAAAGCGATGGCGGAGCACCAACAACAGATTAGAAATATCATGGCGGAGACGGACAATGTTATAGAAATCATTCTCTGCGACCTCCAACTCAATATGAAGGAGATTCAGAAATTTTCAAAAGAGTTTCTCAACGACATCCCCCTCTACGACAAACTGCGGGAGAACATACGGCAGCACCGAAAGGAGAACAAGGCCAACGCGCTTGAGTTTATCGAGCGCGGCATCAATCAGGGACTTTTCCGCCCCGAGATCAACGCAGAAATGGTCTATGAGGTGGGCGTGGTTATCATTGACCTCTTGGTGGAGAAAGGGTATTACAACACTGTTTCTCCCTTTGAAATGCTCTCCTCCTCCACAATCGCTTATCTCCGCGGTATTTCCACAGAAAAAGGCATTGAACAGCTCAACGAGTTTGTGAACAAATACAAATCAGAAGAATAAAGTTTTTTTGTGGATACTTAGCAGCGTCGGTCAACACACATAAGATGTCGACCGACGCTGTCGTTATTTCTCAATATTTATAAAAGCACAGCTTTGAGCGCGGGAATCACATGGGAGAGCGCATCAATGAGTTGCTGGCGTTCGATACCTTCAGCTTGCGCCACAAACAAGGTGTCGTAGCCCGCCACCGTACCTGCCACTTCGGGCAAATGATGGCTATCAATGTCGGCAGCAAGTCCTGCCGCATATCCCGGACGTGTGTGGAGAACGGCTAAAGTGCCCGAAAAGGTAATGCCTACAACGCCCGTATTCTGTAAGTATTCCGGTAAAGCCTCAATAGGTATCGGGCGGCGGTAGCCTTCTGTTTTGGGTAGGATCAACTGATAGCCGTCGGGCGTCTTTTGCCGCAAAGCGTGAAGCTTCTGCAAATCGCTCGACACCGTAGGCTGTGAAACCCTAAAGCCTGCGCGCGCCAATTCGCGCTGTATGTCAACTTGCGACCTCACCACTTTGTTGGAAAGGATAATCCTCAGAGCCTCCAACCGCGTTATTTTCTTTGCCATTTCTCTTATTACCTTTTCGAATAGCAAAGATAAAGCAAAGATTAGAATTGGGCAACATCCGATTTTCTCAATTCTCCCATTCATCCACCTTATCCTACTCGTCCGAAAAAACCGATAGCTGCGCCTCACATCCCGCAAGCAAAACCGCCCTATTCCTTGACAAAACAGTTTCTCAATCTAACGCACTAAAAGTTGGGAGAAAGCCAAAAATTGCACAAAAATATCAACTCCCACCTTTGAGGTTTGGAAAAACAACTCCATTTTGATGCTCAACAACATAAAAACAGCCACTTTCCTCATTAAAAGGCTCATATTTTTCCTTATTCTGTCGGCCGATACAATAAGGCTGTCAGCTGACAGCCTTATTGCGTTTAAAAATATCCTTATTGTATTCCTCGATAGCCTTATCGGACGGGCGATTCAGCAGAACGAATCTGCCGTCCGCCTTATTTCAAATTGGATTTCAAAGGATTCTCGGAGCCACAGATTAAGAAATTGCTTGACAACAAGCCGCAAAAGAATCGAAAGAACCGCATGCTTGGTCAGCGAGAAGAATGCAGGCAACAATAGCTTCATTCCATCGTTTTCCCCTCTTATTACTTTCTTCACGCAAGGGAGGAAGCTGCTCGCCGCTTGTATTGAACGGATATTCTTTGTAAATTTGTGGCTAATTTAGAAAATCAGAATAACAAATATACACTCGATGAAACATTACACATCAAAAGGACTTAGGCATTGCACAGCTTTGGCGCTCGCTCTACCGCTCATGGCGGGCGTTCCGGCTATGGCCTTCGTTCCTTCCTCTATGGTCACCATCAGTCAGACTGCAAACGTAATCAGCGGAGTGAACCAACTGAACACTACCACCTTTGAAGTGCGCTATCAGAACGGACAGGTGCTCACCATCGACTTCTACGGCGAAAACATCTTCCGCCTGTTCCAGGACAACAAGGGCGGAAAGATGCGCAACCCGCAAGCACAGCCGCCCGCACAAATCCTCGTGGACAATCCGAGAAAGAGCGTGGAGCACATCAACCTGACAAAGGACAACGGCTACTATATCATCGCGACGCCGAAAGTACAGCTCCGCCTGAACGCTACTTCGGGGCTTTTCTCCGTGCTCAATGGTGAGGGAACGGAAGTGGTGCGTGAGATAGCAGCTGCCGACCTCACCGACGCAAAAACCACCCTCACATTTGCCGCTCAACCCAACGAATACTTCTATGGCGGCGGCGTGCAAAATGGACGTTTCTCCCACAAGGGAAAGGCAATCGCCATCGAAAACACGAACAACTGGGTGGACGGCGGTGTGGCTTCCCCCACTCCTTTCTATTGGTCGACAAAGGGCTACGGCCTTTTGTGGCACACGTTCAAGCCAGGTCGCTACGACTTTGGGGCAGAAGATGCTAAAAAGGTGACGCTTTCCCACTCTGAGGACTATCTCGATGTTTTCCTCATGGTGAGTAAAGAGCCAACGTCCCTACTTTCCGATTTCTACCAGCTGACGGGAAATCCCGTACTGCTGCCGAAATTTGCTTTCTACCAAGGCCATCTCAACGCCTATAATCGCGATTACTGGACGGAGAATGCAAACGGCTTCATGGCTTATGAGGACGGCAAACGCTACAACGAGAGCCAGAAGGACAACGGAGGTATCAAAGAAAGTCTCAATGGCGAGAAAAACAATTATCAGTTTTCAGCTCGCGCCGCTATAGATCGCTATCTGCAAAACGATATGCCGCTCGGATGGTTCTTACCTAACGACGGCTACGGAGCAGGCTATGGTCAGACGGCTACACTTGATGGCAACATTGCCAACTTGAAAAGCTTTGGCGATTATGCGCGCTCAAAGGGCGTACAGATCGGTCTGTGGACACAAAGCGATCTCCACCCGAAAGACGGCATCGAAGCGCTGCTACAACGCGACATCAAGAAGGAAGTGGGCGTGGCAGGCGTCCGCGTCTTAAAGACTGACGTGGCTTGGGTAGGTGCCGGCTACAGCTTCGGCCTCAACGGTGTGGCCGATGTAGGCGAAATCATGCCGAAGTATGGCAACGATGCGCGCCCCTTTATCATCAGCCTCGATGGTTGGGCAGGTACGCAGCGCTACGCGGGAATCTGGTCGGGCGACCAAACGGGTGGCGACTGGGAGTATATTCGCTTCCACATCCCGACCTTCATCGGATCGGGGCTTTCTGGTCAGCCTAACATCACAAACGACATGGACGGTATCTTCGGCGGTAAGAACCTACCGGTGAATGTGCGCGACTTCCAATGGAAGACGTTCACGCCGATGGAGCTGAATATGGACGGTTGGGGCGCAAACCCGAAATATCCGATGGCGCTTGGCGAACCGGCCACTTCTATCAACCGCGCTTATCTGAAGCTCAAATCAATGCTGATGCCCTATACTTACAGCATCGCAGAGGAGGCTATTTACGGTAAGCCGATGGTTCGCGCACTTTTCCTCGACTATCCTAACGACTACACGCTCGGCACGAAGACGGAATACGAGTATCTCTACGGTCCGAGTTTCTTAGTAGCTCCTATCTATAAGGGCAGCAAAGCCGACAAGGAGGGCAACGATATACGCAACGGTATATACCTGCCCGAGGGAAAATGGGTGGACTACTACGACGGACAGATTTTCTTCGGCGGCCGCATTATCAACAACTACGATGCGCCGCTTTGGAAGCTCCCCGTCTTTGTGAAAGCGGGCGCTATCATCCCGATGACGAACCCCAACAACAATCCTTCTGAAATCCGCAAGGACTATCGCGCTTACGAGCTTTATCCCGATGGCGCAAACTGCTTTACAGAATACGACGACGACGGTGAGACGCAGGCTTATCTCAAGGGCGATGCTACGCATACCGACATCATGAGCAACTTGGTGAAGGATGTGCTCAAGGTAAAAGTGGAGAAAACTGTGGGCAACTATACAGGCTTTGAAGCTAACAAGGAAACGGAATTCTTCATCAATGCTACGCGTGCCCCCAAAAAGGTGGTGGCAAAAGTGGGCGGTAAGAGTGTGAAACTCACAAAGGTTACAAGTTTGCAGGCTTATGAGAACGGTCAGAACGTATTCTACTTCAATCCGAAACCCAATCTAAATCGTTTCGCCACACCAGGCTCTGATTTTGCGAAAAAGGAAATCACGAAGAATCCGCAGTTGCTCGTCAAAATTGGTAAGACTGATGTAACGAAGAATGCAGTGGAGCTGCAAGTGAAAGGTTACGAATTTGCGCCCGTCAGTGCTCTGCTGAAAACATCTGGCTCACTTTCTGCCCCCAACGTAACATTTACGGACGACAACGTAAAGACATACACGCTCACGCCTTCATGGGAGAAAGTGGAGAATGCAGACTACTACGAAATCGAGTATGACGGCCAACTCTACTCTACTATTACTGATCAGGAGCTTACCTTCGAGGGCTTGAAACCCGAAACTGACTACAGCTTTAAGGTGCGCGCTGTCAACAAGGAGGGCTTCTCCCCTTGGTGCACAGTGAAAGCTCGCACAAAGGCTGATCCTTATCAGTTCGCCGTGAAGAATATCATGGGACAGACCACTTGTGAGAACCAAGCCGGTATGGGTGTTAACAAACTCTTCGACTACGACCAACGCTCAACATGGCACTCAAAGTGGGGCAAAGGCGAGGCAGTGCCTTTCACGCTTACGCTGGATCTCCGCTCTGTGAATGAGCTCGACAAACTGGAGTATCTCCCACGCGAAGACGGCGGCAACGGTACGCTGACAAAGGGAACAATCTCTTCCTCCACAGACCGCCAAACGTGGTCGAAGCCTATTGACTTTACGTGGAACCGCGATGGAGCAACGAAGACCTTTGCTTTCGAAGGCAATCCATCAGCTCGCTACATCCGTTTGAATGTGACGGAAGCCGCTGGCAACTTCGCAAGCGGACGCCAAATGTATGTGTTCAAAGTTCCAGGTAGCGAAAGCATCTTGCAAGGCGACATCAACCATGACAAACGTATTGACGAGAACGACTTGACAAGTTACATGAACTACACAGGCCTGCGCCGCGGTGATGCTGACTTCGATTATGTGGGCAGTGGCGACATCAATAAGAATGGTCTTATTGACGCCTACGACATCTCTATTGTGACAACTCAGCTTGACGGAGGTGCGGCACAACGCGCCAGCGACAAGGTGAGCGGAAAGCTGCTCTTGACTGCCAACAAGAACACCTTTGCTGCTGGCGATGAGGTTCGCATCACGGTGAGCGGTAAGGATCTGAAATGTGTCAATGGTTTGAGCTTCGCGTTGCCTTATAGCACGAGTGATTTTGAATACCAAGGCATCGAACTTCTCAATATGAAGGACATGGTGAACCTCACTTACGACCGCTTACATACTAACGGTCAGAAGGAGCTATTCCCCTGCTTCGTGAACCGCGGTAACAACTTTTTGCTGGAAGACGGCAACCTATTCGTCATCAAGCTCAAAGCTAAGAAAGCAGGCAAGTTCAGCCTCAAAGCTAAGGACGGTCTTCTCGTAGATCGTAGCTTGGGCACTTGCAATGCCTTCTGAATCACGAAAGACTGAATACTTCCCAACAGCCACCAGTCCTTTATCGGCTGGTGGCTGTTTCCTTTTTGGCAGTACATCCATACAAAACGACCTACATACAGAATATGAAACACTCTATCTACCTGCTACTCCTGTTCTTCTGCCTCACGGCGTGCAACAGCAGCAATAGCAAACTCAAAACAATCATTGCACAGAGCCAATCAGCTTATCCCGAAGAAAGCAAGGACGGGACTACCATCTGCGAGGGCTTTTCGTTCGACGACAATGATAATCTCGTGATTTCTTACACCCTTCGAGAAAATCCCGACATCAATTATGTTGTTCCAAAACTCAAGGATGAACTTGTCAAGAAAAGTGCTATTGTTACCTTAAAGCTGGATGTTGCCAATAATGCTAATACGCTCGAAATTCTGGAACTGACAGCGAAAGAAAAGAAAAATCTTGTTCTCACCTACAAAGGCAACCTCACTCACAAAACCAAGCGCATTGCTCTCTCTACAAAAGAACTGGAAGAAATCATCCATTGCTCCGCCAACGCCAAAACGCTGATACGAGAATCCCTCAATGTGCAAGTGGAACAGCAAGCCTCCCGACTCCCACTACAATTGAGCGAAGGACTGGAATTCTCTTCTATAAAGATTGAAGAAAACAACATTGTTTATGACTACACCATGGATGACGCACTGGCGGAGAAATCTCCCATTGCAACTAATCCTTCTTCGGTGAAGCAGAATTTACTAAACGAAGTGGCCAATACCAATAAAACTTCAATGCTGGAACTTTTCCGCATGTGCATTGAAGCAGATTATGGATTTCTTATGCGTTTCACAACGGCTGTCTCGAAGAAAAAATATCAAATTAGTTTTACGCCCGAAGAACTTCAGAAAAATTATCAACAGCTTAGAGCCACTCTCATAGAGAAACAAACAGAATAATTTATTATCTTCGCTGTCCGAAAACCAACTCAAGGAAATGAATCACTATTTTCAACAAGAATACATACGCCACGGACATATCGAAGTGATCTGCGGTTCTATGTTCTCGGGCAAAACGGAAGAACTCATCCGCCGCCTGAAACGCGCCCAGTTTGCCCGTCAGAACGTGGAAATCTATAAGCCCACTATCGACACGCGTTATAGTGAGGAAAACGTAGTCTCTCACGATTCCAACTACATCAAATCAATGCCAGTGGATGCCCCAGAAAGTATTCTGCTGCTGGCTTCTGACGCCGAAGTAGTGGGCATCGACGAAGCGCAGTTCTTCGACGAAACGCTCGTGGACGTATGCAAGAAAATGGCCGATGCAGGCAAGCGCGTCATTGTGGCAGGGTTGGACATGGACTTCTTAGGCACTCCCTTCGGCCCGATGCCCGCACTGATGGCTATTGCCGAGGATGTCACGAAAGTTCACGCTATCTGCGTGCGTTGCGGCAATCTGGCACAGTTTAGCCACCGCATCGTGAAAGGCGAGAAGCAAGTGATGCTCGGCGAAAAGGACGAATACGAACCGCTCTGCCGCAATTGCTTCAACAAAGCCTTAAACGCTCATCACCATGAAGTGGAATAAACTCCAACAGCTCTATCGGCAAAACAAACATCATTTTTGGAAATACATCTTCTATCAGTCCGGCATCTTCCTATTCACCTTTGGGAGCGCGTTCGGACTGTTTTTCTTGATCGATTTCCTTTCTGAAAAAATGGGTTTCGGGCATCCTTCCTCGGACACAAGAATGCTCATTGTCATTGCTACTATGCTCCTTGCTCTCCTTATCTTTGTCATCATTTATCATCTTTTGGGAAAGGACAAAGACGAGGCGGAAAGCGAAAATCCGAAGCGGTGGTATCAGAATTTCTGGCTACAAATAATATGGTTCATCACTATCATATCTGTGGCCCTTGCTGCTTTCTTTTTCCTCGATAACTATTTAGAGAAACTCCCCCAAGAATGGGCTTGGATTTACATTGCGTGGAGGTATGGAAAAAGAGTTTTCCTTTTCGTCCTCGCCCTTATCATTTGGCTGCGTACCAAATGGAAGAAGAAACAGCTCAAAAAAACTCCCTCGGCTGACAAATAAATTCTACTATCTCCCACAGAAAACCATACACAAGAGCTTCAGAAATGAAGCTCTTTTTATTCTCCCACAACATTCGCCAATAAGAATTTCTGAAAAAGCTGAGTTAGTCGACCGCAGAAAATGCCTTTTTAGGGATAGAAAACTACTAAAAAGGGGCAGATGAAGCACAACGAAAAATATCCTTATTGCGTTTGGAAATACAATAAGGATGTCAGCTGACAGCCTTATTGTGTCAGCTGACGCAATAAGGATATTTATGGGTAAAAAGGAGGTAAATATTACCGCGCGTATCTCGCAGAATGGCTAAGGTCTACAAGGAGATTTCGCCCTTATAGGCGGCTTCGATTTCTAAGAAATAAACATCGTGGAGACCGCCGCCGGGACGATCGTTATACCAACGTTCGAGTTGCTCCTTATCAAGGAATTTCTCCGGTTCGAATTGTCCTTTGTACATCTTACGGCAAACAAGGGTCAGACGGGCTTGTTCGAAAGTCACCGCATCGTCGGTCAGCACAAGTGGCTTCAATCCTGTGGCTTCTGCCTTGTCGAGATCGCGCCCCGACTTACTCCCACAAACTTTATGGGCGGCGCGTCCTGCCTCGCCCAAGAAAGCAAGCGTTAGGCGATTCTGTTGCTCCACAAAATCGTGCGTGTAACGCTCGGGACGGATGAAAACGATGGCCACGTGCTTTCCCCAAAGTTCGCCAAGCGTGCCCCAGCTCACCGTCATCATGTTAAAGTCATCCAGAGTGCCCGCCGTGACGAGTCCCCACTCTTTGCCGATAAGTTCAAAAACGTTTTCCTTGCCTAATTCTGTAATGTCAATCTGTTGCATAGTCATTCTTATATATTAAAAGCACCCAGCCGCTCCGCAACGGGAACGGCTGGTGCAGGGAATATTATAAATCTTCGAGATAAATGAAGTCGCCACGATCCTTACGTTCCTCGATGAGTTTGTTAAACTTCATTCGCTTGTTACGATTGATGAAGCGACGGGCAAATACGTTCGGAATAGCCACGCCGAGGGTGATACAGAAAATCATCATAGAGGCCGACACGCCGTTGACCACTGCAGCAGTCATCGTCTGGTTGAGAGTTTCGTGGTCAACAGGCACTTGGATAAACGAATACAGCGCGCGGTACATCAGCACGCCCGGAACCATCGGGATGACACTCGAAATCGTGATCACGTGGTTAGGAGTGTGGAGCCAGTGTACTGCTTTCAGCGCTATCAGGCTCACGAGCGTAGCCCCAGCTAAGCTACCGATGACGCCGCCTAAGCCCAGCGAGAAAGAACAGTATTCATCGGGCTGCAGGCTTACGAAATTGCGCGTGCAAACCGCGATAACGGCGCCCAAAGCAGCCACCCAGAGCAGTCGCTTGGGGATGTTGAAAATCATACTAAAGCCCATGCCCGATATGGCCGCTGCAAGGGCATATTCCCAGTAGTTGTGGTGCGGCACCATTGGAATGCCCATAATGTCGGGCTTGAAGCCGAAGGTTAGCCCGCAGAACATGAGGGCGAAAGCAATGCCGAACGCCATTCCAACCATCATCATGGCCGTATTAGTTGCTCTGATGAGCCCCACCTGGTGGTTGCCTTCCATCATATCGTCTACAAAATTAATGAGCGGTACTCCCGGCACGATGAAGAGCGCACACGCCAAGAGCGGATGTAAAGGCGTGGATGTCCAAGCGGGCAAGAAGGTTGTGAGCCAAGCCGCCAAAGTGGAAACAAATGCGGCAATGGCGATGGACATGTATAGATTCACTCCAGCTTTGAGCAGGTAGTGGCGCGCGCGGAAACCGAGATAAGCACAAAGAGAAGCTAAGAGAAATGCAATCCAGTCGCAACCAAACTGTATGCAGAAGCCACCGCAGGCAAAAGCCGCACCAATAGCGGTGACGTGCGGACTATAGTTGCGGGGACGTTCCTTGATGGTGTTCAACTCCTCCTCAAACTGGTCGATGGAGTAGTCCTCGCGAACGGCGCGGAACGTGAGTTTGCTGATGGCTGAAATAGCTGTAAAGTTGATGCCATGCTTCTCGCAACGCTGAAACTTTGAGAAAGAATGTTCTGCATCGCTGAAATTCACCATCAGCATTTTATAGTCGATGTAGATATGAAGGTTCTCTTCGGGCAGTCCAAAGAAAGCTGCGGTTCGCTTCATGTTGCGTTTGATGCGGTCCGTATTGGCTGAACTTTCAACCAGTAGTTGTCCTGTACGAAGTAAAAGATCGAGTTTTCTACGTAAGTCCTGTACTGAATTACTATGAGTGTTTGCTTCCATTTATAAGTTATTGATTTTTCGGGGTGCAAAATTACAAAATTATCGGCAGACGATAGCCACCAGCACAAGGCTTTCCCTTATTGAGCGGCAGGAGAGAAACAAAAGAGGACTTATTGTAGCCACGGATGCGGTACTGCAACAAGTCCTCTTTTCTATGATTCTACGCAATGCGCCTTACTTGGCAGCACGCAAGCGCAACTTATAGTGCTGCGTCTTTTGTGCCACGCGATATTTCGGTAATGTATCCACATCGGCACCGCAGGAAGCGTTGCCCACACCGCGTGTGCAAGCATCGAGGTGCAATACCACGGCTGGATAACGTTGGAGTTCCCATGCATGAGCGGCATTCATCAGTTGCTCATCGGTATAATTCAGCGCAGAGAAACTCACTTCGCCTTCTGTTTCTACTCGAACGCCACGGCCTTTCTTATTGGTCAGCGTGAGTTCGCGGAGCAATTCGCGGCCACCCATAGACTGCGGCTTCATGTAGCGTTCTCCGCTGTTCTCCACCATCGTTGTGTAGCGCCCCATGAGGCTTCCGTCGCGGCGGTCGTTATAGTTCTCCCAAGGTCCAAGGGCGTAATAGTTCATGTGTTGGAAGGTGCTGTCGAGGTACACCACGATGCCAGCGCGGCGAAGGTTCGGCGTCTTCGGTTGGAGGGTTACATCGACATCTACAACGCCTTCGGAATAGAGCGTGTACTTCAGCGTCTGATCGCAGAGAGAGCCGTTGCGCGACACGATGATTTGAGGCGTGCCTTGAGCTGAGGTTTCGAGGCGCACCTCAGCCTTATCGGCCAGTCCATCGGACGTGTTGCCGAAGCGGTCGTTCTCAATCCAGCGGTGGTTATTGAAAAGGAAACTTCCGTCAGCACCTACCACTTCTGTAGTGCCGAGTTTAAGCGAACGGACAGCACCTGTCGTGCGATTGATTTCAATGGCCGACTGACCGCTCTGATAGCGCACTACATTACCTGGGAGTTCCGTGGCCGTGGGTGCTGCCGTTGAGTGGAGCGCAGGCAGAGAGCCGCGCGCAATCAAAGGAAATTGCTGGTGAGCTACCTCGTGTTCCTTAGCAGCATAACGCGTAGCAACAGCTTCTAGGATGTGGATCTGAAGAAGAACCTCATCGCCAGCAGCGGCTGCAGCACGAAGTTTCACTTTCTTAATAGGAAGCACCAATGTGAGGCTATCGCCGGGGAGCACATTGGGTAGCTTCATCGTTTTCGTACTCACAACATGGCCGTTCTTCATCACGTCGTAGCGCAGAACAAAGTTGTTGAGACTTGTGAAGTCGTAGTTATTATAGAGGCGTACTGCCACCGTGTTCTTATCCATATCCGTGCGCTGCTCTGCAAACTTTACATACTGAAAGGCAGCTTTCACTTCTTTGAGTTTCGCACTCTCTTGACGCGTAGCAGGCAGAATTCCGTTGCAACAGAAGTTGCCCTGATGAGGACCTGGATAGTCATAGCCCGTTGTGAGGCGGTAAATGCCTTTCTTCATTAGTTGCGGATTATAGATAGCTTGATCTACCCAATCCCATATACAGCCGCCGACGGTGGAGTTACTGCTTTCGATGACATTCCAATACTCGGTCAGATTGCCAACAGCATTACCCATGGCGTGGGCATATTCGCAGATAAACATAGGCTTATCAAGGTTGCTCGTATTCTCGTGCATCCAAGCCATACCTGGGTACATTTTAGAATAGAAATCAGAGAAACGAGAGCCACCATAAGGCTTGCCAGCGCGTGTTCCCTCGTAATGGATGGGACGACTGTCAAGCTCGCGAACTTTCTCGTAACATTCTTTGAAGTTTGCCCCGTTTCCGGCCTCATTACCGAGACTCCAGAAAATCACAGAAGGATGGTTGCGATCGCGACGAACCATTCGTTCGTCACGGTCTACAAAGGCGGGAATCCAACTGGGACGGTCGGAGATGCTCTGGTTTGCGTGGTCTTCCAGATCAGCTTCTTCCATAACATACATACCGTAGTAGTCGCACAGGAAAGAGAGGCGCGGAGAGTTGGGATAATGGCTTGTGCGGAGCGTATTGACATTGTTTTGCTTCATCAATAAGATGTCGCGCTCCATCTCCGACAAAGTGACAGCTCGTCCATGAGCTGGCGATGTGTCGTGACGGTTCACGCCTTTGAAGAAAACTTTCTTTCCGTTGATATAGACTTGCGAGTTAGCAACGCGAATATCGCGGAAACCGTATTTTGTACTGAAAGCCATCTCTTCGCGGTCGCCATCGAACTGCTGAATACGCACAGTGTAGAGGTTGGGGGTTTCAGCAGTCCACGCCACAAAGTGGGGCACGTGGATATTGAGGTTAGCTTCCGTCACATTGCCCGGCGTGAGAGCCACTTCAACACTTTTCTCACCCACCTGCTTACCTGCTGGATCGTAGAGTTTAACCACCAAGCGGCGTGAGCCTGAAACATTGTCGCGGTTATCGAGAGTCAGATTGACATTCAGCGCGGCGTCGGAGAAGTTCTCAAAGAATTTCGCCGTCAGAACGTGGTCGCGAATGGCGGCTTTGGGGACGTCGTAAACATATACGTCGCGGAAAATACCACTCATACGGAACATATCCTGACATTCGAGGTAGCTACCATCGCTCCAGCGGAAAACCTGCACGGCGAGGCGGTTGCGGCCGTCGGTGAGATACTTGCTGACGTCGAACTCAGCCACATTGTTACTTCCCTGGGTGTAGCCAACATATTGGCCGTTCACCCACACGAAAGCAGCCGAGTAGATACCATCGAAGTGGAGGAATGTTCTGCGATTCTTATAGTCGGCTGGAGAGTCGAAATAGGTCACGTAAGAACCCACGGGGTCTATCCCGTAGTTCTTACCGCCATCGTTGTAACCCGGACGGGCATTGATGAACGGCGGCGTATTGGAATGAGGATATTCAACGTTACAATAAATAGGTTTGTCATAGCCCTTCATCTCCCAGTTGGAGGGAACAGAGATAGTGTCCCACGCAGCTTCGTCGAAGCCTTTCTGCCAGAAATCCATGGGGCGTTGACTGGGCTCGGAAACAAAGTTGAACTTCCACACACCATTCAGCAAGCGGAAGTGGCTGTTTCTTTGCGGATAGAGCCAAGGACTGTTGTAGAAAGCCTTGTCTGCCAGCATTTCCGCCTCTGTTGCGTAGGGGAAATAAGTGGCCACGCCCTGTTCTTTATTGATGGCGAAGACGGTTTCGTCCTCCCATTCGTTTTGCTTGAACTTCGGCTTATCGGTCAGCTCAAAGCTAAACCACGCCTGCTGGTCTTTGGCATCGTATTTCACCATTTTGAGGCGGCCGTCAATAAGGGCGTACATTGTCCCCTTACCTTTTGCGCCAGCTGAGATAAGGCGGTAAGTATCTGTTTGCCCACTGACGGGTTCGAAGAAGAAGCGGGCGTTGCGCCATGTGCCGCGCTCGGCGGGCCACTGTAGCAGATAGTCGATAGCAGCATTATCGCCGCCATCGTCGAAGTTCTCGTCGTAGTAAGCATTCTGCACGGCGTATTCGCCAAGTCCCGCCATCGCGATGTTCCAATACTGACCGCGGTTGTTCGGATCGAGCTGTTCGCCAACGATGCGGGCATTGTTTTCGCCGCTGTTACCGTTGCCGAGCACCACGTTTGCACCTGCTACGCTGCGAATACGGAACGTCTGCGATTCGTCGAAACCTGCCACTTTCGATTTGCGGAACGAGAACACAACAACTCCCTCCGAAGCCTTGCTTTCTGCATCCGTCAAGCAGAGTTGTCCCTTGCGTCCAGCCATCGCCTTTTTGCCCTGTTTGTTAGTGGGCAACAGTGAAACGCCATGTTTAGCATCGGCGAGTTTCCAGAGTTGAGCTTCATCGGAACCATTGATTTCGGCAGCTTTCAGCAGGCCGTCTTCATCGGAGCGAATGGCCAAATGCCGAAAAGGATTGACCAAGCGGACACTACCACTCAATTCTTCCACTTGCCAATACTGCGAAGGATTGGCGGCATCAGCTTTTTGAACAACCACATTACCGTGGTTGTCGACAGAAACTACATCGGTGCCGTTCGCACCCACAAAGATTCCATAGAGTGCCCCTTTCTCGTAGCGCACTTGGGCTGTGAGCACATAAGCAAACAGCATAAATGCCAGCACGAGTAGAGCTTTCAACGTTACATTTTTTCGATTCATAGGGATTGTAGAATTTTGCACAAAAATAAATATAAAACTTGGGATTTACAAACCACGCCGAAAAGGGAAAACCAAGAAGAGTGACTTCTCCATCGGCTTTAGCAATCCACCCTACCAATATGAAAGCTACTCACATTCGTTGAAAACCTCGTCAGCAGTAGTCTATTGACGACCTCTTATGGACTCATTTTTCAGAGAAATCATTCCCGTTTTTTGTTCGTTTTATTTAACAACACGTTTTCTCATTCTAGAAAGAAATCTTACAGGAGGTGAACGAAAACAGGCAAAAAAAGGCGAAAAAAAGAGAGGTTATTCGTTTCAACCTCTCCTTTTTAGTACAAAATGGGAGGGAGAAGCAGCTTTTTCGCCTAAAATCATCGATCGGTAAGTACCGCAGATCCGTGTTTTTCCTTATTGTGTCGGTCGATACAATAAGGCTGTCAGCTGACATCCTTATTGCGTTTGAAAACTTCCTTATTGTATTTATGAAGAGCCTTATTGGACAGAGCAGAGCAGGAGGACTCGCCCAACGATCAACTTACTGCAAGTTGGATTTCAAACGATTCTCAGCGCCATAGACTGCGAATATTTTTGATAATATCAAAGTAAAAGAGAAGCGCATTAAGGGCGTTAAAGAATAGAGCGGGAAAGATGGAGCGCGGGTGTACTCCCATCCGTTTCCTACTCCTCACGGCGCTTGAACCGCTGCTTTGGCTTTGTCCATTTTTGCTGTTCCGTCATTTTTCTATACTTTTGCAATGATGAACACCCCTGCACTCGCCCTCGAAAAACTTACCACCGGCTATCGGTCGGGAAAGACCCTTCACCCCGTAGGTCAAAGACTCACGGGCGAAATCACCGCGGGCGAAATGACGGCACTTGTGGGGCGCAACGGCTGCGGGAAAAGCACGTTGCTCCGCACCTTGGCGGGGTTTCTCCCTCCCATTAGCGGATCGGTGCGCTGGCTCGGTCGAGAGCTAACAGAAATACGGCCGCGCGAGCTATCACGCCTGCTGAGCATCGTCCTTACCGACCGCCCCGATACGGGGTTTCTCACGGTGCGCGAGATTGTGGAAACGGGGCGTATGCCTTACACCAACTTGACGGGACGCCTCACGGCGGAGGACAGAGAGGTGGCCGACAAGGCGCTCTGCCTAACAGACACGGCCGACTTTGCGCGGCGCCGACTCACGAGCCTTTCCGATGGGGAGAGGCAGCGCGTGATGATTGCGAAAGCCCTCGCACAACAAACTCCGGTCATACTCCTCGATGAACCAACGGCATTTCTGGATTATCCGGGTAAGATCGAAATGCTCCAACTCCTCACACGATTAGCGCACGAAGAGCACAAAACGATTCTCATCTCCACCCACGACCTCGAACTCACTTTCCAAACGGCCGACCGCCTTTGGTTGCTCGGTTGCGAAGGTATTCAGCAAGGGGCTACCCGCGAGATGCTGAAGAGCAGAGTATTGGAAAAAGAGCTGAAGTATGCTCCGCGCGTTGTGGGTGCAGCGAGTGCTGACCAATAAGGTGCAGCAGTCATTTAATAAGAACATTCAACAACAAGATATAAAGGTTCTTGCCTTCCTCCTCTCCCTCGGAGCGGAACGTGGCAAGGTTATAGCGATGATAGTTTGTATTGCCGAAAAGCCGAGCGTAGCGCAAGACATTGCTCGCATATTGGGAGCTACGATTCGCAAGGATGGCTACATGGAAGGAAACGGTTACCAAGTGACGTGGACTTTCGGACATCTCTGCGAATTGAAGTACCCCGAGGATTACACCCCCACGTGGAAGCCTTGGAGCCTTGGGCAACTGCCCATGATACCGCAGCGTTTCGGCATCCGCCTAAAACACGAGAAAAGCATAGAGCACCAGTTTGCTGTCATTAAAGAATTGTTCGAGAAAGCCGACACCATTGTCAACTGCGGTGATGCCGGCCAAGAGGGTGAGCTCATCCAGCGATGGGTGCTCCAGCTCACGGGCGTAAAAAAAGACGTGCAACGGCTCTGGATATCAAGTATGACGGACGAGGCCATACGCGAAGGCTTCAACACGCTCAAGCCGCAAACCAACTACCAAAGCCTCTACGAAGCGGGACTATGCCGCGCCATCGGCGACTGGATTCTGGGAATGAATGCCACCCGCCTCTACACGCTGAAATATGGACGGCGCGAGCGTGGAGCAACTCCGCTCTCCATCGGTCGCGTACAAACGCCCACGTTGGCACTTATCGTCAATCGCCAACACGAGATCGACAATTTCACGCCCGAACCCTATTGGGTACTGACTACGGACTATCGCCAAACCACCTTTACTGCCATCACGGCCGATCCCAATGAGGACGAACAACCAGAGGACGGCAAGGGCGGCAAGAAGCCGGGAGCTGCGCGACGCGGCTTTACGAGCGAAGAAGAGGCACGCAACGCGCTGGAGAAAATCAAGGATGCGCCGTTCGAGGTGACGAATGTGGAACGAAAGAACGGCACCGAAGCTCCACCACGCCTCTTCGATTTGACCTCATTGCAGGTGGAATGCAACAAGAAGTTTGGCTATTCAGCCGACGAAACGCTGAAACTCGTACAGAGCCTTTATGAAAAGAAAGTGTCTACCTATCCGCGTGTGGACACTACCTATCTGCCCGACGACATCTATGGGCAGTGTAAGAACATTCTCAATGGCATTTCTGAAGCCTACGGCGAACTCTTGCAGCCGCTCCGTGGCGCACAACTCAAAAAGAGTAAGAAGGTGTTCGACTCATCGAAGGTGACGGACCACCACGCCATTATTCCTACCGGACAGAAGCCTAACAATCTAACGGACATTGAGCGTTCTGTTTTCGACCTCATCGCTCGCCGTTTCATCGCTGCATTCTATCCCGATTGCAAGTTTGCTACAACCACCGTTGAAGGCCAGGCTGCCGATGTACCGTTTAAGGTGAGTGGCAAGCAGATACTGGTGGCTGGTTGGCGCGATGTGTTTGCACGCGACAAGAAAGAGGACGATGATGACGCCAAGCAGGGCGATGACGAACGCACGCTGCCCGATTTCAAAAAGGGCGAACAAGGACCACACCAGCCAGGACTGACGCAAAAAATGACGCAGCCGCCGAAGCCCTACACCGAAGCTACACTGCTGCGCGCTATGGAAACGGCTGGACAGAAAGTGGATGATGACGAACTGCGCGATGCGCTCAAAGAAAATGGCATAGGTCGTCCGTCCACACGAGCCGCCATTATCGAAACACTCTTCCGCCGCAACTACATCCGCAAGACGCGCAAATCGCTCTTCCCTACACCCACGGGAACGGAACTCATCGGACTGATAAAAGAGGACTTACTCAAAAGTGCAGAACTCACCGGACGATGGGAGAAACTCTTGCGCGAAATAGAACGCCACGAGTATGAACCGGCAGAGTTCATCAACGGACTAAAAGAACAGATAGAACGAATCGTACACGACGTGCTTTGCGACAATAGTAACCGCCACGTGACGATGGAAATACCGGCTGAAACAACCAGCAAGAAAAGCTCACCAGCAACTACTGATACGGCGGCGAGCAAACCAAAGACGCCGCGCATCAGAGTGGGCAGCCAATGTCCCGAATGCGGTCAAGGAAAGGTTATCAAAGGCAAAACGGCTTACGGCTGCTCGCGCTGGAAAGAAGGGTGTACTTTTAGAAAACCGTTTAAGATATAAAAACATTGACGGCCTCTGTTATAGTAAAGAACAGAGGCCGCTTATTTACCAACAGCATACGCAAAAACTAAGACATATTTATGCAGAACTCCGCTATTGCCCCTTCTGTAGCCACTACTCCCGCATCGCTCCTCGCGCAGTGCCGCACCCACGAAGGCGGCATCCTCTTCGATTTCGACGGAACATTGGCCAACACGACACCAAGTATCGTTGCCACGTTGCGCGCCTCCTTCAAAGCGATGGGTCGCCCCGTTCCCGAGGAGGATGCTATGGTGAAAAGTATCGGCTTGCCGCTCAATCAAGCATTTTGCCGGTTGGGAGAATTTAGCAAAGAAGAGGCAGCTACGGCGGTGAGTATCTACGCCGAGCTTTTCATGACTCACGAGATTCCCACCATAGAGTTGTTTCCCGAGATAAAGACCACGCTGGAGCAACTCCATGAGCAAGGCGTCAGAATGGCGATTGTAACTTCGCGCAATCGGCACAGTCTCGAACTGATCCTTGAGCGGCACGACATCCAAAAGTATTTTGAAACCAACGTGACTTTCGACGACGGTATCACACCCAAGCCCGCGCCAGATATGGTATTGGCCCTCCTCGACAGGATGCACCTCGCGGCGGATTCCACCCTCGTAGTGGGCGACACCACCTTCGACATCGAGATGGGAAACCGCGCCGGTTGCCACACCTGCGCCGTGAGCTACGGCAATCACGACAGAGCGATGCTTCAAACGGCCCGCCCCGACTTTATCATCCACCATTTGGGTGAATTGCTCTAAGAAATGAAAGCAACGATCCATACCTAAAGCAGAGAAAAGGTATAAGTATGATTGTTTAGTTTGTATTTCTTGTGAAATGTTTATATTTTTGCAGATAATAGGAATAGAATACACTAAAGAAAAGAAATATGAAGAAGATACATTCTCTGCTGTTGATATTGGCAACATCCCTATTAGTGGGCTGCGGAACAACATCAACGGTACCTCTCACTGGGCGCAAACAGAACTTACTCGTTACTGATGCACAAGTGCTGGCGTTGAGTAATCAGCAGTACAAAGAATATATGAGCAAGGCCACGCCTTCCACCAATCAGCAGAACACAGAAATGGTGAAACGCGTCGGAAACAGACTGGCCACTGCTGTTCAAAACTATCTTATAAAGAATGGCCGCGCGGAGGAGATAAAGAACTACGCGTGGGAATTCAACCTCGTTCAGGATAAGAATGTCAATGCGTTCTGTATGCCTGGCGGAAAAATTGTAGTGTATGAAGGTCTGCTTCCGTACACCAAAGACGAAGCATCATTAGCCATTGTTTTGGGACACGAGATAGCCCACGCTGTGGCGCGCCATAGTGCCGAACAGATGTCGAAGCGCATAAAGGCGCAGTATGGTGCAACAGCATTTAGTGCCATCTTGGGCGCAACCACCAATAGCTCTTGGCAAGCGCTGGGCAACGAGGTTTTCGGATTCGGCGCCAATAGCGTGCTGCGCAAGTTCTCCCGCAATCACGAGAGCGAAGCCGACTACATGGGGCTTATCTTTGCTGCCATGGCTGGCTACGACCCCACAGTGGCTGTTGCCTTTTGGCAGCGCATGGCTGCCAGTGGTGGCAGTAAGCCCGCTGAGTTCTTCTCCGATCACCCCTCTGATGAGCATCGCATCTTAGCCATTCAGAAGGATTTGCCCGAAGCGTTGAAATACTATCAGCCACGGCAGCAGAGTTCTGTCCCTGCCGCTTCTGTGGCAACACCTCAACGCAGCCAAAACAAAGCTGGCTCAAAGAAGAAGAAGCCCGCCACAAAGAAACGTCGATAGACTTTTGGGACACTGATTCTTTCATTCCTCCCCTTTTTTCGTCCCTCGTCACGGACATCTTGTTCTTAAAAAAACTCTCATGCAATATAAGTGGAACTACGTGAAGCCATCGCCGGAAGCAGCGGCAGAAGCTGAAGAACTATCCCAACGTGCGGGAATTCATCCCGTCTTTGGGAAACTCCTCCTCGATCGTGGCATTCGGGAGCCACAAGAAGTAAAGCGTTTCTTCAAGCCCCAACTAACGGATCTCCACGACCCGTTTTTGATGAACGATATGCAGCGGGCTGTTGGCCGACTCAACGATGCTATGGCGCACAAGGAACGTATCATGATCTACGGCGATTATGATGTTGATGGCTGTACGGCTGTAGCACTCGTCTATAAATTCCTCCTCCAGTATTATGCCAATCTCGACTACTATATCCCCGATCGCTACGAAGAGGGATATGGCATTTCTAAAAAAGGTGTGGACTTCGCCTACGAAACGGGCGTGAAACTCATCATCGTGCTGGACTGCGGCATCAAAGCCGTTGAGGAAATTGCTTACGCCAAGGATTTGGGTATCGACTTCATCATCTGCGATCACCACGTGCCCGATGCAGTGCTGCCTCCCGCCGTTGCCATTCTGAATCCAAAGCGCACCGACAACCACTACCCTTACGACCACTTGAGCGGCTGCGGTGTAGGTTTCAAGCTGATGCAGGCATTCGCCGTTAGCAACGGTATCGAGTTCAACAAACTCATGGAGCTGCTCGACCTCTGCGCCGTATCCATTGCTTCCGATATTGTGCCCATCATGGGAGAGAACCGAATTTTGGCTTGGCATGGTCTGCGCCGTCTCAACTCCAATCCCTCCGTTGGTTTGCAAGCCATCATTGAGGTGTGCGGCCTGAGCGAGCGCGAACTAACGCTAAATGATATTATCTTCAAGATAGGGCCTCGCATCAATGCAAGCGGACGTATCCAGAACGGCAAAGAAGCTGTCAAACTCTTGGTAGAACAGGACTATTCGGCAGCTGTAGAGATGGCCGAGCGCATCAACCTCTTCAATGAGATGCGCAAGGACATAGACAAGCAAATGACGGAACAAGCCGTCAACCACGTTAAAGAAATGCCCGATCTCGAAGACCGCAAGAGCATCGTAGTCTTTAATAAAGAATGGCACAAAGGCGTTATCGGTATTGTGGCTTCACGCCTCACCGAACAGTACTATCGGCCCGTCGTGGTGCTCACGGAGAGTGAGGGCGTAGCCACTGGCTCGGCGCGCTCGGTATCGGGGTTCGATGTGTATGGAGCTGTGCGCAGTTGTGCCGACTTACTGGATAATTTCGGCGGTCATACTTACGCTGCGGGGCTTTCTATGCGCGTGGAGAACGTTCCCGAATTTGCTCGCCGATTTGAGGAATATGCTGAAAACCACATCCTCGACGAACAAATGGAAGCTACGCTTGAGGTGGATGCTGTGCTCGACTTTAGCGACATCACGTTCGACTTCTACCGCCAGTTGCGCAAGTTTGCTCCGTTCGGGCCTGATAATGCTCGCCCCACCTTTTGCACCCATCGTGTCTACGATTATGGCACAAGCAAGGTGGTGGGACGTGGGCAAGAACACATCAAGCTGGAACTTGTCGACAATAAGAGCAATACGGTGATGAATGGTATTGCTTTCGGACAGAGTAGTCAGGCGCGCTACATCAAGACGAAGCGCGCGTTCGACATCTGCTATTCCATCGAAGAGAATACGCACAAGCGGGGCGAGGTGCAGTTGCAGATTGTCGACATTAAACCTTGCGAATGAAAAAACAAATGCCTCCTTCTACCTCCCATTCTGAGAACGACACCCATCAACTCCCCGAATGGGCCAATGCCGCAGCAGCACCTCTTCCCTCAAAGGAAGATGAGGAGAGAGGCATACTCCCCTCGTCCAGTATTCCCCTACCCGACCACTTCCAAGAAACGCCTACCCATAGCATCCCCTCCCCCTCCGCTCAGGAGGAGAGAGAGCTGAGTTTGTCGTCTCCCTCCGCCATTCTCTCCCACTATTGGCACTACCCCGCCTTCCGCGGCATCCAGTTACCCATCATAGAGAGCATTCTATCTGGTCACGACACGCTGGGACTTATGCCCACGGGCGGCGGAAAGAGCATCACCTTCCAAGTGCCAGGACTGGCAATGGAGGGCACGTGCTTAGTGGTTTCGCCCCTTATTGCACTGATGAAAGACCAGGTGCAAAATCTGCGTCGGCGTGGCATCACAGCCGCCGCCATCTATACGGGACTTTCCCATGACGAAGTGCTCCAAGTGTTGGACAACGCCATTTTCAACGCCTATAAGTTTCTGTATGTTTCGCCCGAACGTATCGGTACGAAGCTCTTTCAGCAGAAACTTGCTCACATGCACATTTCCTTTATCACCGTTGACGAGGCCCACTGCATCTCCCAGTGGGGCTATGATTTCCGCCCCTCTTATCTCCAGATTGCCGAGGTGCGCAAATTGCTGCCCGATGCTCCCGTGCTGGCGCTTACGGCAACGGCCACTCCCGAGGTTGTCGACGACATCTGCGCCCAGTTGGCTTTCCGCCCCGACAGTGAAGTGCATCGCATGAGCTTTGCGCGAGATAATCTGGCGTATGTAGTGCGCCGCACCTCTGATAAATTCCAAGAACTCCTCCACATTCTCAACAGCGTCCCTGGTAGCGCCATCGTTTACGAACGCAGCCGAAAGGGCACAGCCGAAACGGCCAAAGCTCTCAATGAGACGGGCATCCGCGCGCTCTACTACCACGCGGGACTGACCAATGTGGATAAGGATGTGCGGCAGAAGGCTTGGCAGGACGACGACACGCGCGTCATGGTGGCTACCAACGCCTTCGGTATGGGTATCGACAAGCCCGATGTGCGCATAGTGGTTCACATGGATTTACCGGATTCCATCGAAGCCTATTTTCAAGAGGCGGGGCGAGCGGGACGCGATGGGAAAAAGGCGTATGCCGTACTCCTATATAACAATTCCGACCATGGCAAACTCTCGCGGCGCGTGCCCGAGACATTTCCCGAGAAAGACTATGTGCGGGAAGTGTATAATAAGTTGGCTTATTTCTTCCAACTGGCGGTGGGCGATGGCTTCAATGTGAGGTATGAATTCAATCTCGACAAGTTTTGCTTGCGTTTCCATTGTTTCCCTGTTCCCGTTGTCAGTGCCCTCAATCTCCTCATGCGGGCTGGCTATCTCCACTATGAGGAAGAGAGTGAGAGCACCTCGCGCGTTCAGATGCTCGTGAGTCGGGAGGAACTGTACCACGTTCGCGACTATCCCGAAGGTAACGATGTGCTCAAGGCTCTCCTGCGTGATTATAGCGGTCTTTTTTCCGATTATGTCAACATCGAGGAAAAACGCTTGGCGATGGATTCGGGGTGGTCGGAACATGAGGTGTATGAGATTCTGAAAGGGCTTACGCGCCGCCGCATTCTCCATTATATCCCGCGCAAGAAAACGCCCTATATCACTTTCCTACAACGCCGCGTGGAGGGAACGGAAGTTGTCCTCTCTCCCGAGGTCTACGATAAGCGCAAGACTGTCTACGAAACGCGCATCAATAGTATGCTCAACTATGCAGCTCATTCCGACACCTGCCGCAGCCGCTACCTGCTCCACTATTTCGGAGAAGCACAAACGACCGACTGCGCACAGTGTGACGTATGCCTTGAACGGGCAGAACTCCTCAAAGGTGCGCCCCATCTGGAGGCACACATCCTCAACATTCTTGCCGATCGCCGGCCCCATCGCCTTGCCGAACTGCAAGACACGCACTTCCGTGCTGAAGACCTCGCGGCGACTCTCGAACAACTCGTTGAGGAAGAACGCATTACTTACAGCAACGGCCGTTTCCGACTCAATGCGGAAGCACAATAGCACGCTCTCCAACGAAGATTTCAACTACAAATCATCCTCTAACCTTTTACGCCAGAAGCCACCCACAGCACCTACTTCTGCTCCGCCGTTTCCCCCTCACAGATATCCTTATTGCGTTTGGAAATACAATAAGGATGTCAGTTGATAGCCTTATTGCGTCAGCCGACACCCTTATTGCGTCAGGACATAGAATAAACCTATCCGCACACGCCCTTATTGTGTTCACACCCACTGCGATGTAACGTGTTCACCCACTGTCCCCGGCGGGGACACACCATGCGTAACCGCGGGTGATGCCCGAAGGGCGAACCCGTGGAGAAGTAACATAAAACCCTCCGACACCGGCGGTGTCGCACAGCACCCACCTCCCTCCTCCCAGGATTTTATTTTTTCGTTGTCACATCGTCACGTTGTCACACTTTGAGCATAACCGCCTGATAATGTATTTATTGCAGGTGTGACGACGCGTGACAACGGTGTGACAACAAAAAAAGTTGTTGTCACACGTATAAGTTCCTCTCTATCAACATCTTTCCCTCTTCTGTGACAACGTGACAACAAAAATTGAGTTTTTTCTTAGGAGGAGAGAGGGAGAATACTCCCTCGACGCTTTCGGTGCGACACTGCCGGTGTCGGAAGTTAGTGCAGCCACCTGTCCACGGGTTCTCCCTCACCATAGTTCGGGCATCACCCGCGGTTACGCATGGTGCGCCTCCGCCGGAGGCGTAAGATAGTCTGTATTACTGTGGTCGCGGTGGAATATATGACAAAAAATCTGCAACACCCAAAGGGGTATTGCAGATAGAGGGTTATTGTATAAGCTGCTATTTGCGGAGAATTGCGGAAGTTGGTAATGGCTATTTGCGGAGAATCTTCTGCGTAGTGCCATTGCTCATGCGAACGATGTTCAGCCCACGCTGCAATTCGTTGAGTCTTTTTCCGTTAGTAGAGTAAATCGCCTGGATGCTCGCATTGCCATCAGTGGTGGCCGTAGCAACTCCCGTACTTCCTTTCTTAATGAAATATCCAGTAGTGGGATTTGCCATTGAAACATCCACATTGTTTTCATTATAGGGTACTGCACCTTTGAGTTTCCTACAGCCATAGAACATTTCATCAGAAACTCCGCACGCCCAAGCGTCATTGCAATAGATGGTTTGCAGGGCGGCACAACCTTTAAACATATACATCATTGCCTTTACGTTCTTCGTGTCAAAGTGAGAAAGGTCGAGCTGAGAGAGTTTCTGACAATCAGAGAACATAGCACTCATCTCAGTTACCGCAGATGTATTGAAAATCAAAACATTAAGTTCAGTGAGGGCTGCACAAGAATTGAACATATCGGACATATCTTCCACGTTCTTTGTATCGAAGTGGGAGAGATTGAGCGTGGAGAGCTTTTCGCAACTTGCAAACATGGAAGACATCGTGGTTACAGCAGAAGTCTTGAAGCTCGAGAGATCGAGCGTGGAGAGGTTTCCACAATAGGAAAACATGGCGTTCATTGCGGTTACTTCCGAAGTGTTGAGATTCTCCAACCCTTTGATTTCTTCCAGATTAGAAAGGTTTAAGAACCAGCTCTCCGTGGTTGTGGGGCGACAGTCCTTAAACGAAGTATCAAAGACGACCTTGATCACCTTCGATTCTGGTTCGTTCCACGTTCCAGCCCAAGCAGGGTACGTGTTGTAATTTTCATCCTCTTTCGTTTCCTCAATTCCCCACACAATACCTGTACGAGAGGATTTATGGGTGTCGTAGTAGAACGTGAGAGTTGTCCCATCACTGCTTTTCTCCACATATGCTTCCTTGCTCTGTGCTTGAGCGGACAAAGGAAGAACGAATAGGGCGATAAAGCCAGCAAAGAACGCTGTGCTAATATGCTTGAGCTTTTGTTTCATCATAATTGTTTTCCCCTTCTAAGGGAGCCTCATTGAGAAGTTGGAATGTTGAAAGAAATTATTTTATTTGACCACTATAACACCGTTTTCCGTGGTTTGCAAACGAGGTTTGCTCTTCTGAACAACGGGTTGTTGCTTTTTCGATTTTGAATTTTTGCGACGAACGGGGGCAGATGCGGACCGCTTCACAACGCGAGAAGATTGGGAGTGTGACTGAACTTTGGGTGTTTCTTCACCATTTTCTGCCTTTGGCTTGTTGAATGGAACAAAAGTTCGCTCCATTCGGGAGTATTGAGGATCCTTGTCATCCTTAACAATTCGCTCATAATAGATGCCATCATCTCTCACTGTGGTATCAGCCACTACCCATCCGTTTTCGTAACGAGTACGTTTGGAGATTTTCCCATCTTTTGAGTATGTATAGTGCATCCCGTGGAACTCGTCATCATGATAAGTGGCGATGATATAGAGAGGCGGCTTGTCGTGGGAATTTTCTGGAGCGTAATATTTTATGAACTTACCTTCTCTCTTACCATTGCGATATTCGGTGATACTGCTCACAATGTTGTAGAAATTATAACGAATGAGTTTTCCTTCTTCTAATCCGTTCTTATAGTCGCACTCTTCAATCAGATCTCCCTCTTTAGTATAAACTTTCCAATGCCCTTCAAAATTTCCCGTTTTTTTGTCTTTGAATCCCGTGGCGCAGATTTGCCCATTAGGATATCGCTCTTCGAATTTCTTGATTTGGGCTTCAGCCGAAAGCGAGAGGAAAAGCAAGAAGAACAGAAATACTTGTTTCATTTTGTAGAGAGTTTATATTCGGTTGGGAAAACGTACAGATTCTGACATTTGCCGTCCGCTAAATCAAAGCTATAGCAATAGGCGTCGTTCGACTTATTCCGATAAGAGGTTTCCACTCGCACCCAGATTTTCTTATTATTACGGGCAGCAGGGCCTACTCTGAGACGTTCGTCGAGAGGCTTCGTCCAAACGATCTGACCATCAGTGCGGCGCAATTGGAACACGGTGTTGGCGTCCTCAGCTATCGTTGGCATATAACTTAGGAGAATGTAGCTGGCGTCTTGATAGACAATAGTAGTGTGGAAAGCCACAAAGGGATCGGAGATAGGTGCATAGTTGATAAGGCGATGGTCACTGTTCCATGTGTATTTCATATCGTCGGAGAAATAATAAGAGTCCTGCGGATCACCAAGGTGGAACTTAACATGTAATTTCCACAATCGGTTCTTCTTTTTATTCTCTGTACGCTGCAACCAATAGTAGACACTATCGCGCACTTCGCCTTGCAGCTCTGAAGGAGGTAGCGTTCTAGCATACTCGAAAGCTTCACCGGTGTAGAGTCGGTCGGTGCCTGGGAAATAGTAATAATTATCAGCCATATTGTTTGTGACCAAGAATCCCTCTCCTGCGTCTTCTTTGATAAATTTCACTTGCGACAATCCGGTGCTCATCGCAGTTTTCTTAGCAAAGAGAGATTTCGATACTTCTTTGAGCGTTAGAGAAACGGGGTCTACTTCATAAATATATCGCGACGAAACGATGATGTACCAACGGCCTACTTGGTGAAAATAGCGTATTTCATCAGCACTAAACGAAAAAGCGTTGAGCTTATCTGCATTGTCTTCAGAAATCAGCAGATGGTCGGAGAGAATCTTCCCTGACTGGGCATCACGGAAACCATAATAGTAGCCATTTACATATTTCCCTTTGTCCGAGCGACCATTGTCGTAACGACGGCGTGTGAGATAGAAAAAACACACGTTTTCTCCTCGCGACATAGGAAAGATATACTTATAATCTTCATCTACCTCCACCGCAGAAATTTCGTCCAAAAGAGAAGACGAGGATGGGGATGAGATGTTGCTGAAAAGTATAGAACCAAAAACAACTATGATGGTCACTATACTAACAGCTGCAATGGCAAATAGGTTTACCAGCTTTGAAGGGCCGTTGAAATTTGGAATAGGAGGCGGACTATAATCGTAGCGATGATTTACGTTGATATTTATATCATCGTCATCAATAAAAAATTCCGTCCCACAATTCTTACATCGAAAGCGCTTACTGTCCAACTGATCGTGCTTTTCACTTCCACAGTTGGGACATTTCACTGCTCGTATCTTTGTAGCCATTATATCGTTATGATTATGCTTTCTTTGAGTAATGTATAGTGAGATAAGTCAGCACACACTGTGCAGCCGTCAGAGCTACAAAGAGAATGACCCACCAGTTGTCCGTCAGACGAGTGGGAGCAAAGAAGCCACTAAAAAACTCCATTATGCCCACTACTAAAAAAATCATGCCTAGACTCAAGCGGTGAGTGCTCTCAGCTCCCATCTGGAACAAGATGCCTACCAGCAGAGCGTTCACAAGGATAGCTAAGCTCGTCATGAGCATATTGGCAAGTGGGTAGGCGGACAAGAGGAGTCCTGCAACTATATTAACAATCAGCGGAGCTACCGCTGCAACAATTACTTTCTTCATAATTGAGAGATGATTTCGTTTTTCTTTTTCTCGTATTCTTCGGCTGTAATGAGTTGTTCATCGAGCAGTTTTTTGAGTTTGCGCAATCGCTCTGTTGAATCGTCCGCTACTTGTGTCTTAAACACATCTTTCGCCAATTGAACACCAGCACCGAGTTGCAAACCAGCACCAGCCAATCCGCCTTCGTTGCGCGCAGCATCGCGAAGAGCTTCCAACTTCTGCATACTCACATAGTCGAGGTCGACCTCCGCAGCAGCTCTCTGTTCGGCCGTCATATTTGCAATACGTCCGATGCGCTCCATCGTGTCCTCATCGAAGGTGACAGAATTGACGCGAAAATCGGTTAGTTCCAACCCTAATTGTTCTAACTCTGTAGCCGTTCGTGCTTTCAATTCGTTCGATAAGTCCATCAAATGACTGTCTACTTCACGATAGGGATAAGCCTTTTCCGCTAAGAAAGAAGAGAGAGGGGCAACAATGCGCGACGACACTAACTCTTGTGCATCAGCAACACTATAATTGCTAATCGTACCCAACAACGTTGTAAACATACGCCCGGCATCGGCAATCTTGATAGAGAAATTACCACATGCCCCCAGCGTAACGGGCAATTTATAATCTGGTTCAATATATTTTACAGGAGAAGCCGTACCCCACAACACATTTACCACCTCTGCCGTACGGAAGAAATAGAAACGCATCTTGTGTTCACTCTCTGAGCGTTGCGCCAAATTGAGCAAAGACGTGATGAAGGGATGATTGGACGTTTCCATCGAGTAGACATCAGGCTCTGTCAGTACGCCCGACACTTTACCATCGTACACTACCACACAGCCCTGACCTGGAGCCACAATCAACTTACTCGCATTCTTAATTTCGTCCGTTGTTGTCTCCATCAGATGGAAGAGCAGCTGTCCGTCTTGCTCCTTCCATTCCACAACTGTTCGCAGTTGTCGCTTGAATAAATCTCTCAATCCCATATATAATTATCGTTTAATACAGCAACGTTCTCTTCATGAGTTATAAGATCCTGTTACTGTTTCATGTTGATGCAAAAGTAATGATTCACTCCGAAAATCACAAATTTCAACTTCATATCTATTATTTTTACGAAAACAAACATCAAAGCCTCAACCGCTATTGCTACAAAAATGCAGAAGTAAAGAAGATTCGCAGATAGCGGGGAGAGAGCTCTAAACTTTTCTATCTGCCATCTTTTCACTAATTTAGCCGACAAAATTTGAAACGATATGAAGAGAATCTTAATTTTCCTACTGACGCTGTGCGTTTCTGCTGTGATGCTGGCGAGTGTGCCAATGCCGAAGCGTGAGTTTCGCGGAGCTTGGATACAGATGATAAATGGACAGTTTCAGGGTATGAATCGCGACCAGATGCAAGCTAATCTTACGCATCAGTTGGACGTGCTTCAACGCTGCCATGTCAATACCATTATTTTCCAAGTGCGAGGTGAAGCCGATGCGATGTATCAGAGCAGTCTCGAACCTTGGACGCGTTTTCTCTCGGGGCAACAAGGCGTAGCACCGCAACCGCTGTGGGATCCCTTGGCGTGGATGGTGAACGAGTGTCACCGTCGTGGTATGGAACTCCATGCGTGGATCAATCCTTATCGGGCTAAGACAAAAACGACGAAGGAACTTGCAGCGAATCATCCTGCGCGCATTCATCCAGAACGGTTTATCAGCTACGATAATCAGCTGATTTTCAATCCAGGGCTGAAAGAGAATCGCGACTATATCTGCACGGTGGTGAAAGACATCGTGAGTCGCTACGACATTGACGGACTTCATATCGACGACTACTTTTACCCCTATCCAAACGGTACGCGTTTCGATGACGAGGCTACGTTCCACCAATACGGCAATGGCTTTACTGACTTGGGCGATTGGCGTCGCTTCAATGTGAACTTGCTCATCGAACAGCTTTATAAGACGATTCACGACACAAAGCCGTGGGTGAAGTTTGGCGTTTCGCCTTTTGGCATCTACCACAACGCGAAGAACGGCGGTGTGCCAGGTTCGGACACCAATGGTTTGCAAAACTACGACGACCTCTATGCTGATGTGCTCTATTGGATTAACCGCGGCTGGGTGGATTATAACGTTCCCCAAATCTATTGGGAGATTGGACACAAGGCGGCTGATTATGACAAACTCATCCGCTGGTGGAGCAAATATGCTTCGGGGCGTCCGCTCGTCATCGGACAGGATGTGGAGCGCACCGTGCGCGCTGCCGATCTTCAGAATCCTGCACAAAATCAGATGCCGGCTAAGTTTCAATTGCAGCGCACCTTGCCGGGAGTGAGCGGTTCGTGTTTGTGGTATAGTGCGGCAGTCGTGCGCAACGAGGGCAACTATGCTGGAGCATTGGAGCAATATTATCACCGCTACCCTGCTTTGCAACCGTTGATGCCGTGGATCGACAAAAAAGCGCCTGGGAAAGTGCGCCATCTGAGTGTTCGCAAAGCTCCCGATGGAAACTATCTCTTTTGGGAAGCACCCAAAGAGAAAAACGAGATGGGCAAGGCGCGCAACTATGTGGTGTATTGCTTTGCGCGCGGCGAGAAAGTGAATACAGAAGATGCTTCGCACATATTGGCTATCACGCCACACAATATTCTGAAGCTCCCCGTTGCGGATGGAAAAACCCGCTACACTTATGTAGTGACGGCTCTCAACCGCTTGCAGAACGAGAGCAAGGGGAAAAAGAAAAAGTATAAAAACTGAAAGAAAAACGGCAACGAAAAGCCCCTCCTTCCACCTCATTGGAGGGAGGGAACAACAGCCTTATGAGTGAGATAAATACTAAACCACAAAAACTAAAAACTTCTTCATCATGTTCCCTTCGAGAAATGGAGAAGCACTGTTTTTCATTATGAAAGTTCTAAAATTTGGCGGATCCTCTGTGGGCACTCCTGAGAGCATCCTCAACGTAAAAAATATAGTAGAAGCAACGGCGCGCCCAGCGGTGGTCGTTGTCAGTGCCCTGGGTGGCGTTACCGACCAACTTATTGCAGCGTCGTGCATGGCGGCAGCTGGCGATTCGGCCTATTCCGAAAGTGTCGATTCGCTGATGGAGCGCCACCACAAGATGGTAAACGCTGTTGTTGAACCGCGCCGCCGCCCGCAGTTGTTAGAGAATCTCGACCATCTGCTGACGGATCTCCGCAGTATCCTTCATGGTGTCTTCCTCATTCAGGATCTCACGCCGAAAACGGCCGATGCCATCGTGGCGTATGGAGAGCGCTTATCATCGCTCATCACGGCAGCTTTGTTGGATAATGCTTGTCATGTTGACAGCCTGGATGTGGTTTGCACCCGTGTACAAAACAGCAAAACGCTCGTAGATTTTGACCTGACCAATCGCCGGATTGTGGAGCAGTTCGGGAAGCATCCCGGACTCTTTGTTTGCGGCGGTTTCATTGCAAAAGATGCCGAAACGGGACGCATCACCAATCTCGGCCGCGGTGGTTCCGACTACACAGCATCTATCATCGCGGCAGCTCTCAATGCTGAAGCGTTGGAGATTTGGACGGATGTTGACGGATTTATGACAGCCGACCCGCGCGTCATCCCCACTGCCTACACCATTCCGCAGTTGTCCTACAACGAAGCAATGGAGTTGTGCAATTTTGGCGCAAAGGTGGTCTACCCTCCCACAATCTACCCCGTTTGCACGAAGAACATCCCCATCTACGTAAAAAACACCTTCCACCCCTCCCACGCTGGAAGTGTCATCAGCAGCGATATGTCGCTCACCGCCAATGGCGAATCCACATTCACAGCCCCCATCTGTGGTATCAGCTCCGTTAATCGCACGAGCGTTGTCACTGTGAGCGGCCCGACCATGGTGGGTGTCATCGGTGTAAACCGTCGCATCTTCGCCTGTCTGGCGCAGAACGGTATCAGCGTCTTCATGGTTGTGCAAACTTCTTCTGAAACGAGCACATCGCTCTGTATCACGCCGGAAGACGGACAGAAAGCGTGCAAGGTGCTCGATGCCGAATTTGCTGTTGAGATTGAGGACGGAGCGATGAACAAGGCGCAACTCGAAGAAGGACTGGCCACCGTGGCCGTTGTGGGCGAGAACATGAAGCGCACACCGGGCATCGCTGGGAAACTCTTCAGTGTGCTGGGGCGCAACGGTATCTCAGTCAGTGCCATCGGGCAAGGCTCGTTTGAAATGAACATCTCTTTTGTCATTCAGCAGGAGATGCTGAGCAAGGCACTCAATGTGCTCCACAACAGTTTCTTCCTTTCCGAATATCAGGATGTCAACGTTTTTGTTTGTGGTACGGGAAATGTGGGCGGAAGCCTCCTCCAGCAGATTGCAGCCCAGCGCGAACGCCTCATGAAGGAACGCCGCTTGCGCATCAACCTCGTGGGGGTCAGCGGTCGCAGTCATTCGGTGTATCATCCTGAGGGAATCAATGCTGCCCACTACGAGGAAGCCATGCAGAATGGCGAACCGGGCGGTATCAACCACATGGTGGAACGCATCGTTGAAATGAACAGTTTCAACTCTGTTTTTGTGGATTGCACGGCTTCTGAAAACGTGGCTCGACAGTATGAAACCTTGCTCAGTCACAACGTGAGCATCGTGGCAGCCAACAAAGCAGCGGCTTCGTCCGATTTCGGTCGCTACAAACTGCTGAAAGACACGGCTCGGGAGCGCGGAGTGAAATATCTCTTTGAAACCAACGTTGGAGCGGGGCTTCCTATCATCAACACCATCAACGACCTCACGGGGTCGGGCGACAAAGTGTTGCGCATCGAAGCCGTGGTGAGTGGCACACTCAATTTCGTGTTCAACGCGCTGAGTGCCGACATTCCTCTCTCAAAGGCGGTGCGCATGGCGCAGGAGCAGGGCTACAGCGAGCCCGATCCACGCGTCGATCTCTCGGGAAAAGATGTTATTCGCAAACTAACAATCCTTGCGCGCGAAAGTGGCTACCGCGTCAACATGGAAGACATCGAAGCGCACCTCTTCATCCCCAATTCGCTCTTCGAAGGTTCGCTCGAGGAGTTTTGGGAAAAACTGCCGGGACTCGATGCCGAATTTGAAGCGCGTCGTCAGCGCCTGGAAACCGAAGGCAAATGTCTGCGCTTCGTTGCCACTTGGGCCGACGGCAAAGGCGAGGTGGGCTTGCGCGAAATAGACCAAACGCATCCTTTCTACCATTTGGAGGGCTCTAACAATATCATCTCGCTCACCACAAGTCGCTACCACGACTATCCCATGCTCATCAAGGGCTACGGAGCTGGTGCGGAAGTAACTGCCGCAGGCGTCTTTGCCGACATCATGCGCTGCGCCAACTTTTAGCTGAAACTAAAAGGAGGTTGCATTTGAATCTACTCTTTCTCTCACCAGAGAAAAAGTTATTTTTTGTTGTCACGTTGTCACAGCAGCGTAAACATACTGATAGACAGTAGTTTAGGTGCGTGACAACAAAATTGAGAACAAAATTTGTTGTCACACCGTTGTCACGCATTTAATATGCTAATTTTCAAACTATTATATCTCTTTTGTGACAACATGACGATGTGACAACAAAAAATAACTCTTAGGCGGAGAGTGCCTCCAAGTACTCTCCGCTTTCCTTTTCTCTTTCTTCACCACAATAAGGGTGTCGGCTGACGCAATAAGGATATCAGCCAACAGCCTTATTGTATTTCTAAACGCAATAAAGATATTTGCTATAAGACTTATAGTACTTCTACTTACCTCTTCAAGCTTTTTCAAAACAATAGGTAAGAGATGGAATGGAATTGCATCGCATCTCTATCCCTTAGCAAATAGCAGCTATAATCCACCATGCATTCTCTCTCTTCAAAAAAACTATACTTAGAAAGTCTCTCTCCTGCAAGTTGGAAAGCTTTTGATGCGTTTCCAACTTGCAGGAGAGAGTTCATTAATAGTGCTAACCCCAATTTGGGTTATAGTGCTTATTTTTTCAAACGCAGGTCTACAAGAAAAGAAGAAGTATTTACTTACTGGTCAAGACTATCTCAAGTACTCAATGTCAACTTTTCTATCGTGCAAATGTAGCACACACTTTTCGACCTCTTCATTTTTAATATAAATGGTCAATCCATAATCTTGTCCATCAAAGTCAACCCACCCAAACGGAGACATTGCCTGAACAGGATATCCTCTCAGCACAATTTTATCTGCTGATTGACTGACAACTCGCATTGGTTTTGGAGACATCTGTACATTATTCTGCCAAATAGGAAGTACACCATCCATATTATAAATGGTAACGATATACCCTTCACCACCATTTACATTGTATCCACTACAACCATTTATATTTGGCTCTACCTTTACAGCACGACTAGCTCCTGCGGGATGAGGACCTGCAACAATTTCTCCATTCTCATATCTTAGATGATCGCTTGATTCAAAGAAAAAGTCTATTTCCATCTTCAAAGGTTTTTCATATTATTGATAGCCTGAGCTATGCTCATTGTAGGTAAACTACATAATGTTGAGATAAGCTTCCAAAGTGCCAGCTCCTTAGCATCTATCTCTCCATCTGCAACCATTAGCATAGCAAGATAAGAAGCTACATACTTCTTGCGTTCTTCATCCATTCCAGTTATCAAGGCCACCGCGTGACTCTCTTCAATTTCATCGGAAGATTCAATCAACAACTTCAAATGATCCTGCGGAACACCAAAGCGTATTAACTCAGTAGCCATTACAATCGTTTCAGAAGGATCTAACCTTCCATCTGCCATTACCACTAACTTTGCCATTTTAATAATAGCAGTCATTTCCTCGCCAGTAAAAGTCATAATATTTTCCTTTTGCCTACCCAGTCCCTCTCAGCTTTTAAATTAAATTATATAATATGCAGAAGCGTGGAACTGACTATGTCCACACTTTCAGCCTGAGGTCCTGAGAAAACCTAAACGAACGAATGTACAGATAGCAGTCCACGCCTATGCGTGAGAACCACTATGCAGCTCCTCGTTCGTTATTTGAAATTTCTCAGGTTTCAGGCCGAACAGATGCAAGCATAACGCTTCTTCTTTTTCCACAATGTTTTGGAGAGAGTTTCCTCTAACCATTTGCAAAAATAATGATAATTGGCATTTTTTACCACTTTTCCTCTGTTTTTCATACTCACGCCAACTTTTTTATTATAGTTCTGAATAAACAATGCTTAATTTCTATAAAATATTGATCCTTTTGAACCTTCATTTTTTGTATCTTCGCCACAAATCTTCACACTTATGAAATCTAAATTTCTTCTCCCATCTCTCAGTTTGCTGGCGATGGCTGCTGCGGCACAACACGCAGATCGGCCGAATGTATTACTCTTGGTGGCGGACGATTTGGGCTATGGCGATTTATCGTGCTATGGTGCAAAGCACGTTTCTACACCTGTTGTCGACAGTTTGGCAAGTCGCGGCGCTCGCTTCACGGATATGCACGCTTGTGCCAGTACATCCACTCCTTCGCGCTACTCCCTCTTGACGGGAAAATACCCTTTCCGCCGCGAAGGCACTGATGTAGCACCCGGTGATGCAGGGTTGATATTTTTACCCACAGAGTACACCTTAGCAGATCTCTTTAAGGAAGCGGGGTATCGCACGGCTGCCATCGGAAAATGGCACTTGGGATTAGGGGCTGAAACAGGAAAGCAGGATTGGAACGGTAAGCTCGATGTGACTCCTGCCGATATAGGTTTCGATTATCACTACCTGATGGCGGCCACAGCCGACCGCGTGCCGTGTGTGTTTATAGAACAAGGGCGCGTGGCCAACTATGATGCGTCAGCACCCATACAGGTGAGCTATCGGAAGAACTTCCCTGGTGAACCAACGGGGCGCACCCATCCCGAGATGCTCAAACTCCTGCCCAGCCATGGTCACGATATGTCCATCGTCAACGGCATCAGTCGCATAGGCTATATGAAAGGCGGCGGCAAAGCCCTTTGGCGCGACGAAGATATTGCCGACTCTATCGCTGCCCACGCCATCAATTTCATATCTCAAGAAACGGACAAACCTTTCTTCATGTACCTCTGTACCAATGACGTACACGTTCCGCGCTACCCTCACGAGCGCTTCCGCGGTAAGAGCTCGATGGGGCTGCGCGGCGAAGCCATTTTGCAGTTTGACGAAACTGTCCGACAAGTGGTGACGGCCTTGCGCGAGAAGGGATTGGACAAAAACACGCTCATCATCATCACGAGCGACAACGGCCCCGTGCTCGACGATGGTTACCGCGACGAGGCTTGGAAGCTGGCTGGCAGTCACAATCCGTCAGGTTCTTTCCGCGGAGGAAAATACAGTAGCTACGAGGGCGGTACTGCTGTTCCGTTCATTGTCTACTGGCCCAAACATGTCAAATCAGGTACAACGAGCAACGCACTCTCATCACATATCGACTTGGGAGCGTCGCTTGCGCAGCTAATTGGTGCAAAAGTTCCTCAAGGGGCTTTTCCCGACAGTCGACAACACCTGAGGCAGCTACTCGGCAAATCTCACCGCAATCGCAACTTCGTTGTTACGATGCCCAACAATCGCAGCGTTGACCTCCGCGTGGGCCGTTGGAAGTATATCCCTGCCAGTCGTGGCTATGCTGAAGCTTGGCAAACTCACATTGAAACGGGCTACCAACTCAAGCCGCAACTCTACGACCTGCGCCGCAGTCCCTACGAGGGGCAAGAACTCTCCTCTCGCTATCCGCGCCTGGCGCATCGCTTGCAAAAAGTGCTGAACAAGATTGTGAAGCAATAAAACGCCTATACCTCATCTAAGATGTCCCTCAAAGATATGAAAACGAAAATTCTCCTACTCCTACTGTTGTGCGGAAATTATCTCTTCGCACAGCAGCAAGTCTTGCTCGACTCTGTACCCTTCCTCTTGCGTGACCATATGTATGTAAATGTGGAGGGCGAACATGGTTATGTCTTTGACACGGGTGCTGGTCGGAATTTAGTGTTTGATGAATCCATTTCACAGCCGAATCAGATCACAACAAAACCTCTTCGAGTAATAGGTGTGGCTGGGGTGCAGGAATTGAAGCAGTTGCAGCAACCGTTCGACTTTGTACTGGGTAATAAGACTTTACATTTCCCCTTCGCCATACAGATGGATCTTCGCGCCATTTCAGGTTGTCATGCTAATGGTTTGCTGGGACTACGCGATTTGACGGAAAATAGATTGATGATCAATTTCCAGCACAGTTTTTTGAAAGAACTACCGCTTGATGCGCCCATCCCTGAAGGCTATGTGAAGCTCCCCTTGAGAGTGGAAAGCAATCTTCAAGTAAAGGTGTCGGGACAGATCGGGAAAAAGAACTTCAAGGGTTGGTTCGTCATCGACACAGGTTCAGGAACTGCCATTAGCTTCACAGCGGTAGCCACTCGCAAATTGGGCTTGGAGAAATTGGATCTCCCTAAAACTATTTATGACGTAATCCAAATGGGAATAGGCGACTCTCTCTCTTGGGCAATCCAACTACCAACGGCATTTATCAAACTGGGCGACACCTCTGTTGAGCATCTCTTTGCAGCGTGTTCTCCAGACGGGAAAGGAGGCTTGGGGAAAACACGAAAGTGGGGAATTATAGGTTTGGACTTATTGAAGAATTTCAACCTTATTATAGATGTTCCTCATCACTGCTTGTATGTAAAAGCCTTCAGGGAAGCCCCACTCAAGAAACCTACGTTTGGCGTTGGCGTGCGTAATCGTATCGACGTTTCTGATGCGTGGATTGCTGCATCTCTGGCGCGCAATGGTGTAGCCGCTCGTGCTGGTCTCTGTTTGGGCGATTCCATCATCGCCGTCAATGGTAAGAATGTGCGCGACTATCTTTGGGCTGACGAAGAAGCAGTCTTTCTCTCCGACACACTCAACCTTACGGTTCGCCCATACTGTCCAACTCCTGCTTCATCACTCCCCGCATTGAAACAGATACGCCTCATTCGCCCAAAGTTTTGAACGCATAAAAATATCCTTATTGCGCCAGCTGACACCCTTATTCTGTCAGCTGGCTTCTTTATTGTATTCGCAAACGCAATAAGGATAGCGGAAAATGATGGAACACTTCTCTCTTCCCTGATACCCTTATTTGTGTTGATACGACTATTAGTTCTATCTTTCTTCCCAAAAAGCATACGGAAATTGGGGAAGTTAGTAGGATTTTCGTAATTTCGCCTAATAAACGTAAAAAGCTCTATTTATGTCCGAGAATTCTGGAAAGGACTTGAAAATGTTTTATTCCATCTCCGAAGTTGCGGAGATGTTTGATGTGCAGCCCACACTGTTGCGCTATTGGGAGAAACATTTTCCGCAAATTGCTCCGAAACGGCTGAATCGCAATGTTCGCCAATATACGCAAGATGAAATCAATAAGATTCGGGTGGTATATAACCTGGTGAAGGTGCGCGGATTAAAACTCGATGCTGCTGCCAAGCTGATCAAGAAAAACCGCGGAGGAGAGGAGAAAAAAACTGAGGTGGTTACGCTCTTGCAGGACATTCGCGAGGAGTTGCTCACCATCAAAGACAAACTGAATCAACTGTAAGAGAGTTTTGAAATCGAAAACAGTGTATGTCTGTTCCCACTGTGGGGCAGACTCTCCCAAATGGATCGGTAGGTGTCCGGCTTGTGGAGAATGGAACACCTATAAAGAAATGACCATTCGACCGACGAGTGCTTCTTCGGCCGAATCAATTGCTGATACCGCGCTGGGGCGAGGGCTGAAGCGCAACAAGCCTATCCCTCTGGTGGAGGTTTCGGGAAAGGAACTTCCACGCTTGGATATGCACGATGCCGAATTGAATCGTGTGTTGGGTGGTGGTCTGGTGCCGGGTTCGTTAGTGCTTTTGGGTGGCGAACCAGGCATCGGCAAATCCACTCTTCTCTTACAAACTATCTTACACCTCCAAGAGCGTGTGCTCTATATCAGCGGAGAGGAAAGCGAGCAGCAAATCAAGTTGCGCGCCGACCGCTTGGGCATATCTCCCGCCAACATTTTGCTGCTCTGCGAAACGAATATGGAGCAGATTTTCACGCACATCAAAAACGTGGAGCCACAGCTCATTGTGGTTGACTCGATACAGACGATGACCACCGAGTCGCAGGAATCAGCAGCGGGGAGCGTGACGCAAATCCGCGAATGCGCCGCAGCTCTCCTCAAATATGCTAAAGAAAGCAGCGTCCCCGTGGTGCTGGTGGGTCACATCACGAAAGATGGCGCCATTGCCGGACCAAAGGTGCTCGAACATATTGTAGACACCGTTCTTCAGTTTGAAGGCGACCGCCACTACCTCTACCGCATTCTTCGCAGTATCAAAAACCGCTTTGGGAGTACTTCCGAACTCGGCATCTACGAGATGCGCACCGAGGGGTTGCGCCCCGTGGGGAATCCCTCCGAACTGCTGCTCACTCAAGCCAACGAGGGACTGAGCGGAGTGGCCATCTGTGCCGCCATCGAAGGCGTTCGCCCCTTCCTCATTGAGGTGCAAGCGCTTGTCAGCACGGCTGCATACGGCACTCCACAGCGGAGCGCGACGGGTTTCGACCTCCGCCGACTCAATATGTTGTTGGCAGTTTTGGAAAAACGCGTAGGGTTCAAACTCGGACAAAAGGACGTGTTTCTCAACATTGCCGGTGGTATCCGCGTGACCGATCCGGCGATCGACTTGAGCGTCATTGCCAGTGTGCTCAGTAGCAATGTGGACACCGCCATCGAACGTAGCGTTGCTATGGCAGGAGAAGTGGGACTGAGCGGTGAGATCCGCCCCGTCACACGTATTCAGCAGCGCATTGCCGAAGCTTCTAAACTCGGATTCCAGCAGTTCTTGTTGCCCGAACAGAGCATGAAAGGCATTGACATAAAAGCACCTGGCATCGAACTTGTGCCCGTCCGCACCGTCACGGAAGCCCTCCGCGCACTGTTTGGATAAGGATTTGAGCACAGACCTCTCGTGAGTTGAAGCAACTGAGAAAACCATTGTTCACGGTGCTTTTTCTCTTGTAAAATAGAAACCAAGTATGCAAAAACAAATACAACTACGCGTAACGCCCGATGTAGCTTTTCAGCCCAGCGTGTTGCGCGAATATGTGGCTCGCGAACTCGCTTGCGATGGGCGCACTATCAAGGCCGTTCACATTCGCAAGCGGAGCATCGATGCGCGCCAACGTTCTGTTTTCGTGAATCTTTCCCTCAATATATACATCAATGAAGAGCCGCCAGCTCTCGATTATGAGCAGGTGGCGTATAAAGATGTTTCTCACGCCGAGCGCGTCATTGTGGTGGGTGCAGGTCCTGGTGGACTCTTTGCCGCCTTGCGCCTCATCGAACTCGGATTACGCCCCGTGGTGCTCGAGCGCGGAAAAGATGTTCGCGAGCGGCGCAAAGATATTGCCCTCATCTCACGCGAGCACAAAGTGGATGCCGAGAGCAACTACTCCTTTGGAGAAGGCGGCGCAGGGGCTTATTCTGACGGGAAACTCTATACGCGCAGCAAGAAAAGAGGTAACTCCGATAAGATTCTCCGCGTTTTCTGCCAGTTTGGAGCATCTACCGATATTCTTGTCGATGCACATCCACACATTGGTACGGACAAGCTGCCGCGCGTGATAGAGAACATGCGCAATCAGATTATCGAAAGTGGCGGCGAAGTCCACTTCCAAACGCGTGTTGACGCTTTCCTCTTCGAGGGCGACAAAGTGGCGGGAGTACAGGCTGCAACGGGTGAGCACTTCCGCGGTCCGGTTATCTTAGCCACGGGGCATAGTGCGCGCGATGTTTATCGCTATCTCTACCAAGCGGGAGTGGAAGTGGAAGCCAAGGGGCTTGCCGTGGGCGTTCGTTTGGAACACCCCTCTCAGCTCATTGATAGCATTCAGTATCACAATCGCAACGGGCGCGGGCGTTTTCTCCCCGCTGCCGAATATAGCTTTGTCACTCAAGCCAATGGGCGCGGCGTTTACAGTTTCTGCATGTGCCCCGGCGGCTTTGTAGTGCCAGCAGCGAGTGGGCCAGAACAAATCGTGGTGAATGGTATGAGTCCGAGCAACCGCAATGGTGCATGGTCCAACTCGGGAATGGTGGTAGAAACTCGCCCTGAGGACATCGACGGCGAACTAGCTCCCTTCATGGCTGAAGCTATGCAAGACGAAGATTTCGCAGCGGCACACATCGACTTCTCTAATCCCGAAAATCCGCTACGCCTTATGTACTTCCAAGAAGCACTGGAAAAGGCGTGTTGGCTGCAAGGGCAACGGCGTCAAACGGCTCCAGCTCAGCGCATGGCCGATTTTGTGAACAACCGCCTTAGCTACGATCTCCCCAAATCGAGCTACGCTCCCGGCGTGGTTTCTTCACCGCTCCATTTCTGGATGCCGAAATTCATCAGCTCCCGCTTGCAAGAAGGCTTCCGTTATTTCGGTCAGCGCAGTCACGGCTTCCTCACCAACGAAGCCCTTGTCATCGCAGCCGAAACCCGCACCTCGAGCCCCGTTCGCATCCTGCGCAACCCCGAAAACCTGCAACACATTCGTATTGCGGGCCTCTTCCCCTGTAGCGAAGGAGCAGGCTATGCAGGAGGTATCGTGTCGGCCGGTGTCGATGGCGAGCGCTGCGCTGAAGCCGCAGCGGCCTATTTGGGGAAATAAGCAATTCTGCAACAGAAAAAAGCAAAGCGCGAGTCCCTAAAATCCACTAAAAGTTGCAATAAATCAGATAAAAGACGAACAATTTATACGGGAAAGTACTACCTTTGCGTCACGAAAATAGAATGATTACTAATTTTATCTACTATAAAACCACATGAAACCAACATTATTTCTTTTGGCTGCTGGCATGGGCAGTCGTTATGGTGGTCTGAAACAATTAGATGGTCTAGGCCCTCACGGCGAGACGATCATGGACTATAGCATCTACGACGCTATCAAAGCTGGCTTCGGCAAGCTCGTTTTCGTTATTCGTAAGGACTTCGAGGAGGATTTCCGCAAGGTGGTGCTTTCTAAGTATGAAGGCCACATCCCCTGCGAGGTTGTTTTCCAAAGTCTCGATAAGTTGCCCGAGGGCTTCACTGTTCCCGAGGGGCGTACAAAACCCTGGGGTACAAACCACGCAGTCATGATGGGTAAATCAGTTATCAACGAACCATTTGCTGTTATCAATTGCGACGACTTCTATGGTGCTGATGCTTTCCGCGTGATGGGCAAGTTCCTTTCCGAATTGCCCGAAAATTCTGAGAAGAAATACGCCATGGTAGGTTTCCGTGTTGGCAATACGCTCTCCGACTTGGGTACTGTATCTCGCGGCGTTTGTGAGAACGACGACAATAACCTCCTCACCAGCGTTGTAGAGCGCACAAAGATCCAACGCTTCGACGGCGTGGTGAAATATCTCGACGACAACGACGAGTGGGTAGCTATCGAGGACAACACCCCTGTATCAATGAACTTCTGGGGCTTCACTCCCGAATACTTCCAGTACTCCGACGAGATGTTTAAGGAATTCCTTTCCGACCCGAAGAATCAGGAAAACTTGAAGAGCGAATTCTTCATTCCCTTAATGGTTGACAAACTCATCCACAAGGACGGAGCAACTTGCGAAGTTCTCGACACTACCAGCAAATGGTTCGGCGTGACTTACAAGGAAGACCGCCCCGAAGTGGTTGCTAAACTTGCCAAATTACACGAAGAAGGCGTTTATCCCGAAAAGATGTTCTAAAAAGAACTCCATAATAACAGTATCAGAGAGCATATCCCCCATCGCGCGGATATGCTCTCTTTTTGCCTTAAATTGAGCTTTAGCAAACATTTTCATAAAACTTTATATTATACACATCTTGTGTGGTGAAAAAGAATTTTATGTAATCTTTTTTATTAAAAAAAAGAAAATGCATATTGATATTTCACTTATACATAAAAAAGATGTAGTTTTGCACACTTATTTCAAAGTGAGTTGAGAAAAGAAATTTTCTCATTAGTGATTTATAAGTAAGGAACATAACAAAATGAAAAAGAAGTACATTTCCCCTTGTTCTGAAATTTTATCAGTACAAACGGTACAATTATTTGCCACTTCAGTTAAACCAACAACCACCGACTCTTCTGAACCAGACTTTGATAATGAAAAGCCGATAGAGTGGGGTGAAATAGAATTTTAACTGAGAAGACAATCACAAGTATGAAGCATTTAACTCCATACGCAATTTCACATTACATTATGAATATTATATCAAGAAACTTATTTTCAATAGTATTTCTGTTGTTAGCAGGCATCCTCGTTGGCTGTTCGAGCAACGATCTTATGGATGCAGAAAAAGAAGATACCACAACAACCAAGGGAGTTAGTTTCATCTTGACTGAACCCGACTTCGGTGAAGAGCAAACAATGGGAAGCCGTAAGGCCAGAATGTGGGAAAATCCTACGGATACTACCGATTTGGGTGATGGTGTGTTGGGTGAAATAAGCCTATCAAAAGATCCTGGCTATGCCGTAACGCGAGCAGCAGCTCGTGCAGCCGCACCTGCTGCTCCTGCCATGAGTAACGGAAGTTACAAAGTTTTGGCCTATGATGCGTCTGGCACGCTTAAAGGAACTATCAATGCTACAGTTTCTAATGGAAAATTTTCAAAGAACGATCATATGATTCTCGAGCCAGGCACTTATACTTTTGTATGTCTTAACGAAAAGGTGGACTATTCAGGAGGTGTTATCAGTGTGTCGCAAGCTAATGCAGCAACAGCACGCATTGGACGCACAGTAAAGGCTATCAGTGGCCCTAAAGCAGAAGTTCCTTTCGTGATGAATCATGTGGGATTACGTGTGCGCGTAAGCATTGAAGCTATGGTGAATATTCCCAAGAATGTCAAAGCTAAAATCATTGATAATAGCGGGAATGCGCCTACTGTGGTGAACTATGATCCTGTAACGGGAACATACTCTGCAGGAGCAGTTGGGGCTTTGTCTGAATCCGATGATACATTTCCTGCCACTAACAACGGTTTCTTCCAAGAAAAATATGTCTCTACTCCTAAAGTGAAATCCTATCACTATCTTTTGCCAAGTGAAGGTTCAAATATTCAGTTGAAATTTACAAGTGGCGATAAAATTTATCATAAAGACTTGACAGGGCGGACAATAACCTCGTATAAGGGAGTCACGTTAGAACCTAATGGCACTTATCTGCTGAATGTGAAATTAACCAAGGTGTTCAAGTATGTTTTTGATGACGGTACTGTAGATTTTTTGCGAAATAAAGGAACGCGTACCCCCATTGCGTTGATTATTAGCGAAACCGATCGCTCGGCCATCTCGCTTCATGACGCCAACAATGGTGAGAAATCTATCTGGACTTTAAAAAGGAGTATATATAATAATCCTGAGGCAGAATACCCCAGTCAGCATGATCAGATTCCAGCAACTTCTCAAGGACTTCATTGGACATGGGATGCCAATGGTAGCAAGGACGGAGTCACTATTAAAGCCAATGAAAAAGATAAATGCCCCGCATTCTATCATGCAGCCCATTATGAGCCAGGTGTTAATGTGACTGGCTCTAATCTGAGTAAATGGTATCTCGGAGCAAACACCGATTGGAAAAATTTGTATCTCTATGTTGGTTTTGGGACAAATCTGACAGTAAATGCTAATAGTTCTGGGCAAGGCTGGTATATTCATGTCGTAAACAAGGCTTTTTCGGATGCAGGAGGAACAACGGTCAATGTTACGGATCCAGATCCAAGTGTAACAGTCAAAGCATATTGGTCAAGTACATATTATAGAGATTTCAATACCGGTATTCTAAATATCTTCAAAAATGGTTATACGGATGGCAACCATTCATTACACGATAATGATAAAAATTACATTCGCGCCTTTATTCATTATTGATAACTCTATAGTAAAGAAAACTCCCAGCAACTTAGAGAATTGCTGGGATTTTTATATCATTTCGTTCTGCATAAGCTTTGATTTGTGAAAGAATATGGGGTTCATCTCCGAATGGCGTTGGTGTTATCCTTTCTTCATACAATAAACCAAATATTCTCCTACCAATAAAAAGTTATTTTTTGTTGTCACGTTGTCACAGATTACGAAAACTATCTGATTGACAACCTCTTATAGGGTGTGACAACAAATTTTCATTCCCTTTTTGTTGTCACACCGTTGTCACACGTATAACACTATATATTTCAGCACTTTAACCGCAAAGTGTGACAACGTGACGACGTGACAACAAAAAAAGAACACGCGGGAGGAGCGTTTCCTCCTCTAAATTTCCACCATCCTACTTACAGCCTTCCCCACAATAAGCGCGCCAGCTCACACAATAAGGCTATCAGCTGACATCCTTATTCTATTCCCAAACACAATAAGGGTGTTCACGCTTATCTATACACGTATTCTCAGGAAGATTTTTAGTCTGTTTTATCATTTGAAAGAATCACCCAGTGACCTCTATCCCCACTACCTTCATACTTGACTTTATCTCTCATCTTTTCCAACTGTCGCTGAACCGTTTTAACACTGATGTGCTGCGATGCGGCGATCTCTTTTCGTGTTACTTTATCATTGTTTTTGATAGCCGCCAAAATTACTTCTTCTAACGATGGCTGATGAAGGACATTGTGAGGGACAGAATGAGGGACATTGTCCTCCACAACGGTCTTCGCTCTCAATGTAGCTTTCAGAATAAAGTCGTCCTGAATATATTTCGGTTCAGGTTGCCCTGCTTCCTGCATTTCACGATACATACGATCTACGCCCTCTCCAAACTCCTTCACAATTTTATAGTCGCGCAGATAAGCAGCAATCTTGGGATTGCGAGAAAAGTGGATATGACGAATATTATAGGTGCGCACAAGACCGGGTAGGAAGCCGGGACTTTCCACTGTAAAATGATCATCGAATAACTTGACTTGAATATCCGTGCCGTAGATGGAATAATCACGATGCGCCACAGCATTAACAATCAATTCTTGCCAACAATATTTTGGATACTCAGGAATAGTCACAAAGAGGCCCTTTGAGCCGAGGAAGGTGTATTCTTTGATCTGCGTCTGCACATAAGCAATAACCTTATTGATAATTTCTAATACAGTCCCTTCAAAGATCACATCCTTTACCACATTCATCTCTGTTCCTACTTTGGCTTCTGTGCCCTGATATCGAATAAAGCGCACATAAGAACGTGGAAAGAATTGCTGAGTATTTTTACCGAAGAGAAGAATAGCAGCACCACTCACTTTCTCTACACCATCACGGTTGGTCACGAACTCCTTATTTTCACGAAGAAAAGTGATAGCATCCTTGCTGTAGCCCAAGACCTTGATATAATCATTCACCTTAGCAAGGTCGATGTCCTCAATGGTTGCATTATAAACTGGCTCGTCCTCGTAATAGCGTCCACCTTTAGCATAGAGTAGCTGCATTCGTTGCTCAAAAGAAAGTTTCTTAGATTTATCGCCTACACGATAGAAAGCATCATCAGCTTGATTAGCGTGGAGTTTCATACTTTGATGAACGTGCATCAAAAGAATATGATTCGAGCGCCCATCTACATCTATGCAAGCCAAACGTTCGATCTCCACATCTATGGAAGGGACACAGAAATCAAATGGTGCACGCAACAATTCATTAATATGTTGTTCCATTCCGTCGATGCCCGTTACCTTCCCGTCATCTTCAATACCAACAGCAATATCTCCACCATCTGCATTAGCCATCGCCACGAGTATTACAGCCAACGATTTTGCATCAATCTTGGCACTCTTACGATCAAAGGTCTGCCCTTCAGGCTTTACTTGCAGTTCTTCTATCTTCTTAAGATTACCCATCATAGGACAAAAATACTATTTATTTTTGTTCTTCCCCCAAATATGTTAATACTTAAGCATATTATACATAAAAAGCCACCAATTCCTTATCGCTATAGTCTATATAAAGTAATACTACAAACATATACTACTGGGAATAATATCCGATATCTACTATTTTACTACCACTACATCCCATATCATTCCGAAGTAAGCACAAAAAAAGAGGGCATCGAGATTGTTCGATGTCCTCTTTCTTAAATTGTTAGTTACCTTAGCTTTAGGCTTCAGCTTGGGGTTCTACGGAAACAACGCTGCGGTCGCGATTACCACGACGGAAAACAACTACACCGTCTGCCAAAGCATACAGAGTGTCGTCCTTACCCTTAGCAACGTTCTTACCGGGATAGTGAACCGTACCGCGCTGGCGAACAAGAATGTTGCCTGCTACGCAAGTTTGGCCACCCCAAATCTTAACACCTAAACGCTTTGAAGCTGATTCGCGGCCGTTCTTAGAACTACCAACACCTTTTTTATGTGCCATTTCTTAAAATAATTTTAGGGGTTAAGCAATAACTTGTTTGATTACCAACTCAGTGAACTGATGACGATAGCCGTTGAGCTTGCGATAGCCCTTACGACGCTTCTTATGGAAAATAAGAACTTTGTCACCCTTAACGAGCTTGGAAGCTACTTCTGCAACTACCTTTGCGCCGTCAACAGTGGGAGCGCCTACAGTTACCGTGCCGTCTGCGTCTACCAGCAGCACCTTGTCAAATTCAACAGTTTGGCCGTCTTCTGCATTCTGCAAATGATTGACGAAGAGCTTCTTGCCCTCTTCTGCCTTGAACTGCTGACCGTTAATCTCTACGATTGCGTACATTATAAATTATTGTTTAAACGGATTTTTCCGGGAGGCGGAAGAATCTATCGAATGTCCACGCTGTTCGGCGCTGTGTGGTAGTGCGTCCCGTTATTTCTCTTTCGATTTTCTTCGCTTTTTCGGCCCCGTCGGACTCAATGCGGGTGCAAAAGTAGTACTTATTTACATAAAAACAAAATCTTTTGGCGCGGAAAATGCTTTTAATCAGCGAATTTCAACCATTTACTTTCAGCTTTTTCCTATAAAAATCCAGAAAATCTTTTCTCTTGCAACATCATCGCTCGTCTATTTTTGTGTGCTTTTCTCTTTCTTTTTTAGAATTTCCTGCAATTTTCATATCTTTGCTGCAAAGAAAGACTGATTCCCTATGAAAAAAATTCTGATGATGCTTTGGGCTGCTCTCTGCCTACAAGCTACAGCACAAACGGCGAAAGAAGTGCAGGCCGATTTCCAACAGCGCTTCAAAAATTCAGTTTGCACTCATCCGCAAGAGGCGCTGAAATTGGCGAAGACACCGCAAGAACGCGATGCGCTCCAGTTTTTGTATGCTTACATGGACTGGACCGACGTGACGGATTATACCCCACAGTTCATGCTGGATAATGCGCGCTTAGCCCTCCAAACTCGCACTGATTTTCCTTGGGGAAAACAGATTCCCGACCGTGAATGGCAGCATTTTGTTTTGCCTATTCGTGTCAACAACGAACATCTCGATTCATTCCGTATAAAAACCTACGAAGTGCTCCGAAAGCGTGTGCGCCACATGAATTGGCACGATGCGGCTCTCGAAGTGAACCATTGGTGCCATTCTGTGATGACCTATCGCCCTTCAGATGCTCGCACCTCCAGCCCACTGGCTTCCATGCGCACCACTACGGGGCGTTGCGGCGAGGAGAGTACGCTGGCGGTGAGTGCGCTTAGAGCTGTGGGCATACCGGCGCGCCAAGTGTACACCCCACGTTGGGCGCACACCGATGATAACCACGCATGGGTGGAGGCTTACGTTGATGGGAAATGGCAGTTTCTCGGAGCTTGCGAACCAGCTGCGGAATTGAACATTGCGTGGTTCAACCAGCCCGCAGCACGTGGTATGCTGATGAATACTACTGTCATGGGACGATACCAAGGCGAAGAACAAATCCTCCAACAATATCCGTTGCAAACCACTATCAACGTGACCAATAATTACGCGCCTGTTGAACGACGCAGCGTGCGCATTGTCGATGCTGAAGGGCGTAAAGTGCGCGATGCAAAAGTGCGCTTCGGCCTTTACAATTATGCTGAATTTTATACGCTCTATTCCACTCAGTCGGATGCTCGCGGTGAAGCCTCACTCATCTGCGGAAAGGGCGATCTCCTTGTTTGGGCAGCAAAGGACGGACGCTACGGTTTTGCCAAAGTTTCGCCGAATCAGGGTAAACACCCCACAGAGATACGCCTTACTCATAAAGCGGGCGATCGCTTTGAAATTGACTTAACGCTCACTCCTCCTCCCGTGAGCAACAACTATCCGAAAGTGTCGCCCGAAGCCGAAGCTCTCAACAATAAGCGATTGGCGCAAGAAGATGCTCAGCGCATGAAATGGCCTTCAGTCTGGCCAAACGAGAAGAAGGTGGAGGAAATAGGTGAAGTATTAAACTACGATGTAGCCCGCTTGCAGCCGCTCTTCAAAAAATCGGAGGGGAACTTCATGGCGCTCTACGATGTGCTTGAACATTTCAACCAAGAAAAGAATGTATGCGTATTGTCGAAGAATTTGACGCAAAAAGATCTTGTTCTGTACGTACTCGAAAGTTTAACAGACAAAGACTTGCGCGACTTTGATGAGCGGGTTATCATCAACCACATCGAACAAATCGAAAAGCAGCTGTCCACACCGAGCGCAATGAAAGTGGACGAAGAGGACTTCCAACGCAACTTATACTACGTGCTCTGCCCTCGCATCTCAACGGAAGAGCTCACGCCATGGCGCACAGAGCTGGCTCAGACAGTGGAAACGATCCGGACATTCACTCATACCGACGAACAAGTGGCGGCAATCATGCAGAAACTAAATAGCGTGAAGACCGACACCACACCCGCTTCACGCTTCATCCCTCAAGCTCCCGCCACAGTGCTTTCCTCACAACAAGCCTCAACCACTTCCAAAGGTATCTGCTTCGTGGCAATGTGCCGTACATTGGGCATTCCCGCTCGCCGTGATGAAGTGACGAGCAATTTCCAATATTGGGATGGAGAATGGAAAACAGTAGATTTCGGTCCAACGCAAACTGCTGCTAACTCTCAGTTGTCCAACCTTGCTCTCTCCTACTCTCCGCGTCGTTTCATGGAGAATCCTTCCTACTATTCCCACTTCTCTCTCTCACGCCTCGAAGACGGACTACCAAAGCTGCAAGGCTATGACGAGAACGCTACTTGGGCGGAAACTTTCAAAAAGGGCGTAGAAGTGGAGAGCGGCGACTATCTGCTCACCTCCGGCACACGTTTGGCCGATGGTAGTGTGCTCTGCCACATCAGTGTGTTTCCCGTAACGGCTGACACCACTGTGCAACTCGTCATGCGGGAGGATGCCAGCCAGGTAAGCGTCATCGGTTCGTTCAACGCTGAGAACATCTACCACGACCTTGAGGAAGCTAAGGAGAAGAGCGTTCTCTCCACCACTGGGCGCGGCTATTTCATCGTTGGATTACTCAAAGCCAACAATGAGCCGAGTACCCATATTCTCCACGATATTGAAGCCAGTCGTGCCGAGCTTGAGAGCTGGGGGCGCACCATTTTGATGCTCTTCCCCACGGCAGCAGAGTACGACTCCTTCATGAAACGTCGCAGCGAATTTCCTAACCTGCCGAAGAACCTCCGCTTTGGTATCGACAGCAAACAGCAAGTGGCCAACGATCTCTTTGGTAGCGGCCTGACGCAAAGCCCCGAACGCCCCGTCGTGATTATCGGCGACACGTTCAACCGCGTTGTATTCTTCAGCCAGGGCTACACCATCGGCATGGGGCAGCAACTCACAAAGACTATCGGTAAACTCTAACGCGACGCCTTTAACGGTGTAAAATTTCCACAAGCCCACTCCGCGAACACATTCTTCGCGTGAGTGGGCTTGCCTTGTTTTCTTCGGGCGTCAGTAAGGGTACAGAATAAGGAAAACAAGGTGTGGAACTTTGCGTTTCAGCCACTTTGCAGTATTTTTGCACCTTTAGAAAAAGAAAACTAATAAAAATACAGAATAATGACAGCAAACGAAATTCGCGAGTCGTACAAGAAATTCTTCGAAAGCAAGGGGCACACGATTGTACCTTCTGCTCCGATGGTTGTCAAGGACGACCCCACGCTGATGTTTACAAATGCCGGCATGAATCAATGGAAAGATATCATCCTCGGCACGCGTGAGCCAGAACCGCGCCGTCGTACAGACTCACAGAAGTGTCTGCGCGTGAGCGGCAAACACAATGACCTTGAAGAAGTGGGTCACGACACTTACCACCACACTATGTTTGAGATGCTCGGTAACTGGAGTTTTGGCGATTACTTCAAAGAGAAAGCGATCGACTATGCTTGGGAGTATCTCGTTGATGTTCTTCACCTCGACCCGAAAGATCTCTACGTCACCGTGTTTGAGGGATCTAAGGAAGAAGGCCTTGAGCGCGACGACGAAGCAGCCAGCTTCTGGGCTAAGCATGTTCCAGCCGACCATATCATCAACGGCAACAAGCACGACAACTTCTGGGAGATGGGCGACACAGGTCCCTGCGGTCCTTGCTCCGAAATCCATGTCGATTCCCGCTCAGCAGAAGAGAAAGCAAAAGTTCCAGGGCGTGAACTCGTTAATAAGGATGACCCTCAAGTTATCGAAATCTGGAACATCGTATTCATGCAGTACAACCGCAAAGCGGATGGCACTCTCGAACCACTTCCTATGCACGTCATCGATACGGGTATGGGCTTCGAACGCTTGGTGCGCATGCTGCAGGGTAAGAATTCCAACTACGACACCGATATTTTCCAACCCATCATCAAGAAAGAGGAACAGCTGTCCGGCTTTACTTACGGTAAGGAAGAGAATGTTGATGTGGCCATGCGTGTGGTTGCCGACCACCTCCGCGCTATCGCTTTCTCCATTGCTGACGGTCAGTTGCCCAGTAATGCGAAAGCGGGCTATGTCATTCGCCGCATTCTGCGCCGTGCAGTGCGCTACGCCTACACGTTCCTCAATCAGAAACAGGCATTCATCTATCAGCTCATCCCTACTTTCGTGAAAGAAATGGGCGGTGCTTATCCCGAACTCACTGCGCAGCAGGAGCTCATCACCCGCGTTATCAAGGAAGAGGAAGATAGCTTCCTCCGCACTTTGGCAACGGGTATCAACCTGCTCGACGGACTGATTCAGGAAACCAAGGCAGCTGGCAGCAATACGCTCGATGGTGCTAAGGCTTTCACGCTTTTCGACACTTACGGTTTCCCCTTCGACCTCACAGAACTCATCTGCGCTGAGCAGGGACTCAAGACGGACGAAGAAGGCTTCAATGCAGAGATGCAGAAGCAAAAAGAGCGCGCTCGCAATGCTGCGGCAGTGGAAACTGGCGACTGGGTGGTGATCCGCGAAGGTGAAGACAAGTTTGTGGGTTGGGACGAGACAGAAGCCGACTGCCATATCCTGCGCTACCGTAAAGTGCAGCAGAAGAAGCAGACCTACTACGAACTCGTACTCGACACTACTCCTTTCTACGCTGAGATGGGCGGCCAGGTGGGCGACAAAGGTATTCTTCGCAGTGCGAACGAAACAGTTCAGATTTTCGATACGAAGCGCGAGAACAACCTCCCCATTCATCTAACAAAACAACTGCCCGAAAATCCGGCAGCTGATTTCCGCGCAATAATCGACCTCGAAGCGCGCCGTGGTAGCGAAGCCAACCACACGGCCACTCACCTCATCGACCAAGCCCTCCGCGAGGTTCTCGGCAGCCATGTAGAACAAAAGGGTTCGCTCGTTACGCCCGACTATCTGCGCTTCGACTTCTCTCACTTTCAGAAGGTGACGCCGGAAGAATTGCGTAAGGTTGAACAGATTGTCAACCGTCGCATCCGTGAAGATATCCCCTTGCAGGATCATCGCAACGTACCTATGGAAGAAGCCAAGCGTATGGGCGCCATCGCTCTCTTTGGCGAGAAATATGGCGACGAAGTTCGTGTTGTACAGTTCGGCAACAGTGTAGAGTTCTGCGGCGGTTGCCATGCCAAGAGTACCGGTCGTCTCGGTTTGTTCCGCATCGTGAGCGAGAGCAGTGTAGCTGCTGGTGTTCGCCGCATCGAAGCTCTCACCGGTAAGGCAGCAGAAGAGAGTGTCTATATGCAACAAGACTTGCTGACGAGTTTGAAAGAACTCTTCAACAATGCTAAGGATCTCACGGCAGCTATTCAGAAAACCATCGAAGAAAACAGCGGACTGAAAGCTCAAGTAGAGGACTTCGTGAAGCAGAAGGTGCAGCAAATCAAAGCGAGCCTCATCGAACGCGCTGAAGATATCAACGGCGTCAAGGTGCTTAAGAGCGTACTCCCCATGAGTATTTCTCCCGACGCTGTCAAAGACTTGGCTTTCCAGGTGTCAGGACAATTGCCCGAGAAGATGCTCTGCGTGCTGGGTTCGAGCTATGAAGGCAAACCGCTTTTAACGGTAATGATCAGCAAAGACCTCGTGAAGGATAACGCCCTCAATGCGGGACAGATGGTGCGCGAAGCAGCCAAACTTATCCAAGGTGGCGGCGGCGGTGCTCCCCACTTTGCCACGGCAGGCGGTAAGGATGTTAACGGCCTTGAAGCTGCCGTTGAAAAAGTGCTTGAATTAGCCAATCTCTAAAACTGAGATACTCTATTATAGAAATCCCCTGCAAATTACTTGCAGGGGATTTTTCGTACATACATTCATCAAAATAGGCAGTGTCCCAAACAAAGCTTCCACTCTATTTGGGACACTGCCCTTTTTCTGATGCAAAAATAGCTGCATCATACATCTGTACCATGCCACAGAAAAGATATTTCAGAAAGATCGTCACTCATGCAAAAATAAGAGGCTCAAAGGTGGAATCAGATGAGGAAATGGAAATAGAAAAGTCCTGCCGAAGTACACAAAGGAAGGTCTTCGACAGGACGGATAAGGTGGAAGCGCAAGGGAGCAAAAGGAAAATGCCGGGTGCGCTAATGAGATTATTTCATGAGTTTTACCGTTTTAGAAATTCCGGAAGTCATGATGTCAAGGATATAAGTTCCTGCTGGCCAGGCAGCAGTGGAGAGAACAACTCGGTCTGTTCCTTTCGCCGTTCCCAACAGTCGACCATCCGACGTGTAGGCACGAATGCTGAGTGGGCTAGCTCCAGTCACTTCTATGCTTGTCGGCGTTGTCGTCACCTTCAGACCATTGGCGGAAGCCTCAGCAATACCGGTGGTTTTCTTTACCACAAACACCAAATTATGGTCGGCACGCACTGCGGCAAAGTGCACCGTTGCAACTGAATCCCTACCAGCATTGAGCGTTGTCTGAACACCGTCCTTCGTGTAGCCAGCAAGGCGGAAGCCGTCTTGAGCCACGGCCTTGACCGAAACAGTTTTTCCTGGTGCGACGGCAGCTACCAATTGCTCGCCGGCAGCTGTCACTCCAGCCTTAGGGGTGAACGTCACGTCAAGTCCTGTGGGGACAGTCACACTGATGAGGTATTTCTCAGTGAGTGCTGCAGAAGCATCGGCTGCTGCTTTCTCGTAATCGGCAGCTCCTACATAGAGGCTGGCAGCTGCCAATTCCAAACCAGCCGTACCGCCCAACTGAAGACGAGCTGGCGTGAGTATTTCCTCAGCATAAGCAGCATTATAGGCAGTGCCCTGCAAGTTGCCATCGATATAGACTTTCACCATGCCGTTTGCCTCGCGCACAGCAGTAATCTGATGGTTACGGCCATCGTTCACCACAGAGTCAGCGGCAAAGGTGGTATGTCCCACCTTGAAGACGGGTTTTCCATTCACGAGTTCCAACTTCCACGCTCCTGCCTGCTGTGCTATGACTGTATTGGCAGCAGTAGTACGGACGAGTGTAGAGAAAGTGAAAGCATCGCGCCCACCTATCGTTTTCTCACTCACCGCGGTATAGGACTTGTCCAAAGCAAGGAACTGAACGCCGGCGCGGAGGTCCGAACGCGTGGCTACGGTCTCTGCCTGCTGCAATTGTGCTGTAGAATCTATGCGGAGAACGAGACCTCCTGCATTATAGTAGAAGACAGGAGATACATCCTGAGAGAGAACATTGTTCCAATCCGAAAGATTCTGTGCCTTCAGCGTGTAAGCCTTATTATCTTGTAAAGCATTGGCAAAGGTGAGTGTCACGGTGCGATAATCGGCCGCTAAGGAAACCGCTGCGGGCTGACCAACGAGTGTTGCTCCATCATAGAGAGCAAAGGCAGAAGTTGTGGGGCGGACAGGTTCAGAGAACTGCGCCACCACTTTGCGAGCTTCCGTAGAGCGCACCGTGGCAAATGTTGCAGGGGTGGTATCGGCCGCACCAAAGCGGAGCACGAGAATCTCACCCGGACGGAGCGTCAGTTGCATATTCTGACCGTATGCGTAAGTCGTGGCAGCAGGTGTCCAAGTCAGTGCTGTCGCTGCACCCGGTGTGCCGCTATATTGCATAATCAGGCCGGCATGCAGATTATTTGCTGTTTCGGGAACTCCTACCGCTTTGTCGAACGTAAACGTGAAAGTCTTAGAAGTGTTTGACGGATTGCGGAACGAAACAATACCCTCCGCTTGTTGTCCTGTTGTAACGGGACGCCAGCAAGAGTAGCCGTAGATTTCGCCCGACTTCGGCGAGCGACCAAAGTAGACAGCATTGCGCAGTGTCTCGTAATTCTTGTCTATGAACGTGAGGGCTTCGGCATTGATAAGCCATTTGTTGCCTTCGTCCATCATGTTGTAAGAATAAAGCATTTCCCAGAACGCCGTACCACGTGTAGCCATCATGTAGAGGTAGGCGCGGAACTCATTGTCAGACATAGCGTTGGGACTCATACAGTCCGTCTTGCCGTAGATAGGATCGTGGTTGAATATGTGGCTCTGGGGAAATTGCAGACCGTTGGCATTGTAGAAATCGTAGTAGCGATCGTCGCGGTAGCTTAATTGCTTGTCGAGTTCACTATTGCGACCGCCCACTACAGCCCGTCCCATATCGTTGGAATTCTGCATCCACACACTGTTGCAGAACTGCAAAATCCACGGACTCGGATTGACGTAGCAAGTAAGATTGAGCCAAAGGTCGCTACCACGACCAGAGGCCTCAGCGTAAAGGTCGCGGAACACATCGTACCAACGCTCCCAATGCTCCGTAAAATAGTAGTTGCCATTTTTCCCGCCCGTGATATAACGGCCATTATTGCTGGGTTGCGGTTCTACCGTGGAGAAACCATCAAGTTTCCAATAATTAACCCCGTAATCCTTCTGACAGGTGAGGAAAAAGTCGCGCAGCTTGGAGACATAGACAGAGTCGCCCGTCACAGCATCCCCCGAACGCGTATTATACGTGCCGTTGCCGTGGGATTCAAGGAAATGTCCCCAACTTGCATTGAAATTGTAGCCACCACGCGGGCCGAGCCAAATACCAAAGTCGGAACCATAGCGGTGAGCTATCTGTGCTGCACCCTGAAGCCCCGTGGGGAATTTAGAATTGAATTCCCAGAAACCAGACACGTTGGAAGTAGTGCCGGAACGTTCCGTATCGCTGACGTTATAGTTGTTCCAACCATCATCCACAACATAGGAGTCCATCGGTCGGAGACCGTGCTGCGTGAAACCGCGTTCCATTCGTTTGAAACTGGTATTGATGCGCTCTTCCGTAATGGTCATCATCCAGTCGTACCAACTGTTGTACTGCATACGTACTTTAGTGGGGCGTGCTATCGTCTCAATGTAGGAGAAGAAGTCCTGACGGATCACTCCCACTTCGGAAACGGAGCGCGCAGCCCCTTCCACGTTAGGCCAAGTACGGAAAACGCCGTCTTTGGCAATGCTACTGAGCGATTTCCCGCTGTAGTAGCGCGAATATCCAAAGCCGTTGGAGATTTCGTTCTCAGCTTGCGGAAATTCCGACCCAAAGAAAAGACCATCGATATAGAAGGGCTGACCGAGACTCATCGTGTAGGCACTCATACCTCCCACACCGCCGGAACCTTCTGGGTGAGACCATCGCTGATTAGCTGCCACGCCCTCAACGCCCATATTCTCCATTTCGATATAGTCGATAGGCGTGGTGCGGGCTGCCTCGTCTGCAGCACTGATGAGGAGGTATTTATGCAGAAAATGGTCCTTCTCTTTCATTTCTACCACCATGCTGACATTCCACGTAGCACTGACACCATCTGCAGGGTTCACGTGCTGATAAGGTTTCATCTCAAAGACGAGACGCTTACCTCCGTCGATACTTTCTTCTCTGACATTGTCGAGGGTCATTTGAGAAGCGGAGAATGCCGTAGGGAGCGGAACGGCTACAGTGTCCGCAGAAAGATTAAACTCTGCACAACAGCCAAATTCGCGACCGTTGACGGCGCTGGTCTCTGTCAGACGCACATAGCGCGCCGTGATATCGCGACCGAGGTCTGTCCAAACCGTGGCCACCTCCGTATAGGCGAGTGTGCCTGTCTTGACTGTCTGCCAGTCGGAGCCATTGTCCGACACAGAGAATTCATAGCCTGCAATATTTCCATTGGAGCGCACTCCCTCAGAGCCAGAACGTGGCAGATAGCCAAAACTGCGGAATGTGGCAGCAGCCCCGAGGTCGATGGTTAGAGAATGAGGCAGAGCAGCAGAGCCTTGGCCTTGCTGACCGGAATAGAACGTATGCCACAGCGTTGCGGCATCGCCATCAATGGCCAAAGAGGGATCGCCCACCGTAGCACTTTCGTGACACCAGGAATCGGCCGTTGCCGTCCAACCCGTACGGGGAAGCTTTGTCATCTCAGTGGCGGCAGTCTGTGCTTCTGAAGACAGGCGGAATTCTCCGCAAGCGGCAAACTTCGCACCGTTCCAACTGCTCTTGATGATTACTTTAACGTAACGCGCCGTTATGTTGTGGCTAAAATTTGTCCAAATTTCCTTGAGACTGTAAGGCATCGTTCCCGAATAGACCGTAGTAAGAGCCGTGGGAGTATCGCCTGCTTGTATCTCTATTTCTTTTGCGTGTCCGTTGACCGATTTGTCTGCTTGACGCGTGGTATAGCCGAAACTGCGGAACGTTTGGCTACTACCGAGATCTACGAGAAACCAGTGGGGCATCTCTGCGAGCGAAGCGTCCGTATAGTTGGAATGCCAATAGGTGGCATCATTGCCGTCAATAATAGATGCGGGCGTTCCGCAGCCATTTTCGGGCGTAAAGCCATCGGCTGTCACTGTCCAGGCAGCGCGGTTAAGCAAACCGCCCACCTGCTTTTTCTGTGTGACAGGATTGAGCGAAAACTCTTCACTCCCCGCAGAGGGATTGAAAGTAGCAGTAGGCGCGGTGCGCTTATTGACCATTTTTCCAGGCCGAAGGTGTTGTCCTGAAATATTGAAATGACGTTCGAGATAAGCATTACTGATACTGACGTCCGTTGCCGTCCGCGTCACACTCACCTGCGCCTTCATTCCAACGGGCAGTAAGACACTGAACCCTAAGAATAAGGAAGGGATTAAAAGTTTCATGAAATGTAAAAAATTTGCTTTATAGGTAACGGGGCGCAAATTAAAAAAATAAAAAAGAAATACAAACTTTTGCAACAGAAATGACGGTTTTTGCGAAGAAAGGATTCAGCATCAGTTGTTCCCATATCGCAGCAAAACATTGCTGCCCCTATTCTTGACATTCGGTTTTTCAGCTATAGATGTGAAAAAGTCTTTCGTTTCTCCACGAAACTTTAGGGTACACTTCTGGAAAGCTTTTCCGACCGCTTTTTTCTTTATTATTCCCTCCAAAAAAGCAGAAAAGCCAGCAGTTTTCACAAAGAAGCGCACTTTCATCCTTATTCTGTCAACTGACACAATAAGGCTGTCAGCTGGCAGGCTTATTGCGTTTGAAAACTTCCTTATTGTATCCTAGAACATCTCGCGAAAAGTGGAAAATATCCCCATTTCATAATGCACCAAAACAGCGTTATTCCTGCCCGCAATCAAGCAAGCTGATTTTCGCGCCATTCTCGCGGCCGTAGAATAAGAACTTTATTTACAAAGAAAGGGACAGACGAAAAAATGCCACAAGGCTGTGAGAGAACACAGCTTGTGGCATTTGAGAATTGTTGGAGAAGCAGTAGAGCTCAGACGAGTCGGACTAGTCTGACGAGTCCGACTGGTCAGACTGGTCAGAGGAGTCAGATTAGGACGAGCCTCTCATATCACTTCACCAAGACCTTTTGGCCATTGATGAGATAAAGACCAGAATGTGTTGTGCTAACGCGGCGACCTTGGAGGTCATAGACGGAAGTTTCGCTGCGAGATGTAACGGTAGGCGTTTGCACACCGGTGTAAACGGACTGCAAGGCTGTGGGCAGATAGAAAGCCCAGTTGTTGCCGCCGCAGGCGCGGAAGTAGCCGTCGGGAACTGTCTTTGGCATCGTGGCTACGTTGCCGATACGACAAATCAAAGTGCCGTTTTTGCCTTCGGTACGGCTCTCGTAGTAGGTGTTGCTGCGCACTACCTCACAATTGCTCTGCGAGGTCACGCCAGCCACACGGCGAGCAGCAATCTGATTCTTGATAACCGTCTTATTACCCACCCAATGCGGCCAGAAGACGCAGGGCACGCCAGGAGCACTCAACAAAAAGGCATAAGCCTGCGCTACATTGCCCGTGTATTTGCTGCCGTCGCGGTAAGTATCATGGTTGTCAACAAAGGTAACCGCATAACGATTGGTTGAGCTGTTATGGATGAGACCAGCAGGGCGCGGCGTTGTGCCATTCTCTTTCCACGCCATATTGGCGTAGTTGTTCTTGGCCAAACCGTTGTTGAGTGCTGCATATTTCTGGGGAAAATCGAACGCCATGGACTTATAGCCCGTAGCAGCTAACCAAGCTTTGACGGCATCATAGCTACCATCCCAATACTCGCCCACGCTGAGCCAGGGTTGCGATGCGTCGTTGTAGATTCCTACATATTTTCCTTCGAAACCTTTCACGAAGTCGTAGCGCCAACCATCGTAGCCCATCTCGCCCTTCATCCAGTTGAGATAGGCCTTTACATCGTTCTGCACATTTGCCGAAGTGTGGTCGAGATCTCGCGCGCCACCCCAGTTTTCTCCCGTATCGTTAGCACCAGTAGCCATGCCATAGGTGGCGCGGAAAGTGGCCGCTCCAGCTTCCGTATTGACTTCATCGTTGCGACAAATGTCGGCCAGCGTAAGTTGGTAAGAGCCATACGCTCCGAAGTTGTCGGGCGAGAAGTTGGCCCAATCGGTATAGCCGGCGCGGTGGTTGATGACGATGTCGGCAATGACTCTTACGCCTTTGTTATGGAAGGCCGTGATCAGCGTTTTCAGATTGTCGGCCGTTCCCCAACAAGAGTTTTGGTCATTCCACACGCGCGGATGATAGCCTACATTTGACCCACCAACGGTATAGCCTCCCTCGGGATTGGCTGAAGGCGGCAGCCAAATGCCCGTGAAGTTTTGCCCGATTTCATCAACAGCAGGCAGCAGTTGTGCCCATCCTGTTTGCTGCTGCGAGTTCCAAAAGAATCCTTGCAACAGCACATCCTGACAATCGGCCGGCGCTTGTGCGCGCGCCGAACCGAGAAGCAGAGCGAAGAAGGAAAAGAGAAGTGTACGTTTCTTCATTGTGTCGTAGTTTTTAGTTAATGTTTGATTTCTTTCGCTAACGAACAGCAAATATAGAAAACTTGCTGTAATCGAAAATCCCCCACCCAAGAATCCCGGATGGGGGAAAGAATCAGTTATAACAATACATGCCGGAGTTTACTGTTTAGTAATCGTGCAATAGTAGTGGTTAGCAGTCTTGCGAGAGAGGTACAACTTAATGGTGTAAGTACCGGCAGCGACAGAAAGATTATCGCCATTCTGGATGAGATTATTGGCACTACCACCAAAGTTGATGTCCCAACTACCGTTAGCGCGGAACTTGAATGTTCCGGCTTTGAGCGTCGTCGTTATCGTCCAGCTCTCATCAGCTTCATTAAATGTCATGGCTTCGTCGCCGTCCCAACCTTTTGCTGTGGCATCACCAATGATGCCCCAAGTGGTAGGAATAGCTTCGAACTTAGCTGAAGAAACATCGGCTGTAATCTTGTAGTAGCCAGCAGTAGCCACCTTGATGTTTCCAGTGCCTTCGCCTGTGAAACCCGCAGGATAGCTTGTGAAGCTGCTCCAGTTGTATTCGCCATTGTCCCAATTGCGCTGCTTGGTGAACTTAAACTCTGATTTGAGATAAGCGAAACCTTCATAGACGCCATTGAAGTTGGCAGAATGCAAAGCAGGTGCAGAAGCCGGAGTCCAGCTATTGCCGGTACCTGGAGCATAGATATACTCAGAATAGTTGAGCGGAGCGATGGTCATGGTATAGTCCATCATGTTCAGCTTAATGGTGTAGTATTTTGCACCATCAGAAGCTCTCTGAAGGAAGCTACCGCCCTGAGCCACCATACCAGCCTCGAGACGAGTATCACCGTTTTCTGTGTCGGAGCCTAAAGCACCACTCCAGTTTTCAACAGCAGAGCCGTCGGCCTTCATGCAGGATGCCGGGACAATCTTAAACTGTGCATCAGCACGAGTACCATCAGCCTTGACAGGTGCAGGGACGGTCATTGTGAAGATAGGATCATCGTAGACGTCCTCGGTGCTGTGGTTGAACTTAACGGGTGTAGTCCAGTGAGAATTTGTGCCCACCAAGTAGTAAACGTCTTCAATGACGGGAGCTACGAGGGTAGCCGTTACGGTGATAGCCTTATCGAGACGGAAAGACGCTCCACCCATTGTGGTGTAGGCATAGACCGTTGTAGGAATCTCGCGTTTGTTGGGACGCTTGCCATAGAGCTTTTCAATAGCAGCCTTGAGGTCGGCAGCAGCCAGTTTACCATTCTTATCAGAATTGAGATAGACAGAATCGGTAGCCGCAGCGTTCTTCAAACAAACCTTATAAGTAGGTTCAGAGGCTTTCTCGGCCGTGAAAGTTGCCTTATAAATAGAGACAGAATCGGTCGTTACGTTGGCATAGTCGATAGCTGCAGCGGGCTCTATATTGAGCGCGGCAGAGAGCGCAGCCTCTTGGGCGTTCTGCTTCGGTTGTGCCCAGTCCGTATAATCATCGGAGCAACCAGCAAAGAGTAAAGCCAGCCCCATTGTAAACAGTACTTTTTTCATACTTATGCGTTTTTAGCTTTTTTGAACTGCGCGGTGCTGGCAGCGGAGCATTCCGCTTACCAGCCCTTGCAGCATACAAAACAATAATTACTTAGCCATGAACATATAGACACCTGTGATGTCGTTGAAGAAGACGCGATACTTACCAGCATCTACAGGGATGTTTGCTCCACCTTGAGCCCCTGCGCCGCGCGGGAAATCGTTACCGCCCCAGTTAGTTGACCAACTGCTATCAGTGAGGAACTTCGCCGTAGTCTTATCGGCAGAGGTATCAAGATCATAGAACCAGTCGTGGTTATTGCTGGATGCGCACGCAGTCATCGCCGTTGAAGTGCCCCAACCGTTGAAGTCGCCAGCAATGAGCATCTGCGGATAAGTGGAAACAGCCGGAGTATAAGGAACTACAGTCATGCTATAGTTTTCCGTATTGAGCGTAATCTTGTAGTAGCCATCTGAAGGAACACAGATATTGGAGGAACCACCGTCGTTATGAACAATGGTCAGAGCGCCATCAGAAGAACCCAATTGGTCATCCCAACTACCTGGAGTTTTCACTACTTTGAAGCCGGCAGTAGTGAGATAGCCAACGTATTCGATAATGCCCTTACCTGTCTTCGTATTGTAAGTCTGATCGGGAGCTACATACATCGGAATCATACTCGTTCCGACAGCGTCGGCACTATTGGTCCATTGACCATCACCAATACAAGCGCCGATGAGATACCAAAGTTCGGGATCGGCAGCCTTGAGCATCACGTAGTAAGGAGCAACATTGAGCTTCACAACATTGGAGTAGACCGTATCGGTTGTACCAGTGGATGTGGGGATATAGGACATCACGCGCACAAAGACATTCGCTTTGTTGGGAATATTTGTCTCATCCCAGCCGTTGAGTTGTTCAATGAGCTTGTCGAGTTCTTCAGCGGAGTATTTATACTTGCAATCGGTGAGCACACTTGAGAGGTTGGCATAGTCGGCCTTTTTAGCACCGGTTTGGTCGGCATCGGCCTGTTCTTGCGAAACTTTGAAACTATCGCCCTTAGATACTTGCACCATATAATGTGCCGCAACGGGGAAGCCACCAAAGTCGGGCTGTGACCAAGATAAAGAAAGCGAGTCGGTCGTTGATTTTAAATCCACAGTATAGCCGGCATAGTTTGGCGTGTTAAGCACAAATGTCTCCGGAATTTTCAGCGTAGGATTTGAATCATTATCGTCCGCACAAGCAGCGAAGAGGCAAACGCTGCAAAGAAGCAGCAATGCTGACTTAAAATATTTTTTCATAATGATTTCTTTATTAAAATGAAAAGTGGCGTGCTACAAGCCGCGGGGACGAGCCTTTTGGCTCATAGCACACTGACTTTATCTATCAATTATAACCATCGTTGTGTTTGAGGTTGGGGTTTGCATTCAAATCCTTCGTAGGAATATCGAAGAGATTGCGCGTGGCAGCAAAATTGCGACCAGCCTGCGTACCGCCCTTCCAAGACCAAACGTAAGAGGAGTTACCTCCATAGAGACCGAAACGAATCAAATCCATACGGCGACGGCCTTCAAAGAAGAATTCACGAGACCATTCGCTGATGATGTCGCTCAGATTGTAGAACGACTGCGTCTTAGCGTTGGCACGCGTGCGGAGAGCGTTGATGGCATTCGTTCCTTCGGTGGAAGTCTTACCTCCATTCAAACGAGCATCGGCTTCACCGTAAGTCAGATAAGCCTCAGCAACACGCATCAGGAAGAAGTCGGCATCGGGGAACTGAACGTTGCTCGCGCCAGCACCTGTAGTGGAGGATGAATAGAAGTTGGTGAACTTCGTCACAGAGAGACCCTTCTTGAAGTCCTTCGTAGTGTTCGACGTCACGTCCACCGTGCGGCCGTCGCCCCAGAAGAGTGCGCGGTCGTCCTTGGCAGCTGCGATGATGTCCTTTGTTGTTGAGAGCGGACAAGCACTGGCATTGCCATTGAAGAACTGTGCCACCAGATTGGGACGTGCACGATTACCAGCCCAAGCCAGCGTAGTACCATTAGTAGCCGCGCCGTCAACATTGGCTGCATAGGGGTGCATGGTGTTGTCGTAGGTAGATGCCATCAAGAAGAGAGAACATGCCCAGCTGGTAGTCAGCACACCATCTTGGAGTACGGGCAACACAGCTTCCTTAGCTGCACTGCTCTCGCCATTATCGCCCATGAAGAGCATCTGGTAGGCACTCCAGCCGTTGCGGCCTGTCATGTTCAATTTATAAGAAGAGTCCATGACTTTCTTGGCATATTCCTTTGCCTTTGCCCACTGTGCCGTTCCGGTGTAAACCTCTGCATTGAGGTAGAGGCGAGAAAGCAGCAGCCAGTTAGCAGCTTTATCGGGACGTCCATAACCTTCGTCGGTCGAGGTCTTTGCTTTAGCATCAGACAACTGCGGTTCGATTTCGAGAAGTTCTTTCTCAATGAAATCATACACCTGAGCACGCGTATAGCGCGGTGGTTTTACAGAAGTGACCGTGGTAGAGAACGGAATATTACCGAAGTTGTCCATCAAATAGTAATAGTAGAGGGCGCGGAGCCAACGTACTTCGGCCGTCATCTGCGCATTGTAGTTGCCGGCTTCAGCAAGATACTGGTTGCACATCGACACACCGAAATAAAGGCGATAATAGAAACCTTGGAGCATCGGGTTAGCACCATCATAAGCATTATTGGTAAAATCAGCGATACCGGGGTCGCCCCAAAGGCAAATGGCTTCATCAGTGGGCAACTCATTAGAATTGAAGAGCTGGCGAACAAATCCTGACGTACCGCCATCGATACGGTCAACGTCGCAATCATCGTCGGCACTACCATTACCGGATATACCCAAGTTGGCAAAACACTTATTAAAGAGTGCCTCAACATCCACCTTTGTATTCAGGTTCGGATCGATAGGCTTCACGTCCAAATCTCCGACGCAAGAGCTCATGCTCAATGTCAACGCAAAGGCTGACAGAGACAGCATAGTTTTGATATTTCTTTTCATAATCGAATTCCTTATTAAATTAGAAGTTGAGGTTCAGACCCAGCGTGAGGCTGAAAGGACGTGGATAAATGTCGCTGTCGATACCAGGTGTTGCCCCTAAACCAGTTTTGAAAACTTCGGGGTCGATACCTTTATACTTCGTAATGGTAAAGACGTTGGAAGCTGCCAAGTAGAGACGGCCGCCCAGACCAGAGTAGTTGCCCATACGGAAAAGGTTCGTGAAGTTATAGCCCAATGTGATGTTGTCGCACTTCAAAAAAGAACCGTTCTGAACAAAGTGGTCGGACAAAACAGCGTGTTCTTCGGTAGACGCCCAACCGCGGTTGATAGCTTCCTGCGGACGGTTGCTCAAGAACTTCGAAGAAGACCAAACAGCAGAAACGTCTGAGGTAGCAGCATCGTAGTTGTTGTAAACGTAGTTGCCAACATTAGCACGGAGCGTGAAGCTCAGATCCCATTCCTTATAGGAGAGACGGGAAGAGAGACCAAACGTCCAAGGAGCCATCGGGCTCTTGTAGAAATACTTGTCGGCTCCAGTGATTTGTCCGTCACCATTGCGGTCGACTACAACGCCCGAAATGGGCTTGCCGTCCTTGCCGTAAACCTGCTGATAAACGTAGTAGGAGAAGGCAGGCTTGCCAACGGTGTGTGCTTGGGCGGTAAAACCAGTTCCAGCAGAGATACCACCTGCTGGAACACAGTAGTTCTCGTCGCCACCGATAAGTTCTGTAATTTTGTTTTGGTTGTAAGTGGCGTTGAGGTTGATGTCCCAGAACCAGTCATCGGTCTGGATGGCTTTGTAGTCGAGAGCAAGTTCGAAACCTGTGTTCTTGAGCGAACCGATGTTCGTCATCACAGTGTTCTTAAAGTTAGTACCCGCTGCAACGTCTGCGCGATTGAGCAAGTCTGTTGTCTTGCGGTAATAGTAGTCGATAGATGCCGTCAAGCGGTTGTTGAGGAAACCTAAGTCTACACCTGCATTATAAGTAGTGGTAGTTTCCCACTTCAGATTAGGATCGTAAGCATCTGGACGGTTGAGTACGCCGTAAGGTTTACCATCGCGGCGCGTGATGGGATAGAAGCTGGACGTACCTTTATTGATACCGTAAACAGCGAAGTAATTATAGTCGCCGATACCTTCCTGCTGACCCGTCTGACCATAACCAAGGCGGAGCTTCAAATCGGAAATCTTTTCAACATTCGTCAAGAACGGTTCGTTCTTAGCCTTCCATGCGAAAGCGAAAGAGGGGAAGAGTGCCCAATGGTCTTTGAAACGAGAAGAACCATCATCGCGCAACGTTGCCGTGAAGAGATAACGATCTTTATAAGAATAGTTCGCACGACCGAAGAAGCTCACGAGATAGTTCTCTGTCTTGTAGTCGTAGGGAGAAAGATTGTAGATCGGAGCTTCGCCTGCAGCAATGAGTCCCTCTGCCACCTGTTTAGCCTGCAGAGTAGCGTAGTTAGGATTGGTAGTAGGATATTTGCCCCACGTCAAGGAATGCTGACTTCTCCAGAAGTGTTGCCATTCGTAACCAGCCATCACGTCGAAGTGGTGACTATCGTTGAGATCCTTATAGTACTGAGCGTAAGCATTGAAAGAGAGATTGCGCTTCAAAATCTTATCCCAGCCGTTGTAGCCATAATAGTAGGTCTGGCGACCGTCCTCTGAAGGATAACCAGCAGGCTTGATTGTAGTTTGTTTTCCTTGAGAAACATCAGCACCTAAGTTCATGTGAAGACGAAGGTCTTCAAAGCCATGCACCTTATAGTTGATTTCAGCATTACCAATGAAAGAACGGCTGCGCGCCTTATCGTCCATGAGCTTCAACAAAGCAACAGGATTGGCCGTAGCCAGATTGTTCCAAGCGTTAGGCCAAGTCGGATCGCCCAGAGAGGCACCCGTAGTGCGCCATTGGAAGTAGTTGTGGAAATTAGCCGCGTCGGCCGATTTTGTATCATAGATTGACTGCGTAGGATCCATCCAGAGCGCAGCACCTACAGCACTACCGTTGGCATATTGGCTTTCTGCGTACATGCCTTTAGCACTCAAGTTCATCGTGAGATGATCGTCAAGGAAAGATGGGGTCAGATTCAAGGCTGCCGTATAGCGGCGGAAATCAGAAGTCTTGAGAATACCTTGCTGATCGGTATAACCCAGAGAAACACGATAGGGCATCCACTTGAGTGAACCGGAGAGCGTCACATTGTGATCGTGACTCCAAGCCGTGCGATAAATCTCTTTCTGCCAGTCAGTATTGGCTGTGCCCAGAGCTTTTGCAGGCTCACTGGTTTCACCATAGTATTTCTTCACAAAAGCACGGAACTCATCGCCGTTCATCACTTTCAGGGTCTTTTTCTTCGTGCTCATCGTAACGCTACCTGCATAGGAGAGTTTCGGAGACTGACCGCGAGAACCTTTCTTCGTGGTGATGATGATAACACCGTTAGAACCACGGCTACCATAGATGGCCGTAGCAGAAGCATCCTTCAGGATGTTGAAACTTTCGATGTCCTGCGGATTCACCATAGAGAGCGGATTGGCAAGACCTTTCACACCTTGGTTATCCATAGCCACACCGTCAATCACAATCAGTGGGTCATTGCTGGCATTCAGTGACGAACCACCACGAATACGGATGGTAGCACCACCACCAGGAGTACCACCTGCGGAAGTAACGGAAACGCCAGCCACCTTACCTTGGATGAGGTCCTGCGGGTTAACAACGAGACCTTTGTTCTTGCTGTCTGGTTTGATGGATGTTACAGAGCCCGTCAAATCGGATTTCTTAGCCACACCATAACCGATGACAACGGCTTCGTTCAGCGTACTGTTGTCTTCAAGTACGACAGTCACCGTGGGAGCGGCTACTACCTCGGTCGACTTATAGCCAATGTAAGACACGCGGAGCTTGCTGCCCTGCTGAGCCTTAATGGTGAAGTTTCCGTCGGCATCTGTATTCGTAAGCGCCTTAGGACTCATAGAGGTCACACTGGCAAATACCACCGGATGACCATCAGTGTCCTGCACATGTCCCTTCACCGTAATGGTCTGTGCCACTACGTTGAGAGAGAGAAAGATTCCTGCCACCAACAGCAACAGAAATCTGAAGTTCAACTTCTTACTCATGTTTGTATTATTAGGTTATATAATTTAGATGAATTATTCTGCTTCGTGGTTCGCCGCAAGAACTGACAGTTCTGAAAGCTCTGCAGCCGAACACATATAGAGTTACTTTATTTTGCGATAATGCTAATGGCAAACCCGCCGCCAACGGCTGCGCGAAGTGTCAGCTTCGTCTTGTTAGTAATGGTTTTCTTTGTGATGGTATAAGCCGCAGGATTTTTGTCCCAACTGGCATTTTTGGCATCACAATAAATTGTAGCTTCATATTTCTTACCGGGCACAAGAAAAGAGAAGTCGAGGTTAGACGTATGGCCGTTATCGCCAGCTGTACAACCCACAAACCAATTTTCAGAGCCTTTGGCCTTACGAGCAATCGTGATGTAGTCGCCCGGTTCTGCCTCAAGATAGCGGCTCTCGTCCCAATCCACAGCCACATCCTTGATGAATTGGAATGCATCCATATGAGCCTGATAGTGTTCGGGTACATCAGCTGCCATTTGGAGCGGACTGTACATCGTCACATACAGTGCCAACTGTCGAGCCAGTGTGGAGCGGCAGTAGCTATGATTATCGGGGTTCAACTTGGAACAATCCATTTCGAAGATACCCGGTGTATAATCCATCGGCCCACCAATCAAGCGGGTAAAAGGCAGGATGGTTGTATGGTTTACAGAATTGCCGCCCATAGCTTCATACTCCGTGCCGCGGGCACTCTCATTGCCGATAAGATTGGGATAGGTACGACAAAGTCCTGTGGGGCGCGTAGCCTCATGGGCATTTATCATAATGCGATAGTCTGCTGCTTTCTGGAGTGCATAGAGGTAGTGGTTGTTCATCCATTGCCCGTAGTGGTGTTCGCCACGCGGCACAATGTTGCCCACATAACCACTCTTAACGGAATGATAACCATTTTCCACCATAAATTGATAAGCGGTGTCGATATAGCGCTCATAGTTGCGTGCGGAAGCGCTGGTTTCATGGTGCATAATCATTTCTACGCCGCGAGCTTTGGCGTATTCGTGGATAGCTTTCACGTCGAAATCGGGATACGGCGTAACGAAGTCGAAGACGTGATCTTTTTCGTGACCGTACCAGTCCTCCCAAGCTTCATTCCAACCCTCAACAAGGAGTCCTTGGAAACCATTGTCCGCCGCAAAATCGATATAGCGTTTCACATTGGCCGTATTGGCAGCATGACGACCATTGGGGCGTGCTTTTCCATAGTCGGTCTCGCCAATTTTCACGGAGGGAAAATCATCGGTATAAGCCCATGAGCTTTTTCCAGTAATCATCTCCCACCAAACACCCATATATTTAATAGGACGTATCCAGCTGGTGTCTTCCAGTTTGCAAGGTTCGTTCAGGTTCAGCGTGATGCGAGACGCCAAGATATCGGTGGCTTTCTCGCCTACAATGATTGTGCGCCAAGGCGAAGTGCAAGGTGCTTGCAAATAGCCTTTATCCCCGCGAGCATCGGGAGTGAGCCAACTCTCAAACAGCATTGTCTTATCGTCGAGATAGAGGTGCATCGTGGGATAGTTGATGCAGGCTGCCTCATGAAGATTGATATAAAGTCCGTCGGCAGTTTTGAGCTGGAGAGCTGTCTGAACTGCTGTAGGTCCGATAGGTGTCTGAGAGGAGTTGGGCGTAATAGCTGCGCGCATCTTCGCCCGAATCTCGCTCAACTTTGAAATAACGGTTTCGTATTCTTGCGTATCGTAGTCGCCAGGAATCCAAAAGGCGGTATGGTCGCCAGTCATGGCAAACTGCGAATGTTCTTCTTTCACCACAAAATAGGTCAGATTCTTCTGTTCGGGAAACTCATAGCGGAAGCCAAGACCATCGTCGAATAAGCGGAAACGCAAAACAATGAAACGATCATTCTTAGGTTGGTTGAGCGTCACCTCCAACTCATTATAATGATTGCGTATGGAAGATTCCTCTCCCCATACGGGTTTCCATGTTTCATCAAAGGTGGACGTGCGCGTACTGGCAATACTGAAACCTGTCATAAGGTCGGCCTTGCGGATCACCTCTTCAGAGGGTTTATTCACCATTACGCCGAAGTCCGTAGAGTTATTTGGATCTTCCTGCTTCAGTTCTAAACCAAGCTTGGAGGGTTTCACCACAGTTTTTCCCTTGAAGGTCAAATCATAGGTAGGACGACCTGAAGCATCGAGCGAGAAGTTCATTACAAACTTACCATTCGGCGAAATGAGTTGTTGGGCTTGCAATGGCAGAAGAGCCAAAGCGATAAATGCCAGAACCAGAAATGTACGTTTCATAAAAGTATTTTTTTACGCAATCTGTTATAAGCAGTAAAGAAGCAGATGTTCTAAACTTGCTACTACTTTATTGATTGCAAAGATACGATGAAAAAACATCCATTAACATAGAGAAACTCCCATTCGAAACATTTGTGAAGTATATAAAAACACTATTATACTCATTTTCTGATAGTTAACAAGTTTCGGCACAGTATATTTTATAAGTCGATTTATAAAGCAGAGTTTACAATTAAGCTCTAAAAAGAATAAAAACAATGGAGATATTTCAAGTTTTTTGTATCCTTACAGTGGACATAATAAAGAAAAACACCGTGTATATTGTCAGACTTTTTCACACCGGGTTGATATGCTTAAATAGCAATATCAAAACTATAAAGTTTCTCGTTTCTATTGCGCAAGAAAAAGATTGTATGTTTGATTATGAGAAAGAGAAATTTCAATAGTATAGAAAGGTTCATAATTACAATAAGGCTGTCAGCTGATAGCCTTATTGTGTCAGCTGGCTTCCTTATTGTAGCGAAAAATACAATAAGGAAAACCACAGCTCACAAAAGACGAACAAAAAACAACGTGGTCGCGCCTCTTCACAGAGACCCGACCACTTACCTTTAAAATTACCTATTGCTGATTACAGCCAATACACAAAAACTGCAATCAGAGAAACATTACCTATTGTATATGTGAAAAATCTAATATCATTTCGTCGCGGCTATCCAAATGGACTTTTCCATCGAGCATAACCTTCCGATCGTGTATCAAATCATAAGCCGACGTAGCGGGCAGTACTTGACTGAAGGGTGTGAGGTCTACTTCGCGTGGTTCGTCCATTCCGTTAACGAGCACCGTTACTACCTGCCCGTTGTGGATGCGACTATAAACGTACACTCCATCGCGAGGCGGGAAATGAATAAGCTGGCCCTGCCCTATTGCCTCGCTCGTCTTACGCCATTGCAGCAAGCGGCGCGTGAAATCGTAGTATTCCTGTTCGAGCGGAGTACGCTTAGCAGCATCGAAAGCTCTTACGGGGAAGTCTTGGCGAAGTGTGCCGTCGCCTTTCGACTTGTTACCCGACATGGCCACCTCCGTACCGTAGTAGAGTTGCGGAATACCGCGCAGCGTGAGCAAGAGTGTGAGTGCTTGGCGGTAGCGTTTGAAGTTCTGTGCTTTTTCGGAGGTGGAATTAAAACGATCTGTGTCGTGGTTTTCGAGGAATGTCATCAGGCGCATAGGGTCTGCAAACACAACGTCCTGTGTGAGATAGTCATAGATACGAGCCATGCCACTGTCCCATACGTTGGTCTCTTGGTCGCACACTTGGTTGAGCAGCGCCATCAAAGGAAAATCCATCACAGTGGGCAGTTCGGAATTGTCGTTCCCTGCCAGTTTGCTATCTTTCTGCCAGTAAGAAACACCTATATTATTGTTGATCCACGTTTCACCAACGATATTGAATCCCGGATACTGAGCATCGATTTCCTTACACCAGCGCGCCATGGCTTGTCGGTCAGCATAAGGGTATGTGTCCTGACGGATACCATCAATACCGGCATATTCAATCCAAAAGATGCTATTCTGTATGAGATAGTTCATAACATCGGGATTCCGCTGATTTAAGTCGGGCATAGATTCCACAAACCAGCCATCTTGTGCTAAAGCCATATCAGACTGTGAAACGTGGGGATCACTCACGGAAGCCGTACGGTAGGTGGTTTGAACGTAGCGAGATTTATTATTAAACCAGCTATCGTCGGGCCGATCTGTAAAAAGGAAGTTCTTAGAGCCACAGTGGTTGAAAACCATATCCTGCATCACTTTCAGCCCCTTATTGTGGGCAGCAGTCACCATATCGCGATACTCCTCATTCGAACCATAGCGCGGATCTATTTGGTAATAGTCGGTGATGGCATAACCATGATAAGAGAAATCCGGCATATCATTGATAAGTAGCGGGGTCATCCAAAGAGTAGTCACACCTAAATCAGAAAAATAATCGAGGTGTTGTCGAATACCTGCAATGTCGCCACCATGGCGCGCATCAGGATTCTTGGGATTACAATCTTGCTCAAGTAGCCCCTTAACTACGTTGTTGCGCGGATTACCATCACAGAAACGATCAGGCATCAAGAGATAGACAACATCGTGAGCGTCCCACGTTTGGCGGGATTGCATCGTCCGTTGCTTAAGCTCATAAGGCACTTTCGTAGTCTTACCGTTCTGTTTGAGTTCTATATTAAACTTCTGAGGTGCAGCTGTTGCCGTATTGACATATAATATAAGGTAGTTCGCATTCTCCGGGCGAACAACGCGATTAAGCGTTATGTCCTTTGAAGTCAGCGAAACTTCACTACTTCCTATCTGGCTACCATGAAGCAGTATCTGCAGTTCAGGATTATTCATGCCTGCCCACCAAAAACTGGGCTGCACTTTATCCAACACAGTCGCACAAATTCCTGCTATCGGAAATACCGCACAGCAAATAGCACCTAATATGTATCGTATTGTTTTCATCATTTTGTTTAACGTGTGTTTTCGGACGTTGCAAAGATATGTCTTTTCATAAGCCTTGACAACACAATAAAAACAAAATATAAGTTATCATTTTTATTATTCAATTATAAATCAAACTATTACTTTCCATAAATAGGCCATTTTTAGGAAGTCGTTTAAGAAAGAATTATGTTCATATTTGGCTCTTTTCTGAAATTTTCATATTTTTGAAGCGCTCAAATACAACTCTAAAACATGAAATCCTTACTCCTCTCTTTCAGCCTAATAATGCTTTGTATAGCTCCGGGATGGAGCACCAACAATTTCAGTAATGAAACAAAAGACATTTTTAGACAATTAGATAAGGCTATAACACAGAAAGAACAATACCAACAAGCGCTCGAAAAAAAGGCTACAGCATGGAAACGACAACTCCCACATGCCAGCGGCTACAAACGTATCAGTATATGCAAACGACTGGTGGAAGATGTTTACCTGCACACACAGTCCGACTCGGCTAATAAGTATGTCGACCAAATAGCCCATTCCATCGAAGCACAAACTGATATTAAGCTGCAAAACTACGTTTGCATGCAACGCGCCAACATCTTTGCTACAACTGGCATGTACAACGAGGCTCTGGAAACCCTTTCTCACTGTAACCACAAAGCATTCAATCATAGCGACCTGCTGGCCTATTATCATTTGCTACGCACAATCTACGGCTGGATGGAGGACTATGCTTCCAATGCTTCTATTGCACAAAAACTTCGCTTGATAAAAGCCACCTACCGCGACTCTATTCTGAAGCTCGAGCCAAAGGGAATAGGCCGCGACATCGTCATGGCAGATAAAGCCATTGATGAAGGTAATGCTCAATTGGCATTAGAGTTTTGTAACCCTAATCTGCATGGAAAAAATAAAGATAAAGCCTATTCTTACTATAACTTAGCTGAATACTATCGCTTGATTGGCAACAAAGACAAAGAGGCTTACTACTTGGCAAAAACGGCTATCATCGATTTAGAATCGGGTGTAACAGAATATGTTGCCTTGCCTAAACTGGCGGAATTGCTCTTTAAGGACGGTAGCATCGAACGGGCTTATAACTATCTGCTTTGCTCCATTGAGGATGCCAACTACTGCAAAGCACGCTTGCGTGCCATTGAGGCAACAAATATATTCCCGATCATCGAAAAAGCCTACAAAGAAATGAAGCATCGCCGACGACTGACGGAATACGCTCTTTTCTTCGGTTTATCTTTGCTAACTCTCCTATTGGCGTATGTCATCTACTCCTTACGAAGACAAATGCGAAGAAATGCTGAAACCCGCCGTCAATTGGCCGATACAAACCGACAACTCCAAAAAGCGAATGAAGCTGTACAGGAAACAAACAAAAACTTACTTTTAACCGACAAAGTGAAAGAGGAGTATATAGCCCGCTATCTGAGCCGTTGTCATGACTATATCGACAAACTTGACCAATATCGCCGCGACTTACTTAGAGTTGCAAAGAACGGACATAAAGAAGAATTGCTCAAACTCCTGAAATCGGAGACCATTGTTAGTGAAGAACAGAAAAACTTCTACACTGATTTCGATAATGCCTTTCTCACCCTTTTCCCCCATTTCATCGAGAATTTTAATGACCTTCTCGAACCTGAAGCACGCATCATTCCAAAGAAAAATGAACAACTAAATACAGAGCTACGTATCTTTGCTCTCATCCGTCTGGGTGTGACAGAAAGCACGCGCATTGCTCATTTTCTCAACTATTCGCTCGCCACGATCTATAACTATCGCAGCAAATACCGCAACAAAGCTCTTTGCGGAAAGGACGAATTTGAGAAACGAATAGAGGAGCTTTGATACTTAAAGAAAAGGGGAAGCAACTCTTCAAGAAAGTTTTTCTCTCCTCTCATAAGTTGACAAAATTAAACTTATGCAAGGAATAAAGAACCTAACACCCAAATCCCCAATAATGGTAAATCAGAGAGTGCAGAACTTTGTTCGTATGAAGATCATATTGGCTCTTGGCAGAAGGATTGAGCAAATCGGAAACATTACGGCGCGCAGTAATCCACGCTTCTACACGTTTTTTCATCGTGGATATTGTGTGTGAATTATTGAGCCGCTTAAGGTCAGACACACTACTAGGGGATAGATCAGATTCCCTTAGCATTTCCGCCGTGACATACGGACGACATAATGACATATAATAATAAAGAGAATCTACAGACATTCCTTCGTCCGCTTTCACTATCTCTTTGTCTGGGCTTGTAAACGTAACAACATCTTCCTTCAAACAAGCCATACGGATGTAGCTAAGATCCTGAAATAGGCCTGCACTAATGACCATAAAAATTGTGCCGTAACCGTTTTCAATAATACTAATCTCTATCGCAATATTATCAAACGTACGTAGCGAAGTCAGAAGAGTTTTCCAGACTTGATTTTCCCGTAACAAAGCTTGGCGAAGTTGTACAGAGTTACTACCAGAGCTATCAGCCAACACTGTCGACCCTTTTTGGGAAGCAAGTAATTTCCGAGACAAGTAGGCCGACTTACTATCCTGTTCCTTCGCTCTATTATAAGCCCAATCGGACATACCAGCTGTCGAGCTTTCCGGACACTCAACTGTATCTCTATAGACAGCTCCTAACTTCTCAAGAAACTTTTTGTCAATCGTCATTGCTTCCTCGGCAATACTATCTTCCGGAACATCTCCACAGCAACTCAGTTCTTCTGTCGAACGTACAACCTCACTTAAATTAGCTGCGAAAAGAAAACTGCTACTGAAAGTCAGCCAAACCAACACACAAAGTATCTTCTTCATAAGCCTTAATATCTCTAACGTTTTTATCTTTTTCTCTCTTGAGGCAAAGATAACATTAAGTCTTTCAATGCACCTATTCTTCCCACAAAAAGCTTCTTCTATGGCATAAGAAAACCACACAAACGAATTTACCCCTATTCGGTATTTAGAGGCAGATTCTCTGGATATTTGCAGGATTTTGTGCAGTCAGTGGAAAGACGCTATCTTTGCAGGGAATAACAGATTTAGGTGAATGGTTGTAAAGAATGTGTTTGAGCCGGAGACGGCGCAGGATTTTTGGAAGCAGATGGTGGCAGCTCATGGATTGGAGGATGCACAACAAAAATATCTCGAATTTGGGAAAATTTTCGGTCACTTTCTCCACCAACACACGACACAAGGCGCGGTGAAGTTGGTAGGAGCGTTCGCACAAACCGATTTTCTTCTGCGCGAACACGAGGTGCAACCATCACTGCGAAAAGCCGTCAACGAAGCACGCATACGCTTCCGGAAAGCCGGCAGCGGAGAACTCTCGATGGATGTACTCCGCGAAAACGCACCCTATGATTTCAAAGCCATTTGCTTATTTATCGGGCTGGTAGAAGGGACTCCCGTACCGCCAGAGGTGGAGAAACTATTTCCCACCAACCGCCCACAACGCACGCTGAAAGTACCCGAAGCGGAATACCTGCGCGTACTGGTCAGCAAGGTGGACAACGACAACATCTACGGGCAGATAGAGACAGAACCCTTAGAGGTTGTGATCTGCTACTCCCACGGCAACACCATTTACAACTTCGATTGGACTTACCTGCGACAGCAACTCCACTGCGGCTCGCAAATCAATATCATTCGCCCTCGCCTGTACGACGACATCCTATATCCCGAACTCATCATTGTAGAACCTGACTATCTGGTGGATATTTCAGCCATCGCGGCTTGCTTTGAAAGTTATGCCCACTCCCCGCTCATCTATCTGCTCAATAAGATTCGCCCGATGGAAACCACAGAAGCCATCTTGCTTGGTAATCTGGCGGGGCAGTTGCTCGATGAAGCCGTTCACAGCGAGGGAGAGGGACAGCCATACACCGAAAGTGTGCAACAATTCTTTAAGGGTAACGCCATCAACCTCCTTGCTGCCAATATTTCGCCCAACTTCCATGAGAACGCCATCAAGCAAAAACACAACATCCATAAGGCTATCAAAGCCGATATGCCGCAACAGCTGAAAGAATACCGACAGCGCGACGTGATGCTTGAGCCTTCTTTCTTCTCCGAAATGCTCGGTTTGCAAGGACGTATGGACTTCCTGCAGCTCGATCAAAAGGTGCTCATCGAGCAGAAGTCCGGCAAGGGCGGTTGGCCTCAGCCCGATCCCAATACGCCTGTTCACCAAGAGAAACACTACGTGCAAATGTTGCTCTACATGGCTCTACTGCGCTACAATTACCGCGAGCAGTACGACCGCAACAACCACCATCTCAGTGCCTTTCTCCTCTATTCGCGCTACCCCAACAGTTTGCTGGGAATGAGCTTTGCGCCCCAGCTCCTCTTTGAAGCCTTGAAAATCAGAAACGGCATAGCGTGCAACGAACTCCACTTTGCTGAAGGCGGACTGAAGGTGCTCGACACGCTGACGCCCGAACAGCTGAACGAACGTCAGGCGAGCGGCACGCTCTGGGAGCGCTACCAGCGTCCACAGATTGAAGCCCTGCTTCGCCCTATCCACAATGCCTCGCCGCTGGAGCGGATGTACTATTTCCGCTTCCTCACCTTCATCGCAAACGAGCACGTGCTCTCGAAGTTTGGCAACCGCACGAAAGAAAATTCCGGATTTGCTTCGGCCTGGCACGCTTCGCTCAACGAGAAACGGCAAGCGGGCAACATCTACGATCGTCTCCAACTGCTCTCCCCTTCCGTCAACGATTCTCCGCGCCCCGTCACGCGCCTCGTACTGGGTTTCAGCGAACATGCCGACAACGATATGTCGAATTTCCGCTTAAACGATGTCGTGGTGCTCTACCCTTACGAGCCAGAACAAGAGCCTGACCTGCGCCGCACAATGGTGTTCCGCTGCTCCATTGAGCAAGTGAGCGCCGACCGCATCACGCTCGTTTTACGCGCGCCACAAACGGATGCTAACGTCTTTCTCCGCGATGCGGACAAGCATTGGGCCATTGAGCACGACTTCATCGAATCGTCCTACAGTTCCCTCTATCGCGGAATGCACGCCTTTCTTTCTGCGCCACAAGAGCGGCGCGACTTGCTCCTCTTGCAGCGCGAACCCGCCATCGACACCTCGCTGCAACTCTGCGGCGACTACGAAAATTTCAACGAATTGGCTTTGCGCGTGAAGCAGGCACAAGATTTTTTCCTCATTATTGGCCCGCCGGGAACGGGCAAGACTTCTTTCGGACTCATGACGACGCTCCACGAAGCATTGCTCACGCCTGATGCTTCCATATTGCTCTTGTCGTACACGAACCGCGCGGTGGATGAGATTTGCAGCAAACTCGTGGATGAAAAGCTCAACTTCATCCGCATCGGTAACGAACTATCCTGCCCAGAGGTCTACCGCCCCTATCTCCTTTCTTCAGCCGTTGGCGAATGCTCCCGACTGGAGCAGGTGAAGGAACGCATCATGAGCGGGCGTATCTTTGTGGGCACTACCACGGCGCTCAACACAAGTCTGTCTCTCTTCCGCCTGAAGAGCTTTGATTTGGCCATCATCGACGAGGCTTCGCAGATTCTTGAGCCTCATCTGATGGGACTTCTATCGGCTGTGAAAGACAACGCCACGGCCATACGAAAATTTGTTTTCATAGGCGATCATAAGCAGTTGCCGGCCGTGGTGCAACAACATTCGGAAGAATCGCGCGTGCACGAATCTGCTCTCAACGACATCCTACTGACCGACTGCCGCCTCTCGCTTTTCGAACGCCTCCTCAAACGCTATCGTGAACGCCCCGAGGTGGTCTTTATGCTGAAACGTCAAGGCCGAATGCACCACGATATTGCTGATTTCCCCAACCGTGCTTTCTACGGTGGACAATTAACAGAAGTGCCTTTAGAGCATCAGCAACAACCGCTACCTGAAGCCGCGCCACACGCCGATTTCTTCAAAAAAATTTTTACTACACAGCGTATCGCATTTATTGCTGCACCTCAACCGCCAAAGTCGCCTTCCGATAAAGTAAATCAAACAGAAGCCGATTTGATTGCGGAAGCGGTGGTCAAAATCTATGAGCTGACGGGTAGCAGCTTCGATGTGGTACACACCGTAGGCATCATAGTGCCCTACCGCAACCAGATTGCCACCATCCGCAATACCCTCGACCGCTACGGCATCCCTGCGCTGCACGACATCACTATCGACACCGTGGAGCGCTACCAAGGAAGCCAGCGCGACTATATCCTCTACGGCTTCACCATTCAGCAATACTACCAACTGAACTTCCTCACCGACACCGTGTTTGAGGAAGACGGCGCACTGATTGACCGAAAACTAAACGTAGCCATGACGCGTGCCCGAAAACACCTCCTACTCTTCGGCAACCCCGACTTACTCACTGCCGTCCCCACTTTCAAGGAACTGCTGGAATACACACAAGCACACGGCGCATATTTCAATCCTTCGGCAGATCTGAGCGATTATAAAAATATATACTCCATATAATTTGCTTCTTTAGGAAACACTCGGTATTTTTGCAAAAATAACCGACCTAATATATGTTAATAGAAGGCGAAGAAAAGAAGATAGTCCATATTCTTGGAAACGATATTGAAAAGGCCAAACCTGGCACGCTTTTCTTTAATAATAGCTTCCCTGAATATAACGATGAATATGTGGGCAAAGTCTTGTCGGATTTTGTCCGCCAGGGAATACTACACAGATTATCTCGTGGCATATATCTAAAAGCGAAAGAAACTAAATTTGGCATTATTTATCCTACCACTGAGGATATTGCTATAGCAATTGCAGAAAGAGATAATGCAGAAATTCTCCCTACTGGGAGCACAGCTCTAAATATGTTGGGATTGTCGGAGCAAGTTACAATGACTCCTGTTTTTCTCACCAGTGGTTCTGCAAGAAAAATCAAATGTGGCAATAGAACTATAACTTTCAAAAGAGGAGTTCCCAAAAACTTTGCACTAAAAGGAAAGATGACACGTCTCTTAGTGCAAGCGATAAAAGCCATTGGCGAACGAAACTATAATGAAGAGTGGGAAAGAGCAATCAATGTGATATTGAATAAATACCCTGAGAAAGCCACCATGCCTGATGATCTAAAAGTCATGCCTACATGGATAAAAAAGAATATAATAAAAATTCTAAGCAAGAACACTCATGAGCCGCTGGCAAAACCATAGCATTGATGAGCAAATAGCAATGATACAATCTGTCGCCCAGGAACAGAATATTGAGGATAATGCAGTGGAGAAAGACTGGTGGGTGACGGTCATTCTCAAAGCCTTGTTCAATACTCCGTGTGGGAGATGGCTTCTTTTCAAAGGTGGAACCTCTTTAAGTAAAGGGTGGAATCTTATTAACCGGTTCAGTGAAGACATTGACATTTCTATTGATAGAACTTTCTTTGAGGATGTTCTTAATCTATCATTTGCAACGTGCAAGAACAATAATCAAGTAAAGAAATTAAGAAAAGCTTCACGGGATTATATTCATGGAACACTATCTGCAGAGCTTGATACTGAGCTTCACAAAATGGGAATTAAGGGATTTTCTATAGAAAATGAAACAACAATAGGAAATCCTCCAAAACCCATTGATCATGATAGTGACCCTACAGTAATCTTTGTTAATTACAAAAGCATTCTACCATCCAGCATGAGACTCATTGATGCAAGAGTTAAAATAGAACTTAGTTGTCTCTCTTTGTCTGAGCCTCATGAACAATGTAAAATAAAATCTCTCATCTTCGATAAATTTCCAGAAGAGGATGACGAAATAATCGCATCAATCAAAACCGTAAAACCATCAAGAACATTCTTGGAAAAAGCACTACTTCTCAGTGAGGAACTTCAAAAGGAAGAACCAAGATCCTTACGTATGTCCCGACATCTCTATGATTTAGATAGGTTGATGGATACAGAATTTGCTCAGAAGTCATTGAACGATGGAGAGCTTTACAAGGCCATAGTAGAACATCGTCGCCGTTTCTATCATTTGGGATATGTCGACTATGACAAAGATTATCCCACAAGTATTGATTTTATTCCCAAAAACGAAGTACTGAAAGCCTATCGATTGGATTATGAAACAAACATGGTGGACGGCTATATTTACGGAGAAGCAAAGTCTTTCGAAGACCTAATGAAAAGGATGGATGAATTACTCCAGAAATTCAGACAGGTTATCATTCATTAGTGAAAAACTTATTAACTTTGCCGCTGCAAAATGCATTTTAGGGGTGCCCAGACCGTTTGGTCGGCTGAGAATATACCCTTACGAACTGAACCGGACAATTCCGGCGTAGTCAAAAATCAAACAATCTCTATGATTAAGACTTACTTATTGGGCGGTGTCATGCTGATGACCGTCCCTTCTCTTGAGGCGCAAACCGCTTCCGACTCTTCACGCTATTACCTGGAAGCGGCACAGGTGGTTGGAACTCGCGCATCGAGCAGTACGCCCATGGCGTTCACCAACCTCTCCAAGAAAGCTCTGAGCGGTATCAACTTCGGACAGGACATCCCGTTCTTGCTGAGCTTAACTCCCAGCGTGACGATGAGTAGCGATGCCGGAACGGGTATTGGCTATACTTACCTGCGCATTCGCGGTACCGACCCCACGCGCATCAATGTGACCGCCAACGGAATTCCCTTGAACGATGCTGAATCCAACAGTATCTACTGGGTAAACATGGGCGACTTTGCTTCAACGCTCGGCTCCGTCCAGGTGCAACGCGGCGTGGGCACATCCACCAACGGCTCGGGAGCTTTCGGTGCTTCGGTGAATATGATGACAGAAGCCATCTACGATTATCCTTTCCTGCAAGTGGACGCTTCTGCGGGCTCTTTCGGAACACACAAAGAGAGTGTGCTCTTCGGCACAGGCATGATGCGCAAGCACTGGGCATTTAGCGGTCGACTTTCCAATATCGGCTCTGACGGTTACATCCGCCGAGCATCTTCGGACCTTAATTCGTACTTCTTCCAAGGAGGCTATTTTGCCGACAGAACCATCGTGAAATTCATCACCTTCAACGGTACGGAACGCACAGGCCACGCCTGGGACTATGCCACAAAGAGTCAGATGGAGAATTTGGGCAGAAACTACAACCCCTCTGGTAAATACAAAGATGCTGATGGCAAGACTGCTTTCTACAAGAATCAAATTGACAATTATCACCAGCAGCACTACCAGCTCATCTGGAACCAGGATCTGACGGAAATGTTCAATCTCAACCTTGCCTTACACTACACACACGGCAATGGCTACTATGAACAATACAAAACGAACCGCAAACTGGTGGAATATGGACTGCAACCTTTTATGCAGGACGTAGCGGACAAGAACGGGGTGGTAACGCCGACGCTCATGAAGAAGCAAGACCTCATTCGCCGCAAATACTCCTCGGCCGACTTCTACGGAACGGTTTTCTCTCTCAACTATGAGAACAAGAACGGACTGGAAGCCACTTTGGGCGGAGGTTGGAACAAATATGATGGTTTGCACTATGGTCATGTGCTCTGGGTGCGCAACTATCTCGGTGCGCTCAATCCGGAACAGCCTTACTATAAGAACTACGCCCACAAGCAGGACATGAATATTTATGGGCGCGTGAACTACAACTTCTGGCGTGGTCTCTCCATGTATGCCGATTTGCAGTATCGCTATGTTGACTACAAAATGTATGGGCCGAGCGACCAGCACAATGGTTCGGCTTTTGTGCCCTACAATGTGCATGCAAACTTTAGTTTCTTCAATCCGAAAGCGGGTATGCTCTGGCAAATCAATCCTCACCATGCTGTCTACGCTTCCTACGCTATGGCGCACAAAGAACCTACACGCAACGACTACGAACAGGCCATTTGGAGCACATACACGCCGAAGAGCGAACGACTCAACGACTTCGAGCTGGGTTATCGCTTTCAGAGCCACAACTTCAGTGCTGCGGCCAATCTCTACTATATGCTCTACAAGGACCAGTTCGTGCTAACGGGCGAACAAGACCAAAACGGCGAGAAAGTGGCGCGCAATGTGGGCAACAGCTACCGCCGCGGATTGGAACTGCAAGCTGCTTGGATGCCGACGAACTTCTTGCGCTGGGATGCCAACTTAACGTGGAGTCACAACCGCATTAAGGACTACAAGGTGGTGCTTGACGACACGGGCGAAACATTCAATCTGGGGAACACCCCCATTAGTTTCTCGCCCAATCTCATCTTCAACAACACGTTCTCGGCCAACTGGGCAGGATTCCGCGCCAGCTTGCAGAGCCAGTTTGTGGGAGAACAGTATATGACGAATACTGGTTTCAAAACCTTTGAGGCGGGCAACAAAGATGGCGACTTAACCATCGACAAATACTTCGTTTCAAACTTCGATTTGACTTATACTTTCCCGAAGATTCGCTTTGCCAAATCGCTCGCCATCGGCCTAACGATGTACAATATCTTCAATGAGAAATATGAGAGCAATGGTTCTGCCAACACGCAAGTGAAGAGCAACGGCCAAGGCGGAGCTATGGCCTATCAGGATGCAAAATGGAACAGCTATAGCGTATATAGCGCACAAGCTCCGGCCAACTTCCTCGTGCATTTGAGTATCAGATTTTAAGCAATAAAACTTTTACGGCTCTCTCCATGCACAGGAGAGAGCCGTAAACTTACATATATGGATATATTCTTACTTCTCGACATTGTCGGCACGTGTATCGGACTGATCTATTTGTGGCTCGAATACAACGCCAAGCGGTCGTTATGGATTGTGAGCATGATTATGCCCGCCATCGACATTTTTCTGTACTACGAAAAAGGCTTGTATGCCGATTTCGGAATGGCGATCTATTATTTGCTGATAGCCATCTACGGATGGATCGTTTGGAACTTTGGACAAACAAAGCAGCAATCGGCCGTGAACCACAAAAAGGCATACCGCCCTATCGTCAAGACTCCCACATGGCAAATACCGCTCCTCACGCTCGCCTTTGCAGGGATTTGGGCACTGCTTTATTTCGTTCTCACAAAGACCGACTCTACCGTCCCCGTTCTCGACAGTATGGCCAACGCGCTCTCTATCGTTGCCATGTGGATGCTGGCACGCAAATACTTGGAGCAGTGGCTCGTGTGGCTCGTGGTAGACGCCATCCTCTGCGGCTTGTATATCTACAAGGGAGTACCCTTCCATGGCGCACTCTATGGCTTCTACACCATCATAGCTATTTTGGGCTATCGAAAGTGGCAGCGAATGCTGAAAGCTTGAAGCCCTTAGCGGCGCTCCACCTAAAGTTCAAAAGCCAATACGCTTATCTCCCACCCAGATTTTCAAGGAAAAGCTTCAGCTGCTATATAAGCAACAAGCTATCCATATCATACAACTAAAAACTCTTGGGAAAGAAGAATAAGCACTACCTACTCCCGCCGCCAATATCCTTATTGCGTCTGAAAATACAATAAGGCTGTCAGCTCACATCCTTATTGCGTCAGCCCACACCCTTATTGTATTTTTGAGCGCAACAAATAAGGTCGCAACTAAAAGAAAACAAACTCCTCTCCAGAGTTTGTTTTTTCGTTGTCACGTCGTCACGTTGTCACACTTTGAGCATAACTAACTGAAAATGTAAGGATTGCAGGTGTGACAACGGTGTGACAATAAAAATTTTGTTGTCACGCCCACAAGCACCTGTCTATCAACATGTTTACTCCTGCGTGACAACGTGACAACAAAAAATGAGTTTTTTCTTGGTAGGAGTGATAATAGAAGCAACAGTTTCTATCCACTGTCCCCGGAGGGGACACACCATGCGTAACCGCGGGTAATGCCCGAACAACAGTGAGGGTGAACCCGTGGAGAAATGGATAATAGAATCCTCCGACACCGGAGGTGTCGCACAGCGCCCACTTTTGCTCATGTGATTCCCTCTACGCTTGCCGTGCGATGCTTCCAACAAAAATCCGCAATAACTCTAAGTAGGTATTGCGGATTTTTACTGTTCAATAATTTTTTTCGTGCTTTCTTATCCAAGTGCTTCGCTGAAGTTACTCGAACGGCTGACTCCAATAGCCATTGTAACGATAGTTACCACCACATGTAATATTGTTAATATGATCGAAGTATAGGTGGTATGCGAAGCCGCTACTTCCTGGATTGGCGCTGGATGTCCAATACCTACCAATAGAGGAAACATAATATAGCAAACCATTGGTAAAGTGTCCCAAGGCAGGTAGGTAGAAATACTTGCTCGCATCAGCGGAAGAAGGGAGAGTATTGGATGTATGCCACTGACCGCTGGTTGTCACGCCAATCCGCCAGTCTGTTCCGTCAGGAGCCGTATTAGCGTTAAAACCACTGATATAATCTTTCTTCTTAAGCCAAATACCACCTTTATATAAGTGGCTCATCAAACTCCATAACTGAACGCCGTCCCAACGGGGATCGCCCTTCGATGCGTACCACACCATTTCATTGATATTGGGGTAGGTCTGGAAAAGAGGTGTCGTTGCATCATTTTTTATACCATTGGCTGTAGCACTCTCGTTATACCACCGCGGATCGGTATTATTCTGAGCGTAGCTACCTGCCAGTTGAGTAGAAAGTATTGGTTGATTGCCACCTTTATTCCATTCGTGACCTTCCCAGTACTGCTTCTTAGCATCCCACATGTAATACCGACTACCGTCATAGTTACGCACTGTGAGATCGGCTGTAATATCATAAACCTTGTTTGCCTCAAAGTTCTTAGCGGACAAGATTTTGGTAACAGCACCCTCAATGTTAGTAACAGGGTCTTTCATATAGTAATCCACAGTGAGCGTATGCGTACCAGGAGCGATCACCATGTAAGCGGCATTGGTGGCCACACTCGTTACGGTGTTGCTCAGAGGGAATCCATTGGGAAGCGTTGTTCCCTGCGTAGTAAGGGTAATTTCAGTAGCAGCATTAGCCGTAGGCGCAGAGGAGAGACCGGACATCGAAAGGGTATAGTCGCCAGCAATAGCGTTGTCCGACTTTACTACGATTTTCGTAAGAAATACATTCTTGCCAAGCGCAGCATTGGTAACGCGGGGCAGGAAGCAAAGATAGGTAGCCTTGTGGTCTAGCATAAACTCGAAGTGGTCGCCCATACGAGTTGCCGTGGCTGTTCCGCAGTCGCCCGACACACCAATATGCTTAGCATTGTTGGGAGCGGTCTGTAGCTGAGCAGTAGAAATACTCACCTTGTTAGATGTAGCACCTGCTGATGCACCTGTGTAATACACTTCATAGCTGTTTTGAGCCGTATATGCACCAGGCACTTGGAAGCGCGCCCTGGGTTGAGTAGCAGAGATATTGGTCATAGTGCTTTTCTGCAGCGCATTGTTATCGTCCTTTACATAGATTTGATCTCCTGGTTCCCAGTAGAAGTCGCTTCCCGTGAGATATTGGTGACCACCCATAGAGGTTCGAGGGGTATACTTCATTAAGCGATTGGGAGACACACTGGAAAAAGCAGTCAGCGCTGAAGAATTATCTGTTTCTTTTCCTTCTGTGCGATCAATGTTTTCATCTCCAGCACAGCCTGCCATAAAGGACAGCATTCCTACAGTGAGGAGGTTTAGATAGATTTTGTTTACTTTCATTGTCTCTATTTGTTTATTATTTTGGTTTACTAAAGTTTTTTTACGCATGCTCGTTTTATCTCTATTCTACACTCAAAGAAAGAGAAAGAGCGGATGCTTAATCCCACAAACTGAAACTGCTAGACTGATTCCATTCTCTCCGAGTGTCGCCCATAGAACCGCCCGACTCACCGCTATTGTGACCATTGTTGCCACTATCGCCGAGATCGCCTCCTGAAGTAGAACCATTATGACCACCTTGGAATGAACCGCAGAGCGGCTGCTTCTCTGTGCTAATATGCAGCACATAGGACTCGGGCTTGGTGTAGCTCAGTTTTGCTATTTGTCCTTTGTTCATAATAAAAAAATTAAACTTGATATTTTACTAGTTAGTTCTGAATGATTTTTGCGGAAAATACTATTATTACGCTCTTATATTACCTTGCTTGGGGATACAAAAAAATAAGCAGAGGAAACTCTTGAGAGTCCTTCGCCTATAATTGCCCGCGAGCTTCTGCCGCGAGCGGTAATATAGAAAATACTAAATGAAGAGAATATAAGCGGAAGTACGCCTATACTATAAATACAGAGAGAGAGAGAGAGAGAGAGAGAGAGAGTATAAAATTATTTGAAACTGCCAAATAATTCAACACTTTTTTCGCAGAAAAACTTACATCCCACAGCTCTATATATGTATCTTTAGCGGATAAAGAAAGATGATGCAAATTCTTATAATTCTCTAATACGTTCATTCAATGGTAGTTATAGCCAGCCGCAAAAATACAGAAAGTTTTTCGGAAAGGCCAAATAAAAATACAAAAATATAAAAAGAGAGTATATAAGAATACAGATTCATCCCCGAATTGTACTGTTTTTTTATGAGTAAAATGACTCAAAGAGCACGCTTTTGTGTGGAAATTTGTTTTGTCAACTACAAAGATAAGAATAAAGGGGCTTACACACTTTTTTAGGACAGTATCAAGCAGAGCAAATAAAAGTAAGTTCTTCCCCTCGCTTTTGCATCATCTTTATGGGACGGAAAAAGCAAATAGAAAAAGCAGTTGCCACTCAAAGAGGAGTAGCAACTGCTTACATGATATTTATTCGTTTCCGCCTAGTGAGCGAAAGCAGAACTTATTTATTCGCCTTTGATAGCCACAATTCCAGGAAGAGCCTTACCTTCGATAGCCTCAAGCAGAGCACCACCACCAGTAGAAATATAGCTTACCTTGTCAGCCATACCGAACTTGTTGATACAAGCAACAGAGTCGCCACCACCAATGAGTGAGAAAGCACCATTTGCAGTAGCTTCAGCAATGGCATCAGCAATAGCGCGAGAGCCGTCAGTGAAGTTGTCGAATTCGAACACACCTGCAGGACCATTCCAAAGGATTGTCTTTGCGGTCTTAATGGCAGCAGCAAAAACCTCACGAGTTGCGGGACCAGCATCCATACCTTCCCATCCTTCGGGAATATCGTTGCTGGGGCAAATCTGAGTATTGGCATCGTTCTTAAAGTCGTCGCCAGCAATACAGTCTGTACCGAGAACTAGATTTACGCCTTTTTCTTTGGCTTGCTTCATCACGTTGAGCGCAACATCGAGTTTGTCGTCCTCACAAATGGACTTACCAATTTTTCCACCCATAGCCTTTGCGAAAGTATAAGTCATACCACCGCAGAGAATCAGGTTGTCAACCTTACCAAGAAGGTTTTCGATAATTCCAATCTTTGTGGAAACCTTAGAACCGCCCATAATGGCCGTGAAGGGGCGCTTGATGTCACTCAGAACAGCATCAACAGCTGCAACTTCCTTTTCCATCAGATAGCCGAGCATCTTGTGGTCAACATCGAAGTAGTCTGCAATAACAGCAGTAGAAGCGTGTTTGCGGTGAGCAGTACCGAAAGCGTCCATCACATAGTAGTCAGCATAAGATGCAAGGGTCTTTGCAAACTCCTTCTGGCGAGCCTTCATTTCTTTCTTAGCTTCGTCGTAAGCAGGATCAGCCTTGTCGATGCCTACTGGCTTACCTTCTTCCTCAGGATAGAAGCGGAGGTTCTCCAACAGGAGTACGTCGCCAGGCTGCAAAGCAGCAGCTGCTTCCTGAGCCTTTGCGCAGTCGGGAGCAAACTGAACAGGAGTGCCGAGAGCTGCACTAACGGCCTCTGTAATCTGACCGAGAGAGAATTTGGGGTTTACTTGGCCTTTGGGCTTGCCCATGTGGCTCATGATAATGAGTGCACCACCATCTGCCAATACTTTCTTCAGCGTGGGCAAAGCACCACGAATACGGGTATCGTCAGTGATCTTACCATTCTCGTCAAGAGGCACATTAAAGTCTACGCGAACGATGACTTTCTTACCTTTGAAATCGCAATTGTCGATTGTCATATTTGTTATATTTTAGATGAAAAGATTTGTGCGCGAAGATACTGCAAAACAATGAAACCACAAAACGCTTACTTCGCTTTCGCCTTGATGGGTCCTTTACAGAGATGTGATAGCCCACACTGCTCGCATTTTGGTCGCAAAGCCGTACAAGTGTATCGACCATGAAGAAGCAGCCAAAAATGACTATGTGCCACGTCCTCCTCTGGGATAAACTTACGCAAAGCCATCTCGACTTTATAGGGAGTATTAGCACTAGCTGGGACTAAGCCCAAACGATGAGCCACACGATAGATGTGCGTATCAACAGCTAGGGCAGCCTGACCAAAAGCGACAGCCAAAACCACATTGGCAGTTTTTCTACCTACGCCTGGAAGCTGTGTGAGTTGTTCCAATGTCTGAGGTACTTCCCCTTGAAACTTCTCCACTAACATTTTTGCAAGTTCCACCAAATGTTTGGCTTTAGCATTGGGATAGCTAACAGAACGAATATACTCAAAAATGGCTTCGGGAGTAGCTTGCGACATCTCAACGGGCGTTGGGAACGATTCAAAAAGAGCGGGGGTTACCATATTCACACGCTTGTCGGTACATTGTGCCGAGAGAACAGTAGCAACAAGCAGTTGAAACGGAGTTTGAAAATGCAACTCCGTTTCAACATTGCCGTGAATCGGGGCTAAATAAGCCAAGACTTCACGGAATAAATCAATTTTCCTCATTTATTTTTCCTCGAAATGCTGTAGGCGGGCGATATACTTTCCGATAATATCAAATTCGATATTAACTTTTGTGCCCTCCTCAATAGCGTGAAAGTTTGTATGCTCGTAAGTATAAGGAATAATACTTACCTGAAACGAATTATCGGTAGGGTTGCACACTGTCAGGCTTACACCATTGACTGTCACACTACCTTTGTCAACGCAAAAATAACCCCGACGAGCCATTTCTGGATTGGCAGCATATTCGAACGTAAAGAAATAGCTTCCATCCATATTCTCCACTTTTGTACAAACGGCCGTTTCGTCGACATGTCCTTGAACGATATGCCCATCTAGGCGACCGTTCATCATCATAGAACGTTCTACGTTGACTTCATCACCCACTTTAAGAACACCTAAATTGGAGCGCTTCAAAGTTTCGTCCATTGCCGTCACAACATACTGTTTCCCTTCTCTGCTCACCACAGTTAGACAAACACCATTATGGGCAACGCTTTGATCAATGCCTAATTCATCACCAAAAGAACATTCAAAAGTGAAATGGATATTTGTATTTTCACGCTCTATGCCTACGACACGCGCCGTAGTCTCTACAATACCACTAAACATAAACTTCTATTATTATTCTGCAGCTCTATAAAATCTATCTCTCTTACCTGTTTTCAAATCTTTAAAAACAAGACTATCATCGTCCATACTGAGAACCTGGACAAATGTACTATCGTCTAACACCAACTGCCCATTTACAATATGGAAAGCACGTGTAAACTCACGCACCTGAGTAACATTGATGGCTTGAGCCACTGAGGCTTCAGGAGTTCCTTTCTTATTTATAGTGACTGCCCAACGATCATTTTCATGGCTACCTTCATAGTCACCGAAGATATTATTGTTGCCACGATCCAAAGTAAGAACTGAACTCTGAGAGTCGGGCAAGAAAGCGAAAGTTTGGCCGCCCATCTCATCAATAGCTACCTTACCATAAAGAGTACTATCGGCTACAATAGTATCACTATCCTTTGCTTTGGATTTATCAGCCCCCTGCCCTGTCTTATTACCTACGCATCCCACAGCTGTTAGGAATGTGAGTGCTACAATATAAAAGAATGATTTCTGCATAAGTTTTTATAATTTTTCTGCTGCTAAATTACGCATTTTCCATAATACAGACAAAAATACGAAGTTTCTTTGCAAAAAACGACCGTAAATGTTTGTTGTTCAAAGAGGAAAGTGTAACTTCGCGCCCGACTCGAAAGAGCCACAAGTTCACATGTTTAACTATTTAATGGATGTGGGGCAACAGAAAGCAAACGACTTTCGGCCGCCATCCGCAAAACAACTACCAAAAAATTTATGGCAGATTTTAAAAATGTTCAGCCGCTCGACGGCTTTGATTGGGAATCATTCGAATCAGGTGCTGTAGCAGCAAGCCAGAGCAAGGAACAAGACGAGAAGGCCTACACTCAGACCCTCGGTAAGGTAAACGACAACGATGTTGTTGAAGGTAAGGTCATCTCTGTAAACAAGCGCGAAGTCGTTGTTAGCATCGGCTTCAAGAGTGATGGTATCGTTCCCGTGAGCGAATTCCGTTACAATCCCGATTTGAAAGTAGGTGACTCTGTTGAGGTTTACATCGAAAATCAAGAAGACAAGCGTGGCCAGTTGGTACTCTCTCACAAGAAGGCACGTCTGAGCAAAGCTTGGGATCGCGTTAATGCAGCTCTTGAAAACAAAGAAATTATCAAGGGTTACATCAAGTGCCGCACTAAGGGTGGTATGATTGTTGATGTATTTGGCATCGAAGCATTCCTTCCTGGTAGCCAGATCGACGTTAAACCCATCCGTGACTACGATGTATTCGTTGGTAAGACAATGGAATTCCAGGTTGTTAAGATCAACCAAGAATACCGCAACGTTGTAGTGAGCCACAAGGCTCTCATCGAGGCAGAACTCGAACAGCAGAAACAAGAAATCATCAGCAAGCTGCAAAAAGGTCAGGTACTCGAGGGTACTGTTAAGAACATCACCACTTATGGTGTATTCATCGACTTGGGCGGTGTTGATGGTCTCATCCACATCACAGACCTCTCTTGGGGTCGCGTAAACGATCCGCATGAGGTTGTTGAGCTCGACCAGAAGTTGAACGTTGTAATTCTTGACTTCGATGAAGAGAAGAAGCGTATCGCACTTGGCTTGAAGCAGCTCACTCCGCATCCATGGGATGCTCTTGATGCTGACCTCAAAGTTGGTGACAAGGTTCACGGCAAGGTTGTTGTTATGGCAGACTATGGTGCATTCGTTGAGATTGCTCCTGGTGTTGAAGGCCTTATACACGTTAGCGAAATGTCTTGGAGCCAGCACTTACGCAGTGCACAGGAATTCCTCAAAGTTGGTGATGAGGTTGACGCAGTTATCCTCACGCTCGACCGTCAGGAACGCAAGATGTCTCTCGGCATCAAGCAGCTCAAGGATGATCCTTGGAAGAATATCGAAGAGAAGTTCCCCGTTGGCAGCAAGCACACAGGTAAGGTTCGCAACTTCACAAACTTCGGTGTATTCGTTGAGCTCGAAGAAGGTGTTGACGGTCTCGTTCACATCTCTGACCTCAGCTGGACCAAGAAGGTTAAGCACCCCTCTGAATTCACACAGCTCGGTGCTGAAATGGATGTTGTTGTTCTCGAAATCGATAAGGACAGCCGCCGTCTGAGCCTCGGTCACAAGCAGCTCGAAAAGAATCCTTGGGACGTGTTCGAACAGACATACAGCGTTGGTAGCGTACATAAAGGCACTATCACTCAGCTCATGGACAAGGGCGCAGTTGTGTCTCTCGAAGATGGTGTTGAAGGTTTCGTAACTCCGAAGCACCTCCAGAAGGAAGATGGCAGCAAAGCTCAAGAAGGTGAAACTCTCGACTTCAAGGTGATCGAATTCAACAAGGACAGCAAGCGTGTAATCCTCTCTCACAGCCGTACTTTCGAAGAGGGCGCAGCAGAGGAACGTCGTCCACGTCGCGCCGCTGGTAAGAAGGAAACTGCGGCCGCAAACGTTCAGAACCAAGTTGCTACAAACAGCCTCGGTGATAACGATGCTCTCGCAGCTCTGAAAGCACAGATGGAAGGCAAGTAAAAACCTCCACTATATAAAATCTCTATTAAGTAGGTGTGCCTAGGAAGACACACCTACTTTTTTATTTAACAGTATATCATACCCATCTACCTTAAACTGATTCCAAGAAATGAGGCTAATAGCAAACTCCACAAGGCCTACACCCCATATGCTTTACCTTTTCTAGCGACGCGAATATAATCTTTCCACTACTGCGATTAAGTCCCCTACAGCCATTCGTCTTATGATATACTCTGGCACTTTTGATACAGTGTTAATATAAACTTGTAGCGCGACCTCTCTTATCTCGAAAACTATACTTGGCTCTATCAAGCAGAGCATCGTAAATAAAAGCATTACCTTTTCCATGCTTTTATTAGTTTGATCGATAAAAAATTCTGATTTATAACTTAATCCTAGTCAGAAATTGAATTCTTCGTCATTTATTACAATACAAGTATATACCCACAAATACATTTTAATATTAATCACTTTCACAAGGTATGAAAACAAAAATAGGATATCTATTTTTAGATATCCTATTTTGTGATTCCGACGGGATTCGAACCCATGACCCACGCTTTAGAAGAGCGTTGCTCTAATCCAACTGAGCTACGGAACCATTAGCGAGTACAAAAATAATAATTTTATCGTTGCCTACAAAATGATTCTGCAAATTTACGCATCCTCTGCTTCTGTTTCAGATATCGCAGAAATCTCAGTCGATACCGGCTCTTCATTCAATACTGCCTCTGGAGAATCTTCAACTAAATTCTCACCTACGAATTCAAATTGGAAACTAGAACCTTTGGCCGAGGGAAACTGGCTACGCATATCAATATCTTGGCGTCCCTTTAGATATTCCATCATTCTGCTGTAACATTCTTGACCATTATTAGCCTTAATAAAAGCCTCAAAAGGAGTATCTTGATACTGAAATTTATTAGTTCCAGGAATCAAGGTTACACGTTTAAAAGTAAGGGAGCAATGATACCAACCAAATTTCTGAGCAGTCAAGAGTGAAACTTTATAATCCTTACGATTCAGCACCTCTGCCTGAATAGGTGCAGGAATCACCTGTTGCTTGCGATTAGATTTAAATTCGTCCATCGTTTCAGCCGTTGTCTTTATTAAGATGAAATAAACGCGCGGACGAATCTTATAACGTTTTGGATACGGCATATCGCTTTCTACATAGCGATAAATGTCATCCACCAAATCTTGAGATATTATAAGATCGGGGATATTCTGAAGAAAATCTATTACTTCTTCAACGGAATGTACAAGAATATCTTGATCGAAAAACCTTGCGTAAATGTTCATTTTTTTCGGTTATAAGCAGAGCTGTCTAATATGTAAAAAAAAATCTATCATAACAAACTTGGCTTTACCCATGTAAGTTATAATAGAAACTTGAGCGGCAAACGGGGCTCGGACCCGCGACCTCAACCTTGGCAAGGTTGCGCTCTACCAACTGAGCTATTGCCGCAAAACTTTCAGTACTGAAACTGAAAGCATCTAGTGAAGAGGAGGAGACTCGAACTCCCACAACATAATGTCACTACCCCCTCAAAGTAGCGCGTCTACCAATTCCGCCACCTCTCCAAATAGATTCTCTGATGATCAACATGGGTAGTGCCCAGAACAGGACTCGAACCTGCACAACATTGCTGTCACTAGTACCTGAAACTAGCGCGTCTACCATTCCGCCACCTGGGCATAGCAGATCATCTGTTCAAAAAGTGAGCGGCAAACGGGGCTCGGACCCGCGACCTCAACCTTGGCAAGGTTGCGCTCTACCAACTGAGCTATTGCCGCATACATCTGCTTTTCAGCAGGCATTTCTCTTAAATGCGATGCAAAGTTACAACAATTTCTCAAACCTGCAAGAACTCTCACAAAAAAAACATGCAAAATGTGAAATGTTTTTCCAATTTTGTCGTATTTGAAACGTATACAAAGCAGTTTTCCGCAAAATATAGGAAACGGACAAGCTAACAGGAAGAACAAACCAAAAGACAATCCCGCAGCTAAACTCTCCTACTCCTATTATATTATATGTATTAGATATCATATGTAAAATCTCGCTCGATCAGTTAAATATTTATTTAAAATGCACCAATGTTTAAACTTTACCCTTGGAATCTTTACCTAAGAAAAGATAAAGTTTCTATTAACTCCATTCAAAAGATGTAACTTTGCAAGCAGAATTAAAAGTATCGAGATGTTGTTAAAGTTTTTTCTGTCATGCAGTAAGATAGGAGCTTTCACTTTGGGTGGAGGTTATGCCATGATTCCAATAATGGAGCAAGAATTTGTCGATAGACATCACTGGATGAATAAGCAAGAGTTTATGGATATTATGGTAGTAGCCCAAACTACTCCTGGAATCTTCAGCATAGACATGGCCAGTCATATCGGGTATAAACTAAAAGGTGGTTGGGGCGGTATTGTTGGAGCCATGGGTATTGCCCTTCCATCTATCATCACCATTACTTTGATAGCTATATTCTTTCAAAACTTCAAGGACAACATATATGTAAATAAATTTTTCTGTGGTGTGCGTCCTGCTGTAGTTGCGCTGATTGCCGCTCCTTGCTTTAAGATGGCAAAAACAGCGGACATAACATGGAGCACATCATGGATACCACTTGTAAGTTGCCTACTCATTTGGCTATTGGGCGTCTCCCCCATTTGGATTATTTTAGCTGCTGGCATTGGCGGTTATCTTTGGGGACAATACAATAAACGTAAAGAACAGAAGCCATGATATTTCTAAAACTCTTTTATGTCTTCACCAAGATAGGCATTTTCAACTTTGGCGGTGGCTATGCCATGTTGTCTCTTATTCAGAATGAAACAGTCGTCAAAAACCATTGGCTGACCAATGCTGAGTTCACAGATATTGTTGCTATTAGTCAAAGCACACCAGGCCCTATTGGAATCAATGCCGCTACGTATGTAGGCTACACTGCCGTTATCAACGCTGGCTATCCACATTGGGCAGCAGTTTGTAGTGCTGTAATGTGTTCTATTGCCGTGATGTGGCTTGCATTTATCCTTATGATCTGTGTCAGCAAATACTTAATTTCCCATAAAGACTCGCGGGAAGTAAAAGATGTGTTCAAGACTCTTCGCCCCACCATTGTTGGGCTTATTGCCGCAGCAGCACTCCTTTTGATGACACCAGACAATTTCGGTTCTCCGTCCAATAATCCCTATCTCTTTGGTTTGAGCATTATTATTTTTGCTGCAACTTTCTTTTTCACTAGATTCAAAAAAACAAATCCTATTCTCATCCTACTTATCTGCGGCATGATAGGATTAGCTTTCTATTAAGCGGCATTGCTGGACAAACAGAATAAAGAGAGAGGCGCGGAATCAATCCGTACCTCTCTTTTATTTATATCCAAATAGTTTATTGGGGACTATTTGATAACATCAAGTTCTTTGAACACCTTCGCCAAAATTTGCACACCACGTTCTACTTCCTCTATTGTATGATTCGCCATCAAAGCAAAGCGTACGAGAGTATCTTGCGGAGCACAAGCTGGAGGAATCACGGGGTTTATGAAAACACCTTCTTCAAAAGCCTTAGCTGTAACCATGAAGGTTTTTTCTACATCGCGCACGTAGAGAGGAATAATTGGAGACTGCGTATCGCCAATCTCAAAACCTTCCTCTCGGAAACGCTTCAGCGCATAGTTTGTCACCTCCCAAAGGTGTGCCAAACGCTCTGGCTCATTTTTAAGAATGCGAATGGCCTCACGTGCACAAGCTGTTGCAGCAGGAGTGGCAGAAGCGCTAAAGATATAGGTACGAGCATTGTGACGCAGCCAGTTAATGATCGTCTTGTTAGCAGCAATAAAGCCACCGATGCTAGCGAGCGACTTACTGAAAGTTCCCATAATTAGATCCACTTCATCCGTCAAGCCAAAGTAATCACATACACCGCGCCCATCACGACCAAAGACCCCCAAGCCATGAGCCTCATCTACCAATATAGTAGCATCGTACTTGTGCTTGAGTTTCACAATTTCAGGAAGATTACACAAGTCGCCTTCCATAGAGAACACACCATCCACAACAATGAGTTTCACAGACTTGGGTGAGCACTTCTGTAACTGGCGCTCCAAGTCTTCCATATCATTGTGTTTATACTTCAAGCAAGTTGCAAAACTCAAACGGCGACCATCAACGATTGAAGCATGGTCTCTATCATCACAAATGATATAGTCTTCACGCCCTACCAACTGAGGAATAACACCAGAGTTAACCGTAAAACCTGTAGCAAAGCACAGAGCCTCATCTTTACCAACATATTCAGCAAGTTCCTTTTCCAGCTGAACGTGAATATCTAATGTCCCATTCAGAAAACGGGAACCAGCGCAACCAGAACCATACTTACGCATAGCCTCTACGCCTGCTTCTATCACACGATCATCGCCAGTAAGACCTGTATATGCATTAGAGCCAAACATCAAGACTTTATGTCCGCCCATCTCGACTTCAGTACCCTGCTTGCCCTCAATCTCTCGGAAATAAGGATAGATCCCCTTTTCCATACACTCTTGAGGCAAAGTATACTTGGCTAATCTCTCGTCTAAAATACTCATATCAATTATTTGTGTATTTTTACTTTTTGATAATTTCGGGCGCAAAGATATGAATTTAATCTCTAATAGGTGGGACAACGACACATTTTTTTGATTTTTGGGCAATCTCTTTTCGCCCCCCAAAGTTAAGGTTTTGACTATCTTTCTTTTTCCACATATTATTTCTATCTTCGCGCCACGAATAAAAAAACATGATGAGTAAAAAGAGACTCCTATACATTATCAATCCCATTTCGGGAAACGGAAAGAAAGCCAATATCATTCAAGCCATCGAAAAGTACACGGACACAAGTACTTTCAATTACGAAATAAAAAAGACAGAATATGCAGGCCATGCAGCCGAACTTGCAAAAGCTGCGGCAGAAGCTGGCATAGAAGCTATTGTAGCTGTGGGGGGAGATGGCACAATCAACGAAGTGGCCCGCTCGATTGTTGGTACATCATCTGCGCTGGGCATCATTCCTTGTGGCTCAGGCAATGGACTTGCGCGCCACCTGCAAATACCTATGAATCCTGTAAATGCCATCAAGATCATCAATAAAAATGTAGTGCATTGCCTTGATTATGGCCTCATCAACAATCATCCTTTCTTCTGCACCTGTGGCGTTGGTTTCGATGCGGTCATCAGCAAACGCTTTGCTGAAAGTGGTCGTCGAGGCCCAATTACATATATAGAGAATGTATTAAAAGAAAGCCTAAGCTATAAGCCCGAAATATACACGATTGAGGATCTCTCCTCTACTTCTTCCGACAATCAGCCAAAAAAATATCAAGCATTCCTCATAGCTTGCGCCAATGCGTCCCAATATGGAAACAATGCTTACATAGCTCCACAAGCATCTATGAAAGATGGTTTGATGGACGTCATTATCATTGAACCGTTTAGCGCACTCGAAGCTCCACAAATAGCCGTTCAACTCTTCAACAAGAGTTTGCTAAAGAACAGCCATATCAAGATGTTCCAATCATCTCAAATTCGTATTTCGCGCTCCTCGGAAGGTGCTGCCCACTGCGACGGAGATCCCCTGTCAATAAGTAATACTATCGACGTAAAACTCGTTCCTCAGCAGTTCAACATCATCGTAAACCCCGAAGCGCATACTCCGAAGAAAAATCTTTTCCAACTGCTTATGGAAGATGTAGACGAATGGTGGATATGGCAACAAAGAGCCTTGAGGAAACAACGAGTGGGCATCAAGCGTCTCAACCGAAACATTCTCAACAAACTCAAAAAGTTATAAGTTTCTTTCGTTTGTTTATACAAAGAAAAGAGAGAACACTTTCCTCACTAAAGGCCACGAAGGAATCAATCTATTTCCTCGTGGCCTTTCATTTATTTTGTAAACACATTTCTTATTCTACTATCTCAAGAAAAGCTTAAAAGCCAAGATAGCTGCCAACAGATGAAATAAGAGGCAAGATTAAAGTAGCAATAAAATAGGGATTTTCACAGATTCGCAAGGGGTATCGAAAAATACAATAAGGGTATTTCCAAACGCAATAAGGAAGTCGGCGGATATCCTTATTGTATCCTCGGACAGAATAAAGAAAAATAGAAATTCCTAAACGCAAAAGCATGCGCAAAATGCACAATTTCTACACATCTTTTGATTTTGTCTCCATAAAATTGGGATACGCTGCAAAAAAAGTCATACAATTTTGCCCACATCCATCACTTTCCTCTGCTTCTTTCTGATAGTTTTCTCTAGAACAGGAAATAGGTTTATCAAATAAAACAAACAAATCCAGCTCAAGGATCATTCAAGAAAAAGGATAATTTAAAATCAAGAGAGCAAGTCGGAAAATTCCACCATATCGTCGCTTTTTGTTTACCAGTTATTTCTCTTATTCTTGCGCTTTGGCTGGGCTTGGTTCACCTTCTCTTTAGCTTGTTCTTCCGATTGTCGGACCAAGTTGAGGAGTTGTTGTACTTGCTGGTCGCTTTGCTGCTGTTGCTGATTGGAAGAGTGCTGGTTTTGAGAACTCTGTTGCTGTTTTTGCTGTTGCTTCTGCTGTTGGTTTTTATCCTGTTGTTTTTTGTTGTTCTGATTGTCCGAACCCTTATTTTTCTTGAGTTGCTTTTGGCAGAGAGCAAGGTTGTAGCGCGATTGTTCGTTATCGGGATTCTGACGCAAAGCATCTTTGTAGTTGTCTATGGCTTGCAGAAGAAATTGTTGCCACTGTTCGACAGGCGCAGTCAGGGCTGCCCGCTGATTGATATAGCCCATATTGTGGAAAGCCATGCTCTTGATGTAAGGATTCTTCTCGTAGCGAGTGGCCAACTTGAATTGTTGCATAGCTGCATCAGGATTTTTCTTAGCCATATAAGTGTCGCCAAGATTAAAATAGGCGCGCGCATTATTGGGCGACTGTAACAAAGCCTTGCGATAAGCCACCTCGGCAGCATCGTAACGCCCCGAACGAAACTCCCTATTCCCTATATGGATTTGCTTCCAATCCTCCGTTTGGGCATGAACTGAAACGGCACACATCAACAGCAAGGAAAATAAAAGTCCTTTTTTCATACTACTACTTCTTTCTAAAGATATGCAGACGGTCAATCCAGGGATTCTGCGTCTCAAACATAAAAAAATCCATTATCAATAAAAGCAAGACAATAAGCCCTATGGCCTGAAATTGCTCATTGTAGGCCGTTTCTGTGTCTTTTAGTGGGGCGTGCTGCATTTGATCGAGTTCATGTTGCAACTGCGTTTGGGCATTGCTCGTATTATCGATATGGAAATACAGTCCTTTACCTGCCTTCGACAGCTCCTTACACATTTCCTCATTTAGTCGTGTGATAACGGGTTGTCCGTTTTCATCTTGCAGCGGCCCTTCAGGCGTGGGAATCTGCGTTCCCTCTGTTGAACCAACTCCTAACACAAAAAGTTGTCGCCCCTCTTTAGCCACCTCCTGCGCAGCCTCAACTGCTCCGCCTTCATGGTCTTCGCCATCGGTGATTAAGATAATGGCTTTCCCTACATTCTTTGCATCTGTAAAACTCTTATCAGCTAAACGTATGGCCGCGCCTATATTTGTGCCTTGCGAGGTGACCATATTTGTGGAGATGGCGTTGAGAAAAACTTTTGCCGAAGCGTAATCTGTGGTGATAGGCAATTGCGGATAGGCTTCTCCTGCGAAAACACCCAGCGAAACCTTATCATTCTGCATCCTATCTATCATCGTGGAAACAAGCAGTTTTGCCCGTTCCAAACGATTGGGCTGCACGTCCTCAGAAAGCATCGAATTGGAAATATCAAGCATAAAGGCAACTTCAATACCTAATTTTTCCTTTGTGACTTGCCGTGCTCCCATCTGCGGACGCGCAAGCATCACTAAGCACAAGGCCAAAGCTGAGAGAAGCAAGGCAAACTTTGTCAGAGGTCGCCAAACAGAAATGCCAGGAACCAAAGACTTTAGCATTCTTCGACTGCCCCAACGCTGCTCTTTCTTGACACGTTGGAAAGAGGTGTATATATACAAGAGGACAAGTAGCGGCACGGCTATCAGTCCATATAAATATTCAGGATTTGCAAAATGAAACACGATACTTTCGCTTTTAAGTTTTACTCAGGAATACGCCTAAACCAAGTGATGCGCAATAAAACCTCCAGCAAGAGGCTCACGAAGGCAATGATAGCAAACAACTGGTAAGCTTCGTAGTGGCGATCATAGTTGGCAATTTTTAGTTTTGTTTTCTCCAGCTGATCTATATCGTTATAAATATCGCGAAGTTTTTGCTTGCTGCCAGCTTGGTAGAAAATACCTCCTGTTGACTGGGCTATCTCTTTTAGCGTTGACGGGTCTGAAGAAGTTTCAATCGGAGCAGTATAAGTTTCTCCGTTGGGCAACGTAGCAACGGCCTGCTGCATGGTACTGGAAGAGCCTAGAAGAATAGTGTAAACGCGGATTCCCAATTTCTTGGCCATTTCTGCAGCTGTTAGCGGGGATATATCGCCAGCATTATTTTCACCATCGGTCAAGAGTATGATGACTTTGCTGGGAGCTTTACTCTTCTCCAAATGAGCTGCAGCGGAAGCAATACCCATACCGATGGCTGTTCCTTCGCTAATGACGCCTTGCGCTTGAAGGTTACAACTCACATTCTGAAACATACCTAAAAGTGTTGCATGGTCAGTGGTGAGCGGACATTGCGTAAAAGCCTCTCCACCAAAGAGAGTCAAGCCTATATTATCGTTGGGACGATTATTGATAAACTCATAGGCCACTTGCTTTGCTGCCTCCATACGGTTAGGCTGCAAATCGGGCATGAGCATACTCGTGGAAATGTCCATCGTCATCATAATATCGATTCCCTCCGTTTCCTTGGTGCTCAGAGCTGTATTAGTCTGCGGTCGAGCAAGGGCTACAACCAATGCTATAAAAGCAATGATGCGAAGGAAAAACGGAACGTGCCGCAGTCGTATGCGCAAAGTTCGCGGCATATCGGTCATGAACTCCGTTGAAGAGAAAAGCAGCGATGGTTGCCTCCGCACGTGAAAGAGAAAGTGCCAAGCCACAAAGGGAATTAGCAACAGAAGTAAGAGAAAATATAATGGACTTTCAAAAGTCATTGTTCTATCGTTTTACTTAAGAGTTAATGGAGAATACAAACGTGGCACTTATCAAAGGAAGGTATTCACAATTTCTTCCAACAGATAAATCAACAAAGCTAAGGAAGCCAGGGACAAAAGAACCAAGCCTATATACATACCGATACGTATGCGCTGCTGCCTTTGCTCGCCGCCGATAACAACCATCTTCTTCTGAGCTGACGTCTCCACTTCGGATTGTTTGGTTTCATTGACATAGTTCACTGCCACAAGCAGGCCGTGTTTAGCTTCAGTAAAGGAACTTTCATATTTGGCAAACTTAACAAGGTCGGCTGTACTCAAAAGTTCTTGCAACTCCTGCAAACCTATCTTGTCGTTTGATGTGATCAAAGCGTTAATAATCTCTTGAGAAGTCATCTCACGTGCATTGATGCCGAAACGTTGCATAATGTACGTTCGTAAGATATTGGTGAGTTGTTCGTAATATTCCTTGTGAGATAAGACAGAGGAATCTACTTGCTGCTTCATCTTCTCCATTTCTTTCATTGCCACAAGGTGTGGCGCTTCGGGTTGCTCCACCGTTACAACTCGTGTAAGAGGGGCTTTGTTGGATAAACGCATGGCCAACATAACTACCAAGACCAGCATCACAATGAGCAGGAGCGAGAGAAGCCACAAATGCCAGGTCCAACTAAAGGGCATATCAACTGGATCAAAAGGGCCGTTGAAGCGATCGTAGTGAACGGTGTCTACAGGGATTGTACCTACCTTCAGCCCCACAGAATTGCGCGAGTGCACAGTGTCACCATTCACCATCACATAGGGAACGATATTGTAGAGCGAGGAATCAAAACTTGTCACTGTATAGCGGCGTTTTAGTTCTATACGCTTTCCCGCATTCAATAAAGTTGTATCTATCCGACTGCCTGCTAGCACCTCAACGCCAGGGGTCACTTCTTGTCCATTCCCAAACTCGGGAAATACCACACGCTGCGACTTTCCTGCCGTCACTTTCACTTGTATCTGCACCTGCTCTCCAATACGGATTTCAGCTGTATCAAGTTTTGATTCAACAACAACCTGCGCCATTGTGACAGAGGCTGCCACCCACGCAAGTAATAGTAGGATATTTCGAATAATAACAATTTTCATTCGCTCGTTATTTCTCATTTATGAAAGTTCCAATGCATCCTGCTTCTTTCTACCGACTTTGCATCAAACGCTTCAAACCTTCGATGTAGTCCTCATTGGTAGCCAACGATGCTAAACCTACGCCACTCTTTTTGAAAGTTTCTTCTAAATGTTTCTTTGCTTTCGTCCAATGACGCTCATACCATAGGCGCACTTTCTCACTGGAAGAATCCAACAATTCCACATGGCCCGTCTCAGCATCCGCCACTTGCAAGAGGCCCACATTGGGAAGCTGCACCAAACGATTGTCGTAAATTCTCACAGCCACTAAGTCGTGACGATGAGCTACCATTCGGAGTTGCTGACTATAATCTTTAGAATCTAAAAAATCGGAGAGTAGAAAAGCAATACTACGACGTGAAAGTGCACGCATAAGATGCTCTAAGCCAACACTAATATCAGTACGGCGCGACTGTGGCTTAAAGTTCAGTAGTTCTCGGATAATATAAAGTACGTGCTTGCGCCCTTTCTTTGGAGGAATGAAGAGTTCCACTTGATCAGAGAAAAAGATGGCTCCCACTTTATCGTTATTTTGTGCAGCAGAGAAAGCCAACGTTGCAGCGATTTCCGTGATCACGTCGCGTTGAGAACTCTCTCCCGAACCAAAAACAAGACTACCGCTCACGTCTATAAGCAACATAACAGTTAACTCTCGCTCTTCTTCATATACTTTAATATGAGGACGATTGGTACGCGCCGTTACATTCCAATCAATGTCTCGGACATCGTCTCCTGGCTGATATTCACGCACTTCAGCAAACGACATTCCTCTACCTTTGAAAGCCGACCGATATTCACCTGCAAATACATTATTTGTCAAAGCGCGAGTTTTAAGCTCTATGCGCTTTACTTTCTTCAATAATTCTTCTGTATCCACTATACCTCGTCTTGGGATTTTACTCTCTTCCTACTTTCATCTTATTATTTATATGCCGCAGTTTCTCAAATTTGTTCCTAAAAATGCCATTCCTGTTAAAGAAACTGTCTATAAAGAATTTAGGGCACTTCAACCTTATCAACAATAGCCTTGATAATGCCATCGGCTGTCATATCCTCGGCTTCGGCCTCATAGGTCAAACCTATGCGATGACGCAGAACATCATAGACAACCTCTCGCACATCTTCTGGCACTACATAGCCGCGGCGTTTCAGGAAGGCTGTAGTGCGCGCTGCCAAAGCCAAATTGATACTGGCGCGCGGAGAACCGCCGAAGCTGATATATTTCTTCAAGTCGGCCAAGCCATAATTCTTTGGATTTCTTGTAGCCATCACAATATCGGCCACATATTGTTCGATGCGTTCGTCCACATAAACCTGCTTTACAACCTCGCGGGCTTTTATTATGCCTTCCACATCAATAACAGCACGAACCTCTTCTGAATAATCCGCCTTGAGATGAGAGCGAACTATGGTCTTTTCTTCTTCCAGAGTGGGATAATCAACCAATGCCTTCAGCATAAAACGATCCACCTGGGCTTCAGGAAGTTCGTAAGTTCCTTCCTGCTCTATCGGATTCTGCGTGGCCAAAACCAAGAAAGGATTGGGCAAAGAATAAGAGGTGTCGCCAATCGTCACTTGGTGTTCTTGCATCGCTTCGAGTAGCGCACTCTGCACCTTTGCCGGAGCACGGTTGATCTCATCTGCTAAAACAAAATTCGCAAAGATGGGGCCTTTCTTTGTCTCAAAACGTTCATCGCGCTGACTATAGATAAGCGTACCTATAACATCAGAAGGCAAGAGATCGGGCGTAAACTGGATGCGACTAAAGCCTGCATCTATGAGTTTCGCCAGCGTCTTAATGGCTAAAGTTTTGGCAAGTCCTGGAGCACCTTCCAGAAGCACATGACCATTACTAAGCAAGCCAATGAGCAAAGAACGAACTAGATGTTTCTGCCCTATTATGACTTCCGACATTCCTTTTTCCAAATCTGTTACGAAGCCTGTTTGAGCCTCGATTTGCGCGTTTAATTCTCGAATATCTACTGATTCTGCCATATTAATAAGTCGATTTTATTTTGCAGACAAAAGTAGTCCTTTTCCCTTGAAGGCATCTATAAAAAGTGCAAAAAAGCAAGAAAGACGATATCTTCAAGACTAGCAAAGCAAACTTTTCTCTCCTTATTTCAACATTTAGAGAAGAAACTTATACGCTCAAAGTCGTGCTTTTTTAGACTCTCTCAAAAACACTCAAGAAGAATTACAATAAAATTGCACACAGCTACTTAAGTAAATCAAAGTTCTTTTCGCGCACTTTTGATTATTTATATTCTCTCAAACATCCTTATTGCGTTTGGGAATACAATAAGGCTATCAGCTGACATCCTTATTGCGTCAGCTGACGCCATTATTGTAGTTACGGCTGCAATATGGAAAGCGATATCAAGAAGCATCCTTCCCCTCTCCCGTTCTTATTTTTTTGTTGTCACGTCGTCATGTTGTCACACTTCAGCCATAACCAACTGAAAGCGTACACATTATGCGCGTGACAACGGTGTGACAACAAAAACTTTCATCGTCACACAATTAAAACATTGTATATCAACAATTTTACACACCTGTGACAACGTGACAACAAAATTCCACATTCCTTGGTAAGAGAGAGTACTAAAAAGACGGCAAGTGTTTATAGAGTATTCACTATTCTATATTTTCTTCGTACTTTTGGAAACTCTATCATAACAGACATGGAAGATTTCGTACACTTACACGTTCACACTCAATACTCTATTCTTGACGGACAATCCTCAATTTCTGCCCTCTTGAAAAAGGCTATGAAAGACGGAATGAGGGGAATGGCTATTACCGATCATGGAAACATGATGGGTATCAAGGATTTTTTCAACACTTCTAAGAAAGAAATCAAAAAAGCCAAAGACGAATTAGCTGCCGCTCAGGCAAAAATGGAAGCCCTTCAAGCGGGCATATACAAACGTCCAGAAGAAGATCCGAATGCAGGCATGTCTGACGAAGAGCTTCTGAAAAATATTGAAGCACAAATGCCTCTTTTGGAGCGCCGCGCTAATTTCAAGCCAATTTTTGGCTGTGAAATGTATGTAGCTCGACGTTCCATGACGCTAAAAGAAGGACGGCAAGACCAAGGTGGTAATCACTTGATAGTTTTAGCAAAAAACGAGAAAGGGTATCATAATCTTATCAAACTGGTTTCAAAATCTTGGGTGGATGGTTTCTATATGCGGCCGCGTACAGATCATGACGAATTGGAAAAACACCATGAAGGACTCATTATTTGTTCTGCTTGTATTGCTGGTGAAGTTCCATCAAAAGCTCTCCACGATGATTTTGAAGGTGCGGAACAAGCGGCTTTATGGTTTAAGAATATCTTTGGCGATGATTACTATCTTGAGCTTCAACGGCATGAAGTAAAAGATAAAACAATCAATGCAAATAAAGAAACTTTTAGTTTACAGCAACGAGCAAATAAAGCCCTTATAGACATTGCTCACAAACACAACATCAAACTTGTATGTACTAACGACGTACACTTTGTAGAAGAAGAGAACGCAGAGGCGCACGATCGCCTGATATGCCTTTCGACAGGCAGAGACCTAGACGATCCTAAAAGAATGATGTACACCAAGCAGGAGTGGTTTAAGACGCAACGGGAAATGAATGAGATTTTCTGTGATATTCCCGAAGCAATACAAAACACATGCGAGATTTGCGACAAGATAGAAACATATAGTATTGACCACTCTCCTATCATGCCAAACTTTGCCATTCCTGAAAGTTTTGGAACAGAAGAGGAATATCGCCAACGCTTAACAGAAGAAGACCTTTTCAAAGAATTTACTCGCGATGAGAACGGGAATGAGATCATGAGCGAGGAGGAGGGTCGTAAAAAAATTGAGAATCTTGGTGGATACGACAAACTCTACCGAATCAAGTTTGAAGCTGACTATCTTGCCAAAATATCCTACGAAGGAGCTATTGCACGATATGGCGAGCCCCTGAGTGATGTGGTAAAAGAACGCATCAACTTCGAATTGCACATAATGAAGACCATGGGATTTCCGGGTTACTTCCTCATTGTGCAAGACTATATCAATGCAGCACGCAAAGAATTGAATGTTAGCGTGGGACCAGGACGCGGTTCTGCCGCAGGAAGTTGCGTAGCCTATTGTTTGGGAATCACACAGCTTGACCCTATTGCCTACGACTTACTGTTTGAGCGTTTTCTCAACCCCGACCGTATATCTTTACCCGATATTGATGTTGACTTCGATGATGACGGTCGAGGCCGCGTGCTGGATTGGGTAACACAAAAATATGGAGAAGAAAAATGCGCACACATTATTACATACGGCACGATGGCTACAAAATTGGCTCTCAAGGACGTAGCCCGTGTGCAAAAGTTACCACTCGCCGAAAGTAACCGCCTCTGCAAACTCATCCCCGATAAACTCCCTGAAGGACCCGACGGGAAGTCGCCTAAGATGAACTTAGATAATTGCATAAAGGCTATTCCCGAACTTCGCGAAGCAGAGACATCTCCCAATCCGCTCATGCGTGACACGATTCGTTATGCCCGCATGCTAGAGGGCAATGTTCGCAACACGGGCGTACACGCCTGCGGATTTATCATCTGCCGTGATAAAATCAGCGATTGGGTACCTATATCTACGGCTGAAGACAAACAGACGGGAGAAAAACTTCATTGCACGCAGTACGAAGGTCGCGTCATTGAGGAAACAGGCCTCATTAAGATGGACTTCTTAGGGTTAAAAACCTTGACAATTATTAAGGACACCTTAGAGAATATTCACGATAGTCTTGGCATTGAGGTAGATATTGAAAAAATTCCTCTCGACGATGAAGAAACCTACGCACTCTTCAGCCGTGGGGAAACAATTGGTACGTTCCAGTTCGAGTCCCCAGGTATGCAAAAGTATCTACGTGAATTGCAGCCTAACTGTATAGGCGACCTTATTGCCATGAATGCGCTCTACCGTCCAGGACCTATTGCATATATTCCTTCATTCATTAAGCGTAAACACGGTGAAGAGCCTATTACTTACGACCTGCCTTGCATGGAGAAATACTTGAGGGATACTTATGGAATCACCGTTTATCAAGAACAGGTGATGTTGTTAAGTCGTGAAATTGCCGACTTCACCCGTGGAGAAAGCGATACGTTGCGCAAAGCTATGGGTAAGAAGCTCATCGATAAGCTAAACCATATGTACCCTAAATTTATCAAAGGCGGAACAAAGAAAGGTTATGAAGAAAAAACGCTGGAGAAAATTTGGAATGACTGGCGCGCCTTTGCTTCTTACGCTTTCAATAAGAGTCACGCAGCTTGCTATGCTTGGATAGCTTACCAAACGGGATACCTAAAAGCTCACTACCCTGCACAATTTATGGCAGGCGACATGAACTCGTGGTTAACTAATATCACTACACTCACGAAGTTGATGGACGAATGCAAACGCTTAGGAATCGACACCCTCGGTCCAGACATCAACGAATCGATGATGAAGTTCAGCGTCAATCATCATAGCAAAATTCGCTTCGGGCTCGCTGCAATTAAAGGTTGCGGAGAGGCGGCAATGAAAAATATTATTGCAGAACGAAAGGAAAACGGAGAATTCAAGGACATCTACGACTTTGTGGAGCGCATTGACCTTTCGAGTTGTAACAAGAAGAATATCGAAAACCTTGCAATAGCAGGAGCTTTCGACAGCTTTGGCATAGCTCGTGAACAGTTTGTTGAAAAAGGCGAGAATGGAGAAACATTTATTGATATCCTTGTTCGCTACGGCCAACAATTCCAGATGGAAAACAATACAGCGCAAAATTCTCTCTTTGGAGACTTCAATGCTATTGAAATCTCTAAGCCAATGATTCCTCAAGGCCTTCCAGAGTGGAGCAACTTAGAGAAACTTAACAAAGAGCGCGATCTTATTGGTATTTACATTTCAGGGCATCCTCTCGACAACTTCAAAGTCATCATTGAGAAGGTATGCACAACTAGAATGCCCGAATTAGAAGATGTCTCAGCGTTGGCTAAACGCGACATCACACTTGGAGGCATCGTTACCAATATACGAACGGGCTTCACTAAAAAAACAGGAAATCCCTATGGTTTTGTTACGATAGAAGACTATAGCGGTAGTGGCGAAATTGCATTCTGGGGTGAAGACTGGGCTCGCTGGAGTGGTTATATGAACATTGGTAATTCCGTATTCATCACGGCTTTTGTTGGAACAAAACGCTACAATCAAGATGAATATGAAGTACAAGTCCGAAAAGTAGAGTTCTTAGGTGACGTGAAAGATAAAATTATTCAACGCATCAATATAACTATTCACTTGAATCGCTTAGACCAAAGCACCGCTGCAGAACTTGCATCGATAATGAGTCGCGATGAAGGTCACACAGAAGTTATATTCCACGTTTACGACGATGAAACAAAGATGAACGTCCAACTGATGTCGCAAAGTTGCTTTGCACTTGTAGACACAGATCTTATTACTTTCCTAGAAGAAAGTCCGTGCCTAGAATATAAAATTGGATAAATGGCACTATCTTTGCGAAGCATATATCAAACTAAAATAAATATAATATGGAAAAAATCATCTCCGAACAAAATTTCGACGCAGAATTGGCGTCAAAGCAACCTCTTGTAGTAGACTTTTCAGCTACATGGTGTGGCCCTTGCAAAAAGGTAGCTCCAATCATGACCGAATTGGCAGAAGAATACGAAGGCCGTGTTACTGTTGGCAAAGCTGATGTTGAAGAATGTGCAGGATTGGCAGCTCGCTATGGTATAGCTAGCGTTCCAACGATCCTTTTCTTCAAAGATGGAGAACTTGTCGACCGCATGGTAGGCGCTGCTCCCAAAAGCAAGTTTGCTGAAAAGTTTGACACTCTCCTTTAAGTCATGGCAAGTTTTGAAGAAGAGCTCCTGCAAGACGAGCTCGACGACGCACAGACCGTTGCCTTTATTCAACAGCAAATACCACAGGAGTTGAAAGAGAAGTTCACCGAAGAACAACTCTACTACTTCCTTGATGTCATCACAGAATACTACGCAGAAAGTGGTATCCTCGATGCCGAGCCCGACAAAGATGGATTTATAAATATCGACGTTGAAGCCATTGCTGCTTACTTAGCAAAAACGGCAAAACGCGAACATATCGGCGATTTCTCTCCCGAAGATCTTATCTTCGTTGTAGAAGCAGAGATAGATAGTCACTCTATAGAAGAGTAAAAGCATATGTATTAAAAGACTGCAGTCCTATGGTTGTGATCTTTTTTATGTTGTCCTATAAATCCGTAATCCTATTGGTAATATCCCTAAAAAATCTCCCTTTTTAGGCGTTACAGATAAGACTCTTCTATCGCCTAAGTATTTTACGGACAGCTATAATAAAACTAACGGCAAGTTTACTCATTTGCAAACCTGCCGTTAGTTTATTTTTTAGTTAAAAAGATCTTCACCAGAGTCTTTTTCCTTTTTCACTTTCTGCGTACCAGTTTTTTGCGAAGAGATCACAGTACGGGAAGAACTACTTTGTACTTCCTCTGGTCGCGGCGTAACAGCAGGTTCTTCTAACGGTTCTCCACCTCCTCCCATCAAATCATCAGCGGAAGAGTCTAAACTATCTGACTGATGAGAAGAAAGAGAATCTGCAAGATTATCAGAAGGAGCTGAGAAATTAAAATCTCCACCATAAGTAGCAGGATCAACAACTTCAGGTGTTGGTGCATAACGCTGTCTGTACTTCTGCCCAAGCTCGGCATCTGCCAAAACTTTTTGCATAAAGAGCCCTACAATCGGCAGAGCTGTTCTACTCCCTTGTCCTAAAGCTCCAGTTCGGAAGTGTATGCAACGGTCTTCGGCTCCAACCCAAGCACCACAGACAAGTCCTGGCGTAACTCCAACGAACCATGCATCAGAGTGGTTATTCGAAGTACCTGTTTTTCCACCTGCATCTATCTTTTTATTCCACAAAGCACTACCTAAGTAGCTCTGAAAGGATTGTGACGTACCACCAGAATCTGTCATACCAGCCTCCAATATCTTTTGCATATAGAAAGCAGCCTTCCATGGAAGAGCTTGTACGGGCTTCGCTTCTGTCTCGTAGACTACATCACCATCTTGATTCACTATTTTTGTAACCAAAGTGGGTTCGATATAAGCACCATAATTGGCCACGGCACTATATGCTCCAACAATTTCTTCTAGCTTCACATCGCTTGCACCTAAAGTCAATGCAGGAGCATCATCTAAAGGAGATTTCACACCTAAATCTTGAGCGGTACGAATTATCTCTGGAATACCCACTTCCTGCCCTAAGCGTACAGCTACCGAATTTATACTTCGAGCAAAAGCCGCACGTATGGGCATATCAATGCCTGAAAAACGGCCATTAGCATTTGTGGGACGCCATACTGTATTTTCTTTTTTAACTTTATCGTAGACAGTCATCTCAATCATCTCATCTCGACGAGTATCGGCAGGCGTAAGACCTTGCTTCATTGCCGTAGCATACACGAAGAGCTTAAAAGTAGAACCAGGTTGACGCATGGATACTACTTTATCATACTGCCAAGTCTTATAATCAATATCGCCCACCCAAGCACGAACATAACCAGTCTGCGGCTCCATTGCCATAAAACCTGCGTGCATAAAACGGACCATATATTTCAAAGAGTCGACCGTTGACATGATTCGTTCTTCTGGACCATTATAAGTAAAGAGTTTTACCTTATGTGGCTTATTGAGAAAATAAGTTACAGAGTCTGGATCGTTGGGATAACGAGCCACCAACTGCTTATAGGTATTTTCTTTCTTCAAACGATCTTCTATAAAGTTCGGAATAATATTTCCGCGCTCATCACGCCAAGGATCTTGCCCACGCCAATGATTGTCGAAGTTGTTTTGCACAGTTTTCATTTGCTGCGTAACAGCTTCTTCCGCATATTTCTGCATACGCGTATCCAGCGTAGTATAGATCTTCAGACCATCTGTATAAGGATCCAGATCGGGACACTTTTCCTTAATATAGTCAGCTACGGCATCGCGGAAATAGAGAGCTTGCCCATCAAGAGCGCTTTCCACACTAAAGTCCAACTTCAAAGGAAGTTTTTTCAGCGAATCGGCTTCTTGACGCGATAAGAAGTTGTGAGTGTACATATTCTCCAACACCACATTGCGGCGTGACTTGCTTCGCTCAGGATTTGTACGAGGATTATAGGCCGTAGTAGCCTTCAGCATTCCCACAAGTACTGCGGCCTCTTCAGGCTTCAGTTTAGCGGGAGTTGTATTAAAGTAGGTCTTGGCAGCAGTCTTTATACCAAAAGCATTTGAGCCGAAATCAACAGTATTTGCATACATTCGGAGAATGTCTTGCTTAGAGTTGGTCATCTCAATCTCTGTTGCAATAATCATCTCCTTACTCTTCATAATGAGGATTCTAACACCAGGTATTTTACCCAGAAGACCTGTACCATATTCAGAGCGAACTTTAAACATATTCTTCACCAACTGCTGCGTGATTGTTGAGGCACCGCGAGCATTACCTCGGGTGGCATCTTTAGCAGCAGCCAGCATTCCTTGGAAGTCAACGCCGTGGTGCTTATAGAAGCGTTCGTCTTCGGTCGAGATCAAAGCTTTGAAGAATACAGGATTGATGTCCTTATACTCCACAGGCATACGATTTTCACTAAAAAACTTGCCGATAACTTTCCCATCAGCACTATAGATTTCAGAAGCCATTGCTGTTTTAGGATGCATAATCTCGTTCAGCGATGGTGACTTTCCAAAGAGCCAGAAAAGGTTGAAAATGACTGCGAAGATATAAAAGATGAGAAAGGCTATAAAAGAAGAAAGGGCCACAATGGTTTTCTTCCACCATGGCAGGCCTTTGTATAAGCTTTTATACCAGTTCCAAAATCCTTTTAACTTGCGATTACACCAACAAAAAGGACGAAGAAGGGTATCCAATAAAGACTTTTTAATTTCTGACATATTTCAATACTTATTGATATGCAAAAATACAGCAACAAAGCCATACCTGCAAAGATTTAGATTTTTTTATACGCCGCCACGGCATCGTGTAATCTATCAAAGATCGAGCTTTCTTCTGGATGAAACCAGCAGACACTTTCATCACGCTTGAACCACGTGAGTTGCTTTTTGGCATAAACACGTGTATTCTTACGCATTCTATCGAGAGCAAAGTCTAACTCCCATTCTCCATCTAAATAATTGAACAATTCTTTGTAGCCCACGGTATTCAATGAGTTACAATTACGAAAAGGGAGCACACGCCGCACTTCAGCCAAAAGCCCCTCATCCATCATTGCAGAGACACGGAGATTTATTCTATCGAACAATTCGGGGCGTGGGCGATTCAGCCCAACCTTTATAATATTGAAAGGACGCAGCTTCTTCTTTCCCGTACGAAAAGAGGTAAAAGTCTGCCCTGTTTGGTAACAAATCTCAAGGGCGTGCAACACACGCGCAGTATTTTTCCTATCCACGCATTCGTAATAAGCAGGATCAAGCAGGCGCAACTCGGACACCAAAGATTCTAAGCCTTCTGCTTCGTAACGAGAATGCACCATTTGGCGCGTTTCATCCGTCACCGTTGGAATGTCATCAATCCCATTGCAAACGGCATCAATATACATCATTGAGCCACCGCTCATCACGACAACCTCCTGCTGTTCAAAAAGCTGAGCAAGCAATTGAAGTGTATCGGCCTCGTATTGTGCAGCACTATAGTAATCCTCCAAACCAAGTGTACCAACAAAATAATGTTTTACACGAGCTAGCTGCTCGGGAGTGGGAGCGGCTGTACCTATAGGAATATCACGATAAAACTGGCGACTATCAGCACTAATAATGCAGGAACCGAACTGCTCTGCAATTTGCAAAGACAATTCGGTTTTTCCTACGCCCGTAGGCCCCAAAATGACGATAAGAGTTTTCAATAGGGCTGTCCGTCGCTTATTTCGAATCCCTCCAAATCGAGTTCATCATCATTGAATTGTGGACCTTCTGCACCAAAGAGTGCATCATCTTCTACCTCTCCTGCTCCAGCAGTAGCGGTTTTGGGAGCTGGCATAGAGAAGTCTAGCTCTGCTATTTGCTGCGGAGCAGTTCCTTTAGAACGTACAACTTTGGGGGCACTCAAATTCTTTCCTGGAATCTCTTCGCAAACCGTAGCATAGAGCATTCGGTCTGAAAAGGGATCGAACACGAACACGAGTCGTTGTCCTTCTTCTTCCAAGAACTCACTAAGGCGCGTGTTCTCCATGACATAAACATCCTCATCAGCACTAGATGCGCCCATGTCCTCACGCGTCACTTGCTGACCGCGTTCCCATTCTTCATCACACAGATAGAAGGATGTCATTTGATCGTCTGGATAATTGCAGGAAGCAAGAATCGCTTTATTCAAATCGAGGAAAGTTGCATCGCTGTCGATTTCAAACTCACGCAAGAAGCCTTCAACCTCGTCTGAGATAAATTTTATTTTTAATATCATACTTTATTAGCACTATTGAAAGGACTACCATTAGCCAGCAATAATACCACGCTGTGAACTGCTACAGAAATCTACGATATAGTCTATTTCCTTGCAGCCACCGAGGGTTTCACGCACTTCTTCGAGGCGTTCTTTCATCAATTTTTCACTATCGTAAATAATCTTATAAGCCTTATGCACCTTTTCGATAACTTCGGAAGAAAATCCTCTGCGACGAAGTCCCACAAGATTCAAACCACAATACTTTATAGGTTCTCGAGCGGCCATTGTGAATGGAGGTATGTCCTGACTAGTGCGAGAGCCTCCACCGACCATTACATAACTACCAATGCGACAGAACTGATGCACGAGAACATTTGCAGACAAGATGGCAAAGTCGTCAATGACAACCTCACCAGCAAGCTTTGTGGAATTTCCTATAATACAACCGCTGCCGACAAAGACATCATGAGCCACGTGCATTCCCTCCATCAGCAGGTTATTACTGCCTACTACGGTCTTGCCCTTCGCAGCAGTTCCACGGTTGATGGTAACATTTTCACGAATTGTATTATTGTCGCCAATTTCAGCAGTAGTTTCTTCACCGCGAAACTTCAAGTCTTGAGGAACAGCACCAAGTACTGCACCTGGGAAAACCACATTTCCATTTCCCATCCGCGTGCCGTAGAGCACAGTCACACTATTCATCAAGCGGTTATTATCGCCAATAACGACATTCTTATCAATAAAGCAGAAAGGACCAATTTCGCAGTTCTCTCCAATTTTAGCCTCGGGATCGACGTAAGCCAAAGGACTTATCTTATTTGCCATAGCTATTCAATGATTATTTGTTTTCAACAAGTTGAGCAGTAAAAGATGCTTCCATAACTGCAGTTTCGCCCACAAAGACAAAGCCATGCATAGATGCAATACCATGACGAATGGGCGCTGTCATACGCACTTTGAAAAGCAGCGTATCACCAGGTACAACCTTCTGACGGAATTTAACACCATCTATTTTCAAGAAGTAAGTACTACACTTCTCTGGATCCTTCATTGTGTTCAGCGTGAGCAATCCGCCGGCTTGAGCCAAGGCTTCGATTTGCAAAACGCCGGGCATAACAGGCTCTTTGGGGAAATGCCCTTGGAAGAAAGGCTCATTGCTTGTAACATTCTTAACCGCTACGATATAGTCGGAGCCCATTTCAATAACTTTGTCCACCAGCTGCATCGGATAGCGATGTGGAAGCAAAGCACGAACACGATTGATGTCCATCAATGGTGCTTGATTTGGGTCGTACTTTGGAGCTTGCACTTCGTGTTTGCGAATTTCACGACGCATCTGTCGTGCAAACTTATTATTGATGGTATGACCAGGTTTGGTGGCAATAATTCTACCTTTTAGCGGGCGACCAATCAGTGCCATATCGCCGATGATATCCAGCAATTTATGGCGTGCAGGCTCATTGCGCCACTCGAGCGGGCGGCGTTGGATGTAGCCCAGCTTCGTTGCATCACGATGATCCACATGTAGATTGTCGGCTAAGAGATCGAGCGCACCTTGCTCCATAGGTGTTTCATAGATAACAACAGCATTGTCCAAATCGCCACCTTTGATAAGCCCCATCTTGAGCAGAGGCTCTATTTCTCGAACGAAGACAAAGGTGCGAGCAGGTGCTATCTCCTTTCCGAAATCTTCCATATTGTCAAGCGTAGCAAACTGGCTACCAATAAACTCTGAGTCGAAAGAAATCATAGCCGTCAGAGAGAATTGCTCATCGGGAAGGATGATAATGCTAGAGCCTGTCTTATCATCGCGGAATTCTATCTTACGTTTAATAACGAAGAAATCTTTCTCTGCATTCTGTTCTTCAATACCCACCTTTTGAATATTGGCCATATAGATTTCTGCACTACCATCGAGGATAGGAAACTCTGGTCCGTTCACCGATATAAGGCAGTTGTCAATACCACTGGCATACAAGGCAGCCATGGCGTGCTCAATCGTGGAGCAACGAGCCTCGCCTTTCGCAATGACAGTACCACGAGATGTATCTACCACATTTTCGGCAATGGCTTCAATGAGTGGTTCTCCTGGTAAATCAATACGCTGAACTTTATATCCGAAATTCTCTGGAGCAGGATTGAACGTCACGGTCAGGTTCAAACCTGTGTGGAGTCCTTTTCCGAAAAGAGAAAAACTTCCTTTGAGAGTTTTTTGCTTAAACATAGTCTATACGTTTCATTTATTTTCGAAAGCACGCTTCAAGTCGTTCACGTCCTTCCACAATTCGGGGAGATTCTTAAATACTGCAGAGCAACGAGCAAACTGGCGAGCGTCCATTGCAGGAGACCCAATAATAACCTGGTCGGACTTACGCACTTTTCCAGCAATACCTGCTTGTGCTCCGCTACGAGTGCGGTCGGCAATCTCTATATGACCAGCAACGCCAACCTGTCCGCCAAACATACACCACTGACCTATCTTGGTTGAGCCAGCCACTCCTACTTGAGCCGACATCACTGTATTTTCTCCTATATCGCAATTATGAGCAATCTGAACGAGATTGTCGAGCTTCACGCCCTTGCGCACATAGGTTGAGCCCATAACGGCACGATCCACACAGGAATTAGCACCTATCTCTACATCATCTTCAACGATGGCATTGCCTATCTGAGGTATCTTCTCGTAGCCTCCTTCAATCGGAGCAAAGCCAAAACCATCAGAACCAATGCAGCAACCAGAATGAAGAATTACGCGGTTACCAACATGACAATCGTGATAAACAGAAACATTCGGATAGAGGATACAATTCTCCCCCACCGTTGCGCGTTCTTCAACAACTACTCCTGCATAAAGTTGCGTGCCATCACCGATAACAACATTCTCGCCCACATAAGCATGCGGACCTACATAAACATTCTTACCAATCTGTGCTGTTTCGGCCACACAAGCTTGCGGATGAATACCAACGCGCGGCTGCGACATCGTTTGCTGATACAATGTCAACAAACGTGCAACACAAGCACGTGCGTCTTCAACACGTATCAACGTGGCAGTAACAGGCTTAGATGGTTGAAAATCTTTATTAACTAATACGACACTAGCTTTCGTGTCGTAAAGATAGTGTTCATAGTGAATATCAGAGAGAAAAGTAATGGCACCTGGTACACCTTCCTCTATCTTTGCAAACGTAGTTACAACGGCCTTGGGATCTCCCTCAACCTGTCCTTGCAAATACGCTGCAATCTGCTCTGCATTAAATTCCATAGCGTGATTATAATCTTATAATATGCGAAGATAAAGGAAAGTAAACGAAAATGCAAAAAAGCTTCGCCTTTTCTCACTTCCCTAGCTGCATTTTCAGTGGCTTCTGTAAGATTTAAAAGAGCTAAAAGATAAACCGAATTTCAGTTGTTTATAAATCGCACTCCTTCCATTTTAATCCTTAAGCTACATTCTTTCGCTCGTGTCAAATTCATTCTCCAACATCACAACATAAACTTTAATGACACAACTTAAAAGCAAAAAGACGCTTTATTTTACAACGTACTTTTCCATTCTAGAAAAGGGAAAAATATGGAAAGCGTCAAAGAGGCAAAACAAAAAGACTAATAAAAGGTTAGCATTGGAAGATTTCTTATTCTTATGGCCAAATCTCATCGGAATCCATCGTATTTCCTAAAGGAAACGAAATACTACCCTTGGAAAAGCTCTGTTTTTCCTTATTCTATCAACTGACGCTATAAGGATGTCGCCCAACATCCTTATAGAATTTGAAAATTTCCTTATTGTATTTTCCCATCCGCCAATAAAAAACAGAAATAGAGCTATTTTTAGGAAGTGCAAGCCTGCGTTATTTTAGGGCATGTATCCTTTAGTTGATTTTCAAACGATTCTCAGGGTTATAGACTGCGATATTATTTGACACTTTTGCCTTTTTAGATATCCATAAAAAGAGGATGTAAATATAGAATATAAGAAGAGCGTACCTTAGTTAGATAGATACGCCCTTCAAAATTATGGATTAAAAGAGAATCTTATTCGTGTGGATTTCTTAAATACCAGTTACTCTGTGTCATCAGCGTATTATACAACGTGGTGTTGTAAACATTTGGCTGTTCATAGAGTTTGAGATTCGTACTACGACGAGCAATTTGCCATGCCATCCAGCTTGTACCATGAGTTGCTGTGAAACGACCAGAAGTGTCACTATTCTTATGACGAGCGAAACGGCAGAGGTCAGCAAAACGATAACCTTCAAAGCCTAACTCACGTGCACATTCATCAGAAATAAGGTCTTCAACAGCATCAATCTCCAGGGGATTGGCATCAGAAACACTAGGAGCTGTCACTTCTGTATAACTCCAACGCAATGTATCAAGATGTGTAGGACCTGTTGGAGCTAACGTAGAGAGCAACTTACGAGCATGGGCACGAACACCTGCCGACATATTGTTCATACGATTTGCTTCATCAAGAATACGTTGAGCCACAAGCACGAAATAAGTATTCTGCTTGTCTTGTTCCTTGTACAAGCCACCACCCAATTCATTTATACCAATATTCTTAGTGAATGGAGGTTCCGACAAACTGAAATCTGCAAAATCTGCATCAGCATGGAAGCGAACAAGTTCGTCAGCATCAATACCAATCATATCGCGCTCAACAGTTGTACTATCAATAACAGATGTTATATATTTAGTTCTTTCTGTATCATTATAGATTGTGTCTTTCTTCAGGCCAGGAATGCGTTGACCATTCAGACCACCACGAAGAATTGAGAACGCCAAATGAGGATAGCCACTACGATTGAGGGCTTCAGCCAAACGAAGATATACTTGATTAGTACGATAGAGATCGATTACATAGCGGAAAGAGAAGCTTGTAGGCCATGGATTTCCAGAAGAAGTGCTACCAAATTTCTGTATGAAGCGTATACGGCCACCTTCAGTAACCACTTCTGGTGCTGTTCCATAATAACGGGCATCACCATTATCCAGATGCTTAACATCCGTAATCACATCTGCAGTCTCCTCATAAAAAACATAGTCAAGATTTTTATTGATGGCGTTGAAACGCTGAGAAGGGCCAACTTGACGATGCTTATAATTTGCCTTCAGAGATATTTTACCACTAGTAGTTGTAGTCGAAGAAGAACTGGAAGACGAACTAGAAGAAGAACTAGAACTGGAAGAACTCTCATTCGTTGTGGTTGAGTTAGAAGAATGTATATCAAAGCCAAAAATAGCTGGGATACGCGTTAGAGTTGTACCAAAAGCAGTGTTAGCTGCTGAAGGAACTTCTGTAATAGAACGCTTAGAAACATTACTTGACTCAGAATAGAGACTAGTCCAATTTGAACTATATGGAATATAGTCTTCTGTGCTTCCCAAACGAAACTTTACAACTGATGCTCTGTAAGAGGCAGAAACAAGCGCTGCAGCATTCTTCAGATAGTCATAGTAATGTTTTGCTGCTTTAGAAAAATCAGACTTACTTGCACCACGAAGGAGATAGAGATCTCCTAAAACGAGGTCACCACGGAACAACATATTGGCATGCTGGATATTACCTGCACCAGTATTGAAAGAACCATAATTGGGAAGTCCATAGGATTTTTCATAAGCCAGGGCTTGTTCTAAGTCGGACTTCACAAGATCCAGAAGATTGTCAGCTGTTGCCCAAGCTTCAGGATTCTTTTCCCAACCAGTATTGGCACTACGAACAGGCTTTGTGATATAAGGAACACGACCATAGTTCTGCACCAACTGCATGTATGTCCATGCACGAATCAACATAACCTGTGCTGCTTCTTTACGCATATAATAGATGCTATTCTTAGAAGCCAAAGTATCTACTTTCGAGAGATAGAAATTACACTGGTTGATAACTTTATAATAAGCTGAACGATTTAACAACGCATTTTCTCCATCAGCAGAACGCTTGAAATTAGCAATGTCTGCAATAGAGTCAGAAGTAAACATCGTTGTATCCGCCAAATCGCCACGGAGCTCACCGAGCAAAGTGTTTTGCTCAACAACGTCCTGAACATTTGCAAGAATACCAAGGTAGAAGTTCACCGTATCTTTGCCGTTAAAATTCTCGGCATAACGATTCAAATCAGGGGTCAGCATATCTTCGCAGGACGTTGTTGTTGCACCAAGTCCCAAAAGTAAGGCGAAAAGACCTAAAATAGATTTTGCTTTCATTGTTGTGATATTTGTAGTTGACTGGCAATCTGTGCGAGAAAGATAGAGCAAAACTCTATACATTCTCCACAAATTGACAAATCTTTATACATTACAAGTTGATAGTTACGCCGAAATTAAAGCTACGACTTGAAGGCAGATAGCCAGCATCAACACCCTGATAAAGGACGCCATTGCCAACAGAAACTTCTGGGTCGGAGCCGAGGTATTTAGTAACCGTGAAGACATTGTTCACTTCGCCCCAAACAGAGAGTCCTTGCAACCAGCTCAAATTCAACGGCAGTTTGTAAGTAAGGCGAAGTTTCTTGAGCTTCAAGAAAGAACCATCTTCAATCCAACGATCAGAGAAACGCTCGTTATTAACCCACTCATCATTAGTGGAAGCCATGGGACGAGGAACATCTGTGACCTGACCTTCGTAACGCCAGCGATTGACAACGGCCGTAGTCTGATTCCAAATGTTATTTTGAGATTCAAGCTGAGAACGCTGGTAGTTGAAGATATCGTTACCTAAAGAATACTTGAAGATAACATCCAGCGTCAGTCCTTTCCAAGACAACGTAGTGTAGAGGTTTCCGTAAATTGTTGGGTTAGGATTACCAATTTCAACCATATCAGCTTCATTGATCCAACCATCACCATTCTGATCTACGAAATGCACATCACCAGCTTTGAAATTGCGATAAGGGCTAGATGCGATGCCGGTTGGATAACGAAGATAGCCATACTTACCTGCTTGAGCTGCCTGAGCATCAGTGCTAAAGACTCCTGCTGTTTTGTAGCCATAGAAGACACCAACAGAACGACCGACTGCAGAAAGTATATTCTTATTACCATAAACACTAGATAAAACTCCATGGAGAACCTGTGCAGATTCTTCAATGCGCTTACCATTAGCATCGAGAGGATAAGAAGTGATATAGTTCAAGTCCGAAGTTGGCAGCTTAGTTAATTCATTCTTGTAATGACCTATGGTGAAACCTGCTTGCCAACGCCAATCTTTATGATTGATTAGAACCGCATTAGTATTGAACTCAACGCCAGTATTCTTCAAAGCACCATCATTTGCCCACATTGTTCGAAGACCTGTAATGTCACTAACAGATTTCTGTGCCAAGAGATTAGAGGTCTTAGCGTAGAACCAGTTGAGTCCCAAAGACAATCTGTTATCAAACATATTAGTATTCAAACCCAAGTTGAGCTTGCGAGTCGTTTCCCACTGAATAGTAGGATTCTCGATATTAGCAAGAACAAGAGCTGTTGCACGATCAAGATACTTGCGATTGGCAAAATAAGTGCGGCTCGCATAGTAATCGACATCGTCATTACCACTTACTTCATAACCAGCTGTTAATTTCAGATAGTTAATGGCTTTTACGTTGAACCAATCTTCATTGGAAACAACCCAACCAGCCTGGAGTGAAGGGAAGAAGCCCCAACGAACACCTGCTAACTTAAGACCATCTTTCGCTTCCTTGCCGAAACGAGAGGAGGCATCCATTGCTACAATAGCATTCAGGAAATAGCGATTACGATAATTGTAACTACCATTTACATAATAGCTCAAATTATTCCAAGTGTCATTTGTACCACCATAATCTTTATATTGCAACGAATAAGACATATTAGGCATCTTATCATTATCGTTGTTATAACCAGAAACATGGCTATCACTATAAGAATAGGCAGAGTAGCGGAATCCACCTAAAATATCTACAGCGTGTGCACCAAACTGACGAGTCCAATTCACTTGGAAGTCATTGAACAAAGTAGTTTCTTTACCAAACTGTGAGCGCACGATGCTATAAACATCCCCCAAACCTTCTACCTCCATAGTGGGAGTGCCATTATAAGGCAAATAGTACTTCTCATTTGAACGGCTCAAAATGTAGCTAAAGCGGTTCTGAATAGTGAGGTACTTATTAACTTGATATTTAGGAGCGATATTCAGATTAAATTGAGTTTGTTCCTGATAATTCTTATTGTTTCCTTCACCATTGAGCAAAGTCCAATAAGGATTAACAAGTCCAGCAAAGCCATACTTGCTTGCAAAAGAGAAAGGATTATTGGTATCGTTATAATTTTTACCAGCATAAACCTTATCAGTATGACCAAGATACAGGCCTCCGTTCTTATAGCCTACAAAATAAGCATAGGGACTAATGAATGGAGACTGGATAAGGCCAAGAACATTCGGAGAAGAAATATGGCGTCGAGAATAATCTTCTGCCCAACCATTATCACGCAGGTTATATGCATTACGTGCATAACCTATATCTATAGAGGACGTAAGATTCTTTGTCAGCGTAACATCTGTATTGAAGCGAATGTTCAAACGATTAAAGTCATTCTTCTTCGCTGTAGCATTACTCTGAGTAAAACCCAGAGAAAGGTTATACATAGCGATATCATCACCGCCTTCTACACCAACCTTATAATTCTGAGTAAATGCTGTACTATAAAGATCCGACTGCCAATCCGTATTGTTATGATACATCGGATAGAACAAATAGTTAGGATCTTCATTCAAGAATGGAATATTCTGGCTAGAAGAGAGGCTCTTTGCATATTCCGTTGTACCTAAAAACTCAGAAACATAGCTACGATACTGATTACCATTCATCACAGGAATCTTATTGTGAACTGTTTCAAAGCCGCCATATGCACGAATCTTGATGCGAGTAACCATGCTATGACCACGACGCGTGGTAATCTTTATGACGCCATTAGCACCACGTGAACCATAAAAAGCTACACCATTCTTAATAGTTTCAACACTTTCAATATCCTCAGGGTCAATGATGTTGAAAATATTATTAACAAAGCCATCGTGAAGAGTCGCACGATTGTACTGCATATCTTGCACTACACCATCAATAACGACAAGCGGCTGCGTATTTGCATTCAGAGAGTTCAAGCCATTCATCAGCAAGAAAGCACCTTGTGCAGGCATACCACCACGATTAATTGCGCGAACATTTCCATTCAAATGATTTTCAATATCATTCTCGATCGTGATTGCACTTGAATTATCAAGGCTCATGCTAGCAGTATTGAAAATATCAGTGCCATCTCCATAGAGTGATTTTACAATACCATTATACAAAACTGCATCTTGCTTTTCAGCATCTTTGATACCCAATTGTACTGCATTATAGCCATCAAGGTTCACGTACAAAGCAGTTACGAATATAGGGACAGAAATAGTATAAGCACCATTTTCATCAGTCATCGTAGTGTAGAAGCGATTACTCAAAGCTTGCACACGAACACCTGCTAAAGGCTTTTTTGTTGCCGCATCGAAAATATGGCCAGAAACTTGTTTCATTTCATACTTCGGTGCCACGGTCTTAGCCTTGGCTGGAGCGACCTTTGTCTGAACCGCAACTGCGGTAGTGTCTGCCTCTTGAGCTGACAGCACGCATGTACCAGACAGCATGAAAAGGCATACACCTGCACGAATAACTCCCTGCATCATGTTAGTTCGTTTTATATTATTCATCTTAGACTTACTTTAGTATGTTAACAAGAATTATTATTCGCGAACGGGCTCGAGAATCACTTTGCTGATATTCAGGGATTTCGTTTTACCACGAGTCTGATTTCTACGAGAGAGCGTAAAACGCAGGCGTGGGAAAGAAACATAACCAGCAGGCAGATTTACATAGCACTTCGGGAACTCAAATGAATCAAAGAGAACATAACTCTGAATTGTATCATTGGAAATCGTAATGTTCTTTGCACTACCAATAGAACGATTAGTTACATCGTCAATGATATCACAATCGAACGTTGTGGTTTCCGTTATTTCTTGTCCTGTGGTACGATCGTACTGAATATTAGCAATGTTAGTACGGTTCGGAAGCATAATAGCACTGATTTTATACTTTGTACTATAAATATCATTCAAGATGATATCGACAGTCATGTTACCGTTTGATGCTTCAAAGCGACGATACATGTTGTTTTCAACACTACCCTTTACATTATCATTACGATTAGCAGGAGTCAATTCAACAAGCGTTCCTTGACGAGTTGTCAGAGCGGTTAAGTCATTTTGGGTTGTAGCTATGAAGAAACCATACTGCAATTTAATTTCGTTCTTAGAAACAAATGAATAAGCAGGATTTACATTATAGCTATTAACTGCATAGATGTAACCATTTGAAGCTTTGTAAGGAGACTGTCCATTAAAGATAGGATTGACACCACCTGGATTGGAATTATAATAAGTCACATTATTTGTAGACTTAATAGAATCTGCATGAGTAGCGTAATGATTCACCTGAGCTGAATCTGTCTGATTTGCAACAGGGAATTGACTAGTACTGAAGAATGCACTACTAATAAGCATATCCTTAGCACTATACGACTGCAGAGAGTCTGCATTCACACGAAGAGCATTATTGTCTGTTTTATCAAAAACACGACGCTCACTTGACCAATCGTACGCATAGCTACTTCCATACTTGAAAAGAGAACTAACAGAATTAAACGCCGTTTCAAAAGCAGCATCAGAAGGAAGAACTGCAATGTAGAGCGAGTCTTCATTTTTTACTCTTGCACCACAAGCGTCTAAAATCTTGTTAGTCTGGTAGTATACAGAATCAACATATACCATTTGGCCTTTTTCATTCATTGCTCCTTGAGTACTACCTGCTTCGAAGAACCTTTCCTTGTCAATATTAGGATCTTTCAAAGCTGTCCAAACCTTTGAGAAATTAGAGTTTGCAGCAAGATAGTCATAGATATTGTATGCAAAAGGAGAACGGCCATTTAATAGATGTAAAGAACCATTTGTAGACACGATATTACCTGCAGAAGCATCAACAGCTACGGAGTTAAAGAGATTCTTTGAAACCTCGTAAATACTCACTTTAGCATTCAACAGACGTACTTTTTGCTCACCAACATTAGATTCATTGCTAAAACGTGCAACATGATTAAGAACAAATTGGTTAGCTACATCATAATTAATTTGCCAAGCTTCGCGATTAGATTGTGAAGTCGGATCAGAAGACTGTGCCAACAATTGATCACGCTTGTTAAGTAGGTTCAAATAATAAGATGCATTATACGTACCATCTTTAGGTGCCCAAACAGTGAACGTCTGAGCCTGATTGAGAAGTTCACCCAGAGTCTGCTTTCCACTCTTGTCGTTAGCATTCTTCATGACATACGTACGACTCATAATCATGGCAAGAGAGTCTGTAGCACCATTGCTTTGTATATTTTCCCAAAGAGTCTTGGAAGAAGCTGCGCTACTTTTCACATCATAATGGTCATCGGAACATGCGGTTGTCCCCAAGAGGACAAGAGCACCCATAAAGCCATAACGAGCAAAATTTATAGATTTCATATTCTTTTCTGTTTTCAATCGGTTATTGGAATGAAAAGTGGGCAGTCTCCTAACATACAGAGACTAGCCACTTTCATATTTTTACCATGGATTCTCTGCAGCAGAACCATTATATACATTAGAGGGACAATACTCTATGTAGTCCAAGAAGAACTGAGAGTCCAACTTTTTGAGTGCAGATTTAAAACGTATATAGTAAGTTTTGCCTGATTCCATATATTGGATACCAATGATACGGCGTACGACGGGGCTCCCTTTACCATTGGGAAGAGAACGAGCCTTAGAAGCACCAGTACCATCGCTTGCGCCAAAGTATAAAGGAGCTTTCATATAGCCTTGAATACGCAGGTTTTTATCATTTTCCACATTGGTCTCAACGTCTGCTACGTCATCCTGCCAATTCAATTGAGGATTGGAGTTGTTATCAACAGGCTGACGAAGGTCAAGAGGCAAACCTGTTGGCTGCAAACGATAAGGATCTTCACCAAAATAAGGCTGAGCCATACCACGCAAAGGGTTCTGAGAAATACCAAGACGGATTTCGTAAGTACCTGACTTCGGAACTGGTGGGAGGCGCAGAGTAAAGTCGAAGAGACCTGCTGCCATAAATTCATCGCCTTGATAGTCCGTCCAATTCGTACCTCCACCCCAAGCAGCTGTAAGATAAGCGAACTTCGTACCAGAAGATTCGTTTGTAATTGCAGCAAAGTAACCTTTCGGGAAGAAGTGATAGTCAGTACCACGAATAGAATTAGACAACATTTCACTCAAGATTGTAGACAAATCCATACGCATACGTTCTCCACCCAAAGCATCAGCAACTTCTGTTGTCTTTAACAGTATACCATCAATAGGATAGTAAAAACCATTAAGCGCATTGTTATCGTACTGACCATTTGTTGCTGAAATCTTCACATTAAGACCTACACCTGGTGTATGGGCAATTGTAGAAACCTCAGAAAAGTCGCCATCAAAATCATCGTTATATTTAGAAACGCGATTCAAATATATTTCATGCTCTCCTGTAGGAACTTGAGTCACTTTCAAGATATCATGATATTTACCTACGGTACGATAGTAATCCCATACATCAACAGAATAAGTCAGACGCTGAGGATTTTTCATATCTGCACCATACTTATAACCATATTCACTCAAGTGTACCACCAACTTATTATAAGGTATACGACCTTCAACAAAGTGATAAGCAACAAAGCGATTAACTGGATTTTCAGGATTCTTCAGATCATCAACATTATTAGATCCATAAACAGGTTCAAGCTTGGCAAGAATAGCTTGTTTTACTTGATCCCAGTTTGTAATAGTTCCTTCAGAATTAGTAGTAACATTGATGCCCCACTCACGAGCATACACGTCATCTGTCTCTACAAATCCAGTAAAACCTAAATAACGCTTTTGCGGAATCAAAAGATCACGATAAACAGCAAAAGTAGTTCTAGGTTCTTTCTCTTCATGCTCGATATTCTCATACGAAGGATCACGATCTGCAGCCAAAGAATCAGCTAAACCTGTCTCCGCAAGAAGACGACCCATAATTCTCATATTGGGTGCTTGCTGAATCATCTCAGCTACAGTATTTGCAGATGGAGAGATTACACAATTCACAAGGTGCACGATACCATTAGAAACTTTCTGATTCTCCTTTATAACAGTAGATGTACCATTGATAACATACGGACTGTTACTTTGAGTAGAATCTTGATGACAAGAAAGCAAACGGTCATTAAGATTGGACAGTGTAAACGTACCAGAAGGTGGGAAATCTGGGGTTTCGTAAGCACCTTCCGAGCCATTATCAATCACGCAATTAAATGCAATCAGCTGGGCTTGTTCGTAAGTTAGAGAACTAACATCAGTTGAGCCGGTTAGAGATGAAACATACTTTTTAACAGCTGAATTTGTCGGAGCAAAAACTGTATAATTACCACGAGCTGATAACACTGCTGTCAAAGAAGAAGCATTGTCAGATCTACCAAGTTTCACTCGATCAAAGATAGCTTTGATATCAGACAGTGAGTCAGAAGCTACCAAATAATCCGTAACAGTCTTATCCTTAGCTATTGCAAAGTTTGAATCATCAATGTCTTCCTTGCAAGATTGCAGGGAAAAGGCAAAGGTACATAGCAACAATAAGCTGCAAAATCCTTTGATTCTAGATATTACAATATTCTTTTTCATATTTCCAATATTAATTCTTGCTATATCTATCCCAAACTGGATTTTGATTCAGTTTACCACCTGCAGGAACTCCATTGACTTTCATTTCATCAGAGAAAACAGGATTATAGAGTGAATAAAGCAATTTTAAACGGTTCTTGAGAGAAGTAGAGAGAGACATATTATCCGATAAAGACTTTGTCGGCTCGTTAGTAGCTTCAGCCTGGCGTACAATATCAAACCAGAATTTACCTTCACCAACAAATTCGCGTTGACGCTCCTGATAAACTAAAGTCAGCAAATTAGCTGCTGTCTTATCTTTACCATAATAGAGATTGAGCTTTGTACGATCCATATTGAGACGAGTACTCTTATATTCACTCTGCTCTGTTGCTGTAGCGGGCTTCAGACCTGGATTGTATCTGCCAAAAAGAGCATTAACCATATCAAAACCTTCGCAAAGATCTGCATTAACAATTCCTGAAGATGTAGCGGCCTTATCAGATTCTGCATGCTTGCGAGCAATAGCTTCCGCCTTCATCAACATAATATCTGAAAGACGATAAACAGGCCAATTGGCGTCAGAAGTTGAAGAAGTGCGGAAAGAATAGCTACCACCTTTACCCATTTCTTGCCAATTATCAGCTGCAACAGAACTTGCAAGATTCTTGATATATGGATAAACCGCATTAGCGGAGAATGATGTAACTTTGCTTATTTGCATGGTCTCTAGCATACGGAAGTCCGTACGTCCAAATCCTTTTGCAGACTCATTACTATTGACATTTGCAAACAAAGAATTAACAACAAATGCAGAAGTAGAAATACCTGATGAGGTATAGCTACTTAAGTACTTTCCATAAGCACCATTAACATTGTTCACTCCATCAAACTGAACTTCAAAAACACTCTCAGAAGAATTCTTATCACCAAAGATGCTATTATAGGCAACATCGGGAGTACCGCCCGTTACTTCTACAATACGAATCAAAGGATAAGGCTGAGTTTTTTCAATCGTAGATGCAGAAGTATTCTTCAGCAAATTCTCTTGATATTTTGCCTTCATATAATCAAGTACAGCATCGCAATGTTGGATAGCCTTATTAAAGCATTCCTGTGCCAAAGCATTAGTATAAGCGTCATTTATAACCATACCTTTCGCTGTGCGTGAAACTTTAAGAGTATCTGTTCCAACAATAGAGTCCGTGGTCACGTCAGAAACATTAACGATATGTCCATAGGGAGTATTTGTTGGCTTCTTTGTATAATTCTTAAGAAGGCAACCGCGCCAGAGATACATATCAGCAAGTAAAGCACGAATACCACGCTTTGTGAAACGCCCTTTATTGTCACTTTCTGAACCAAAATTATCAGCGGCATAATCTTTTACAACCTCTAAAGAGTCTATAAGATCGCCAAGAATAGCAACACCTGGAGTTGCAGGAATACGCGCTGCCATTGCTTGCTTATCTGTAGAGACAGGTTCAGAAACATAAGGTACGTCACGGAATGCACGAATCAAATAGAAATAGTACAAGGCACGAAGTGCTTCCATTTCAGCTTTGATAGGACGCCATTCACCAGAACCAAAACTAGGGTCTACACCTTTATTAACCATCTGCTGACCTCGAGAGAGAACAAGATTGCAATAATTGATACCAGTATAGAATGTTGCCCAAGAGAACATATTCTCTGAAGGCATAAGAACACCATCTTGCAAATGAAGCAGAGATGTGTTGTCTAACTTCATCAACTTAAAGTTATCTGAGCGAAGTTCTCCCCACAGCATAACACTTGGAGTAGTACGATTGAGTATCGTATAAGCACCTGCACGGACATTATTAAGGTCATTCTTATCCTCCCAGAATTTTTCTTCTGTAATCTGGTCGGTCGGATAGACGGTCAAGTAATCGTCACATGATTGCAATACTCCACCAAAGCAGAGAATTCCTGCTAAAGAGAGTAACTTGACATATATTTTATTCATTTTCATTGTCTTCTTCCAATTAGAAACCAAAGTTCAAACTAAAGGTAAAGGAGCGAGAGCGCGGAGTTTGTGAACTATCAGTACATGGGCTAAAGCCATAAGCCGAATGTTCAGGATCAACTCCTGAATACTTAGTCCAGAACAACAAATTGTTTCCAGAGAAAGCAAAACGAAGCGAACTCAAACCATACTTCTTCAATTGCTTAGCAGGAACTGAATAAGAAAGCTGGAAGTACTGGAAACGAAGGAAGTCACCAGGTTCAACATAGCGATCACTAATCAAAGCATTGTAAGATACGCCAATAGAAGAATTCATCGCACGTGGAATCTGAGTTACTTGACCATTCTTTCTCCAACGATGGTTTACAGATGCACTTTGATTGCGGTTTGTACGCATATCTTCAGCATACATACGTGCAAGATTGAGAATCTTATTACCGATACGGAAATTGAAGTTAGTCTTTAACTGCCAGTTACCATAAGTCAAGTCGATACCAAAACCTCCATTTACTTTCGGATTGGAACCACCTAGATATACAATATCTAATTGGTTGATTTCACCATCATGATTGATATCATCATAGATAACATCACCACCCTGGAACTGATAGTTAATACCACCATAGTTGTACATCATCGGCAACGGATTACCATTCTTATCGTAAATCACATTACCTTGAGCATCACGAGCAATAGGAGCTGTCTTACCTGAATTCTTCGCTGTATTGCGATTCGTTCCATCAGGGTTCTTAGTAGTATTGTCACTATAATAGTATTGGTTCTTATCGTCATTCAAGAAATAACCATTATGCGCATAGTCATATGCATAGATACCCTTATAACGATAACCATAAATACCACCTAAAGCATTACCAATCTGAACACGACGCAGTACTTGCTCATTCTTATAATTCACCTCTGTGTTATTACTTGCCAAAACGGAAGCATCCATTTGGGTGATAGTATTTATGTTCTGAGCAATATTGAAACGAAGTTTTGCACTAAACTTTCCAATCTTAAAGATGGGACGTGTAGTGAGGTAAAGTTCCCAGCCTTCATTCTTCATTGAACCCACATTAGCATAATCCAAATGAGCATAACCTGTTGAGGAAGGAACACTTACACCGCTATTAAGCAAATCCGTCGTTCTCTTATTATATATATTCAAATCAAACTGCAAAAGGTCTTCTAATAAATTCAAGTTGAAACCTAAGTTCCAAGACTTTGTCTTTTCCCACTTCAATTCAGTGAGGCGAAGATTAGAAGGAACAATTGCTGTTACACCATTATAAACACCTGCTGCTGAATACTTATTAAAGATTAGTCCCTCAGAACCTGGAGCATTACCAGTAATACCCCAACCTGGACGAAAAGCCAACATACTTACAACTTTCTTGAGAGGCTCAAAGAATTTCTCATTACTGATATTCCAACGACCTGACACACCTGGGAAGAATCCCCACTTACTGCCAGAACCAAAACGGGTGCTACCATCAGCACGCAACGTAATGTCAGCAGAATACTTAGATTCAACAGGAGAAGATCCATAAGCATAGTGGATAGAACTGATACCACTCATGGTGTGACCTTTACCAGTCGAAGTACTACTACCTGTTAGATAACCAGGAACAGTTGCATCAGTAATACCACCATTAATACCAGAATTACTAGAATTTTGGCGAGTACTATTACTTGAACCTACCTCGAAGCGTGCAAGAACTTGAAGGGAATGGTTGTTATTGTAGAAATAGGGTTTGAATACAAAAGAATGACGAGTCGTGAACTGAAGATTCTTGAAATCAGAATTAGAAGTCAAGTCAACACCATCAGACCATGCACGAGATGTCAGACTATGAGGATAATATGCATCACGAGTTTCAGTATAAGCATTCATATACACTTCACCCGTATAATTCAACTGAGTTTCATCATCAGCCTTACCCAAGAGCTTGTATTCCAAAGAGAATTGTGGGGTAATGGTGTAAGTAGACCATCTACGCCAAGCCTGATTTGCAATTGCAACAGGATTACCATTCCTCACCATATCGGCAAGATAGTAAGAAGAGCGGTTACTATTAGCAGCAACCAAACCTGCAGCACTTGCAGCAGGAGGCATGATGAAGTATTCACCGGTATTGTAATACTCACCTACTCCATCAGCAGTTTCACGATATTCGTTACGATAAACGGTCATATTAGGCATAGCCTGATATGCATAGTTCAAAAGATTATCGTCATAGTTCTTATCATTCTTCGTATATGTAAGACCAAAATCAGAAGTAAACTTAATACGGTCGCTCACCCAATAATCCAAAGCAAGACGCGTTGTGAAACGATCCAAAGCCTGCTTAATGATGGTACCGGTTTCGTGAACATAAGAACCAGAAATACGGAAGGTAGCTTTTTCACCACCACCTGCAACCGCGAGGTCAACACTGTGTGACTGGCCGAATTGTGTTACTTCCTTGAACCAATCAGTATTCTTATTATAATTACCATAATAAGCTGGATAGTTCTGGAGATACATAATTTCAGCAATACCAGAAGCATTATCGCTCTGAGTTGGGTTGAAGTAAGCTTCCTTCAGCATCATAGTGTAACCATCACCATTGAGCATCTTCATGCCCTCAGGCTGCCATGAGCCATTGAAGCGATAACCAACATTTACTTTGGTTTTACCGCGAGCACCACGACGAGTTACAATTTCAATCACACCATTAGAACCACGAGAACCCCAGATGGCTGTTGCTGCAGCATCCTTAAGGACATTGATACTTTGGATATCTTCAGGGCTAACCTGTAATAAAGTAGCAAACTGTTCTTGGTTTTCAAGATTAGAAAGATCAAGATCGCTCTTGTTATAATCCTCCATAATGTAACCATTCACAACAATCAGCGGTTCTTGAGAACCGTTAATTGAAGATACACCACGCAAACGCATGGATGTACCAGCACCAAGGTTACCAGAATTTGCAACAATGTCCAAACCTGCAATCTGACCCTGCAAAGCTTCACCAGCAGTCTCAAAAGAAAGACCTTCCATGTCGTCCATGTTAAGTGTCTGCTTAGCTACAGAGATTTCACGTTCAGGAATTGTCAAACCATTCGACTTCACACGACGTGGACTCGTTATAACTGCTTCCTTCAAGGTACTCTTATCCACAAGTTCTATACGGAAAGAACGTTGTGCTCCAATGGTTGTCACTTTAGTGACATAACCAATATAAGATACTTGAAGTCGGTTATTGGGATTCTTGATGGCCATTGAGAAATTACCATTTGCATCTGTCTGCGTTGCAGAAACGTTACGGTTATTGGCATCTTTCTCAATTACATTTGCCATAACAATAGCACCTTCTCCTTTACTCCATACATGACCAGTGATTCGGGTCTGTGCAAATGCAATAGAGGAGCAGAAACACAGAACGACGGTCAGTAGATACTTTATGTTATTCATAATACTATATTATTTGCGTGGTCTGTATTTTGCAACAAATCGTCTTGCACCGCCAGAAGTAGTCCAAGCACCATCATAACGGCCAGAGTTTAACTTCATGAAACTGAGGACTCCATCAATCTGATGAATAGCAGCATAAGAAGAAACCCTCACATAACGAGATTGCGTCATATTAGACGGAGCTCTATCAAAGTTCATATCACGAGCGACCAAATTGTAAGGCGCAACAACATGACGAGTATCTCCATTGAGGTCGGTCAATTCAATTGCATTTGTAGTTTGTTTCAAACCGATAGACATATACACATTTCTATCATTATCAATACAAGACGTTTGATATGTACCGCTATTAGTAGCATTGTCTACATAGAAAGCGTTATCTTGGAAATGATACTTCAAGAAGTTCACAAGACAAACGATCATAGCTTGTGCCTTAACTTTTGCGTCAGAACTTACAGCACCAGTTACAGCATCCGTATTTGCATCAAGGAAATTCTGGATAGAAGTCCAAGTAGGCAAACCATTAGCAATAGCTGCAGCCATTGCGGTATTAGTAGGAATGTAAATAGTATAACGATAGTTATTGAAGAAACGAACTAATTTTTCTCCATTTGCAGGGTGATTACCTGCATTGTCTTCAGCTACAAAGATACGATACTTATTCTGCTCGTTATTCCAAAGAGCTGTCTCATTAGCCTTTCCATTGATACTATCTTTGAAACCTGCCTTCTGAAGAAGTTCAGAATCAAAGAAATTACAAAGGTCATAGAATTGACTAAATTCTGAATGATCGCGCATAATAGCAAAAACCGAATTCATTGTAGGCTGCATCGGGCGATCGAGCAAGTAAGTCATACCATTACCATAACCATTCTTTTCAGAAGTCATGTCGAAACCTTCTGTAACAGTACTTACATTGTCGTTGTCTGCAGAAGCATCGCTATTCTGATCCAACTGCAAACCACCTTCAACCTTCATACCAAGGCCATTATTGCTTGCATCGCCAGCATTAGCTAAATAAATAGGAGCACCACTACGAGAGGTAAAGAAACGATTACCTGCATTCATTCCTCTTGTATCATTATTCTCATGAACAACAACATGCTGGTTAACCATTTCAATGAGCAACTCACGTTTTGTTGCACCATAGTCATTATTCGCATAGGAATTATCCAAGACGTCATTGGGCAATGACTGATAACGTCCTGTAACTTGTCCATCTACAGAAGCATCGCGATCCTTATCGGGATTGTACTTACGTGCGATAGCTTTGATGGGCAAGCGAGGAGAATTATCCGTTGCAGAAGTTGCGCCATACTCGAAAGTCCAATAACGACGATTGGAAGGAATACCACTTGACATAGACACAGGATCCACATAACCATACTTTGCAAGTCCGTCATCTGTCGGAACAAAGAAAGAGAAGCGGCTCTGCATTGCTTTCAAGTAAGTACTAAAATACTGCTTCAATGGTGCGCTTGTGTAAGAAGTACCATCAATATAGGGTTCGTCTGCACGCAACACCGAACGAATAACCTTTGTATTTGACTGAAGAATAGCTGGTGCAATTACAGCTGCATAGTCAGCAGGAGTAATAACAGTATTCATTATATATACTACACCATTATTAGCAAGAAGAGTCTTTTCAAACAAATTCTTGTAAGCAGCCTCACTGCCATAAGTTGTTGCTGGGAACATTTGATCCTGAGCATCATTCATAATGGTCAAGTACTTGCTAGGAACAGTCTCTGCATAAGAATCCTTCATCAAGTTGTTAACCAGTGCTTGAATTACACTCAGAGGAATCTGCTGAATATTGAAAAGCAAATTCTCTTCTGTATTTGTCTTCTTGCCATAACGGTTGATAAGCACACGACCACCACCATTGAGGAAGTATTCCTTCATCGCCTTATCACTAGGAACAAACATTGCAGCCATATCATTCTCTTTCTTAGTAGAAGAAGATATCGCGTACGTATTCCAAGCTGGATCGAAACCGAGTTTCGGGAAATCGCCAAGCGACTTACCCTTTGGGTCAAGAGCAATGGCTATATTACCTTGAGAGTTAGAAGAAATATAACGCTTCTGGAAAATAGAGTCACCATTTATATTATGGAGAGCAGAGTATGCATCCGTCAATGGACTAGTAAAATATGGTGCACTAAAACGATCCAACAAAGCATTGAAGTATTTCGTATCACCATTTGTACGAATCACCTCAGCCATATTTGGAGGAGTGACAAGAACTGAATCGAGAACGTGATAGTAACCATTCATACAAGTCACATCTTGTTCAATAACTCGACGGTTGTAGATATAGCTACGATTCTCTGTTTCAGGCCAACTTCCGCTTGGAAGGTTCAGAATAAAAGCTACATCATCATGCTTCACTTTCTTCTCGTTCATATTACCCTCTAGGAAGTGAGTCATCATTGGATTTGTAGCATCCACAGCCATATATATACCACCGCGGGCTTCTCTGCGGTAGTAGTTCCAATATTTAGTATCACCTGCATCCGTACCGGCGGCATCAGGTTCGTTAAGATTTTCAGGTAGCTGATACCATTTCCAATACGGCACTGTATCAGTAGCCGTTGCATTAGAAACTTGGCGCAAGCACAAGTTCTTACCATTATTCTCCGTATTGGAGAGTTTCTCCATCACATACGCATTATTCAACATAGAATTGTTGAGCAACACGCGCTTTTGGTTAGTTGAGAGCTGATCGTAGCTTCTAATCGGATTGCCACTAGCATCTGTCCAAGTTGTAGTTTGGAAGAAATGTTCATAGGCTTTGTCATCGGCCACAAAGAGCGTCAAGCTACCCGTCTTCGACAGCACATCCTTATACCCCAAATCGTCCACAAGACGAATTGTTGTCTTAAACGTTCTGTCGGTACGGCTATTCAACTCATCATATATACTTTCTCCAAGAAACGCAGGTTTCTTTTCGTCCAGATCATAATCATCCGAACAAGAGTAAGTAATACCGCAAGTTGAAAGCAAACACAACGCACCTAGCATTGCAGTTCCCAATCGATTAAATCGGTCCTTCATACCTTTAAGTAATTGATTATTTTGTAGTTATATTTGTTTCAGTGTTTACACACAATCATACGTTGGGGCAAAGATAATTTTTTCTTATCATTTGACATACATGTATTACAACTAATAAAACTCTGATTCATGTTTTTTAACAACTAGTAGAGATAAAAAAAGTTAACCCATACTTCATTTTAAGTACACATTAATAAAATAAAAGTTACGAGGAAACACGCTAAAACCTTCGTTAAAACTAAAAAACAATGAATTAGGTTTTTCCAAGCACTTAAATCTCCAACAATTAAAAAGTACTAGTAGGAATACAAGTACTTGAAAAATATTTTTAAAATACCTCAAAAAAAAGAGACTGAAAAGACAAACAAAAAAGCACGAAAAAAAGATGAAGCTAACAACAAAACTAGGAAAGCTCTAAACGTGCAACTCCTTCTACTTCTATCAACCAGCCTGGACGACAAACACGAGCCTCAACAATCAGCACTGGAAGGTGGGGATATTTTTCTTTCAAATACGCTGCAACCACAGAATAATCGGAGATATCACGCAAATAAACAATGGCATACTCCAAGTTAGACAAAGAAGCCTCTCCATTGTTCAGCAATTTTTCAATATTAAGAAAAAGACGCTCAGTCTGTGCTCGAACATCGCCTTCATAAACTACTTTCCCCTTATTATCAATACTGGCCGTACCTGACAACATCAAATATCTCTGCCCGTTTACATCTAAACTTGTGGCGCGTTCAAACGCTACGCCATATTCACGGGTTGGATTGAGATATTCAAGCGCTTGAAGATAACGAACATCTTTGCGCTGCAAACCATCAACAGACAAAAAGTCGGCACATACAATCGCCTCAGCATCGGCAGGATAGCCTCCAATACCCGTAGAGGCTATATAATGAGTATCTCCTGTTAGTCCTTCTTCAGCAAAAACTTTATTACGACCCACAACCACACCTTGGTAGTTCCTATCCACATCCCGAACATAGAACCACGTACGATGACAATTAGCTTCAAGCGTAAGCCCTTCTTCTTTCAAGAAATGTTGATGGCGGCGGAAGGTTTCAATCGTCTGTTCTTCTGAGGAAAGATTTCTTGCTTCAGACTCAGTAAAACGAACAGATTGGAACAGCATTTTCAACGAACCGATGCCCATCTTCATGCGTTCTGGCGTACCTATTTTTTTCACCTTTGAGTCAGTTGTTAAAACACAATGCAGAGCCACTTTCTCACCACTCAACAAAGGTTGTTCTATTACGCTAATAGCACCCGCAGTGAGTTGTTGCCAAAGAGGATGTTGATGAAGAACTTCCAACTGATTAGCTGCATCCGAAAGATAAATACGTGTAACCAATAGTTGGCTCAGAGCAAGTTTATCATTCTTCAACATATCAACGAGTTGAACACTGAGACTATTCAATTGTTCTTCAAGCCCTCCCCCTAGGCAGGGAGTTATAATTTTGAATATTAACATATCTCTTTCAAATACTTATTTACCAACATTTCCACCACCTGTGGCTTTACACCCCAACGTGGAGCTATAAGCAGTTCTTCTGGCGACTCCGAAACATAGCGCTCTAGTGCTACAGATGGTTTCAAACGCTTCAAGAAGCGTGCCACAAGCTGAGCATAACGTTCAGCAGTCATCAAGGAATAGTCCGCTTGATGGAGTATAAAATCTTTCGCCATAACTGTTCCTCGAAGAATCTGCAACTGATGAAGTTTGAGCACATCAATGGGCAATTCATTTAGCTGATCTGCTTGATCCACATCACGTTCTGGTGTAACAGTGGGAAGTCCCAAAATAAGATGCGCTCCCACCGTCAGTCCACGTTCAGCAATCGCTCTAATAGCTTGTTGCGTGCAGGCAAAGTCATGCCCTCTATTGATACGTTTTAGCACATCATCATAGGTACTTTCTACACCTATTTCAAGATGTACAAAAGTTTGTTTATTCAACGTTGCCAGATAATCCAGAACATCCAGATCCACACAGTCGGGACGCGTAGCTATCACAAGACCCACTACATCTGACGCGCTCAAAGCCTCCTCATAAAGTTGACGCAGACAACCTAAGGGAGCATATGTATTCGAATACGACTGAAAATAAGCCAAGTAACGCGTATCACTCTTCGTCTTATGAGAGAAAAAATTTTTTCCTTGCTGAATTTGTTCAGTCACACTCAAACGCGAATTACAGTACTTCGGACTATAACTATGATTGTTGCAATAAAAACACCCTCCTCTACCTGCTCGCCCATCACGATTAGGACACGTGAAGCCTGCATCGATAGCCAACTTTTGAACTGGCCCCGAAACATGACTCGATAGGAATTCAGAGAAAGAAGGATTATCCATAGGCGCGCAAAGGTAGCAAAATAATAGCTAAATAATAGATTTTGAACTAAAAGAAGAGATGTTTTGACAGCAAATAGAAGTTTAGAAGAAAGCAAGAATATCCTTATTGTGTTTGAAAATACAATAAGGATGTCAGCTGACAGAATAAGGCTATCAGCTGACGCGCTTATTGCATTTAAGGAGATGAAAATAAAAGAGGGATTTATGAGCAGAAACAACGCTCCTCCCGAGTATATTTTCTTGTTGTCACGTCGTCACGTTGTCACATTTGACACATAAAGTCTTGAAAATGTTTGCACTACAAGTGTGACAACGGTGTGACAACAAAACTAAGAATAGATTTTTGTTGTCACACCGAGTAAGTATCTATCAAAAAAAGTCGTTCCTTTCAACAAATAGCTATAACGCAGAACTTTTCAAAGCAAATCTTTATAGGCTTCTATTGCACGTTCTGCCGTCTTCATTGCTTCTTCCAAAGGAAAAGGAAGTTCTCCACCGCTGGCATTAAGGTGACCTCCGCCATTAAAAAACTCTTCCGACATTTTATTGCAAGGGAAATCATCAACACTGCGCAACGAAACCCGAACAACATCTTTCTCCGTATCCTCTCGAAGGCTGATACTCAGGCGCATACCTTTCACTTGTAGAGGCATATTTACTAATCCCTCTGCATCGCCACGAATGAAATGGAACTCTTTCATTTCGTTTCGCGTTAGAGTAAAGATACTCGCTTTATTATCAGCATAAAACTTCAATTTCTCATAAAGGATGTAGCCTTGTAAGCGCAAGCGATCCACAGAATAAGTATTGAAAACATTTCTATATATCTTATCTTTATCGATTCCTTTTTCCAATAACTTACTGATAATGGCATAGATTTCGGGATTATTTGAGTTATAAGTAAAACCTCCCGTGTCGGTCATCATACCACAATAAAGAGCGGAAGCTCCTTGCGATGTCATTGTTTCATATCCGCCCAACTGATAGATTAGGCGAAAGACAAGTTCGGAAGTAGAACTCAGCTCTGGATGAGAAATAATCGTTTGCGCACACGTAGTATCAGGAGACAAGTGGTGATCTATCATCAAACGCTCTGCCTTCGAATTGGCCACAACATCACCCATTTCCTGTAAACGATGTAACGAATTAAAGTCTAACATACAAATAAGGTCTGTACCTTCTATCAAACGGCGAGCAACATCACGCTTATGATCATAGAAAATCACCTTCTCGGAATTAGGGAGCCAACGGAGAAAATCGGGGAAAGGATTGGGCATTACAACAATAGCCGATTTACCTAATCCTTGCAAATATTCAGCCCATCCCAGCGCAGCACCTAAAGCGTCACCATCTGGACCTCTATGCCCCATAATCACGATTTTACGCGCATTTTGAAGTGTGCGCATCAAAGAGAATAAAGTAGTATTATCTAAAAGAGGTTTCATCAATAATTGTTCTAAAAAGATTTAGTTAAAGTTGAGATTAAGGCTATCATTTACAAGTACTTCAGCGCAGCCACCTCACTAACGGGGTCGGAAGACTTAAAGATAGCACTTCCAGCCACAAGAGCATCCGCTCCAGCTTCTTTTAGCTGCTTACCTGTAATTCTGTTTACACCTCCATCCAGTTCTATCAAAGCTTTTGAAGCTTTACGGTCTATAAGTTCACGCAACTGGCGTGTTTTCTGGAGACTGTTCTCTATAAATTTCTGTCCGCCAAAACCAGGATTGACACTCATAAGCATAACGAGGTCCAAATCTTTAATAATATCTTCAAGCAAACACACGGGAGTGTGCGGATTAAGGGTAACGCCTGCCATCATCCCCGCATCTTTGATTTGCTGAACTACACGATGAAGATGCACGCAAGCTTCATAGTGTACATTCATAATCTTAGCACCTAAAGCGGCCACTTGGCTCACAAATTTCTGTGGCTCTACAATCATCAAATGCACATCCAAAGGTTTCTTGGCTGCTTTGGCTATTGCTTCCATAACAGGAAAACCAAAAGAGATATTGGGCACAAAAACACCATCCATCACATCGAGATGAAACCAATCTGCTTCACTCGCATTCAGCATTTCTATGTCACGCTGCAGATTACCAAAATCCGCAGAAAGGAGAGAGGGAGATACGATCATATATCTAAATCTTTTAATGATACTTCTGAGCCATCATCAGGTAAGGAGATTGAATTATTTTCTCTAAGCTTCTGAATATAGGCAAGTTCGTTCAACGCAAAATCAGCATTTAATGGTTCATCCAACATTTTCTTATAAACGCGCTCAGCACTAGCCAAATCACCAAGCTCAACATGTACATAAGCCCAACGGCGGCGCAGAAAATTCATAAAACTCTCTTCTACACCCGTCATATGACCTACCCCGTCAGCATACTTCTCGCGAAGCTCTTTAATTAGAGTATTGATAACGTAGAGAGAACGAAAATCACGAGCATTTACTAATGTATCCACATAGGCAATACTAACACCTATATCTCGTAAATGAAAAATTCCGTCCAAATAATAATAAGCTTGTTCATATAGTTCTAACTCTGCATAAGAAGAACCTAAATAAAAGGCAGTTAGGAACAATGTGTTTTGGGCTGCCTCATCCTTGGGAAGCTGATACGTTAACATCTTGTTCCAAACGGGGGTCAGATACTCAATCACCTCATAATAACGTTCTTGACGAAAGCATTTTCTTCCCCAATAGACTTTCTGCGCAATATCTTCATTTTGCCACAATGCCAACATCTGCTGATCTTCAGTAAGCTCTTCTTGCTTGCCTGTAAATATCTTATCGATTGCATCTCGCCGCATATAAGCCAGTTCTTGCAAGCGTTGCTCATTATCTCCCTTATCATAAGCCAAATAGAAACTAGAAGATTTCAACGCTCCTGGCACTTCAAAGGCTCCAGCTTCTGCATTGACATCAGCAACAGCCGCCACGACATAAAGGCATTCTTGAGTTTCTTTATCTGCCTTAAGAACGATCGTAGCTATGCGCTGAGCGTCATTTCCTTTCTTTTCATACTTATATTTCACAATCAGAGTAACAACGTCGGTAATAAAAGAAGGCTTCCCTTCCTCTTTCTCAGCAACAAGAGAAGAAAGCAGATTGAAGTTTTTGATTTCTTCCACTGACGATAAAGTCCTAATGCTGTCTGTTACTATAGTAATATCAATTATTGAAGGCTGATTTATCTGAAAAACAGTAGCTAAAAGAGAAGAAACACTTATTGGCAGTTTTGCCCCAGACCGATAGTTAAACGATTCATTAGCAGTATTTTTTAATCTCTCGCCATCAACGATATGAAAAAGTTCTAGAGAATCCAACAGGGCATTTTCACGCGCATAGTTCAAATGATTCTTTTCTATATCGTAAGGCAGAGAAGACGTGCTATCTTTTTCTAGAACAGAAAACTCATTTGTAAAGATTCTTCGAACATCAAAGAACCCTTCCAGAAGAACCAAAAAAGCATCTTTTGTCCGCAGAAAATCATCGGTAAAAAAGAAAGGCGCAGAAACATGAACGATCATATTCTTCTTATCAGTACTATAAGCATAATAAACTGTATGACAAAGCACTATATTATTAACTCGATTACAAGTAACTCGCAATAAATCTATTTTCTCAGCAGATACTTCCGCGATACCTTGGAAGAAAAGAACAACCTCACCACCATGAGGAAAAATCCGCATAGCATAATGACCATTTTGGAAATTAAAGCGAAATTCTACGAGGTCATCCTTGCGTTTTTCTCGGGTGTACGTACAACCAATCGATTTCAAGAGATTCTCAGCGCATTTAGAACTGTCGGTTTTTAGGCTTTTTCCGTTCTTTTTTTGGAAAAAGGTTCTAATTTTCTCTTTTGAGGAGAAAAGTAGAACAATGACTACCAACAAGACACCAACAAGAACTGCTATTACATTTATAAAATCCATATAGGTTACACCTCCTTAAACATCATACAAATGTACCATAAAAATATGGAATCCTTATAATCCAGCAGAAATTATTATTTTTGCGCACCCTAATCATATCAAAACAAAACTATGTCCGTACGACAAATCCCCCTGGAAGACTTTTTTCGCAACAGCCCGCAAGCAGCGTTTCAATTATCCCCCGATGGAAAGAACCTCTCCTTCATGGCTCCCTACCAAGACCGGATGAACATTTTTGTTCGCAACTTGGATAAGGAAGAAGCCACGCAGCTGACTCACGAAACCGAGCGAAGCGTTGCTGGCTACTTTTGGGTGGACAATACGCGCATATTGTTTATGAAAGATGATGGTGGAGACGAGAATTACCACCTTTTCGGTGTAAATATTGATGGTTCTGACCTCCGCTGCTATACTCCTTTCGATGGGGTGCGTGTTAGAATTATTGATGATTTAGAAGATATTCCTGATCAAGTGCTTATTGGTATGAACAAGCGTAATCCTGAGGTTTTCGATCCTTATCGCCTTGATTTGAAAACGGGAGAACTTACGCAACTCGCTGAAAATCCGGGTAATTGGCAGGGATGGATGACCGATCACAATGGAGTTCTCCGTTCGGTAACGGCAATTGTGGACGGCGTAAATACTCAAATTCTCTACCGCGACCATGACGACGAAGATTTCCGTGCAGTACTGACCACAAATTTTAAGGAAAGCGTTGAATTCATGATATTTACGCCTGACAATAAGTATGTGTATGCTGCAACTAATTTAGGACGCGACAAATCTGTCTTAGTGCTGATGGATCCTGCAACGTGCGAAGAGATAGAAGTGCTTTATGAAAATCCTATCTACGACATCTCGTCCATCAGCTATTCCCGAAAGCGCAAAAAACTATTAGGTGTATTCTGTAGCGGTCACAAAGAGCCTGTGCGCCACTACTTTGATGAGGAAGAAAAGAACTTGAAAGAAAAAATGCGAAATTTCTTCCCGGGTCTCCACTGCGGCATGACTGATTGCGACAAGGCGGAAGAAAAGTATCTACTCTATGTAGGTAGTGATCGCAATAAAGGGGCGTATTACTACTACGACATTCATGAAGACCAGCCCAGAAAAATTGCCAATCTTTCACCATGGCTCAACGAGGAAGAAATGGTTGAAATGGAAGCAGTCAAATACACTACGCGCGACGGACTAGAACTGGAGGCTTACCTCAGCTTGCCAAAAAGCTTTGACAAAAAGAATCCTACTCCTCACCCCGTTATCATCAATCCACACGGAGGTCCTTGGGCGCGCGATTATTGGGGATTCGACTCCGTCGTTCAGTTTCTCTGCAATCGTGGGTATGCTGTTTTTAATATGAACTTCCGTGGATCAACGGGATATGGACGTAAGTTTCTAGAAGCCAGCTACAAAGAATGGGGACGAAAGATGCAAGATGACATTTCTGACGGCGTGGCTTATCTCATAAAAGAAGGTATTGCTGACCCAAAACGAGTAGCCATTTATGGTGCTTCGTATGGTGGTTATGCCGTTCTGGCAGGCCTCGCCTTTACGCCAGAGCTCTATTGCTGCGGTATAGACAACTGCGGCGTCTCTAATCTCTTCACTTTCATGAAGACGATTCCACCCTACTGGAAGCCAATGCTTGAAATGATGTATGAACAAGTGGGCAATCCCGAAACTGATCACGACTTGCTAGCGGCTGCTTCACCGGCACTCCATGCCGACAAAATACGCGTACCGCTCTTTATTGCTCAGGGGGCTAACGATCCACGCGTCAACAAAGCAGAGAGCGACCAAATGGTAGAAGCTCTTCGAAAGAATGGTGTAGAAGTAGAATACATGGTAAAAGAAAACGAAGGACATGGTTTTCACAACCAAGAAAACCGTTTTGATTTCTACCGTGGTATGGAAAAATTCCTCGCAAAACATCTATAAACCATCGCAAAAACGCTAGAATTATAGCTTTATTGTGTTATTTTTCACATTCAAGTATTGTTTTATACTATACATTTATTACATTTGCAAACGATAACTATAAAATTACTGCCTATCGAAACATCATTACTCCAAAATCAAAACATCTGAAAGTAATGACTACTCTCAATTTTCAGCCGGACGAAGTTCTTGTCGGCCTTTATGCACAAGGAAATAACGAGGCGTTTGATGTCCTATTGTCCCGCTATAAAGATAGGCTCTATTCCTATATAAATTATATTGTACGTAATGACGATGTTGCAGAAGATATCTTCCAAGAAACATTTGTCAAGGCCATTATAACCATACGTCAGAACAAATATCACGAAAGCGGTAAGTTCTACGCCTGGCTAACACGTATCGCCCACAACCTCATTATCGATCTCTTCCGTGTAGAGAATGCCAACTCTGTTATTTCTAATGATGAAGTGGAATACGACATTTTTAATAACGCAAGACTGGCAGACGCCTGCATCGAAAATAGCTTGGTAAACGACCAAATCCTAAACGATGTGCGGAATTTGATGAATCATCTTCCAGAAAATCAGCGGGACGTTGTTTATATGCGCTACTATAAGGAGCTTTCTTTTAAAGAGATTGCCGAACTTACGGGCGTTAGCATCAACACAGCTCTTGGACGGATGCGTTATGCTATCATGAATATGCGTCGCATGGCTGAAGAATACAACATCCAGCTCAACGCTATCTAAGCAGATATTATCCACACAGATTCATACAGACAGAGTTCCTCAGCAAGAAAGGAACTCTGTCTGTTTTTACTCTTCTGAAAGAAGAAAACACAGAAAAGCAGAAAATAAATCAAGACATACATACTAAAAACATAGGCTCTGCGTTTGAATAAATAGATGCGACGAAATCGCGTGAATAACGCAATCACGAACCGCACAAGAATAATTTATAAAGCAAGTTGCCTATGACTGACTCTTTACCACATCGCACTTCGCCACGCGAAGACACTCTAAAATTTCTTCGGGAATTTGCCCGCTTCTATCAGCCAGTGGCACTGCCCAAAAAGGACGACACGGACTCTACGATGGGTTCGTTCTCGACCCCCCTTTGTTAGTCAAACAATAAGCACACACCCTTTCTCGGACACTGTGTGCTTTTTCCATTTATAAAGCATTTATCAATGAAGAAAATTTTATTGCTCGGATCTGGCGAATTAGGCAAAGAATTTACAATTGCAGCCAAACGCTTGGGACAATATGTTATTGCGTGCGACAGTTACGCTGGAGCTCCAGCACAGCAAGTGGCCGATGAAGCGGAAGTATTCTCTATGCTCGACGGCGACGCTCTGGAGGCAGTCGTTCGCAAGCATCGCCCCGACATCATTGTTCCCGAAATCGAAGCCATTCGCACAGAACGGCTCTACGACTTCGAGCAACAAGGCATACAAGTTGTGCCGTCAGCTCGTGCTGTCAACTTCACGATGAATCGTAAGGCTATCCGCGATTTGGCAGCTAAAGAATTGGGCGTTAAGACTGCGCACTATTTCTATGCAAAGAACTACGAGGAGTTACAAGCGGCGGCCAACGAAATTGGTTTCCCATGTGTTATCAAACCCTTAATGTCGAGTTCTGGACACGGGCAGAGCCTTGTGAAACATCCCGACCAACTTCACGATGCGTGGACATCAGCCATAGAGGGAAGCCGAGGCGACATTCAGGAAGTTATCATTGAAAAATTTATCCGTTTCGACAGCGAAATCACGCTACTTACCGTCACTCAGAAAAATGGTCCTACACTCTTCTGCCCTCCCATTGGACATGTACAAGAACATGGCGACTATCGGGAAAGTTTCCAACCTGCAGCAACTACCCCCACTCAGTTGAAAAAAGCCGAGGAAATGGCGGCAAAAGTGACTGAAGCATTGACGGGTGCAGGTATTTGGGGCGTAGAATTCTTCTTGAAAGGCGATGAGGTTTACTTTTCAGAACTCTCTCCACGCCCCCACGATACGGGTATGGTTACACTTGCCAACACGCTCAACTTCAACGAATTCGAACTTCACCTACGCGCCGTCATTGGCTTACCCATCCCCTGCATCAAGCAAATGAGATATGGAGCAAGCGCAGTGATTCTCTCGCCCATAGAATCAGAAAAACAACCACAATATCGCGGATTGGAACAAACTTGTGAAGAGGATGCTGATATCCGCATATTTGGTAAACCCACAACAAGACTCCATCGCCGTATGGGTGTAGTAGTGGTGAATGGACCGACGGATACCGACTTAAATACCATCCGAGAAAAAGCCAAACGCTTGGCCAACTACGTTGAAGTTTACTAAGACAAACTACCCTTTATTGCTTTCTAGCAACAGAAGGCTACAGTTTTATACTCAAAAGTCTGCAACACATTTCCCAAAGGTTGCAGACTTTTTATTTATTTCTCTCTACTATTCCCACGAAGAAAAAGCCCTACTTACTGTCGTTTTATTTGATATTCCACTTTTCCAATCTAGAAATTAAACACACTCATTTTCCCTGAAGAAAGGTCGAAGCCAGCATCAAAAATCACAGTTGCAACCATTAGCTACCCTTTCACCAAAGAAAATAAGTGAAAAGAACTCCATTTTCAGATAAATTAAATGGAAAAAACAAGCCATAAAGGCATATTTTTCTTTATTCTGTCCGAAAATGCAATAAGGCTGCCAGCTGACAGTCTTATTGCGTTTGAAATTTTCCTTATTGTATTTTCAATTTCTCAAGGAGAAAATAAAATTTGTAGTATAGAAAATAAAATTTCCTCTTGAGAAATTTAAAATAGACCTATTTTAATGATGCCTCAAAACTGCGTTATTTTCGTCCGCAGGCCTTTGCGCTCGATTTCAAGCGATTCTCGGGGGTGTAGAATACGAAAAATTTTGACAAGTATAAAACCTTTAAGACACAGACTAAGAAGAAACACGAGCGAAGACAATAAAAGAGTTTTAGAACATCCTCCTACTCGCATTCTTCTCTACTCTCTTCCGTCTCCAGAGCATTCGCTACAGCCGAGCGGAACGACCAAAGTTCGGAAAGAGGGAGTGCCGTGTCTAAGAAGTTCGGGAAAGCTTCCATCAAATCCGTCAAGCGATTGAGTCGGCGGAGCGCAACAAGCAATATCTCATGGTGATCAAAAGCCAGCTTGGGCAGAGCGTCTATGGGAGTCCACTGAGCATCGGCGGCATCATCATCGGCCAGAACTTGTTCCATTGGAGCAAACGACATATAGGCCACCGTCACCACAGGACCGCGCGGATCTCTGTCAGGACGAGAGAAAACACCAAGTTCGACCAATGTCCCCACCTGCAAGTGAGTTTCTTCCTCCAATTCTCTGCGAGCGCAAGTAGGCAGATCCTCTTCGCCAACATTCAGAAAGCCTCCCGGAAAAGCCCAATGGGATTTATAAGGATCTGCTGCACGCTCCACGAGCAAGACGTATAATTTCTTATCGTGAAAACTAAACACTATGTTGTCGGCCGTCAAAGACGCACGCGGATACTTATAGGCATATTGAAACTCTTGTCCTGCGTGGACTTCACAATAAATATCTTTCATTTCTTTTCTCTTTTTGTAAAGCAAAATTAGTTTTTTCCAACCGAATAAAAGAAATATGTAGTTATCAAAACATTATCAGCTATTTTAGATTTTGAAGTTCCACCATTCAATACGCAGGAATCTGCTGATAAAACTTTAGGTTACAGTTGAATCTATAATTGAAAAGGCGTAATTTTGTAGCAATAAATTTTGGAACAAATATGATTAGTGCTAAAGACAAAGAGCAACTCGCTCAAAAAGGTATATCGGAAGAGAAACTTAACGAACAATTAAACTGTTTCAAAACTGGTTTTCCATATCTGAAACTTTATGCCGCAGCTGGTGTTGGAGAAGGTATTCTGAAACCTACGAAAGAAGAGCAACAGGCGTTTGCAGAAGCGTGGGACGAAGCAGCTAAGTCGCTCCACATTGTAAAGTTTGTGCCAGCCAGCGGAGCAGCTAGCCGAATGTTCAAAGACCTATTTTCGTTCAGCGAGGCCAGCTACGATGTTCCGACGACAGATTTTGAAAAGACTTTCTTCAATAATCTAGAGCATTACGCTTTCTTTAGCGCATTGGACGCACAGTGCAAGACGCTCCATAATAAAAACTGTGAAGAACTCCTGAAAGAAGGCGAATATAAAAAGATTGTCAACGCACTTCTTCATAAAGAAGGTCTCAACTATGGTCAACTTCCGAAAGGACTTTTGCTCTTCCATCGTTATGAAGATAGTGTTCGCACCCCCGCTGAGGAACATCTTGTGGAAGGCGCACTCTATGCCAAAGAAGCGGACGGCACTGTGAACGCACACTTCACCGTATCGCCAGAACATCGTCCTTTGTTCGAAGCACACATCCAAGAAAGTGTGCCGGCACTGGAAGAAAAATTCGGAGTGAAATATAACATCAGTTTTTCCGAACAAAAGAGTTCTACGGACACCGTTGCTGCTACACCGGACAACGAGCCTTTCCGCCAAGACGACGGAAGTCTGCTCTTCCGCCCTGCAGGACACGGTGCATTGATTGAGAATCTCAACGATATCACGGCAGATATTCTTTTCATCAAGAATATCGACAACGTAGTGCCTGATCGTCTCAAACCAGAAACAGTACACAATAAGAAATTGCTGGCTGGCGTTCTCGTTTCGCTGCAAAAGAAAACGTTCAAATACTTACATCTACTTGAAAGTGGGCAGTACAGCCCTACCGATTTGCACGAGATAAAACTTTTCCTCGAAAAGGAACTCTGCTGCAAGACTTTACTCCCATTAGACGGAAAAGCGTTGGCCGACTATCTCTACCAGAAACTGAACCGCCCAATACGTATTTGCGGCATGGTGCCCAATGTGGGCGAGCCTGGAGGCGGCCCATTCTTGGCTTATAACCAGGACGGCAGCATCTCCCTGCAAATTTTGGAGAGTAGCCAAATCAATATGGACGATGAGAAGACCAAAGCCATGTATGTCAAAGGCACACACTTCAACCCCGTAGATCTCGTTTGCGCTGTTAAAAACTACAAAGGCGAGAAGTTTAATCTGCCCGATTTTGTAGATAAGACAACAGGTTTTATCTCCCTCAAAAGCAAGAACGGCCGCGAGCTAAAAGCCCTTGAGCTTCCCGGACTTTGGAACGGAGCGATGAGCGATTGGAACACAGTGTTTGTAGAGGTCCCTCTCATCACTTTCAATCCCGTTAAGACGGTAAACGATTTAATTCGCGAGCAACATCAGTAATCCGCACAACAGAATGAACTCTTTTCTGAAACTTTTTGTCCTTTTCTTAAAAGAGGCTGGTTTTGCGCTAGGCAATGGTTATGCCGCCATCTCTCCCTTGCGCAAAAAGCTAACAGCCACAGCTTTGCTAACAGAAGAAGAATTTGACAACTCACTAGCCATTGCACAAGCCATGCCAGGCGTGTTTAGTCTCAATCTAGCTGTTTATTTGGGGCATAAGATATGCAGATGGAAAGGCAGTATAGCTGCAGCATTAGGAACACTCCTTCCTGCTTTTGCTATTTTGCTCATACTGACTATCTGCTTCAATGGAGTTCAAGACAACAAGCATCTTACTGCCTTTCTGAAAGGCCTACGCCCTGGTATCATCGCCTTTATCGTAGTTTCCGTTATCAGAATGCTAAAAAGCTCAGGTATCGCATTGGCCAATGTTTGGCTACTCATAGGTACGATAGCTTCCATTGTGTTCCTCGGTATTTCTCCTGCCTATATCATTATTGCTATTGTCCTTGCAGCAATCTTGTATGCCGTAACCATTCGGCCTAACGAATAAAACAGAAGTCTGAATCATGCTGCTTCTTTATCTCTCACTCTTTGTAAGCTTCTTCCTGACGGGCCTTCTAGCTTTTGGCGGTGCTCCCGTTCTGCCAGCTTTCATTGGCAATATCTTTATCTCACAACACGAATGGTTTAGCCCTAGCCAAGTTTCGAACTTGATAGCACTAAGTTTGATTACACCTGGCGATCTTGCCTTGAATGCAGCAACAGTAGGCGGATACACTACAGCAGCTTCAACTCTCACAACGGGATATAGCATATTGGGAAGTTTTATTGCCACGCTCGGCGTGACGCTCCCATCCTTTGTTAGCACAGGCATCTTCTGCCGCTTCAAAAGCCTATTAAAAGAGTTGGGAATTACACAAACTGTCATCAGCTGGCTCAAACCAGTCATTCCTGGAATAGCCCTATCAGGAGCCATCCTATTGATGATGCCCGATGCAAAAGGAGGAGATACGATTAGTAATTGGGAATTAGGAGTGTCTATTTTCCTCTTTATCTCTACGATTATCGGCAGTGCAAAATTCAACTTCAGCCCCATCTTTATGCTTTTGCTTTGCGGCATTGCGGGCTGGATACTTTTCTAAAACAAACACAAATCCCACAGCACTTTGGGTTAACATAACAACTATTCTAAGATGAGTTTCAACGTTCCTAAATCCGACAAAAAACGCGTGGTCATTGTCGGTGGCGGCTTTGGAGGCCTGCAGGTAGCCAATCGACTAAAACACTCCGACTTCCAAGTAGTGCTTATCGATCGTAATAACTATCACCAATTCCCGCCACTTATCTATCAGGTAGCTTCTGCGGGATTAGAACCCAGTTCTATTTCTTTTCCCTTCCGCAAAATATATCAACGCCGTAAGAACTTCTTTTTCCGCATGGCTACAGTGCGCTCTATCTTTCCAGAACAGAGGATTCTGCAAACTTCCATAGGCAAGATTAGTTACGACTACTTGATTTTTGCAGCGGGTACTACTACCAATTTCTTTGGTAATAAGGAAGTGGAAGAAGAGGCTATCCCCATGAAAAATGTAAGTGAGGCTATGGGACTGCGTAATGCTCTGCTCGAGAACTTCGAGCGTGCACTTACCTGCGCCAGTGAGCAAGAACGACAAGAACTGCTTAACGTTGTGATTGTGGGAGGTGGCGCCACGGGCGTCGAAGTTGCTGGAGCTTTGGCAGAGATGAAAAACTACATCTTGCCTAAAGATTATCCAGATATGGATAGCAGCTTGATGCAAATTTATCTTATCGAAGCAGGCAACCGCTTGCTGGCTGCAATGAACCCTAAAAATTCGAGCCATGCTGAACAATACCTCCGCGAGATGGGCGTTAACGTCATGCTCAATAAAATGGTCACGGGATACGAGAACCATCGTGTACAACTAAAAGATGGAAGCTCCATAGCTACACGCACCTTTATTTGGGTAAGTGGTGTAGCCGCTCAACCCGTAGGTAACTTAGGAACAGAGTTCTTAGGCAGAGGCGGACGTATTAAAGTGGACGAATACAACCGCGTAACGGGCCTGGACGGAGTCTTTGCCATTGGAGACCAATGTCTTATGACAGCAGACGAGGACTACCCTAACGGCCATCCGCAGTTGGCACAAGTAGCTATACAGCAGGGGCGCCTGCTTGCAAAGAACTTGCAACGCCTAGAGAAGAACAAAGAACTCAAAGCTTTCCACTATCGCAACCTCGGCGCCATGGCTACGGTTGGTCGCAATCGGGCAATTGCCGAATTTAGCAAGATTCGTATGCACGGCTTTGTGGCGTGGCTCATGTGGCTATTTGTACACCTCCGCTCCATTCTTGGCGTAAGAAATAAGATCATTGTTCTTTTCAACTGGATATGGAATTATGTCTCCTACTCGCAATCGCTTCGTATGATTGTGTATGCGCGGAAAGCCAAAGAAGTGCAAGAGCGCGAGAAACGTTTATCTTCACAGCACTGGGGAAAAGACTTACTCAGCGAGGGAGCAGACTAACACTTAAATTTAGGAACGAAGGACGAGATGCAAGGCAAAGTGTTTTGAAAAAGCAAACAGACTCTTCTCTTGCAGCTCGTCCTTTATTAACCCACACAACAACGTTAGGATAATGAAATTTCCTGCAAATAAGATATTGCGGAGACATATAAAGACAGGAGAAAAGAAAGAAAACCTGGCAAAACTCAAAGAACGCCTTAGAAAACGCTCCCAACAAATTGGAAGACTTTCTAAAAAGTCGCTGCGTCAGCAGGCAGCTTGGATTCGCCGTTTCAAATGGGGCATTCTTGCAGTACTCTTTGTTTCCTGCTTGGGAATAATATTTTTTCCTGCCTCTCTTGAAAATCAACTCTCAGGATTGGTACAAGTAGAACTCACCTGTACCAATCGCATCATATCTCAAAGCGGTGACACACTTTATTCTAATAAACTTTCTACAAAAGTCGTTGACGAATCGCTCTCTTTATCGGATTCCACAAACCAAGTAAAACTATTGGGAAACGGCTTTTTTATATCGAACGGTGGGCACGTTGTGACAGCCACTACAGCGCCTGCATCTATGGTTACAAAGAAAACGGACTGCACGCTGAGGCAGGAACTTCGCGAAGATAGCATTGCTCTCGAACTTCTGAGCAAGCAGCTCAAACGCAGCCACCGCGAATTTGATTATTATGCCCGCACGCACTCCGTCGTAGACGATGGCTACAACGATGTTATGGTTCTTCGCGAAAAAACAATCCTCCGACAGGCCAATACAGACTCGATGCTCTCGCGTGTAAAACGTATGCTCCACAGCAAGCCAAAGTCGCTCTCCTGCGAACTGCTGCAATCTTACACTGTCACTGTCACTTCGCCCACTGACAGCGGAAAAGTCATGGTTCGTCGCTATAAAGCCTCTCTTTGTCGAAGCAACGGAGACAGCCTCTCCCTCATCCAGATTGCAGGCAGGTCTCTACCTAAAAACACACGGCATTTCTCTCCCTAGTATTTTAATCCACAAAATTGTTTGCCGCTAACAAATCCCAAAATAGAACTCGGATTTCAACATACGAGAGGAAATGCAGAGATTTTGCCCGATGTTGCTCAAGCTAAAACCCATCATAGCTACTTCTGTAATACTTCCGCTGTTGTTAATCGTTGGGGACAACTTGTTGGGGTTAATTACGGAAGCAATTATGCAGACTTTGACAGTTTGCACAAACTCTTTTATGCTCACCATTCCTACATTGGCTGGCTCGTCTATAATGTTGTAAAATGGTTTCGTAGTCTTTTTGACAATCATTACTATTTCCAAAATGTTTCACTTAAAGTTCCCACGGCTTCTCCCCGCAACATCTTGGGCTGGAATACTGTGGGGAATCTATACCAAGAGGTTGTTCTAGGCAAACAGCATTATTCAGGCAGATACCTCCATCAGCAGCCTAACGGTGAGGGCACTATGATCTATGGTGATAGTTGTACTTATCAGGGACAATGGAAAAACGGCCTACGCGAAGGTTTCGGTACGCTCTACATCCCACAACGTGGAACATGGCAAGGACTCTGGCACGCAGACACGCTGCAAAATGGAACATTCCATAATAGCACACAAGAATATATAGGACAATTCAATCAGCATCTCGAATTTGAGGGAGAAGGAATACTCCGAACATTCAAATCGCCCTCCACTAGCAACCATCCAATGCCTTATGCCATTGATAGCACATATTATGCAGGTTCATGGAAGGCAGGAATGCGAAGTAATTTTGGTATTGCGATTGAGCCACAAAAGACTATTCACGCAGGAATTTGGAGGAACGATCATTTCCTTGGAGAACAAATGGTCTACACGGCTCATCGTGTCTACGGCATTGATATTTCTCGTTTCCAACACGACATCAAAAAGAAAACGTATAGTATCAACTGGTCCGACCTCCGCATCACAAGTCTTGGTAGCTTAAAGAGACGTATCAATGGAAATGCGAGCTACCCCGTTAGCTTTGTTTACATTAAAGCGACAGAAGGCAAAACGCTGCGCAACAAGTACTTCCATACCGATGCCATGCACGCTCGACAGCACGGAATTGCAGTAGGAGCTTACCACTTCTTCTCTACGCACACGTCTGCTGCAGAACAAGCAGCTTGGTTCCTAAAGTATGCGGCGCCACATCAAGGCGATCTTCCGCCAATGCTTGATGTCGAACCAACAGAAAAGCAAATTCGTGATATGGGCGGCGAAGACGTTTTATTCCGCGCCATGCTTTCATGGCTACATATCGTGGAACGCCACACAGGTACGCGCCCACTGATATACGTCGGCCAAATGTTTGTAAATCGTCACTTACCTAATGCCCCACAAGAACTACAAGATTATGATATTTGGATAGCACGCTATTCGGAATTCAAACCTTTCGTGCAACTACAATATTGGCAATTAACACCTGAAGGGCGCGTAAAAGGGATTCATGGCGATGTAGATATCAACGTGTTTAATGGGACGAAAGAAGACTTTCAGAAACTCCGCACTCTCAATGGAGTGAAACATAGCAAATAGATCTTTTCCAAAAGAAAAGAAAAGTAGCAGAGAAAGCGGAAGAAGAGATGAAGCATCAGAACAAAGTACAATTTCTTTACGCTTATGGAGCGTAAAAATTACTCTTCTAAAAACACAGAAAAGACCTATCAGAGAAAAAGTGAAAGAATTTATGACATCAGCAAAAACCACCTTTCTACAAAAAGAAAGCAAAAGCCGACAAACAGATTCAGAGGGGCGGAAGATACATGGCATTTTCACTTTCTTTGCAGTTCGCACATAAATCCATATATTTGCACCTGCTGGGCAAAAAACCTAGCGGGTGTGAGATTTCTCCACATCTTATCATTTATAAAATCGCATTTTCATAACAATGATTCCGCTTTTAGCGCTTTTATTCTTAGTAGTTTTCGCATCTTTCGCTTGCTCCATACTCGAAGCATCTTTACTATCCACCCCTATGTCTTTCGTAACCATGAAGGAAGACGAAGGCTCAAAAACGGCACGCCGCCTAAAGAAGTATAAGCAAGACATCGACAAACCCATCTCAGCAATCCTTACTATCAACACCATTGCAAACACCGCTGGCGCTGCTGGCGTGGGAGCTATGGCTGCCGCACAATTTGGCGACGCTGCTGTGGGCTGGTTTTCAGCTGGACTGACGGTGCTCATCCTTGTGTTTTCTGAAATCATCCCGAAGACTCTGGGTGCCACCTATTGGCGACACATCATTTTGCGCTTTACACCGCTCATTCATTTCCTTGTGATCATCACTTATCCTTTTGTTCTTTTGGCGGAACTTATCACCAATTTCATTCAGCCTGATGCTGCTCCCGCATCTGTTAGTCGCGAGGAGGTTTCGGCAATGGTTACCGTTGGAGCAGAGGAAGGTGTTTTTCAGCAGAAAGAGGACAAAATGCTGCAGAATATGCTGAAACTTTCAAAAGTTACTGCGCGCGAAATCATGACACCTTCTTCTGTCGTGGAAATGGCGGAAGAATCAATGACGCTTAAAGAATTTCGTGAACACGAGCAGTTCCAAACCTATTCGCGTATACCTGTATTCAAGGATAACGACGACTATATCACGGGCTACGTACTGCGCCAAACCATTCTCGAAAAGCTGTCAGAAGATAGGTTTAACATGAAGCTCGAAGAACTTGTCCGCCCTATCCTTTCTTTCCCCGAAAACGAGAGTGTCTCTGTCATTTGGGAAAAATTGTTGGCACAGAAAGAGCACATCTCTGTTATCATCGACGAATATGGCTGTTTGCGCGGTATTGTCACTATGGAAGACGTCATTGAGACTATGCTCGGCACTGAAATCGTTGACGAAAAGGACACTGTGACCGATATGCAAGAGTATGCGCGGGAACAATGGAAGGAACAGCAGCAACAGCAAGCCGACGAGAAAGAGGCATAAATTTCCCCGCTTATCCGCCTTCTTCTTTGGAAGGACAAAAGGGGCAAAATAAGCTTTCTATTTTTTAAATAAATTAGTTTCCACATAATTACAAAAATAAAACTCCTTGAAAAGTGCAAGACTTTTCAAGGAGTTTTGTTTGTATTACAGAGTAGGACTTGCATATTTTTCAACGCCTCCTCTTATTGTTTTTACTAAAATTAGGATTGAAAGAATGTGGTTTATCTTCACGCTCCTTTCGCTTCTTCCGCTGAGGTTTAGAAGCAGGCATAGATGCGCGTTCTGGTAGGCCGCCGTAGAGTTTCTGTATCAAATCGGGGCGGTTCATACGCCGCAATTCAGCCTGAATCTTTGCGCGCTCCTCTGGCTTATACCAGAAGAAAAACATACGTTGACGCAATTTCTGCTGTGGCGTTTGTGCGGAATAAACGGCTTCGAGTGTGTAAGGATGGTAGCCACTATACCACGTCTCGGTGCTTACTGTCATAGGAGTTGGCGTAAAGTCTTGAACCTGCTCCAAATGAAAATCCATCTCCTTGGTGAGTGCTGCCAATTCGGCCATATCCTCTTCCGTACAACCTGGATGAGAGGAAATGAAATATGGTATTATCTGCTGTTTAAGTCCTGCCTCTTTGTTGATTTTCTCAAAGATACGCTTGAATTCATAAAACAACTGGAAGCTCGGCTTACGCATGATGTGTAGCACACGGTCGGAAGTATGCTCTGGAGCCACTTTCAGACGACCGCTGACGTGTCGAAGGATGAGTTCTTTCGTGTATTCCTGCGCAGACTTATTGGCCTGTTCATCCTTGCTCTTATGGAGCAAGAGATCATAACGCACGCCACTACCGATAAAGCTTTTCTTCATACCGGGAAGTGCATCAACAGCGCGGTACACATCAAGCAGCTGAGTGTGGTCGGTATTGAGATTGGGGCATACAGCCGGACTGATACAAGATGGGCGCTTACAACGAGCGCATATATCGCGGTTGCGGCCTTGCATACCATACATATTGGCCGACGGCCCTCCCAAATCGCTCAGATAACCGCGAAAGTCGGGCATCTTCGTAACGGCTTTCACCTCGCGAATAATGCTCTCCTTGGAACGCGACATGATAAACTTGCCTTGATGGGCACTAATGGTGCAGAAAGCGCAGCCGCCAAAGCATCCGCGGTGGATGTTGACACTGAACTTTATCATCTCGTAAGCGGGAATACGCTTGCCGCGATATTTGGGGTGAGGCAAACGCGTATAAGGTAAGTCGAAACTATGGTCAATCTGCTCCGTTGTCAGTGGAGGATAAGGCGGATTGACAACAACATAATTCTTTCCTAAAGGTTGCAAGATGCGCTGCGCGTGAAGACGGTTACTCTCCTCCTCAATATGACGAAAATTCTCGGCATAATGCTTACGATTGCGCAAACAATCCTCATGACTGTGCAGCACTATATCGTCCTCCGTGATACCTCCTGGAACTTCGTTCTCTGAAACCATCGTAACGGTTTGAGAAACGGGGAATTTGCTAACGATATTCCGAAAATCGGCAGTTGCCACAAAGGCGTCGGGCTCGTGGTGCAACACTTTGTCCTCTAAAAGCTGGCAAAGTGCAACCATGGGGAGTTCTCCCATGCCGTAGATAATGAGGTCGCCCCCACTCTCCTTGAGAATGCAGGGTTTTAGGGTATCTTTCCAATAGTCGTAATGGGTAAGGCGACGAAGACTGGCTTCGATGCCTCCCAGCACTACTGGCACATCGGGATATATCTGTTTGAGAATTTGAGAATATACTATCGTTGGATATTCCGGGCGCATATCGTGACGACCATCAGGACTGTAAGCATCTTCCGAACGCAGGCGGCGGTTGGCGGTATACTTATTAACCATCGAGTCCATACAGCCGGGCGCAATCCCGAAAAAGAGACGTGGTCGTCCGAGCTTCTTAAAGTCGCGGAAATCACCATGCCAGTCGGGCTGCGGAACAATGGCCACACGGTAGCCTTCAGCTTCCAATATGCGGCCTATAACTGCTGCGCCAAACGAGGGATGATCGACATAAGCATCTCCACTAAAGAGGATAACATCTAAGTAGTCCCAGCCACGCTGACGGACTTCCTTCAACGTTGTTGGAAGAAAATCGGTCAGTTGTACCCTCTTTTCATTCTGTATATTTTGAAACATCTATTGCTATAAAGAAGAAGTCCACTTCTTTTCCTCGTATTTCTTAAAATTCTACGATTGTAATCCCCGCTCCACCAAACTGAACGTGCTCGTCATGAAAGGTTTTGACGCCGGGAACCGTATGAAGATATTGGCGGATGAGCATTCGGAGAGCACCAGTTCCCGTTCCGTGAAGAATACGTACTTGCGACTGCTCTAGGAGTATGGCATCGTCGATGAAATGAGATACCACATCGAGCGCTTCATCCCCGCGCATACCGCGTAGGTCTATCTCAGACTTGAAATTCAACTTCTTTTCGTAAACAGCATCCCGTGTCTGTTTCGACACAAAGGTGGAAACTTTCGAAATGTTATTGCTCTCGGACTTCATTGTTACTTCGAGGCGCGACAGAGGCACATTGGTGTGCATCATACCAAAGAGAACGCGCGCTTGCTTACCAGAGATCACTTCCACGTGTCCAACTGTTGTTTGACCTTTTAGGCGGACATAATCCCCCACCCTCACTTTCACGTGAGTTGAAACAGGCCTGGGCTGATCAGAAGCATTCTTTGACAGCGTGCTGACCAGCTGCTGTAGCGCAGAACCTTTCTTTTCAGACTTCCGCTGCTGCCGGCGTTTGATTTTCTCAATCTTTCGCGCTATGCGGTCTTCCTCTTCCATATCTTGTCGAAGAGTGTTTTTATATTCGTCCAATTGCTGGCGCACCTCGCGCGTTTTTTCTTTCTCGGCTTGAGCTTCTTTGATGGCGCGGATAGTGCTTTCGATTTTCGCATTACTCTGCTTGAGCAAATCCTGCGCTTCCTCTTTTGCTTTGGCCATCACTTGTTTTCGCTCCTGATTGAAATTCTGGAGTTCTTTTTCGTAGTTGGCCAGCGACGCCTGCAGCTGCTTCTCCTGCGTGTGTACTTTCTGGCGCTTGGTCTCCCAGTACATCTTATCGCGGGCTATGTCCTGGAGATATTTATCGGACATGACATAGTCCTTCCCTACCAAGTCGGCGGCATAGGCTATCACATCTTCGGGTAAACCTATCTTGCGGGCAATCTCTATGGCGAAACTGCTACCTGGATGGCCTATGCGCAACAAGAATAGCGGTTGCATCTGTGCACGGTCGTATAGCATAGCTCCATTCACAACGCTCTCCGTTGAATCTGCAAAGTGTTTCAGATTCTGGTAGTGGGTCGTGATGACGCCGTAAGTACCGTTTTCCACAAAGCGGTTGAGGATGGCTTCGGCCATAGCTCCACCTATTTGTGGCTCTGTACCGCCGCCGAACTCGTCAATCAAAAGCAGCGAATGAGGCCCTGCATTTTTCATCATGGCCTTCATACCGAGCAAATGACTGCTGTAAGTGGAGAGTTCGTTTTCAAGATCTTGCTCGTCACCAATGCTGATAAAAATATCCTGAAAAATACCCATCACGGAATTTTCGCGCATAGGTACGGGCATACCGCATTGTAGCATATACTGCAACAAACCAACAGTTTTCAGACAAACGGACTTACCGCCTGCATTAGGGCCAGAAATCAACAAAATATGTTGCTTTCCTTTGAGGGCGATATCAAGCGGTACCTGCTTACTACCATGGCGCTGCAAACTTTGCTGAAGCAGCGGATGAATGGCTTGCACCCAATCCATGTAGGGGTATTTGCGCACTTCGGGGATAACAGATTCAAATGTCGTTGAAAAACTCGCCAAGGCGCGCAGGAAGTCGATATGAGCCAAGAAGTGCAGACTTTGCAACATGGCAGGTGCACAAGGACGAATGTTGTTGGTCAATTCCTGTAAAATTCGAATGACTTCGCGCTTCTCTTGCGATTTCAATTCGCGAATGCGATTGTTTGCGTCTACAACTACTGATGGTTCTATGAAAACAGTCTTGCCCGTGGCACTCTCATCGTGTATAATACCCTTAATCTTTCGCTTGAGGGCAGGGGCAACAGGAATCACCAAACGCCCATCACGCAGCGTGGGCGCAACATCGCGATCAATATAGCCTTCATTCTGTGCCTCGGAGATGAGGGTGCGCAAACTATGGCTGATACCACGCGTTGTCACTTCTATTGAATGACGGGTTTGGAGTAATTCTGGAGAAGCCGTATCCTTGACTTTTCCGTATTTATTGAGCACTTCATCTATGCGCTTGACAATTTGCGGAAATGTCTCCACATTGGAAGCCATCTGAGTGAGTGCTGGGTATTCGGGTGTTTCGCCGTCGCCTTTTTTGCGAAAAAAATCAACTAAATCACTGACCGACTTGAGCGAACGTTTCAAATCGAAAAGCTCAAGTTCTTCCATGTGTGTGCGCTCTGGACGAATGCGCATCAAGGCCTGACGAACATCGAAAAAGTTTTCTTCGTAAATGTCGTCTTCCTCTTCAGAAAAACGTATGAAGTCGCGCACCTGTTCGAGCGCTTCTCTCACGTCTTCGTATCGGGACAGAAATTTGAGCTGACTATCGACCCATTCGGTGCCAAGCGTGGACATGCAACGCCCTTTAAGCAACGTCCGAATTTCGTCAAACCCGATTTTCTGTTCAAAATTTTCAGGGAAAATCATGCTTGTATTTATTTTTAGGCAAAGATACAAAATAGATACGAGATAAGGGAGAAGCGGAACAGATAGAAGCTTCAGGCAAACGAGGCAAAAGAAGACTTTATTTACTACCCTTTTATTTGACAACAACCTTCTCCTTTCTAGAGAAGAAAATCTCGAAAAAATCAGTCAAGAACCTAAGGAAAGAGACCCAAGAGGGCATATTTCTGGAAAATCATATCGCAGAAAGTGAGAAAAAGGTCCGATATGGACATTGCTTTCATAATTCCTGCGGTTTCCATGTACCGAAGAGACGTTTCTATCCTTATTCTGTCAGCTGATACAATAAGGATGTCAGCTGACATCCTTATTGCGTTTGAAAATATCCTTATTGTATTTACAATTTTGATAGAAAGAATTGCAAAAAGGCTTGTTTTTGTGGTGCGTAAAAAAGGCGTTATTTCCGTCCGCAGGTATTCGCGTTAGATTTCAAGCCACCCTCAGAGCTGTAAACTGCGAATTGGTTTGACTTTCAGTAATCTATTCATCAACAAAAAACCAGCCCTACCGAGAAGCTATTTTGAGAATAACATCCCGATAGGGCTGGCTATTTTGAGGAATACGATTTATTTAATCACCAAAGCGCGATCGATAGCATCCACTAAGGAAGCGTTGTGGGCTTGCGTCTTAGCATTAGCCACTGGCATACTCAGTTTTTTGCGTAGTTGCTTCAGTGTTGACAGCACAGCAGGGCGAGCATCATTAGAAAGACTTGCCGATTTGAAGAAGTCAATCAGATTCTGCACATAAAGCTTCTGCACATCACGCGTATATTGAGAAGGCGTACCGTTCTTGAAAATATAGTTTGTGAGGTCTTGCAAATACTCTGGAGCCTGGTATTCAGCATTCAGGCTATTGAGCAGAGAGGTGTTTACGAGCAGCATCATCGTGCGTGCAGCTATGCCGTATGTAGCGTTATTTACATCGGGGAAGAGACTCTGTACATAAGCTGGCTCACGGAACCAAGTAGGCTCTGTGATAACATTATCAGCAACAAACTTCAAGCATTCTTTCTGACGAGCCTTGCTGACATTGATATACACATTTCCACCATTGTCCACCGTACCATAATTCTTGTAGACACCACCTATATTGCGGATAACGTGCCCCATATAACGGAGGAATTGCCCCATCATTTGCTGGTACATTGACTTGAGATTTGTGGAATAAATATCGTTGCTCTGATAGGTCCATTCGGGCAACTGTGGCAACATACGTTTCAAGTTGCGAATACCATAATAAGAAGCCTTGATAGCATCATCGCCCAAGTCCTCAGTTTGGCAGCGGCTGTCGCGAGTAGTATTCGTTTCACCATCACCAAACCAAATGCGCGACTGAGCACTAATTTTAGAGTCGACACGAGCATTGGCATAAGCCTCTTTCGTCATCTTCTCGAGTTCATAATGGTCGCTATTGTCGTCAAAAGCATTCCACATCGGAGTATAGCCCCACTTGATAGCCCATATATCATAGTCGCCAATGCGCGGGAAGATTCCCGTGCGCGAAATTCCGTCTTCAGGTTGCGCTACATAGTTGAAACGAGCGTAGTCCATAATGGACGGTGTGTGGCCGTGAGCCTCAACGAATGCTTTGTTGCGAAGACTGTCGACAGGAACTGTGCTGCTTGAGCCGAAGTTGTGGCGAAGGCCAAGCGTGTGGCCCACTTCATGAGAAGAAACAAAGCGAATGAGCTCGCCCATTAGTTCGGTGTCGTATTTCATCTTGCGAGCAGCCTCATCAAGCGTTCCGGCTTGAATCATATACCAGTCGTGAACAAGCGTCATCACGTTGTGGTACCAGCAGATATGGCTTTCCAAAATTTCGCCTGAACGCGGATCGTGAACCTGAGGGCCGTAAGCGTTTTCTATCGGAGCTGCCAAATAGCGGATCACGCTGTAGCGTGCATCCTCCATACTCATCGTTTTGTCAGAATCAGGCCATTCTTTTGCAAGAATAGCATTTTTGAAACCAGCTGCCTCGAAGGCTTTCTGCCAATCCTCAACACCTTGAATCAAATACTTGCGCCATTGCTTCGGTGTGGCAGGGTCGATGTAGAAAGTAATAGGCTTCTTCGGCTCAACGAGTTCGCCGCGTTTCATCTTTTCCATATCAGCAGAATCTTTCGGTTCTAAACGCCAACGAGTGATAAAACGTTTCGGCTCTACACGCTGCTGATTGTCACTAAAATACACAAAATCGTCAGTGAAATAGCCCACGCGCGGATCGAACAAACGGCGCATCATCGGCTTCTTAGGAAGGAGAACAAAAGAGATGTTCAAACCGAAAGTTACCTTACCTGTAGCAGATGCTGCCATACTGCGCGGTTGCTGCGACATAAAGGTTCTAACCAAACGAATCTCAGTGTTCATAGGGAAAGTCTTGACACTTTCAACGTAGGAAAGTTGCGGCAAGAAACCCGTGAGGCCGAAATTCTGCTTGTAGTATTGAGGTACACTAAACGCTGCATTATCGTCGTTTAGCAAAGAGGTTACTTTGACTTTATACATACCCTTTGCATGGCTTTCTATTTTGAAAGCAGCCACAATAGGGTTGGTATTGCTGATAGTTACTGCACGATTGATAGCATCAATAGAATCAGCAGTATTCATCAAGATGTTTGAGCGCATCAAAAGCTTATCGCCAGGTGCTTTCTCAAAATAGATTGTCTGCTGATTCACTTGCTCACCAGCAAACTTACCAACATTGGCAGGAGCTTGCGTGAGGCGCACAGTGGTTAAGAACTCGCGGGACAAAAGACTATCAGCGATTTCAAAGAAATAGTCTTCACCTTGCTTTGTCACGGTGAACAGACCTTTCGTAGTCTCTGGTTTTGCAGCAGATGCCTGTTGTCCGCCTGCTGAAGCCGCTGTAGCAGAAGGCTTTGCAGACTGTTTTTTCTTCCGAGCAGTTGCTGGCATAGCAAGCAGCAGGCCGCAAAGAATTAATGGAAAAACATGTTTCATAGGTGTATAAAAAAGATTGATATTATATTTTGAGAATTTCTTTTTTGAAGAGTTCGTAAGAACCGTCCAAACGACTCAACTCATAGTCGCGCAAACGGAGGGAGAAAGTTCCCGGAAGTTCGCCAAGGGCAAAATAGGACTGCAAGATACTTGCCATATTATAGCTCAAGTTATCGCCGCGTTGCATTAGCTGAATACTATAGGTGCGCAAGAGCTTAGTGTCGTGCTCCACCTTTTTGAGCTGTTGGAACAATTCGTAATAACACGGCAACGTTCCTGCTGACAAGAGATAGAAAGCTTGCGCGGGTATGTCGTCAGAACAAAACAAATGCAGAAGTGAACGGACTTCTTCCACTGTGCGAACTACGGGCAAAAGAGTAAGCAAGAGTTTTCTACAATCTATCGGACTGGCCACTTCGGCAAACTTCTGTAATGTAAGAACATCGAGTTTGAACTGACCTGCAGAATAGAGCGTAATGGCAGCTTTGAGAAAGGTACCAAGATAGGCTTTTGAATTGGAAGAAACCAGAACAAGAAAAGAGTTCCAAAAAACAGTCTCGCTATTGGCCAACTCAGACAAGAGCTTCTCCCCGAGCAAGAAGCCTGCAGTTCGAAAGTCTTGATGGGACAGTCCCTCTAAAAAAGAACGCAATCCCTGAATATCGCCTGCGACCAGATAGGCTTGCAGACGACGTTCAAGGACTGGATTATGTCGCTTCAGTATGGACATTTTTATAAAAAATGGCTGTGGCAAATGACAAGAAGAAGTCATTTACCACGACCCTTATCTTATTTTCGAGTTAGTAAGACAACATTTTCCACATGCTGTGTGTGGGGGAACATATCTACAGGCTGTACCTTGACAACCTTATATTTTTCATCCAGCAATTGGAGATCGCGCGCCTGCGTAGCCGGATTGCAGCTGACATAAACGATGCGTTCTGGAGCAGCATTGAGAATCACATTGACAACATCTGCGTGCATTCCCGCGCGCGGTGGATCGGTGATAATCACATCAGGCCGACCGTATTGCTCAATGAAGTCATCGTTCAGAACATCCTTCATATCGCCCGCAAAAAAGAGCGTGTTGTCGAGTTTGTTTAAGGCTGCGTTCACTTTCGCGTCTTCAATAGCCTCTGGAACGTACTCAATCCCGATTACCTGCCGCGCCTGATGAGCCACAAAGTTGGCAATCGTTCCCGTACCCGTATAAAGATCGTAGACAAGTTCTTTACCAGTCAATCCAGCAAAGTTGCGCGCCACTTTATAAAGTTCATAGGCCTGTTCCGTATTCGTTTGATAGAAGCTCTTCGGTCCTACTTTGAAACGAAGATCCTCCATCGTTTCGTAGATATAGTCGTGGCCAGCGTAGATCTGAATGTCTAAGTCGCCAATCGTATCATTACATTTCTGATTGTCCACCCACAAGAGAGAAGAAACCTCAGGGAAGTTGACGTGTATCCACTCCATCAGTGCCATAGCCTTTGGCTGATCGTCGGCATCTTTCAAACAGAATTGCACGACTAACATCACCTCGCCCGTGACCGATGTGCGAATCATCATGTTGCGCAAAAGGCCTTCCTGCTTGCGGAGATCGAAGAATGTCAAGGCATTATCAAAAGCGTACTGGCGGATACCATTGCGCAAACGGTTGTTAATGTCTTCCATAAGCCAGCATTCGTCAATGTCGAGTATCTTATCAAAAGCTCCAGGGATATGAAAACCTGCGGCATTCATATTCTCGAATGTCTCACCCGAAGAAATCTGCTCTTTCGTCAACCATTTTTTATTGGAAAAGCCAAACTCCAATTTGTTGCGGTATTGCTTAATGTGCTTGCTGCCGAGTATCGGAGAAATCTCGGGAAGTTCCACTTTGCCAATACGGGTCAAGACATCTGTCACCTGCTGCTGTTTGTAGGTAAGTTGCTCCTCGTAGGGAAGAATCTCCCATTTGCAACCGCCACAAACACCATAGTGCTTGCAAAAAGGCTCGCAACGCTTCTCAGAATACTTATAAATTTTAACAGCTTCGGCTTCAGCATAAGAATGCTTCTTTCTCGTTAGCTGCAAGTCTACAACATCTCCAGGTACAACATAAGGAACAAAAATTACCATCCCATCAACGCGCGCTAAGGCTTTTCCCTCAGCTGCCACATCGGTTATTTCGATTTGCTCCAATAAAGGAAGCGGCTTTTTCTTTCGACTCATTAGTATATATGTAATCTATTGCAAAGATACACAATTATAGCGAAAACCACAGAATTGACTCCTGTTTGCAGAAAGATATAGTTCTATTGTCATCGTGTTTTGAAACCATCCGTTTGAGGATAAAGAGATTCACTCAGAGCATGGAATAAAGGCGCGTGACAAGTCGAGGAGCAGCAAACTCACTGCGCACTTTCTCTTCAACAACGGTATAACCGCGCTCAATTAGAATGGAAAATGCCTCAGCAGGCACGTTCACTTCGTAACAATCAGCCAGCAAAACACGATGGGTCAAGACGTGCTTCACACCTTCTGCCACCAAACGGTAGCGAGAATCCAAAGGCAGATCAGCAGAACGGACTACTTCATCGAATTCTACCTTGTGGTTAAACTCAAACAAAGGTGGTTCGTAGAGACCTTGCCAAATATCGCCCGCACCTCTACGATGCAAAAGAATTTTCCCCTCACATCGAATATAGAGATACACAAAATAACGCGTTTTTACTTCCGTTTTTTTTGACTTCACAGGAAGTTGATCAACAGAAGTTGTAGAGAAAGCCACACAAGTATTAGCCAACGGACAATCTGTACACTGAGGGCTCTGCGGAGTACACTGCAATGCGCCAAAATCCATAAGAGCTTGGTTGTAATCTCCCGGATGTTGCTCATCAAGCAGTTGTTGTGCCAACTCGCGAAAGACTCTTTTTCCCATTGTTGTATCTATAGGGGTGAAAATCCCAAAATGGCGTGCCAATACGCGGTAAACATTTCCATCGACAACGGCTGTAGGCAATCCGAAAGCAAAGGAAGAAATGGCAGCCGCCGTGTAATCTCCTACCCCTTTTAGTGTGCGAATTTCTTCATAGGTTGTAGGAAAATGTCCGAGAGCCGCAATTGTTTTTGCTGCTGCATGAAGATTTCGCGCACGGGAGTAATAGCCCAGTCCCTGCCACTGCTGCATCACTTCATCCTCACTGGCGGCAGCTAAAACAAAGACATCGGGGAAGCGCTCTAAGAAACGCAAATAATAGTCATACCCCTGCACCACTCGCGTTTGTTGCAAGATGATTTCAGAAATCCAAATGCGATAAGGGTCTTTCGTGTCGCGCCACGGCAAAGAGCGTTTGTGCTCCTCATACCACTTCAGCAACACGCTGGCAAACTTCGAGGAGAAAAGAAACGAGTTACCAAGCAATGCCTCGCAACTCGTATCAGATTTCTCGTATGTTTTGGTCTGTCTGTCTAACGACTCATTTTTTATACGGCCTTTTTTCAATCGTGGAATAATTTAATGCGTTGTTCTTCGCTTAGTTTACAAATCAGCAGTGTACCATTGCGCTCGGCAACAACATAGCCATCCAAGCCTTGTACTACTACTTTCTTCAACTTCTCAGCATGCACCACGCAGTTGAAACTATCGTAGAAATTTATGTCCTGTCCTATTCCGGCATTGCCATATCGGTCCTTCTGGCTATTGTCACGAAGAGACGTCCATGTGCCGAGGTCGCTCCAACCGAACGAAGCTGGACAGACAAAGATTTCTTCTGCCTTTTCCAAAATGGCATAGTCCACACTGATATTCTCAAGCGACGGATAGAGTTCATTGATACGTTCTTGTTCTTCTGCCGTGTCGTAAACAGGAGTTAAACGTTCGAAGGCTTTCGACATATCGGGCTCGTAAACGCGGAAAGCATTGATAATTGTAGATACGCTCCAGATGAAGATTCCTGAATTCCACAAATAGTTATCATGCTTCACATATTCCTCAGCCAGTTCGAGATTGGGTTTTTCTTTAAAAGAGTCGACACGGAAAATATCCTTTTTCCTACTGGAAGAGAAGGTCAAATCAGCCTTGATATAGCCGTATCCCGTTTCGGGGCGCGTAGGGCGCATCCCGAGGGTTACTATGGCGTCGGTCTCAGCCGAAAACTCCATAGCATTCTCTACGATGCTGCGGAAAGTTGAGGAATCGAGCACCACATGGTCGCTAGGCGTTACCACAATATTAGCACGCGGATCGCGCTTCTTGATTTTGTAGGATACATAGCAAATGCACGGAGCAGTGTTGCGGCGACACGGCTCGAAAAGCACATTTGCGACAGGCACTTCGGGTAATTGCTCAGCAATAGTTGCTTTGTACTTTTCCGAGGTAACAATCCAGATGTTCTCCATCGGTACTATGTCCTTAAATCTATCAACTGTCAGCTGGATCAAAGTCTTGCCACAGCCCAACACATCCAAGAATTGCTTTGGAACAGCCTCACTACTCAGCGGCCAAAAGCGGCTACCAACGCCGCCTGCCATAATGACTAAATGATTCATCGGTTTCTCTACTTATCTTCTTGAGTGGTTCCTTCTATATATATACGCACCAAACTATTTGAAGCATTGGAACGAACCGTCACAGGTTTCTTAAATGGACCTGCATACGTATTCTTACCATCATAAGTAACCTTCACTTCACCTTTCTTGCCTGGCTCTATGGGTTGCTTAGTGAAATCGGCCACGGTGCACCCGCAACTGCTAAACGCTTGCTGAATCACCAGCGGTTTGTCACCCGTATTCGTAAAAGAGAACGTAACCGTCTGCGGTTTGGATATAGAAAAAGTTCCAAAGTTATGCGTTGTCTTATCGAACTTAATCACAGCCTGCGCATTCAGGCTTTGGAATACGGCTGCCAAAAGTATTGAAAATAAGAATAAAACTTTCTTCATAATCTCAATTTTAATTTGGTATAGGAAGCGAAGATAGGAATTTATCTTAATAATAAGGTTATTTAGCATTATAAATCACACTTTTTCAGACGTAATACACTATATTTGCTCCAGAATCCACATAATTATGCCCATAACTTCTCTACCCATTTCTACTCTTGACAGCCCCGACAGAGTGATTCTTGGTATCGATCCTGGTACCAACTTTCTTGGCTATGGCATTATTCGAAAGCAGGGGCGCAAAGTGGAAATGCTGGCTATGGGCATTATTGATCTTCACAAAGTGGCAGATATCTATCTGAAACTAGGTCGTATCTATGAGCGCATACAAGGTATTATAGATTCCTACCTACCCGATGAGCTGGCCATCGAAGCTCCTTTTTTTGGAAAGAATGTGCAAAGTATGCTCAAACTTGGGCGAGCACAAGGCGTTGCCATTGCAGCGGCCATGAGTCGGCAGATACCGATCTACGAATATGCCCCACTAAAAATTAAGCAGGCCATCACGGGCAACGGGCAGGCTTCAAAGGAGCAAGTGGCTGAGATGATGAAGCGTATGCTCCATCTGCGCGATGAACAGATGCTCTCCTATCTCGACGCCACTGATGCACTCGCCGCCGCATATTGCCACTATTTGCAGTCGGGCCATGAAAATCGCACCGAAGGAGCTCCTCGCTCGTGGAAATCATTTGTCAATCACAATCAAAATCGAGTGAGTTCTGGTCTTACTGGCCCACAGCAACGATTGGCTGCAGCTTTGGCAAAAACTAATAAGAAAGTCTGATTAACTACTATGTTGAAAAAATCACTAATTTTTCTCTTTCTTCTCAGCATTGTTGCAACCGCAAAAGCCCAGGAAGTGTACAATTACGTACTGAATAATGCCACCCACACTGTTCAGTCACCCACAAGTGGTTTTACGCAAACACGCATCGCACAATTCAAGCAAACGGCATTGATATATCTGCGCAAGAAAGCCCTGGAAACTATGCCCGAAGTGACGGATCAGTTTCTGAACACACAGGCCTATTATATGTCCGAATTTATCACCCTCTTCTTCGATGAAATCCTCAAGAGCAAAAAGCAGGACAGCGAGAAGAAGAAAGCCAAGATTATGCTGTTTATGGATGCCAGCAAGAGCAACCCGCTCTTCGATGATACGGACACAGAAACAACCGACTCCTACATCTTGGAAGGTAACCAGCTCACGCCTTTCTCCCTCAACACCGACTGGCCACGAGCTTACGCTGCTGCAAAAGACAACATATAAATAAATACTCCAACCCTATAGACAAATAGCCTTATTGCGTTCAAAAAATACAATAAGGCTATTTTTTTATACAATAAGGCTGTCAGCTGACATCCTTATTGCGTCAGCCGACACAATAAGGAAATTCTCAACCTTCTGCATTACTGCTTTTTTCCTTTATCATACTCTCGAAGAATAGACACAAAGATGCAGAAAGCTGAAACTATGATAAAGAAAATACGCTTCTTTATACGGAAAAACACATCAAAAGTGATGCTCTTTCCAATGATTTATACATTTCATTGCCATTATTTTTCTAAAAAACACATCAAGATAAAATTTAAAGAACCTGTCAGTAATAATCACTTAATAGTCAATAGATTTAAACTCAAATATGTCCGATTTTGACAGGTACGTAAAATGAAAAAAGTCCGATTTTGACAGAAATTTTGTCCGATAATGATAATTATACCAATGAATATACCCATAATTTTGCCTCATAAGTCAAGGAATAAAAAAAGGTATCATGGCGGAACGGACTAAAAATAAACCTACGCCAAAACAAAGGCGGAGTATGCAGTATTCGGAAGATATTTTCCAACTGTTCGAAACCATTCATGAGTTGATTAGCTTTGAATTTGACCAGCGTGGACTAATAAAGGAGAAAAAACCTCCTAAAAATAAACCTCCTATTATGAAAGAGAAGCCCCCCGAAAAGAAGTAGCCCATTTATGGCAGTAGATCACAAATATCTTTTATCGCTTAAAACGATACTTACTACAAAAGAAGCATTTACTAACCTCAACGCCCCAGCCTCCGATACGGCGTTGCTCCTGGAAGGAGTTGTAACGGGAGGCACCTTGAACCTCATGAACAACCGACAAACCAAACCGCTCATCCCGCCGCTCAGCGGCAGATGGACAAAGATGGGGCTCAGTGTTCTGTTTTTCTCAACGCTATCCGTCAGTGCATTAGCACAGACGAACGATGGAAAGAGAACACTGCCTCCACAGAATCAAAACAGTGAGCTTCGCACCCGCACCTGGAGCATCTATGCCGAAGGCGGATTGTCATGGTCCACAGATGTATGGTATCAGAACATCAACGCTAAAAAAAGCTATAATCAATCTCCCGCAGTAGGAGGTGGCGTTGACTTTACGATTCGTCCTTGGGTGCGCGTAGGAGCTGAATATCTTTGGTCGCGCTATCGCCGGGAGCAACGCTTCTCCAAGCTTGATCCCACAACGATGCCCATTAAGGCGTATGGCAACTATCTGATGAACTACCACAACGCAAAGTTGGGCGTTGGTTTCAACGCTATGGAACTTTGGCCGCGCCGCCGCGCACAGTGGTTCAACATTTGGATTAGTACGGGAATCGGTTATACAACAGCCAAGGGCAATGAGCACGGCATCTTCTTTAGCAATACCAAGACACAAGGTGGACAGACTACGCCTATCGGAGAAGGTACAAGCATCAGCAACGATTCCGAAGTGACCATCACAGGCAATGTTCGCACAACGAACCGCCACGAGAACTTCGACAACTTCTACATTCCTGCAAGCTTACACTTCGAGGCAGATGTAACTCGCCGCTTCACCATTGGACTAAAAGGAGAAATGGACTGGCTCATCAAGCGCAAGGACATAGCTCCGAAGAATCTCATCGCAGGCCTTGCCACTGTTCGCTACAATTTCGTACCGAGCCGAGCAAAGGGACTGAAGACTTTCTACGACGGGGAAATCTCTTCACTCAACAATCGTATCAACGAGCTTCGACAAACTACTGCAGTCGAACGAGAACGAGCTGCCCGCGAGGCTGCAGAACGCCAGCGTTTGGAACGCGAAAATGCAGAATTGCAACGCAAACTCTCTGAGTGCAAGAATAAAGCCCCAGAACACATAGTCAAGGTAGAAGAAATCTCCCACTTTGTGCAGTTTGCAAACGATTCTTTCAAAATGAGCCGTGAAGAAGCCTATCGTCTGAAAATGTTTGCCCAGAGCGTGAAAGGACAGAAACTCGCCCTTGTGGCTGAAGCCAGTACGCCAGGACAAGCTGACTACAACCAACGCCTCTCTGAGAAACGATTGGAACAGGTGATCAAAGCACTCGTCAAAGAAGGCATTGCAAAAGCAGACATCACCCCTCAAATTGCCATCGGCGAGCGCGACGGAAAACCCACAGCCGAAGGAAGAAGGGTTACAATCAAAGTAGAAAAGTAAGTCCCAAAGATTTTATTGAATAAACATTTAAATCAAAGTAATATGAAACGTATTCAATCCATTATGTTTGCCATCACAATGCTGTTGGCAACGCCGGCTATCTTCACAGCATGTCAGGAAGATGCCCCTGAAATAAACTACACGATGAATGTGTCGGTCATCAACGACTTCACCAAGGTGGTGGAGGCCATCAACAACGGCTTCCTAAAGAACGAGGAGGCCATCAAGAAGCTCACCGAAACTATCGATAAGATGAACACTGATCAGAAGACCAAGTTGCAAGCCATCATCGATGTACTCACCTCCGTGAACGCCACGCTCGAGACCAAGCTCACGGCCATCGAGGCAGCCATGAAGGCGCAGACCCTCACCCTCGAGAGCAAGCTCACCCTCTTGGAGACAGCCATCAAGAACCAGACCCTCAAACAGGAGGAAATGGCAGACAAACTCATCACAGCTATCAACAACTTGCAAGGCAGCATGGAGACGAAGGTAGAAGCCATCACCGAGGCTATCAACAACGTGAACACCACGCTCCAGAGCAAACTCGCCCTCATTGAGGCGGCCATTAAGGCGCAGACTCTCTCGCTCGAGGCCAAACTCGATCTCATCGAAGCAGCCATCAAGGCGTTGCCCGACTACAGCTCGCAGCTTGCCGCTATCAAGACGGCCATCGAAAACCTGCCCGACTACGGCGACAAGCTCGCTGCCATCGAGGCCGCCATCAAGGCGATGCCGAACTACAGCGACAAGTTCGACGCCGTGACGACCGCACTTAATGCGATGAAAGCGCAGATTGAGGCACTCGGCACGGGACAGGCCAGCATCGTCGAAGCTATCAACAACACGACAGCCGCCATCAACGCTCTTATAGCAGCCGTGAACAGTGGCAACACCAGTGCTGCCGCAGCCCTTGCACAGATTATTCAGAAACTCAAAGAACTAAAAAACAAAATTGGAGGCGGTGTGGGAACACCTCTTGAAATCTTTAATGATATCGAGTTAAATGATATTATAGGTAAAGAGGCAGCAATGGACTATATACATGTAAAACCTACGGATTTAGATGCAAATAAGCTATTGGTTTACAAAACCAGAGATGGCCGATATGGAAAAATGTATGTATTGGAATATAAGATAGAAGGAACTTATCCATCTATGACCTTCAGTGCTGTTACTTACAATGCGGATGGCACTGTGTATAAGAGCGTTAATAGTCTGAAGGTAGGGAGTTATACTCGTGTAGACCTTGATGATATGAGAACTTGCAAGATAGGCAGTGAAGACGAATGGCTTGCTGGAGGGGATTTTGTCCTAACACAGGGAAGTTCAATCTTTTATAGTGATGATTCATATGATAGCAATGCTAAATTCTGCTTCTATGTACCTTAAAGCTTCTTTTCCCTGAGTTAAAATATTAAATCTCCTCCCATCCGTAATGATGGGAGGAGATTTTTCATTAAAGGAATAAACCAGTAGCTATTTGATTTTATCCTATATTCAGCTGCTACTCACCCCAAAAGTCGAGATATTGACGAGCAACTTTTAGATGGTCGTGATAGCGACGAATGTATTCACGGCTATCAGATTTTAACTGAAGAATATCAGCTTTTCGCTCCATTAAAAGACAGAGTTGGCGATAAACATCGTCTTCATTGGGCTGTACATTAACAATGGGTTTCAAATCTGTATCACCAAGAATGGCATAGTTTTCAGGTTCAGCTCCGCCCACAATGATCATACCATGCGACATGGCTTCAAGGGCATTCATTGCAGGCGTATAGGAATAAAGCTGATCAAGCAAAACATCTGAGCTGTTGAAAAGACGGATGTATTCGTCAAAAGGAACAGACTCGACACGCACTATTTCCATATCATTAGGATAACGCTGAGCTACACGCTCTAATGCACGCAACATAATATCCGTACCTTTGTAGACACTACGCGACTTTTGAATACCAATGAAAAAACGAAGAGGCTGATGAACACTTAAAGGGGATTCATCCACACGAATAGGGAAAGGGATGAATCGGAGTTTGTCAGCAAATTCGCGCCGATAGCTGGCATAGTACTCATATAAGCCTGCAATAATACCATCACAATCGGTCGCAATTTGACGATTAAGAAGGCCTTTAGTCCCATAAAGCCAATCGCGAATCCAAACGTTGTTATCAGAATTGTGGCGCAGTTGGTTGCCAAAATTAAAATCACTATAACGGAAAGTCTTACAATCGAGACAGGCACGAACGTAGTAATGGTCCATACCAAAAGCTCCCATAAAAACTTTCTTATTATATCGCCGCAAATCTTGATAGAATGGCAGAATACGCTCTCCTCTAAGTGGTAAGAATACAGGATTGATGAGTTGGACAACATCATAATCCCTGAACTTGCGGCATTTCCACTGGAGTTCAAAATAATAGCGCAAACTGCTCCAACGAGAGAGGGATGGACGACGAAGGTCGATATCGCGCGGATAGTTTTTCCAACCATCACCATCGGAAGCCACCGTTACATCATGGCCTAGTTCGCGCAATCCCGCAGCCAGCGTAGCGTGTACGTTGCTATAATCACCTAAGAGGAGTATGCGCATAAATCCTTATGTGTCTTGCAGTAATAAAAAAAAGAAAACAACAAGAGGGATTTTGCGCCCAGTCCTGTTGCTCTCTTTATAGTAAAAATCTTACTCAGCAGCTTCTTCTGCTGGCTTCATATTTGTATAAACCGTCTGAACGTCGTCGAAATCTTCAAGTTTCTCTACCATCTTATCAATGGTTTCACGCTCTTCAGGGGTTATTTCTTTCAGGTCATTGGGGATATAGGTAAATTCAGCACCTATCACTTCGAAACCTGCTTCTTCAAGATGTTTTTGAATTTCGCCGAAGCTCTTCGGATCACCATAAATAGTGATGCTGTCCTCTTCAGGGTCTTCATCGAATTCGTCCTCTACACCATAGTCAATAAGGTCGAGGATGAGTTCGTCCATATCAAGTCCTTCTTTACGCTTGATGGTGAAAACGGCCTTATGATCGAAGAGGAAAGCCAAAGAACCCATTGTGCCAAGGTTGCCATTAAACTTATTGAAGACACTGCGAACATCGCCCACTGTGCGAGTGGTGTTGTCGGTCAGCGTATCAACGAAGATGGCAACACCATGAGGGCCATAGCCTTCGTAGGTCATTGTCTTGTAGTCGCTCTGGTCTTTACCCATTGCGTTCTTAATGGCGCGCTCGATATTGTCCTTCGGCATATTCTCGCGCTTCGCGTTAGCGATGATAGCACGCAATGTAGGATTGTTTTCAGGTTCTGGGCCACCCGCCTTTACAGCAATAGCAATCTGCTTGCCGATTTTTGTAAACGTACGAGCCATATGGCCCCATCTCTTCATCTTAGATGCCTTACGATATTCAAATGCTCTTCCCATGGGAATCTATATTTTTTGTTATTTTTATTTTTGAAGTTTGAATTCTAGAGAATGTCTTTTGTGGCATAATACTCACACAACTGATAGCTCCAGTGCTGTTATTACTTATCTCAATTTAGCGTCTAACTGCTTCTGCAAACTCGTGATAATCTTATTCATGACAGCATCGACTTGCTTATCGTTCATCGTCTTCGTCTCGTCTTGCAAAGTGAAATTAACAGCATAGCTCTTCTTGCCTTCCTCAAGATTCTTTCCTTCATAAACATCGAAGAGGGTTACTTTCTTTAGCAATTTCTTATCTGCCTTATAAGCAATATCTTCAATCTGTTTGAACTGAACTTCCTTATTGACAAGCAGAGCAAGGTCACGGCTAACAGCTGGGTATTTGCTAATCTCTGTGAATTCGACTTTATTCTTGCGAGTCTTCTTCATCAGCTCTTTCCAATTGAGGTCGGCAAAGTAGACTTCATTCTCTAAACCTTGCGCGGCAGTAAGTTTCTTTGCAACAATACCGAACTCAAGTAACACCTTTCCGTTGCGGTCTGCCACTTGCAGGCTCTTGCTGAAAATATCAGCAGTACCATCTTGAATGAGCAAGCCTCCAAGTTGAACACCAAGACGCTGAAGAATACCCACGACATAGGCTTTCATTTCGTAAATACTAGAAGGCTCATTAGGATGTGCCCAGCTGCCTTCCACATGATTACCAGTCAGCCAAAGTCCTAAATGACACTCTTCTGAATAGGCTGCCATATGATTCTTTTCTGCTAGTTTTTCAAGTTCTCCTCCATCTTGGAAATCTTTTGCATTGGTGGTTTGATTCTCTCCTTCTGTAAACTGCTTGCGATGACTGGCATCGAAAGCGTAGACATTACCCAACTCAAAGAAACGAAGATTGGCGGCACGGCGATTCACATTGCGAGAAAGACTTTCTAAACCGCCGAAAAGCAAAGTCTGGCGCATTACGTTCAAATCTGAGCTCAAAGGATTGATGATATGAACCAAATGCTCTTTGGGATAACTCTTCAACTCATTATAATAAGCTTCTTTGGTAAGAGAATTATTCATAATCTCATTGAAGCCTTGGCCTATGAGCTGCTGAGCGATAAGCTTCTGCAACTTGTTACTACGATCAGCTTCACCTTCTACAGTCAGGCAAGAGTTCATAGTAGAGGGTATCTCAATGTTATTATAGCCATAAATACGCAGAATCTCTTCTACAACATCGCAAGGACGTTGCACATCAACACGATAAGCAGGAACGTGGAGTGTGAGTTCTGTTTCGCTTTCGGCTACAATCTCCATTTCCAAATTGGTAACGATCTCTTTGACCACTTCTCGCGGAAGTTCTTTGCCAACCAAATCATTAACATACTGGAAGTTTAAGACTACAGGGAAATACTTTGGAAGTTCGCTAGCCTCCACATCTTTAATTTCCATGCTAATAGAACCTCCAGCCAATTCCTTTGCAAGGAGAGCTGCTGCCTTCAGTGCATAAATTTGTCCATTGGGATCGATGCCACGCTCAAAACGAAAACTAGCATCAGTGCTTAAACCATGACGGCGAGCACTCTTTCGAATCCAGGTAGGATTGAAATAAGCACTTTCAAACAACACGTTCTTAGTTGTGGCATAAGTACCACTACCTTTACCGCCAAAAACACCGGCAATGCACATGGGCTCTTTTGTATTGCAGATGGCAAGGTCACGATCAGACAAAGTATGTTCTTCTCCATCAAGCGTAACAAAAGGAGTTCCTTCTGGCATTGATTTGATAATGACTTGCTGCCCTTCAACCATATCTGCATCAAAACAGTGAAGAGGCTGCCCGTAAGCCATCATTATATAATTTGTGATATCTACGATATTGTTAATAGGACGAAGGCCTATTGTTGTCAACTTCTTTTGCAGCCACTCAGGACTTTCCTTGACAACGCAGTCTTTTACTGTTACCGCACAATATCGTGGACAAGCTTCTGTATTTTCAACTTTAATATCAATAGTCAAATCTTCATTGTCTGTTGCAAAAGCATCAACATTGGGACGATGAAGACTTGTATTATAACCATTACGCTTTAGCCAAGCATAAAGGTCGCGAGCAACACCATAATGAGATGCCGCATCAATCCGATTTGCCGTCAAATCAACCTCAAGCAGAAAATCACTCTCCAAGTTAAAATACTCGGCAGCAGGAGTTCCAACTTTTGTATCTTCAGGCAAAACAATAATTCCATCATGACTTGTACCTACTCCTATCTCATCTTCAGCACAAATCATTCCGAAAGAATCTAAACCACGCAGTTTAGACTTCTTAATGATAAACTCTTTATCTCCATCATAAAGTTTAGCTCCTAAAGTGGCAACGATAACTTTCTGTCCAGCTGCAACATTGGCAGCCCCACAAACAATTTGGATAGGTTCTTCTTGCCCTAAGTCAACAGAACATACGTGCATATGATCTGAATTAGGATGTGGCTCACAAGAAAGAATATGGCCTACGACCAAACCTTTTAAACCGCCACGAATAGATTGTACTTCTTCAACACTGCCAACTTCCAAACCTATAGAAGTTAATGCAGCAGATAATTCTTCAGCCGAAAGATCAAAGTCGACATATTCCTTCAGCCATTTATAACTTACATTCATACGAATAAATTTGCTTTCATGAAATTGCCCAAAGGCAATGACTGGGACTTTGTATAGTCGAACGCAAAAATAATAGAAATAGGATGAAAAGCAAAGAAGAATGAAAGCTAACTGCCCTTAGCATACAGAGAGAGAAGGAAGAATCGTGATAAAAAGGACATAACAATGGCTATTCCTTCAATCTTCTCTCGCTCTCTTTATCTTTCCTCTAGCAGCCTCCACCACACTCAGATAAGTTCTATTCCCCTCGCAACTACGCAAGCCATAGATGAGCAGCTACCGTCAATCCCTTCTCCAAACACAAAAAAGACTCCCATCAGATTATTACTCTGATAGGAGTCTCTCTTATTGAAAAAAGGCGGCGACCTACTCTCCCGTCTTATGGACAGTACCATCGGCGCGACCGGGCTTAACTTCTCTGTTCGGAATGGTAAGAGGTGGAACCCCGGTGCTATAACCACCTAAATAAATCTGACAACATTGCACAATCATAACAAGAAACTTTTATAAAGTATCCCTGTACAGAAGTATGTCCGTATCTGAACACTTCTGAACGTTACTACACAAAAGTACCTCTTCAGTATAGCTGACTCTGGAGGACTAGAAGTTTCGGGCTATTAGTAATGCTCGGCTTTGCCATTGCTGACTTT